>NZ_BAAHCI010000005.1:814809-926821 GCF_054775955.1 Nocardioides pacificus
GCGGTGGGGGCCGACCGGATGAGCCCGGAGGCGCGGGCCGCAGCCGCCGTCTTCCGCGATGCGGTCGACGACCTGCCCGGGCGGCTGCGTGGCTGCGCGGGTGGGCGGGAGCTGGCCGGTCACGGCTTCGCGGGCGACGTCGCCATCGCAGCCGAGCTCGACACCAGCCCGCACGTCCCCCTGCTCGTCGACGGCGCCTACGTGCGGGCCTGAGCCCGTCTCACACGCCTCGTGCGACCGCCGCGGCGGCCGCGAGCCAGGCCCGCTGGGTCTCGGCGCGCAGGGCGCCGAAGTGGATCACCCCTGACTTCAGTGCCGGGTCGAACGGGATCCGGACGACCTCGCGCACCAACGGCGCGAAGTCACGGGCGATGCGGTCCATGTTGGGATCGCGTCCGGGCGTGCGCTGCGAGACGATCACCACGGCGTTCTGTGCGAGCGTGCGGCAGTGCTCGTCGCGGCTGGCCAGCGCCTCGAGCATCAGGGCACCGGCCTCGGGGGTGTCCTCCACGTTGGTGCAGGGCACGACCAGCGTGTCGGCGTGCTTGATCATCGTGCGCCAGTTGGGCGCGCGCTCGCTGTTGCCCGAGTCCATCACCACGAGGCGGTAGTAGCGCGACGCCACCCGATAGATGTTGTCGACGTCGTCGGCTGACACGACGTGGTCCCCGGCGACCGACTGGTCCGACCACAGCACGTCGTACTTGTCGTCGGGCTGGTGGTGGGTGAAGTAGCTCATCTCAGCCGACTGGGCCGTGGTGGAGAGCAGGTCGTCCACCCGCGGCAGCAGGTCGAGGACGGTCGACTCGTGGTTGGCGCGCTGGGTCCGCCAGGCCAGGGACCCCCGGGTCTCGTTGTTGTCCCAGGCCAGCACGCCCGCGCCGCCGTAGCGCGCGAAGACCGCCGAGAGCATCACCGTGGTGGGCGTCTTGTTGGCCGAGCCCTTGCCGTTGGCCACGGCGATCACCCGTGGGCCGGGCCAGTGCTGGGAGACCGCGGCGACGTCGTCGCGGAACGACTGCTCCTTGGGGCCGGGGTCGAGACGGAAGCCCATCTTGTTGAGCGCTCCACGCCACCCCTGCGACGCCGGCTGGACGGCCGGGCCGGCTGTGATGAACGACGGGCGGCTGGAGCGGTGGACGCTGCCGACGGACCCGGGGGCGGGCAGGTCGGAGCGGGGCTCCTCCGGCGGCGGGGTGGCTCGTCGGGCGCCCTCGTAGTGCGGAGCGGGCTGAGGAGGCCCGGCGAGGGGCGGGGCCTGCTGGGGGTGAGGAGCCGGCTGCACGTGAGAGGCCGGCTGGATCGGTGGGCTGTCCTGCGGGATCGGTGCGGCGACCTCAGGTGGCGCAGGTGGCGGCGGGCTCTGGTCCGCCGGCGGTGTCGTCAGCGGGTCGTGGAGAGGGTCAGCGAGTGGATCGCCCGGGCTCGCATCACTGGGGGCAGGATCAGCCGGCGCGATCCGCGGCACGATCGCGGTGTGCTCGACGGGGCTCTCAGCGAATGTCGGGGGCGGGGCGGGCTGGGAGACGCCGTTCGCGGCCGGATCCGCCGGGGTGAGGCGGGGGATCGGCCAGTTCGTGGCCGGGGTCCGCTCGTCGTAGTACCAGCCGTCGGGAGTCACGACCAGCGAGGTCGGCAGCCCGTCCGGGCCGGTGGTGTGGACCCGGAACGGCTGGGCGGAGTCGGGGCTGCCTGCCAGGTCCCAGAGGAAGTTGAGCGCCTTGTCCCGCGCGTCCCCCAGACCAGGGGTGTTGTCGAAGACGTGCTGCGCGCCACGCGCGTGCACCTCGACACTCCCGTCGGCACGGAAGGCCGCGGTGACGGGTTCGCTCTCGGTGGTCAGGTCGTTCATCTGGGGCTCCTATCGGCGACGGCTCTTGACCGTGCGCGGGCCTCCTTCCCCGCGGACCGCCGATCTATGCATGGGGTGGGCAACGGCGCGGCGCACCCTCCTACACTCACGGCATGCTCAGTCGGCAGCGGGTGACCACGGTCGTCTTCATCACGATGGGGGCGGCGCTGCTGGCGTTCTCCCTGCGTCTGGAGGCGGGCGACTGGTGGTTCTATCCCGCGACCTTCGGCCTCGCGGTGCTGTGGACGGTCGGCTCCTTCGCCGCCGGCCCGGTGCACCTGGGCCGGATGGGCAACGAGCCGTCCGGGCGGCGCCCGGTGGTGCTGCCGTTCCTGACCGGCCTCGGCCTGGCCGCGCTCTTCGTGATGGGCGCCCTGGTGGTCCGCCAGATCGACTTCCTCAGCGACGCCGTGAGCAATGTGATCTCCCATGCCGACGAGGGCTCGCAGACGGTGCTGCTGGTGATCACGTTCCTCAGCGGGCTCGCGGAGGAGCTCTTCTTCCGCGGGGCGGTGTACGACGCCGTGCCCCGGCATCGTGTGGTCGTCACGACCATCGTCTACTCCGTGGTGACGCTGCTGACCGGCAACGTGATGCTGGCGTTCGCTGCCGTCCTGCTCGGCGCCGTGGCGGGTTGGCAGCGTGAGCGGACGGGCGGGGTGCTGGCCCCGATGATCACCCACGTCACCTGGTCGGTGAGCATGCTCTACGCGCTGCCGCTGCTCTTCCCCTGAGGGCTCGTGGCCGGGTTGCCCCGTCAGTCCTTGCGCCGGGCCGCCTCCTGGTCGGCGTCGCCGCCCGCCGCCTCCACCCGGCGGTCCGCCAGGGCTCGTCGTACCGCCTCGCTGTAGGACAGCGTGCTCCCCGGCACCACGTCGCGGATCGAGCTGTCGCGCACGATCACCTCGTTGTTCATGGAGTCGATCAGGTTGCGCCCGGTCGTGAGGTCCACGTCGGTGACCAGCGAGAGCCAGTACGACGACAGCTTGGGCGTCAGGACCGGCACCGGCACGATCGGCACCGACGTGCCGCGCTCGATGAGAGCCGCCTCGCGGAGCATGTCGATGTAGGACATCTGCTCGTCCCCGCCGACCTCGAAGATCCGACCGAGGGCGTCGGGGTGGTCGATGACGCCGGCGAGGTAGCGCACCACGTCGTCGAGCGCGATCGGCTGGGTGCGGGTCTTGGCCCACTTCGGGACGATCATGGCGGGCAGGTTCTTCACGAGCTGACGGGTGATTTCCCAGGAGATGCCGCCGTGCCCGACGATGATCGCGGCGCGCAGCACCGTCACCGGCACCCCGCCCTCGCCGAGCAGCTTCTCGACCTCGCGACGCGACCGGAGGTGGGCCGACAGCTTCTCGTCCTCGTCACCGAGCCCGCCGAGGTAGATGATCTGACGCACGCCCAGCGCGCCGGCCGCCGTGCCGAACGCCCGGGCCGCAGCCGCGTCGCGCTCCTCGAAGTCGTGGGAGTCCAGCGAGTGCACGAGGTAGAACGCCACGTCGATGTCGGTGAGTGCCTCAGCCAGGCTCCCCGG
Organism: Nocardioides pacificus; assembly: GCF_054775955.1. Lineage (NCBI taxonomy): Bacteria > Bacillati > Actinomycetota > Actinomycetes > Propionibacteriales > Nocardioidaceae > Nocardioides > Nocardioides pacificus. Next base: position 818,202 of record NZ_BAAHCI010000005.1, read on the forward strand.
GTCGCCGACGTCGCCGAACACCGGTGTCCCGGCGCCGCTGTAGCTCTCCGGACGCCGCGTCATCGACCGCACGTCGTACCCCTCCTCGACGAGGGCGGGAGCCAGGCGGCGTCCGATGAAGCCGGATGCCCCCGTCACAAGGATGCGCTTTGCTGAGTCAGCCATAGGAGTCATATGCCCATCCGCGGAGCGCCTCATGTCTGAGCCGCCGGCCGCATCGTGTGAGAGCCGTCCGGGACTGTGCCCGCACTGTGATCTCATGACACCACAGACCCAGGAGGAATGACGTGACCTACAACAGGCGAACCAGGCTGGCCGCGGCCGTCGCGGGCACCGTGATGCTGACCGCCACCGCAGCGTGCGGCGGTGACGACAACGACGACAAGTCCGGTGACTCCGGCGAGTCCTCGAGCGAGAACTTCGCTGACAAGTCGCTCGAAGAGATCCAGGACGCCGCGCTCAAGGACATGGGCGCGCTCGAGTCGGTGCGGATGGCCGGCACCTTCAGCAACGACGGCAGCGAGATGTCGCTGGACCTGCAGCTCAACACCGCCGGAGACTGCGCCGGCACGATCGCGCTCGGTGGGGCCGAGGCCGAGATCATCGGCCTGGGCGAGGACTCCTACCTCAAGGGCACCGAGGAGTTCTGGACCGCGAGCGTCGGCGAGGGTGGCGGCCAGGAGGCCGAGGCCATCATCGCGATGATCGGCGACAAGTGGGCCAAGGTCCCCGACGGTGGGTTCACCGAGGTCTGCGATCTCGACGCGTTCCTCGAGAACCTCGAGGACGAGGACGACGAGTCCGAGTCCGCGGAGGAGAAGGGCGAGGTCGTCGGCGAGACCGAGGTCGACGGCACCCCCGCCATCGAGATCTCCTCGGAGGAGGACGGCGAGGAGACCACCGTCTGGGTCGGCAGCGAAGAGGGCAAGCACTACATCCTCAAGATGACGGTCCCCGGTGGCGACGAGCCCGGTGAGTTCACGTTCTCGGAGTTCGACGAGCCGATCGACGTCGAGGCACCTGCCGACGACGAGGTCGTCGACCTCGCCAACGCGGCCGGCTGATCTGACCGCACCCCCGAGCCCGGTCGGCCCTGAAGCAGGGGCCGGCCGGGCTCTCGTGCTGTGCGGACCGGCTTCCGGGGGTCGCGCATCCCGGTCGCTGGTCGAGCAGGTTGCGCAGCAACCGCCCCCTCGGTGGTCGAGCAGGTTGCGCAGCAACCGACGTCGAGACCCACCCGGAGACGCGCCGAAGCCCCCGCCGGATGCTGCCTACGACGGGGTCCGGGGCGGTGCAGCTACTGGTCGGGCGGTGGTACGGCGCGCGACCGGTCGCGGGTGACGTCGAGTGTGCCGGTGTGGTCGCGGAGGTACTGATAGCCCTGCGGGCTGGTCCACAGGAACGTGCCGGGGTCGACGACGGTGTAGGACCACGGGCTGTGGGTCTTGTGCCGGTGATGCCGCCGGCATAGCGGGGCGATATTGCAGGAGCACGTGGCTCCGCCGGCGGCGTGTTCTCGGACGTGGTCGCAGTCGGCACGGTGCCCGTCGGGCTTGAGCTTGCGGGCTGGTCTCGTGCACCACGGGAACACACAGGTGTGGTTGATCAACGCGACGCGTTCGACGAGGCGGTCGGGGACTTCGTAGGCGTTGACGTGGACGTGGTCCTCGAGATCGATCACCGGCTTCACGGTGATCTGAGTGTCAGGGCTGGCGCACCAGTCGCGGACCTGGTCGGCGGAGACGAAGGAGCGGGTGTTCTCGACCCGGGCGAGGTGGACGCCGTCGTGGTCGAGGCCCCGGGCGCGGAGGGCGTCGTGGGAGAGGTGGACGTAGAGGACGACCTGGCGTGGACGACGCGCTGTCTCGTGCGTGGGGGCAGGGCCGTCAGGGGCCGGGGTGGATGAGCGCGGTTGATCCGGAGCGCTGATGGGTGAGTCGGATCCACCGCGCTGAGCCGATGTCGCGTCGTCACCGGATTCAGTGTTGAGGTCGAAGGCCAACTGCTGGCGGGCAAGGTCGGCGACCGCCTTCGCCCGACGGGCACCGAGGGGCTCCTCCGAGCCCAGGGCACGCTGGGCTTCGGCTCCGGCGGTGACGGCGGCGTCGAGGTCCATCGCGTCCGCGATGTCGAGCTCGCCGCGGATCTGCATGGTGCCGTCGTAGGAGACCTGGTCGGTGTCGACATCGAAACAGCGCCCATCAGCAGCGGCGCGGCGGCGTTGCTCGGCGTCCTCGGGCTGGAACTGGACCCGGGCCTCCTCGATCAGCCGGTCCAGCGCGGTGATGCCGATCTTGTGGGCCACGGAGGCGACGTGACGGTCCACGAACGCCGCGCCGTCGGGGACGAGGCTCATGGTGGCGTCGGCGATGCGGCGAGCCTTCCACGCGACCAGGTCGCCGGCACACACGCGCGCCCACACCTTGGGCAACCGGTAGCGCAGCTCCACGGCCTGGCCGACGTAGCGGCCACCGGCGTCGGTGGACAGGCCCACGGCGAGAGCGAACTCGGTGACCGCGAACTCCGCCACCAACGGGGCACCCTCCCCGGCGATGGGCAGGCCCCGGTCGCCGTACCCGTCGTGGGCCAGCGCGGCATCGGTGAGGGAGTCGACCGAGTGCATCGCCGCCCAGTCCACGGCCAACCGAAGCTGTCTAGCCTCGGCCGCATCAGCTCCGACGCGGGTGATCCGGGCAGCCTCCAGCACCGCGGCGGCGGTGTCGGGAGCTGTCTGGGGCATGGATCTATTGGATCAGCGACCACCGACATTCCCAGGGCCAGAAGCGGGGCGACGCGCAGACTGTGGAGAACTTTTTTCGCGGGTGGGTCTCGACGTCGGTTGCTGCGCAACCTGCTCGACCAACGAACCCGGCTGCGCAACCTGCTCGACCAACGAGCGGGGCTGCGCAACCTGCTCGACCACCGAGGTGGGGCTGCGCAGGCTGCTCGATCAACGAACCGGCCGCGCGCCGCCCCACGGGTCACCGGACGACGGCCACCAGCGCGCCCTGATGGCCCGGGACCTGGAGCGTGTCGCCGTCGAGGGCCACGGCATCTCCGGTCTCGAAGAGCACCTCGTGGGGGCCAGCCAGTGGCACGCTCGCCGCCGAGGTGCCGAAGTTGACCACCATCAGCACGTCCCCGCGCCGCATCGTGAACAGGTGCGTCTCCTCGTCGGCCGTGCACTGCACGGAGCCGAAGGAGGGGTCGGTGAGCTCGGGCCGGGCACGGCGCACCTCGGCCAGCCGTCGATAGACCGACAGGATCCGGGCGTGCCGGCCGCCTTCGAGCTCGGACCAGTCGAGCTTGGAGCGCTCGAAGGTCTCGGGGTCCTGGGGGTCGGGGACGACGGCCGGGTCCCAGCCCATCCGCTCGAACTCTCGGATCCGGCCCTCGGCGGTCGCGCGGCCCAGCTCGGGCTCGGGGTGGGAGGTGAAGAACTGGAACGGCGTGGAGGCCGCCCACTCCTCGCCCTGGAAGAGCATCGGCGTGAACGGTCCGGCCAGGGTCAGCAGTGCGGCGCAGGCGAGCTGGCCGTCGTCGAGGTGGCCGGGGGAGGGGTCGGAGAGCCGGTCGCCGCGGGCTCGGTTGCCGATCTGGTCGTGGTTCTGGTTGCAGACCACGAGCCGCCAGGTGGGCATGTGGTCGGTGTCGATCGGGGCGCCGTGGTCGCGGTCGCGGAACGACGAGAACGTGCCGTCGTGGAAGAACCCCTTCTCACACACCTTCGCGAGCGCGGAGAGGGGCTCGAAGTCGGCGTAGTAGCCCTCGGTCTCCCCGCTCAGCGCCACGTGGACGGCGTGGTGGAAGTCGTCGCTCCACTGCGCGTCGAGGCCGTAGCCACCGGCCTCACGCGGACGGATCAGCAGCGGGTCGTTGAGGTCGGACTCGGCGATGAGCGTCATCGGCCGTCCCCGGTGCGCGGACAGCGCGGCGACCTCGATCGCCATCTCCTCCAGCAGGTGCACCGGCGAGGAGTCCGACAGTGCGTGCACTGCGTCCAGACGCAGCGCATCCACGTGGAAGTCGTCGAACCACATCAGCACGTTGTCGAGGATCAGTCGGCGCACCTCCGGGCTGCCCTCGCCGTCGAGGTTGACCATCGAGCCCCAGGTGTTGGCGCCCTCGGCCTTCAGGTAGGGCCCGAACTCCGGCAGGTAGTTGCCCGACGGCCCGAGGTGGTTGTAGACGACGTCCTGCACGACCCCCATCCCGGCCGCGTGGCAGGCGTCGACGAAGCGCTGGTAGGCCTCGGGACCGCCGTACCCCTCGTGCACCGACGACCACAGCACGCCGTCGTAGCCCCAGTTGTGGGTGCCGTTGAAGCCGTTGACCGGCATCACCTCGACCAGGTCGACGCCGATCGAGCGCAGGTGGTCGAGCTTGCCGACGGCTGCGTCCAGGGTCCCCTCGGGGGTGAACGTCCCCACGTGCAGCTCATAGATGACCGCGCCCGCGAGCTGACGCCCGGTCCAGGCGCCGTCGCCCCAGGCGTACGACGCGGGGCCGAACACCTGCGACCGCGCGTGTACGCCGTGTGGCTGGCGCCGCGAGCGCGGGTCCGGGAGCACCGTCTCGTTGTCGCCGACGAGGTAGCCGTAGTCCACCCCGGCCACGGCGAGGTCGCCGACGTCCTCGGCCGGCGTCCACCAGTCGTCGGTGCCGCACCGCATCGGCACCACCCGGTCGCCGATGCTGAGCGAGACCCGCTCGGGGGTCGGTGCCCAGACGTCGAAGGGGCCGCGGGCGCGCCGGGGGGCTGAGAGGGTGGGAGAGGTCATCAGGAGTCCTCCTCGCGCACCAGCAGTGCGACGGGGTAGGTGGCCAGCAGATCGGAGAGCCGCGCGTCACGGGTGACCGTGCGACCCGTGACGGCCTCGACCCACGTGCCCGGGGGCAGCGGCAGCACGGTGTCGTCCCAGCCGCCACGGGCGGCGAGTCCGACAGGCAGTCGGGTGACCACGCTGATGACGTCGCCGCGGCTGAAGGCCACCACGTGCTCGGCGGCGGGTCCGCGGGCCTTGAGCGGGTCGTAGCCCCGGAACAGGCCCGGGCAGTCGCGGCGCAGGGTCAGCGCCACCTTGGTGACCAGCAGCTTGGCGTGACCCGGGTCGCCCGGAGTCGTCGGCATCGTCGGACGGACGCCTCCGCGGACCTGGGCGAGCACGTCCTTGCGGACGTCGAAGTCGACCGGTCGCCGATTGTCGGGGTCGACGAGGCTCTGCTCCCACAGCTCGCTGCCCTGGTAGACGTCCGGGACACCGGGCATCGTGAGCGCGAGCATCTTGGCCGACAGGGCGTTGACCCACCCGGGAGCCGTGACGCGGTGGACGAACTCCTCGATCGTGCGGCGCACCTCGACGTCGTCGAAGGCCGCGTCGACGGCGGTGTGGACCGCCGACTCGTAGGCCTCGTCGGGCTCGGTCCAGGTGGTCCGGTCGCCGGCCTCGCGCATCGCCTTCTCGGCGTAGCCGTGCAGACGCTCGCGACCGGCCGGCCAGGAGCCGACGACGGCCTGCCAGAGCAGGTTGGCGAAGCCGGCGTCCGGCATCGCGACGAGCTCGAGCAGGCGCGTGAGCGTCGCGTCCCACTCGGCCGGCAGCTCCGCGATCGTGGTGATCCGGGCGCGGACGTCCTCGCCGCGCTTGGTGTCGTGGGTCGACAGCGCCGTCATCGCCAGCGGCCACAGGGTCTGGCGCTCGATCATCGAGGCGTGGAAGGCGTCCGGGCTGACGGAGAAGACGCTCGGGTCCCCGCCGACCTCGTTGAGAGAGGTGAGTCGCGACCAGCGATAGAAGGCGCAGTCCTCGACCCCCTTGGCCATCACCATCCCGCTCGTCTGCTGGAAGCGCAGCGCGGGCCGGTTCTGCGGGTCGGTCAGGACAGGGGCGAGCACGTCCAGCACCGGCCGCAGGTCGGCGCGGTGTCGCAGCGCCAGCGCGAGTGCCTCGTCGAAGTACTCGCGCCCCTCGGGCAGGTAGGAGCGGTAGACGGGGAAGCAGGCCAGCAGCTCGGCCACCGCGTCCACGATCTCCTCGGTGCCCGGACTGGTCACCTCCGCCGTCTCCAGCACCTGCTCCACCTCGCGGGTGATCCGGCGGACCTCGGAGTTCAAGATGCCGTCGGCGACCGCGCGCTTGGTGTCGTGGATCATCTGGTGCCAGTCGACGGGTGCACCGCGCAGCCGGGTCTCCAGCTGGTCCAGGGGGCCCTGCCCGGCGCGGTCTGTCAACAGCCGGTCGATCAGCCCTAGCGCGTCGTACCCGGTCGTGCCCGCGGTGTCCCAGTCGGTCAGCAGCTGCTCGCCCGGCTCGAGGATCTTCTCCACCAGCACGTAGGCGTCGCCGCTGAGACCGGCGAGGTCGCGCAGGTAGCCGCCCGGATGGCGCAGGCCGTCGGGGTGGTCGACCCGGAGCCCGTCGATCAGCTTCTCATCGAACCAGCGCCGGATCTCGACGTGGGACTCCTCGAACACGTCGCGGTCCTCGACGCGCACGCCGGCGAGCTCGTTGACGGCGAAGAACCGCCGGTAGTTTAGCTCGTCGTCGGCCATCCGCCAGTTGACCAGCTCGTAGTGCTGCCGGTCGTGCACCGCGTTGGGCTCCGCGCCGCCGGGCAGCGACGGGTCGTCGGTGCCGGGCGCGATCGGGAAGCGGTTGTCGTGGTAGCGCAGCTCGCCGTCGACCAGGGCGAGGTGGGCGATCGGACCGCCGGACTCGGCCTGGTCGTCGTCGCCGACGACCGGGATCCGGATCCGGCCGTCACCGGCCGCCCAGTCGATGTCGAAGGCGTTGGCGCGCTGGGAGTCGCGACCGTGCTTGAGCAGGTCCCACCACCAGGCGCCCTGGTGGGGCGTGGCCACACCGACGTGGTTGGGGACGATGTCGACCAGCACGCCCATCCCGAGCCGGCGGGCCTCGGCCGACAGCGCGGCCAGGCCCTCGGCGCCCCCGCGGGCGGGGTCGATGTCGTCGTGGGACACCACGTCGTAGCCGTGGTCGCTGCCCGGCTCCGACGCGAGCAGCGGCGAGAGGTAGACCCAGTCGACCCCGAGACCGTGCAGGTAGTCCAGCAGGTCCCGGGCCGCGTAGAGGTCGAACTCCTCGGTGATCTGCAGCCGGTAGGTGCTGGTCGGTGCCCGGTCGGGGACGCGCCGCGTCGTCTGGTCGGTCTCGCTCATCGCGTTCCGCTCGGGTGGGCCGACTGGGTCTGGGCCGCGACGGAGGCCGCCACCGAGTGGTCCACGTCTGCCTCCGGCTCGATGTACTCGCGCAGGACCAGCATGCTGCGCGTCTCCATCGGGATCGTCGCGCCGGCCGGGCACGGGCCGCGGCTGTCGGCGGACCCGCCGGTGTCGATGACGACGTCCCACGCCTCGGCGTACTCCTCGGGCGGAAGGGTGATCTCGGCGGGCCCGTCGGCGTTGAAGTAGAGCAGGAAGTGGTCGTCGACGATCCGCTGGCCGCGGTGGTCGCTGCCGGCGATGCCCTGGCCGTTGAGGTACATGCCGATCGCCTTGCCGCTCTCCTCCCAGTCCTCGTCGTTCTCCATGGGACGGCCGTCGAGGTGGAGCCAGACGATGTCGTTGAGGCGCTCGCCGTCGCCGGTGCGCACGGTGCCGCCGGTGAAGAACCGCTTGCGGCGGAACGTCGGGTGGTCGTGGCGCAGGCGGGTGACCGCGGCGGTGAACTCGACCAGCGGCTGGTCGGCGCGGTCCCAGTGCACCCAGCTGATCTCGGAGTCCTGGGCGTAGGTGTTGTTGTTGCCGTCCTGGGTGCGGCCGAGCTCGTCGCCGTGCGCGATCATCGGGACGCCCTGGCTGAGCAGCAGCGTCGCGAGGTAGTTGCGCTGCTCGCGGGCGCGGGCCAGCTGGATCTCGGGGTCGTCGGTCGGTCCCTCGACGCCGTGGTTCCACGAGCGGTTGTGGCTCTCGCCGTCGTTGTTGTCCTCGCCGTTGGCCTCGTTGTGCTTCTCGTTGTAGGACACGAGGTCGCGCAGCGTGAAGCCGTCGTGGGCGGTGACGAAGTTGATGCTCGCGACGGGGCGGCGCCCGGAGTGCTCGTAGAGGTCCGAGGACCCCGCGATCCGACTGGCGAACTCACCGAGCGAGGGCTCGCCGCGCCAGAAGTCGCGCACGGTGTCGCGGTAGGCGCCGTTCCACTCGGTCCACTGGGGCGGGAAGCCGCCCACCTGGTAGCCGCCCGGGCCCACGTCCCACGGCTCGGCGATCAGCTTGACCTGGCTGACGACCGGGTCCTGCTGGACGAGCTCGAAGAACGTCGCCAGTCGGTCGACGTCGTAGAACTCCCGGGCCAGCGTGGAGGCGAGGTCGAAGCGGAAGCCGTCGACGTGCATCTCGGTGACCCAGTAGCGCAGCGAGTCCATCAGCAGCTGCAGCGAGTGCGGGTGCCGGACGTTGAGGGAGTTCCCGGTGCCGGTGTAGTCCATGTAGTACTGCTCGTCGTCCTCGACGAGGCGGTAGTACGCCGGGTTGTCGATGCCCCGGAAGCTGAGCGTCGGCCCGAGGTGGTTGCCCTCGGCCGTGTGGTTGTATACCACGTCGAGGATGACCTCGATGCCGGCGGCGTGCATGGCCTTGACCATCGCCTTGAACTCCTGGACCTGCTGGCCCTGGCCCTGGGCGTTGCGGGCAGCGGAGGCGTAGTCCGCGTGCGGCGCGAAGAAGCCGAGGGTGTTGTAGCCCCAGTAGTTGCGCAGGCCCTTCTCGAGCAGGGTGCTGTCCTGGACGAACTGGTGGACCGGCATCAGCTCCAGCGCCGTGACGCCGAGCTTGGTGAGGTGCTCGGTCACCGCGGGGTGGGCGAGACCGGCGTAGGTGCCGCGGATCTCCTCGGGGACGTCCGGGTGCAGCTGGGTCAGACCCTTGACGTGCGCCTCGTAGATGACGGTCTCGTTGTAGGGGATCCCGAGCGGACGATCGCCCTCCCAGTCGAAGAACGGGTTGATGACGACGCCGAGCGTCATGTGCTGCGCGGAGTCGTCGTCGTTGCGCGAGTCGGGGTCGCCGAAGTTGTAGCCGAACAGGGACTGGTCCCAGTCGATCTCGCCGCTGGTCGCCTTGGCGTAGGGGTCGAGCAGCAGCTTGTTGGGGTTGCAGCGCATCCCCTGCGACGGGTCCCAGGGCCCGTGCACGCGGTAGCCGTAGCGCTGCCCCGGCTGGACCTGCGGGAGATAGCAGTGCCACACGTGGGCGTCCACCTCGCGCACCTTCACCCGGGTCTCCGTGCGGGTGCCGTCGGGTGCCTCGTCGAACAAGCAGAGCTCCACCTTGTCGGCGACCTCGCTGAAGAGCGCGAAGTTGGTGCCGCTGCCGTCAAAGGTCGCGCCGAGCGGGTACGCCGCTCCCGGCCAGGTCTCCATCAGTGGTGCCTCTCTCCCCTCCGACGCCGTGCCGGAGTTGGAACGATCAAAGCACGGTGTGCCCGTGCCCCGTGAGATGTGCCCGGTCTGGTCCGGTCCTACACCTGCGGGTGGGTGCCGTCCCCATCACAGGTCGGGTCCCAGTCGGATACTCACGAAGCGCGACTCGCGTAGCGTGCTTCACGTGACGCGAGACGCCTGGACCTTCCTCTCCAACCACGGCCACGTCCTGGTCGCGCTCGCCCGCGACCCCGACGCCCGGATGCGCGACATGGCGCAGGTCGTCGGCATCACCGAGCGGGCGGTGCAGCAGATCGTGCGCGATCTCGAGACGCAGGGATGCCTGACCAAGCAGAAGGTGGGCCGGCGCAACCGCTACACGGTGGTGCGCTCGGCCCACCTCCGTCACGAGCTCGAGTCGGAGGTCACGCTCGGTGACTTCGTGGAGCTGCTCGGCGGGTAGGCCGTCGCCCGCAGACTCGCGACCACCGCGACGACGAGACAGGTCGCGATGACGCTCAGCGAGAGCCAGATCGGGATCTTGTAGACGTCGAGCAGCAGCATCTTGATGCCAACGAAGACCAGGATCGCGGCGAGGCCCGCCTTGAGGTGGACGAAGCGGTGGATCAGGTCGGCGAGCAGGAAGTACATCGCCCGCAGGCCCAGGATCGCGAAGGCGTTGCTGGTGAAGACCAGGAACGGCTCCTGGGTGACGGCGAAGATCGCGGGGATCGAGTCGACCGCGAAGATGATGTCGGTGACCTCGATCAGGATCAGCACGGTGAAGAGCGGGGTGGCGACCCACTTCCCCGCGCGGCGCACCCAGAACTTCTGGCCGTGGAGCTCGTCCGTGGTGGGCACCCACCGCTTGACCCAGCGCAGCACCGGGTTGCGGGACAGGTCCGGCTCGGCGTTGCGGTGGGTGAACATCTTCCAGCCCGTGTAGACGAGGAAGGCGCCGAACACATAGAGCACCCAGGCGAAGTTCTCGATCAGCACGGCTCCGCCGGCGATGAAGATCGCCCGGAACACGAGCGCGCCGAGCACGCCGTAGAACAGCACGCGGTGCTGGTACTCCCGGGGGACGGCGAAGTAGGTGAAGATCAGCGCGAAGACGAAGACGTTGTCGACAGCGAGCGACTTCTCGATCAGGTAGCCGGCGAAGTACTCACCGCCGGCCTGGGCGCCGTACGCCCACCAGACCACGCCTCCGAAGGCCAGGCCGAGGCTGACCCAGACGGCCGACCAGATCGCCGCCTCCCGCACCGACACGACGTGGGCCGTGCGGTGGGCGAACAGATCGACCGCCAGCATCGCGAGGATCACGGCCAGGACAGCTGCCCAGGCCCACAGGGGAACGTTCATCGTCACGCCTCCATCCGCCCGCGCGCGGCGGGCTGCTGGAGGTCTCTCCCACCGCCGGGTCAGGCGGCTCGCGCACCGGGTCGGACTGGGCCGGCCGTAGTGACGGCGACGCGATGATGGGGTACTCCCCTCGTAGGGAGAGAGTATTCGCGAATTAGACTTCGGGTGTCAAGCTCGCGCTCAGCCTCGATCGGCCACCTGGCCGACGAGACCGTCGGGCATCGGCTCGTAGTGGTCGAAGGTCCGGGTGAACGTCCCGGTCCCGTGCGTGGCCGCCCGCAGGTCGATGGCGTAGCGGACCAGCTCGAGGGCCGGGACGTGGGCCCGGATCACGCTGTGCCGGTCCTCGGTCTGCTCGCTGCCCAACGGTCGGCCGCGGCGGGCCGCCAGGTCGCCCATCACGGCGCCGACCTGGTCGTCTGGCACCCGCACCAGCACCTCGTCGTACGGCTCCAGCACGGTGACGCCCGCGTCGGCGGCGGCCTCGCGCAGCGCCAGTGCGCCGGCGCTCTGGAAGGCCATGTCGGAGGAGTCGACGCTGTGCGACTTGCCGTCGGTCAACGTGACGCGCAGGTCCACCACCGGGTAGCCGTTGAGGACCCCACGCTCCATCTGGGCCCGGACGCCCTTCTCGACGCTCGGGACGTACTGGCGCGGGACGGCGCCGCCGACCACCTTGTCGACGAACTCGAAGCCGCTGCCGCCCGGGAGGGGCTCGACCTCGATGTCGCACACGGCGTACTGGCCGTGGCCGCCGGACTGCTTGACGTGGCGGCCGTGGCCGACGCCCTTGCCGACGAAGGTCTCGCGCAGGGGCACAAGCACCTCGCGCTGCTCGACGCTCACGCCGAAGCGGTCGCGCAGCCGGTCGAGCGCGAGGTCGGCGTGCGCCTCGCCCATCACCCACAGCACCAGCTGACGGGTCTCGGGGCTCTGCTCGATGCGCAGCGACGGGTCCTCGGCGCTGAGGCGGGCGAGCGCGACGGAGAGCTTGTCCTCGTCGGACTTCGTGGCGGCCTCGATCGCGATCGGCAGCAAGGGCGCGGGCATCGCCCAGGGGCGCAGCACCCGCGGCTGGTCCACGGCCGAGAGCGTGTCGCCCGTCTCCGCACCGCTGAGCCGGCCGATCGCGGCGATGTCGCCCGCGACGACGCGCTTGACAGCGACCTGCTGGCGCCCGAACGGGTGCCCCAGGGCTCCGATCCGCTCGTCGTCGTCGTGGTCCTGGTGGCCCGAGCCCTCGCCGTAGAACGACGTGAAGTGGCCGGACACGTGCAGGGCGGCGTCCGCCTCGAGCGTCCCGGAGAAGACCCGGACCAGGCTGACCCGGCCCAGGTAGGGGTCGCTCGTGGTCTTGACGACCTCGGCGACCAGCGGCCCGTCCGGGTCGCAGGCCAGGGCCTCGGCCGGAGCGCCCGCGGTCGTGAACACCTCGGGGGGCCGGTGCTCGGCGGGGGAGGGGAAGCCGCGGACCATGAGCTCGAGCAGCTCGTCGCAGCCCGCGCCGGTGGTGGCGCAGACCGGGAGGACCGGGTGCAGCGAGGCTCCGGCCACCGCGCGCTCGAGGTCGGCGACGAGGGCGTCCTCGGAGACCTCCTCGCCGGCCAGGTAGCGCTCCATCAGGCCCTCGTCCTCGGACTCCTCGATGACCGCTTCGATCAGCGCTCCCCGACGCGGGTCGCCCCCGGCGCCGGCCACCGCGGGGCCGGCGCGCAGCAGTGACGTCGTACCTCCGCCGTCGGGGACGAGCACCGGCAGCACCTTGTCGCCGAACGCCGCCTGGGCAGCCGTCAGGACGCCGGTGAAGTCGGCGCGCGGGTGGTCGAGCTTGGTGACCACCACGACGCGCGGCATGCCCACCTCGGCGCACTCCGCCCACAGCTGGGTGGCGGCGTGGTCGACGCCTTCGTTGGCCGCCAGCACGAAGAGGGCGCAGTCGGCCGCGCGCAGGCCCGCGCGCACCTCGCCCACGAAGTCGGCGTAGCCGGGGGTGTCCAGCAGATTGACCTTGACTCCGCGGTGGACGAGTGGCGCGACCGCGAGGGAGGACGAGCGGCCGTGGGCCTGCTCGGAGTCCTCGAAGTCGGAGACCGTCGTGCCGTCGATGACCGAGCCCGGTCGGGAGAGGGCTCCGGCCTGGACCAGCAGCGCCTCGACGAGGCTGGTCTTCCCGGACGAAGCCGGCCCGACCAGGACCACGTTGCGGATCTGATCGGGCCGGCCGGCCTCGAGGTTCTGGATGGCGTTCCTACGGGTGCCCTTGTCTGCCATGGCACCCACCCAACGCCCGCTCCCCGGAAGTGGGCAAGGGCCCCTCGGCCCTCGTGTTCGGCGGACCAACGTCCTCAGATGGTTACTGGTGGGTACGATCCTCTTATGACGCGCGAGATCTATGACGAGGACCACGAGGCATTCCGGGCATCGGTCAAGGAGTTCCTCGACCGCCAGGTGGTGCCCAACATGGAGGAGTACGCCGGCGACCACGGCCTGCCCCGTGAGTTCTGGCTCGAGGCCGGCAAGCAGGGCTTCCTCGGCCTGGAGGTCCCCGAGCAGTACGGCGGCTCCGAGGCCGGCGACTACCGCTTCAACGCGGTGCTCACCGAGGAGCTCGCCAAGGTCAACATGACGCTGCCCTCCTGCCTGGGCATCCACGCCGACATCGTCGCGCCGTACCTCGTGCACCTGACCAACGACGAGCAGAAGGAGCGCTGGCTCCCGCGCTTCTGCTCCGGCGAGCTGCTCACCGCCATCGGGATGACCGAGCCCGGCGGCGGCTCCGACCTGGCGAACCTCAAGACCACCGCCGTCCGCGACGGCGACGACTGGATCATCAACGGGTCCAAGACCTTCATCACCAACGGCGGCAGCGCCGACCTCGTGGTCGTCGCCGCGCGCACCAGCCCGGAGAAGAAGGCCAAGGGCATCTCGCTCTTCGGCGTCGACACCTCGCTGCCGGGCTTCTCGGTCGGCCGGGTCCTCGACAAGGTCGGCCAGGACGAGTCCGACACCGCCGAGCTCTCCTTCGAGGACGTCCGGGTCAGCAACGCCGACCTGATCGGCCCGCTCGACACCGGCTTCATCTCGATGATGCAGTTCCTGCCCCAGGAGCGCCTCGGCTCGGCCGTCACCAACCTGGCCCACGCCGCGCAGATCCTCGAGGAGACGATCCAGTACGCCAAGGACCGCAAGGCCTTCGGCCAGCCGATCGGCAACTTCCAGCACAACCAGTTCCTGCTGGCAGAGCTGGTCACCCAGGTCGAGGTCACCCAGGCGTACGTCGACCAGTGCGTGGTCAAGCACTCCGCGGGCAAGCTCAGCTCGGTCGACGCCGCCAAGGCGAAGTGGTGGACCTCGCAGGTGCAGAACGACGTGCTCGACCACTGCGTCCAGCTGCACGGCGGCTACGGCTACATGAACGAGTACCGCGTGGCCCGCGCCTGGCGCGACGCCCGCGTCACGAAGATCTGGGCCGGCTCCAACGAGATCATGAAGATGCTGATCGGGCGCGACCTCGGTCTGTGAGGCTGGCCGGCACGTCAGGTTTCCCCGGTCGACCGGGGAAACCTGACGTTGTCGGGCGAAGTTTCGCCTGACAAGTTCAGCGATCCCCGGTCGGCCGGGGAAACCGACACCCCCTCAGTCCGCCAGACGCGGGGGGAACCCGCCGGTGGCGATGGGGCCCCAGCGGGTCGGGGTGATGCGCAGCAGCGACTTGCCCTGCTGGCGCATCGCGGCGCGGTAGTCGGCCCAGTCCGGGTGCTCGCCGGCGATGTTGCGGTAGTAGGTCACCAGCGGCTCGACGGACTCCGGCGCGTCGACGACCTCGCAGTCGCCGTCCACCTGGACCCAGGCGTCGTTGAACTCCTCGGAGAGGACGACCACGCTGACCTGCGGGCGCTGACGGGCGTTCGCGGTCTTGGCGCGCTCGGGGTAGGTCGAGATGACGATGCGGCCCTCGTCGTCGACGCCCCCGGTCACGGGGGAGGCCTGGGGGCGCCCGTCGGAGCGCGTGGTGATCAGCAGCATCTGGTGGCGGTCGCGCACGAAGTCCAGCAGGCCCTCGAGGTCGACCTCGGTGTTGGTGGCGGTCTTGGGTGGCATGTCGTCCACTGTGCGCCATCGCAGGTGGGCCGGGGAAGGGCCAATCCGCTCCACCCCGGAGCCCGCGCCGTCTAGCCTCGCCCCATGCGGATGTTCGTGGCCGTGGTGCCGCCCCAAGACGCGCTGGACGACCTCGACGCCTTCCTGGAGCCGCGCCGTGAGGCGGGCGACCTCCGGTGGACCCAGGCGGACCAGGTGCACTGCACGCTGGCGTTCCTGGCCGACGTGCCCGACCGGGCGCTCGACGACCTCGTGGAGCGGCTCGAGCGCGCCGCGCACCGACGTACGCCGTTCCGCACCCGGATCGCCGGTGGCGGGGCGTTCCCGGACGTCGCGCGGGCCCGGGTGCTGTGGGCCGGGCTCGAGCTGGACGAGCACGGGGACCAGGAGCTGGGCCGGCTCGCGACCGGCGCCCGGGCCGCGGCCAACCGGGCCGGGGTGCCCGTCGACGGGCAGCGGTTCCGTCCCCACCTCACGATCGCCCGGCTGGGCTTCCCCGCCGAGGTCACCAACTGGGTCCGGCTGCTGGACGCCTACGCCGGCCCCGCGTGGGAGGTGGGCGAGATCGCCCTCGTCGCCTCCCATCTCGGGGAGGGCCCACGACGGCGTCCGCGCTACGAGGAGATCGCCCGTGTCCCGTTCGACTGACGCCCCAGACCGGTCGTCGCGCACCGCTTCGGTGTGCCGGGTGCACCCCGCCGGCGGGTCTGCCCTAGGTTGCAGGGGATGAGAATCGCAGTCGCCCGGGAGACCCGGGCCGGAGAGACCCGTGTCGCGCTCGTGCCAGAGCTGGTCGGCAAGCTGACCGCCCTGGGCTACGAGATCGCCGTCGAGCCCGGTGCCGGTGCCCAGGCCCTGATCGCCGACGAGGAGTACGTCGCAGCCGGCGCGCTGCTCGACGACGCCGCCCTCGACTCCGCCGACCTCGTGGTGTCGGTCCAGCCGCTGGAGGTCGCGTCCGTGCGCCGCCTGCGGCGAGGTGCCGCCACGATCTCGTTCCTGCCGACCGGGCAGGTGCCCGACGTGGTCGCCGATCTGCGTGACTGCGGCGTCGACTCCTGGGCGATGGAGCTCGTGCCGCGGATCTCGCGCGCCCAGTCGATGGACGCGCTGTCGTCGCAGTCGCTGGTCTCCGGCTATCGCTGCGCGATCGTCGCGGCCGGGCTGCTGCGCCGCTTCTTCCCCCTCAACATGACCGCAGCCGGCACCGTCCCTCCCGCCCAGGTCGTCGTGCTCGGCGCCGGCGTCGCGGGCCTGCAGGCGATCGCCACCGCCAAGCGGCTCGGCGCCGTCGTCAAGGCGTACGACGTGCGCGCGGCCGCCGCGGAGGAGATCCGCTCGATGGGCGCCCAGGCGATCGAGCTCGAGCTCGAGACGCTGGAGGGCTCCGGCGGCTATGCCCGGGAGATGACCGAGGACCGCGCGGCCCGTCAGCGCGAGCTGCTCGCGCCGTACATCGCCGCCGCGGACGCGCTGATCACCACCGCCGCCGTCCCGGGTCGACGGGCGCCGATGCTGGTGACCTCGGCGATGGTCGAGCAGATGAAGCCCGGATCCGTGGTCGTCGACCTCGCCGCCGACACCGGCGGCAACATCGAGGGCTCGGTCGCGGGCGAGATCGTCCGGATCGGCCACGCACAGGTGTGGGGCGGACGCAACGTGCCCTCGCAGATGCCCGGCCCGGCGTCGCGGCTCTATGCGCAGAACATCGTCAACCTGGTCACGCTGATGACCCGTGAGGGCGCCTTCGACCCCGACCACGACGACGAGATCGTCGCCGGTGCCTGTGTCACCCGCGGCGGCGCCATCGTCCACGGTCCCACCCGGGAGCTGGTCGAAGGACCGCTGCCGACCGACGAGCAGGAGGCGGGCCGATGAACGAGTCCATGGTCTGGCTGACGATCTTCGTGCTGAGCGTGTTCGTCGGCATCGAGGTCATCGCCAAGGTGTCCTCGACCCTGCACACCCCGCTGATGTCGGGGGCCAACGCGATCCACGGCGTCATCCTGCTCGGCGCCATCATCGTGACCGGCACCACCGACAGCACCGTGGCCCTGGTCGTGGGGCTGATCGCCATCGTGCTGGCCGCCATCAACATGGTCGGCGGCTTCGTGGTGACCGACCGGATGCTGCAGATGTTCACCCGGCGCAAGCCCACGGCCGGCGCCGCGACCACCGGGAAGGGCGGCAAGTGATGCCCACCTGGGTCCAGTTCGTCTACCTGCTCTGCGCGGTCGGCTTCATCCTCGCGCTCAAGGGCCTGGCCGGACCGCGCACGGCGCGCGCCGGCAACCTGATCGGCGCGGCGGCCGCGGTCGTGGCCTGCTCGATCCCGTTCTTCTACCTCGACCTCGACCACGTCCCGCTCATCCTCGGCGCGATCGCGATCGGCTCCCTCGGGGGCTTCCTGGGGGCCCAGCGGGTCCAGATGACCCAGATGCCGCAGATGGTGGCGCTGTTCAACGGCGTCGGCGGCGGCGCGGCCGCGCTCGTGGCGCTGCTGGAGCTCACCGAGTTCGCCGAGCTCGCCGAGCACGGCCTGGAGCCGGACTGGTTCCCGTTGGCCGCCACGGCGTTCACGATCGTGGTCGGCTCGGTCTCCTTCGCCGGCTCGGTGGTCACGTTCGCCAAGCTGCAGGAGCTGATGACCTCGCGGCCGGTGGTCTTCCCGGGCCTCCCGATCGCCTTCGCCGGTGCCTTCCTGGCCGCTCTCGTGCTCTCGGTGCTCGTCGTACGCGAGCCGACGGTGTGGATCGGGATCGTGCTGGCGCTGCTGGGCCTCGCGCTCGGCGTGCTGCTCGTGCTGCCCGTCGGCGGCGCCGACGTCCCGATCGTGATCTCGCTGCTCAACGCGTTCACCGGCCTCACGGTCGCCGCGGGTGGCTACGTGCTCGGCAACACCGTGCTGCTGGTCGCCGGCACCCTCGTCGGCGCGGCCGGCACCTTCCTGACCATGCTGATGGCCGGGGCCATGGGGCGCTCGGTCGCCAACATCCTCTTCGGGGCGCTCAAGGGCGGCTCGACGCTGGGTGCCGGCGAGGCCTCCGACCGGCCGGTCCGCTCGGCCGGGCCCGAGGACATCGCGATCCTGCTCGGCTACGCCGCCCGGGTCATCATCGTCCCCGGCTACGGGCTCGCCGTCGCGCAGGCCCAGCACACCATGCGCGAGCTGGTCGACGTGCTCATCGCACGCGGCACCCAGGTCGACTACGCCATCCACCCCGTCGCCGGCCGGATGCCCGGTCACATGAACGTGCTGCTCGCCGAGGCCCAGGTGCCCTACGAGCAGCTCGTCGAGATGGACGACATCAACGGCGAGTTCAAGCACACCGACGTGGTCCTCGTCGTCGGCGCCAACGACGTCGTCAACCCCGCCGCGCGCACCAGCCCCGAGGCGCCGATCTATGGCATGCCGATCCTCAACGCCGACGAGGGCCAGCAGATCGTCTTCCTCAAGCGCTCCATGCGCCCCGGCTTCGCCGGCATCGAGAACGAGCTGCTCTTCGACCCGAAGACCACGCTGCTCTTCGGCGACGCCAAGGAGACGCTCGGCAAGCTCCTGACGGCGGTCAAGGCGCTGTAGGGACGCCGGACCTGTTGCCGGACCTGTTGCCGTTTGGTCCCCAACGGCACCAAGAACGGTCCGGCGCCTGTCGTCTGTGACCAATCGGGGTGGGTACCTCCCCTCTCGCCGGGGAGGGAACCCGAGCCCCAGGAGAGACCCATGCAGTCCGAGGAAGACGAGCGTCTGGCCCGCCCCGACGGCCACCGGTACGACGCACCGGAGTCGCCGGAGGAGCGCGGCAACAAGGAGATCGCCTACGCCGCGCTGGGACTGCTGGTGCTGCTCGTGATGGTCCTCATCGCGACCGGCGTCGTGCCCTTCTTCGACGCCTGATCCCCGCCGATCGAGCAGGGCGCTCAGCGCCCGACACGCCCTGCCGATCGAGCAGGGCGCTCAGCGCCCGACGTCGAGATCCGTACGCCGACCGCTCAGTGCGCCACGCCGTACAACCGGTCGCCGGCGTCGCCGAGACCGGGGACGATGTAGCCCTTCTCGTTGAGCCGCTCGTCCATCGCGGCCGTGACGACGGTGATCGGGATGTCGAGGTCGGAGAGGTCGCGCTCGAGTCGCTCGCAGCCCTCAGGAGCGGCGAGCAGGCAGATCGCGGTGATGTGGTCGGCGCCGCGGTCGGTGAGGAACCGGATCGCCGCGGCGAGCGTGCCGCCGGTGGCGAGCATCGGGTCCAGGACGTAGCACTGGCGACCCGAGAGGTCGTCGGGGAGCCGCTCGGCGTAGGTCGACGCGTCGAGGGTCTCCTCGTTGCGCACCATGCCGAGGAATCCGACCTCCGCGGTGGGCAGCAGTCGCATCATGCCGTCGAGCATGCCGAGCCCCGCGCGCAGGATGGGTACGACGAGCGGCTTGGGGGTGGCGAGCTTGACGCCGGTGGTGGGGCACACGGGGGTGGTGATGTCCACGTCGGTCACGCGGACGTCACGCGTGGCCTCGTAGGCCAGCAGCGTGACGAGCTCGTCGGCCAGCCGACGGAAGGTCGGGGAGTCGGTCGTCTCGTCGCGAAGCGTCGTGAGCTTGTGGGAGACGAGGGGGTGGTGGACGACGTGGGTGCGCATGGGCGAACCCTAGTCGGTGCCCTCGAGATGGCGAGTGCCGAATGGGGTTGGCCACGACGCACACCGTCTGTCAGGCTGGATGGGCCCGGGTCGGGCCGAGGGCGCGCACGCGCCGGGAACGCTGATCAGAGGAGTCACAGATGGCTGACCAGCTGGACGGCATCGACTTCGCGCTGGCCGCCTACCGCGAGGAGGGCGAGTGGCAGCTGGTCGAGCTGGCCCCCGCCGTCGTCACCGACGTGGACACCTTCGCCTCGGCCCTGCGTCGCTTCCCGGGGGACGGGGGAGCGCTGGGGATGGTCGCCATCGACGAGGACTTCTTCGTCCTCGTGCGCGTCACCGGCCCGAGCGTGCGCCTGCTGCTCTCCGACGTGACCGCGGCCGACGAGTGGGAGCTCGCGCTCTCCGTGGTCGAGCACCTGGGGCTGCCGCTCCCCGAGGAGGACGACGAGCCGTTGCCGGCCGGCGACCTCGACATCTGCGGCGACGTCGGCATGCACGCGATGGACATGGGCGTGCTGATCGACGACTACGAGCTCTTCCCCGACGAGATGCTCTCCGACATCGCTCGCAAGCTGGGCTTCGGAGCCCTCTTCGACGAGGCAGTCGGCCTCGCGTCTGCATGACCCCCTCGCTCTACGCCCTGTGGGCACCGGCCATGGAACTCGCCCTGGACGAGGCGCGGGCGGCGCTCGCGACCGGTGACGTGCCGATCGGTGCGGTGGTGCTGGACGAGCACGGCGCCGTGATCGGTCGCGGTCGCAACGTGCGCGAGGCCGACGCCGACCCCACGGGCCACGCCGAGGTCGTGGCCCTGCGCCAGGCCGCCCGGACTCGTGGCGAGTGGCGCCTGGAGGGCTGCACCCTGGTGGTCACCCTGGAGCCCTGCACGATGTGCGCCGGGGCCGCGGTCCTCAGCCGGGTCGCCCGCGTCGTCTTCGGGGCGTACGACGAGAAGGCGGGCGCCGTGGGCAGCCTCTGGGACGTCGTGCGCGACCGCCGACTCAACCACCGCCCCGAGGTCCTCGCCGGCGTGCTGGCCGGCGAGTCGATGGCGCTGATCGACGACTTCTTCCGCGGCCACCGCGGATCCTGACGCGCGAGTCCGACCCGTCCGTCCGTGCCCTCTGACAGGCTGGCTCCCATCACCCGCCCGCAGGAGGTCGCATGCGTGTCGCCCTGATGGTCACGTGCGTCAACGACGCGATGTTTCCCGAGACAGGCAAGGCGGTGGTGCGGCTGCTTCGCCGGCTGGGGGTAGAGGTCGACTTTGCCGCCGCCCAGACCTGCTGCGCGCAGCCGATGGTCAACACGGGCTACCTCGACGAGGCGGTGCCCGTCGTACGCGGCTTCGTCGACGCCTTCGCGGGGTACGACGCGATCGTCGTGCCGTCGGGATCGTGCGCCGGGTCGGCGCGACACCAGCACGGCCTGGTCGCCAAGCGCTCCGGCGACGCTGGGCTGGTCGCCGCCGTCGCGGAGACGGTGCCGCGGGTCTTCGAGCTCAGCGAGTTCCTCGTCGACGTGCTCGGCGTGATCGACGTCGGGGCCTACTTCCCGCACCGGGTCACCTATCACCCGACCTGCCACTCGCTGCGGGTCGCGCACGTCGGCGACAAGCCGCTGCGGCTGCTGCAGGCGGTGCGCGGGATCCGGCTCGCGCCGCTGGCCGGAGCCGAGGAGTGCTGCGGCTTCGGGGGCACGTTCTCGGTGAAGAACGCCGACACCTCGGTCGCGATGGGCTCTGACAAGGCGCGCCATGTCCGCGAGAGCGGCGCGGAGGTGCTGGTGGCCGGAGACAACTCCTGCCTGATGCACATCGGCGGGATGCTCTCGCGGGAGCGGGCAGGGGTGCGGGTCATGCACCTCGCCGAGATCCTGGCGTGCACCGAGGACGGGCCGGTCCCGGTCGCGGCCGCCGGTACGACGGGAGGCGCGCGATGAGCGGCACGTTCGTGGGGATGCCGACGTTCCCGATCGCCGCGCGCGAGGCGCTGGGCGACACCCAGCTGCGCCACAACCTCGCCCACGCGACGGCGACCATCCGCGACAAGCGGGCCCGGGTCGTGGCGGAGGTCCCGGAGTGGGAGGAGCTTCGGCTCACCGGCGCCGCCGTCAAGGACGCCGCGCTGCGCGACCTCGACCGGCACCTGGTCGACCTGGAGGCGGCGCTGACCGCCCGAGGAGCGGTCGTCCACTGGGCGCGCGACGCCGAGGAGGCCTGCGCGATCGTCGCGTCGGTGGCCAAGAGCCACGGCGTCGACGAGGTGGTCAAGGTCAAGTCGATGGTCACCCAGGAGATCGGCCTCAACGAGGCCCTCGAGGCGGAGGGCATCGCCGCCTGGGAGACCGACCTCGCCGAGCTCATCGTGCAGCTGGGCGAGGACCTGCCCTCCCACATCCTGGTCCCCGCGATCCACCGCAACCGCGCCGAGATCCGCGAGATCTTCCTACGTCGGATGGCCGACGTCGGCCGACCTGCCCCCGCCGACCTGACCGACGATCCAGCCACGCTCGCCGCGGCTGCCCGGCTGCACCTGCGTGAGAAGTTCCTGCGCGCCAAGGTGGCGGTGTCGGGCGCCAACTTCGCCGTCGCCGAGACCGGGACGCTCGTCGTCGTCGAGTCGGAGGGCAACGGGCGGATGTGCCTGACCCTGCCCGAGGTGCTGGTCTCCGTGGTCGGCATCGAGAAGGTGATCCCCACGTGGGAGGACCTCGACGTCTTCCTGCGGCTGCTGCCGCGCTCCTCCACCGGGGAGCGGATGAACCCCTACACCTCGACGTGGACCGGTGTCACGCCCGGCGACGGGCCGCAGGAGGTGCACGTCGTACTGCTCGACAACGGGCGGACCCGGGCACTGGCCGACGAGGTGGGGCGTCAGGCGCTGCGGTGCATCCGGTGCTCGGCGTGCCTCAACGTCTGTCCCGTCTACGAGCGGGTCGGGGGGCACGCCTACGGCTCGGTCTACCCCGGTCCGATCGGCGCGATCCTGAATCCCCTGATGAAGGGGACCGGCGACCCGCAGACCGACTCACTGCCCTACGCGTCGTCGCTGTGCGGGGCGTGCTTCGAGGTGTGCCCGGTGCGCATCGACATCCCGGAGGTGCTGGTCCACCTGCGCACGAAGGTCGTCGACTCCCATCGCGACGACCGGGTTCCGAAGGCCGAGGCGCTGGCCATGAAGGGCGCGGCCTGGGCCTTCTCCGACTCCCGCCGGCTGGGGCTGGGGGAGCGTGCGGCAGGGGTGGCCGGTCGGGTGCTGACCCGGTTCGGGAGGACGAGCCTGCCGGGCGGCCGGGCCGCCGCAGGGCGGATCCCGGGGCCGGGGGCGGCGGCGTGGACCGGGGCCCGCGACATCGCCGCGCCACCCAAGGAGTCCTTCCGGGCGTGGTGGAAGCGGACCGACGGCGGCACGAGAGGTGATGACCAGTGAGCAGCGCCCGTGAGGAGATCCTGGGGCGGGTCCGCGACGCCCTGGGCGACGTGGAGCGCTTCGGGGAGGTCCCGCCGGTGCCGCGCACCGCCCGGGACGGTGTCGACGTGATGGAGCTGTTCGCCGAGCGGGTCGCGGACTACCGCGCGGTCGTGGAGCGCTGCGGTGTCGACGAGGTGGCTGCCCGGGTGGCCGCCGCGCTGCCCGCCGGGGCAGCCGTCGTGGTGCCCGGCGGGCTCGACCTGGCTGTGCCAGGGGCCGTGGTCGACGTCGACTTCTCGGCTGCGGAGCTCGACGCCTTCGACGCCGTGGTGACCCGGGCGTCGGTGGGCATCGCCGAGACCGGGACGATCGTGCTCGACCACGGGCCGGGCCAGGGGCGCCGGGCGATCTCGCTGGTGCCGGACATCCATGTCTGCATCGTCGCCGCGGACCAGGTGGTGGCGGACGTGCCCGACGCCATGGGTCTGCTCGACCCGCTGTCCGCGCTGACCTGGATCAGCGGCCCCAGTGCGACCAGTGACATCGAGCTCGACCGGGTCGAGGGCGTGCACGGGCCGCGGACGTTGCACGTGATCATCGTGAGCTGAGGTGGGTGACGCGCCGCACGGGTGGCCCGAATTCCGTCCGGGCGACCCGGTCGGGTAGATTCACCGGCGGTGGCGTGTCCGAGCGGCCTAAGGAGAACGCCTCGAAAGCGTTTGTGGGTGCAAGCCCACCGAGGGTTCAAATCCCTCCGCCACCGCCAGAGCGAAGCGCCGCTCCCAGGTTCCGCACGAGGACCGGGGGCGGCGCTTCGTCGTTGTGCGCCGCCCGCGCGCGACGTGACAACGTGGGCGCCATGCGGCAACCCGTGATCCGCCCCGGCACCGAGGCGGACCTCCCGCGGCTCGTCACCGTCGAGGTCGAGGCGGGGCGGGTCTTCCGCACCATCGGCATGCCGGAGATCGCCGAGGACCTGCCCGACATCGCTGCTCTGCGTGAGGCGATCGAGGCGAGGCGGCTCTGGGTGACGGTGCTCGGTTCGG
Organism: Nocardioides pacificus; assembly: GCF_054775955.1. Lineage (NCBI taxonomy): Bacteria > Bacillati > Actinomycetota > Actinomycetes > Propionibacteriales > Nocardioidaceae > Nocardioides > Nocardioides pacificus. The sequence continues at coordinate 842,146 of NZ_BAAHCI010000005.1, forward strand.
GGGCCAGTTCGGTGCTCGGTTCGGGGGCCAGCTCGGGGGGCGGCTCGGTGGTCGCGGGGTACGTCGTGGCGGAGGTGCTCGACGCCAACGCCCACGTGGCCCAGGTCTCGGTGGCACCGGACTTCGCCGGCCGCGCGCTCGGCCGGGCGATGCTCGAGCACGTCGAGGCGTGGGGCCGCGACGCGGGACATCGCGCCACCACGCTCACGACCTTCCGCGCCGTACCGTGGAACGGGCCGTACTACCTGCGCCTGGGCTATGGCTTCCTCTCCGAGGACGAGATCGACCCGCAGCTCGCCGCGACGATGGCCCACGAGGCGTCGCTCCCGGGGGTCGACGGCACCCAGCGCTGCGCGATGATCAAGTCCAGCGCTGCGCGATGATCAAGTCGAGCTAGCCACCCAGCAGTCCGCCGAGCCCGCCCCCGCCGCTGCTGGTCGGCGCGGCCGCCTGGTGACCACCCTGCAGGACCGACTCGCTCGGTTGGACCAGCACGTAGCCCTGGCCGGTGAAGGCCATCTGGAAGGTCTCGCCGCTGCCGCCGCGCAGCATCGACTTGATGCCGCCGGTGTCGACCCGGATGTCCATTTGCACCCCGGAGGTCCACATCACGACCGACTGGGCGTCGGCGAAGGTCGGGCTGCTCGCCACGTCGAGGGCGACGGGCTCGCCCTCGGTGGTGATCGCGACGTACCCGGTGCCGCGCATGAAGACGTTGTAGAGGCCGCCGGTCATCGCCGCGCCCCGCGCCTGGACCCGCTTGATGTCCCACTCGATGGAGGAGGAGAAGGCGAGCACGTTGGCGCCGTTGACGGAGATCTCGTCGTTCTCGAGGTACATCACCTGGACCTCGGAGGCGAGGTTGGCGACGAACAGCTCGCCCTGTCCGGTGCACTGCATCATGTCGACACCCTCGCCGGTCATCGCCGAGCGGAACATCTTGCCCAGGCCGCCTGCGCCCTTGTTCTCGAAGTGCACGTCGCCCTGGTAGGCGACCATCGAGCCGCTCCTCGCCCACACGGGCCCGTAGCCCATCTGGACCTTGAGCAACTTCTTGTTCTGCAGCGAGAACGGGTCCTGGGAGGTGTTCTCCTTGAAGTCCGAGAACAGCGATCCGTGGATGGCCATGGCAGTCGTCCCCTCTCTGGGTGAACGTCCGGCCCCGTGGTCGGACCTGCTCACGACTCTAGTGAGCCGGGCGCGCGCTGCGTAGGCTTCGAAGCGGATCCCGGGAACCCGTCTGAACCGGTCGGAGGTACTGGTCATGAGTTTTCTCGACAAGGCGAAGGCCGCCGCGAACGACCTCGCAGCCAAGGCAGACACGGCGCTCGCCGGCGCCGGGATGGGCGGTCCAGGGGCGGCCCTCAACCCTGAACGACTGTTCCGCGACCTGGGCGTGATCACCTACCTCGAGGCCACGGGGCGACCGCTGTCCTCCGAGGAACGTGAGCGGGTCATGAACGCGCTGCAAGCGTTGGAGGGACAGGGCGCCATCCGCTCCTTCGCTCTCCAGACCGCGGCGGTGCCGCCTGGGGCGATGTCCTCCGGCAGCGTGCCCCCGCCACCCGGTGCGGCGCCCCCGCCCCCGCCCCCGCCACCGCCACCAGGGCCGAGTGCGCCGCCGGGACCTGCAGGGTCAGGGCCTATGTCATCGGGGCCTGTCCCGCCGACATCACCGCCCCCGCCGCCGCCCTCCTGGATGTCGCAGTAGGCGGGGTGGGGCGCAGGGGGCACCACGTTGCCTCGTGGCGGCTGGGTCGTGGCAGGGCCGTTGGGCCCTGTGGCGGCAGTTGCGCCTGGGCTTGAATGTGAGTGCGAGGAGAACCAAGGCGGAAGTGGCGTCAGGTAGCTGGGCAACCAGTCGAACCGGCCAAGACTCCTACACCGTGTCAAACGGCCATGGTTCTCCTCGCTACACGTCTGCCCCGAGGGTGCGCCCGGCCCCCTGGGCCCTGGCCCCCTGGCCCCCTGGGCCCCTGGCCCCCTGTCGGTCGTGTGTCGGGGAGCGCGCCGGGGCGCGTCGTGGGGCACACGACCCGGGGGGACGGTCGCCGGCCTGTCGCGAGCGGGACGCGCAGGGGGCACCACGTTGCCTCGTGGCGGGTGGGTCGTGGCAGGGCCGTTGGGCCCTGTGGCGGCAGTTGCGCCTGGGCTTGAATGTGAGTGCGAGGAGAACCAAGGCGGAAGTGGCGTCAGGTAGCTGGGCAACCAGTCGAACCGGCCAAGACTCCTACACCGTGTCAAACGGCCATGGTTCTCCTCGCTACACGTCTGCGCAGCCCACGCCGTACGCCGGACGCCGCCTGGGGCCGGCGGTCGAGGCGTCGGGGCCGCTCCGGGGCACCGCCTGTGGTGATGCTCACGCCGGATTTCCGACACCGGAATTAGCCTTGATGTTGACGATGCGTATACGTTCACATCGTCGCTTCGTCAATGCCCCAAGTGGGTAGAAAGCGTCGCGACGACGGTGCGCGGGAGTGTGCTCTGACACACCCGTGGGTGGACATCACCGTCTGACAGCCGCACACCCTTCGCGCGAGTTCCACGCGTGGGTGATAGCGATTCGCCAGCACATGACCACGAGAGCCCCGACGAGGACTGCCGCGTGAGCGCGGCCCACTGCACCACCGGCCCACGTCCAGGCCACCTCAGCACGTGCGTCGTCCGGCGGCACCGCCGACCGGACGATGACTCCTGCCCTCGGGCGCCTCGTTCGAGGAAACATGAACAAGAGACTCACCGCCGTCGCCGGCCTGCTCGCCATCGGCCTGACCGGCCTGACCCCCGTCACGGGCGCCCAGGCAGCTCCCTCGGCCGGCTCCTCCGCTGCCTCCGCCGACACCTCCCGCCAGACCACACCGTCGCAGCGCGCCCGGGCCCAGTCCGGGAAGCCATGGCTCTCCGGGGTCTTCGCGCACAGCACCCAGACCGCGAAGTCGTTCGAGCGGATGCGTGGCTCCAGCGTCGACATCGTCTCGGTGCACCCGCAGCGTGACTCCTTCGCCACGATGATGGACACGTGGTGGCTCGACCAGACTGCCGGCATCCGCCGTGCGGGCGCGCGCCTCGAGGTGACGGTCCCCACATGGCCGAACAACTCAAGCGTCAACACGCCCGCGAAGAAGCAGTGGCGCGCCTTCGGTCGCCTCCTGGTCAAGCGGGGGGAGCGCGACGCGATCATCGTCATCGGCAAGGAGTTCAACCTCCCCAACGGCTGGCACATCACCAAGGCCAACCAGGGCGCATGGCGCCAGCGCTTCCGGGAGGCTGCCACCGCGCTGCGCGGTGTCCCCGGCAACCGCTTCCGCATCGCCTGGACCCCCAACGAGGGTCAGTCGCAGACCGGAGTGGCGCCGACGGCCGCATGGCCGGGCAAGAAGTACGTCGACATCGTGGCGCCGGACTACTACGACCAGTGGGATGCGGTCCGGAACGCCAAGCAGGCCAAGGCTCGCTTCAACCGGCAGTACGGCATCGAGTGGTGGTTCAAGTGGGCCCGCAAGCGGGGCGCCAAGGTCGGCGTGAGCGAGTGGGGCGTCTCGTCCGGCAGCCAGTGGGCTGGCCACACGGGTGGGGACAACCCGTTCTACATCCGTGCGATGCACAACCTCTTCGAGCGCTACCGCGCTCGACTGACCTACGAGTCGTACTTCGAGGAGCCGGCGTCCTACGTCGCCTCGAGCCTCGTGAGCCAGAACCCCCGCGCGCGCTCGGCCTACAGCTCCCTGTGGTGACCTGGCCTCGGACAGCTCAGGAGGCACGTCGAGAGATCGCCGTAGTGCCGTCCTCCGCAGGCGTCTCCCTGCGAGACTCCTCGCCCGAGGCCCCCTGCGTCTGAGGCTTCACCTCACTGCCGCCGTCCTTCCCTCCAGGGAGGGACGGCGGCAGTGCGTCGAGACCGTCCACCGCGGCGGTGGCGCCCCGCACCGCACCCAAGATCACCCACGTGCCGACGACGTGGGCGAGCACGAACCCGGCCGCCGCGCCGGGCGCCCGGCCGAGCTCGGCCCCGGCCACCGAGGCGACCAGCAGGATCGGTGCCTGGATAACGCTGACCCGCAGGAGAGCCGTGGCCCGGGCGAGAGCCTTCAGAGCGAGGGCCGGGCCGGTCGCGACCGCGATCAGCAGCATCTGGGCCGAGAGCAGGGGCAGCACCGATTCTGCGCCGACCCAACTGGCCCCCATCAGCCGCCACCCGACGGAGTCCGGTATGAGGAGCAGCGGGAGGCAGTAGAGCGCCGTGCACCCGGCTCCCGCCACCGTGATGGCGCGCAGCACTCGTCGGAAGCGCGGGGCGTCGACCCGGGCGGTCGCCAGCAGCGGGAGCGCGAGCGAGGACAGGGCAAGCAGCATCACCTGGACGGGGGCCAACAGCACCTGGGCTGCGCGGATGGCGCCCACCACCGCGAGGCCCGCGGTCGCCGAGATCACGGCCAGCGCGACGGTGAACACCCCCTGGCTGATCAGGAAGTCCGTTCCCAGGCGACCTCCGAGGGCGCGCTGCTCCCACAACCACCTCATGCCCTGGACGGGACGTGGGGCCCGTCGGATCTGGAGGCATCCCAGCGCGGCCGCCAGCCCCCCGCTCACGCCCCAGGCGAGGACGAGGGGCGCGACCTCCAGCTGTCCCGCCTGGATCAGCAGCAGCACGCCCGACAGCTGGAGCACCGACCAGACCAGGTCGTTCACGAAGGTGGCGCGGGGACGGCCGAGGGCGAAGAACGCACGTCGCCAGGCGTCCTGGAGCAGTAGTCCGGGCAGCACGAACGCCAGCGCCTGCAGCACTCGTCCGGGTGCCTCGGGAGCGACGACAGCCCCCACCAGGCAGAGTGCGCCGGCCATCGCACCCAAGACCAACGAGGCCCCTGCCGCCCGGGCGCACGCTAGCCGTTGGGCGGCGGGTTCGTCCCCGGAGTGCGAGATGAGCAGGGGGTCTGTCACGAGCGCACGGACCAGCCCCACCGCGAACGCGAACACCAGGAAGGCGAGCGCGAATGCACCGAACTCGATGGCGTCCACAGAGCGGGCCACGACGATCGACAGGAGGGCGTTCGTCGAGCTGGCCACCAACTGGTCGGCAAAGGTCCAGCCGGCGCGGGCTCGGGTCGATCCGCTAGTCATCGGCGAACACGCAGGAGAGCAGCCACGTGAACACGATCGTCGAGGGCTGGAGGAGACTCCCGGACAGGACCGCCAGCATGAACACGAGCGATCCGGGCAGCACGCGCAGGTACGCCCCCCGTAGGAGGGCCACGAACCAGAAGACCAGGAAGAGCCCTCCGGCGGGCAGGCCGTACTCGAAGAGCAGCTTGGGTGCCACCGGATAGACGACGGCCAGGCCTGCGCCCTCTTTGTCGTTCTCGAGCAGCCGTTCCGCCGAGCCGGGTCCGGCGCCGGTGAGGTAGCGGTGCGGCGCCGCCTGGAGCCCCTTCGCGACCTCCTCGTAGGGCAGGACGAAGCGCAACGACCAGCTCGACGTCGAGTCCTGGGTCTCCTCCGAGCGCTCCAGCAGCGGGGCCGCGAGCGGGGAGGAGGTGGCGAGCAGCAGCACGGCTGCGGTGGCCGCCACGATTCGGGGGCGCACGGCCGAGGGGCTCCGCAGCATCAGGATGAGGCCGCCGACGGCGAGCAGGAGGATGCCGGTGCCGGAGTACGACGCGAGCATCCCGAGGCCCATCAGGCAGGGCTGCCACAGCGGTGCGCGCACGAGCAGGGCGGCCAGGATCCCGAGCGCCAGGAACTGGGAGAGGAATGACGGCTCGAGGAAGACGAAGGCCTGGGACTTGATCACGGGGGAGCCATACTCAGTCGGGATCACGGTGTTGTAGTCGCCGAGCAGGAGCTCGGGGGGCAGCAGGTCGGCGAGGTAGTCGTGGAAGGGCCAGGCGCCGCTGCGCTGCCCGGCCTGCTGGCCGATGGCCACGGCGGCGAAGAAGGTCATCATCTGGGCGAAGAACCGCACCACCCGCCAGGTGGTGTCGGGAGGCCCGGCGAGCGGGCGCAGCCGGAACACCCAGGGCACGTAGACCACGACGAGGAGCAGGAAGGACATGCTCGCCACCGGACGCCCGGTCCAGGCGCCGCTCCAGGCGGCCAGGCCGCAGGCCGCGCATGCGAACAGGTAGAGCTGTGTGCGTCGCCGGTCGTGCTCGACCAGGTTGAGCAGGAGCAGCATCCCGAGCACCCCGTAGCCGAGCACGAGGACGGACGAGATGCCGTTCTCCCCCACCGGCACCGCCACCCGCTGCAGGAGCACGCACAGGATCAGGCCGGCGCAGATGATCGGCACGGCCTGAGCGGATGCTCGGGCGGAATCCGGGGAGTCCTCCGTGGCCCTCGGGGGAACGAGGAGCGCGCTCATCGCCGGGCGCGGAGCAGCCGCAGGGTGCCTTGCCAGAATCCGACTCCCCAACCGACCTGCATCGCCATGAGCGCTGCCGGGACCGCCGCCCGGTTGGCCGTGCGCGGCAGTCCGCGGACGATCGAGGTGCTGGCGACGCTGATCACGACGGCGTACGGCGCTAGTGCCGCGAGGCTCGCGCGGGGGTGCCGGGGGGAGAGCAGACCGCAGACCGTCAGCCAGACGACGAGGGCGGGTGGGGCGAGGTGGCGCAGCGACACGCTGCCCGGGTGCCGGAGTGCGACAGCGGGCTTGCCGGTGCCGTAGCGCCGGTACTGGCCGAACAGGTCCGTGACCCGTTCCCTGCCCTGCCACGCGATGTGCAGCGAGGGGTCGAACAACAGCTCCCCGTGGCGACGTAGTCGCTGGTCCAGCTCGAAGTCCTCGTTGTTGGCGATCTCCTCGTCCCAACCGCCCACCTCCCGCAGGCGCGCCGTGGGATAGCAGCCGAACGGGACGTGCTCGACCGGCTGGGGGACGGTCCCGTAGTGGTAGGTCGAGCCGCCCACCGCGAGCCTGGAGGCGAGGACGCCCGCGATCGCCTCCCCGGTGGGGGAGACGGCGACGGCGTCCTTACGACCGCCGACGCCGACCCAGCGGCCGGTGCGCAGGAGCTGTACGGCCAGGCGCACATAGTCGGGTGGGATCGTCGAGTGGGCGTCGACGCGCACCAGCCACCGTCCACGCGAGGCCGCCAGGGCGGCGTTGAGGGAGGCGGGGATCGACGGCCGATCCCGGGTCAGCACGCGAACCCGTGGGTCCGCCTCGGTCCATCCGCGCAGCATCGCCGGCGTCGCGTCGCTGGAGCCGTTGTCGACTACGACCACCTCGAGATCGGTGAAGTCCTGGGCCAGGACCGAGCGCAGGCACTGGTCGATCGTGCCCTCCTCGTTGCGCACAGGTACGACGACGGTCACCTCCGGCGGGAGCGCCGGCAGCCTCGGTGCGGATGCGGATGCGGATGCCGATGCTGGGAGGACCTTGGACCCCACGGCAGCGACGTCAGTCACGATCCGTCACCTCCTCACCGGCGACCCACGCACGAGCAGTGAAGGCGCCGCGCGCATACATGAGGTGTTCCTGGGCCCGTTCGGGGTCGCGCTTGATCCGTGAGCGGACCGCGCGCACCACGTACCCCGCGCCGACCACCCCTGCCACCGCCCGCGCGCGCAGCGGCGGCCGCGTGGTCCCCACGTAGCGGGCGAACGACGCTCCGCGCAACCGCATCATCTCCAGCGACGGCGCCCCCGAGCCCCCGCTGGCGTGCGCCACGGGCAGGTCGGTGCGCAGCACCTGGTGCAGCCCCCGCTCCCGGGCCGTGCGTCCGTACGCGACGTCCTCGCTGTAGACGAAGAAGCGCTCGTCGAGGCCTCCGAGATCGAGGAACAGCTCGCGGCGCACCGCCATCACCGCCCCGGTCGTCCAGTCCAGGTCGATCTGCTCGCCCACCCGCGGCCGGGCGAACAGGCCGTGGTGGGGAAGCAGCGCGTGGATCCCGGCCGCGTGGGCGAGCGCCCGCGCGAAGGTCGGCTCCCAGCCGCCGGTGCCGATCTCGCTGGTCCCGTCGGGGCCGACGTTCAGCGCGGCACTCGAGGCGCAGGCCGGGTCGCCCGCCACGTCGTCGACCAGGGCCCTGAGCACGGCCAGGGTGGGCCGGGTGTCGGGGTTGACCAGCACGACGTAGGGGTGCCGGGAGGTCCGGACGCCGAGGTTGGCCGCTCGGGCGTAGCCGGCGCCGCCGCCGGTGTCGACATAGCGGCCGGCCGTTCGCGAGCCTGCGAGCTCCTCGACCCGGTCGGCGCCGCGGGCGTTGTCGACCAGCGCGAGGGGGAGGTCCGCCGGCAGGCCGGCGAGGAGGCCCTCGATCTGGCCGCGGCTGCGGTAGCTGACCACCACGACCTCGAAGCTCGCCTGCGGGGAGTCGCCGACGACCTCGGTGCCGCCGCGCGGGTCGATGCTCATCGGGCGACTCCCCGGACCGTGCGGGGCTGGAGCAGCCGTGCTGCCCGGACCAGATTCCACAGGCCGACCAGGACGCCGTCCTGGGCGCAGTGCCGGGGTGACCTGCCGGCCACGAGGCCGAGGGCGGGGACACCCGCGGACGAGGCGACCGACCAGAGCAGCAACGGCTCACCACGTCCCGTGGCGGCGCGCGTCGTGGCCAGGGTGCCCAGCAGGAGCCACCCCGTCGTCGCGACGACGGACAGTCGGCTGCGGCCGGACATCCGCGGGAACCAGCCGGGAGCGGAGGTGTGCCAGACCTCGCGGCGCACGAACCGTCGAAGGCTCGGCGGGAAGCCGTGGTGCAGCGTCGTCATGCCCTCGACCAGCGCGATCCGGCCGCCCAGCCGACGCACCCGGAGTGACAGGTCGGCATCCTCGCCCGTCACGAGCGTCTCGTCGAAGCCGCCGAGCCGCTCCCAGAGATCGCGTCGGAGCACCAGGTGCTGGCTCCACAGCAGGGCGTCCGGACCGGCGGTACGCCGCTCGATCGCGGCCCAGCGCGAGGCCACCCAGCCGGCTCCGGCGGGGGCGAACGTCCGGGACCCGACCAGGTCAGCGTCCCGGAGCGCCTCGAGCGCGGCGGCCGCCCAGCCGGGGGCGACCTCGCAGTCGGCGTCGACGAAGGCGACGTACTCCAGAGGCTCCGCCTCCAGGGGCTCCGTGCGGCCGGCCGCCAGCAGACTGGCACCGTGATTACGAAGGGCGCTGATGCGGGCCCCGGGCAGGTTCACCACCTGGTCCGCGAGCGCTGCGGCGATCGTCCGGCTCGCGTCGGTCGAAGCGTTGTCGACGACGACGATGCGTCCGACAGCCGCTTGGGCGCGCAGGGCCGAAAGGCACCTGCCGATGGTCGCCTCCTCGTTGCGGCACGGGACGACGACCCCGATCCGACCCTCCATGGCCACTTCCTTCCCCACCCGGACCTCCGAGTCAGGCACGATATTTCGCGGCCAGGGTCCGGAGGCGGGAGGCGCTGGGCGTTACCCAATAAGGGCTAAGCGTCCGACGGAGTACTGCCTGTCCCGGGCATGCGCTGGTTGCCTGTCGGTGCCCGGGAGGACCGGGACCGCTGTCGAAAGCATCGGGGGGAGCCCGCATGTCCCAGCCGCACTACATCTCGTCGACCCACGATCGCCGCGTCGGCCCTGACCAGTCCCGGGTCTCGGCCAGCATGCGGCGGCACTGGGTCCTGGTGCTCGTGCTGACCCTCCTCGGAGTGGTGGGCGGGCTCCTCCTGACCACCGTGCAGCCGACCACCTACCAGGCCGAGTCGCAGGTGTTCTTGTCGTCGCAGGCGGCGTTCGACCCGACCGGTCGGCGCGACTACGTCAGTGACCCGTCACGCTTCGTGGAGGAGCAGGCCGCGGTGATGATGTCGACCCCCGTCCTCAAGGCCGCGATCGAAGGTGGGGCCGACGCGAGCTCGGTGGCGCAGCTGCGCGAGTTCGTCGAGGTGGTGCCGGCGAAGGACTCCAACATCGTCACGGTGCGGGCCTCGAGCGTCTCCAAGAAGGACGCCGTTGTGATGGTGGATCAGATCGTGCTGGCCTACCGCGGCCACATCGCGGCATCGGTGGCCGCCACGCTCGCCAAGATCGAGGGCGTGCTGCAGCCCGATCGCCTGGAGTTCGCCCAGCGGGAGGCCGCGCTGTTCGGTGATGGCGTCTCCCTGGCGGAGCCGGCCGCGGCCAAGCAGACGTCCTCGTTGGTGCGCAACGCCGTCCTCCTGGGACTGGTGGGCCTGATGTGCTCGATCGGCGTCTCGTTGCTCCGCGACCGTCGGATCCTCGCCCCCCACCCGGGCGTGGTCCCGTACCCCGCTCCTACCGCGTCCCACTCCGGGGGCCAGCACCCCGCCGGTGATCCGCACCCCGCGGGCGGCACGCACCGCCCCGTCGCACAATCTCCGGTCGAGACCTCACGCACTGGCGCGCCGCAGCCCGTCGCCGCACCGGAGCCCGCCGCCGCCCGCCGAGGGGGGCCGCGGCTGCGTCAGTCCTTCGCCTCGCCGGCCCACGTCGCCCGTCAACGCGGGGACGAGCTCTCCCCCGAGGCATCGTGAGCAGGGCCGTGATGCGGCCGTGGCTGGTCACCGCAGTGCTCGCCTCCGCGGCCCTGGCGGCATGCTCAGGTGAGAGCCGGGATCGGACGCACCGCGACATCGAGGGGTGGGAGCGGGGCGCGGCGACCATGGTGGCCGAGCCGAAGGGCTGCGACGCAGCGGGAGCCCCCGACGTAGGGGTCTTCCGGGAGACCAACCCGCGGGAGGTCCGCGCGTTCGAGCGGTGGCTGGGCTGTCCCGTCGACGTCATCGTCGACTACTCCGCGCGCGCCACCTGGGATGACATCGCGAATCCGCACTACCTCCTGGAGGCCTGGGACGGCAACCCGCGTCGCCTGGTCCTCGGTGTCGCCATGCTGCCCGAGGCCGACCACAGCGCCTCCATCGAGACCGGCGCCACCGGGGCGTACGACCACTACTTCCGCCAGCTCGGTGAGAACCTCGTGGCGGCTGGCCGCGGCCGGTCGGTGCTGCGTATCGGGTGGGAGTTCAACCTCGGCTCGTCACCCTGGTTCACCCTCGACTCTGCGGCCTTCAAGGAGTACTGGCGACGCATCGCCGAGGCGCTCCATGTCCCTGGCAGTGACTTCGTGCTGGACTGGAACCCCAACAAGGGGCTCGGTGCCACTGACGCGGTCGACTACTACCCGGGCGACGACGTCGTGGACGTGATCGGGGTGGACGCCTACGACGTGAACTCGCGCGTCTACCCCTATCCCGACGACTGCGACGCGGACTGCCGCGAGGAGATGCAGGAGACCTCGTGGGAGGACTACGTGCACGGCGGTGAGCTCGGCCTGGCGTTCTGGAGCGAGTTCGCCCGCGAGCGCGGGAAGCCGATGTCGCTGCCCGAGTGGGGACTGTGGGAGCGCCCGGACGGCACCGGCGGCGGCGAGAACCTCCACTACCTGCGCGCGATGCACGACTTCATCACCGATCCGGAGAACGCGGTGCTCTACCAGGCCTACTTCGAGTTCGACGGCGCAGACGGCGAGCACCGCCTGATGACGACCTTCGAGGAGGGGGGCAGGCTCTTCCGCGAGCTCTTCGCGGGCACGTAGCCGCCCTCCTCGTCACGGGCCCCCGCTCCTGAAGGGGCTCAGCGGGCCGCGACCTCTCGGGGCTCGGAGGAGACGAAGTCGTGCGCGGCCTGGCGCTGCCGCAGCTCGTCGACGAGGCGCCCCTCGGGGAGCACGACGTCGTCATAGGTGAGCACCTCGTCACGGGAGACGTCGCGGGCCAGCCGGCACCCCTCCGCGACCCCGATCGGCAGCAGGCGTTGGTCCTGGGTCACGTCGGCACGCTCGGCCTGCCCGAAGGTGTCGAAGCCGCCCAGGCCGTCGAGGACGGTCCCGGACGGTAGGTCGCGCTTGGCCGTGGTGACGACCTCGACCGAGGGCGCGCCGAGCGGCGTGATCGTCGCGTCACCGAACAGCGCGGCCCTGGCCACCGTGGTCGGCACCTCGAAGTGGCACAGGTGGTAGGGGGTGTAGAACGAGTACAGCGGTCCGGGACCGAGCTTGTAGAGCTCGAGGTAGTGACGCTGGCGCGGGTCGTCGTGGGTCGCGAGCACGAACACGCCCGGCCCGGGGCGGGACCCGACCACGTAGTCGACGACCCCGCCCAGGCTCCGCAGCTGCGACACGTCGTACTGCGTGACGAGCTCGTCGACGTGTCCGGGCCAGTCCTGGCCCCCCATGCCCCGTCGGGTCACGGTCATCCCGGTCGCGTTGGCCACCGTCGCCTGCTCGATCGAGATCTTCGTCCCGTCGGCGAACGAGGTGACCATGTGCGGGTCCTGCCCCCACCGCGCCGCGAAGGCCGCCTGGGTCTCGGGTGTGCGATAGGGATCCTGGAGGCCCTTCACGTTGCCGCAGACCAGGGGCTGCAGGCCCAGGCCGCGCACGAAGCGCACCAGGTTCATCTGCACACCGGGCTGGTCACCGTCGCAGCCGGTGAGCACCACCCCCGCCTCGGCGGCCAGGACCGAGAGGATCGGGCCCACGGTGGCGTCGACCTCGGCGTTCATCAGCACCACGTGCTTGCCGTGCCCGATCGCACTGAGCGTGACGTGGCAGCCGTACTCCACCGCCCCCGTCGCCTCGACGACCACGTCGACGGTCCCGGCCTCGCAGACCACCCGGAAGTCCTCGCTCACCACCGGGACGCCGCGCCTGATCCAGGCATCGGCGAGGTCGGGTCGGTCCACGGTCTCGAACCGTTCGACGCCTGCCTCGCGGTAGGCCCGGCAGGCGGAGGTACCCGTGCGGTTGGCGATGGCGACGAGGTCCATCCCCGGGACGCTGTTGACGATCTGGTTGACCAGGGCGCGGCCCATGAAGCCGGCGCCGACCAGAGCCACCCGGACGGGTCGCTGCTCGGCCGCGCGGCGTGCCAGGGCCGTGTCGACGAGGATCATGCGCGCACGCTCTCGACCATCGTCTCGGCGGCCGGCACGGCCCCCTGCTCGTCCAGCAGGGGCCAGCCGGCGTCCTTGGCGCTGATGCAGCTGACCTTGAACGGCCAGCTGATGCCCAGCGCCGGGTCGTCGTGACGCAGGCCGCGCTCCGCCTCGGGGGTGTAGGTCCCGCTGACCTGGTAGACGACCTCCGTGTCGTCGACGAGGGTCTGGTAGCCGTGGGCGAAGTAGGGCGGCACGTAGAGCGCGCGCCGATCCCTGGCGGTGAGTGTCACCTGGACGTGCTGGAGCCGGGTGGGGGATCCCTCACGAAGGTCGACGACCGTGTCCACGATGGCACCGCGGGTGCAGCGGACGAGCTTGGCCTCCGGATGCGGCGCGATCTGCAGGTGCATGCCGCGCAGGGTGCCGCGGTGGTGGTTGAAGGACACGTTGCACTGGTCCACGACGGGCTCGAGCCCGGCTCCCGCGAACTCCTCCTTGCAGAACGTGCGCGCGAAGAAGCCGCGCTCGTCCGCGTGCATCTCGATGTCGACCAGGACGGGGCCCGGGAGTGGAGTGGGGGTGATCTTCATCGGGTCCTCCAGAAGAGCTGCTCGTCGAGCTGGCCGGTGTCGATGAGGTGCTTGAGCTGGAGCAGCCGCGTGTGCCCGCGACCGCTGAAGGTCTGCTCGTCGAGCGCGATGCTGCTGAACACGTCGTGCAGCTGGTGGACACCGCGCTCGGCGTCCCACTCGCAGTGGAACGCGGGCAGCTTGTTGGCGATCTTCTCGAACGACACGCGGTAGCTCCGGTTGTCGCCGCCGCTCTCGCCGAACGAGAGCTCGCAGCCGGGGAAGCAGTCCGCGACGATCCGGGCGATGTCGCGCACCCGGTAGTTGTGGGCGCTGTCGCCGACGTTGAACCGCTCGGCGTGCACGACCTCCCGCGGCGCGTCCAGAGTGACCCGGATGGCCCGCGCGATGTCGAGGGCGTGCACGAGAGGGCGCCACGGCGTGCCGTCACTGGTCAGCGCGATCCTGCGCTGCGTCCAGGCGAGCCCGCTCAGGTTGTTCAGCACGATGTCGAAGCGCATCCGCGGGGACGCGCCGTACGCCGTGGCGTTGCGCAGGAACGTCGGGGAGAAGTCGTCGTCGGCCATCGCCGTGAGGTCCCGCTCCACCAGCGCCTTGCACTCGGCGTAGGCCGTCTGCGGGTTGATCGGCGACTCCTCGTCGACCTCGCCGTCGGCGACGCCGTACACGCTGCACGACGACATGTAGACGAACCGGGAGACGCCCGCCTGCTTGGCCAGCTGGGCGAGACGCACGGACCCGGCGTGGTTGATGTCGTAGGTGATCGTCGGTGACAGCTCACCCAGCGGGTCGTTGGAGAGCTCGGCCATGTGCACCACCGCGTCGACGCCCTCGAGGTGCTCGGGGGTGAGCAGGCGGATGTCGGTCGCGAGCGTGTGGGGGACGGCGTCGACGCCAGGGTAGAGCCACCCGTACTTGTAGAACCCGGTGTCGACGCCGAGCACGTCGTGCCCGTCGCGGAGCAGCTCGGGTGCGAGCAGGGAGCCGAGGTAGCCGTCGGTGCCGGTGACCAGGACGCGCATGTCAGTCCTCCCAGACCTTCCAGGGGGCCTCGCCGGAGTCCCACAGCTTGTTGAGCTCGGTCCAGTCCCGGAAGGTGTCCATGCCCATCCAGAACCCCTCGTGCGGGTTCATCGCGAGCTCGTCGTCAGCCGCCATCCGCTGCAGGGGGCGCTGCTCGAGGAGCAGGTCCGGGTCGTCGTCGAGGTACTTGTCGATCATCACCCGGTCGAACATGAAGAACCCGCCGTTGACCCAGCCGGTCGCGAGGGTCGGCTTCTCGTTGAACTCGCTGACCCGGCCGCCCTCGACGTGCATCTCGCCGTACCGGCTCTGCGGGTGCACGGCGGTCACGGTCCCGACCCGGCCCCGCTGGGCGTGAGTCCGGACCAGGGCGTCCAGGTCGACGGCCCCTATCCCGTCGCCGTAGGTGAGCATGAAGACGTCGCTGTCGATGTATGGCTCGATCCGGCGGACCCGGGCGCCGGTCCCGGTGAGCAGCCCGGTGTCCGCGAACGTGATCTCCCAGTCCTCCTGCCGCTCCTGCCCGCACCAGCGCGGCGATCCGTCGTGGCGCAGGGACAGCGTGAAGTCGTTGCGCAGCGCTCGGTAGTCGAGGAAGTACTGCCGGATCTGGTCGCCCTTGTAGCCCAGGCAGAGCACGAATCGCCGGAAGCCGAAATGCGAGTAGGTCTTCATGATGTGCCACAGGATCGGTCGGCCGCCGATGTCCACGAGCGGCTTGGGCAACTTCTCGCTCGCCTCGCGGAGTCGGGTGCCCATCCCTCCGCAGAGGATGACGACCGGCACGTCGGCGGGATCTATGTCCGTCGGGTTCATGGGGGATGCTTCCTTTCCTGGGCGGACCTGGGCGCGGCGGCGCCCAGGCGAGGAGGACGGGAGGGCGGTCAAGCCCCTCGCGCGCTGAAGACCGAGACGGCGGTGCGGAGCAGGATCTTGACGTCGAGCCACAGCGACCAGTTCTCGATGTAGAAGTTGTCGAACCGGGCGCGGTCGTCGATGCTCGTGTCCCCGCGCAGACCGTGGACCTGGGCGAGCCCGGTGAGCCCGCTGGGCACCCGATGGCGGGAGATGTAGCCCGGGTAGCGGTGGGCGAACTCGTCCACGAACTGCGGGCGCTCCGGCCGCGGACCGACGACGCTCATGTCACCGCGCAGGATGTTCCACAGCTGGGGCAGCTCGTCCAGCGAGCAGACTCGCAGGAATCTGCCGACGGGGCCGAGCCGATCATCGTGGGCGATGTTCCAGCGGGTGCCGGACTCGTGCTCGTCGGCGGGCTTCAGCGACCGGAACTTCAGCAGCTCGAACGGTCGCCCGTCCATGCCCACGCGCGTCTGGTGGAAGATGACCCCGGGGCCGCCCTCCAGGCGTACGGCGAGCGCGCACGCTGCCATCACGGGCGACAGCAGCAGCAGCGCGGCCCCCGCGACCAGCACGTCGAGCAGTCGCTTGAACTGCCACGACACGCTGCGGCCGGCCGAGCGCCGCAGACGCACCAGCGGGAGGCCCCAGATCATCTCCATGTCGTCGGAGAGCTGGTGCAGCTCGTAGAGCCGGGGGACGAGAAAGAGCTCGCAGGTCGAGCGGTGGCAGGCGCGGATCAGCCCGACGAGCACCGGGTCGGGCACCTCGGCGTAGGCCAGCACGACCACCTTGGTCTCAGAGCGCTCGAGGATCTCGAAGAGGCGGGTCGGGTCTCCGACCACGGGGGCTCCCAGCTCGCCGGCCGCCACGGTGCGGGTGCTCAGGAAGCCGCTAGGGCGCAGGCCGTACTCCGGGTGCGCGCGCAGGATCTCGGCGACCCGGCGTCCGGCGGCGCCGGTGCCGACGATGAGCGTGGAGTGGGTGACGACGCCGAGCCGGCGCATCCAGCGCACGAGGGCATAGCAGGTCGTGCGGGCCGACAGCACGAGCGCGAACGCGACGAGCGCGAAGCCGATGGTCTGCGTCCCGACCCCAAGCCCGAGCCCGGGCACCGTGGCCGCGAGCGTGAGCAGCAGGGCGATCATCACCACCCAGCGCCCGAGCAGCCGCGGTAGGTCGTCGAGCAGCGAGAGCTGGAGCCGGGAGCGGTAGAGGCCAGCGGTCGCGTGGACCACCACGACGGCCGCGGTCAGCAGGAGCGCCGTGGTCGCCGGGGTCCGGGTCGCCAGGGCGGCCATCACGCAGCCGGCCACGTCGGCGAGCACGAGCGCTGGACGCACGCCGTCCAGCAGGAAGGGGGCCAGCGCCGTTCGCAGCGCCGGGAGCACGTGCGGGGCGTCGGTGAGCGCCTTCCCGTCGCGGATCGCAGGGTGCTGCAGGTTGCTGTCCGCCATCTGTTCCCCCCACTCCTTGTTGCGCGTTTCCCCGAGCGGCAGTGTGCTCAGAGGCCATGGGGTTGAGGGGGGTGAAGCCCAGCGTTGCCCCAAATTGGTGACCGACCCGCTGGACACCTCGAGGTCAGACGGTCAGGCTGAACTGCGTCAACGCCGCCTCGGCAAGCCGGTCGGCGATGGCCAGTGAGGCCGTCGCCGCGGGCGAGGGCGCGTTGAGGACATGCAGCGACGACGGCTGCGCAGAGAGCCGGAAGTCGTCGACCATGCTGCCGTCCGGGTCCACCGCCTGAGCCCTGACCCCGGAGGGCCCGAACGTCAGCTGGTCGGAGCGGACCTCGGGCACGTAGCGGCGCAGCTCGGCGAGGAAGGCCCTCTTCGAGACGTCGCGCCAGACCTCAGCGACGCCCGTGCGCCAGTAGGTGCGCGCGAGCCGCCGGAACCCCGGGTAGCGCAGGATCTCGACGGCGTCACGGGCGACGACGTCGGTGCGCGAGTAGCCTTCCCGGGCGGCTGCGAGCACGGCGTTGGGGCCAGCCCAGACGCCGCCGTCGATGCGCTTGGTGAAGTGCACCCCCAGGAAGGGGAGCGACGGGTCCGGCACCGGGTAGATCAGGCCCCGGCACAGGTGTCGAGCGTCAGGTGAGAGCGTGTAGTAGTCGCCCCGAAACGGCACGATCCGCAGCCCCGGGTCCGGGGCGGTCGCTCCGGGCGACAAACGGGCGACCCGGTCCGCGTGCAGGCCGGCGCAGCTGACGACGTACCTCGTCTCCAGGGCCCCCTTCGAGGTGATGACCGACTGGCCGGCGGAGTGCTCGCGGACCGCCAGGACCTCGTGACCCAACAGGACGTCGACCCCGTCGTCGATCAGCCGCTCAGCCAGCACCTCGACCACGCGGGAGAAGTCGATGATCCCGGTGCCGGGCACGTGCAGTGCGCGGATGCCGGCCGCGTGCGGCTCGATCTCGCGGATCCCCTCGGGCCCGACCATGCGCAATCCGGGTACACCGTTGGCGCGGCCACGCTCGAGCAGGTCGTCGAGGCGGCCGAGCTCGCTCGCGTCGAGTGCCACGATCAGCTTGCCGCAGGTTTCGTAGGCGATGTCGTGGGCCTGGGCGAAGCGCTCCATCCGTGCCTTGCCCTCGACGCACAAGAGAGCCTTGAGCGAACCCGGCCGGTAGTAGACGCCCGCGTGCAGGACCCCGCTGTTGTGGCCGCTCTGGTGGCGGCCAGGAGCGTCCTCCTTGTCGAGCACGGCGATGCGCAGCCGGGGTGCGCGCCGGTGCAGCTCGCGGGCGGTGGCGAGGCCGACGATGCCGGCTCCCACCATGACGACGTCGTAGCGCTTGCTCATGTTCTTTCTCCACGGTTGCCGGGGGTCCGGTCGCCGAGTCAACCTGCACCGGTGACGGTGGGCGGGCTCGCCGTGCGCGCCTCACCGAAATTGGCTACGGGCGGGGCTACGGCCGCCCGTGGCAGAAAGTGCGCATCGACACACTTCGAGGCCGGTGCTAAAGCCCGAGGTCCCGGCGTCCGATGAGAACACTGTCCTCACGCCCTCGGCTGCGCCACCGCCCGGCTGATCCGTCTGCCCCTCCAGCGGCAGACCGCGACCCCCCGCTCCCGATCCGCAACTGCTGTGCCGTCCGTCGGCGCGGTCACTTCTGCCTGCCCCGAAGGAAGTCCCTCCCATGTCTCGTGTCACCCGTCTGCTCGCAGCGCCGGCCCTCGTCGCCGGCCTGACGCTCGCGGCGCTCAGCCCCGCCATGTCCGCGCCGGGGACGAGCCGGCCCGTCGAGAGTGTGACCGCCCAGGCCCGGAAGACACCGGGGCACACGGTGCGCGTGGCCACGGCCAACATCTACGGCGGGCTGGGCGCCCGACAGGCCGCCAGCGACCTGGCCAAGGCCACCCGTCGCGCCGACGTCGTCGGACTCAACGAGATCCACTCCAAGCGCGGCAAGCAGATCCGCGCCTGGGTCGGGCGGAACCGCGGGTGGACGCTCCACCGTCCCGACGCCAGCCAGAGCCCGTGGGCCGGCATGAACGCGGTCCTGGTCCGCAACTCGATGTTCGAGGTCAAGGACGCCGGCTACACCTACGGCGCGGAGTCGCGCACCCCCCACTTCAAGATCTCGGACCGGTGGATCACCTGGGTCGAGCTCGAGCACCGGGCCACCGGGGCCACCGTGTTCCACCTGCAGATCCACCTCGACGCTGCGGTCTCGCGCGGCGGCAGGCCGCGCAGCGGAGCGATGTTCCGCGTCCGCGGCAACGCGGAGCACCTGCACCGGCTCAACGCGCTCGTCCAGGCGCTCAGCGCGCGTGGTGAGGTCGTCGTCGGCGGCGACTGGAACATCGACGCCCGGGGCGACCAGCGTGTGGGCTACGGACTGTTCCCGCACGCGATCCTCGAGCAGGGCGGCTACCTGCGCTCGACGTACTCGGAGCTGGGCTTCAACGTCCCGCGGACCAGCCCCGGCGGCTACCTCGACGCCATCCGCTTCCTCAAGCGTCCGCTGAGGACCCAGCAGGTGATGACCCTGACCGGCCACCGCGTCTACACCGACGTCCGCAGCGACCACAACGCAGTGGTGGCCACCTTCCGCATCAACCCGCGCCGGATCGCCTTCAGCCCCGCCCAGCGCGGCTGATCGCAGGGGTCTGTCGCCGGGCGGGTTTGCTGCCGGACAGTGCGGGTACTAAGTCGCCATGGGATTCATCGGATTCATCATCGCCGGCCTCATCATCGGCGCGCTCGCGCGCCTCATCAAGCCTGGAAAGCAGAACCTCAGCATCCTGATGACGCTGCTGCTGGGCATCGTCGGCTCCATCATCGGCGGTCTCATCGCGGGCCTGCTCGGCACGGGAAGCATCGGGGAGCTCAACGTCCTCGGCTTCATCCTCGCGGTCGTGGCAGCGGTGCTGCTGATCGGCGTCGCCGAGGGCTTCAGCAGCAAGTCCAAGTCGCACCACTGACACCACGCTTCGTCGCACCCAACGGCTCGGCTCCCCTGGTGGGGGGCCGGGCCGTTCTGCGTGAGTTGCGGCCGTGTGCGCAAGGATGGCGCCCATGACGTGGTTCACCTCGCAGGACCAGACGCTCGCCGGGCTCGCCGAGTCGGGCTATCTCGCCGACGCGGCGACGGCGACGACCACCTATCTCGCCGGAGTGCTGGAGAAGCCGCTGCTCATCGAGGGTCCGGCCGGCGTCGGCAAGACCGAGCTGGCGAAGGCGGTGGCCCAGGCGCACGGCGCCGAGCTGGTCCGGCTGCAGTGCTACGAGGGGCTCGACGAGGCGCGCGCCCTCTATGAGTGGAACTACAAGAAGCAGCTGCTGCGCATCCAGGCGAGCGGTGCGGGGGAGTCCTGGGACGAGACCCACGACGACATCTTCACCGACGAGTTCCTGCTCACCCGCCCCCTGCTGACCGCGATCCGACGCTCCGAGCCCACCGTCCTGCTCATCGACGAGATCGACAAGGCCGACGTCGAGGTCGAGGGCCTGCTGCTGGAGGTGCTGAGCGACTTCCAGGTCACGATCCCCGAGCTCGGCACGCTCAGCGCCGTACGGCGACCGTTCGTCGTGCTCACCTCCAACGCGACCCGGGAGCTGTCCGAGGCGGTCCGCCGCCGATGTCTCTACCTCCACCTCGACTATCCCGACGCCGAGCGTGAGCGGGAGATCGTCACCTCACGCGTCCCCGGGCTGGAGGAGGCTCTCGCAGTCCAGCTCGTGGAGACCATCGGCCGGCTGCGCGAGCTCGAGCTCAAGAAGGCTCCCTCCATCGCAGAGAGCGTCGACTGGGCCCGGACCCTCGTCGCGCTGGAGATCGGCGACCTCGACGCCGCGACCGTGCGTGCGACGCTGGGCGTGGTGCTCAAGCACGCCTCCGACCAGGACCGGGCGATCCGCGAGCTCCGTCTCGCCGCCACCGGGACGTCCTCGCAGGCTGCGGCCCGAGCCACCGCCCGCCGCTGAGCCTGCGATGACCTTCCTTGACACCCACCTCGGCTTCCTGGAGGCGCTGCGCGCCGCTGGTCTGCCGGTGTCGCTGGCCGAGGACCTCGACGCCGTGGCGGCGCTCACCCGGCTGGAGTGGGTCGACCGCGAGACCCTGCGCGACGGGTACGCCGCGACGCTGGTGAAGCGGCACGCCCAGCGGCCGACCTTCGACGCCCTCTTCGACGTCTACTTCCCCCGGATGGTCGGTGACGGTGTCCGGGCCGAGGAGGAGCGGGCTGAGGAGGAGCAGGCGCGCTCCGGTGACGGTCCTCCTGCGCTGCGTGACTCCGCCGCCGCGCTGCAGGAGATGCGCGAGCAGCTCGTGGAGGCGCTGAGCGCGGGCGACGACGCGGAGACGCTGCAGCTGGCCGCGGACGCCGTCGGCCGGTTCGGCGCCATGCCCGGCCGAGGGGCCGGCCTCTCCTCGTGGTCGGCCTACACCGCGCTCCAGCGGGTCTCGCCCCGCGAGCTCGTGGACCGGATCGTCGCCGCTCTGCAGGGCGCCGGCCTGGGGGACGACGAGGCCCGCGCCGTGGCCGGGCGGCGGATCGGCGCCTTCACCCGTCTCGTCGAGGACGACGCCCGCCGCCGGATCGCGGAGGAGAAGGGGGCGCGTCACGTCGCGGACGTCACCGTGCGTCCCTCCATCGAGCAGCTCGACTTCATGTCGATGCGGCGCACCGACCTCGAGCAGCTGCGCCGCCAGATCCACCCCCTGGCCCGGCGGCTCGCCACCCGGCTGACCCAGGAGCATCACGCCAACCGGCGCGGCCCGCTCGACTTCCGTCGTACGGTCCGGGCATCGATCTCGACCGGCGGCGTGCCGATCACCACCCACCACAAGCCGAAGCGGCCGCACCGCACCGAGCTGGTGGTGCTGTGCGACGTCAGCGGGTCGGTCGCCAACTTCGCGCAGTTCACGCTGCTGCTGGTCTTCGCGCTGCGCGACCAGTTCCAGAAGGTCCGGGCGTTCACGTTCATCGACCACGTCCACGAGGTGACCGGACACTTCAAGCCCGGCGCCGACGTCGTCGAGGTGATGGCCGACCTGGCGGCGAGCACCGCGCACGCGGCGCTGTGGGGTCGGACCAACTATGGGCGGGCGTTCACGAAGTTCAGCGAGCTGCACCTCGACGCGATCGGCCCGCGCACCTCGCTGCTGATCCTCGGCGACGCGCGCTCCAACAACAGCGACCTCTCGGTCCCGGTGCTGGCCGACCTCGCCGACCGGGCCCGGCACACCTGGTGGCTGAACCCCGAGCACCGGCGGCACTGGGACACCGGCGACTCCGCCGCGCGGGCGTACGGCGACGTGGTGCCGATGGTGGAGTGCCGCAACCTCACCCAGCTGGGCGAGTTCGTCCACGACATCCTCTGAGGATCAGGGAGCCAGGTAGCCCAGCTCGCGCAGCCGCTCGCCCTCTGCGCGCAGGAGCGGGTGCTCGGAGGCGTCGGCCGCCCGCCCACCTGCGACGTAGGGGCCGTCCTCGTCGGCCTCGGCACCGTCGAAGACCACGGTCACCCGGTTGGGGATGGTGGTGTTGATCAACGAGCCGAGCAGTGCGATGGGGTCGCGGCGGTCCTCGAAGGACAGCACCCGTGTCGTGGGCGGGATCCGCGGCACCTGCGACGACGGAGCACCGGCGGTCACGACCTGGTCGATGACGAACGCCTCGGAGGCATCGCCGGCGGCGACATCGGCGGCCGTGACTCCTCCCTGGCCCAGCCCGACCAGCATCACCCGGGCGTCCGGGCGGTCTCCGATGGCCGTCTCGAGGGCGCGGACGACCTCCACCACATAGGTGGACGGGTCGCCGCCGACGAGGCGCAGCCGCGGTCGACCGCTGGAGAGGGCGAGCCCGGGGATCCACGCGATGAAGCGCGCGTCGTCGACCTGCTGGATCCGGATCTGCCCGTCCTCGGCGGCGAGGACGCGCATGATCTCCTCGAATCCGTGGGGCGCCTCGTCCCCCCGCATGTCCACGGCAGCCGTGGGGGTAGGCGCAGGGGCGTCCGTGGCGAAGCCGCCGGCTGCATCACGCAGGGCCGCGGCGCCGTCGGTGGTGAGGGGATCCACGCCCAGGGCACGCAGGCCGCCGCGCGCGGCGAGTGGCCCCTCGTCCCCGGCGAGCACGGAGGTCGTGAGCAGGGACCGCATCTGCAGGCTGTCGAGCAGCCCACCGCCACTGGCGAGATGGTCGAGCAGCTCGGGGTTGTTGTCCGCCAGCTCCTCGAGGTACGACGCGACCTCGTCGCGGTCGAGCGCGTCGGTCTCGATCAGCCCTGCCGAGACGATAGCTCCGCCGAGAGCCACCTCGGGTGCGAGGTAGCCGACCGCCCGGCCGGCGATCGTCCCCAGGGTGCGGAACGCCGCCTCCTGCAGATCGTCGATCCAGCGGTAGGTCCGCACAGTGGCTCGCACGACCAGGGCATCGGCGTCGAGCTCGGCCGCCCTCTCGGTCAGTCCGTGGCGTCCGGTCGTCGCGGCGCGCACGTCCTCCTCGACCCGGGTGAAGGTGGTCGCGGAGAGGGGGGCGGAGGCGACGAGGGACTCGTCGGTCAGGACCTCGTCGCCGAGCCGGGACCGCTCGCGCAGCCGATCGCCGGCACTCTCGAACAGGTCGGCGAGGCGGAGCATCTCGTCGTACTTGTCGGCCAGCACCTCCTCGGGTGCGTCGGCGGTGTCGAGCGCCCGGTCGAAGGCGTCGCCGACGGGACCGCCGCTCATGCCGACACCTCGACGAGCACGGGCGCCAGCGCAGCGGCCAGGTCGGCAGCCTCCACGCGACGTACCTCCAGGCGGGGGCCGTCCGCCGCCACGTGCGGGCGCAGCGCGTGCCAGCCGTCGGCGAGCAGCAGCCAGGAGACCACCCCCACGACCGTGCGCTCGGTGGTCGTCACGTCGGCGACCAGAGCACGCAGCCGCCCCTGGGCCTCGTGGGCCAGCGCGCCGAGCAGGACGTCGACGTCCGCGCCGGCCATCGGCTCCCCGGCGGCGTCCAGAGCCGGACCGGCGTTGCCGGAGAGGACCGGGAGGACGTCGGCGCGTCCCGAGCGGATCGCCTCTCCCGCAGCATCGGCGAGATCGTAGGGGAGGTCCACGGTCTCGGGTACGACGGACGCGCGGAGGGCGAGGTCCTCGGGGACCACGGCGACGCGGGCGAGCTCGGCGGCCCACTGGTCGATGCCGAACCAGGCGAGCTCGAAGACCACCCCGTCGGTCGTCGCCAGCGTCGCCACCGCGTCGCGGCTGTGCCGGTGCCAAGCCTTGACCTGGGCCCTGACCGGCCCGGTGCCCACCGCGAGATCGAGGTCGAGCGCGAGCCGGGGGGTGGCGAGCAGGCCCACGGCTCCGGTGAGACCGGCGTCCATGCCGTCGTCGGTGAGCAGCCCGCGGCGGCGCAGCGTGTCCTCCGGAGGATGCAGCGCCGCCAGTGCTGCCTGGTAGGCGGAGGCCTCGGTGGTGCCGGGGCTGTCGCCCAACCGGCCCTCGAGCGGGTTGTCGGAGGCCGGCCTGGTCGCGAAGGGCAACGGCGCGTCACCCGCGTGGGCTGCGACCAGCTGCAGCTCGGGGAGCGTGAGCGTCACGCGGCGCGGCAGCTGGTCGAGCAGGCCCGACGGGGCCGGTGCCGGCTGGGTCAGGTCGATGGTGGGCATCAGAGAGTCCTCACAGTCCGGGCAGCGTGACGTCGAGCCAGTCGCGGTGACCGGGCGGTGGGGGCTCGAAGCCGGGGGGTGTCCGGTCGGCGTCGCGCAGGATCGCGGCGGCGCGGCGCTCGGTGCCGGCGATGGCCTCCGTCAGCCGGTCGACCTCGCCCACGTGCAGGAGGAGGGAGTCGGCGGCGTCCTCGTGCGAGCGG
Organism: Nocardioides pacificus; assembly: GCF_054775955.1. NCBI lineage: Bacteria > Bacillati > Actinomycetota > Actinomycetes > Propionibacteriales > Nocardioidaceae > Nocardioides > Nocardioides pacificus. The sequence continues at coordinate 866,807 of NZ_BAAHCI010000005.1, forward strand.
GCGGTGTCGCGCAGCTGCGCGGCGCGGTCGCGCATCCGCTCGCGCATCATCGAGGCCGCCCGGCCGGTCCAGGCGACCGCCTCCGAGCGGGAGAGCAGCTGGTCCGCGAGGGCGCGGATGTCGCCGCCCTGCTCGCGGAGCTGGGCGGCGCGCCTGCGGAGGGCGGCCGTGTCGCCGTACATGCATCCCACCTTTCGCTGTCCGTGACACGGTTTGCCCGAGACCCCGACCATTGAAACCCGAGCGGCGCGACCCGGACAGGCCCGGTGCAGTCCACCAGGCTCAGCGTGTCAGGTCCGGCAGCGCGCCGCGCATCCGCCCCAGGGCCGCCTCGAGGTCGCCCGACGGGCCCGCGAAGCTGAAGCGCAGGAAGCGGTCGCCCGCCGCGGTGTCGAAGTCGATCCCCGGCGCGACCGCGACCCCGATCGTGGCCAGCAGCCGCCGGCTGAGCGCGAGGGTGTCGTCGGTGAGATGGCCGACGTCGGCATAGACGTAGAAGGCGCCGTCCGCAGGTGCGAGCCTGTCGATCCCGAGCGTCGCGAGGCCGTCGAGGAGGAGGCGCCGGTTGGCGGCGTAGCGCACCACGTGGGAGTCGAGCTCCGCATAGGACTCGTCGGTGAAGGCGGCGACGCACGCGCGCTGGGCGATCACCGGCGGACAGATCGTGAAGTTGCCCGTGAGCACGTCGACCGCCCGGCGCAGCCGCTGCGGCACGAGCATCCAGCCGATCCGCCAGCCGGTCATCGAGAAGTACTTCGAGAACGACGAGAACACGATCGCCTCGCGGGAGGTCTCCCACGCGGAGCGGGCCAGCGGGTCGTAGCCGTCGAGGGGGGCGTACTCGATGCCGTGGTAGATCTCGTCGGAGATCAGCTGGACCCGGTGCTCCTCGCACCAGGTGGCGAGCGCGGCCAGCTCGCTGGGCATCAGCATCGTGCCGGTGGGGTTGGCGGGGCTCGCCACCACCAGACCGCGGATGTCGGGGTCCTCGGCCAGCAGCGCGTCGAGCTGGGCCACGGTCGGCTGGAAGCGGGTCTCGGGGCCGCACGGGATCTCGACGACCTCGCAGCCCAGCGCGCTCAGCACGTTGCGGTAGCAGGGATAGCCCGGCCGGGCCATCACGACCTTGTCGCCGGCCTCGAACGCCGCCAGGAACGCCAGCAGGAACCCGCCGCTGGACCCGGTCGTGACCACGACGTCGTCAGGCTCGACCACGATGCCGTGCATCCGCCGGTGGTGGGCGGCGATCGCCTCGCGCAGCTCGAGGATGCCGGTGGCGACGGTGTAGCCCAGCGGGTCGTCGGAGCCGAGCAGCCGGATCGCCTCGGCCCGGACCGGTGCCGGCGCGCCCGTGCTCGGCTGCCCCGCGGTCAGGTTGAGCAGGTCCCCGTGGGTGCGCTGCCGCTCGGCCGCTGCGGCTAGGACGTCCATGACGTGGAACGGGGGCACGGCGGCCCGCGACGCCACGGCGTACCGGTCGTGCATGGGGTCTCCTCGGGGCTGCTCAGGGGCGGGCGGCGTGGCGCCCCGCGCGGCGACCGAAGAACGAGCCCTCGCCGAGCTGGGTGCCCGAGCAGTATCCCTTGCCGTCCTGGGCGAGGTTGGACGCACACGCCCCCGCGGCATAGAGGCCGGTGACCACGGAGCCGTCCGGGCGCTGCACCTCCCCGTCGACCGAGGTGCGCAGGCCCCCGAGCGTGAAGCCGGCATAGAGCGCGTTGCCCAGCGTCAGGTCGAAGACGCCCCACGGGCCGGTGTCCTGAGGAGCCAGCCACTCGGCGGCCTTGTGGAAGTCGGGATCCTCGCCGCGGGCGGCGTGCTCGTTGTAGCGCTCCAGGGTCTGGGCGAGCGCGCCGCTCGGGATCCCCAGCGACTGCTCCATCTCCGCGACGGTCTCGAAGCCGTCGAGGAACGGCACCAGCGGCATCGCCGGGTGCTGCACGTGCTCGCTGTCGACGACGAGGTACGCCGCGGCGCCGGGCTGCTCCATCACGAAGCCGCTGGTGCGCGCGTGGTAGGAGTCCTCGGCGACGAAGCGCTGCCCGAGGCGGTTGACGATGAGCCCCTTCACCAGGATCGACGGCGGGTAGAACGGCGCGGTGATGAACGGCTGCTCCATGTGGCGCAGGTCCGCGCCCACCGAGGCGCCCATCCGGATGCCCAGCCCGTCGTCGTACGTCGAGCCGAGCGTGAAGAGCTTCTCGCCCAGGGCGGGGGTGTGCTCGGCGACCATGTCGGCGTTCATCACGAAGCCGCCGTTGGCCAGCACCACGGCGCCCGCGCCGACCACGCCGGTCTCCTGGAAGTGTCGCCAGACCAGGCCGACGACCCGGCCCTCGTCGTCGGCGACGAGGTTGGTCGCGCCGGTCTCGTAGCGGACCTCGACGCCTGCCTCCTCGATCCGCTCGCGCAGCAGGTCCATCACCATCTGGGTGCCGCCGGTGTCGCCGGGCACCGGCACCTTGTGGCCGCGGGGCGCGGGGCGGGCCTGCTCGACGAAGGGCCAGACCTTCTCGTTGCCGGTGAACATCAGGCCCTGGGTGCCTGGCTGGATGACGTTCTTCTCCGGATAGAACGACCGCTCGAACTGGAAGCCGAGCCCCTCGAGCCAGTCGAAGTGCTCCACCGACTCGTCGCAGTAGGCGCGGATCTTGTCCGGCTCGGGGTCGAGCGACGTCGCGAGGAGGTACTTGTACATCTCTTCGGGGGAGTCCTCCTGGCCGGTGGCCTGCTGCACCGCCGTACCCCCGCCGAGGTAGAAGTGGCCGCCGGACATGCTCGAGGTGCCGCCGTGGACCGCCGCGCGCTCCAGCAGCAGCACACGGGCGCCGGCGCGGGCCGCTTCGAGGGCCGCGCAGCCACCGGCGATCCCGAAGCCGACCACCACCACGTCGTACGACGCGTCGTCGCCCAGACCGGAGGGCAGAGCGGAGGGGGGCAGGACTGCGGGCAGCGAGGTGCCGCGCGCCTCGGCTGGGGTGGGCTGTTCGCTGGTCATGGACGCAGCGTAGTGCCAGAACTAGAACGAGTTCCAGTTTCTGGGGTCGGGCGAGCACTTAGACTGAGCCCACCCCCCTCCGTCCGATCGTCGGGCCCTGCCTGAGAGGCGACCTGTTGACCTTCGACGTCCACCAGCTCGACTCCTTCGTGCTGGTCGGGTCGCTGGTCACGCTGCTGGCGGTGCTGGCTGTCCGGGCGTCGACGCGTGCGGGGCTCCCCAGCCTGCTGATCTACCTGCTGATGGGGGTCGTGCTGGGAGAGGCCAGCATCGGCATCGACTTCGAGGACGCCGCGATGGCGCACGCGCTGGGCTTCGGGGCGCTGGCCATCATCCTCGCCGAGGGCGGACTGACCACGAGCTGGCGCGAGATGCGGCCCGCGATGCGGCTCGGCGTCTCGCTCGCCACGGTCGGCGTCGCGGTGTCGGTCGCGGTGGTCGCGGTCGGGGCGCACTTCATCCTCGGACTTCCGTGGGAGCTCGCGATCCTGCTGGGCGCCGTCTGCTCGCCGACCGACGCCGCGGCCGTGTTCTCCGTGCTGCGGGTCGTCCCGCTCCCCAAGCGGCTGACGGGCTCCTTGGAGGCCGAGTCGGGGCTCAACGATGCGCCGACCGTCGTCCTCGTCACGCTGATCTCCAGCGGGGCCGCGGCGGACCACGGTGCACTCGCCGTGGTTGGCATCGTCGTCTTCGAGCTCGTGATCGGCGTCGGCTCGGGCCTGCTGTTCGGGTTCGGGGGCGCCTGGGTGATGCGGCGGGCTGCGCTGCCGTCGTCGGGGCTCTACCCCGTCGCGATCCTCTGCCTGGCGTTCCTCGCGTACGGCGCGTCGGCCGCGGTCCACGGCTCGGGGTTCGCCGCGGTCTATGTGGCGGCCCTGATCCTGGGCAACAGCGACCTCCCGCACCGCAGTGCGACGCGCTCCTTCGCCGAGGGGATCGCCTGGCTGGCCCAGATCGGGCTCTTCGTGATGCTCGGCCTGCTGCTCTCGCCGGGCCGGATCACGCTCTCCACGGTCGGGCTGGCGATCGGTGCCGGGCTGATCCTCACCTTCGTGGCTCGCCCCCTGTCGGTGCTGATCAGCTCGGTGGTGCAGCCGATGCCGAGGCGGGAGCTGGCCTTCATCTCGTGGGCCGGCCTGCGCGGGGCGGTGCCCGTCGTACTCACGACGATCCCGCTCGCGGCGGGGGTCGCCGACGCGGAGTATCTCTTCGACATCGTCTTCGTGATGGTCGTGATCTACACCCTCCTGACCGGCCCCACGCTGCCGCTCGTCGCCCGGATGCTCAAGGTCGCCCGGCGCTCGGAGCCGCGCGAGCTCGATGTCGAGGCGGCCCCGCTCGAGCGCATCGCCGCCGACCTCCTGCAGGTGACGATCAGCCCGCAGTCGCAGATGCACGGCGTCGAGGTCGGCGAGCTGCGCCTGCCCCGCGGAGCGTCGGTGTCGCTGGTGATCCGCGACGGAGAGACCCTGGTGCCCGAGCGCCGTACGGTCCTGCGCCGCGGCGACGACCTCGTCGTGGTCACGCCGCGCAAGCACCGCGAAGCCACCGAGGAGCGCCTGCGCCGGGTGTCCCTGCACGGCCGCCTCGCCCACTGGCTCGCCGACGACACCTGAGCCGCCCCCACCACAGGCAGCCCAGCACAGGCAGCCCAATCAGGCAGCAGCCCCACCCCCGTCCGCCGACCCGTCACTCCCTCGACCAAACACGCCGGGTACGGCGGAGCCAGTGACGGGTCGGCGAGCACAGCCACCTCCCCCCGTACGCCGACCCGTCAATGCCGCTGACAGCCCCGGCGTGTCCGGTCGAGCCAGTGACGGGTCGGCGGGGTGGGGTGGGGGGTGGTCAGGAGACGGTGGGGCCGCAGAAGGAGGTGTCCTTCTTCAGGGTGATGCCCTTGGGGCCCTTGCGCAGCTTCTTGAAGTCCTCGCCGACGAGGATGGTCACGCCGTCGGAGAGCGGGTCCTCCTTGACGATCTTGGTCCTGCCGAGGTGCTTGGCGACCAGACGCACGATCTCGCTGTCCGGGTCGTCGGTCCAGATCTGGGAGAGCTGCACGCGCACGTCGCGAGGGCCGTTGCCCATCTTGCCCTCGTCGAAGCCGCGATCCACGAGGAGATCCATCGTCTCGGCGGCCTGGCCCTCGCGGCCACCGGCGTTGAAGACGCTCACGGTGACGTCGTCGGTGGTCACCCGATCGCCGGCCTTGCCCTCCCGGGGCTCGCACTCCACCGGGAGCACGCTCTCACCGAGCTTGCCGGGGAGCGGCGAAGTCAGCGCCGACCAACCCCACACGGCCATGACCAGGAGGATCACGGTCAGCGTCGTGAGCGTCGCGGCGCTGCGGACATGGGTGCTCATCAACCCTCCAGCAGGTGGACGCGGGCGTGCAGGACGTTGCGCTGCTGCAGGGCGGCCCGCAGTGCCCGGTGCAGGCCGTCCTCGAGGTAGAGGTCGCCGCGCCACGCGACGACATGGGCGAAGAGGTCCCCGAAGAACGTCGAGTCCTCGTCGAGCAGCGCGTCGAGCTGCAGGGTGGTCTTGGTCGTGACGAGCTGGTCGAGGCGGACCTGGCGCGGCGGCACGTCCGACCAGCCCCGGGAGCTGAGCCCGTGCTCAGGGTAGGGACGGTCGTGGCCCACGCGCTTGAAGATCACGCTGGCGACTATAACGACGCGTGCTGCAGGTCCAGAAGCTCGCGGAGTCCGCGAGCCATGGTGTCCTCGCCGTACAGCTGCGCCACCGCGCCGGCGTGGGCCCGACCCAGCCGCTGCAGCGCTGCACGGTCCGCGACGAGCGCGCGGACGGTGCGGGTCCAGGCTTGCGCGTCCGCAGTGGGAAGCATCACCCCCGTCTCCCCGTCGACCACCGCGTCCCGGATGCCCTCGAGGTCGGCGGCCACGACCGGAGTGCCCCGCATCCCCGCCTCGATCGTGACGAGCCCGAAGCCCTCCATGTCGCCGGGCACCACCACGTTGGGTTGGACGAACAGGTCGGCGCCGCAGAGGAGTGCCTCGCGCTGGTCGTCCGAGACCCTGCCGAGCAGGTGGACCTGGCCGGTGACCCCTGCCCGGGCCGCGGCCTCGGCCACCCTCGCAGCATCGGGACCGTCCCCCGCCACCACCAGGTGCGTCCGGCAGGACAGACCCGGCAGGACCTCTCCGACGAACCATGCCGCGCCCTTGCGGCGCACCAGCCGGCCCAGGCTGAGCAGCAGCACGTCGTCCTCGCTGAGCCCCAGCTCCGCGCGCACCCGGGCGCCGGCCACCCTGCGCTCCTGCTCCGAGCAGGCACGGACCGGGATGCCAAGGCGAAGCACGCTGACCCGCTCCGGGGGGACGCCGAGGGACACGACCTCGCCGGCGGTCGCGGCACTGATCGCGATCACCTTCTCGGCCCGGCGCAGGGGCGGGTGCACGATCGCTCGATAGAGGCGGTGCTCGTAGGTCACGTCGAGGCCCATCACCATCGTCGCCGACCGGGTCCGGGTGAGCGCCAGCAGCGGGCGCAGTACGGCGTACATCAGGGCGTCGCCCGTCACCACCAGAGCGACGTCGCGACGGGCGAGGAGGGCGGCCACCCGCAGCACCGCCCAGGGGGCCCACCACACCAGGGCGCGGTTGCCGCCGCCGTGCGCGACCAGGGCCGGCTCGGGCCGCAGCCCGGCCAGCGAGCGCCAGACGCCCGCGGCCAGCGTCTCCATGCCGCCCACCGAGGGCGGGAACTTGCGGGTGACGAAGACGACCCGACCCTCCCGGGCTGCCGGGCGCGGCGCGCGCGCGCCGTCGCGAGCGGACAGCCCGCGCAGCTGGCTGAGCCCCAGGGCGGTGTCGACCACGATGAGCAGCACCCGCGACACGAGCGCGACCACCAACGCGTCGCCCACCGACGTCACCGGGGCGAGCACCGCGACGAGGACGGCCTCGCGAGCGCCCATCCCGGCAGGCACGAAGACCAGCGCCACCCCGATCCCCGAGGCGAGGGCATAGGCGCACACGGCGAGCACGTAGCCCTGCAGGCCGGTGACCCCGAGCGGTGCCCCGAGCAGCATGATGTGGAGGCCGAAGAGCAGGTTGCCCGCCACACACCAGGCCGCCGAGCGCAGCACCCCGGGCAGGGAGTACGTCGAGGGCGGGACGTCGCGGCGCAGCAGCCGGGCGGCCAGGTCCACCAGCCGATTGAGCACGGGCGGCCAGAGGGCGGCCAGCAGCGGGAGGGCCAGCAGCGGGGCCCAGCCGACGAGCTCCGAGGCCTCCCGGCCCGCGGCCGGCAGCAGCACGCACCCGATGACGAGCGCGGTGCACACACTGATCGCCAGGGCCAGGAGCGAGGCCGACGCCATCCGCAGCGGCGAGACCCCGTAGCGGCGGCCGAGCTGCGCCTGGGCGAGGACCGGCCACACGGAGCCGGGGAGGTACTTGCCCGCCTGGCCCACGCCGTACACGCGCAGGCCGTCGCGGGCGGACAACCGCACACCGCCGTCGCGCACCGCCTCGAGCCACGACAGGTAGAGCGCGCCGACGGCCGCCGCGCCGAGGGCCCCCGAGCCGAGCACGGCGGGCCACGAGAGCTGGACGAAGGAGTCCACGATCTCCGCGCGCCGGCTGAGCAGGGCCCAGGCGATCGCCCCCAGGAAGAGCGCGAAGAGGAGGTAGGTCAGCGCGAGGTGACGGCTCCTCTCCCGGCGATCATCCGGAGCGGTCACGGGCGTCGGGGGCGCAACGGTCGCGGCGGTCGACGGACCGTCCCCCCGGCCGGGCGCCGCCCGCCGGGCGTGCCCACCCAGATGAACGTCGGCATCACCGGGGCCGCGGCCCGCCACGCGGCGTGGGGCAGCCGGGCCAGCCGGGGCGGGACCATGTCGGTCGCCTCAAAGGCCACCGGGTCGCCGAGGACGGTGTAGGTGTAGTCCCACAGCCGCAGCGGCGCGCACATCCGCTGCAGGGCGGCCCGGCCGCGGAAGCGCTCGTAGTAGTCGTCGGCCCGCCCGCTCAGCGCGACGTAGCGGTCCGCGACCCGTGGCGGCAGCCAGGACAGGAACGGGAGCCGGTAGTGCGGCTCGACCACGCCCCACCGGTTGCCGAGGCCCAGGTAGACGACGCCGTCGTCGGCGAGCACCCGGCGGATCTCGGCCATCACCCGGTCGGCGTCGACCACGTGCTCGTAGATGTGGTTGAACACGACGATGTCCACGCTCCGGTCGGCCAGCGGCAGCGCCGCTCCGTCGGCGCACAGGAACGAGGCGTGGGCGCCGAACTCCGTGGCGGCGTGCGCCAGTCCCGGCACGTCGATGTCGAGACCCACGACCTCGCAACCGGCTGCGCGCAGGGTGTCGACGGTGAAGCCGGTGGAGCAGCCGATGTCGAGGGCGCGGAGCCCGGCGAGATCCTCGCGGCCGAGGAAGTGACGCAGGACGGCCACGATCTTGGCCGCCTTGCGCCGGCGCTTCCGCTCGTCGTGGGTCTTGTCCTGCAGCTCGGAGTAGGCCAGCTGCGCAGTGCGTCGGGTCATCTCGTCAGCTCGGGGAGCGCGGGGAGGTCGCTGGAGGCGGACGGCTCGACAACGGTACGGCGCGCGTCGGCGCCGTCGAAGCGCATCCGCTTCGTGTGCTCCAGGGCATCCTCCAGCAGCGTGCGGTTGGTCCGGATCAGGTCGGAGATGATCCCGAGGATCACGGACAGGAACGACATGATCAGCAGGACCGCGCCGACCAGGAGCGACTGGAGGTGCCCACCTTCGTCGTTCGACATCATCAGGATCGCGTAGCGCACGAACGGGGCCAGCCCGAGCACGCCGAGGATGGCGGCCAGCCAGGCGAAGATCAGGTAGGGCTTGTACATCAGGTAGGCCCGCACGATCGCGCGCGCCGACTTCATCACGTGCTCGGGCGTGGAGCGGAAGAGGCGGGACTCGCGGGTCTTGGGGTTGGTGACCACGGGGATGCTGGCGATCTCCAGGTGCTTGTTGCCGGCCTGGATGATCGTCTCCATGCAATAGCTGAACCGCGTGATCGTGTTCAGCACCATCAGGCTCTCGCGGGAGTAGGCCCGGAAGCCGCTGGCCGCATCCGGCAGGTGCGTCCCCGCGGCGACGTTGACGACCCGGCTCCCCACGCGCTGGAGCAGCTTCTTGGCGGGCGAGAAGTGCTCGACCTGCTGCACCTGACGATCGGCGATGACGATGTCGGCGCGGCCCTCGAGGATCGGGCGGACCAGGTCGGGGATCCGCTCCTGGGGGTACTGGTTGTCCCCGTCGGTGTTGACCACGATGTCGGCGCCGAGCTCGAGGGCGCGGGTCACCCCGTCGCGGAAGGACCGGCCCAGTCCGCGGTTGCGGATGTGGTGCACGAACTCGTGCACCCCGTGCTCCCGGGCGACCTGCACGGTGCGGTCGGCGGAGCCGTCGTCGATGACCAGGACGATGATCTCGTCGATGCCCGGGATCGATTGCGGGATGGACTGCAGGACAGCGGGAAGGGTCTCTTCCTCGTCCTTGCAGGGGATCTGGACGACAAGCCTCATGGACGACCTCGTGGGTGACGATGGGTCTCTTCCGGAGGATCGAGCCTAGCGCGAATGCGCCGACGCAGGGGGCGCCGCAACACAGGGAGGAGCAGCAGTCCCACCGCTGCGCCCAGCGCGCCCGCCGAGACGAGGGCTCCGGTGCGCAGACCGGGGGGACGGTGGCGGATCCGCACGTCGTGCTCGCCGTGGGGGACCGGGATGGCCGCGAAGGCGTGGTTGCCCGCCACCATCGCGACCGGCTCACCGTCGACGGTCGCCGTCCAGCCGTCGCGCAGGATCGAGTCGGCGACTACGAGGTATCCGTCGCCGGACGCCTTGACGCGGGCCCTGATCTGCTCGGCCTCGTCGACCAGCACGGTGACTTCGGCGGACGCCCCCTCAGCGACGGGCAGTGCCGGGTCCTCCAGCAGCACGGTGTCGTCGGGCAGGCCGATCGCCAGCCGCTCCAGCCGCTCCTCCGCGTCGGGCACCACCTCGGAGTGCGCCGCCCAGCGGATCCGAGGCAGGGCGCTGGTGCGCTCGAGGACGAGGCCGCCGGCGTCGGCGTGCACCAGTCGCAGACCGTCCGGCGCCGGGCGTACGGCGGAGCAGGCCGGGCCTGTGCCGGCTCCCTCCAGGACGAGCGTGGCGTCGTGACCGCTCGTCCAGACGTCGACGACGTAGGGGGTCCGATCGGCCAGGTCCTCGCCGGCCACGCCCACGCGCAGGGCCCCGGCCCGGACGGCGCCCCGCAGGGGGCGGGTCCCCTCGCGCACACCGGAGGGGGTGCGGACCGCCACGTGCAGCTGCAGGCGTGCGTCCTGAGGGATGCGCAGGGTGTCGGTCAGCCGCACCTGGACGCCCCTCATCGCACCACCGGGCACGGTGCACTCCAGCCGGCTCCGGCCGTCGAGGACGACGGGCTCGCCCGACCCGGGGACGAGGGCGACGGGCGTGCCGGCGACCTCTCGCGTCTCCGCCACCCAGTAGCGGACGGAGAGCTGGTCGAGCACGCTCGAGCCGGCCGCGACCCTTGCCGTGACCTCTGGTGAGAAGGCCATGTTGGTCGGGCTGCGGGCCACGTCCGGGTCGAGCGCCTCGAGGAGCTCGCGCCAGCGGGGCGCAGTGAACTCGTGTCCGACCGGGGTGCGCAGGGCATACCAGTCGGAGGTCGCCGGATACATGGTGCGGTCGCCCGCGGCGTAGCGCTCGGCGCCGAGATGCTCCTGCAGGAAGGCGTGGGTCGCGGTGGTGGGGTAGAAGCTGGAGCGCTCGCTGCGCGGCAGCATCGTGTGCGCGAACCACGCGCTCTGGCCCACCAGCAGCAGCGCCAGCACGACGGGGCCGACGCTGCGGGCCCGGTCAGGTCCGAAGCGGGTCAGCACGGCGGCCGCGACCGAGACCGCGAGCAGCACGCCGGGCACCACCAGCGACGAGCGCAGGTGGTCGCCGTAGCCCTCGGCCGCGGCGTCGGCAAGGGCGGCGCGCAGGACCAGTCCGCCCAGCAGCAGGACCGCTGCCACGACGGCGAGTCCGGCGGCCAGGTCACGGCGGCGGCGGTGCTGCTCGGGGCGGCTCCCGCCCGAGTGGTCGTCGGGCGAGGCCCAGTCGAGGAGCCGGTCGAGACCGTGGCCGGCGAGGGCGGCGCCGGCGAAGGCGAAGACCGATCGCGCCCGGTTGATCGAGTTGGAGGAGTAGAAGGGCAGCGACTGCAGCGCGGAGAGCAGCGGGCCACCGAACCAGACGGCCACGAGCACCACCCCCAGGAGCACCGCGAGGAAGAGCGTGGCCGACCGGTCGCTCGCGTGTGTGCCCCGACGGGCGACGACCAGCGCGCACACCGCGAGCACCGCGGCGGCGGCGCCTAGGAAGGCCACCCCCTCGATCGGGTTGACCGGCCCGTAGCTCTCACCGGCCACGCACAGCCCGACGCTCTCGGGGGCGACGGCGGTGAGCAGCAGCCCGAGCGGGGAGTGGACGCCGGACCAGTCCCGCTCCTCGAGCGCGACGGCGTCGAGGTTGCGGGCGAACGGCACCAGCTGCACGGCCGCGAGAGCGACGCCCAGCCCCACCCCGCCGGCGGCGCCCAGCAGCACGCCGGCCGCGCGTCGAGGGGCGTCGCGGACGCTCGGAGCCACCCGCATCACGACGTACGGCGCGGCGGCCGTGAGGGCGAACAGGGTGACCGCGGGGAAGCCGCCCAGGAGCATGCTCGCGACGACCACCGCGACCAGGACCACGTCGCGGACGCGGCGATCCTGGACCAGCCGCTCGAGCGCCCAGAACAGCGCCGGGATCAGGGCGGCGACGCGGGTGTGCGGCCAGTTGGTCCACATCATCATGAAGCCCGACGACACGAAGACGACTCCGGCCAGCAGCGCCGGCCCGCGGCGTACTCCTCGGCGACGCAGGAACGCGAACATCCCTGCGATCCCCACGGCGATCTCGCCCAGCTTGACGAACGCAGGGGCCAGCCACAGCGGGAGCACGAGGTAGGGCAGGGCCAGCGGGCTGAATACGCCGTGGTTGGGCAGGTGGGCCAGTGGGCTCCCGCCGACCTCGTAGGGCGACCAGGTCGCGAGATCGCCGTGCAGCAGCGCCTGCTTGGTGGCGGCCACACCGGGGAGGTAGTCGACCGTGTCGCCGCGGCAGGTGATCGCGTCGGTCGCCGGACGCGCGTCGTGGGCGGAGAACGGTTGGAAGAGCGTCAGCAGGTCGACGTCGACGAGCGTTCCCTGTCCGAGCAGGGCAGGACCCAGCGCGACGAGCACGAAGACGCCGACCAGCAGCGCACTGAGCTGGTCGAAGCGCGGGGGACGGGGAGCAAGCGACATCACGCCTCCTCCTACATCCCGGGAAGCTCGCCGGGAAAGAGTAGGCCCCTGCGCCTGCGATCAGGCGGACCAGCGCACGAAGTCGTCGACGAGGTCTGCCATCGCGTAGACGCCACGGAGGTCCTGGCGGTTGTCCATCAGGCTGGTGAGGGCCTGGGTGTGTCGGCTGTGCTGGGTGATCTGCTGACGGCGGATGTGCTCGAGCTCGAGGTCGACGGGGGTCTTGTCGTCCATGGTTCCTCCTGGTGTCCGGATCGGTGAGACAACAGTCGGCTGCTCGCGTCGCCGGCGCATTGACGGCGGGTTACAGGTGCGTGTCACGTCCTGTGACGTGGACTGCACCGCAACTACCGGACAGCGGGACGCCCGCGTGCTAGGCGCTGCGCCGGCCCCCTAGGTTGCGGACATGGATGACCACGAGGCGATTCGCCAGCTCAAGTACCGCTACGTCCGCTTCCTCGACACCAAGGCGTGGGACGACTACACGGAGACCTTCGCCCCCGAGGCGACCGCGGACTATGCCGGACTGGTCTTCGACGGCCGCGACGCCATCGTCGACTACATGCGCACGAACATGACGGCCGACATGATCACGCTGCACCAGGTCCACCACCCGGAGATCACCGTGGACGGCGACACGGCGACCGGCACGTGGTACCTCCAGGACAAGGTGATCGTGCCGGCCTTCAAGTTCGTCCTCGAGGGCGCGGCGTTCTACGACGACCGCTACGTCCGCACCTCCGACGGCTGGCGGATCGCGCACACCGGCTATCGCCGTACCTATGAGATGACGTGGTCCACCGACGACCTCGCCAGCGTCAAGATCAAGCAGAACCCCACGCACTGACCCCGACCCGTCACAGGCTCTGCGCCGTACGGCGTGTCTGGTCGAGGGAGTGACGGGTCGGGTCAGAGGGCCGGGTCGGTCCAGGCGATCTGGACCACCTCGGTGCCGCCGTCGCGGGTGACCAGCCGGCCCCGGCCCGGCGGCGCCGGCCGGGGCTTGACGTTGCCGATGAGGTAGCCCTCGTCGGGGCTGCCGGACAGCACCAGACCCGGCGCCGAGAGGTCACGCAGCGACTGGATGACCGGCTCGTAGAGAGCCCGTGAGGCACCACCCGAGCGGCGCGCCACCACGAGGTGCAGACCCACGTCACGGGCCTGGGCCAGCAGCGGCTGCAGCGCCTGCACCGGCGAGCTCTGCTGGGTCGCGACGAGGTCGTAGTCGTCGACGACGATGAAGACCTCCGCGCCCGACCACCACGACCGGCTGCGCAGCTGCTCGGGCGTGACGTCCGGCCCGGGGATCCGGTTCTCGAGATAGCTCGCGAGGTCGCGCAGGATCGGTGCGGCCTGGTTGGCGCTGGTGAGGTAGTTGAGGAGGTACTCGTCGGGCACCTCGCCGAGCAGCGAGCGGCGGTAGTCGACGACGACGATCTGCGCCTGCTTGGCGGTGCGGGTGCGCATGACCTCCTGGACGTAGGTCCGCAGCAGCGCGCTCTTGCCGGACTGTCCGTCGCCGAAGAGCAGCAGGTGCGGCTCGGCGTCGGGGTCCAAGGTGACCGGGGCCAGCTCCTTCTCGTTGATGCCGAGCACCAGCCGCTGGTCCTGGCCACCGCCGGAGTGGATGAGCTGCTCGCGGACCGGGGCCAGGTCCACGCGCTCGGGGAGCAGGCGCAGCTTGGGGCCGGTCGGGCCCCGCCAGGCCGCGATGCTGCGCGCGACGAGGTCGTCCACGCCGTCGCCCACGGTGGCCGAGTCGGGCTCGGCGTCGATGCGCGGCAGCGAGCCGAGGAAGTGCAGCTTGCCGGGGACCAGCCCGCGCCCGGGGCGTCCCTCGGGCACCAGCGTCGCGACCTTGCGGTCGATCTCGGAGTCCAGCGGGTCGCCGAGGCGCAGCTCCAGCCGGGTGCCGAAGACGTCTCGCATCGCCGCCCGGAAGTCGGCCCACCGGGTGGCCGAGACCACGAGGTGCAGCCCGAAGGTCAGGCCGCGGGTGGACAGCTGCTGCAGCTCCAGCTCGAGGTCGTCGAAGTCCGCGCGCAGCGTGCTCCAGCCGTCGACGACCAGGAAGACGTCGCCCCAGCCGTCGTCGGCGCGTCCGGCGGCGCGACGTGAGCGATAGGTCTCGATGGAGTCGATGCCCTGGGAGCGGAAGTACTCCTCGCGGCGGTCGACGATGCCGTGCACCTCCGCCAGGATCCGTCGTACGACGTCGGGCTCGGACCGCGTGCCGACGCCCGAGACGTGCGGGAGGCGGGCGAGCGGGGCGAACGTGCCGCCACCGAAGTCGAGCACGAAGAACTGCGACTCCTGCGGCGTGGTCGTCAGCGACATGCTCGTGACGATCGTGCGCAGCAGCGTGCTCTTGCCGGTCCGTGGCCCGCCCACCACCGCGACGTGACCGGCCGCACCGCTGAGGTTGACCGTCATCGTGTCGCGGCGCTGCTCGCGCGGACGGTCGACGGTGCCGAGCGGGACGACCAGGCCGCCGAGGGCGCGCCACTCGGGCGAGACCAGTCCCAGGTGCGGGTCCTCGACCAGGTCGGGCATCAGCCGGTCGAGGGTGTCGGGCACGTCGAGCGGCGGCAGCCACACCTGGTGGGCCGCCGGGCCGTGGCCGATCATCCGGTCGACCGCGACGTCGAGCAGGGAGCGCTGCTCGCCCTGGGGAGCGGCCGGGGCGGCCTCGGTCTCGGGGGCGACCAGCGGCTCGAGGGTCAGCACCTCCGAGATCGTGAACGGCAGGATGCCGCGCACCTTGCCGCCCTCGTCGCGGTGCACGCGCGCCCGACCGGACGGCGGTCCGGAGACGTAGGCGGCCTTGAACCGCAGCAGCGTCGACTGGTCGGGCTTGAGGTAGCCCAGGCCGGGGACGGGAGGCAGCTCGTAGGCGTCGGGCACACCGAGCACGCTGCGCGACTCACCGGCCGAGAAGGTCCGCAGACCGACCCGGTAGGACAGGTGCGACTCGAGCCCGCGCAGCCGCCCCTCCTCCAGGCGCTGCGAGGCCAGCAGCAGGTGCAGGCCCAGCGAGCGGCCGAGCCGGCCGATCGCGACGAACAGGTCGATGAACTCCGGCTTGGCCGAGAGCATCTCGGAGAACTCGTCGACCACGATGAACAGCGACGGCATCGGGGCGAGGTCCTCGCCGTTGAGCCGGGCCTTCTCGTAGTCGCGGATCGAGGCGAAGTTGCCGGCCTCGCGCAGCAGCTCCTGGCGGCGCACCATCTCGCCGGACAGCGCGTCCTGCATGCGGTCCACGAGGGTGAGCTCCTGGGCCAGGTTGGTGATCACCGCGGACACGTGCGGCATGTCGGACATGCCCGCGAACGTCGCGCCGCCCTTGAAGTCGACCAGCACCATGTTGAGCTGCTCGGGGGAGTGGGTCATCGCCAGCCCGAGGACGAGCGTGCGGAGGAACTCGGACTTGCCGGAGCCGGTGGCGCCGATCACGAGCCCGTGCGGCCCCATCCCCTGCTGGGCCGACTCCTTGATGTCGAGGTGGATCAGGCCGCTCTCGCCGACTCCGATCGGCACCCGGAGCCGGTCGCGAGCGGGCCGGGGGCGCCACGCCGTACCGGTGTCGAAGGCATGGACGTCGCCGAGTCCGAGCAGGTCCATGAAGTCGGTGGGTCCGGTGATGTCGCCGGTGGAGTCCCCGGTCCCGGCGCTCACCGTGTGCAGGGGGGCGAGCCGACGGGCGAACGCCTCGGCCGTGGCGAGGTCGCACTGGTCGGCCAGCGCCCGGATCGGCTCCTCGCGCAGGCGCAGGGCGGCGACCGGGTGCTTGCCGTCCTCGGTGGGGACGCCGCCGAGCTCGAGCCGCAGCCGCGTCATGTCCTCCAACTCGCCCCAGCGGGCGGGCAGGTCGAGGAGCGTCACACCGTGCAGGCCGTACGGCGGGACGACGTGGTTGCCCGGGGGCAGGTGCCCGCCGTCGATCACGAGCAGGATGTGGGGCGTCGCCGGACGCTCGTCCGCGCCGAACCGGGGCCGGTCGCCCAGGTCGGGGGGGAGCAGCGCCCCGAGGTCGTCGAGGGAGGTCGTGACCATCCGCATCGGGCCGACGGCGTCGCTGTGCTGGGCGCTCTGGGCGTGGGGCAGCCACTTGACCCAGTCCCAGTGGGCGAGGTTGGCCTCCGAGGACAGCACCGCGAGCACGAGCTGCTCGGGGCTGTGGAAGGCGGCGGCCGAGCAGATCACCGCCCGGGCCAGGGCGCGGGCCTCCTCCTCGTCACCGCAGATCTCGACGCGGTCGAAGGCGCGCAGGTCGATCGAGGCGGGCAGCCGCGGCTGGAGCCGGTGGACGACCAGCAACCGGTGCAGTGCGGAGGCGGCCACCGGGTCGACCTGGTCGACGGGCGCGCTCTCCGGGGGGACCAGCTCGAGCGACAGCTGCTGGGAGCACAGGCCGTAGCGCACGTGCAGGAAGTCGGGGTCGCCCGGACCGTGCTCCCACAGCCGGGAGCGGTCCTCGGCGAGGGCGGGGAGCGCGGCGGGCTCGGGGTGGTGCCAGGTCAGCGCCCGGCGCTGCTGGTCCGCGGCCTCGCGAGCGACCTTGCGGACCCCCGAGAGGTAGCGCAGGTACTCGGACCGCGAGCCGACCACCTGCTGGGTGCGCTGCTTGCGCTGCCGGTCGATCTGGACGATGACGAAGCCGAGGGTGGCGAAGAGGAACATGCCGGCCGCGATCATGCTGCGTCCGCGGTTGTCGCCGGAGGCGCCCATGCTCGCGACCAGGACGATGGAGCCCAGGCTGCCCAGCATCGGGATGGCGTTCATCATGACGCCGCTGGCGCCTTCGTGCTCCTGGATCTGGGGCGGCGGCTGCAGCACGATCTGTCCGGTCGGAAGCTCCGGCTCCTCCAGCCGTGGCCCACCGCGAAGTGTGGTGCTCAAGCGTCCCCCTCCACGTGCCTGTGCCCGCCACCGCCGACGGCCCGTCCGCTCTGCCGGGCTTGATGATAGGCGCGGGTGGGGTGAGCGACTACTGTGCCCATGCCTGGGCTGAGACCGGTTGAGGGAGAAGTGGATGACGACCGCGCCGCTGCGCGAGAGCGCTCTGTCGGGGGCCCCGACCGACACCATCGCCGTCAGCGTGCACGGACCCGCGGGCGTCCTCGACCTCGTCGTGCCCAGTGGGGCCGCCGCCACCGACGTGGCGCGGGAGTACACCGCGCAGACCGGTCTTGCCTCCGTCCCCCTGTTGCACGACCGAGGGGGCCGGAGGCTGGCCCCCGACGCGTCGCTGGGGTCGGTCGGCATCGAGTCCGGAGACCTGCTGGTCGCGACGACCGGCGTCCACCGCGGGACACACGACGCGGACGCGGCGCGCATGTCGGTGCCGCACGACGACGGAGCGCTGGGCACCCTCTGGGTCACCGTCGCTGGCGCCGTCGCCCTCCTCGCGGGCTGGTTCGCCTCCCAGACGTCGTCGGTCGGACACCAGGAGCTGACCATCGCGCTGCTCACGGCCGCGACCGTGATCGGCGTCCTGCCGATCGGTCGGTACGCCGAGGCGCGCGGCCTCGCTGCCCCGGCGTTCGCGGGCGCCGCGGCCTTCGTCGTGGTCCATGAGCCGGGCATGACGCGGCTGCCGATGACCATCGGGGTTGCAGCGCTCGCCGCCGCCGTGGCCGCTGCGGTCGCTCGCACCCTGAGTGGCCGCCGCGAGGAGGCGCACCTGGTCTGGGTGGTGGCGGGCACCGCGACGTTCGTGCTGACCGGGGTCTGTGCGGTGCTGGGTGCTCAGGCGCAGGTGGTGTGGTCGGTGCTGCTCGTGGTCGCGATGCTCTCGGCGCGCTGGGTGCCGAGCATGGCCGTCGACGTCCCCGACCACCTGCTGCTCGACCTCGACCGGTTGGCGGTCACCGCGTGGTCGGCCCGCGACCGGGCCACGGGGCGGCGCGGCCGGATGGTGGTGCAGCGCGCCGCGATGGAGGCGGTCGTGGAGCGTGCGGCGCGGTTGGTGACGGCCGGCGCTGCAGCGGTCCTGGCCCTGGTGGCAGTGGCAGCACCGATGGTGCTGCGGACCGCGGAGCTCGACCTGGACCGAACGGGCGGTCGTGTGCTGGTCCTGCTTGTCGGCGGCGCTCTCCTCTTGGCTGCCCGCAGCTATCGCCATGGGACGGCCCGGCTGCTGTTGCGCGCTGCCGGGCTGCTCGCCTGGGTGTCCCTCGCGTGGGTGCTGTTCGACGAGCTGTCGCCCGGGAGAGGTGTTGCGCTCGCCTCGACGACCGTGGCCCTGGGATTGCTGGCGGCGCTGGTCGCGGTAGCGGTCGGGCGCGGCTGGCGCTCGGTCTGGTGGTCACGTCGGGCCGAGGTCGCCGAGGCGCTGTGTGGCTCGTTCGCGCTGGCCGCGCTGGTCGTCGCCAGTGGTCTCTTCCGCAGCCTGTGGGAATTGACATCCTGAGGTTTACGGGGTTAGCGCTCGGGTAGACAGGTGCGTGTTCGAGCGGCCCGATCGACGCGGTGCCAGGACTCGGGCACCACACCATTGATCTCGAGCGGCGGTCGCGTCGCGGGGGAAGGAGTCAGCACGCATGTCTGACAACGCAGGACTCAGCCAGGGAGAGAAGGCCCTCTCCAATGCCGCCGACGCGGTCTCGCGGGCACGGAGCGACCTCGCGTCGCGCCAGTCGCGCCTCCAGTCGGAGATCGATGAGCTGCGCACCAAGTGGGGCGGCTCGGGAGCCGCGGCCTTCCAGACGCTCAACACGGCGTGGCAGGAGAAGCAGACCCGGATCACCAACGCGCTCAACGAGTTCGAGCGCTCCCTGGTCGACACCGAGAAGGACAACGTCAACACCGACCAGGCGGCCAGCGACGAGATCGCGCGCCGCAACGCGCGCCTCAACGCCATCTGACCCGCTCGAGACCTGGAGACTTCGACATGAACACTGGTGGACTCAACGTCAACCACGGCGCGCTCGACAACGCGTCGCAGAACCTGATCGCCGCGGCCCGCTCCATCGAGGCTCGGCTCAACACGCTGGAGGACGAGCTGCGTCCGCTGCGCAGCGACTGGACCGGCTCCGCGAAGATCGCCTACGACTCGGCGAAGAAGAAGTGGGACTCCGCGATCAGCGAGATGATCCTGCTCCTCTCCGACACCGGCTCGATGGTGCAGACCTCCAACGACGAGTACCGCGCCGCCGACCAGCGGGGCGCCAACCGGTTCTGACCGTGTGATCGCACCGTGGGGGACGGCCGGCGGCCGTCCCCCACGGTCCGGCTCTGGTCGGCACAGCTCTGGACGGCACAGCACGGCACAGCTAGCTCTGGGGGAGCAGCATGACTGATGACAAGAACACCCGCCTCGACCCGCCTGAGGTCCTGCGGGTCGCCCGCCGGCTGCGGGGCGCCTCGGACGACCTGGCGAAGTCGAAGTTCGACGATGTGAACATGCCGGCTGGCGCCTTCGGAGGGCTTCCGGTTGCTCAGCGCCTGCAGCGGCTCCACGACGAGGCCCAGCGGCTCAACGCCCTGGCCAACACCGCGGATGTGGAGAAGCTCAGCGAGTTCAGCATCGGCGTGAAGGCGTCGGTGGAGTACCTCGACGACGCCGACCGCGAGGCCGAGGTCAACCTGGCCCGGCTGGCGCGGGCCGAGCCCGAAGGGGGCTGGTGATCGTGACTGGGCCCAAGGAGCAGGCACTGCGCGCTGCGCTCGCCGGGACTCGTCCTCAGGTCGTGCTGCGCGCCTCCACCGCCTGGACCCAGTGCGCTGAGACGCTCATCGGTGTTCACGGTGACCTGAAGGGTGCCGCCAAGGAGCTGGACGCGCAGATGGGGCAGCGCGCTCGGCGTGCCGCCCAGACCGCGTTCATCAACGCCGCCGAGCACGTCTCCGAGCGGCGCCGCTCGATGCGCATCGGCTCACTGGCTCTCGAGCGCGCGCACCGTGCGCTCAAGGCCGCGCAGCAGACGCTCACCGAGCTGGACAGCGATCCCGGTCCGGTCCCGCCCAAGTCGCCGGACTACACGGGGCTGGACGCCGCGGAGAAGGCGGACGCCGACAAGATCTACGGCACGAAGAAGTCCAGCTACGACACCGCGCTCGCCTCTCGGGAGCAGCGAGCGGCCAGGGCGCTGCGCGAGCTCGAGGCCGGGCTCCAGGAGGCGGCCGACCAGATGGAGAAGCTGGTCCCCGAGGACCGGCGCGACAAGGAGGATGAGCCGAAGGGCACACCTCCGGGCACTCCGCCGGGCGCTCCGCCGCGCACTCCACCGGGCCATGTCCCGACCGGCCATCCCCTGCCGCCGAACGTCGAGCCGCCGGTCTGCCTGCCACCCCCGGTGGTGGAGCCGCCGGTGACGCAGCCTCCCGTGACGCAGCCTCCCGTGCCCCCTGTCGACCCGCCGGTCACAGTGGTGGTGCCGCCTGAGTTCCACGAGGTGCCGACCGACGGCAACGGTGGTGGCGGTGGCACCCAGGGGGCGACCCCGGGCGGCGCAGTGCCCTCGGCCGGCGCGCTGCCGAGCGCGTCCGGAGGCCCTGCCGGAGCGGCTCCCGGGTTCAGCCCCGGTGGCATCGGCGGTGCGGCCGGGGGCGCGGTCGCAGGCGGCGCTGCAGCCTTCGGTGCGGCGGCGCGGCCCGCCGGCATGGCCGCGGGCGCTGCGGGCGCCCCGGGTCGTGCCATCGGAGCGACCAGCAGGGCCGCCGGGCGAGGGACGTTGTCGCGCAGCGCCGTCGCCGGTGCTGGTGCCGGAGCCGGGCGCGGCGCTGCCGGAGG
This sequence comes from Nocardioides pacificus, assembly GCF_054775955.1. Lineage (NCBI taxonomy): Bacteria > Bacillati > Actinomycetota > Actinomycetes > Propionibacteriales > Nocardioidaceae > Nocardioides > Nocardioides pacificus. The sequence continues at coordinate 887,879 of NZ_BAAHCI010000005.1, forward strand.
ACGATCGGCATCGGCCGGGCGCGCCGGTGCCGCGGGTGGTGCCGGCGGCGCCCGGGGTTCTGGGAAGGGTTCCGGCACGGGGTCCCGCACAGCCGGCCGGCCGGGCGGGCGCGCTGGAGCTGCCGGCGCGGCAGGAGGAGCCGGCGGGCGGTCCCGCTCCACGGGCAAGCGAGGCGCGGCCGAGGGTGTTATGGAGGACGAGCAGGACTGGCTCGACGACGAGGAAGCCGCTCCCGGGGTGATCGACTGAGCGCGGGTGTGTCACCCGCACACGGGGCCTGCCGGCATCTCGAGCCCGGCAGGCCCCCGTGCGTCCCCGGGACGCCTCCCGCGGGTGCCGGCTGTGGGTAGCATGCGGGCGCGACAGCCGGGGCCGGCCACAGGGCCGGGCCCCTGTACAGGGGCCCGCAGCACATGAGGGGAATTCGATGAGTCAGATGACCGCGGGCGCGTCGGGGCTGTTGCGCGTCACCGTCGCGTCCGGCACCCGCCGGGTCGACCTGGTCCTGCCGGCCGCGGTCCCCCTGGCCGAGCTGGTCCCCGAGCTGGCACGCAGCGTGGGACTTCTCGACGCCTCGACGGTCTACGGCGGCTACCGCGTCGTGGCCCAGGACGGCCGCGCCCTCTCTCCGGATGCGGGACTCACCATGCAGGGCATCGAGGACGGCGGCCTGCTGACGGTGACCGCCGGGGTCGACGATGCGCCGCCGCGCGTGTACGACGACGTGGTCGAGGCGATGGCCGACGTCGTGGAGCGCGACCTCCGCCCGTGGGAGCCGGCTGCCGGTCGCCGTACGGCGCTCTCGGCGGCCGCGCTGCTCCTCACGCTCGGTGCGGTCGCCCTCCTCACCCAGTCCGGCTCGCTGTTGACAGGGATCGCCGCCGTGGTGATCGCCGTGCTCCTCGCGAGCGGTGCCGTGGTCCTCTCGCGGGCCCAGGACGAGCCTGAGGCGGCGGTCGCGCTCGCGTGGATGGCCGCGGTCTACGCCGCCGTCGCGGGGCTCCTGCTCGCCCCCGACGGGGACTTCTTCGCGATGCCGGTGGCCTGTGCCGGCGGAGCCGCTCTGCTCGCCGGGCTGGTGGGCGTGGTGGGCATCGGTCAGGGGCGTGCGCTCGTGCTGCCGCCGGTCGTGGTGGGCGCGATCGCGCTCGCGTCGGGCCTGCTGATGGACACCTTCGGGGACGCCGACCCCAGCGTCGTCTTCCCGATCGCGCTGGTCCTCGTGGTCATCGCCGGCAGCGTCTTCCCCTGGCTGGCGCTGGGTGTCACCGGCACCAGCGTGGAGCAGATCTACACGGTCGCCGACATCACCAGCGACCCTGACGACGTCGACCCGCGCCAGGTCGGAGCCGATGCGCGCACCGCTCACGAGATCCTGGTCGCGGTCTCGGCCACGGTCGGGCTGCTGCTGGTCCTGATCACGCCGCTCGCCGTCTCCCGCGGGTTGTCCGGGACCCTGCTGGTCCTGTGCTGCTGCGTGGTCGTGATGCTGCGGACCCGTCAGTACCGAACCGGCTCCGAGGTGCTGGTCGGGCTGGTCTCGGGCATCGCCGGACTCGTGGCCACCGGGCTGTCGGTGCTCTGGCTCCAGCCGGACTGGCGGCCCACCGCCGCCGTCGCGCTCGCCGCCGCCGGTGGTGTGCTGCTCACGGCCACGCTGATCCCGGGCGCCGCCTCCGTGCGTCGTGGCCGGCTCGGGGACGTGGCCGAGACCGTGGCTCTGCTCGCCCTGCTGCCGCTGCTGCTGGTGTCGGTGGGCGTCGTCAGTCGCATCGGGGGCTGAGGTGGCCACCAAGCGGGATCTGGTCGAGGCGCACTCCTTCAGCCGTCGGCGCCTCGTCACGGCGTTCGTCAGCGGGGCGCCCGGGGGGCGCGAGGTCGAGCCCACCCGCCCCGGCCGCACGATCATCGGCGGAGTGGCGTTGGCCGTCCTGCTGCTGGCAGGAGCGGCGATCGGCGGCATCCTCGCCGGTCGGCCCGCGGCGGACTGGCAGAAGCGGGGTCTGGTGATCGCCAAGGAGGACGGCACCAACTACGTCATCACCGAGGACGAGGACCCGGTGCTCCACCCGGTCGTCAACAACACCTCGGCCAAGCTGATCCTCGGGGCGGACCTCAGCTCGCAGAGTGTGGCCCAGGAGTACATCGACGACGCCGAGACCGGGGACCTGCTGGGCATCCTCGGTGCTCCCACCCGACTGCCCGAGCCCGACCGGCTCGTTGACGACGGGTGGACCGCGTGCACCGCGCCGGACGCGGGCATCCGGCTCGACCTTGCCGTCGACCCCGAGGTGACGGCGCTGGGCCGGGATTCGGCCAGTGTCGTGTCGACGCCGGACGGGCGCTACTTCCTGATCGCCGACGTCCCCGAGCGCCACTCCGCCGAGCCCAACGTCCATGCCTTCGAGCTCCCGAAGTCCATGCGCGACAGCCTGCTCTCGGCGATAGGCATGCCGCCGAGCACGGAGGCGATCCCGGTCCCCGACGACTGGGTGATGCTCTTCCCGGCCGGTCCGCCCCTGGCACTCGCCGGGTTCAGCGACCTGACCCGGCTCGGCAAGCCCCCTGCCACCTCCCTGGAGCTCGAGGATGGCCGATCGGCGCGGGTGGGCGACCTGGTGACCTACGGCGACGAGCGGATCCTGGTGAGCGACGACGGGCTGGTGAGCCTCACCCCGTTCGCGGCCCAGATCTACTCCGTCCTCGCCGGCAAGCAGACGAGCGGGCAGGTGGCGGGGACGCCTCCCAACCGCGTGGGCGAGAACTTCCCGGTCGAGTGGCCCGCGCAGTCCCTGACGGCCGAGGGAGGCGAGCTCTGCGCCCAGCTGGACACCGAGGTCGGCGAGGCACCCCGGGTGCTGCTGGCCGGGGATCCCGGCGACCGCGCGAGCGCCCTGCGGGGCGCCGAGGCGGACGCGAGCGACGGCGCCGAGGGGGGTGGGGGCGCCATCGCGGCGGACGAGCACATGGCCGGGGTGGAGGCCGGTCACGCGGCCTACTTCATGTCGGGAGCGTTCGACGAGAGCGAGGCGGGCACCCCCTTCGTGGTCGACGTGAAGGGCGTCCGCTACGAGCTGGTCGGTCCGGACACCGCTGCGCTCCTCGGGTACGGCGACCACGAGGCGCGCGTCGTACCGGACACCTGGAAGGACCTCTTCCGGTGCGGGGTCAACCTGTCCCAGGAGGACGCCATGCGTCCGCCGGACGCCGAGGCGCGGAGCACCTGCTCGTGACGCTCCTCCGTGGGGCCCGCGGGGCCCGCGGGGCCCGTGCCCTGGCCTCCCTCCTGCTCGGCGCCGGCGCGGTGCTGGCGGTGGGCGTCCCCGGAGTCGTCGTGTCCGGAGCCGTCGTGCCGGCCACGGCGGCGGAGGGTGACCCGGTCTGCCCGTCCGATCCGAACCCCGTCGAGGGCGGTCCGACCGACGTGGACGGTCCCAGTGCACCCCTCGAGCAGCTGAGCATCGACCTCGCCCACGAGCACGCCACCGGCAAGGGGATCTCCGTCGCGGTGCTCGACACCGGGGTCAGCTCCCCCCACGTCGAGGTGGTCGGCGAGCAGCCCGTGACCCCGGACGGAGGCGGGCCCCAGATCCTCGACACCCACGGCACGCAGGTGGCCGGCTTGATCGCCGGACGCCGCAAGGACGGCATGGGGACCGCGCCGGGTGCACGGATCGTGTCGGTCAAGGTCCTCGACGGGGCGGCCGCCACCGTGGGGGACGACGCCGTCCAGCTGACGCCACGCAGCGTCGAGCAGGGTCTGGCCTGGGTCGCCGACCGGGTGGAGCGCAGCCGTGGCGGCAACGACATCGGCGTGGTGAACCTGTCGCTGTGGGTCGACCACAGTCCAGGCATCGAGAAGCAGGTCCGTCGCCTGCAGAAGCGGGGAGTCATCGTGGTCGGCGCGGTCGGCAACCGACCCACCGACGAGCAGGACCCGCTGCACGGCGAGTTCGCCGAGCAGGACGACGACGAGGACGCGCGCCTCTACCCCGCGTCGTACGACGGGGTGATCGGCGTCAGCACGAGCGTGGAACCCGGTGAGGACCCCGCCGACGTGGTCCTGCGCAGCTTCTCCACCGACATCGCCGTGCCCACGCGCCACGCCGTGACGACGGTGCCCGACGGCAGCATCTGCGTCGTGGAGGCCCCGGCGTCGTCCTGGGCCGCGGCCGAGGTCAGCGGGTTGGTGGCGCTGCTGCTGGAGCGCTACGAGTGGAAGAAGGATCCGCGCACGGTGTCCAAGCAGGTCGTGGCGCGGCTGCTCGCGACCGCGGACGGCGCGGACGACGTGCGCAGCCCCTACACGGGGATGGGCATGGCCCGTCCCGCCGAGGCGCTGACCCGCCCGCTGCGCTTCGACGACGCTGGGGACGTCGTGGCGACGCGGGACGTCGCGGAGTCCGAGGGGATCGCCTCGCCCGGCCGGCCGGCCGAGGACGAGCTGGTCGAGTCGCGCCACGACTTCCTGTGGTGGGGCGTGCTCGCCGGTGCGGTGCTGGTGTTGGCGCTGCTGCTCAAGCCGCTGTTCGCTCGTCTGCGGGGGTGAGGGGCAGCGGCCAGGGCGGCCGCAGCACGGCGGGGAGTGCGGAGACCGCGACCAGAGCGAGGAAGCCGCTGATGACCTTGTCCCCGAGCGAGCTGAGCAGGTTGGAGAGCCCGACCGCCATCGCCAGCTCGTCGGTGAGGGCGAGGAAGCTGGCGGTGATGGTGTCCTCCCCGTGCCCGGTCGAGCCATCGAAGACGAGCACGAGGATCGGCGCCGCGATCAGCGAGCAGACGAGCGCCACGAGGACGTTGAGGGAGAGGTAGCGCGGCAGGGTCCGGCCCAGGCCCCACCGGCGCACGCCGTACCCCCACACGAGCGCACCTGCGACGTTGACCAGGGTGAACGGCAGGGACGCGGTGCCGCTGGTGGCCACGCCGAGCAGGTTCGTCGTACCACCCACGGCCGCGCCGAGCCACGGGCCCAGGACGATCGCGGCGACAGCGGTCCCCACCATGTCGAGATAGACGGGCAGGGAGAGGAAGTCGACGAGGGTCCGGCCGAGGAGGTTGATGAGGACGCAGACCGCCATCAGCGCGAGCACCAGGCCGAGTCCGGGACGCTCGCGGGACGCGGGGGCGTCGCTCGCGGACGCCACGAGAGCCGGCACGGCGGGCGGGTCGCTCGGCGTCTCGGGCGCGGAGCCCGGGGCGGACTGGCCGCGGACGAGCGCGATCCACTCGTCCACCTGCCCGTCCTCGCCGTCGAGCGCGTCGACGATCTCCCGGACGAGCGCGATGTTCACCCTGGCCCGGCCGGTGCGGAAGGCGTCGTACACGGTCGTGCGCGCCACGCGGGAGGCGTGCGGCTCCAGGCCACGCGCCAGCCTGCGCTCGGTGATCCGTCGCGCGATCTCGGCATAGGACGGCTCGCCGACCTCCAGGCGCAGCGCCTGCAGGCGCTCGGCGAGGAGATCCCAGCGCGCGCCCTCGCGTCTGCCGGACGACGTGCCGTCCACCTGGTGCTCCTCCTCGACTCGCCGACATGTGCTGCCTACATGCATATACCCCTCGCGAGAGCAGTCGAGTCAGACTCTAGTGAGCGCGAGGACGCTGGGGTCGGTGTTCGGGATTGTCCGGGGAGCCCGGTTCTGCTTGGGATCGGGCAGGACAGGACGTAGGAAGGAGTCCGCGAGCCCGCGAGCCCGCGGGGGAGGCTCGCGGGCCGCGCCCGACCGATGCCCCTCCGTCGTCGGACGGGATGGACCTCTCGGTCACAGGTCCTGCGGATCCCCGTCGACCAGCTCCCCCTCGGCCAGCTCCCCCTCGGCCAGCTCCCCCTCGACCAGGGCGATGACGGGGCCTCCTGAACCGGTCGCCTCCTCCAGCTCGTCGACCGCCCACAGGGGGAGCCCGTCGACGAGCGGCACGGCTGTCGGGACGATCCCGGTCGCGAGATGGGCCTCGGTGGCGTCGTCCGGGTGCTCGTCGACAGCCGTGGGCTCCACGTCTGACAGGTAGGCCGCCCACTCCGTCGGGTCGATGAGGAAGGTCGTCTGCTCGTAGCCGTCGTCCACGCGGATGATGCCGTCCTCCGGGCGCACCTCGGTGCAGTGCGGCCCGAGATAGGCGACCAGGGCCTCCCAGGCCTCCTCGACGCTCCAGGTCCGGTGGACGTAGGGCACGCCGGGCATGGCGTCGCTGTCGACCTGCTCCTTGAAGCGGTGGGCGGCGGCGAGCTGGGCGGCGGCCCACCAATCGCGGGCCAGGTCCTCGGAGGGGGCTCGTGGAGAGGGGACCTGGGTGGAGCCCCGGATCCGGCGCCCGTGCGGGTGAGGATCGCCGGCATGGCTCTCCGGGTCGACGAAGGACCAGTCCAGCCGAGCGCCCTCTCGGGTGCGGGAGACGTCGTCGAGACGGAGGCTGAGCGGGGCCCCGGGGACGTCGACGACCCGTGCTGCTCGCCGTACTGCCTGTGCCTGGTCGTCTGCCGGGTCGTCCACAGCACCCACCTCGCGAGGGTCCGAATGGCGAACGCCGGCCCCGACCTGTGATCGGGACCGGCGTGGGCCGCTTGCGCGGCGTGGCGGAGGATAGGGGATTCGAACCCCTGAGGGCGTTAACCCAACCCGCTTTCCAAGCGAGCGCCATAGGCCACTAGGCGAATCCTCCGCGCAGGAGCGTACCTGTCACGGGCGGGCGGGTGAAATCGGGCCGCGTCGAGGCGGCTTTGGTGCCGCCGAGGCCGTCCCCTACACTCGTGGCCAACCCCCCGTGTGGCGGCATCTCGCCCAACTCCCCCAGGGCCGGAAGGCAGCAAGGGTAAGTGAGCTCTGTCGGGTGCGCGGGGGGCCTTTTGCTTTCCGGGGTGGGTCCCGGTCGTCGGCGGGCGGCACCCGCTCCACAGCCTCGCCGGTTCCACAGCCCCACCCGCTCCCGGGTGTCGCCTGTCGGTGCCGCTGGTTAGGGTTCACATCGTGGAGTCACCCCTCGCGCTGTACCGCCGCTACCGGCCCGAGACGTTCGCCGAGGTCATCGGCCAGGATCACGTCACGGAGCCGCTGCGCAACGCGCTCGCGAACAACCGGGTCAACCACGCCTACCTGTTCTCCGGGCCGCGCGGCTGCGGCAAGACGACCTCCGCTCGGATCCTCGCGCGCTCACTCAACTGCGAGTCGGCTCCGACGTCCGATCCGTGCGGCACCTGCCGCAGCTGCGTCGACCTGGCCCGGGGCGGTCCCGGGTCGATCGACGTCATCGAGATTGACGCCGCCTCCCACGGTGGTGTCGACGACGCCCGCGACCTGCGCGAGAAGGCGTTCTTCGCGCCGGTGCACAGCCGCTACAAGGTCTACATCATCGACGAGGCCCACATGGTCACCACGCAGGGCTTCAACGCCCTGCTCAAGCTCGTCGAGGAGCCCCCGCCCCACCTGCGGTTCATCTTCGCCACCACCGAGCCGGACAAGGTGCTGCCGACGATCCGCTCACGCACCCACCACTACCCCTTCCGGCTGATCCCGCCGCGGCTGCTGTCGTCGTACCTCTCGGAGCTGTGCGAGAAGGAGGGCGTGGCGATCGAGCCGGCCGCGCTGCCGCTCGTCGTCCGCGCCGGGGCGGGGTCGGCGCGCGACACGCTGTCGGTGCTCGACCAGCTGCTCGGCGGGGCCGGGGCCGAGGGGGTCACCTATGCGCTCGCCACGGGCCTGCTGGGCTACACCCCGGACTCGCTGCTCGACGAGGTCGTCGACGCCTTCGCCGCCGGTGACGGCGGGTCGGTCTTCGGGGTGGTCGACAAGGTGATCGAGACCGGGCAGGACCCGCGCCGGTTCACCGAGGACCTGCTGCGCCGGCTGCGCGACCTGGTGATCGTCGCCGCGGTGCCCGACGCGCCCGCGACCGGGCTGATCGACGTCTCCGAGGACCAGGCCGAGCGGCTCGTCGCGCAGGCAGCCCGGTTCGGTGCCGTGGAGCTCAGCCGTGCCGCCGACATCGCTGCGGCCGGTCTCACCGAGATGCGCGGGGCCACCGCGCCCCGGCTGCTGCTCGAGCTCATCTGCGCGCGGGTGCTGCTGCCCGGCGCCGACGACTCCACCGACGGGCTGATGGCCCGCCTGGACCGCCTCGAGAAGCGGATGGCGATCAGCGGGGGCGCGCCATCGGCTCCGATCGCACACATCGCCTCGTCGCCGAGTGCGCCGCCTGCCGCTGCACCGACGCCTGCCGTCGCCCCGGCTCCCAGCCCTGCGGCTCCCAGCCCTGCGGCTCCCAGCCCTGCAGCCCCCGGCCCTGCAGCCCCCAGCCCTGCGGCCCCCAGTCCCGCACCGGCGCCCCCCGCCGCCGAGGAGTCCTGGCCGATGACGGCGGTCCCCGCTGCCGGGGCCCCGCCGGCTGAGCCGGTGCCCGCCCCGCCGGCCCCGGCGCAGCCGGTGGCCACCCAGCCGCCTGCCCCGTCGCAGCCTGCCCGCGTCGAGGAGCAGCCCCAGGCTCCCCGAGGCGGTCTCGGGCTCGTCGACGTACGCCGGCTGTGGCCTGACATCGTCGAGGCGACCAAGCAGCGCCGCCGGGTCACCTGGATCCATCTGACGCAGCACGCCCAGGTGATGGACGTCGACGAGAAGACCCTCACCCTGGGCTTCGCCAACGCCGGCGCGCGCGACTCCTTCGCCAACGGCGGCAGCGCGGAGATCGTCCGCCAGGCCGCGATCGACGTGGTCGGTGTCGACTGGAAGGTCGACGCGATCGTCGCGCCCGGCGCCCGCCCGGGGGAGGGATCGGCGGCTGTGCCCGCCGCCCAAGCCCAGCCCGCGTTCCAGCCGCAGACCGCCCCCGGCCAGCCGGCTGCCCCGACGCCCGAGCCGCCGCCGTACGACGGACCCGAGCCGCCGCCCGACGATGCTCCCCCGGAGCCCTCGCCGACGCCGCCGGTCGCGGCGGACCGCTCCACGGACCCGCGCTCGATCGCAGCCGCGCGTGACGCGATCCAGCAGACCCGGGTCGCAGGGCAGGGCGAGCAGGTCGACCGCTATGCCGCGGACGCCGACGCCCGACGCGACGACATGGACGCCGACAGCGACGGCCTGGTGGGGGCCGAGCTGCTCCAGCGTGAGCTCGGCGCCCAGGTGATCGAGGAGATCCCCCGCCAGTGACCTCCCGCCAGTGACCTCCCGCCAGTGACCTCCCGCCAGTGACCTCCCACCCGTGATCTCAGTACAGGCACACCAGCAACCCCAAGCCCGCAAACCAGACGCAGAGGTGATCGCATGACCCAGAACCCGTTCGAGGCGCTCGGCGGAGGCGGTTTCGACATGAACGCCCTGCTGCAGCAGGCCCAGCAGATGCAGGCCCAGCTCGAGAGCGCCCAGCAGGAGCTGGCCGCCTCGTCCATCGAGGGCACAGTGGCAGGCGGGGCCGTGACGGTGACCGTCAACGGCGTCGGCGAGCTGCAGGGCGTGGCCATCAAGGCCGGTGGCTTCGACGGCGGAGACGCCGACGACCTCACCGACCTCGGGGACATGATCGTGGCCGCCTATCGCGATGCGAAGGCGCAGGCCGACGCGCTGGCGGGCGAGAAGCTCGGCCCGCTCTCGGGTGGACTCGGGGGCGCGGGTGACGCCGGACCGGGCGGACTCCCGGGCCAGTTGGGCCTCTAGGTCCCGCGTTGTACGAAGGCATCGTCCAGGACCTGATCGACGAGCTCGGCCGGCTGCCCGGCGTGGGTCCCAAGAGCGCGCAGCGGATCGCCTTCCACCTGCTGCAGGCCGACCCGGTCGACGTACGCCGGCTGGCGGAGGTCCTGATCGAGGTCAAGCAGCGGGTGAAGTTCTGCAGCGTGTGCTTCAACGTCTCCGAGGACGAGAAGTGCCGCATCTGCCGTGACCCGCGGCGCGACCCGGTCGTCATCTGCGTCGTCGAGGAGTACAAGGACGTCGTCGCCATCGAGCGGACCCGGGAGTTCCGGGGCCGCTACCACGTGCTGGGCGGAGCCATCTCGCCCATCGACGGCATCGGCCCCGAGCAGCTGCGGATCCGCGAGCTGATGATGCGGCTGGCCGACGGGACCGTCACCGAGGTGATCCTCGCGACCGATCCGAACCTGGAGGGGGAGGCGACCGCGACCTACCTGACTCGTATGCTCAAGCCCTTGGGGTTGCGCGTGACGCGTCTGGCGAGTGGACTGCCGGTGGGTGGTGATCTCGAGTACGCAGACGAGATCACGCTCGGCCGAGCCTTTGCAGGGAGACGATCCGCTGATGACTGACCAGACGCCCGACGCCGCGAGCGACCTGACCGTGGATCCCACGGTCGAGCTCGAGGCCGCCGTTGCCGCAGTGCTCGCCTCCGGCGCCTCTCCCGAGGCGGAGGTGCTGGTCGGCCCGGTCCCCGCAGCGCCCGAGGTGCTGGACTCCGCGACCGAGGAGTTCGCCCACCAGATCGCCGACCAGGTCGAGAGCTTCCTGCTCGCCCTCCAGGCGATCGCTCGCGAGGCCGACGGGGGCCGGGCGATCTCGCTGCTGCTCCTCGAGGTCTCGCAGGTGCTGCTGGCCGGTGCCCGTCTCGGAGTGCAGCGCGACTTCACGCCCGCCGAGGAGTTCCAGCCCGACGCCGGCCCCGACCCCGACCTGGACGAGATGCGGCTGCGGCTGGCCAAGATGCTCGACGGGGTCGACATCTACTCCGAGGTGTTCGACACCTACGGCGAGCCCGAGATCGTGTCGTCGGCGCTGTCCGACGACCTGACCAGCGTCGCGGCGTCGTTGGCGCACGGCCTGCGCCACCTGCGGGCCGGCCGCGTGCTCGAGGCCCTGTGGTGGTGGCAGTTCTCGTACGTCGCGAGCTGGGGCAACGAGGCCAGCGGGGTGCTGCGGGCACTGCAGTCGATCGTCGCGCACGACCGCCTCGACGCGGAGTTCGCCGTCGACGAGGAGCAGGTGGCCGCGGCTAATGAGATGCTCGGATCTCTCGAGCAGACCCCCCGGTAGACTCTTCCGCGGTCGCCGCGCAGCATGGCGTGGCCCTGCGGCCGGTCTCCTTGGGGGACCCTCGAGGGTGCGCGGCCGTTCGACGCAACCGACCCTCAAGAGGTAAGCAGCCGTGGGCATTGTCGTGCAGAAGTACGGCGGCTCGTCCGTTGCCGACGCGACCGGCATCAAGCGAGTCGCGCAGCGCATCGTGGCGACCCGCAAGGCAGGCCATGACGTCGTCGTGGTCGTCTCCGCGATGGGGGACACGACCGACGACCTGCGTGACCTCGCCCAGCAGGTCACGCCGCTCCCGCCGCCGCGCGAGCTGGACATGCTGCTCACTGCCGGTGAGCGGATCTCGATGGCGCTCGTCGCGATGGCCATCGCCCAGCTCGGGCACAAGGCCCAGTCCTTCACGGGCTCGCAGGCCGGTGTGATCACCGACTCGGTGCACGGCAAGGCGAAGATCATCGACATCACGCCGGGCCGCATCGAGAACGCCATCAAGGAGGGCGCGATCGCCATCGTCGCCGGCTTCCAGGGCGTGAGCCAGGACACCAAGGACGTCACCACGCTCGGCCGTGGCGCCTCCGACACCACCGCGGTGGCCCTCGCCGCCGCGCTGGGCGCGGACGTCTGCGAGATCTACAGCGACGTCGACGGAGTCTTCACCGCCGACCCGCGCATCGTGCCGGCGGCTCGCAAGCTGCACCGGCTCTCCACCGAGGAGATGCTCGAGATGGCGGCCTCGGGCGCGAAGATCCTCCACCTGCGGTGCGTCGAGTACGCCCGCCGCTACAACATGCCCATCCACGTGCGTTCCTCCTTCAGCCAGAAGGAAGGCACCTGGATCGTGCCCGACAACTCCCAGGGAGATCAGATGGAACAGGCGATCATCGCCGGTGTCGCTCACGACCGCAGCGAGGCCAAGATCACCGTCGTCGGGGTGCCCGACAAGGTGGGTGAGGCCGCTCGGATCTTCGAGACGCTCTCGGCGGCAGAGGTCAACATCGACATGGTCGTGCAGAACGTCTCGGCGGCGTCCACCGGTCGCACGGACATCTCCTTCACGCTGCCCCGCGAGGACGGTCAGAGCGCGATGAGCGCGCTCTCGCGGATCCAGCCCGAGGTCGGCTACGACAAGCTGCTCTTCGACGACCAGATCGGCAAGGTCTCGCTGATCGGCGCCGGCATGCGCTCCCACCCCGGCATCACCGCGAAGTTCTTCGCCTCGCTCGCGGCGGCCGGGGTGAACATCGAGATGATCTCGACCTCGGAGATCCGGATCTCGGTGATCATCGACGAGACCCAGATCGACACCGCGGTCCGGGCGACCCACTCGGCGTTCGACCTCGACGCCGAAGAGGTCGAGGCCGTGGTCTACGGCGGGACCGGCCGATGAGCGTGCGCATCGGCATCGTCGGCGCCACCGGCCAGGTGGGCGTCGCGATGCGACAGATCCTTCTCCAGCGTGGGTTCGCGGCCGACGAGGTGCGGTTCTTCGCCTCCGCCCGCTCCGCCGGCACCGTGCTGCCCTTCGGCGACCGCGACATCACCGTCGAGGACGCCGCGACCGCCGACCCGAGCGGCCTCGACATCGCGCTGTTCTCGGCCGGGGCGACGACCTCGCGGGCGCTGGCCCCGAAGTTCGCCGAGGCCGGCGTCACGGTGGTCGACAACTCCTCGGCCTTCCGGATGGACCCCGACGTGCCGCTGGTCGTCTCGGAGGTCAACCCCGGGGCCATCGCCGAGGCGCGCAAGGGCATCATCGCCAACCCCAACTGCACCACGATGGCCGCGATGCCGGTGCTCAAGCCGCTGCATGACGAGGCCGGACTGGTCCGTCTCATCGCGTCGACCTACCAGGCCGTCTCGGGCAGTGGCGTCGCCGGCGTGGAGGAGCTCGCCACCCAGGTGCTCGCCGCCGGGGAGAAGGCGACCGAGCTCGCCTACGACGGACGCGCCGTGGCGTTCCCGGAGCCGACGAAGTATGCCCGCACCATCGCCTACAACGTCGTCCCGCTGGCCGGCTCCATCGTCGACGACGGCCTCCACGAGACCGACGAGGAGCAGAAGCTCCGCAACGAGTCGCGCAAGATCCTCGGGATCCCCGACCTGCGGGTCTCCGGCATCTGCGTGCGGGTCCCGGTCTTCACCGGTCACTCGCTGGCGATCAACGCCGAGTTCGCCCGCTCGATGACCGTCGAGAGGGCGCGCGAGCTCCTGGCCGACGCCCCCGGTGTGGAGCTCTCCGAGATCCCCACGCCCCTCCAGGCGGCCGGCAACGACCCGTCGTACGTCGGGCGCCTGCGGCAGGACCCGGGCGTCGACGACGACCGCGGCCTGGCGCTGTTCATCAGCAACGACAACCTGCGCAAGGGCGCGGCCCTCAACACGGTCCAGATCGCCGAGCTCCTCGCGGCCCGCTGAGCGCGGCGCCAGCGCGCCGTACGCCCCCGCCCCGCCAGCTGTAACGCGGGGTTATCCGAACTACCACAGCGCTAGAGCGCTCGGGCAGACCGGATAACCCCGCGTTACAAGCGAGCGCCGGGTCAGTCGCGGGCGGGCTCAGCGAAGTTGGTGGCGACCCAGTGGGACAGGGCGAAGGACAGCATCGCGACCACCGGGATGACGATCACCATCCACCAGGCGAAGAGCACGTCGATCAGGAACACCAGCGCGATCACGGTGGTGACGCCGACGGCGAGGAAGCTGGTGCTGCCCGGGTCGGCGACGTTGAAGGCGCGCAGCAGTGCGCCGCCGGCGAAGATGAGCGTGATCAAGATGGCCAGCACCAGGAGCAGGCCCGGGTTGCCGCACGAGGACGTGCCGTTGACCGCCTTGCAGCCGCGCATCGACAGTGCGGTCAGCCCGACCAGCGCCAGTCCGATCACCAGCCCGGTGAGGACGGCCGCGGTCATCGGCGCGAGCGCGGGCAGCACGAAGCCGGAGGGGCGGGAGTCCGTGTCGGCGTCCTCGTCGCCAGCGTGCCCGTAGCCGGCATCCTCATCGGCAGCGTCCTCGTCGACCGCAGAGGTCTTCTGGACGAGAGTGTCGTGATCCTCCGCAGCCGCTGACGGACCTGCGGCAGGGCTCGCGGCGGCGGGGCTCGAAGCGGCGGGGCTCGAAGCGACAGGGCTCGAAGCGACAGGGCTCGAAGCGACGGGGCTCGCAGCGGCGGGTGCCAGCCGGGCCGGCTTCTCGATGATGACGGTGGGCTCGTCGGCGCTCGCGTCAGGTACGGCGGGAGTGTCGTCGCGGGTGTCCTCGACCTCGAGCTCGGCAGCGACCTCGGGCACGGAGATCGTCTCCACCACCGCGGGCTCGGTCACCTCGGGCTCGGTCACGCCCGACTCGGCGAGCTCCGGCTCGGTCACCCCGGACTCGGCGAGCTCCGGCTCGGCCACCTCGGCAGGGATCGCCGTCTCCTGCTCGCCGGACGGCGCGCCAGCGGCGCCACGCTTGCGCTTCTTGCGCCGGAGGCCGAACGACGGCAGCTCCAGCGCGGACTCGTCGGGTGTGCCGGGGTCCTTCTCAACCATGGCGGGCAGTCTGCCAGAGAAGGGGACGCGAGCAGTGCGGGCGGACGGCTCGTCCCGAATGCGATCAGGCCCGAATGCGATCAGGCCGGAACGCGATCAGGCCGGACCCTGGGGGTCCGGCCTGATCAAACGTCGGGCTGACAGGATTTGAACCTGCGGCCTCCTCGTCCCGAACGAGGCGCGCTACCAAGCTGCGCCACAGCCCGATTGTGGGCGCTGGGCCCACGGCACGGGCGAGCATACCGGAGCCCGCCCGGTTCTTCCGCATCGGGTCGCCTCAGGCGGCCACCAGCGTCAGCAGGGTGGCCTCGGGCCGGCAGGCGACCCGCAGCCGGACGTAGGGGTTGGCACCCAGGCCGGCCGAGACGTGCAGCCAGCACGACCCGGGCTCGCCGGGCGCGGAGTCGGCCGGATGCCGGTGCAGTCCCTTGGCGCGGGCCGTGTCGAGGTCGCAGTTGGTCGTCAGCGCCCCATAGAAGGGCAGGCACACCTGGCCACCGTGGGTGTGCCCGGCGATCACGGCGTCGTAGCCGTCGCGGGCGAACTGGTCCAGCACCCGCAGGTAGGGCGCATGGGCGACGGCGAGCCGGACGTCGGCGTCGGCGTCGGCCGGACCGGCGACGCGGTGGAGGTCGTCGTAGCCCAGGTGCGGGTCGTCGACGCCGGCGAACGAGAACCTCGTGCCGCGCACGGTCAGCGAGCCGAACCCGTTGGTCAGATCGAGCCAGCCGGCGTCGGTCCAGGTCTGCTGCAGGTCGGGCCACGGCAGCTGAGGGGTGTCGGTGTGCCGTTTGCCGTCGTCGGGCAGCAGGTAGCGCAACGGGTTGCGGAAGGTCGGGGCGTAGTAGTCGTTCGAGCCGAACACGAACACCCCCGGCACCCCGGCGAGCCCGGAGAGTGCCTCGGTGACGAACGGCACCGAGCGGGGATGGGCGAGATTGTCGCCGGTGTTGATGACGAGGTCGGGCTCGAGGTCGGCGAGGCCGCGCAGCCACTCCTGCTTGCGCCGCTGACCGGGCGTCATGTGGATGTCCGAGAGGTGCAGGACGCGCAGCGGCTCGTGGCCGGCGGGGAGCAGTGGCACGGTCACCCGGCGCAGCGTGTAGGCGCGGGCCTCGCACGCGGCGTACGCCGTCAGCGCGGCGCCCGCGATCGCTCCGGTGCCGATGACCCGTCCGGCGGCACGCAGGGGAGAGCGGGGGAGAGTGCCGGAGAAACCCATGGCGCAAGGCTGCCACAATGGGTTTCATGAGTGCCCTCAAGGACCGACTGCGTGCCGACCTGACCACCGCCATCAAGGCGCGCGACGAGGTGCGCTCCTCCACGCTGCGGATGGTGCTGACCGCGATCACCAACGCGGAGGTCGCGGGCAAGGAGCACAGGGAGCTCGCCGACGAGGACGTCGTGACGGTGCTCTCCAGCGAGGCCAAGAAGCGCCGTGAGGCCGCCATCGCCTTCGAGGAGGGTGACCGCCCCGAGATGGCGGCGAAGGAGAAGGCCGAGGCCGCCGTCCTCGCCGACTACCTCCCCGAGCAGCTCAGCGCCGACGACATCTCCCGGATCGTCACCGAGGCCGTCGCCAAGGTCGGCGCGGCCGGCGAGGGGATGAAGGCGATGGGCAAGGTGATGGGTGTGGTCCAGCCCCAGGTCAAGGGGCGGGCCGACGGCGGGGCCGTGGCCGCGGAGGTACGCCGCCAGCTGGGCTGAGCCGAGTACGGCGCGTCCGGGCGCGCGTGATCCGCAGCGCCATCATCGCGGCGATCTGCGCCGACACGAGTGGCTCGCGTCAGCCCCGACCGCGGCCGCCGCCCCCGCCGTTGCCGCCGCCGTTGCCGCCGCCGTCGTTGCCTCCGCCGCCACCACCACCGGTGTCTCCGCCGCTGCTCGGGGGCGGGGTCGGGGCGGGGATGTAGGTGCTGCCGGCCCCGGGGACGCTCGAGGGGTAGACGAAGCTCTCGTCGTCGAGCCACTGGGCGATGACCTTCATGGCGTCACCCCACATCGGACCCGCGGTGCCCGAGCCGGAGACGTCGTACAGGGGCGAGCCGCCGACCATCACGCCGGTCAGCTCCTGGGGGCTGCCGAACTCGTTGGCCCCGGCGATCATCGAGGCCGCCGCCAGGTTGGGGGTGTAGCCGACGAACCACACCGCGCGGTTGCTCTGCGTGGTGCCGGTCTTGCCCGCGGCCGGCTGCCCCAGCGCCTGGGCGGAGGCGAAGCCGCCCTCGATGACGCCGCGCAGCACGTCGTTGACGGCGTCGGCGGTCGTCTCCTCCATCACCCGGGTGCACCGGGCGGGGTACTGCTTCAGCGAGTTGCCCTGCGAGTCCTGGATCTCCTCGACCGGGCGGCTGTCGCAGTGCAGGCCGCGGGCGCCGAAGGTCGCGTAGGCCTCGGCCATCTCCAGCGGGCTCACGTCCGGGACGCCGAGAGTGAACGACGGCACGCGCTCGGCCGAGCCCGGCTTCTTGCCGACCGGGTTGTCCAGGTCGAGACCCATCTTCTTCGCGAGCTGGAACGGCTCGCAGATGCCGGTCATCGCCATCAGCTGGGCGTAGAAGGTGTTCACCGACAGCCGGGTGCCGGTGTAGAGGTTCATGGTCCCGGAGCTGGTCGAGTTGCCGACCGGCCAGGTGCCGTAGCCGTAGGGCTCGCCGTCGCAGTCCTCGAACAGGCTCTCGCTGAGGACCATGTCGTCCGGGGAGGGGATCGCCGTGGCCAGCGAGATGCCCTGCTCGACGGCCGCTGCGAGCACGAACGGCTTGAACGTCGAGCCGCCCTGGAAGCCCTTCGAGTCGCCGTACTTCTGATTCACCGCATAGTTGAGGAACGTCTGTCCCTCTGCCTTGCTCCGGCCCATCGGTCGCGACTGGGCCACCGCCTTCACCGCGCCGGTGCCGGGCTCGACCATGGTCAGGCCGCCGATCGCCTGGTCGGTGGGGTACACCGCCTCCGCCACGGAGGCGTCCGCGGCGTCCTGGTAGCGCTGGTCGAGCGTCGTGCGGATGGTGAGCCCGCCGGTCTGCAGCAGGTTGCGCCGGTCCTGCTCGGTCTTGCCGAGTGAGGGGTCCTTGAGGAGGTACTGCACGACGTAGTCGCAGAAGAACGCTGCGGTGGAGTTCACGCAGCCGTTCTTGGCGTTGACCGTCCGCAGGCCGAGCTTGGACTCGCGGGCACGTTCCTGCTCCTCGGGGGTGATGACGTTGAGCTGCGCCATCCGGTCGAGCACCACGTTGCGCCGTGCCAGCGCGCGCGAGGGGGAGTTGGTGGGGTCGTAGCCGGTGGGGTTCTTCACCAGTCCGGCCAGCATCGCCGACTCGCGGAGGTTGAGTTTCTTGGCGTTCTTGTTGAAGTAGTGCCGCGCGGCGGCCTGGATCCCGTAGGAGCCGTCGCCGAAGTAGGCGATGTTGAGGTAGCGCTCCAGGATCCAGTCCTTGGAGTAGTTCTCCTCGACCGCGATCGCGTAGCGCAGCTCGCGCAGCTTGCGGGCGTAGGTGTCGTCCGTGGCCGCCTTGCGCTCCTCCTCGGTCTCCGCCTGCTGGACCAGCGTCAGCTTGACCATCTGCTGGGTGATCGAGGAGCCACCCTGGACGACGCCGCTGTTGGCCTGGTTGGTCACCAGCGCGCGCAGGGTGCCCTTGAGGTCGAGGGCCCCGTGCTCGTAGAAGCGGTAGTCCTCGATGGCGACGATGGCCTTGACCATGGTCCGCGAGACCTGCGCGAGCGAGACGTTGACGCGATTCTCGTCGTACAGCGTGGCGACGAGCTTGTTGTTGGCGTCGAGGATGCGCGTGCGCTGCGGCAGCGCCTTGGTCTCGAGCTCGGCCGGCAGCGAGTCGATGCTCGCCGCGACGTCGCGCGCGCCCATGCCGACCACACCGGCGAACGGGATCATCAGCCCCGCGGTCACCACGCCGAGGACGACGGAGACAGCCGTCATCACTCCGAGGTGGGACAGGACTCGGGAGACGGTCAGGCGCTCGGGCGCAGGCGCGGACATGCGCCCAATGTACGGGAGAGGTGAGCAACGACGTCACGCATGACTAGGTCGGACTAGTCCGTTTGGACTATGCCGATTGGGTCAAAGGTGCCTGACGCAAACAAACCCGTCTCCGTACAGTTTTCAACAGGGGTTGAGGGTGGTGGCAGTCATGGGGGTTGCCGCTGACCACCTCGCTAGGGATGGGGACCGTTTCATGTGGGTTGAGGACTGGACGACGGCTGCTGCCTGCCGCAAGGCGCAGCCGGATCAGCTGTTCGTGCGCGGAGCCGAGCAGAACAAGGCCAAGCAGGTCTGCGCCGGCTGCCCGGTGCGCAGCGAGTGCCTCGCCGAGGCGCTGGACAACCAGATCGAGTGGGGTGTGTGGGGCGGCATGACCGAGCGGGAGCGCCGCGCGCTGCTGCGTCGCCGGCCGACCGCCTCCTGGCGCTCGGTGCTCGAGGCCGCCAAGAACGGCCACGACCTGAGCCCCGCCGTCTGAACTGACGTACCTCGAGCCGTCCGCCCTCAGGGCGGACGGCTCAGTCGTCGTCACTCGGGCCCGCGTTCCAGCCCGCGTTCCAGCCCGCGTTCGGCTCAGTCCTCCGCCGCGCCGCCGGCCAGCAGCGTGCCGATCCGACGCAGGCCGTCGAGGTCGTGCACGTCGGTGGACAGCGCCGGTACGACGACGGTCTCGACGTCCGGGTGCGCCGCCGAGAAGCGCTCGCACAGCCGCGCCTCGCGCTCGACCATCCGCGACCGGTCGGCGTGCAGCCGCAGCAGCCCGGCCGTGAGCGAGGCGGGGTCCTTCTTGCGCAGCCGCTCGGAGGCCGACATCGCCTCGTCGGCCGACAGCGGCCCCTTCGGCAACGGGGTCGCCCGGTTGACCACCAGACCGGCGAGCGGCATCTCGTCCTCGCCGAGGCGCTCGACGAAGTACGCCGCCTCGCGCAGCGCGTCGGGCTCGGGTGCGGCGACCACGAGGAACGCCGTACCGTCGGCCTGCAGCAGCGCGAACGTCTTCTCCGCTCGCTGACGGAACCCGCCGAAGACGGTGTCGAGCGCGGCGACGAACATCTGCAGGTCGCGCAGCACCTGGCCGCCCAGGATCTTGCTGAGCGCGTTGGTGATGACGCCGAAGCCGGCGGTCATCAGCTTGGCCGGGCCGCGGGCGGGAGCCAGCAGCAGCCGGATGAAGCGGCCGTCGAGGAAGCTGGAGAGCCGCTCGGGCGCGTCGAGGAAGTCCAGCGCCGAGCGTGAGGGCGGGGTGTCGACGACGATCAGGTCATAGGTGCCGTCGCGGTCGGCGTCGGCGCGGATCTGGCCGAGCTTCTCCATCGCCATGTACTCCTGCGTGCCCGCGAACGAGCTCGACAGCGCGATGTAGAAGGGGTTCTCGAGGATCTGGCGCGCCTTGTCCGGGCTGGCCTGGCTCTCGACCACCTCGTCGAAGGTGCGCTTCATGTCGAGCATCATCGCGTCGAGGCTGCCGGTCGCGTCGGGGGAGAGCCCCGTCACCGGGCGGGGCGTGTTGTCGAGCTGCTCGATGCCCATCGCCTGGGCCAGTCGACGGGCCGGGTCGATCGTGAGCACGACCACCTTGCGGCCCCGCTCGGCGGCGCGTAGCGCCACGGCCGCGGAGGTCGTGGTCTTGCCGACGCCCCCCGAGCCGCAGCAGACGATGATGCCGGTGCCCGGGTCGTCGAGGAGAGCGTCGACGTCCAGGCTCACCGCCCGCTCGCCCGTCGCGGCGAGCGGACCGAAGCGGGGCCGCTCGTGGGTGCGCCTGCTCATGCCATCCCCTGCTCTTTCAGCGAAGCGGCCAACTCGTAGAGACCGCCCAGGTCGATGCCTTGGGGCAGCCGGGGCAGCTCGTAGGTCGGCACGCCGAGCTCGCCCACCAGCACCCGCTGCTCGTCCTCGAGCCCGCGCCGCTCCGCGTGGTCGCGGGCCTCGTCGAGCAGGCCGTCGACGAGCGTGTCGTCGACATCGGTCCCGGCCTCGGCCAGCTCCTCGACGATGCGGGTCCGATCGAGGCTGCCGCTGCGGGCAGCGGCGAGGTCCTCGTGGGAGAGGTCGCCCGAGCGGACGAGGTTGACCACGACTCCACCGACGGGCAGCTGGGCCTCGCGCAGCTCCGCGATGCCGTCCGCTGTCTCCTGGACCGGCATCTCCTCCAGCACCGTCACGAGGTGTACGGCGGTGCGCGGCGAGCGGAAGAGCGTCATCACCAGGTCGGCCTGGCTCTTGATCGGCCCCACCTTGGCGAGGCCCGCGAGCTCGCCGTTGACGTTGAGGAACTGCGAGATGCGGCCCGTCGGGGGAGCGTCGAGCACCACCGCGTCGTACTGGATGGTGTTCTTGCCGCGACGCCCCGCCTTGGCCGCCTCGAAGACCTTGCCGGTGAGCAGTACGTCGCGCACGCCGGGGGCGATGGTCGTGGCGAAGTCGATGACGCCGAACCTGTCGAGGGCCCGGCCAGCGCGACCGAGGCGGTAGTACATCGAGAGGTACTCCAGCAGCGCCGACTCCGCGTCGATGTGCAGCGCGTGCACGGTCCCCGCGCGGCCGTCCTCGCCGGGGAGACCCTGGGCGATGCGGCGCTCCTCGTAGGGCAGCGGGTCGACGTCGAACATCCGGGCGATGCCCTGGCGGCCCTCGACCTCGCAGAGCAGGACGTTCTTGCCGGTCGAGGCGAGGGCGAGCGCGAGGGCTGCGGCGACGGTCGACTTGCCGGTCCCACCCTTGCCGGTCACCACGTGCAGCTGGACGCGGGACCAGTCGGGGCGGGTCGCCGCACGTGTGGTCTGGGGCGCTGGTGGGGGCACGTTCGCAGCCTACGACCTGGTCCTGACCGCCGGAGGGGTCGCTGTGACTAGAGTCGCATCAGACGACAAGGAGGGCTCCAGTGGACAAGGTGGTGGCGACGGCGGCCGAGGCAGTGGCGGACATCGCGTCCGGCTCGCGGCTGGCGGTGGGCGGGTTCGGGCTGTGCGGGATCCCGTCGGTGCTGATCGAGGCGCTTCTCGAGCAGGGCGCCGGCGAGCTGGAGGCGGTGTCGAACAACTGCGGCGTCGACGACTGGGGGCTGGGCCGGCTGCTCGCGGCGCACCGGCTGCGGCGGATGGTCTCGTCGTACGTCGGGGAGAACAAGGAGTTCGCCCGGCAGTACCTCTCCGGCGAGGTGGAGGTCGAGCTGACCCCGCAGGGCACGCTGGCGGAGCGGATGCGCGCGGGTGGGTCGGGGATCCCGGCGTTCTTCACCGCGACCGGGGTCGGCACGCAGGTCGCCGAGGGCGGCCTGCCGTGGCGCTACGACGACGCGGGCAACGTGGTGGTGGCCTCGCCGGCCAAGGAGGTACGACGCTTCGCGACGCCCGAGGGCGAGAAGGAGTTCGTGCTGGAAGAGGCGATCATCGCCGACTTCGCGCTGGTGCGGGCCTGGAGGGGCGACCGGCACGGCAACCTCGTCTATCGCGACTCCGCCCGCAACTTCAACCCGCTGGCCGCGATGTGCGGACGGGTCACGATCGCGGAGGTCGAGGAGCTCGTCGAGCCCGGAGAGCTGGACCCCAACGACGTCCACACCCCCGGCGTCTACGTGCACCGGGTGGTCGCGCTGAGCCCCGAGCAGGCGGCCGACAAGCGCATCGAGAAGCGGACCGTGCGTCCGCGCGAGGAGGCCTGAGATGAGCTGGACCCGCGAGCAGATGGCCGCCCGTGCCGCCTCGGAGCTCCACGACGGCTCCTACGTCAACCTCGGGATCGGGCTGCCGACGCTGGTGCCCAACTACGTCCCCGACGACGTCGAGCTGGTGCTGCAGTCGGAGAACGGCATCCTCGGCGTAGGCGCCTACCCCGTCGACGGCGAGGAGGACCCGGATCTGATCAACGCCGGCAAGGAGACCGTCACGCTGCGCCGCGGTGCGTCGTTCTTCGACTCCGCGACGTCGTTCGCAATGATCCGCGGCGGCAAGATCGACGCCGCGATCCTGGGTGCGATGCAGGTCTCGGCCAACGGCGACATCGCCAACTGGATGATCCCCGGCAAGATGGTCAAGGGGATGGGCGGCGCGATGGACCTCGTGCACGGCGCGAAGAAGGTCGTCGTGCTGATGGAGCACGTGGCCCGCGACGGCTCGCACAAGATCGTCGAGGAGTGCTCGCTGCCCTACACCGGCAAGCGGGTCGTGCAGCGGATCATCACCGACCTGGCCGTCATCGACGTGATCGACCGCGCGAGCGGCGAGCTGGCCACCCCCGGCACCCTCGGCGAGCGGTTCCTCCGCCTGGTCGAGTGCGCCCCCGGCGTCAGCGAGGACGAGGTCCGCGAGAAGACCGGCCCCCAGCTCAGCTGAGTCGGCGCGAACGCACACCCGGAGAGCGCTGAGTCGGCGCAAGCTCTCGTGCGCTTGCGCCGACTCGGCGGTCGTACGGCGTGCGCTTGCGCCGACTCGGGGTGCCCTCAGTCGAGGGCCAGGGCCGCCGCCGGAGTCACGCGGGCGGCTCGGCGGGCCGGGAGCAGGGCGGAGATCAGGCCCGCCAGCGCCCCGACGAGTACGACGAGCGCCAGCTGGCCCCAGGGGAGCACCATCGCCACGTCCTCGACCACGGTGCTCACCAGCACCTCGACGCCGACCCAGGCGAAGGCCACGCCCAGCGTGGTGCCGAGGACGGTGGCCACGCCCGCGAGCAGCAGCGCCTCGCCGGCCAGTGTCGTCCGCAGCTGGCGTCGGGTCAGCCCCATGGCGCGCAGCAGGGCGATCTCGCGGCCCCGCTCGAGCACCGACAGCCCGAGGGTGTTGCCGATCCCGATCAGCGCGATCACGATCGCGATCCCGAGCAGCCCGACCACCGCGCCGGTCAGCACGTCGAGCTGCAGCTCGACCCAGGCCCGCTCGGACAGCCCGCTCTCGAGCTCGGCGCCGATCGGGTTCGCCACGGCGGTGAGGTCGCCCCCGAGGTCCTCGGCGTCGGCGCCGGGCTCGGCGAGCACCCACACGGCGCGGGTGCCGGGCCGGGGCGCGAGCTGCTCCAGCGTCTCGGGGGCCACCAGGGCCGCCGTGCCCCAGCCCTCGCCGGCCAGGAGGCTCAGCTCGGCCGTGCGATCCCCGACGCGCACGTCGACGATGTCGCCCTCCGACACCTCGGAGCCCAGCAGGCCCGACGGGACCAGCACGGTGCCCGGCGCGACCTGCTCGAGCTCCGGTGCTCCGCGCACGACGTCGCTCGCGCCGGGCGCGGCGAGCAGCTCGACCTCCTCACGGGCGTCGTGACGGGAGTCGATGGTGGCCGTCGTGCCGAGCAGGGTCACCGCCTTCTCGACCTCCGGCGCCGCCAGCACCCGGTCCAGCGCCGAGGCGGGCAGGTCCTCGCCCGTCGCGGTCAGGGTGGCGTCGATGGGGTGCTGCGCGTCCATGTCGCCGGCGATGGCGTCGCGCGAGGTCGCCATGCCGGTGAGCACGGCGGTCGTGAGGGTCACCCCGACGAGCAGCGACGCCGTCGTCGCGGCCGTACGCCGCGGGTTGCGCACCGCGTTGCCCACCGCCAGCCGACCGGCGGGCCCGCTGAACCGGTCGGTGAGCGCCCCCCAGCCCCGGATCAGGCCGGGCACCAGGAGCGGCCCGAGCAGCAGCACACCGGTGAAGGAGACGGTGCCGCCGGCCACCATCAGCTCGACGGACGCGTCGCCGATGGCCAGGCCCAGCAGGACCACGCCGACCCCGACGGCCAGCAGACCCAGGGCGATCCGGATCCGTCCGGCGACCGTCCGCACGTCGACCCCGCCGTCGGGACGCAGCGCCGCCAGCGGGCTGACCCGCACCACCGCGCGGGTGGGCAGCCACGAGGCGACCACGGTGACGGCGAGCCCGACGCCGAAGGCCGCGACGTACCAGATCCAGGAGAGCTCGACGGTCCCCATCGAGGCGGACGGGAACCAGTGCCGGATCCCGGCGACCAGCGCGAGCCCGCCGAGTGTCCCGACGGCCAGGCCGATGAGGGAGGAGACGACCCCGAGCACGAGAGCCTCCACGCGCACCGAGCGCAGCACCTGGCGCCGGGTGGCGCCGACGCAGCGCAGCAGGGCGAAGTCACGGGTGCGCTGGGCGAAGAGGATCGAGAAGGTGTTGGCGATGACCAGCACGGACACGAACAGCGCGATCGCGGCGAACATCAGCAGCAGGATGGCGATGACGTCGACGCCGTTGCTGATCTCCTGCTGACGCTCGTCGA
Source organism: Nocardioides pacificus (assembly GCF_054775955.1). NCBI lineage: Bacteria > Bacillati > Actinomycetota > Actinomycetes > Propionibacteriales > Nocardioidaceae > Nocardioides > Nocardioides pacificus. The sequence continues at coordinate 912,584 of NZ_BAAHCI010000005.1, forward strand.
CGAAGACGTCGCGCTCGCTGACCCGGCCGCCGGACTCCTCCAGCCAGCCCTCCAGCGACGTCGTCTGCTCGGCGACGGAGCCGGTGCCCGCCCAGGCCACGCTGTCGACGTGCATCTCGCTGCGCCAGCCCGCCACATCGGACCAGGTCAGGTAGACCGGGGCCGCGACCATGACGGAGGGCGAGTCGACGATGCCGACGACCTCGACGTCCACCGCTCGCGAGCCACTGCCGACCTGGAGCCGGTCGCCGAGGGTGATGCCGTTGCCCTTGGAGCGGTTGACGTCGGCCACGGCCTCGCCCGGACCGGACGGGAACCGGCCCTGCTCGAGCTGCTGCCAGCGCATCGCGTCGGTCTCGGCGACGAGCCCGATGTCGGTCTCGTCGCTGACCAGCTCGCCGTCCGCGGTCGCGAGCGGCTGCCGGCTCCAGCCGAGCACCGAGGCCTCGGCGCCCTCGTCGGCCGCCCGCTCGACCAGCTCGCCGGCCTGGTCGCCGTCGATCCACGAGACGACCACGTCGGAGCCGGCGTACGGCGCGTCGACGCCCGCCACGAGCCCGTTGCGGGTGGCGGTCGAGAGCGCGTGGGTGATGATCACGAAGGCGACGCCGATGGTGACCGCGAGGCACGCGGCGACGTAGCGCCGGGTGTGGCGGCGCATCGAGGCGAGGAGCACGGTGCGCATCAGGCGCTCCGGCCCTGGCGCAGGGCGGCCACGAGCTCGTCGGAGCCGGGGCGCTCCAGGTGGGCGCGGATGGCGCCGTCGGCGATCACGACGACGTCGTCGGCGTAGGCCGCGGCGTCGATCTCGTGCGTCACCATCACCACCGTCTGTCCCATCTCGCGCACCGAGCGGCGCAGGAAGCCGAGCACCTCCGCCGACGCCTCGCTGTCGAGGTTGCCGGTCGGCTCGTCGGCGAAGACCACGGCCGGGGCGGTCACGAGCGCGCGGGCGATGGCCACGCGCTGCTGCTGTCCGCCGGAGAGCTCGCTGGGCCGGTGGTCGAGGCGGTCGCGCAGGCCGAGGGTGTCGACGACCAGGTCGACGCGGGCGACGGTGGCGGCGTCGAGGTTGCGGGCGCGGCGCCCGGCGAGCTCGAGGGGGAGCAGGATGTTCTGTCGCGCGGTGAGCATCGGCAGCAGGTTGAAGGCCTGGAAGACGAAGCCGACGTGCTCGCGGCGGAAGAGCGTCAGCGCGGTGTCGTCGAGCGACTCCAGCGCCACCCCGCCCACCTCGACGGTGCCCGAGGTGGGCTGGTCGAGGCCGGCCAGGCAGTGCATGAGCGTGGACTTGCCGGAGCCCGAGGGCCCCATGATCGCGGTGAACCGGCCGGCTGGCAGGTCGAGGTCGACGCCGCGCAGGGCGTGCACGGCTGCGTCTCCGCGGCCGTAGGTGCGGGTGAGTCCGCGAGCCGTCGCGGCGGTGGCTCCGACGCTCGTCGCGGAGGGGGGACGGGGGGTGTGAGCGGTGGTTTCCAGCATGACCACGACGCTAGGTTTCGAGCGGCCTCCGGGCGTCCGGCCGTGGGCTGAACCTGGGGTACGACGAGCGGGGGACGCCGGCGCGCGTCGTACGACCTGGGGTGGAGGTCAGCCGACCAGCCCGGTCTCGTAGGCCAGCACCACCAGGTGCACGCGGTCGCGTGACCCGGTCTTGGCCAGCACCCGCCCGACGTGGGTCTTGACGGTGGCCTCGGCGACGAAGAGGTCGGCGCCGATCTCGGTGTTGGAGCGGCCGCGGCCGACCAGCGTGAGCACCTCGAGCTCGCGCTCGGTGAGCATGGCGAGGCGCGGGTCGGGGCCGTCGGCGGGGCCTGCAGAGTGACCGGGGGAGCCCTCGGCGGCACCGGGCAGGGACGACGCGAAGTGGTCCAGCAGGCGTCGGGTGGTGCTGGGCGCGACGACGGCGTCGCCGGCGTGCACGGAGCGGATCGCGCCGAGCAGGTCCGGCGGTGGGGCGTCCTTGAGCAGGAAGGCGGAGGCGCCGGCGCGCAGGGCGGCGAAGGCGTACTCGTCGAGGTCGAAGGTCGTCAGTACGATCACCCGCGGCTCCGGTCCGCGCGCGGTGAGCAGCCGCGTGGCCTCGACCCCGTCGAGGCGAGGCATCCGCACGTCCATCAGGACGACGTCGGCGCGGGTCGCGGCCAGTCGCTCGATCGCCTCCCGCCCGTCGCCGGCCTCGCCGACCACCTCGAGGTCGTCCTGGCTGTCGACGAGCATCCGGAAGCCCGCGCGGACCAGCTGCTGGTCGTCGACGAGGAAGACCCGGATCGGCCGGTCGAGAGGATGGTCGGCGTTCTCGGACTCGGGGCTCACAGGGGGATCCTGGCAGACACCGCGAACCCGCCCCCGGGCCGTGGCCCCGCCTCGAGCGTCCCGCCGTGCACCGACACCCGCTCGTGCATCCCGAGCAGGCCGAGCCCCTGGCCGTCGTCGCTGGACGCGGCGCCCCGCCCGTCGTCGCACACCTCCACGCGCAGTGCGTCGTCGACGGCCAGCCGCAGACGCACCCGGGTGTCGGGGCCGGCGTGCTTGCGGACGTTGGTGAGCGCCTCCTGGACGATGCGGTACGCCGTGAGCGCGACGCCGTCGGGCAGCGCGGTCGCCCCGGCCCGGCCCGTCTCCGGCAGGGTCGCGTCGAGGCGCATGCCGCCGGCGCGGGCGTCCTCCACCAGCGAGGAGAGGTCGGCGAGCCCCGGCTGGGGTCTCGTCTCGGAGACCACCTCGGCGTCCGAGCGCAGCAGGCCCAGCATCTGCCGCATCTCGGTGAGCGCCTCGCGGCCCGCGGCGGCGATCGTCTCGAGGGCAGTCGCGGCCACCTCCGGGTCCTTGCCCGCGGCGTACCTCGCGCCGTCGGCCTGCACCACGATCAGCGACAGCCCGTGCGCGACCACGTCGTGCATCTCCCGGGCGATCCGGGCGCGCTCGTCGGCGGCCGCGAGCTCCGCGCGCTGGGTCGCCTCCCGCTCGAGGCGCTCCCCGCGCTCGACCAGCGTCGCGACGTAGGCCTGCCGGGTCCGTCCGAGCACGCCCAGCGTCCAGGCAGTCAGCACGATCGCGGAGATCAGCAGGAAGTAGGACATGAACGCCGAGATGCTGAGGTCGCCCCACGGCCGGATCCAGGCGTACGACGCGACGGCGGCCGCGAGCATCCCGACGCCCAGCGCGACCCAGCCGGCGACGGGCCGGGCCCACCGCGCGACGGAGTAGACCGCGATCGGGAACGCCACCTGGGACCACAGCGCGAACTCGGTGACGAACACCTGGGCCGCGCTCGCCGTCGCGATCACCAGGAAGACCGGGACCGCGTGGCGCCGACGCCACCACAGGGGCACCAGCTGGACGACGTTGAGGACGATCTCCGAGGGCGGCAGCCGGGAGATGAGCATGACCGGGACCGGCAGCAGCAGGAGAGCGGTGAGGACCGCGTCGAACCACCACTGGCCGCGCTCGTCGAGTCGCCAGGGCTGCCGGACCATGCCCCGAGCCTAGGCGCGCGGCGCCGGCGGCGCGTCGTACCGGCGGGGGACCGGTGGCGGGTCGGTGTCCTACCCAGGGTGGACTCCCGCCGGTCACAGGTAGGGTGCGAGCCATGACGAAGTGGGAATACCTGACCGCGCCGATCCTGACGCACGCCGCCAAGCAGATCCTCGACAACTTCGGAGCCGATGGCTGGGAGCTGGTGCAGGTCGCGCCGGGGATGAACCCGGAGAACCTCGTCGGCTACTTCAAGCGGCCCGTCCAGGGCTGAGCCCCAGATGACTGTCGAGCAGCGGCTCGCGGAGCTCGGGCTGGAGGTGCCGCCCGTCGCGGCGCCGGTCGCGTCGTACGTCCCGGCCGTGCGCAGCGGCATCCACGTCTTCACCTCGGGCCAGCTGCCGATGCGCAGCGGCGAGCTGATGTTCACCGGCAAGGTGGGCGGCGAGGTGACGGCCGAGGACGCGACCGCGTGCGCGCAGCAGTGCGCCCTCAACGCGATCGCGGCGGTGAAGGCCGAGATCGGCGACCTCGACCTGGTCAAGCGGGTGGTGAAGGTGGTGGTGTTCATCGCCTCGACTCCCGACTTCACCGGGCAGCCGTTCGTCGCCAACGGCGCCTCCGAGCTGTTCGGGCACGCCTTCGGTGACGCCGGGCGCCACGCCCGCTCGGCCGTGGGGACGCCGGTGCTGCCGCTCGACTCGCCGGTCGAGGTCGAGCTGATCGTCGAGGTCTGATGCTCGACTTCACGCGCTCCCTGCCGAGCAAGCTCGTCGAGCAGGCCCGCGACTTCGCCGAGGGGCGTCGTACGCCGGCCGAGCCGCGCAACGCCGCGACGATCGTGCTGACGCGCGGCTCGCGCTCCGGATCCGTGGAGGAGGGCGCGCTGGAGGTCTACTTCCTGCGTCGCCACGTCGACATGGCGTTCGCCGCGGGCATGGCGGTCTTCCCCGGCGGCGGCGTCGACCCGCGCGACCACGACTCCGACGACGACGCGCTGCCCTGGGCCGGTCCGCCGGCCGAGGAGTGGTCCGAGCGGCTCGGCGTCGAGGTGGGGCTGGCACGGGCGCTGGTCTATGCGGCCGTGCGCGAGACGTTCGAGGAGTCCGGCGTGCTGCTGGCCGGCCCGTCGCCCGACTCGGTGGTCGACGACACCACCGGCGACGACTGGGAGGCCGACCGGGTGGCGCTCGAGGAGCGGCAGCTGTCGTTCACCGAGTTCCTGCGCAAGCGCGACCTGGTCGTCCGCTCCGACCTGCTCACGCCCTGGGCGTGCTGGCTCACCCCGGTCTTCGAGCCGCGCCGCTACCGCACCTGGTTCTTCCTCGCGGACCTGCCGGAGGGCCAGCGCACCCGCGACGTGTCGTCGGAGTCGCAGGAGGTGATGTGGCTCTCCGCGCGGGACGCCCTGGCCGCCGCCCACCGCGACGAGCTGCTGATGCTGCCGCCGCAGTACTACACCTGCGTCGAGCTCTTCGCCGCCACCGGCCCGGAGCACGCCGCGCGCATCGGCCGCGCGCGCGAGGTCGCGCTGGTCGAGCCGACCGCCCGCTTCGCCGGCGACGAGGCCCACCTGGAGATCCCCGAGCGGCTCGTGGAGCTCGGCGAGCGCGTGCGGGCGGGGATGGAAGCGTGACCTGGCTCGGCGGGTCGTTCGGGGAGCGGGCGCGCTGCGTGCTCGCCCCCAACCCCGGCATCATGTCGCTCGACGGCACCAACACGTGGGTGCTGCGCGAGCCCGGGGCACGACGCTCGGTCGTCGTCGACCCCGGCCCGTCGATCCTCAGCCACCTCGACGCGATCGCGGAGGAGGGCGGCGAGGTCGCCGCGGTGCTGCTCACCCACCACCACGCCGACCACTCCGAGGCTGCGCGCGAGTTCGCCGAGCGGATGGGCTGCGGCGTTCGTGCGCTTGACCCGGCCTACCGGCTCGGCTCGGAGGGTCTCGGCGACGGCGACGTGGTCGAGGTGGACGGCCTCGAGGTCCGCGTCGTCGGCACGCCCGGCCACACCGCCGACTCGCTGTCGTTCCTCGTGCCCGCCGACGGCGCCATCCTGACCGGCGACATGGTGCTCGGTCGCGGCACCACCGTGGTCGCGCATCCCGACGGCCAGCTCGGCGCCTACCTCGACTCCCTCGACCGGCTGCACCGGCTCGCCGAGGCCCGCGAGGCGCAGGCGATCTGGCCCGGTCACGGCCCCGTCATCGACGACGCGCTCGCCGTCCTCGACTTCTACATCGCCCACCGCCGCGAGCGCCTCGCCCAGGTGGAGGACGCGGTCGACCGGATCGCGGCCGTCGACCACCCCGAGGGCATCTCCATCGACGAGCTGCCGCGCCGGGTCGTCGAGATGGTCTACGCCGATGTCGACCCGGTCCTCTGGGGCGCCGCCGAGCTCTCCGTGCGGGCCCAGATCGCCTACCTCAACGAGCGGCGCCCGCCGCACGTGTGAGCGGGGCGCGCGGGGTGCACGCCGTACCCCCCACCCGCATGTAACGCGGGGTTATCGGTACTGCCACAGCGAAATGGCGCTGCGGTGGTTCCGATAACCCCGCGTTACAGCTGGGCGGGGCGACGGCTGCGGCGCCACCCGCGCGCCGCCCCCACGAGGGCGAGTACGACGAGCGCGGCCAGGCCCCCGGTCATCGCCCAGCGCTCGGCCGACCACGGCCACTCGGGCTCGGGGCGGCCCACCGTCGGGCGGTCGAGGGTCATCAGGTCGACGGCGACGGTGAGGCTGTTGCCGTCCACCGCGGGGGCGGTGCGGCCGACGATCCGGTAGGTCGAGTCGGGGCGGCGCTCGCGGGTCATCACGACGATCTGTCGCTCGGTGGGCTCGGAGTCGCTGACCGGCGTCACCAGGGTGACCATCAGGTCGTCGTCGATCCAGCCCAGGGGGCGGACCTCGGCGCCCTGGGGGTACAGGCTCTCGCGGGAGGCCAGCGGCCTCGCACTCAGCCGACGGGTGGCGACGTCGAGCACCCGCGCGTCGTCGGTGGGCGCGGACGTGCCCAGGCTCAGCTGCGCTCCGCCGGGGGCGAAGGCGCCGAGAGGGGGGCGCGCGTTGACGCGCAGTCGGACCCGACTCATGGCCTTGCCGTCCCAGGTCGACACCTGGTTCTTCTCCAGCACCGTGACCGAGCCGTCGTCGGCGATGGCGAGCGTCGCCCCTTCGGTGCGCACCGGCACCTGCTGCGAGCTGGTGGCGCCGCGGCCGATCCGTCCGGCGGCGGGATCGCGCGCACCGGTAGCGCTGTCCGTCCAATAGACGAGCCGCCTGCCGACCCAGACGATCCACGCGCTGTCGGGGGACCAGCCGATGTCGGTGACCATCGTGCCGCGACCACCGCGGATCGGGACCGTGCGGACGTCGCCGGTCTCCAGGGTGACGACCCGGATCCCGCTGGGCATCGGCGTCGCGTCGGATCGGGGCGCGGGCCCGGCCCAGGCGTAGGCGAGCTGCCGACCGTCGGGGGACAGCGCCACGGAGGTGGTGTCCCCGAGCGCGGCCCGGTTCAGCACCCGGTTGAGCAGGAAGCCGGGCAGGTCCAGTAGGTGGTAGTCGCCCTTCTCCGCATCGACCACCACCGGCAGCCCGCCGCGCATGACGTACGCCGCGGCGCCGCGCCCGATCGCCAGGTCGCTCTCGACCTCGTCGCGCAGCCACTCGCCGTCGTCGCCCTGCGCCGCCATCCGCTCCGGCACGCTCCAGAGGTGACTCGGCACGGCCTCGCGGGCTCCGGGGTCGGAGCCGTCCGCCGGCACGGCCTCCCGTGACGGCAGTCCACCCAGGAGCCCGGCCGTCCCCGCCACCAGTGCGAGCACCGCCACGGCCGCCCCGGCGGACAGCGCGACGGAGCGGAGGCGTGCCCGCTGCCCCCGCCGCCAGGTGTCGGCCGGCACCACGACCCGCGGCGCCTGCTCGGCGATCCTCTCCAGCTCCTCGCGCAGCCCGCTCTTGAAGGGCCCGCTCATGACGACTGGTCCTTCATGACGACTGGCCGATCAGCTCGGAGAGCTCCGGCGCGAGCACCCGCAGTCGGGCCAGCGCCTGGCGGCCGATCGACTTCACCGTGCCCGGGCCGATGCCCAACACCTCCGCGGTCTGCGCCTCGGTGAGGTCCTCGTAGTAGCGCAGCACCAGCACCGTCCGCTGCCGGGTCGTCAACCGCGCGAGCGCCTCCTCGAGCGTCAGGCGCAGTGCGGTGTCCACCGGCGCCGCGGGCGCGTCATACACGCCGAGCGCGCTCTCCCGGACGTGCCGCCGAGACCTCCACCACGAGACGTTCTGCGTGTAGAGGATGCGCCGCACGTAGGCGTCCGGGTCCCCGGAGATCCGGTGCCAGGCCCGCGCGGCCTTGAAGAGCGCTGTCTGCACGAGGTCCTCCGCGAGGTGGGCGTCCCCGGTGAGGAGGTACGCCGTACGCGACAGGGCAGCCGTGCGCGCCACGACGTACGCGTCGAAGTCGTGCTCAGGCACAGCGCCCCCTTCCACCCCTACAGACGCACGAGCGCCCGCGGCCGGGGGTCAGCGGCGGCCCACGAAAATGTAACGCGGGGTTATGTGACCCACCGCAGCGAAATATCGCTGTGGTAGATCGGATAACCCCGCGTTACATGCGGCTCGTACGGCGCGGCGCGGCGCGGCGCGGCGCCGCGCGCCCCGCCGTCGTACGGCGAAGCGTCAGCGGGCGCGGCGGCTCAGGCGCTCGATGTCCATGATCACGACGGAGCGGGGCTCCAGGCGCAGCCAGCCGCGGGAGGCGAAGTCGGCCAGCGCCTTGTTGACGGTCTCGCGGGAGGCGCCGACCAGCTGGGCGAGCTCCTCCTGGGTGAGGTCGTGGTGGACGTGGACGCCGTCGTCGGCGGTGCGGCCGAAGCGGTCGGCGAGGTCCAGCAGCGCCTTGGCGACGCGGCCGGGGACGTCGGAGAAGACGAGGTCGGCGACGACGTCGTTGGCCTTGCGCAGTCGCGCGGCGAGCTGCGAGAGCAGGCCGCGGGCGACCATCGGGCGTCCCTCGAGCCAGCGCAGCAGGTCCTCGTGGGACAGCGAGGCGAAGGTCGCGTCGGTGACGCACGTGACGGTGGCCGAGCGCGGACCGGGGTCGAAGAGCGACAGCTCACCGAACATCTGGCCGGGACCGAGGATCGCGAGGAGGTTCTCGCGGCCGTCGGAGGAGGTGCGGCCGAGCTTCACCTTGCCCTCGAGGACGACGTAGAGCTTGTCGCCCGAGTCGCCCTCGCGGAACAGCACCTCGCCGCGACGCAGCCGGCTCTCGGCCAGCGAGGCCTGCAGAGCGGTCGCAGCCTCGTCGTCGAGCGCGCTGAACAGCGGGGCCTGGCGCAGTACGTCGTTGTCCACGACACCTCCATCGTCGTCAACACCGCCCGGGGACCGCGCAGTGACACAGAGCATCCTAGCCGTGGGCCTTGTCACAGACGTATTCCGTCCCTGTGTCCCGCGCACGAATCCCGGCGGACGCAGCCAAATCGGCGGTGTCGGCGGTGCCCCGTAGTCTGGGCGGGTGCCTGACACGTCCCTGGTCCGCCGTGCCCGCAAGACCCACCGGGTCCTCGCCGAGACCTACCCGGACGCCCGCTGCGAGCTGGATTTCGACGATCCCTTCCAGCTGCTCGTCGTCACCGTGCTCAGCGCCCAGACCACCGACCGGCGGGTCAACGCCGTGCGCCCGCTGCTCTTCGCGACCTATCCCGACCCCGCCGCGATGGCCGGCGCCGAGCGGGACAGGCTCGAGCAGATCGTCGGCCCCCTCGGCTTCTTCCGGGCCAAGACCGACGCGCTGCTCAAGCTCAGCCAGGCGCTCGTCGAGCACCACGGCGGCGAGGTGCCCGGCCGCCTCGACGACCTGGTCAAGCTCCCCGGCGTCGGCCGCAAGACCGCCAACGTCGTGCTCGGCAACGCCTTCGACGTCCCCGGGATCACCGTCGACACCCACTTCGGCCGACTGGTTCGCCGCTTCGGCTGGACCGACGAGACCGACCCGGTCAAGGTCGAGCACGCCATCGCCGAGCTCTTCCCCAAGCGCGACTGGACGATGCTCAGCCACCGGGTGATCTGGCACGGGCGCCGGATCTGCCACGCCAAGAAGCCCGCCTGTGGCGCCTGCCCGGTCGCACGCTGGTGCCCGGCGTACGGCGCGGGGCCGACCGACCCGATCGCCGCCGCGGCGCTGGTCAAGACCCAGGGACCCGCATGAGGCGCCCCCTCCCCACGGCCCTGGTGGCCGTCGTGCTCGGGCTGACCCTGTCCGCCTGCGCGCCCGGCGACGACGACGACAAGCCCGGCTGGTCGGTCCCCTCGGTCGGCCCCGCGGAGGTCGAGGTCGACACCCCCGAGCTGCGCGAGGCCAAGGCGAGCCTCGGCGTCGAGCCCTGTGTCCCGGGGGCCGGCGCGCCCGGCGCGGGCTCCCTGCCCGAGGTCACGCTCGAGTGTCTCGGCGGCGGCGAGGCGGTGGACCTGTCGCGCCTGGAGGGCCCGCTCATCATCAACTGGTGGGCCCAGTGGTGCGAGCCCTGCCGCACCGAGATGCCGATCCTGCAGTCCTTCCACGAGAGGTACGGCGACCGCGCGCCGATCCTCGGCATCGACTCCCAGGACAACAGACCGCAGTGGGCCTTCGATCTGATCGAGGAGACGGGGGCGACCTACCCGATGCTCGCCGACCCCGGCGGCGACACCAACCGCGCCGGCGACCTGCAGGTCCGTGGTCTGCCCCACTTCGCCTTCCTCAGCGCCGACGGCGAGCTCACCCAGGTGGCGGTCTCGCTGACGTCCGAGGAGCAGCTCGTCGAGCTGGTCGCCGAGCACCTTGGGATCGACCTGTGATCCCCGACTGGCTCGAGCCGGTACGACGCGCGGCGCAGGACATCACCGTCGACCACCTCACCCGCTTCCAGCCGCCGGAGGGCGCCCAGACCCGCAAGGGGGCGGTGCTGATGCTGTTCGGCGAGGGGGAGCGCGGCCACGAGCTGCTGCTCACCGAGCGGGCCCACGACATGCGCTCCCACCCGGGTCAGGTCTCCTTCCCCGGCGGGTCGCTCGATCCGGGGGAGACCCCCGTCGAGGCTGCGCTGCGCGAGGCCGACGAGGAGATCGGCCTCGACCCGGCCTCCGTCGAGGTCTTCGCCGAGCTCCCCGAGCTGTGGTTGCCCCCGAGCAACTTCGCGGTGACACCGGTCCTCGGCTGGTGGCGCGAGCGCGGCAGGGTCGGCATCGCCAGTCGCGACGAGGTCCACGCTGTCCACCACGTGCTGATCGAGGACCTGCTCGACCCCACCCACCGGATCCGGGTGCGCCACCCCAGCGGCTGGCTCGGCCCCGGCTTCATGATCGGCGACGACAAGGACGTCATCCTCTGGGGCTTCACCGGCGGCATCATCGCCCGGCTCTTCGACTTCCTCGGCTGGACCCGGGAGTGGGACGAGGCCCAGGTGCGTGACCTGCCCGGCTACATGCTGCAGGGCGAGCCGCCCGCCGGCGCGCGTCGTACGGCACCGAACACGCGGCTGCTCGACATCGAGGACAGCGACGACGACGAGAACAGCGGCGGCGACGACGAGGACAGCGGCGGGGCCGACACGTGAACCTTCTCGATTGGATCCTCGTCGTCCTCGTCCTCGCCTATGCCTTGTCGGGCTACTGGCAGGGCTTCGTCACCGGAGCGTTCGCGACCGCCGGGCTGCTGCTCGGCGGCCTGCTGGGCGTCTGGCTCGCACCGATCGCGCTGGGCGAGGCGGAGCCGTCGATGTGGGTCTCGCTGGGCGCGCTCTTCATCGTGATCCTCTCGGCGACCCTGGGCCAAGCGCTGCTGCAGTACACGGGCTCCCGGATCCGCGAGCGCATCACCTGGCAGCCCATCCGGGCCGTCGACGCCGTCGGCGGCGCGGCGCTGAGCGCGCTGGCGGTGCTGATCGTGGCCTGGGCTCTCGGCGTCGCGGTCTCGGGGTCCAAGATCGGCTCGATCACCCCCCTGGTGCGCAGCTCGCAGGTCCTCGCCCAGGTTGACGAGGTGCTGCCGACCGCTGCCGGTCAGGTCCTGCAGGCGTTCAACAACGTGGTCGGCACGACGTTCTTCCCGCGCTACCTCGAGCCGTTCGCGCCCGAGAACATCGTCGAGGTGGCCCCCGGTGACGCCAAGACCCTGCGCCGTCCCGGGGTGCAGGAGGCCAAGCAGAGCGTGCTCAAGATCCGCGGCCAGAACGTCTGCGGCCGCGGTGTCGAGGGCACCGGGTTCCTCTACGCCGACGACCGGCTGATGACCAACGCCCACGTCGTCGCCGGGGTCAGCGAGCCGGAGGTGCTGATCGGCGACGACACGGTCAGCGCCGAGGTCGTCCACTACAACGCCCAGCTCGACGTCGCGGTCCTCGCCCTCGACGACGCCGGCCGGCCGCCGCTGAGGTTCGACACGGCCGAGGAGGAGCAGAACGTCGCGATCCTCGGCTACCCCCAGGACGGCCCCTTCGACGCCCAGCCCGGCCGCATCCGCTCGGAGCAGCGGCTCCGCTCACCCGACATCTACGGCAACGGCTCGATCATCCGCGAGGTGTACGCCGTGCGCGGGCTGGTGCGCCCCGGCAACTCCGGTGGGCCGATGGTGGCCGGTGACGGCGACGTGGTGGGCGTGATCTTCGCGGCGTCGGTGACCGACGGCCAGACCGGCTACGCCCTCACCGCCGATGCCGTTGCGGAGAGCGCGCGCCTCGGGAGCGCGAGCAGCAACCCCGTCGACACCGGCAGCTGCGCCGGCTGAACGTCGTACCCAGCACGTGGTCGGCTGAGGATGGGCGATCAGCTGCGCTTGAGCAGGCTCTTGCTCTCCTGGGCCTGACGGATCGCGCGCTCGGGGGCCTTGACCTTCTTGACCTTCTTGATGCCCAGGAAGGCCAGCAGGCCGGCCAGCAGCAGGTACAGCACGAACACGATGAGGTAGGCCCAGTGCAGGTCCAGGCCGCTGCCGTTCCAGTGGATCAGATAGGCCAGGGCGATCGAGAACATGATGATCGCGAGCAGGCCGAGGAACGCCGCGCCGGCGAAGAAGCCCGCACCCGTCGCGCCGTTCGAGACGCTGACCTTGAGCTCGGACTTGGCGAGCTTGATCTCGTTGGAGATCAGCGACGAGATGTCGCGGCTGGCGTCGGAGACGAGACGGCCGATGGTGGGATCGGTGTCCTTCACCGGTTCGGATGCCATGTGGTCTTCCTCCGCTGCTTGGTCGGGCCATTGTTGGTGATCAGGTCCGTGGTGACCTCCCTGACCCTACAACGCACGTTATAGGCTCGTGCACGGTGAGCCGGGAAGTCTGGTCGGCGCGTACTGTCTGCTGCCGTCACGCACCTTCCGAGAGGCTTCACTGGCATGAGCTCCCGTCCACCCTCCCCCCAGAGCTCACCCCAAGGCTCCCCCCGAAGCTCCAGGGTCCTCTCGCGACCCAGCTGGGCGGAGTACCAGCGCGTCGGTGACATCCTGCGCACCGAGACGATCGGCGGCCTCCTGCTCATCGCGGGAGCGGTGGTCGCGCTGATCTGGGCCAACTCGCCCTTCGGCGACGACTACTTCGCCCTGCGCGACTACCACGTCGGGGGAGAGCTGCTCGGTCTCGACCTGGACCTCAGCCTGGGGCACTGGGCCGCCGACGGCCTGCTGGCGCTCTTCTTCTTCCTGGTCGGTCTGGAGCTCAAGAAGGAGTTCGTCGCCGGCGACCTGCGCACCTTCAACCGGGCGATCGTGCCCGTCGCGGCCGCCGTCGGCGGCGTCGTCGTGCCCGCGGTCATCTACGTGCTGCTCAACCTCAGCACGGGCGGCGAGACACTGCGCGGGTGGGCCATCCCGACCGCCACCGACATCGCCTTCGCGGTCGCGGTCCTGGCCGTGATCGGCTCCAAGCTGCCCTCGCCGCTGCGGCTGTTCCTGCTCACGCTCGCCGTCGTCGACGACCTCATCGCGATCTGCATCATCGCGGTCTTCTACTCCGAGGACCTGCAGCTGCAGTACCTCCTGCTGGCTCTCATCCCGATCGCGCTGTACACCGGCCTGGTCCAGAAGGTGCCGGCGTTCATCGGCAAGAACTGGTGGGCGCCCTGGGTCCTCCTGTTCCCCCTCGCGCTGCTCACCTGGGCGTTCTTCCACGAGTCCGGCGTGCACGCGACGATCGCCGGCGTGGTGCTCGGGTTCACCGTCCCGGTGCTTCGCAAGCAGAACACCTCGGGGCCAGGGCTCGCGGACTACCTCGAGCACCGCTTCCGTCCGATGTCGGCCGGCTTCGCGATCCCGGTCTTCGCGTTCTTCTCCGCAGGCGTCTCGCTGACGGACGGCGGCGGCCTGGGGTCGCTGGTCAACGACCCGGTCTTCTGGGGCATCGTGCTCGGTCTGGTGGTCGGCAAGCCGATCGGCATCATGGGCTCGACCTGGCTGGTCACCCGCAGCGTGCACGCGAACCTCGACGAGGACATCACCTGGCGTGACCTCTTCGGCATGACGCTGCTCGCGGGCATCGGCTTCACGGTGTCGCTGCTGATCTCCGAGCTCAGCTTCGGCGCGGAGTCCGCCCACGGCGACCACGCGAAGATCGCCGTCCTCGGTGCTTCGGTCCTCGCCGCCGCGCTGGCCACGATCGTGCTGGTGCCACGCAACCGGCACTACCGCGAGATCGAGCTGCGCGAGCAGGTCGACGAGGACCAGGACGGCATCCCGGACCTCTTCCAGCACCCGAACCGCTAACGCGAGTCGGGGGATCTT
>NZ_BAAHCI010000005.1:926987-944205 GCF_054775955.1 Nocardioides pacificus
GTCGCCGACCTGGCGGTTCTCGGCGACGTCCTTGAGGAGGCGGCGCATGATCTTCCCGGAGCGGGTCTTGGGCAGCTCGGGGACGACCATCACCTGGCGCGGCTTGGCGATCGGGCCGATCTCCTTGGCCACGTGGCGGCGCAGCTCCTCGATGATGTCCTCGCCGCCGTCACCGGCCTCGTCGCGCAGGATCACGAACGCGCAGACCGCCTGGCCCGTGGTGTCGTCGGAGGCGCCGACCACGGCGGCCTCGGCGACCTTGGGGTGCGACACCAGCGCCGACTCGATCTCGGTCGTCGAGAGCCGGTGGCCGGACACGTTCATCACGTCGTCGACGCGACCGAGCAGCCAGATGTCGCCGTCGTCGTCCTTCTTCGCCCCGTCACCGGCGAAGTAGAAGCCCTGCTTGGCGAACCGCGACCAGTAGGTGTCCTTGAACCGCTGGTCCTCGCCCCACAGGGTGCGCAGCATCGCCGGCCACGGCTCGGTGGCGACCAGGAAGCCGCCGGAGCCGTTGGGCACCGACTCGCCCTTGTCGTCGACCACGTCGATGCTGACGCCGGGCAGCGCCCGCATCGCCGAGCCGGGCTTGCCGGCGGTGACGCCCGGCAGCGGCGAGATCATCATCGCCCCGGTCTCGGTCTGCCACCAGGTGTCCACGATCGGGCAGCGCTCGCCGCCGATCACCTCGCGGTACCACATGTAGGCCTCGGGGTTGATCGACTCGCCGACCGAGCCGAGCAGGCGCAGGGAGGACAGGTCGAACCCGTCGGGGATCTCGCGGCCCTGCTTCATGAAGGTGCGGATCGCAGTGGGCGCGGTGTAGAAGATCGTCACGCCGTACTTCTGGATGATCTCCCACCAGCGGCCCTTGTGCGGGCTGTCCGGCGTGCCCTCGTACATCACCTGCGTGGCGCCGTTGGCGAGCGGCCCGTAGACGATGTAGCTGTGGCCGGTCACCCAGCCGACGTCGGCCGTGCACCAGTAGACGTCCGTCTCGGGCTTGAGGTCGAAGACCGACCAGTGCGTGTAGGCCGAGCCGACCAGGTAGCCGCCGGTGGTGTGCAGGATGCCCTTGGGCTTGCCGGTCGTGCCGGAGGTGTACATGACGTAGAGCGGGTGCTCGGCGTCGAAGGACTCGCAGGTGTGCTCCGAGGCCGCGGTGTCGACGACGTCGTGCCACCAGACGTCCACGCTGTCGTCCCAGGCGACGTCCTGGCCGGTGCGGCGTACGACGAGCACGTTGCGGACGTCGAAGCCCTGGGTCGAGGTCTTGGCGCGGGCCTCGTCGACGGCCGGCTTGAGGGCGGAGGCGTTGCCGCGCCGGTAGCCGCCGTCGGCGGTGATGATCACCTTGGCCTCGCAGTCGACCAGGCGGGAGGCGAGCGCGTCGGAGGAGAAGCCGCCGAAGACGACCGTGTGGGGCGCGCCGATCCGGGCGCAGGCGAGCATCGCGATGACCGCCTCGGGGATCATCGGCAGATAGATCGCGACCCGGTCGCCGGTCTCGACGCCCAGCGAGGTCAGCGCGTTGGCCGCGCGGGCGACCTCGCGCTGCAGGTCGGCATAGGTGAGCGTGCGGGTGTCGTCGGCGGGCTCGCCGACCCAGTGCAGCGCGACGCGGTCGCCGTTGCCGGCCTCGACGTGGCGGTCCACGCAGTTGTACGACGCGTTGAGGCGCCCGCCGACGAACCACTTCGCGAACGGCGGGTTGTCCCAGTCGAGGACCCGGTCCCACTTCCGGTCCCAGCTGAGCCGCTCCGCCTGCTCTGCCCAGAAGCCCTCGCGGTCGGCGTCGGCCCGGTCGTAGGCCTCGGCCGTGACGTTGGCCGACGCGGCCAGCTCGGCCGGCGGCTCGAAGCGTCGCTCCTCGTGCATCAGGTTGGACAGGGTCTCGTTGTCGTCGCTCACGGTCTCTCCCGGGTGTCTCTCGGTCCGGCCTGGCGGGGCTCGGGGCTGGCGGGGCTCGGTGCTGGCTGGGGGCTGGTGCACTCTGCTGGCTCTGCGGCCAGCCTAGGGGCCCTGTGGTGTGGATCACCACCGAGGCCCGGGGGGCGCTCGCAGGCGCTGCGGCGGGCGGGCCGGCGCCGTCGTTGAACGGTGGGTACGACGCGACGAGCGGTCGGCGCACCGGGGGGTCCGCGGTGGCCCGGGTCGATCAGCTGCGGTCGAGCGCGACCGCCTCCGGGCTGTGCAGTCGCACCATGAACCGTCCGGCGTGCTCCGGGATGCGCGAACGTGTCGCGAGGCTGACCAGGATCATCGCCAGCAGCGCAGCCGGCACGCTCCATGCTGCGGGTTGGCCCAGCAACACCGATCTCCAGCCCTCGCCGTCGGCCACGAGCAGCGTGTGGATGACGCCCGCCCCCGAGCCCACCCCGCCCACGAGCAGCCCGCACAGCGCACCGGCATCGGTCAGTCCGCGCCACCAGATGCCGAGCAGCAGCAGCGGGCAGAAGGTCGACGCGGCGACGGCGAACGCGAGCCCGACCGCCCGGGCGACCCCCACGTCGGGACTCGTCAGCGCCAGCACCGCGGGCACCACCACCGCGATCACCGCGGCGACCCGGAAGGCTGTGACCCCGGAGAGCCGGCGTCCCCCGAAGAGTCCGGCGAACCGGCGCCCCGTGACGTCCTGGCTGATCACACCCGCGACCGCGATCCCCAGCCCCGACGAGGTCGACAGGAACGCCGCGAACGCCCCGGCGGTCACCAGACCGGTGAGCACGTCGCCCACCACGCCGGGCACCATCAGGCGGGGCAGCTCGAGGACCAGCACGTCGGTGCGTCCCGACGCGGCCAGCTCCGCGGCGTACACGCGTCCCAGCGCCCCGTAGATCGGGGGCAGCAGGTAGAACGCGCCGAGCAGGGCCAGCACCACGAGCGTCGTACGACGCGCCGCGCGGCCGTCGGGGTTGGTGTAGAAGCGCACCACCACGTGGGGCAGCCCCATCGTCCCGAGGAAGGTCGCGATGATCAGGGAGTAGGTGACGTAGAGACCCTGGGCGCCGCCGTCGCCCAGGGGGAGCGACCACAGGTCGCTGCCGGTGCCGGTCGCCTGGATCGCCGGACCGGGCCGTCCGTCGCCGAGCCAGACGGCGACCAGGACGGCGGCCGGGATCAGCAGGGCGGTCAGCTTGAGCCAGTACTGGAACGCCTGGACGAAAGTGATCGAGCGCATCCCTCCCGAGGTGACGTTGATCAGCACCACCACGGCGACGATGAGCGAGCCGGCCCAGGGCGGGGCCCCGATGGCCGAGCGCAGGGTCAGCCCGGCGCCCTGGAACTGCGGCAGCAGGTAGAGCCATCCGACGGCCACGACGAGCAGCGAGCAGGCGGCCCGGACCTGGCGCGAGCCCAGCCGGGCCTCGGCGAAGTCCGGCAGCGTGTAGGCGCCCGAGCGGCGCAGCGGTGCGGCGACCAGCGTCAGCAGCACGAGGTAGCCCGCGGTCCAGCCGACGGGATACCAGAGCATGTCCGCACCGAAGGTGAGGACGAGCCCGGCGACGCCGAGGAAGGAGGCCGCGGAGAGGTACTCGCCCCCGATCGCCGAGGCGTTGAGGCGGGGACGCACGGTGCGCGAGGCCACGAAGAAGTCGCTCGTGGTGCGCGAGAAGCGCAGCCCCCAGGTGCCGATCGCCAGCGTGGCGATGGTGACGAGGGTGACGGCGACGATCCCGGGGACGGCATCGATCCCCGTGACCCCTGCAGTGATCCAGGCGGTGGCCCCCGTCGAGGGCGCTGCCGAGAGCGCCGTCATCGCTCGGCATCCTCCACGAGCGCAGCGAAGTCACGCTCGTTGGCCTCCGCGCGGCGCACGTAGATCCAGCCGAGCAGCACGAGGTAGGGGTAGACCAGGACGCCCAGCAGCAGCCAGGGCAGCGGCACGCCGAGCACGTGGTGCTGGGCGAGGCCCGGGACGAGGTGGAAGAGCAGCGGCAGGAGCCCGACGCCGAGGCCGAGCGCGGTCAGCACACCGAGCGCCAGCCGCAGCTGCTCGCGAAGCAGTGAGCGCATGAAGACCGCCCCGAGGCGGGTGCCCGCGTCGATCTCGCGGGCCCGCGTCGCCGGGGTGGGAGTACGTCGCCGGGCCGGGCCGGTGACGCGGACCCGGCTGGGCGGGGCCGAGGGGTCGGGGCTGCTCATGCCTCTCGTCCGGTCGTGCCCCGACGGATCAGCAGCTCGCGCAGCTGGCGGGTGTGACGCCGGCTGACGACGAGCTCGCTGCCGGCGACGACGACCGTGCAGCGGCCACCCTCCATCCGCACCTCGCTGATGTGGGCCAGAGCCACGAGCAGCGAGCGGTGGATCCGGACGAACCCCGCGGGCCCCCACTCCTCCTCGAGCGCGGACAGCGGGGTGCGCAGCAGGTGCGAGCCGGAGGGGGTGTGCAGTCTCGCGTAGTCGCCCTGGGCCTCGACGTGGGTGATCTCGGAGCGGCTGAGGAAGCGGGTGACGCCTCCGCGCTCGACGGGGACCTGGTCGTCACTCGCCGGGGCGGGGCGCACGCCGCCCTCGACCACGCGGCGTACGGCCTCGGCGAGGCGCTCCTCGCGCACCGGCTTGAGCACGTAGTCGACCGCGCGCAGCTCGAACGCCTCGACCGCGTGCTCCTCGTGGGCGGTGACGAAGACGACGGGCGGCGGGGCCTTGAAGCGGGCGAGCACCTGGGCCATGTCGAGGCCCGAGAGCCCCGGCATCTGCACGTCGAGGAAGACCACGTCGACCTCGAGGTCCTGCAGCATGCGCAGAGCGTCGGTCGCCGAGTCGGTCGCGATGACCTCACGCACGCGGGGATCGCGCTCGAGCAGGTAGGTGAGCTCGTCGAGGGCGGGACGCTCGTCGTCGATCAGCAGGACCTTCAGGCTCTGGTCCGGGCCCCCCGGCGTCTGATGGGGCGTCTGATGGGACGACTGGTTGGGCGGCTGGTTGGGCGTCGTGCTCACGCATGCACCCCCGGGGCGAATTTCGGGACCCGGACGATGACCTTGGTGCCGGCGCCGGGTGCGGTCTCCACGACGAGACCGTAGTCGTCGCCGAAGGAGTTGCGCAGCCGCTCGTCCACGTTGCCCAGTCCCACGGAGTCGAGCTGGTCGTCGCCGGCCAGCGCGCGTCGTACCCGCTCGGGGTCCTCGCCGGCGCCGTCGTCCTCCACCTCGATCACGCACATCTGGCCCACGTCGCGCGCCACGATCGTGACCTGGCCCGACCCGGCGGCGGTGTCGGGGGTGCCGGCCAGCCCGTGGCGGACGGCGTTCTCGACCAGCGGCTGGATGCACAGGAACGGCACCGTCACGCCCAGCACCTCCGGAGCGATCCGCAGCGTCACCCGGAGCCGGTCGCCGAAGCGGGCCTGCTCGAGCAGGAGGTACTGCTCGATCGAGCGCAGCTCCTCGGCGAGTGTCGTGTATTCGCCGTGGCGTCGAAAGGAGTAGCGGGTGAACTCGGCGAACTCCAGCAGCAGCTCGCGCGCGCGGTCAGGGTCGGTGCGCACGAAGGAGGCGATCGCGCCGAGGGAGTTGTAGATGAAGTGGGGACTGATCTGGGCCCTCAGCGCCCGCACCTCGGCCTCCATCAGGCGGGTGCGGGACGCGCCGAGCTCGGCGAGCTCCAGCTGGCCCGAGACCCAACCGGCCACCTCGTCGGCGGCTCGGACCAGACCTCCGGTGGGGTGGGGCGTGAAGACCTGCAGGGTGCCGATGATCCGCTCCTCGACGACCAGGGGACTGACGATGGCGTGCCGCACCAGGCAGCCTGGCTCGGCACAGGCCACCTCCCGGGGATCTGCCACGAGCGTGCCGCCATGGTCCACGGCACGCTGCGCGAGCGAGGCGACCTGTGGTCCGTGGTCCTGGGCGCCGACCCCGTCCCACGCGAGCAGCCCGGAGGTGTCGCTGAGGGCCACCGCCGGGGAGCCGAGGAGGGCTCGCAGATGGCGGATGCTGCGCTCGGCGCTGGAGCCGGTCAGCCCCTCCCGCAGCGCCGGGGAGGCGAGCGAGGCGGTGTGCAGGGTGCGGAAGGTCGCCCGGTCGGCCTCCGTGCCCAGATGAGTACGGCGCGCGCCACGGCGACGGGTGATCCGCTCCCAGGCTCCCATCGTCCCCGACCCTCCAGGTCTCAGCGGAAGTCAATCAGCAGCACATCGGTGACCTGGCCCTGCGACTCCACGACCACGCGGATGCCCCCGGTCTCCTCGGGGTCGCGTGCCTCTCCTGTAGCGGGGCCTCCAGTGGGGCCTCCAGTGGGGCCAGGAGTGGAGTCCGCAGAGCCCGTGGGGTGGGCGTCCGGACGCTCAGGGGCATCGCCGTCGGAGGGGCGGTCGCGCCCGCCCCGCTCCGCGGACTCTGCCTGTGTGGAGGTGGGCTTGGTCGGCCCGTCGAGCACCGTCGCGCGATAGCACCGGCTCACCCAGGGCAGCTGCATGCCGTCGTTGCCGCGGCCGTAGTCGTCGTACAGCGCGAGGGCGCGGTCGATCCGCTCGGCGCGGACCTGGTCGTCGCTCAGGTCGAAGATCTCGGGCAGGCCCGCCAACAGGGCGGTCAGCCGGGTCCGGTTCACGCTCTCCCAGAACCGGAACGAGGTGTCCTCGACGAAGCCGAACAGGCCGGAGCGGACCAGGGCTCGGGTGGGGGCCTCGTGGTCGGGGATGTTCTCCTCCGGGGCGAGGATCCGGTCGAGCTTGCGCACCCAGGGGATCCGGCGGTCACGCTCGTTGACGACCAGGGACAGCCGTCCGCCGGGGCGGAGCACCCGGGCGATCTCGTGGAGGTCGGACGGCAGCCGGTGGACGACGACGACGGCGTCGACGGAGGAGTCGGGCAGGGAGAACGACGCGTCCTCGCTGTGCCGCACGTCATGGCCGAGCTCGCCCAGGGTGACGCACAACGACGCGGCCGCCTGCGGATGGCCGACGGCGACGACCGTGCGGGGCCGGCCGTCGGGGCGTCGGTGCGCGACGACGACGTCGGGGTCGTCGTCGGTCAGCCACTGCGCCGGGGCAGTGGGATAGGACGTCGCCTCGGGGAAGTGATCGCGGCCCCGGTTCGTGGGGGCTCCCTGCGTGTCCATCCCCCGCAGGCTACTCGCTCATCGCCCCGGACACGGGCGGCGCGCGGCGACACGTCGCTGGTCAAGGGGCGGCGGCGGTCAAGGGGCGGCCGCGGTCAACTAGCCTTCGGCCCATGACTGCCGATCCGCTGGCCGGGCTCACCTCGCTCGAGGGGGTCGCCTCCGCCTACGCCGCGACCCGCGACGGCATCGACGCCATGCTGCGCGACCGGGGCCTGCGCCGGACCAGCCCCGAGACGACCGCGGAGTCCCTGCTTCGTGGGGCGCACGCCAGCGCGGTCCTGGAGGGCTCCTCCTCGACGCTGGCGCAGGTGCGCGCCGGCGAGGGCGACGCGATCGCCCAGGACGCGCTGCGCCTCTCCACCGAGCTGCTGGGGCTGGCGCCGCTGCTGCAGTCCGCCCCGCTGCAGGCACTCGCCCGCATCCACGCGCTCGCCGCCGCGGGCAGCGTGGACGACGAGCGGCTCGGGCGTCCCCGCGATGCCGACGCGGCCCTGCGGCTGCGCGGCGTGGCCGACCTGCTGCTGGCCCGGACCGAGGCGCCGGCCCTGATGATCGCGGCGGTCGTGCACGCCGACATCGCGACCGGGGCGCCGTTCGCCTCGCACAACGGCGTCGTCGCCCGCGCGACCGAGCGTCTGATCCTGGTCGCCCGCGGTGTCGACGAGAAGTCGCTGGTCGTTCCGGAGGCGGGGCACCTCGCCCTGCGCGCGCCGTACGAGTCGAACCTGCGGGGCTTCAGCGAGGGTGGCTTGGCGGGGGTGCACTCGTGGCTCCTCTACACCGCCGAGGCCTACGCCGCCGGGGCGGAGGCCAGTCCGCTGCGCCGGGCCGCTGAGGACGCCTGAGGGGCTGTCCCAGGGCCTGCCGGACGGGTGCCCGCGCAAGCGAACGGCACCCGCCTCGCGTGGATTCGGATGCCGCCGCCAACTCTCGAGTTCCTGGGCTACCAAGCGTGCACTCTCTAACTGCTGCCCCGGGAATATCCCGTGTGACAAGCGCCCTGAAAAAGGGTGGATCGCCGCGTGGGTACCCGAACTCGAGTGTGATCTGTTCAGTTGTGCTGCCACCTTTTGTACGCCGTTCCACCGGCACTATCAAGGGTTGACAGATCGTGTCCTGCGTGGGTCAGCCCGCTGTGGGGGCTGCTCCGGGACTGGGGCCTAGGAGGCGCGGCGTCGGGTGTTCAGATAGATCGCGGAGCCCACGGCCACGAGCCCGCCCACGGCCAGCGCCGCGAGGGTCGGCTTGACCGGAGCGGTCAGGCGCGAGCGCAGCGTGACCGGCTTGGTGAAGACCAGGACCGGCCAGCCGTTGGCCGCGGCCACCTTGCGGAGCTCCTTGTCGGGGTTGACCGCGTGCGGGTGCCCGACCTCCTCGAGCATGTGCACGTCGGTGATCGAGTCGGAGTAGGCGAAGCACTCGGCGAGGTCGTAGCCGCGCACCTCGGCCAGCTCGCGGATCGCGACGGCCTTCTCCTCGGCGTAGGCATAGAAGGCGATGCCGCCGGTGTACTTGCCGTCCTCGATCTCCATCCGGGTCGCGACGACGTGGTCGGCGCCCAGCATCTCGCCGATCGGCTCGACAACCTCGGCGCCCGACGCCGAGACGATCACGACGTCGCGTCCGGCGAGGTGGTGCTCCTCGATGAGCGAGACGGCCTCGTCGTAGACGATCGGGTCGACGATGTTGTGCAGGGTGTCGGCCACGATCTCGCGGACGGTGGCGACGTCCCACCCGGCGCACAGCTGCGACATGAACTGCCGCATCTTCTCCATCTGGTCGTGGTCCGCACCACCGACGAGATAGACGAACTGGGCGTAGGCCGAGCGCAGCACGGCGCCCCGCGAGATGAGACCACCGGCCTGGAAGGGCTTGCTGAAGGCCAGCGTGCTGGACTTCGCGATGATCGTCTTGTCGAGGTCGAAGAAGGCCGCTGTCGGGCGGTGCGCCATGAGGTCAGCATAGGAGGCGCCGCTCGCGAATCGGGCCAGCAAGCGTCCACAGCCGCCGGAATTCCGGTCGCCGTCCACAGGTGGGCTTGCTGACCGAGCGGGGAAGCGTCGTCGTCGGCATCGTCGGGTGCATGACCGCGCCGCTGCTGATCACTGCCGACGACCTCCTGCTCGACGAGCTGCTGCGCCTGGCCGCGGCTGCGGGCGTGACCCCCGACGTGGCGAGGGACGGCCCGGCCGCCCTGCGTCGCTGGGCCGCCGCGCCCCTGGTCCTGGTGGGGGCGGACCTGGCAGCCGAGCTCGCGCAGGCCGCTCCGGGACGCCGCGACGGTGTGCATGTCGTCGCGTGGGGCGGCGTCGCCGATGACCTGTTCCGTCAGGCCCTGGCTCTCGGCGCCGAGAATGTCGCCGAGCTGCCGCGCTCGGACGCCTGGGTGGTCGAGGCACTGACCGACCTCGCAGACGTGGGTGGGGGTCGCAGGGCCCGGGGACTCACCCTCGGCGTCCTGGGCGGCAGTGGCGGCGCCGGCGCCACGACGATGGCCTGCGCCCTGGGGCAGGTGGCTGGGCACAGCGGACCGGCGGTCGTCATCGACGCGGACCCGTGGGGGCCGGGTGTCGACCGCATCCTGGGGCTGGAGAGTGCGGGTGGGGTGCGCTGGGACGCACTCCAGCAGACCACCGGGAGGCTCAGTGCCCGCTCGCTGCGCGAGGCCCTGCCGCGACGCGACGGGGTCGGCGCACTGTCCTGGGGGCCGGGACCGGCCGGGACACTGCAGGCCTTCGCAGCCCGTGAGGCGCTGTCGGCCGCCCAGCGCGGCCACGACACCGTGGTGCTCGACCTGCCCCGGACCGGCGACGCCCTCATCGAGGAGCTGGCGGCGCGCTGCGACCGGCTGCTGGTGGTGTGCGTCGCCACCGTGGCCGGGGTGGCGTCCACGGCCCGGGTCTGCGCGCGGTTCGAGGACCCCGCCTCGGTGCGGCTGGTGGTCCGAGGAACGGCCATCGACCCGCTGGCGGTGGGACGGGCGGTGGGCGTGCCGGTGGTCGCCGCGATGACCGACCAGCGTGGCCTGGCCGAGGCGGTGGACCTGGGCCTTGGCCCGGTCCGCTCGCGGCGCGGACCGCTGGGTCGGGCGGCGGCGGTGGCCCTCGAGGAGGTCGCGCACGAGCTGCGCGACCGGGGTGCCGCCGCGTGAGCGAGTCGCTGCCGGTCGCGGTGCTGGAGGCGGTGCGCGACCGACTGGCCCGCGACCCCGGTGAGCTGACCCCGCACCGGGTCGCCGAGGCGCTGCGCGGGACCGGCGTCCCGGTCGGCGACGCCACGGTGCTCGCGGTCCACGAGGCGCTGCGCCGTGACGTGGTCGGCGCGGGGCCGCTCGAGCCGTTGCTGCGCACCGCCGGGGTGACCGACGTCCTGGTCAACGGGCCCACGCAGGTGTTGATGGATCGCGGTGGCGGGCTGGAGGCCACCACGGTGCGCTTCCCCGACGACGCCGCCGTCCGGCGCCTGGCCCAGCGCCTCGCGGCGGCCGGTGGGCGCCGCCTCGATGACGCCACGCCCTACGTCGACGTCCGGCTGCCCGACGGCACCCGCTTCCACGCCGTGCTCTCCCCGGTGGCGCGGCCCGGGACCGTGCTGTCGCTGCGGGTCCCGGGCCGGCGGGTCCTGTCGATGGCCGATCTCGTGGCGGCCGGCACCGTGACCGAAGCCGGGTCACGGCTGCTGTGCGACGTCGTCGACTCCCGACTGGCCTTCCTGGTCAGCGGCGGCACCGGGTCGGGCAAGACCACCCTGTTGGCTGCCCTGCTCTCGATCGTCGCGCCCGAGGAGCGGCTCGTGCTGGTCGAGGACGCCAGCGAGCTGCGCCCCGACCACCCGCACGTGGTCGGACTGGAGGCACGACCCGCCAACATCGAGGGAGCCGGCGCCATCGACGTGCGCACGCTGGTCCGGCAGGCGCTGCGGATGCGTCCCGACCGGCTCGTCGTGGGAGAGGTGCGAGGAGCCGAGATCGTCGACCTGCTCGCGGCCCTCAACACGGGACACGAGGGCGGCTGCGGCACCCTGCACGCCAACTCGGCGGTCGACGTGCCCGCCCGGGTGGAGGCGCTGGCCCTGGCCGCCGGCCTGCCCCGTGCGGCCGCGCACAGCCAGTTCGCCTCGGCGGTCGACGTGGTGCTGCACATGGCGCGAGGCCGGGACGGCCACCGCACGCTCAGCCAGGTGGCGGTGCCGGTCCGCGACGCTGCCGGGCTGGTGACGATGGTGCCCGCCCTGGAGTTCCGCGACGGTCAGGTGAGCGCTGGTGACGGGGCGGACCTGCTGGCGGCGAGGCTCGCGCCGTGAGGGCGTCTCTGGTCCTGGTGGCGGCCGGTGCCACCTTCGGTGCCCTCCTGCTGCTGGCTCGGCCGGCCCCCGTGCTGCCGGGCGGGGCGCAGCGGCAGCGGAGCGTCCGGGGCACCGCGCTGGCCGGCGCCGGCGCCGTCGCGCTGCTGGCCGCGACGCTCTCCCCACGGTCGGTGCTGCTGGTCGTCCTCGGAGCCGGAGTCACCGCCGGCGGGGCCGCTCTGCTGCGCCGGCGCCGCCGCCGACGGGCGGCAGACGCCGCGGCCGGCCGGGTCCTCGAGACCTGCGAGCTGCTCGCGGCCGAGCTGGCGGCGGGACGGCCGCCGGGAGCGGCCCTGGACCGGGCGGCAGGCGTGTGGGAGCCGCTCGGCCCGGTGGCGCGCGCCCAGCATCTGGGCTCCGACGTGCCCGAGGCGCTGCGTGCGGTGGCGGGGGTGCCCGGCTGCGCTGACCTGCGCCTCGTGGCGGCGGCCTGGCAGGTCGCCCACCGGACTGGGCAGGGGCTGGCCGGCACCCTCGCCGGGGTGGCCCGGGGCCTGCGAGCGGGGCAGACCACTCGGCGGGTGGTCGAGGCGGAGCTGGCGTCTGCGCGGGCCACGGCCAGGCTGCTCGCCGCGCTGCCCGTGGTGGCGCTGGCCATGGGATCGGGCACCGGTGGCAACCCGTGGCAGTTCCTGCTCACCCAGCCGCTCGGGCTCGCCTGCCTGGCGGGTGGGCTGGCCTTCGGCTTCGTCGGGCTGTGGTGGATCGAGGCGATCGCCGAGGGCGTCGAGTCGGGAGTGGCATGACCGGGGGTGCCCTGCTCTCCGCACTGGCTGCAGCTGCGGCGCTCGCGCTCGTCGTGCCGAGCAGCCGGGTGAAGGGCACGGTCGGCGGCGCGGTGGGCGGCGTCGGCGGGGGTGTCCGTGCGGGACCGACGGCAGGAGCGGCGGCGTCCGCAGCCGTCAGTGCGCCTTCGGGCGAGACGGGAACGGATGCTGACAGCCGCCGCCGGTGGCTCTGGGCGCTGCTGGCGGGGCTGGGGGCCGCCGTGTTCGTGCGGGGCCCTGCCGCCCCGGTGGTGGGTGTGCTCGTGGCGGGCGGCGTGCAGCTGGTGCTGGCCCGCTCGGAACCCCCGGCGCAGCGTCGGGCACGGGAGGCCGCTCGTCGTGACCTCGCCTGCCTGGTGGACCTCTTCGCCGCTGCGCTCTCCGCAGGCACACCAGCCGCCGAGGCCGTCGGGTTCGTCTGTGCCGCCCTCCCCGGCCCGGCAGCCGACCGGCTGCACACGGTCCGCGCCCGCCTCGATGTCGGCCTCGACCCGGAGGCGGTGTGGGAGGGGCTGGCCGGCGACCCGGTGCTCGGCCCCCTCGGGCGCACGCTCGCGCGTGCCCACGCCACCGGAGCCCCGGTCGTGGGGGCGGTGGAGCGGCTCGCCGACGACCTGGCCGTTCGGGCCCGCGCCGACGTCGAGGACCGGGCCCGCGCCGTCGGGGTGAAGGCTGCCGTCCCGCTGGGGCTGTGCCTGCTGCCCGCGTTCCTGCTGCTGGGGATCGTGCCGCTCGTGGCCGGGCTGCTCAGCGGCATCGCTCCCTGACGCCGGCGCTCCGGTGGCCCACGAACTGTCCACCGGGCGACCGAGCGGGTGGGTTCTCCACAGCGCGGAGCAGAGCCGGTGCGGCGGGCGTCCAGGCGGCGAAGAGTCATTCCCGGAGGTCGCATCGGGCGACCACGGACAGGAGGAACCAGATGACGAGACGAGATCTACGACAGATCCGGCGAGGGGCTGAGGACGGGATCACCACGGCGGAGTACGCCGTGGGGACGGCGGCCGGGGCCGGACTCGCGGGCCTGCTCTACCAGCTGCTGACCGGGGGCTTCGGCGACAAGATGCTCAAGAGCCTGTTCAACCACGTGCTCGGTCTGCTGGGCGTCGGATGACCTGTCGTCGCCCCGAGCGGGGGGCCGTGACGGCGGAGCTCGCCATGGCACTGCCGCTGCTCGTGGCCGTGACCGTGGGGCTGGCCTGGCTGCTGGCGGTCGGTGCCGCGCAGATCCGGGTCGTGGACGCGGCACGGGAGACGGCCCGCGTGGCCGCTCGGGGCGACGCGGACGCCGAGGCTGTCGCAGTGGGGCTCCGCGTCGCCCCCGAGGGGACCAGCGTGCGGGTCTCTCACGACGGAGAGCTGGTCCGGGCCACCGCCGAGGGAGAGGTGCGAGGCCCCGGTGGGCTGTTCGACTTCCTGCCCGGCGTGCGCGTCCGCGCCGAGGCGGTGGCCAGCGCCGAGGACCAGCCGTGAGGGGGCGGCCACGAGGGGGCGGCCGTGAGGGGGCGGCCGTAAGAGGGGGCCGCGACGAGACCGGCGGCGCCAGTCTCTTCGCGGTCTCGATGGTGGCGGTGCTGCTCCTTCTCGGCGCGGCGCTCGGCGTGGTGGCGGCGATGGTGACCGCACACCGGACCGCCCAGGGGGCGGCGGACCTCGCCGCCCTCGCGGGCGCGTCGGCCCTGCAGCAGGGCGAGGACGCGTGTGCGCGGGCGGCCACCGTGGCCCGGGCCAACGGCGCGTCCGTGACCTCGTGCCGCACGGACGGGTCCGACGTCTGGGTCGACGTGCTCGTGACCGGACCCCGGTGGCTGGGTCAGACGGGCGACCTCAGTGGACGGGCCCGGGCGGGTCCTGCCCTGTGAGCGGGGGCTGGCCCGGGCCTTGAGCGGGGGGCTGCTCGGGCGGGTGCTCCTCGTGACGAGCGACGCGCCGCTCGCGCCGGATCTGCAGCTCGCGCTTGGTGCCGTACTTCAGGATCCCGAATCCCCAGAGGATCGCCGCGCCCGCGGCGACGCCGACCAGGAAGATCGCCAGCGCGCTCATGTCGATCCCGAGCAGCTCCACGCTGCCCTCGCTGATGAAGATCGCCGCGAGGATCGCGAGCGCGCCGAGCACGATCAGCAGGAGTCCGATGGCGACCATGCTTCGAGGCTACCCTCCGAGCAGCACGTCGAGGAGACGCACGGCTGCGTCCTTGTCCAGCGGGTTGTTCTGGTTGCCGCACTTGGGCGACTGGATGCAGGACGGGCAGCCCGCCTCGCACCGACAGGCGGCAATCGTCTCCCGCGTGGCGCGCAGCCACTCGCGAGCCGCATGGAAGCCTCGCTCGGCGAACCCGGCCCCACCCGGGTGGCCGTCGTAGACGAAGACGGTCAGCTGTCCCGTGTCGGGGTGCAGGGCGGTCGACACGCCGCCGATGTCCCAGCGGTCGCACGTCGCGAAGAGCGGCAGCAGGCCGATCGCGCAGTGCTCCGCGGCGTGCGCGGCGCCGGGCAGGTCCCGGGCCGCCAGCCCTGCCTCCTCGAGTGCCGGTGCCGGCACCGTCCACCACACGGCGGTGGTGCGCAGCGTCCGCTCCGGGAGGTCGAGCGGCTCCTCGCCGAGCACCTCCCCGCCCGGCTGGCGCCGGCGCAGGAACGCGACGACCTGGTGGGAGACGTCCACCTCGCCCAGCGCCAGTCGGCAGTCACGCCAGAGCCGATGCTCGCGCTCGGCGACGATCGTGATGTCGGTGATCTCGCGGGCCGTCGTCGAGTAGTCGACGACGGTGGGCTCGATGACCGCGACGTGCTCGGTCAGGTCGAGCGAGGTCACCAGCCAGGGCTCGCCCCGGTGGACGTAGACGGCGCCCTCGTGCGCCGTCGCGTGCGCGCTGGAGGCGTCGACCGTGCCCACCACCCGGCCCGTGACCGCCTCGACGAGGGAGACCGGAGAGCCGCCGCTCGACCTGATGTCGGCGAGGTCGCTGGCCTTCCTGCGGTCGGCCCAGAACCACCCCCGTGGGCGTCGACGCAGCAGCCCCAGCTCGGTGAGCTGGTCGGCGATCGCCGGCGCGGTGGGCCCGAAGAGCTCCAGGTCGGCGAGCGTCAGCGGCGACTCGTCGGCGGCGGCGCACAGGTGCGGAGCGAGGACGTAGTGGTTGGTCGGGTCGAAGACCGACGCCTCCACGGGTTGCCCGACGAGGGCCTCGGGATGGGTGACGAGGTAGGTGTCGAGCGGGTCGTCGCGCGCCACCAGGATCGCCAGCGCGTCACGGGCACCCCTGCCGGCCCTGCCGACCTGCTGCCACAGCGCCGCGCGGGTGCCCGGGAAGCCGGCCATCACGACTGCGTCCAGCCCGCTGATGTCGATGCCGAGCTCCAGCGCGTTGGTCGCCGCGAGCCCGAGCAGCTCACCGCTGCGCAGCGACTCCTCGAGCGCGCGCCGCTCCTCGGGCAGGTAGCCGCCGCGGTAGGCGGCGACCCTCCCGGGCAGCGACGGGTCGACCTCGGCGAGGAGGGCGGCGGTCGTCAGCGCGACCTGCTCGACGCCGCGTCGAGAGCGCACGAAGGCCAGGGTGCGGACGCCGTCGCTGACCAGGTCGGCGAGGAGGTCGGCGGTCTCCGACGAGGCGGCCCGTCGCACCGGGGCTCCGTTCTCACCACCGTGGGAGACGAACGGCGGCTCCCACAGGGCGAGCGCGACCTGTCCTCGCGGCGAGGCGTCGTCGGTCACCGCCACCATGTCCAGGCCGGTGAGTCGCTGGGCCGAGACCGCCGGCTCCGCCACGGTCGCGGAGGCCAGCACGAACGTCGGCGACGCGCCGTACAGCGCACAGATCCGTCGCAGCCGGCGCAGCACGTGGGACACGTGCGCACCGAAGACCCCGCGGTAGTGGTGGCACTCGTCGACGACGACGTACTTCAGGGATCCGAGGAAGGACGCCCAACGGGCGTGCCCCGGGAGCAGCGAGCGGTGGAGCATGTCGGGGTTGGTGAGGACGTACTCCGCGTAGTCACGGGTCCAGTCGCGCATCTCGCGGCTGCTGTCGCCGTCGTGGGTGGAGACGCGGACGTCGAGACCGAGCGAGGTGATCGCGTTGAGCTGGTCCTGCGCGAGGGCCTTCGTCGGCGCCAGGTAGAGCGTCGTCGCCCCGCGCCGACGGCGCTCGCCGCGCGCGGAGCGGATCGCGGACAGCGCGGGGAGCTGGTAGGCAAGCGACTTGCCGGAGGCGGTGCCGGTGGCCAGGACGACGTGTCGTCCTGCCTGAGCGGCCTCGGCGGCGTCGGCCTGGTGCAGCCACGGGCGGGTCACTCCTCGCGCCGTGAAGGCGGCACGGACGTCGTCGGGGACCCAGACCGGCCAGTCGGCGTGACGGGCGGTGCGCGGCGGCAGCACCTCGAGGTGGGTGAGGCGCTCCGCACGGCCTGGTGCTGCCGTCAGCCGGTCCACCATCGAGGCGCCGCCCGATAGGCTGGCACGGATCGCGGAGGGCATCTCAAGAGTGTCGCAAACGGCTCCGACAAAGGCCGTAGTGTGGAGGTGTTCATGCACTTCCGTGCAGACCGTGGTTTGATATCGCTGGCAAAGTTCGGGGGAAGGTGCCTGCCGATGCCGGAAGTGCAGAAAGTGCCCGAGGAGCGAACGTGGACCTGACTCTTGCGACACGCGAGATCGATGGCAAGACCATCGTCGCGGTCGGGGGCGAGATCGATGTCTACACCGCGCCCAAACTCCGAGACCGCATCACGGAGCTGGTGGGGGACGGCGTCTATCACCTCGTGATCGATATGGAGGCCGTGGAGTTCTTGGACTCCACCGGCCTCGGCGTCCTGGTCGGCGGCCTGAAGAAGGTCCGCGCCCACGACGGCTCTCTGGAGCTGATCTGCAACCAGGAGCGGTTGCTGAAGATCTTCCGGATCACGGGGCTGGCGAAGGTCTTCACGATCCACGCGTCAGCCGACGCGATCGCCGGCTGACCAGCCTCCTGCTGCGTGCCCGTCCCTGACGGGCCACTACTCGCGCGCCGGATCCCTGTGCACACAGGGATCCGGCGCTTT
>NZ_BAAHCI010000005.1:944304-1166355 GCF_054775955.1 Nocardioides pacificus
TGAGACCCGTGTCACGTCAGGGGAGTCGCGCATGAATACGTTCGCAGCCACCGTTGTCCCGTCAGGTTCGCCTCAGGTCGTCGAAGTCGCTGGGGGGAACCTGATCCTTGTGGTCGTCGTGGCGGTGATCGCGCTCGCGGCCCTGGGCCTGGCTGTGATGTTCCGCCAGGAGGTGTTGGCGGCCCCCGAGGGCACGGCGAAGATGCGAGAGATCGCCGTCGCGGTCCAGGAGGGGGCCAACGCCTACCTCGCGCGCCAGTTCCGGACTCTCGCGATCTTCGCGGCGATCGCCTTCTTCGTGCTGCTGGCCCTCCCGGCCGACGACTGGGTGGTGCGGATCTTCCGCTCGGTCTTCTTCCTGCTCGGGGCAGGGTTCTCTGCCGCGATCGGCTTCCTCGGCATGTCGCTGGCCACCCGCGCCAACCTGCGCGTCGCCCACGCCGCCAACACCACCGGGCGCGATCCGGCGATGAACGTCGCCTTCCGCACCGGTGCCACGGTCGGCATGGCCACCGTCGGGCTCGGCCTGCTGGGGGCGAGCGTCGTCGTCATCGCCTTCCAGGACGAGGCGGCCCACGTGCTCGAGGGCTTCGGCTTCGGTGCCGCCCTGCTCGCGATGTTCATGCGGGTCGGCGGCGGCATCTTCACCAAGGCCGCCGACGTCGGAGCCGACCTGGTGGGCAAGGTCGAGCAGCACATCCCCGAGGACGACCCGCGCAACGCCGCGACCATCGCCGACAACGTGGGCGACAACGTCGGTGACTGCGCCGGCATGGCCGCGGACCTCTTCGAGTCGTACGCCGTCACGCTGGTCGCGGCGCTGATCCTCGGCGCCGCCGCCTTCGGTGACAAGGGCCTGGTCTTCCCGCTCCTGGTGCCGGCGATCGGGGCGCTCACCGCCGTGGCCGGAGTGTTCCTCACCAAGCCCCGTGGCGGCGAGGGTGCGCTGACGGCGATCAACCGGTCCTTCTACATCTCCTCGGCAGTGGCGGCGGTGGCGAGCGTGGTGCTCGCCTTCGTCTACCTGCCCGGCGACTTCGCCGACCTGACCGGTCGCGACCCGAACAACCCGATCGACTCGCTGATGGGCGGGGCCCAGCCCGACGGCAGCCCGGCCCTGATCGCGGCCATCGCCGTGCTGATCGGCATCGTGCTCGCCGCCGTCATCCTGTCGCTGACCGGCTACTTCACCAGCACCGACCGCCGGCCGGTGCGCGACATCGGCAAGACCTCGCTGACCGGGGCCGCCACGGTGATCCTCGCCGGCCTCTCGGTCGGCTTCGAGTCGGCGGTCTACACGACGCTGGTGATCGGCTCGGCCGTCTTCGGCGCCTTCCTGCTGGGCTCCGGCTCGCTGTCGATCTCGCTGTTCGCCGTCGCCCTGGCCGGCTGTGGCCTGCTGACCACCGTCGGCGTGATCGTCGCGATGGACACCTTCGGTCCCGTCGCCGACAACGCGCAGGGCATCGCCGAGATGTCGGGCGAGGTGAGCCCCGAGGGTGCGCAGATCCTCACCGAGCTCGACGCCGTCGGCAACACCACCAAGGCCGTCACCAAGGGCATCGCGATCGCCACGGCGGTGCTCGCGGCGAGCGCCCTGTTCGGCTCCTACATCGGCTCGGTGCTCGAGGCGGTCGAGGACGTGGACCTGGTCGAGGACGACCTGAGCGCGCTGACCTTCTTCGTCTTCAGCCCCGACATCCTCGTCGGTCTGCTGATCGGTGTGGCCGTCGTCTTCCTCTTCTCCGGTCTCGCCATCAACGCCGTGGGCCGCGCCGCCGGCGCGGTCGTCTACGAGGTGCGTCGCCAGTTCCGCGAGATCCCCGGGATCATGGAGGGCACCGCCCGCCCGGAGTACGGCAAGGTCGTCGACATCGTCACCCGCGACTCCCTGCGGGAGCTGTCCACGCCCGGGATCCTGGCGATCCTGGCGCCGATCGCGGTCGGCTTCGGCCTCGGGGTCGGCCCGCTCGCCGGATTCCTCGCCGGTGCGATCGGCGCCGGCTGCCTGATGGCGGTCTTCCTCGCCAACTCCGGTGGGGCCTGGGACAACGCGAAGAAGCTGGTCGAGGACGGCCACCACGGCGGCAAGGGCTCCGACGCCCACGCGGCCACGGTGATCGGCGACACCGTCGGCGACCCGTTCAAGGACACCGCCGGCCCGGCCATCAACCCGCTGCTCAAGGTGATGAACCTCGTCTCCCTGCTGATCGTGGGAGCCGTGGTCAGCCTCAACCTCGGCGAGGACGCCAACCGGCCGCTCTCCGTGGTCATCGCCCTCGCAGCGACCGCGATCATCGCCGGCTCGGTCTACATGTCCAAGCGTCGTTCGATCGCCGTCGACCACGAGACGCCCACGCCCACGGCGGCGGAGACCGGAGCGGCGCGTCCGCCGCAGATCTGAGCCGGCGGGAAGCCTGGCGCGATCACTGGTGGGATCACTGGTGGGGGATGGGGTGGTCGCCGGCTGACCTAGAGTCGGTCGGGTGACCACCCGGGACCTTGCCAGCCGTCTGCGCGCCGCCCTCGACGAGGCGGACTTCACCTACGACGCCGTCGCCGACCTGCTCGGCGCCCAGGCGCACGCGGCGCTCGCGCGCAACGAGACCACGCCCGGCCTGCGTCGTACGACGGACGGGTCGCCGCTGGAGACCCTGACCCGGCTCTTCCTGCTCCAGACGCCGGTGTCGGCCGCCGCCGCCGAGCAGGCACTGCCGGGGCTGCTCGACCGGATGGCGGTCGAGGGCCTGGTCGGGCAGAGCGTCGGCGAGGTCGCTGCCCGGCTCGACATCCGTCCCTACGCCGCGCCCGACGCCCGCGGCGACCACGACTTCTGGGTGGTCAGCGACCTCACGCCCGGCCTGGACGGGCACCACAACCAGGTCGGTCCCGACCACGTCCTTGGCATCAGCTCCGCCTCCACGTCGCTGGCCCAGCTGACCCGCCGGGAGCCGGTCGGCCGGGCGCTCGACCTCGGGACCGGCTGCGGCGTGCAGGCGCTGCATCTGGCGACCCACAGCCAGAGCGTCGTGGCCACCGACGTCAACAAGCGGGCGCTGTGGATGGCACGCTTCAACGCGGCCCTCAACGACCTGCCCGGGATCGAGGTGCGCGAGGGGTCCTTCTTCGAGCCGGTCCGCGGCGAGGGTTTCGACCTGATCGCGACCAACCCGCCTTTCGTGATCTCGCCCGCGACCGGGGAGCGGCTGGTCTACCGGGACTCCGGGCTGCCGGGTGACCGGGTCGTCGAGGACATCGTCCGCGCCGCTCCCAGACACCTCAACCCCGGCGGCTGGTGCCAGATCCTCGCCAACTGGGTGATCGTGGACGGCACGCCGTGGGACGAGCGGCTGGCCGGCTGGCTGGACCCGTCGTGCGACGCGTTCGTGGTGCAGCGCGAGGTCGTCGACCCCGCGTCGTACGTCGAGCTGTGGCTCAAGGACGCCGGCGTGCAGGGCAGCGACGACTATCTGCGCCGCTACGACACCTGGCTGTCGTGGTTCGAGGAGCAGGGCATCGAGGCGGTCGGCTTCGGCTGGATCAACCTGCGCCGACGCGCGGAGGGGGCCGGCATGGTCCGGCTCGAGGAGTGGCCCTACGACGTGGAGCAGCCGGTCGCCCCGGTCTTCGGGGAGTGGACCGCCGCCGTCGACGCGCTGGCGGGCATCGACGACCTGACGGCCGCGCGCCTGGTCGCCCGACCGGACGTCCAGCAGGAGACGCAGGGGGCGCCCGGCGCCGAGGACCCCCAGACGGTCGTGCTGCGCCAGCAGCGCGGACTGCGCCGGGCCCGCCGGGCCGACACCGTGGAGGCGGCCCTGGTCGGTGCCTGCGACGGTGAGCTCACCATCGGCCAGATCCTCGACGCCCTCGCCCAGATCCTGCACCTCGACGCGGCCGAGATCCGCGCCAGTCATCTGCCGCTGGTGCGCGAGCTCATCGAGGAGGGCTTCCTCTCGCCCCAGGATCGGACCCGGGCGCCGTCCAACGGGCGGCCGGTGGCCGGCGGCCCCGGTCGTCGTCGACGCGGCTGAATCGCCGTCCGCGAACACCCGTACCGGACGGGCCGTCGGCAGCACGCGCTACCGTAATCGGCCGTGAGCCCCGTCTGATCCACCCGACGGGGGCACCGAGAGGCAGGAAGTAGGTCCCGTGGCACACAAGCTGGTGATCGTCGAGTCCCCCACGAAGGCCCAGAAGATCGGTGGGTTCCTCGGCAAGGGGTATGTCGTCGAGTCCTCCATCGGCCACATCCGCGACCTCCCGAGCAGCGCGGCGGACACGCCGGCCAAGATCAAGGACAAGCCGTGGGGCCGGCTCGCCGTGGACGTCGACAACGACTTCGAGCCCTACTACGTCGTGCCGCGCGACAAGAAGGCGCACATCACCAAGCTCAAGGCGCTGCTCAAGGATGCCGACGAGCTCTTCCTCGCCACCGATGAGGACCGCGAGGGTGAGGCGATCGCCTGGCACCTCCTCGACGAGCTGAAGCCGAAGAACATCCCCGTCAAGCGGATGGTCTTCCACGAGATCACCAAGCCCGCCATCCTCGCCGCGGCGGAGAACCCCCGCGAGCTCGACATGGACCTCGTCGAGGCCCAGGAGGCGCGCCGCATCCTCGACCGCCTCTACGGCTACGAGGTCTCGCCGGTGCTGTGGAAGAAGGTCATGTCCGGCCTCTCCGCGGGCCGCGTGCAGTCGGTCGCCACCCGCCTGGTCGTCGACAAGGAGCGCGAGCGGATGCGCTTCCGTCTCGCCTCCTACTGGGACCTCGAGGGCACCTTCGACGCCGGCAGCAAGCACGAGCAGCGGATGTTCCCCGCCAAGCTCCACTCCGTCGACGCCGCCCGCGTGGCCCGCGGCTCCGACTTCGGCCAGGACGGTCTGCTCAAGGCGTCCAGCGACGGCAAGGTCGTCCACCTCGACCGCCCGCGCGCCGAGGCCCTGGCAGCGGCGCTGCAGGACACGACGTACGACGTGCGCTCGGTGGAGTCCAAGCCCTACAAGCGCTCGCCCTACGCGCCGTTCCGCACGACCACCCTCCAGCAGGAGGCCAGCCGCAAGCTCGGGATGAGCGCGTCGGTGACCATGTCGGTCGCCCAGCGTCTCTACGAGAACGGCTTCATCACCTACATGCGTACCGACTCCACGACGATCTCGGACGCGGCCATCAGCGCGGCCCGCGACCAGGTCCGGGAGCTGTACGGCGCGGAGTACCTGCCGGACGCGCCGCGCACCTACGCCTCGAAGGTCAAGAACGCCCAGGAGGCGCACGAGGCGATCCGCCCCTCCGGCGACACCTTCCGCACTCCCGCCCAGACCGGGCTCAAGGGGGAGCAGTTCCGTCTCTACGAACTGATCTGGATGCGCACCGTCGCCTCGCAGATGAAGGACGCCGTCGGCAGCACGCTGACGATCCGCCTGGGCGGCACCGCGAGCACCGGCGAGGACGTCGTGTTCTCCGCGAGCGGGCGCACGATCACCTTCCACGGCTTCCTCAAGGCCTACGTCGAGGGCACCGACGACGCCGCCGCCTCCCGCGACGACCAGGAGGCCCGGCTGCCCAACCTGGTCGAGGGCGAGCCCGTCTCCGCCGCCTCGGTCAGCGCGAGCGGCCACGAGACGAAGCCGCCGGCCCGCTACACCGAGGCGACGCTGGTCAAGGAGCTCGAGGAGCGCGAGATCGGCCGCCCCTCGACGTACGCCTCGATCATCGGCACGATCCTCAACCGCGGCTATGTCTACAAGAAGGGCACGGCGCTGGTCCCGGCGTGGCTGGCCTTCTCGGTGATCCGGCTGCTCGAGGAGCACTTCCCGCGCCAGGTGTCCTACGAGTTCACCGCGCTGATGGAGGACGTGCTCGACGAGATCGCCGCGGGCCGCAAGGACCGCAACACCGAGCTCGGCGAGTTCTACTACGGCTCCGACGAGATCGCCGGCCTCAAGCGGCTGGTCAACGAGCTCGGTGACATCGACGCCAAGGAGCTCGCGACCTTCCCGGTCGCGGGTCCCTCCGGCGAGGACGACACCGGCGTCCACCTGCGGGTCGGGCGCTACGGCCCCTACCTGGAGGGGCCCGACGACGACGGCACGCCGTTCGCGGTCCGCGCCAACGTCCCTGACGATCTGCCGCCCGACGAGCTGACCCTGGAGAAGGCGCGCGAGCTGCTCGCCAACCCGGCGGGTGAGGAGATCGAGCTGGGCCGCCACCCGGAGACCGGGCTCGTGGTCGTGGCGAAGAACGGCCGCTTCGGCCCCTATGTCACCGAGCTGCTCCCCGAGGACGCCCCCAAGTCGGCCAAGGCCCGCACGGGCTCGCTGTTCGCGTCGATGTCGCTCGACACCCTCACCCTCGAGCAGGCCGTCAAGCTGCTCTCGCTGCCGCGGGTCGTCGGCGTGGACGCCGAGGGCATCGAGATCACTGCTCAGAACGGGCGCTACGGGCCCTATCTCAAGAAGGGCACCGACTCGCGCTCGCTGACCAGTGAGGACCAGCTCTTCACGGTCACCCTCGACGAGGCGCTCGCGATCTACGCGCAGCCCAAGCAGCGCGGCCGGGCCGCGGCAGCGCCGCCGCTCAAGGAGCTCGGCGAGGACCCCGTGTCCAAGCAGCCGATCGTCGTCAAGGCCGGCCGGTTCGGCGAGTACGTCACCGACGGTGAGTACAACGCGACCCTGCGCAAGGACGACTCCATCGAGGAGCTGACCCTGGAGCGGGCCGCCGAGCTGCTGGCGGAGCGGCGTGCCAAGGGCCCGGCGAAGAAGTCGGCCAAGAAGGGCGCGAAGAAGGCGCCCGCCAAGAAGGCCGCGAAGAAGACGACCGCGAAGAAGGCCACGGCGAAGACGGCGGCGAAGAAGACCACCAAGGCCGCCGCCAAGAAGTCCTGATCTCCCTGAGCCCACCACCGAGAGGCACTGCCCTGAGCGAGCACACCACCACGACCGGGCGGTACGCCGCGCGTGGGGTCTTCGTCTGCTTCGAGGGCGGCGACGGCGCCGGCAAGTCCACCCAGTCGCGGGCCCTGCGCGAGTGGCTCGAGGCCGAGGGCTACGACGTGGTGTCGACCTTCGAGCCGGGCGACACCGAGGTGGGCCGCCGGCTGCGCCAGATCGTGCTCGACCCGGCGACCGGGGATCTCTCCGACCGCACCGAGACGCTTCTCTACGCCGCCGACAAGGCCGAGCACGTGGACACCGTGGTGCAGCCGGCCCTGGACGCGGGACGGGTCGTGGTCACCGACCGCTACGTCGACTCGACCCTGGCCTACCAGGGCGCCGGCCGGACGCTGGACGTCGCCGAGGTGGAGCGGGTGGCGCGCTGGGCGACCCACGACCTGCGTCCCCACCTGACCGTGGTCCTCGACCTGATGCCCGAGCAGGGCCTGGGACGCTTCGAGGAGCGCGACCGGATCGAGGGGCAGTCCCTGGAGTTCCACCGACGGGTCCGCGAGGCGTTCCTGACGATGGCCGCCGCGGACCCCGAGCACTACCTCGTCGTGGACGCTCGGCTGGAGCGCGAGGAGATCGCAGCGGCGGTGCGGGAGCTCGTCCGTCCGCTGCTGGGGCTGGCTGCGCGGAGGGTCGAGCAGTGAACTCCTCCGTCCTTCGAGACGGGCGCGGAGCGCCCACCTCAGGAACCGTCTGGGACAGCCTGGTGGGGCAGCGGGCGGTGGTCGAGGCGCTGAAGCCGGCGGTCGCGAGCCAGGGGATGACCCATGCGTGGCTGTTCACCGGCCCGCCCGGGTCGGGACGCTCCAACGCGGCGCTCGCCTTCGCAGCAGCGCTGCAGTGCGAGGTCGGCGGCTGCGGCGAGTGCCATGCCTGCCGCACGACGCTGGCCGGCTCCCACGCCGACGTGGGCGTCGTGCGCACCGACAAGCTCTCGATCGGTGTCGACGAGATCCGCGACCTGGTGCGCAGCAGTGCCCTGGCGCCGGCGGGACGGCGCTGGCAGATCCTGATCATCGAGGACGCCGACCGGCTCACCGAGCGCGCCTGCAACGCCCTGCTCAAGGCCATCGAGGAGCCGACCGAGCGCACGGTGTGGATGCTGTGCGCCCCCACCGTCGAGGACCTCCTCCCGACGATCCGCTCCCGTTGCCGGCTGGTCACGCTGAGCACGCCGACCGCCGATGCGGTGGCGGACTTCCTGGTCCGCACCGAGGGCATCCACGAGGGCATCGCGGCCTACGCCGCCCGCGCGAGCCAGGGGCACATCGGCCGGGCCCGAGCGCTGGCCCGCGACGAGGCGACCCGCAACCGGCGCCGCGAGATCGTGGGC
This sequence comes from Nocardioides pacificus, assembly GCF_054775955.1. Lineage (NCBI taxonomy): Bacteria > Bacillati > Actinomycetota > Actinomycetes > Propionibacteriales > Nocardioidaceae > Nocardioides > Nocardioides pacificus. The sequence continues at coordinate 952,586 of NZ_BAAHCI010000005.1, forward strand.
ATCCCCACCCGGCTGACCTCGCTGGGGGCCTGCATGACCGCCGCGGCCAACCTCCACGACGTCGCCAAGGAGGAGGCCGAGGTCATCACCAGCGAGCTCGACGCCCGCGAGCGCGTCGACCTGGACAGCTCCTACGGCGTCGTCGAGCGGGGCCGCCGCCCGCGCGAGTACGGCCCTGCCCTCAGCCAGCTGGAGAAGTCGCAGAAGACCCGGGCCAAGCGCCGGATCCTGGACGTGGTCGACCGTGGCCTGATGGACCTGGCCTCGGTCTATCGCGACGCCCTCGCCCTCGCCACGCGGGCCCCGGGGATGCTCGTCAACGAGGAGCTGCGCACCGAGATCGAGCAGATCGCGCGGACCTCCACGCCCGAGCTCAACCTGCGACGGATCGATGCGATCTTCGAGGCCCGTCGTCAGATGCTCGAGTTCAACGTGCCTGTCATGCTGGCGCTGGAGTCGATGATGGTCGCTCTGAAGGTCCCCGAGAGGAGTCGAGCGTGAACCGGAAGTACTTCGCTGTGGCCGCGGTGGTCGTGGGCGTGCTGTTGGTGCTGGGCATCCTGCTCATCATCGGGATCGTCCAGGGTGACGACACCGACATGGAGGAGCAGCCCACGGACCAGACCCCGGAGTCCGCGCCGCTCGTCCCCGGTGGCACGCCGCCGCTCGCTGCGGCCTGAAGGCAGGCTCGGTGACGCAGGCAGACGGACGGGCAGACGGACGGGCAGACGGGCAGGTTCCACCCCCCTCGGGCGGTTCGCCCCGCGGATCGCTCGCCGTACTCGTGGCCGGCCTCACCGCGATCGCGGTCTTCGCCGTAGTGGCGCTGGGCGTCGGGCTGGCCGTGGTCCTGGACGCCGACGACGGCGACCCGACGACGGCTCCCTCGCCGAGCACGGACCCGAGTGCCACGCAGGCGCCGGACGCCGCCCTCGAGCCCTTCTACTCCCAGGACGTCACCTGGGAGGAGTGCCGCGACGACTTCGAGTGCGCCGACATGGAGGTGCCGCTCGACTATGCCGAGCCCGACGGCGAGCGGATCGAGATCGCGCTGCTCCGGGTGCCGGCCGAGAGGCCGTCGGAGCGGGTGGGCTCGCTCGTGGTGAACCCCGGTGGGCCGGGAGCGCCGGGCACGGAGTACGCCGCCAGCGCGGGGCTGGTGTTCCGCGAGCCGCTGCTGGAGCGCTTCGACATCGTCGGCTTCGACCCGCGCGGCACCGGTGGCAGCGCCCCGGTCGACTGCCTCAGCGATGCGGAGCTCGACGACTACATCGCGAGCGATCCCGACCCCGACAGCCCCGACGAGGTGGAGGACTACGCCGCCACCCTCGAGCGCTACGGCCAGGGCTGCGTGGACAAGAGCGGCGATCTGGCCGGCCACGTCACGACCGTCGAGGCCGCCCGTGACATGGACGTCCTGCGCGCGGTGCTGGGTGAGCGGACCCTGACCTACCTGGGTGCCTCCTACGGCACCAAGCTCGGCGCCACCTATGCCGATCTCTTCCCCGAGCGCGCCGGCCGCCTGGTGCTGGACGGCGCCGTCGACCTCAGCATCAGCAGCCGCGACCTGGCCCTGGAGCAGGCGGGCGGCTTCGAGGTCGCGCTGCGGGCCTATGTCGAGGACTGCATCGACCAGGGTGACTGCTTCCTCGGGGACACCGTCGAGGACGGCCTCGACACGATCACCGAGCTTCTCGACCAGGTCGAGGACAAGTCGCTGCCCACCGACGGCGACCGGGAGCTGGAGGTCGGCAACGCGTTCTACGGCATCGTCGCGCCGCTCTACAACCGCGACTACTGGTTCCTGCTCACGCAGGCGCTGCAGGCGGCGATCGAAGACGGCGACGGCACGGCGCTGCTGATGCTCTCCGACCTCTACAGCTCGCGCACCGAGGGCGGCTACAGCGACAACAGCATGGAGGCCAACTACGCGATCAACTGCCTCGACGATCCAGCGTCGATCCCGGTCGACGAGGTGCCGGCGCAGATCGACGACTTCGTCGAGGTGTCCCCGACCTTCGGCGAGGTCTTCGCGTGGGGCCTCGCCAACTGCGAGGGCGTGCAGGTCGAGTCCAGTGAGCCCCCGCGGGACATCACGGGCGCCGGCGCGCCGCCGATCCTCGTGATCGGTACGACGCGCGACCCCGCCACGCCGTACGCCTGGGCCGAGGCGCTCGCCGAGCAGCTCGAGTCGGGCGTCCTCGTCAGCCGCGACGGCGACGGCCACACCGGCTACAACGTCGGCAACGCGTGCGTGGACGAGGCCGTGGAGGACTTCCTCCTCGAGGGCAAGACCCCCCAAGCCACCGACTGCTGACCCGTCACTCCCTCGACCAGTTGTACGGCGTGTCGCGGCGCCGTTGACGGCTCGGCGACGTGGACAGGGCGGATCAGCGGGCCCGGACCGGCTCGATGATCGACTGGATCCGCCGGGTCGCCAGCTCCGTCATCAGCCGCGCGGCAGGTGAGAGCGTTGCGTTGGCCCGGTGCACGATCGCGAGCGTGTCGTACTGCCGCGGACGCAGGGAGGCCCACCCGGCGCCGGGGGCCAGCCGGGGCAGGAGCTGCTCGGCGGCGGCCTTCGGCACGATGGAGTCGACCAGCCCCATGCCGACGAGCTCCACGGCCGTCTCGACGTCCTCGACCTCGATCCGGGTGTGCGGGTTGAGGCCGGTCTCGTGGAGCATCCGGCGCAGGATGAGGCGGTTGGAGTCGGTGGCGCGCCAGGTGGTCTCCGACATCACCAGCGACGCCTGGGCGATCCGGTGGGCGGTGACCGGAGACTGCAGCTTCTCGTGGTCGGCGCTGATGTAGACCAGCTCGTCGCGAGCGATCGGAGTGACCTGCAGCCCCTCGGCGTGCACGGTGGGCACGGCGATCATCGCGGCCTCGATCCGGCCGCGGCGCAGCTGGTCCTGCACGTCGGTGGAGTTCTGCCCGATGAGCTCGACCCGGACTCCCGGGTGGCGCGCCAGCACGTCCGCGACGAGGCTGGCCCCGGCGTAGAGCCGGGCGATGCCGAACATGCCGAACCGGACGGTGCCCGTCTCGAGCGTGGAGACCGCCTGGGCGGCGCGCCGGGCGTCGTCGGCGGCGGCGAGCACCCGCTCGGCGTACGGGCGCAGCGCCTCGGCCGAGGCAGTCGGCACGACCCCGCGCCCGACCCGGACGAAGAGGTCGGTCCCCAGCGTCTTCTCGAGGGAGCGGATCTGCTCCGAGACCGAGGGCTGGGCATAGCCGAGCTGCTCGGCCGCGGCCGTCAGCGACCCATGCTCGTAGGCGGCGAGGAAGCAGGTCAGCTGATGCAGGGACAACATAGGTGAAGCCTATGCTTCGCGAAGGAAAGAGAGGCTAGCCCTATGGCACGGAACCGCCGACCATTGGTGTGTTGCTCCATGCCCGTATCGGAAAGGCTCCGCCATGTTCGTCCACGTCTGCACCGCCTGCCAGAAGCGTCAGCTGATCTTCCCGTCCCAGTTCACGGGTGCGTTCGAGGGCGGTCAGGGCGGCGTCGAGGTGACCTTCACGTGCTGGTGCGGCGCCGAGCAGCGCTCGCCCCTCAGCTGGGCTCCGGACGCCCCGATCGACCAGCAGCGGACGCCCGCGCACGCTGCTTGACCCCCTCGGTTTCGCTCCGGCCGCAGCGATTCCCTATACTTCCACGCGTTGCCCGGACAGGTCTTCGGATACCACCCGGTCGGCACGCCGCCTTAGCTCAGTCGGTAGAGCGAGTCACTCGTAATGACTAGGTCGTCAGTTCGATTCTGACAGGCGGCTCCACCAGGAAGGCCCCTGTTCCGCGCAGCTGCGGACGGGGGTCTTCGTCGTGTCCGGGCACACTGACCTCAAGGCTGCGCGGCTCGTTCGCACCGCTCTCGCCCCATCCGTCCGCTCACCGGAGGAACCCATGACTGCACTGACCGCCGTCCGTCTCGGGGGCCGCCCCGACCTCCCGCTGCTGATCCTCGGCCCCTCACTCGGCACCACCGCGACCACGCTCTGGGCGGAGGCTGCCGCGCTTCTGGCCGACGACTTCCAGGTCGTGGGCTGGGACCTGCCCGGGCACGGCACCAACCGGATCGCGGTCGAGGGGCCCGTCACGATGGCCGACCTCGCGGCCGGCGTCCTCGACCTCGTGGACACGATGGGCCAGGGGATCCACCCGCCGACCTTCCACTACGCCGGCGACTCGGTCGGTGGCGCCGTGGGGCTGCAGCTGCTGCTCGACGCCCCCCACCGCGTCGAGTCGGCGACCCTGCTGTGCACGGGCCCCCGCATCGGCGAGCCGGAGGGCTGGGCCGAGCGCGCCGCCACGGTCCGCGCCTCCGGAACCGCGGCGATGGTCTCCGGCTCCGCCGAGCGCTGGTTCGCCCCCGGCTTCCTCGACCGCGCCCCGGAGCGCGGCTCGGCGCTGCTGCACGCACTCACCGAGGTCGACGACACGGGGTACGTCGAGGTGTGCGGCGCGCTCGGCGGGTTCGACGTGCGCGAGCGGCTCGAGGAGATCTCCGCGCCGGTGCTGGCCGTGGCCGGGGCGCTCGACGTGCCCACCCCGCCCGCCAAGCTGCGCGAGATCGCCGACGGCGTCCGCGACGGTCGGCTCGTCGTCCTCGACGGCGTCGCCCACCTGGCGCCCGCCGAGGCTCCGGAGGCGGTGGCGCGGCTGATCCGCGAGCACGTGCTCGGGCCCAGCCGCGACGCGATGACGGTGGCCGAGGTGCGAGCGGCGGGGATGGAGGTGCGCCGCGAGGTCCTCGGCGACGAGCACGTGGACCGCGCGATCGCCCGCACCAGCGACCTCACCCGCGACTTCCAGGAGCTCATCAACGAGTACGCCTGGGGCAGCGTCTGGACCCGGCCCGGCCTCGACCGCCGCTCTCGGTCGATGATCACGCTGACCGCTCTGGTCGCCCGCGGGCACCACGAGGAGCTGGCGATGCACCTTCGGGCCGCGCTGGCCAACGGCGTCACGGCGGACGAGATCAAGGAGGTGCTGCTGCAGAGCGCGATCTACTGCGGGGTGCCCGATGCCAACACCGCCTTCCGGATCGCCCAGGAGGTCCTCGAGGAGGCGTGAGGGTCCTTGCCTAGGCTGGCCACGTGACTTCCTCGCAGCCCGACCAGTCCCGGCTCCACACGACCGAGGTCGGCGACACCGGCACCCGTGTCGTGTTCCTCCACGGGCTCTTCGGCCAGGGGCGCAACTTCACCCAGATCGCCAAGGCGCTGCAGCCCGACTTCCGCTCCCTGCTGGTGGACCTGCCCAACCACGGGCGATCGGCGTGGACCGAGGACTTCGGCTACGAGCTGATGGCCGACCTGGTCGCCGAGGAGCTGCGCGCCGACTTCGCGGCGCAGGGACCCGTCCACGTGGTCGGTCACTCGATGGGCGGCAAGGTGGCGATGGTCCTCGCGCTGCGCCACCCCGAGCTGGTCGAGCGGCTGGTGGTCGTGGACATCTCCCCGGTCTCCTCCGAGGGCAGCGGCGAGTTCGAGCACCTCCTCGACAGCCTCTCCGCCCTCGACCTCTCGACGGTCGAGCGGCGCTCCGACGCCGACGAGCAGCTGAGCGGCCCCATCGGGGACGAGCGGGTGCGCGGGTTTCTCCTGCAGAACCTCCGCTCCAGCAGCGACGGCTTCCGCTGGCAGGCCAACCTCGAGCTGCTGCGCCGCGAGCTGCCGGCGATCGGCGGCTTCCCCGAGATCGACGCGACCTTCGACCACCCCACGCTGTGGATGGGCGGCGAGCGATCCGGCTACGTGCAGGACCAGCACGCCGACGAGATGCGCCGGCTCTTCCCGCGCACGACCGAGGTGACGATCAAGGGCGCCGGGCACTGGGTCCACTCCGAGCAGCCCGAGGCGTTCGCGTCGGCGCTGCGGGTGTTCCTGGGGGCGGCCGACCGCTGAGCGCCGGGACGCGACGTACCGCCTGGGCGTGCTTGTCACTACCCTCCTCGCTTGTGACCCCGATCAAGCGATGGATGAACCGCGGCCTGCTTGCCGCCTGGAGCTGGGCGGAGCGCTCCGGCGAGATCGTCCCCGGCACCCGCGCGGGCGATGCCTTCGGCAGCCTCGGCGAGGGCAGCTGCATCGGCTTCCCGGCCGCGACGCTGATGGGGGTGGAGTCGATCCACATCGGCTCCGAGACCCTGATCGGCCGGCAGGTCACGCTCTCGGTCGGCTACGGGCCGCTCGACCTGCGGGCGCCCGAGCGGGCGCTGGTGATCGGCGACCGGTGCGTGATCGGCGCCCGCTCGAGCCTGACCGCGCACGAGTCGATCGTCATGGGCGACGACGTGTGGTGCGGCCAGGACGTCTTCGTCTCCGACGCCAGCCACGGCTACCAGCAGCTCGATCTGCCGATCGGGCAGCAGTTCGGCACCCATCAGCCGGTCGTGATCGGATCCGGGTCGTGGATCGGCCACGGTGCGATCCTGCTGCCCGGTACGACGATCGGGCGCAACGCTGTCGTCGCCGCCGGGTCGGTGGTGCGTGGCGAGGTGGCCGACAACGCCATCGTCGGCGGTTCGCCGGCCCGGGTGATCCGGCGCTTCGAGCCCGGCGTCGGGTGGATCACCGCCTCCGGCAGCGTTCGGCCGGTGCTGCCCTCCGGCCTCGACCTGGAGGAGGGCGACTTGAGGGACGGCGACCTGGAGGACGGCGACCGGCCGGCCGGCCTCGTGGTGGGCTGACGCCGACGGGCCGATGGTCCCGAGCATCGCCATAACGCTGACACCGCCCGCCGGCGCCACCCAGACTGACGGCGTCAATAGGTGGGGTCAGCACGTGGAGGTCAGAAGGGTGGGCAGCGATGTCCGATGACAGGTTCGAGACGATCTGCCTGAACGCCGCGACCGTCGTGGTCGCCGCGTTCACGACGTACGTCGTCGCCGGCTGGAGCTCGCTGGACCATCGCGGTCTGCTGGTGCTCGCGCTCGTCGGCGTGTGGGTGGTGCGGCTGGGGGCCTGGCTGCCCGCGCTCGCTGGGTCTGCGCGTTCGACCGGTCAGCACTGAGGGCCCCCGCGGCTCGATGAGCTGCAGCGAGGGCCCTCAGTGCACGGGGCTGTGGTTGCCGTACGGGTCGCCGACGCACATGTCGTAGGGGTGACCCAGGGCCGGATCCACCCAGCCCACGTGCGGCACCTCGATCAGCAGCCGGTGACAGCTGCTGCACTGCGCGTTGGGGAGTCCGTAGGATCCCCGCCTGGAGAAGGCCTTCACCCTCCCAGGATCACGCGGCAGCGAGTTCCGAGCCTGGTTCCGACGCCCGCGCGGGGCTGTCTGTGAGGCACCAGACAGCGGGGGCAGCGCGGCCGGAGATCACCGGTCGGCTGAGACGGACTCAGCTGGGGGACTGGCCCTCGGAGACCTTGCGCTTGAGAGCGGCGGCAGCCTTGAACGCCGGGGCCACGCTCGCGGCGATGTCGATCGTCTCGCCGGTCTGCGGGTTGCGGCCCTGACGAGCGGAGCGCTCGCGCACCTCGAAGGTGCCGAAGCCGGCGATGGTGACGGTCTCGCCCTCGGCGAGCTGCGCGCCGATGGTGTCGAGGACGGCGCCGATGGCGCTGTCGGCCTGGGCGTTGGTGAGCTCGGTGGCCTCGGCCACGGCGTTGCGCAGTTCGGTGCGGTTCATGTGTGTTCTCCCTTGTTCGATAATCGTTCTCATTGTCAATCTAGGTCATCGCTGATCCCGTGTCACGACGGGGCCCGGCTGGTGCCTGAGGACAACGGTAGGTTGGGACAGGTGAGCAACCACGACCTGGATGACGCGCCGCCGGCCCCGGTGGCAGCCAAGTCGACCCGTCAGCGGCGCGCCGTGGTGGCCGAGCTGCAGTCGTCGGATGACTTCCGAAGCGCCCAGGACATCCACGACTCGCTGCGCCAGGCCGGCGACAAGGTCGGGTTGGCCACCGTCTATCGGGCCCTGCAGTCGCTGGTCGACGGCGGCGAGATCGACGTGCTGCGCACGTCCGGCGGCGAGGCCGTCTACCGTCGTTGCAGCCCCACCCATCACCACCACCTCGTGTGCCGCGGCTGCGGCCGCACGGTCGAGGTGGAGGGGCCGGCGGTCGAGCGCTGGGCGACGGCCACGGCTGACGCCCACGGGTTCAGCGACGTGAGCCACACGCTCGAGCTCTTCGGCACCTGCCCGGAGTGCGTCGCCAGTTGACTCCGCCGACCCGCCATCTCGGGCGGCTCAGGCCTTCTCGTCGTCCTCGATCGTGGCCTCGTCGAGGAACTCGGCAGCGATGCGCAGCAGCTGCGCGGCCACCACGGGGTCGACGCCGCCCATCGTGATCTTCAGTGCCAGGTCTGCGGTGGGGTCGAGGTCCCACTCGTCGTCCTGCGGCTGCGGGCCGTCATGGGCCTGGTCGACCAGCTCCAGGACGATGCCGGGCGATGCGCCACCGATCGTGGCCACGTGGTGCATCTCCGGGTCGTTGATCAGCTGGGCTGCGACGCTGAGGGTCGCCTCTTCCTCGGTGCTCATGAGCGTCCTTTCGTCGGTTGCGGCGAGCCTAGCCGCGCCGTACCACCGCTCGGGCACCCACCGTCCCGCCGACGCATGTAACGCGGGGTTATGCCACCTGCCGCAGCGATATTTCGCTGTGGTGGATCGCATAACCCCGCGTTACAAGGGGGCGGCCCGGTGGGTGGCCCCCGCGCTGAGCCTTCCGCATTTCTAGAACTCGTTCTAGTGTGCGCTCATGACTCAGCCCACACCCCTCCGCGTCGTCGTCTGGTCCACCGGGACCGTCGGCCGCCATGCCATCGCCGGCATCGACCGGCACCCCGCCCTCGAGCTGGTGGGAGTGTGGGTCTCCAACCCCGACAAGGACGGCAAGGACGCCGGTCAGCTCGCGGAGCTCGGTCGCGACCTCGGGGTGCTCGCCACCACCGATCGCGACGCACTGCTCGCGCTGAAGCCCGACGCGATCGTGCACACCGCGATGACCGACGACCGGGTCTTCGAGTCGATCGACGACCTGATCGGCCTCGTCGAGGCGGGCGTCAACGTGGTGTCGAGCGGTCCGGTGCTGCTGCAGTACCCCACCGGCATCCTGCGCCCCGAGCTCCTCGAGCGGATCGAGGAGGCAGGCGCGACAGGAGGCGCGAGCCTGCACGTCAACGGCATCGACCCCGGCTTCGCCAACGACGTGCTGCCGCTGTCGCTGACCAGCCTCTCCCAGCGCATCGACGAGGTGCGGGTGATGGAGATCGCCGACTACTCGACCTACTACCAGCCCGTCGTCATGCGCGACATGTTCGGCTTCGGCCAGCCGCTGGACGCCCGTCCGATCATGTGGGAGCCCGGCGTCCTGAGCATGGGCTGGGGCAGCGTCGTGCGCCAGATCGCCGCCGGCCTCGACCTGGTCCTCGACGAGCCGCTGACCGAGGAGGTCGACCGCCGTCCCGCCGAGGTCGACACCCCCACGGTCAGCGTGGACATCGCCGCAGGCACCATGGGCGCGGTCCGCTTCCAGCTGATCGGGAAGGTCGACGGGGTGCCGCGGGTCGTGCTCGAGCACATCACCCGCACCGCTGCCGACCAGGTGCCGGAGTGGCCGACCCCGCCGGAGGGCGACGGCTGCTATCGCGTCGTGGTCACCGGCGAGCCGATGATGCAGCTCGACCTCGTCCACCACGGCGAGCACGGCGACCACAACGTCTCCGGGATGATCGTGACCGCCCAGCGCCTGGTCAACGCGGTCCCGGCCGTCGTGGCGGCCGCCCCCGGCCTGGTCACCGCGCTCGACCTGCCGCTGATCACCGGCCGCGGCCTGGTCGCCACGGCTGCTGACTCGAGCGCGCAGGCATGAGCATCCTCGACCGCTTCACGCTCACCGACCACGTCGCGATCGTCACCGGCGCCGGCCGCGGGATCGGCGCCGCCACCGCCGTCGCCCTGGCCGAGGCGGGTGCCGATGTCGTCATCTCGGCCCGTACGGCGAGCCAGCTCGACGCCGTCGCCGACCGGATCCGTGCCGCCGGCCGCCGCGCGTTCGTCGTCCCCGCCGACCTCAGCGACCTCTCGGCCGTCGCCGGCCTCGCGCAGGCGGCGTACGACGAGTTCGGGCGCCTCGACACGGTCGTCAACAACGTAGGCGGCACGATCCCCAACGCGTTCCTCGACACCGACGAGGACTACCTCGAGGAGTCGTTCCGCTTCAACGTCAGCACCGCGCACGCGCTGTCACGGGCCGCCGTACCGCTGATGCTCACCGAGCGGAGTGAGGGGGGCAGCGACGCGGGCAGCAAGTCGATCGTCACGATCAGCTCGATGATGGGGCGTACGGCGGGCCGCGGCTATCTCGCCTACGGGACGGCGAAGGCGGCGCTGGCCCACTGGACGAGGCTGGCGGCGACCGACCTCGCCCCGCGGGTCCGGGTCAACGGCATCTTCGTCGGCTCGGTGATGACCAGCGCGCTGGAGTTCGTCGCCGGCGTGCCGGAGATGATGGACCAGATGACGTCCGGCACGCCGCTCGGCCGGGTGGGCGAGGCCGAGGACATCGCCGCCGGCGTGCTCTACCTGTCATCGCGGGCGGGGCAGTACGTCACCGGCAAGATGCTCGAGATCGACGGTGGCATCCAGCAGCCCAACCTCGACCTGGGGCTCCCGGACATCGGCACGTTCCCGGCCCCGGCAGGCGATCGGAACTAGAGTCCGAGGCGTGACTGTATCCACCAAGCACGCGATCTCCCCGGACTCCGGCCTGCACTGGACCGAGCCGGGAGCCTGGTCGGTGGCGCCCGGGGTGCACCGGATCCCGCTGCCGCTGCCGATGGACGGGCTGCGCGCCGTCAACGTCTATGCCCTCGAGACCGACCGGGGGCTGACGCTCATCGACGGCGGCTGGGCGATCGACGTCTCGCGCTCGCTGCTGGAGGAGTCGCTGAAGGGGATCGGCTACGCCGTCTCCGACATCACCCGATTCCTGGTCACCCACGTGCACCGCGACCACTACACGCAGGCCGCGACCATCAGCAAGGAGTTCGGCGCCCACGTCAGCCTCGGTCTTGGGGACAAGCCCACGCTCGACCTGATCCACGACCCCGGCGACCTCGACGAGAACCCGCACCTGCAGATGCTCCGCGACGCCGGCGCACTCGACCTGGTCGAGCAGTGGCAGGCCTTCGACAAGGCCGGCCCGGACCTCGACCTGTGGGGCTATCCGGACGCCTGGCTCGAGGGCGACCACCCGATCGACGTCGGCTCGCGCACCCTGCAGGCGGTCTCCACCCCCGGCCACACCCAGGGTCACTTCGTCTTCGCCGACCACACCGCCGAGCTGCTCTTCGCCGGCGACCACGTGCTGCCCACGATCACCCCGTCGATCGGCTTCGAGCCCGTGCTCGCGGCCCAGCCGCTCGGCGACTTCCTCGGCTCGCTGGCCAAGGTCCGCGGGCTGCCCGACGCCCGGCTGCTGCCCGCCCACGGCCCGGTCGCGGACTCCGTGCACTCGCGTGTCGACGAGCTCGTCGTCCACCACGACGAGCGCCTCGCGCTGTGCCGCGCGGGCGTCGCCGCCGGTGGGAGCACGGCGTGGCAGGTCGCCGGCGAGCTCCCGTGGACGCGCCACGAGCACCGCTTCGACACCCTCGACGTCTTCAACGGCGCGCTGGCGACCCTGGAGACCAAGGCCCACCTCGAGCTGCTCGTGGCCCGCGGCGAGCTGAGCCGCACCGACTCCGACGGCGGCTTCGTCTATGCGCCGGTGCCCGCCTGAGGCGTCGCCCGCGGCGTGACCTGAGGGGGCCGCGCCATCGGGAGGTGGGGGATGCCGTCCTCGACGAACTCCGGCCCGTCCACGACGAACCCGTGCGTGGCATACCAGCCCGCAAGCGGGCTCTGCGCGTCGAGCCGCGCCGCCCGCTCACCGACCACGTCCAGGGCGGCGGCGACCAGCTGGTCGGCCAGCCCTCGCCCCCGCGCGTCGCGGCGCAGCAGCACCCGGCCGATCCGCAGGTGCGCGCCGTCGTCGAGCACGCGCAGGTAGCCCACGAGCCCGTCGTCCTCGAGGAGCACGTGCCGGGTCGTCGGCTCGAGGTCGCGTCCGTCGAGGTCTGGGTAGGCGCACTCCTGCTCGACGACGAAGACGTCCTGGCGCAGCCGCCACACGTCGTACGCCGTGCGCGCGTCGAGGTCGTCGAATCCGACCACCCGGACGCTCATCCGCGAGCCCCGAGCGGCGCCTGCAGGAACGCCTTGGTGATCCGCCAGGCCGTCGCGGCCTCGGGGATCGGCAGGATCGCGAAGACGTGGATCAGCCCGGGACGCTCCAGGTAGGTCAGGTCCCACGTCGACGCGGCGGCGCGGTCGGCGAGGAGCCGGCAGCCGGGCGCGAGCGTGTCGCGGGTGCCGCAGAGGACGAGTGCCGGCGGCAGGCCGTCGAGGTCGGCCAGGCCTGGGCTCACCTCCGGGCGACCGAGGTCCTCGGGGGAGCCGGCCCACCAACCGGCGTAGGCGTTCATCTTGCTGAGGAACAGCCACGTGTCGCGTGCGCTGAACGCCGCGGTGTCGGGGGCGCTCGCCGTCAGGTCGACCCAGGGGGAGATCAGCAGCAGCCGGTCGGCCTGGCGGGACCCGGTGGCGCGGGAGCGGTCGCGCAGGGAGAGAGCCACGGCCAGCGCGAGGCCCCCGCCCGCGGAGTCGCCGGCGATGATCAGCTCCTCGCCGCCGCTCAGCAGCCGCTGGGCCAGCGCCACCAGTGCCTCGTGGGAGTCGCGCCAGGTGTGCTCCGGGGCGAGTGGGTAGTCGGGCAGCACGACGCGGGCGTCGAGCTCGCTCGCCAGCCGCGCGGCATAGCGCGTGTGCTGGGGGTCCATGGGAGAGACGTAGCCGCCGCCGTGCAGGTAGAGCACGGTGCGCGACGGGCGTGAGCCCCTCCGGGAGATCGAGTACGACGCGAAGGTGGGGCCCTCGGCCTGGCTGTTGCGAGGAGAGAGCTGCTCGACGACCACCACGAACCTGCGGCCGAAGAACGGGATCAACGCCGTCGGGAGGGAGTGGTCCCTCCCCGCGTGCCGCCGCTCCAGATGCGCCCGCTCGCCCTCCAGGCTCTCGAGCTCGCCGGAGCCGCGCAGCCGTGGGATGAGCCAGGCGAGCAGCTCGTGACGCAGGCTCGGACGGTCGGCACGGGGCGCCAGGTGTTCGGGCATGGGGCCAATGTAAGGGTGCCGGCGCGACCGCGAGTCGCTATGGTCTCGACGTCGGTGGTCTCGACGTCGGTTGCTGCGCAACCTGCTCGACCGACGGCTGCGCAACCTGCTCGACCAACGAGAATCGATGACCGGCGCCGACGCTCAGGGGGAGCCACATGCCAGCCACGCCCATCCGCCACCGGCAGGGGCGGGCCCGCATGGCCGTCTCCGCGCTGCTCGCGCTCGTCCTGGCGGCGGGCCTGACCGTGCTGACCTGGAGCGCAGGATCGACTCTGGCGCACGCGGCGGACGAGGTCACCGGCATCGACGTCGCCGGGCACCAGCACCCGCAGGACGCCGCCATCGACTGGGCGCAGGTGAAGGGGGCCGGCCACTCGTTCGTGTTCGTCAAGGCGACCGAGGGTGCAGGGTGGGTGAGCCCCCATTTCGCCAGCGACTTCGCCGGCGCCGCGACGGCCGGTCTGTACCGCGGGGCGTACCACGTGGCACGACTGGACAACACCACGAGCAACGGCGCCGCTCAGGCAGAGCACTACGTGGCGAAGGTCGGGAAGCTGCGCCAGACAGGGGACTTGCCGCCCGTGCTGGACTTTGAGACCCAGTACGCCGGCGATCTCACTCCAGCGCAGCGAGTGGCCTGGACCCGGGAGTGGTTGACGACCGTCGAGCGTCTCACCGGCAGGGTGCCGATCATCTATACCTCTCCATCTTTCTGGGAAGAGAAGATGAACGGCTACGACGGCTTTGGTCGCTATCCACTCTGGCTCGCGCACTACACGGACGGCACTCCCCGCGTGCCAGGCAGTTGGACCGGCTGGACCTTCTGGCAGCACACCGACGAGGGCTCCGTCCCAGGCATCGCGCACGCTGTGGATCTCAATCGGTTCGCCGGCTCCTTCGAGGCGCTCACTACCTTGGCCACCCCGCCGCCCGTGGTCGTCTCGACCGCCCTCACCCTCGGCGCCGACAAGTCCCGGATCCGACGCGGCAAGCCGGTCCGTCTGAAGGGCCGCCTCACCGGCGACGGTCGAGCGCTCCCGGGCCGCACGGTGCAGGTGCTCCAGCGGCCGGCCGGCACCAAGCGCTGGAGCGTCGTACGCCGGGTGCGGACGGTCTCCGGGGGGCGCCTCGCGGTCGCCCTCCGCCCACGCCGCACCACGGCGTACCGGGTCTCGTTCACGGCCACCGAGAGCCACGCGGCCAGCACTTCGAGGGCGGTCCGGATCCGCGTGCGCCGATAGTCGTCAGATGTTGCCGGGCAGCGTCAGCACCTTGAACGTCGGGTCCCGCGTCGGCTCGACCGGCCCCACGACCAGCTCCCGGGTGCCGTCCAGGCCGAGCCGCAGCATCTCCCACCCGTGCGGCCCCGAGATGACGACCAGCACGTGGGTGTCGTCCTCCCAGGCCTGCTGGGCGATGAAGCCGCCGCGGATCGTGTACGTCGCGCGCACGTCGCCGCTCTCGGCGTCGAGCACGCTCAGCGAGTTGAGCCCGAGGCCGTCCCGGTAGGCGTGGGTGCCCAGGAGGAGGTCTCCGGCGGGGGAGAAGCGCAGCAGCGAGTGCTCGCACGTCTCCCATCGCGAGACGCCGTCCACGAAGACGCCGCTGCAGGACCCGGTGTCGCTGGACGACAGCTGGACGGCAACCGGTCCGTCGGGGTGGACGTCGGTTAGCCGAAGCGACCCAGGGACGAGGCCGTCCACCGTGCCGTCCGGGCCGGCGGCCTGCGGGGGCAGCCCACTGCCGTTGTTGACGTAGACGCGGCAGGTCGTGTCGTCCGCGCCGCACGAACCGTCGCTGGTCACGGCCGCCACGGTGACCGGTCCGCCCTGGTTGCCCCACGTGTGGGTCCCGTCCTCCCACAGCGTCTCCAGCACGCCCTGCGGGGTGGCCCAGGCGACGACGTCGCCGTCCGCGTCGAGCGCGAAGTTGGCCTCGACGGGCGAGTGGCCGATCCCTCGGCCGTCGGCGTCGAGGATGACGAGCATCCGGTCGCCCTGGTCGTCGTACGTCGCGATGATCCGGTCGCCGAGCAGGGTGAACTGGTCGTAGGTGTGCGGCAGCGGTGTCGTCGTGCCGTCGGGGCGGACCAGCCGGGTGCGCTCGAGGTAGGGCACCTTCGGGGGCGCACCCGGCGTCACGTCATCGAGCAGGTCGAACACGGGCGGTGCGCTGGGCGAGGTGGGGGCAGGGGGCGTCGTGTCCGTGGTCGGTGTGGGCTCCGCGCTCGTCGCCGGAGCATCCGCGGCGCCGGGCTCCGGCTCGTCGGCGTCGTTGCCGGTGAGCAGCACCGTCAGCAGGGCGATCGCGGCGACCGTCAGGGACACCAGCAGGGCCACGGCCCAGTGGGCTCTACGTCCGCCGCCGCTTCCCGTGCCGCCGCTGCCCGTGCCGCCGCTCCCCGTGCTGCCGTCCGTCCGATCCTTCCGCGTCCTGTCCATGACCGCCTCCGCGCGCGGCCGGAGCCGACCCCCGGCCGACGAGCCCAGTGTCGACCCACGCGCGGCCGGCGGCCAGAGGCCAACGGCCCCCCCGAAATGCACTGACGCGGGGACCCGCCCTCTCGGACGGATCCCCGCGTCAGCCGAAGCGCGTCAGCGACCTGGGGGGGAAGGTCGGACGGCTCAGCTCAGCGGCACCACGTCGGGGGCACCGAGACGTGCGGCGTCGGCGGTCTCGTCGTCGGGCATCTCCTGGCTCTCCCGCTCGGCGGCGACCCGCTTGCGGTAGTGCTCGATCTCGATCTCCATCTGCTCGTCGCTCCAGCCCAGGACCGGCCCGACCAGCAGGGCGACCTCCTCGACGGCACCGAGGCCCCGGTCGAAGGACTCCGTGGAGAGCCGGATCCGGCGGGTCAGGACGTCGTCGAGGTGCCGAGCGCCCTCGTGGCTGGCGGCGTAGACCGCCTCCGCGCGGATGTAGTCGTCGCCGCCCTCGAGCGGCTCGCCCAGCGAGGGGTCCTCCTTCACCATCGCGAGGATCTCGTGGATCAGCGAGCCGTAGCGGTTCAGCAGGTGCTCGATGCGGCCCTCGGACAGTCCGGACTCGCCGGCGAGGACACTGCGGGCGTTGAGCAGCGCGTAGTAGCCCTCCGCGCCGAGCAGCGGCACGTTCTCGGTGACCGACTTGGCCACCTTGCGGTCGAAGTGCTTCGACAGCCCGAAGACGGCCTCGTCGACGGCGTCCTGCGCCATGATCCGGTACGTCGTGTACTTGCCGCCGGCGATCACCACGAGACCGGGGGCGGGGTGTCCGACGGCGTGCTCGCGCGACAGCTTGGAGGTCGCCTCGGACTCGCCCTCGAGGAGCGGACGCAGACCGGCATAGACGCCTTCGACGTCGTCGCGCGTCAGCGGGATGTCCAAGAACGAGTTGAGGTGCCCGAGCAGGTAGTCGATGTCGGCCTCGCTCGCCGCCGGGTGGGCCTTGTCGAGGGACCAGTCGGTGTCGGTGGTGCCGACGATCCAGTGGCGGCCCCACGGGATCACGAAGAGCACGGACTTCTCGGTGCGCATGATGAAGCCGACCTCGGAGCGGATCCGGTCCTTCGGGACCACGAGGTGGATGCCCTTGCTGGCCCGGACGTGGAACTGACCGCGCTGGCCGCCGAGGTTCTGCGTCTCATCGGTCCACACGCCGGTCGCGTTGATGACCTGCTTGGCGCGGATGGTGATGGTCGTGTCGCTCTCGAGGTCACGCACCACTGCACCCACAACCCGCTCGCCGTCGCGGACCAGGTCCACGACGCGGGCCCGCGAGGCCACCATCGCGCCGTACGCGGCGGCGGTGCGGGAGATGAACATGGTGTGACGCGCGTCGTCGACCTGGGCGTCGGAGTACTTCAGCGCCCCGATGAGGGCGTCCTTGCGCAGGGCGGGCGCCAGCTTGCGGGCGCCGCGTCGGGTCAGGTGGCGGTGCAGCGGCACCCCGGCCCGGCCCGAGACGCGGCTGAGCGTGTCGTAGAGCGCCACGCCGGAGCCGATGTAGAGACGCTCCCAGCCCCGGTGCTGCAGGGGGTAAAGGAACTCCACGGGCCGCACCAGGTGCGGGGCCAGCTCCTGCAGGAGCAGGCCCCGCTCCTTCAACGCCTCGGCGACCAGTCGGAAGTCGAGCATCTCGAGGTAGCGCAGCCCGCCGTGGATGAGCCGGCTGGACCGGCTCGACGTGCCGGACGCGAAGTCACGGGCCTCGACGAGTCCCACCTTGAGCCCTCGGGTGACGGCGTCGAGAGCACAGCCGGCTCCGACGACTCCGCCGCCGATGACGAGGACGTCGAGCTCCTCCTCGGCCATGCGGTTGAGGGACTCCTGACGGAACTGTGGTGAGAGTGCGGTGGACCTCATGCTGCGTTACCTCTTCCTGATGTGGTGCGTTGAACCGGTCCCCATGTCCGGCCAATAGGGGTGCAGGTGCTGCGTGGCTGCTAGTCCACGTCCACCCAGTCGAGCGTGCGCTGGACGGCCTTGTGCCACTGGGCGTAGCCGGACTCGCGCTGCTCCTCGCTCCACTCGGGCGACCACCTGCGCGCCTCGTTCCAGTTCTCGCGGAGCTCGTCGGTGTTCTTCCAGAAGCCCACCGCGAGGCCGGCGGCGTACGCCGCGCCCAGGGCCGTGGTCTCGGCCACGACGGGCCGGCTGACCTCGACGCCGAGGATGTCGGCCTGGATCTGCATGCACAGCTCGTTGGCGGTCACGCCGCCGTCGACCTTGAGCACCTCGAGCTTGACGCCCGAGTCCTTCTCCATCGCCTCCGCCACGTCGCGGCTCTGGTAGCAGATCGACTCCAGGGTGGCCCGCGCCAGGTGCGCGTTGGTGTTGAAGCGCGAGAGCCCGACGATCGCGCCGCGGGCGTCCGAGCGCCAGTACGGCGCGAAGAGGCCGGAGAAGGCCGGCACGAAGTAGACCCCGCCGTTGTCCTCGACCTGCCGGGCCAGCGACTCGCTCTGCGCGGCACCGCTGATGATGCCCAGCTGGTCGCGCAGCCACTGCACGGCCGAGCCGGTCACGGCGATCGAGCCCTCGAGCGCATAGACGGGAGCGTCCTCGCCGAACTTGTAGCAGACCGTGGTCAGCAGCCCGGCCTTCGACCGGACCAGCTCGGTGCCGGTGTTGAGGAGCATGAAGTTGCCGGTGCCGTAGGTGTTCTTGGCCTCGCCGGGAGCGAAGCAGACCTGACCGACCGTCGCCGCCTGCTGGTCGCCGAGGATGCCGGTGATCGGCACCTCGCCACGCATCGGGCCGTTCTTGCGGGTCACGCCGTAGCCGCCGGGCTCACTCGAGGAGCGGATCTCGGGCAGCATCGCGCGCGGGATGTCGAAGAGCGCCAGCAGCTCGTCGTCCCACTGCAGCGTCTCGAGGTCCATCAGCATCGTGCGGCTGGCGTTGGTCGGCTCGGTGACGTGCACGCCGCCGTCGGTGCCGCCGGTGAGGTTCCACACCAGCCAGCAGTCGGTGTTGCCGAACAGCGCGTCGCCGGCCTCGGCCGCCTCGCGGACCCCCTCGACGTTCTCGAGGATCCACTGGATCTTGCCGCCGGAGAAGTACGTCGCGGGCGGCAGGCCGGCGCGCTTGCGGATCAGGTCGCCGTGACCGTCACGCTCGAGCTTGCTGGCGATCCGGTCGGTGCGGGTGTCCTGCCACACGATCGCGTTGTAGTAGGGGCGACCCGTCTTCTTGTTCCACACGACGGTGGTCTCGCGCTGGTTGGTGATGCCCAGGGCGACGAGGTCCTCGGGGTTCAGCCCCGCCTTGCCCATGCCGGTCTGGATCACCGAGCTGGTGCGCTCCCAGATCTCCACCGGGTCGTGCTCGACCCAGCCGGCCTTCGGCATGATCTGGTCGTGCTCCAGCTGGTGGCGGGCCACCTCGTTGCCGGAGTGGTCGAAGATCATGAAGCGGGTGCTGGTCGTGCCTTGGTCAACGGATCCGACGTACTCGGCCATGACGTTCTCCTTTTAGCTGATGAACGGGGATGGATGCTCGATGGGTGTTGATCAGGCGTTCGGCACAGCCTCGCCGACGATCTCCTCCTCGATGCCCTCCTCCTCCTCGAGGGGAGTCAGGTGGTTGCCGATGAGCAGCTTGAACAGCCCACCGCCGACGAGCCCACCGAGGAGCGGGGCCACGATCGGCAGCCAGAAGTAGAGGTCTCCGTTTTGATCGTTCAGGGCCCCGCCGTAGCCGGTGATCAGGCTGGCCAGACGCGGGCCGAGGTCACGTGCCGGGTTGATCGCATAGCCGGCGTTCGCGCCCCAGGCCATCCCGATGGCGACGACGAGCAGGCCGACGACGACCGGGCCGATGTTGGCCATGGGCGGGTTGTTCCAGGCGTGGCTCAGCGCGAAGATCACGAACACCAGGATCGCGGTGCCGACCACCTGGTCGAAGAACGCGGTGGGGATGGAGACGATGTCGTTGCCGTTGCCGGGCAGCGTCGAGAAGATGCCCTGGGTCTTGATGGTGTGGCCAGGGTCGACCGAGGCGATCAGGTCGGCGTAGCCCACCCGGACGATCAGCGCCGCGACGAACGCGCCGGCGGTCTGCGCGAGGGAGTAGGGGAGCACCTTGCGCCACGAGAACCCCTGGAACGCGGCGAGCGCGAGGGTGACGGCCGGGTTGAGGTGGGCCCCGGAGATCCGTGCCGAGACGTAGACGCCGAGGGTGACGCCCAGGCCCCATGCCCAGGCTATGGAGTCGTGGTCGCCGAGACCGCCACCCTCTGCGGTGACGACCTGCGCGACGACGCCCACTCCGAAGAGGATGAGGATCATCGTGCCGGCGAACTCGGCGCATAGCTCGCCGATGAGTGGGTTCTTCTGCTTCATCTGGTGCTCCCTCTGATTGGTCCGGGGCCTGCCCACTCACAGTCGGGCTGTCAAGGACTGCGGTCAACGACGCCCGGTCGACAATGGCGAACGTTCTCTCGCCGGACGGTCAGGTGCCCTACAGTCGATCGGGTGTCAGGCCCCATCCAGTCGATCGAGCGTGCCGCAGCGGTGCTGCAGCTGCTCGGAGCGGCGCACACGCCGCTCGCGCTCTCCGAGCTGACCGACGCCCTGGGGCTCCCCAAGCCGACGGTGCACGGCATCGTCCGCACGCTGTGCGACGTGGGCTTCGTCGACCAGGACACCCGGACCGGCCGCTACCGACTCGGGGCCGGCCTGGCCCGGCTGGGTCAGGGGGCGATCGACGCCAACGAGCTGCGGTCCAGGTCGATGAACTGGGCCGACACGCTGGCTGCCCGCACCGGCCTGGAGGTCCAGATCGCGATGCCCGTGGAGGGCACGGCCGAGATCGTGCACCACGTGTTCCGGCCCGACGACAGCCATCAGCGGCTGCGCGTCGGGGAGCGGCATCCGCTGCACGCCACGGCGCTGGGACACGTGCTGCTGGCCTGCGTCGCGTCCGCTCCGGCGCTCCGTTCGCTCACCCTGACCCGCTACACCTCCTCCACCGTGACCGAGCACGACCAGCTCGCGGAGCGCGTCTCCCGGGTGCGTCTGCACGGGTCCGCGACGGAGA
Source organism: Nocardioides pacificus (assembly GCF_054775955.1). Classification (NCBI taxonomy): domain Bacteria; kingdom Bacillati; phylum Actinomycetota; class Actinomycetes; order Propionibacteriales; family Nocardioidaceae; genus Nocardioides; species Nocardioides pacificus. Next base: position 973,277 of record NZ_BAAHCI010000005.1, read on the forward strand.
ACGGCGAGCACCGCCCCGGCGTCGCCGCGTTCGCCGCACCGATCCGGCACCGCGCCGGGCTGGGCGTCGCAGCGCTCGCGGTGGTCGGGCCCGCCGAGCGGGTCCTCGACTCCTCCGGTCGCCCGCTGCGCCGGGTGCTGGAGCAGACGACCGAGGCCGCAGCCGCCATCATCGCCCGACTCGAGGAGACCCACTGAGCACCCGGGTGGTGGCCGCCATCGACCAGGGCACCACCTCGACGCGCTGCCTGCTGTTCGACCACTCGGGACGGATGGTGTCGGTCGCCCAGCACGAGCACCACCAGCACTACCCCGAGCCGGGCTGGGTCGAGCAGGACGCCGCCGAGATCTGGCGCAGCACCCAGCGGGTGGTGCCCGAGGCGCTGAGGCTCGCGGGCCTCGCCGCCTCCGACGTGGCGGCGATCGGCATCACCAACCAGCGGGAGACCACTGTCGTGTGGGACCGGCACACCGGTCGTCCGGCGGGCCGTGCCATCACCTGGCAGGACACCCGGGCGGCGGACCTGGCGGCCGACCTGGCCCGCGACGACGCCGACGGCCTCTTCCAGCAGGTCTCCGGCCTGAGTCCGACCGGCTACTTCGCCGCGCCGCGACTGCGGTGGATGCTGGACCGCGTGCGCGGCCTGCAGGAGCGGGCGCGGACCGGTGACGTGCTCTTCGGGACGATGGAGAGCTGGCTGATCTGGAACCTCACGGGCGGCCCCGACGGGGGTGTGCACGTCACCGACGTGACCAACGCGAGCCGCACGATGCTGATGGACATCCGCACCCTCGAGTGGGACCAGCGGCTGCTGGACAAGCTCGACATCCCCCTCGAGATGATGCCCGAGATCCGGCCCAACGCCCAGGTCTACGGCACCTGCCGTGGCGTGGCCGACGGCGTCCCCATCGGGGGCGCGCTCGGGGACCAGCAGGCGGCGCTCTTCGGTCAGGCCTGCTTCGACGAGGGCGAGGCCAAGTGCACCTACGGCACCGGCGCCTTCGCGCTGCTGAACACCGGTTCCACGATCGTGGAGTCCACCCACGGTCTGCTGCCCACGGTGGCCTACTCCCTGGAGGGGGAGGCCCCCGTCTATGCGACCGAGGGGTCCATCGCGATGACCGGGTCCCTGGTCCAGTGGTTCCGCGACGGGCTGGAGATGATCAAGACCGCTCCCGAGATCGAGACCGTCGCCCGCAGGGTCGAGGACAACGGCGGCTGCTACATCGTGCCGGCGTTCTCCGGCCTCTACGCACCCCGCTGGCAGCCCGACGCCCGCGGCGTGATCGTCGGCCTCACGTCGTACGTCACCAAGGGGCACCTGGCCCGCGCGGTCCTGGAGGCCACGGCCTGGCAGACCCGCGAGGTCGTCGAGGCGATGAACGCCGACTCCGGCATCGAGCTGCGTCGGCTCAAGGTCGACGGCGGCATGACCGCCAACCACCTGCTCATGCAGATCATCGCCGACGTGCTCGACGTGCCGGTCGAGCGGCCGCTGGTCTCGGAGTCGGTGTCGCTGGGGGCGGCGTACGCCGCTGGGCTGGCCGTCGGCTACTGGAGCGACCTGCAGGGCCTGCGCCGCAACTGGCGCCGCGCCGCGCTGTGGGAGCCGAGCATGGACGCGGACCGTCGAAGCAGCGAGTGGGAGAACTGGGAGCGGGCGGTCGCCAAGAGCTTCGACTGGGTGCAGCACCCCTGAGATCGGACCTGTCACAGATCGGGGGCGGGCGGTGTCTCACGTGCAGGACCGGCCCACCCGGGGCCGGGTGAGTCCCAGGAGCACCCGATGACCAGCAGCTTCCGCATCCCGCCGGCGCCCCTCTCCGGCCCCTTCGGCCGGATCGTCAGTGCCTACTCCCGCCGCACGTGGGGCAAGGTGCTCGACAACGTCCTGGTGCTGTGGCACCACCGCCCGGCGCTGCGCGCGGTGATGGCGCTGGAGTCCAAGGTGGCCCGGCTCGATCGGCTGGACCCGCAGCTGAAGTCCTACGCGGTGATGGCGTCGGCGGCTGCCATCGGCTGCTCGTGGTGCCTGGACTTCGGCTACTACCTCGCGCACGACGAGGGACTCGACGAGGCGAAGGTCCGCGAGGTGCCCCGCTGGCGCGAGTCGCAGGTCTTCACCGAGCTCGAGCGCGACGTGATGGCCTACGCCGAGGCGATGACGCTGACCCCGCCCACGGTCACCGACGAGATGGTCGCCACGCTGCGGGAGCGGCTCGGCACGGAGGCGGTCGTCGAGCTGACGCTGATGGTGGCGGTCGAGAACCAGCGCTCGCGCTTCAACGCCGCGATGGGCCTGAGCAGCCAGGGCTTCTCCGACGTCTGCGATCTGCCGCTCGTGCCCGCGGACGCGGGGCACGCGTGATGATGGCGGGTGTGAGCCCGACAGACGAGTTCGTCAGCCACCGCAACCTGCTCTTCACCGTCGCCTACGAGATGCTCGGCTCGGCCGCCGACGCCGAGGACGTGCTGCAGGAGACCTGGCTGCGCTGGGCCGCGGTGGATCGGGATGGGGTCGACCGGGCCGAGGTCCGTGAGCCGCGCGCCTATTTGGTGCGGATCGCCACGCGGCTCGCGCTCAACCGGCTGCGCACCCTGCAGCGTCGCCGGGAGGCCTACGTCGGGCCGTGGCTGCCCGAGCCCCTGCTGACCGCGCCCGACGTCGCCGACGACGTCGAGCTCGCCGACAGCGTCTCGACGGCGATGCTGCTCGTGCTGGAGACGCTGGGGCCGGTGGAGCGGGCCGTGTTCGTGCTGCGCGAGGTCTTCGCCCTGGGGTACGACGAGATCGCGGCCGCCGTGGACCGGTCTCCGGCCGCGGTGCGTCAGATCGCGCACCGGGCGCGCTCGCACGTGGAGTCCCGGCGTCCGCGCGAGCGGGTGGACCCGACCCGACGCGACGCTGTGGTCGCGCGCTTCCTGACGGCGGCGTCGACCGGGGACATCCAGGGGCTGATGGACGTGCTGGCTCCCGAGGTCGTGCTGCTCAGCGACGGGGGCGGGCTGGTCAGCGCGGCGTTGCGCCCGATCACGGGCCGCGACAAGGTGCTGCGCTTCCTGGCCGGGATCGCCGCCAGCGGCCTCGCGGGCGAGGACGTCGTGGTCGACGTGTGTCTCTCCAACGGCGCCCCGGCGCTGCGGGTCGTGGAGCAGGGCCGGGTGACCTTGGTGGCCTCGATGCTCGTCGAGGGCGAGCTGGTGACCGGTCTCTACCTCGTGCGCAATCCGGAGAAGCTGGCCGGGGTGGACCGCGAGGTGGCACTGGAGCGTTAGCCGGCGTGCCGGGGCGTAGGCTGGGCAGTCGATGACAGGGGAGCACGCTCACGCGTGCTGAGAGTGCGGAACAGCCGCAGACCCTCCGAACCTGCTCCGGTTAACACCGGCGAAGGGAGTCCGATGAGCAGCATCCGCGCGCGCCGACGACCGGCCACGGGCCTCACCACCAGCCTCACCAGGAGTCTCATGACTGGGGGTGCGCTGCTCCTCTCCGGCAGCCTGCTCGCCGGGTGCTCGTTGACCGGCGGTGACGACGACACTGAGGCGTCCGTGGGCGCGGGCAGCGGCGGCGGCGAGGTCGTGCTGGTCACCCACGGCGACTTCGCGATGTCCGACGCCCTCGTCGCGCGGTTCGAGGAGGAGACCGGGCACACACTGACCGTGCGTGCCACCGGGGGCGGCGGCACGCTCACCAACAAGCTGGTCCTCACCAAGGACTCGCCGACCGGCGACGCGGCCTTCGGCGTCGACAACACGTTCGCCTCGCGGGCGCTCGAAGAGGGGGTCTTCTCCCCGCTGGACGTCGAGCTGCCCGCCGGGTCGGAGCAGTACGCGCTGCCCGGCGATCCGGCGCTGGCCCCGATCGACGTCAGCCACGTCTGCGTCAACGTCGACACCACGTGGTTCGCCGAGCGCGAGCTCGATCCGCCGGCGACCCTCGACGACCTCACCGACCCGGCCTACCGCGACCTGTTCGTGGTGCCCGGTGCCGCGACGAGCACCCCGGGCATGGCGTTCCTGCTCAGCACGGTCGCGGAGTACGGCGAGCAGTGGCCCGACTACTGGGCCGACCTGATGGACAACGGCGCCAAGCTCACCTCGGACTGGTCGGACGCCTACTACGTCGACTTCACCCAGGGCGGCGAGAGCGGCAAGCGCCCGATCGTGGTGTCCTACGACTCCTCGCCGGCCTTCACGGTCGCGGAGGAGGGCGGGGCGTCCACGACGGCCGCGCTGCTCGACACCTGCTTCCGCCAGGTGGAGTACGCCGGCGTGCTCGCGGGCGCGAAGAACCCCGAGGGCGCGGCGGAGCTCGTCGAGTTCCTGCTCTCCGAGGACGTGCAGGCGGCGCTGCCGGAGAGCATGTACGTCTTCCCCGTCCGCGACGACGTCGAGCTGCCGGCCGCCTGGGCCGAGCACGCCGTGCAGCCCGAGGACCCCGCGGGCGTGGACCCGGCCGAGATAGCCGCCAACCGCGACGACTGGCTCGAGACCTGGACCGAGGTCACCACCCGCTGACCGGCACCGCGATGAGGAGGGTGGTCGGCCTGGTCGCGCTGGCGACCGGCCCGGTGCTGGTGCTGGTCGTCTTCTTCGTGCTGCCCGTCTCCGGCATGGTCGCCCGTGGCTTCTGGCCCGACGGGTCCTTCGACCCGGGCGGGGTGGCCGCGGTGCTGGGGCGCCCGCGGGTGCTGCGCGTGCTGGCGTTCACGCTCTGGTCGTCGGCGGCGGGCACCGTGCTCGCGGTGCTGCTCGGCCTGCCCGCGGCCTACCTGCTGCACCGGCGTGAGTTCCCGGGTCGCAAGGTGCTGCGCGCCGCGCTGCTCGTGCCGTTCGTGCTGCCCACCGTGGTCGTCGGGGTCGCCTTCCGGCAACTGCTGAGCGAGGGAGGCACGTTGGGCTTCCTGGGGCTGGACGGGACCCCGGTGGCGATCGTCGCGGCGCTGGTCTTCTTCAACCTCAGCGTCGTCGTGCGCACGGTCGGCGGGGCCTGGGAGTCACTCGATCCCCGCCCCGGCGAGGCGGCGGCACTGCTGGGGGCGTCGCCCGCCCAGGTCCTGCGCACGGTCACGCTGCCGGCGCTGCGGCCGGCGATCGTGTCGGCGGCGAGCGTGGTTTTCCTCTTCTGCGCCACGTCCTTCGGGGTGGTGCTGACCCTCGGCGGACTGCGCTACGCCACGGTCGAGACCGAGATCTACCTGCTGACCACGAACCTGCTGGATCTGCAGGGGGCGGCCGCACTCTCGGTCGTCCAGCTCGCGGTGGTGGCGGGTCTGCTGCTGCTCACCCAGCGTCTGCGGGCGACCCCGGATCCCACGGTCCAGCGAGTCCAGGCGAGACTCCGGCGGCTGAGCCGTGCCGACCTCCCGCTCGTGCTGGCCACCGCGCTCCCGGTCGTGCTGGTCGCGCTCCCCCTGGCCACGATGGTCGGCGGCTCGCTGCGGGTCGGCGACGGCTGGGGCCTCGCCCACTATCGCGCCCTGAACGCCGAGCCGGGGAGCGTCGGCGCGGAGTCGCTCGTCGTACCGGTCACCGAGGCGCTGGCCAACTCGGTGCGCACGGCGGTCGACGCGACCTGGATGGCGTTGCTGCTCGGGCTGGCCGTCGCGGTGATCGTGACACGCCGCTCGCACTCCACGGCGGAGCGGCGGCTGCGCGGTGTGCTCGACGGGTTCTTCATGCTGCCGTTGGGGGTCTCGGCGGTGACGCTGGGCTTCGGCTTCCTGATCACGCTGGACCGGCCGCCGCTCGACCTGCGTGACACCGCGCTGCTGGTGCCGATCGCCCAGGCTCTGGTGGCGTTGCCCCTCGTCGTCCGCATCCTCGCCCCGGTGCTCGCCGGCGTCGACGACCGTCAGCGCCAGGCCGCCGCCACGCTCGGCGCCTCCCCGTGGCGAGCGATGCTCACCGTCGACCTGCCGGTGGTGTGGAAGCCGCTGCTGGCCGCGGCCGGCTTCGCGTTCGCGGTCTCGCTGGGGGAGTTCGGGGCGACCTCGTTCCTGGCTCGCGAGGACCATCCGACGGTGCCCATCGTGATCTTCCGGCTGATCGGGCGTCCCGGGGAGGCCAACCACGAGATGGCGCTGGCCGCCGCCGTCGTGCTGGCGGCGGTCACCACCGCGGTGATGCTGGCCGTCGAGCGGCTGCGGGTGCCCTCGGTGGGAGCATTCTGAGATGTTGAGCCTCCAGCACGTGAGCGTCCGCTACGACGACCTCCTGGCCGTCGAGGACGTCTCGCTCGCGCTGCCCGACGGCGAGGTGCTCGCCGTGCTCGGGCCGTCGGGGTGTGGCAAGTCGACCCTGCTGCGCGCCATCGCGGGGCTGGAGCCGGTCAGCGCGGGATCGGTCGCCTTCGACGGCGAGGACCTGGCCGGCACCCCGCCGCACCGCCGTGGCTTCGCGCTGATGTTCCAGGACGGTCAGCTCTTCGGACACCTGAGCGTCGCGGGCAACGTCGGCTACCCGCTGCGACTGCGCCGGACGGCCAAGCCGCGGATCCGGGCGCGGGTCGACGAGCTGCTCGAGCTGGTCGGGCTCGCGGGGTACGGCGAGCGGCTGCCGCGCACGCTCTCGGGTGGGGAGCGCCAGCGGGTGGCGCTGGCGCGGGCGCTGGCCGTCGAGCCCCGGCTGCTGCTGCTCGACGAGCCACTCTCCGCCCTCGACGCCGAGCTGCGCCGCCGCCTGGCCGGTGAGCTGCGCGAGATCCTGCACACGGCCGGCACCACGGCCCTGATGGTCACCCACGACCAGGACGAGGCCTGGGCTGTCGCCGACCGGATCGCGGTGATGCGTGGTGGACGGCTGGTGCAGGAGGGCCCGGTCGCCGATGTGTGGGCCGGTCCGGCGGACGCGGAGACGGCGCTGTTCCTGGGATACGCCCGGGTGCTGGACGGGGCGGCGGCTGCGTGCGTGCTGGAGCTGGCGGGGGCTGGAGCCGGGGCCGGAGTCGGGGCTGGATTCGGGGCGCACCCGCGGGTCGCCGTACGCCGCTCGGCGTTCGTCGTCGACGAGTCGGGTCCGTTGGAGGGGACGGTGGTCTCGCTGCATGCCACCCCCGAGCAGGCCCGACTCATGGTCGACGCAGCGGGGATCGGGGTGGTCGATGCCGTCGCTGCGACCGGCGCCCGGGGAGTGGCGGCACCGGTGCCGGGTGCGTCCGTTCGGCTGCGCCTGGACCCTGCCCGGGTGGCCGTCATCGACGGACTCGGCTGACCCGAAATGGCGTTGGCGGCCCGCATCCCTAGAATGACGCCCGTGTATCGACGGGCGTACGTGCTGCTGATCGGGGTCACGGTGATGATGGCGGTCCTCGCCCTCATCGCCGCGGCGAGTCTCGACCGGAGAGTCGTCGACCCCGAAGGGTTCCTCGGCCCCGCCTGGGCGCGCGGGCCGCTGCTGGTCGGAGCGGCGTTCCTGGCCGACGTCCTGCCGCGGATGCTGTGGGGCTCGCGGATGCACCCGAAGAAAATGCTGCCCATCGCCCGGGCCCGGGTGAAGGAGCACTGGACCCGTGAGCGGCTCACGCTGGTGGTGCTCGGGATCATCTGCTTCTACGGGACCTACGTCTGCTACCGCAACCTCAAGTCGTTCCTGCCCGACGTGCTCGGCCTCGACTACAAGTTCGACCGCGAGCTGCACCTGATCGACCAGGCGCTGTTCTTCGGCCACGAGCCCGCGGTCGTGCTGCACAGCCTGATCGGCTTCGACTGGGTCAGCCACGTGCTGTCGGTGATCTACCTGGTCTTCCTGCCGCTGGTCCCGATCATGGTGACCATCTGGGTGGTGTGGTCGCGCAACATCTCGTTCGGCTACTGGTTCTGCACCGCTCAGGTGCTCGCCTGGACGTTGGGCACCGCTTCCTACTACGCGCTGCCCACCCTCGGCCCCGGCTTCCGCTACCCCTGGCTCTACCAGGACCTCGCCTACACGGGCACGACGTCGTTGATGGACTCCCTGTTCTACGGACGAGCCGGCGTGCTGCATCGAGATCTCCAGGGGGCCGTGCAGTCGGTCGCGGGCTTCGCGAGCCTGCACGTCGCCATCACCCTGCTCGTCGCGCTGATGGCGCAGTACACGATGCGCAACCGCATCGTGCACTGGGTGCTGTGGATCAACTTCGGTCTGACCGTGATCGCCACCCTCTACTTCGGCTGGCACTACGTCGCCGACGACATCGCCGGCATCGCCATCGCGCTCATCTCCTTCTACATCGGCGGCATCGCGACCGGGCAGAAATTCGATCGCAAGGGCCTGGCGGCCCATCCCACGACGGACTCCTCGGCCGTGCCGGTCGAGCTGCCGGCCGACACCGCGCGCTGACCGGCTCCACCCTGCTCACCCGGGCCCCACTCACACCTGTGAGTGGGGCCCGGGGGCGTTGCGCACAGTTCCGTCACGAATAACATCGATGTAGTTCGTCAAGGCGACACGCCGATGCGGGACAGAAATTCTGGCGAAAATGTTTCCCTTGTGACGAATGAGCACTAGCGTGCCTGTTGTGCCTCGGGCGATGGGGAAGTCGCCCGAGGCACGACCGCGGTCCGAGCGTTCGGTCGGCGGAGCCGACGACGGAAGAGGGCGCCCCGTGCGAGCAGGTCATCGCGGACTCCTGGCGGGATCGGTGCGTCGGCTCGCCGCGGTGGGGCTCGCGCTCAGCCTGGTCGGCGGCGGGGTGGCCACCGCCGCCGAGGACGACGCACCCAGCGCGCGCGACGTCACCGAGGCCCGGGGCGCCGCCCAGGACAAGGCCCGTGACGTCGCGGTCGTGCGTGCCGAGCTCGTCGTCGCCAACCAGCGCCTGGAGCGCTCGGCCATCGCCGCGGCGAAGGCCGCCGAGGCGTGGAACGGCGCTCGCTGGAAGGCCCAGCGCGCCCGCACGGAGGCCCGTGCTGCGGAACGACGTGCGACGAGCGCGGATCTGGCGGTGTCGCGCCAGCAGGAGAGCTATGGCAGCGCCCTCGCCACGACGTACCGGATGGCGCCGGAGCTGACGGCGCTCGGGGCAATCGCCGATGCGGACGGCATCGCGACCGTGGTCGAGCAGACCACCACGATGCGCCACGCCGAGACGGCGCTCGACCAGGGCTACGACCGCTTCCGGGCCACCGCGACGCTGGCCGACCTTGCGGAGACGTCCGCCGTCGAGGCGCGCGAGGAGGCCGAGGACCTGGTCGACGAGGCGCGTACGGCGCGCGACGACGCCCGGGCGGCCGCTGCGTCCGCCGCCACCGACGCCCAGGACGTCGCGGCCGAGAAGGACCTGCTCATCGCCGAGCTCGCGGAGCTCCAGGACATCAGCGTCGAGCTGGCCGCCGAGCGGCAGGCGGCGCTCGAGCAGGCCGCGCTGGAGCAGGCGTCGGCGGCTGCCGCGGCGGCCGCGCCTGCACCGGAGGCTGAGACTCCCGCGCCGGAAGCTGAGGCTCCCGCACCCCAGAGTCCGGCCCCCCAGAGTCCTGCGCCCGAGAGTCCGGCGTCCGATGAGCCTGCCACCGAGGTCCCGGCGCAGGCGCAGGCGCCGGAGCCGGAGCCGGCCGAAACACCTGCGCCCAGCGCGCCGGCACCCGCTCGGGGAGCCGCCGCGGCCATCAGCTTCGCCCGGGCGCAGCTCGGTGAGCCCTACCGCTGGGGCGCCGCCGGTCCGAGCTCCTGGGACTGCTCGGGGCTGACGATGCGCGCGTGGGCGGCGGGCGGCCTCTCGCTGCCGCACTACTCGGTCGCCCAGTACGAGCAGTCGACGCCGATCGGTGCCGCCGACCTCCAGGCCGGCGACCTCGTCTTCTGGGGCTCTTCCAGCAGGTCGTCCTCGATCTACCACGTGGCGCTCTACGTCGGGGGCGGCCAGATCATCCACGCTCCGCGTGCCGGACGCCCGGTGGTGCAGGAGTCGATCCACTACTGGATCCCGCCCAACTTCCACGCCCGCCCCTGACGGCCCTCGTCGGTCGAGCCGCGAGCGCCAGCGAGCGAGTCGAGACCCACGTGATTTGACCCATCTCGCGGTTGCCCCGTCGTGGGGCTGGGTAACGTCGGCCCATGGCCACCGACACCGCCCCGTCCTCCGCGGGTGCCGACCCGCACGCCCCCGCGACCGACTCAGGCGACGCCGCCACGGAGACCGAGCGTGGCTACACGCAGCCGGTCGTCGACGTCGAGGCGCTGAGGGCGCTGCTCGACGACCGCTACGCCGAGGTGCGCAACCTCGTGCGCACGAACCTCGCGGACTACGCCTCGATCCTCGCCGACGCCGAGGAGCTCGACCGCGACGCGTTCCGGGAGCGGGTCAAGGAGGTCGTCGTCGAGATGGCCCAGACCGGGCAGACCGGCATGGGCTTCCCCGAGGAGTACGGCGGCGGCGGTGACCTCGGCGCGTCGATCGCGGCCTTCGAGACGCTCGCCTACGGCGACCTCTCCGTGCTGGTGAAGGTGGGCGTGCAGTTCGGCCTCTTCGGCGGCGCGATCCTCCAGCTCGGCACCAAGGCCCACCACGACGCCTACCTCCACGACCTGATCACCGGGGAGCTGATGGGCTGCTTCGCGATGACGGAGTCGGGCCACGGCTCCAACGTGCAGGCGCTCGGCACGGTCGCGACGTACGACGTGGCAACGCAGGAGTTCGTGATCACCACGACCACCGAGTCGGCCCGCAAGGACTACATCGGCAACGCCGCTAAGCACGCCGAGCTCGCGGTCGTCTTCGCGCAGCTCGAGGTCGCCGGCAAGCGCGAGGGCGTGCACGCGTTCGTCGTACCCATCCGCGTCGACGGCGAGCCCGCCCCCGGCGTGCGCATCGCGGACTGCGGGCACAAGATGGGTCTCAACGGCGTGGACAACGGCCGGCTGTGGTTCGACGAGGTGCGGGTGCCGCGCACCGCGCTGCTCAACCGCTTCGCCGACGTCACCCCGGCGGGGGTCTACGAGTCGCCGATCGAGAACCCCAACCGGCGCTTCTTCACGATGCTCGGCACGCTCGTGCAGGGGCGAGTGTCGGTGGGTGGCGCCGGGATCAACGCGAGCAAGGTCGCGCTGGCGATCGCGGTGAAGTACGCCAACCACCGCCGCCAGTTCGAGGCCAGCGGCGACGAGGAGGAGCTGCTCCTCGACTACGGCATGCACCAGCGCCGGCTGCTGCCGCTGCTGGCCGACACCTACGCGATGCACTTCGCCCAGGAGGTCGTGCGCGGCCAGCTGCACGACGCCTTCTCCGGCCAGGGCGGCGGCGACGAGTCCGCCGTACGAGCGCTCGAGGCGCGGGCGGCGGGCACCAAGGCCTACGGCACCTGGCACGCGACACGCACCATCCAGGAGTGTCGCGAGGCATGCGGCGGTGCGGGCTACATCTCGGTCAACCGGTTCGCCGCGCTGAAGGCGGACACGGACGTCTTCACGACCTTCGAGGGCGACAACCACGTCCTGCTGCAGCTGGTGGCCAAGGGGCTGCTCACCGACTACGCCAGCGAGTTCGAGGACATGGACCAGTTCGGCATGGTCCGCTTCGTCGCCGGGCTGGCCGTCGAGACCGTGCTCGAGCGGACCGCGGTGCACAAGGTGCTCCAGCGCATCCGCGACGTGTTCCCCAGCGGTGACGAGTGGGACCAGGAGGCCGGGCTGCTCGACCCCGACTACCAGCTGGCGATGCTGCGCTTCCGCGAGGAGCACGTGATCGGCGGCGTCGCCCGTCGGCTCAAGCGCGGCGTCGACCAGGGGATGAACCCCGGCGTCGTGTTCTCCCGCGTGCAGGACCACGTGATCAAGGCGGCCCGCGCCCACGTCGAGCGGCTCGTGCTCGAGGCCTTCGTCGCCAAGACGCAGGCGATGGAGGACGGCGACGACAAGGTCGCGCTGATGATGCTGTGCGACCTGCACGCGCTGAGCGTGATCGAGGCCGACCGCGCCTGGTTCATGGAGCACGGACGGCTGAGCAGCCAGCGCTCGAAGGCGATCACCCGCGAGATCGGCGACCTGTGCCGCAAGCTGCGCCCGATCGCCGAGGACCTGGTCGACGCGTTCGGGGTGCCGGCCGCGATGCTGCGCGCGCCGGAGCTGGTGGGCGGCGGACTGGCGGGTGACGACCCGGCCGGCTCGGGCGACTGAGCAGCCGCATGCGACTCCCCGGCTTCGGCGGGTGGCACGAGGACCCGCTCTGGGCGCGCTTCTATGACTGGACGGTGGAGAACCCCCGACCGGGCGGTGTGCTCTGGCGGGTCGGGGTCGGCAGCGACCTGAGCCTGCTGCACGCGGCGGCCGGTGAGATCGGCCGGCTGCCCGCCGGCGCGCGGGTGCTCGACGTGCCGTGCGGCGGCGGGGTGGCGATGCGCGCGCTGCGCCCCGGTCAGGGGGTGGACTACGTCGCCGCCGACATCGCCCCGGCCATGCTGCGCCGTACGGCGTCGCTCGCGCGCGAGCTGGGCGTCGCGGACCAGGTGCACCCACAGCTCGCCGACGTGGCGGCGCTGCCGTTCGCCGACGCGGGCTTCGACCTCGTGCTGAGCCTGACCGGGCTGCACTGCTTCCCCGACCCGCGCCAGGCGGTGCGCGAGATGCGGCGGGTGCTGGCCCCGGGGGGAGTGCTCAGCGGCAGCGCGCTGCTGCGAGACTCCGGTCGGCGCTACGAGCACGTGCGGCTCGCGGGGCGCGCGGCCGGGCTCCTCGGCCCGCTGTGCACCGGCGAGGAGATCCGGGACTGGCTGCGGGACGAGGGATTGGGCGATGTCATGGTGAGGAAGAGCGGGGCCATCGGCTACTTCCGGGCGGAGGCCCCGTGATCGAGCCCTTCGGGTGGCACGACCGTCGGCATGTGCCGCGCGCAGCAGGGGACGGAGGGGCGACGGGGCTGGCGGTCGTCGCCCCCGGACGGCGCTACTCGCCGGCCCGGCCGATGCTCGACCTGGCCCGCGTCGGGTTCCTGCAGCACGGGTACGTCGTGCGCGAGCTGTGGTGGGACGCGAAGGAGCGGCTCGCCGATCCGTCCGGCTGGGTGCGCGAGCACGTGTGCGCCGAGGTGGAGGCGGAGGCCGAGCTGGCCGACGGGGCCGGGCCGGCAGGGGGTCGGCTCGTCGTCTGCGGCAAGTCGCTCGGGACGCGCGCCTCCACGCTGGCCCTGCACCCGGGCCCGGCGTCCCGGCTCGACGGCGTGTGGCTGACCCCGCTGCTCACGAACCCCGGCGTCGTGGAGGGGATGCGCGCGATCTCCGCGGCCGGCGGACGCCAGCTGCTGGTGGGCGGACTCGCCGACGAGCTCTGGGACAGCGCGGTCGCCCACGACCTGGCGGCCCTGCCCGGGTGCACGATGCTCGAGTTCGCCGACGCCGACCACTCCCTCGGCGTGCCGGGCGACGTGGTCCGCACGGGCGAGGTGCTGCTGGAGGTCGCCCGGGCGCTGCGGGGGTTCCTCGCGGCGCCGCCGGGCTCGTCGTACTGACCACGCGAAAACCCCACTTCCCACGTGAAGGTTCATGTGGGAAGTGGGGTTTTCACGAGTTAACTCGTGAAACGAGAGGCCGCAGGGACCCCTGATGCCTCAGTGCGCGCCGTTGCCCTTGGCGCGCTCGAAGGAGGCCAGGACCTCGGCCTCGGCGTCGGCGAGGCCGACCCAGTTGGCGCCCTCGACGGACTTGCCGGGCTCGAGGTCCTTGTAGACCTCGAAGAAGTGCTGGATCTCGAGACGGTCGTACTTCGACACGTCGCCGATGTCCTTGAGGTGGCCCAGGCGCGGGTCGTGGGAGGGGACGCAGAGGACCTTGTCGTCGCCGCCGGCCTCGTCGGTCATCCGGAACATCCCGATGGCGCGGCACTTGATGAGGCAGCCGGGGAAGGTCGGCGCCTGGAGGATCACGAGGGCATCGAGCGGGTCGCCGTCCTGGCCGAGGGTGTTCTCGATGTAGCCGTAGTCGGCGGGATACTGGGTGGAGGTGAACAGCATCCGGTCGAGGCGCAGGCGACCTGACTCGTGGTCGACCTCGTACTTGTTCCGCTCACCCTTGGGAATCTCTACGAGTACGTCGAACTCCAGCACGTTGTTCCTCCAACGATCGTCGGCCCCTGCGTGAGGTGGCCGGAACAGGTCCAGTCAGGGGCCCCAGGCTCGGAGCCGGGGTCAGTCTCGCGCAGAATGTGATGAACCGGTATTCGTAGGGGGGACACGATGGGGCGAGGTGATGCACGCCACACTGCTGGCGCGCTGTCTCGCTGGCTGCCCGTGGTCCTCGTCCTTGCCCTGCTGGCGGCGGCCGGTGCGGCGTACCGCTTCGACCTCGGATCCCGCTGGTTCGGCCTCGACGGCCCCGATCCTCGCACCGACCCGGCGGCCGTCGCTCCGCCTCCCGGTCTCGACCTCCCGGAGCTGACGGAGCCCGCCCCGGTGGCGGCGCCGGTGCCCGCCTCCGCCGCGGGTGCGGTCGACCCGGTCGCCGTACGACGAGCGCTGCGGGCCGGGCTCGCGGACCAGGACCTGGGTCGCCACGTGGTCGCAGCCGTCGCGAACCTCTCCGGCGGGAGCCCGGTGTTCGAGAGCGGCAGCGGCCTGGTCGTCCCGGCGTCCACGATGAAGCTGCTCACCGCCGCGGCCGCGCTCGAGGCGCTCGGGCCCGACCACACCTTCACCACCCGCGTGGTGGCGGGCGCCGGGAGTCGCGAGGTCGTGCTGGTGGGCGGCGGCGACCCCTACCTCGCGCGGCGGCCGCTGGCGGCCGACGAGGAGGCCTACCCGCCGCGTGCCGATGTGGTCACGCTCGCCCGCGCCACCGCTCGGGCGCTGCGGGCCGACGGCGTACGACGGGTGCGGCTGGCCTATGACGACTCCCTCTTCACCGGCCCCACCGCGACCCCGCGCTGGCGCCCCGACTACATCCCCGACGGCGTCGTCTCGCCGATCACCGCGCTGTGGGTCGACCAGGGGCGGGTCGAGGACAGCTGGAGTCGGGTCGCCGACCCGTCGCTGGAGGCGGGCCGGGCGTTCGCGGCGGCCCTGACCCGGGCCGGCGTACGCGTGCAGGGGCAGCCTCAGGTCGGCGCGGCCCCGGCCGGTGCCACGGCGCTGGCCCAGGTCGAGAGCGCCCCGGTCGACCAGATCGTGGAGCGGGTCCTCGACGTCAGCGACAACGAGGCGGCCGAGGTGCTGGCCCACCACGTGGGGATCGCCGTGTCCGGCGAGGGCTCCTTCACGGCCGGGGCGGCGGGGGTCGTGCAGACGCTGCGTCGGCTGGGCGTGCCGCTGGCCCGCGACCTCGTGTACGACGGGAGCGGGCTGTCCCGGGAGAACCGCCTGGACGCCGTGACGCTCCTCGACGTGCTGCGCGTCGCGGCCTCGTCGGAGCACCCACGGCTGCGCGCCGTCCTCACCGGGCTGCCGGTCGCGGGCTTCACCGGCTCGCTGGCCGAGCGCTTCGACACCGGAGCCGACGCCGGTCCGGGCCGGGTCCGCGCCAAGACCGGCACGCTCACCGGGGTGCACGGTCTGGCGGGGTTGGCCACGGACCTCGACGGCAACGTGATGGTCTTCGCGCTGATCGCCGACCGGGTCGGGGAGCTCGACGCGCTGGACGCGCGCGAGGCGCTCGACGAGGTGGCCGCCCAGCTCGGCGCCTGCCGGTGCTCCGCCTGAGCGGAGGGAACTGGCAGACCCTGAGAGGAGCGAACTGGTAGACCCTGAGCGGAGCGAGGGCGCTGCTTCCGGCCCACACGTAGGGTCGGGCCATGAGCGCGAAGATGATCGACTGGGACCTCGCTGTCTCGCTGGGCTCCCGGGTGGCGGGGGAGGGACCCGCCGTCGAGCGCGACGAGGCCGTGGCCGCCGTCGCCGAGCTGCGCGCCGGCGCCGCGCGCTCCACCGGTCTGGTCCGTGACTTCACCGGCCTGGAGGCGCAGGAGGCCACCGCGCCCGTGCTCGTCGTCGACCGCGCCGGCTGGATCCAGGCCAACGCCGACGGCTTCGCGGTCATCCTCGAGCCGCTGATCGACAAGCTGACCGAGAAGAAGGGGCCTCCCAAGGGCCTGTCGCGGGCCATCGGCTCCCGGGTCACCGGCGTCGAGGTCGGGGGGCTGCTCGGCTTCCTCGGCACCAAGGTGCTCGGCCAGTTCGACCCGTTCTTCGAGCCCTCCGGACGGCTGCTGCTGGTAGCCCCCAACATCGTCAACGTGGAGCGCGAGCTCGGGGCCGACCCCTCCGACTTCCGGCTCTGGGTGTGCCTGCACGAGGAGACCCACCGGGTGCAGTTCACCGCCGTGCCGTGGATGCGCGACCACCTCTTCGCCCAGATGCAGTCGCTGGCCGACTCGATGTCGCCGCAGGACGGTGGCGAGGACCTCGCGGACCGGCTCTTCGCGGCGGTGCGGAGCATGCGCAGTGGTGGGGGCAGCCTGATCGACCTGGTCAGCAGCCCCGAGCAGCAGCAGGTGCTCGACCGGGTGACCGGGGTGATGTCGCTGCTCGAGGGGCACGCGGACGTCGTGATGGACGGCGTCGGCCCCCAGGTGATCCCGTCGGTGGCCCGGATCCGCAAGGCGTTCAACCAGCGTCGCAAGGGCGTCGGCGTCCTCGACAAGTTGCTTCGCCGGCTGCTCGGGATGGACGCGAAGATGGCGCAGTACCGCGACGGCGCGAAGTTCGTCCACGGCGTCGTCGACAAGGTCGGCATGGCCGAGTTCAACGCCGTGTGGGCCGCCCCGGAGAACCTCCCCTCCAAGGCCGAGATCTCCGACCCGGACGCCTGGGTCGCCCGGGTCCTGGGCTGACGCCGGCGTGGCGCTGCACCCCGCCGTCGCCGCGGTCCGCCTCGCCGTACGGCGCGCGCTCGTCGACGTCGGTCCCGGACGGACCGTCGTCGTCGCCTGCTCGGGCGGGGCCGACTCCCTGGCCCTGCTGAGCGCGACGGTCTTCGAGGGCCGCGCGGCCGGCTGGCGGGTCGTCGGCGCCACGGTCGACCACGGGCTCCAGGAGGGCTCGGCGGCTCGGGCGGCCCGGCTGGTCGAGGAGATGGCCGCGCTCGACGTCGACGAGACGGCGGCCGTCACCGTGAGCGTCGATGCCGCTGGCATCGGGCCCGAGGCCGCCGCCCGGGAGGCTCGGTATGCCGCGCTCGAGGAGCTCGCGGGTCGCCTGGAGGCGGAGGTCGTGCTGCTCGGCCACACCCGCGACGACCAGGCCGAGACCGTGCTGCTCGGCCTCACCCGCGGCTCCGGGGGGCGCTCGATCGCGGGGATGCGGCGCGGCTTCGGCCGCTACCTCCGCCCGCTGCTCGACGTCTCCCGCGCCGACACCCGCGCCGCCTGCGAGGCCGAGGGGCTGCACCCGTGGAGCGACCCGCACAACGACGACCCTCGCTTCACCCGGGTCCGCGTGCGCCAGGTGGTGCTGCCGATGCTGGAGGCCGAGCTCGGGCCCGGCGTCGCCGTGACCCTGGCGCGCACCGCCGACCAGCTGCGCGGCGACATGGAGCTGCTCGACGAGCTCGCCGACGCCACGCTGCTGCGCGCCGTACGCGCCGGCGGTGCCCTCGACGTCGCGACGCTCGCCGCCGAGCCCGCCCCGCTGCGCCGCCGCGCGATCCGGCTCGCCGCGCTCGCCGCCGGCAGCCCGGCCAGCGAGCTCTTCCACGACCACGTCCTGGCCGTCGACGCGCTGCTCACCCACTGGCGGGGCCAGCGCTGGATCGACCTGCCCGGCCACCTGCGCGTCGTACGGCGCGACGGGGCGCTGGCGTTCGAGGCGGCCCAGCGCTGAGGGACGGGGCTGGCGGGGCCGCGGGTCGGAGTGGGCGTCGATTGGTCAGAGACGACAGGGCTCGGCCGGTTTTCGCTGCCGTTTGGTCCCCAACGGCACCGGGAGCGAGCGACCGCCTACCCTTCTTCCCATGGACGCGGCCCACGTGGAGAACGACCTGGTCAACATCCTCTTCACCGAGGAGCAGATCCAGGACAAGCTGAAGGAAATGGCAGCCCGGATCGATGCGGACTACGCGGGCAAGGACATCCTGCTCGTCGGGGTCCTGCGCGGCGCGGTCATGGTGATGGCCGACCTCTCGCGGTCGCTGAGCTGTCACGTCGAGATGGACTGGATGGCGGTGTCGTCCTACGGATCGGGCACCAAGTCCAGCGGCGTCGTGCGCATCCTCAAGGACCTCGACACCGACATCTCGGGGCGCCACGTGCTGGTCGTCGACGAGATCATCGACACCGGGCTGACGCTGAGCTGGCTGGTCTCGAACCTGTCGAGCCGCAACCCGGCCAGCATCGAGATCGCCACGCTGCTGCGCAAGCCGGAGGCGCAGAGCATGCCGGTCGAGGTGAAGTACGTCGGGTGGGACATCCCCAACGAGTTCGTCGTGGGCTACGGCCTCGACTACAAGGAGCGCTACCGCAACCTGCGCTCGGTCGGGACGCTCGCGCCGCACGTGTACTCCTGAGCCCACCGCTCCTGAGTCATCCCCGCCCGACGGACGCCTGTCTGAGCCGACGCTGAGAGCTCCCGGAGCGGCCGCTGAGACGGTCGCGCCCGGCGGGTTCTGCGTTGGCTCAGACGTGTACCGTCATTACCTCAGACGAGCGTGCCCCGTCGATCCGACGGGGCACCGTGCGGAAATTGTCGAGAGAAGCCTGTGAAGCGCATATTCAAAGGTCCCTGGCTGTGGGTCGTGGTCGCCGTTGTCGGCGTGCTTCTGGCCCTGCAGTTCCTCGCCCCCGGAGGGGGGCACGACGAGGTCTCCACCTCCCAGATGGAGGAGTACATCGCCAACGGCGACGTCAAGGAGATCACGTTCGTCGACGGTGACCAGGAGATCAAGGCCACTCTCGACGACGACGTCGACCGCGAGGGCGGGTCCGAGGTCATGGCCTACTACGTCCAGGGCCAGCAGGAAGGCATCATCGAGGCCGTCGACGAGCAGGTCGCCGAGGGCACGATCGAGAAGTCGAACTCCGAGAACCCGCAGCCGAGCCTGCTCGGCTCCATCCTCGCGACGTTCCTTCCGTTCATCATCATCATCTTGATCTTCCTGTTCCTGATGAACCAGGTGCAGGGCGGCGGCGGCCGCGGGGTCATGCAGTTCGGCAAGTCCAAGGCCAAGCTGATCTCCAAGGACATGCCCAAGTCCACGTTCGCCGACGTCGCCGGCTGCGACGAGGCCATCGAGGAGCTCGGCGAGATCAAGGAGTTCCTCCAGGAGCCCGCCAAGTTCCAGGCTGTCGGCGCCAAGATCCCCAAGGGCGTGCTGCTCTACGGCCCGCCCGGCACCGGCAAGACGCTGCTGGCCCGCGCCGTCGCCGGTGAGGCCGGCGTGCCGTTCTACTCGATCTCCGGGTCCGACTTCGTCGAGATGTTCGTCGGCGTCGGCGCCTCCCGGGTGCGCGACCTGTTCGAGCAGGCCAAGGAGAACGCGCCGGCCATCGTCTTCATCGACGAGATCGACGCCGTCGGTCGCCACCGCGGCGCCGGCATGGGCGGCGGTCACGACGAGCGCGAGCAGACCCTCAACCAGCTGCTCGTCGAGATGGACGGCTTCGACGTCCGCGGCGGCGTGATCCTGATCGCCGCCACCAACCGACCCGACGTCCTCGACCCCGCGCTGCTGCGCCCGGGCCGCTTCGACCGCCAGATCGGCGTCGACGCCCCCGACCTCGCCGGCCGCGAGATGATCCTGCGGGTCCACTCGCGCGGCAAGCCGATGTCGACGGACATCGACCTGCGCTCGATCGCGCGTCGCACCCCCGGGTTCACCGGCGCCGACCTCGCCAACGTGCTCAACGAGGCCGCGCTGCTCACCGCGCGGCAGAACCAGAAGCAGATCACCAACCGGTCCCTCGACGAGGCCATCGACCGGGTGATCGCCGGACCGCAGCGCAGCTCGCGGCTGATGAGCGAGAAGGAGAAGCTCATCACCGCCTACCACGAGGGCGGCCACGCGCTCGTGGCGGCGGCGCTGCCGGGCACCGACCCGGTGCACAAGATCACGATCCTCCCGCGTGGTCGCGCCCTGGGCTACACGATGGTGCTGCCCGACGAGGACAAGTACTCCCAGACCCGCTCGGAGATGCTCGACAAGCTCGCCTACATGCTGGGCGGGCGTGCGGCCGAGGAGATGGTCTTCCACGACCCGACCACCGGCGCCGGCAACGACATCGAGAAGGCCACCAACCTGGCCCGCGCGATGGTGACCCAGTACGGCATGACCGAGCGCCTCGGAGCGATCAAGCTGGGCGAGACCCAGGGCGAGCCCTTCCTCGGGCGCGACATGGGACATCAGCGCAACTACTCCGAGGACGTCGCCGCGATCGTCGACGACGAGACCAAGCGGTTCCTGGCCACGGCCCACCAGGAGGCGTTCGACATCCTCGAGGAGAACCGCGACGTCCTGGACTCGCTGGTCCTAGCGCTGATGGACCGCGAGACGCTCGACAAGGCCGAGGTCGCCGAGATCTTCGAGCCGCTGCGTCGGCGTCAGGCGCGTCCGGCCTGGACCGGGTCGCCCGACCGCAACCCCTCGCAGATCCCGCCGATCGAGATCCCGCAGGAGATCAAGGACCGGGCGATCGCCAACGGCCTCGACCTCGAGAAGAAGCGCGAGGGCGGCGTCGTCATCACGCCTCCCGGCAACGGTGGCGACGTGCACGGAGATCCCGGCGTGATGCCGCCGGCCCCCGGCCAGGATCTCCCGCCCCGATGACCGACCCGATCGGGATGGAGGAGCGCCCCGCGTCCGGGGTCCCCGCCTTCGACCACGTGCGCGCCGAGGCGGCCGTGCGTGAGCTGCTCATCGCGCTGGGCGAGGATCCGGACCGCGAAGGGCTGCGCGACACCCCCGCCCGGGTGGCGCGGGCCTACGAGGAGCTGACCGCGGGGCTGCGGCTCGAGCCCGAGGACGTGCTCACCACGACGTTCGACATCGGCCACGACGAGATGGTGCTGGTGCGCGACATCGAGCTGTGGTCGATGTGCGAGCACCACCTCGTGCCGTTCACCGGCGTCGCGCACGTGGGCTACATCCCCGCGGAGAGCGGCAAGATCACCGGCCTGTCCAAGCTCGCGCGGCTCGTGGACGTCTATGCCAAGCGACCCCAGGTCCAGGAGCGGCTCACCACGCAGGTGGCCGACGCGCTGATGGAGATCCTCGAGGCGCGTGGCGTGATCGTCGTGATCGAGGCCGAGCACCTGTGCATGACGATGCGCGGAGTCCGCAAGGCCGGAGCCCGCACGATCACCTCCGCGGTCCGCGGCATCATGCACAACGCCGCGACCCGCTCCGAGGCGATGGCGCTGATCAACAGCCGTCGGTGATGGCGCCGATGCTGCCCGCACACGTGTCCGCCGCCGGCCGCACGCTGGTGATGGGCATCGTCAACGTCACCCCCGACTCCTTCTCCGACGGTGGACGCTGGGCCGACCCGGACGCGGCGATCGCGCACGGTCGCCGACTGCTGGCCGACGGCGCCGACATCCTCGACATCGGGGGCGAGTCCACCCGCCCCGGCGCGACCCGCCCGCTGCTCGCCGAGGAGCTCGATCGCGTCGTCCCCGTGATCCGGGCGCTGAGCGACGAGGGCGCCGTACTCTCCGTCGACACGATGCGCAGCGAGGTGGCCGAGGCGGCGCTGGCCGCGGGCGCACGGATCGTCAACGACGTCTCCGGCGGTCTCGCCGACCCGCGGATCCTCGAGGTCGTGGCCCGCACCGACGCGACGTACGTCGCCATGCACTGGCGCGCGCACAGCACCCGCATGCAGCAGTTCACGACGTACGACGGACCCGGCGGCGTCGTGGGCGGCGTGCGCGACGAGCTGGCCGAGCGGGTGGCCGCGATGCGGGCCGCCGGCGTGCGCGACGAGCAGATCGTGCTCGACCCGGGCCTGGGGTTCGCCAAGACCGGTGAGCAGAACTGGGAGCTGCTGCGCGGCCTCGACGAGCTCGACGCGCTCGGCTTCCCCCTCCTCGTCGGTGCGAGCCGCAAGGCGTTCCTGGGCCACCTGCTGGCCGACGCGGACGGCGAGCCCCGTGCCGTCCTGGACCGCGAGGCGGCGGTGACCGCCCTGACCACCCGGCTGGCCACCCACGGCGTGTGGGCGGTGCGCGTGCACGACGTGCGCGCCAGCCGCGACGCGCTGCAGGTGGTGGCCGCACTGGCCGCACCACCGACCACCCGACCCGCTGAAAGGGACCTCCCGTGACCGACACCGCCGCCCTGCCCAGGAGCGACGAGCTGACCGTGCGAGGCATCGAGTGCTTCGGCCACCACGGCGTCTTCGACTTCGAGCGCCGGGAGGGTCAGGTCTTCGTCATCGACCTCACCTTGGGACTCGACACCCGTCCAGCGGCCGCCTCCGACGACTTGCATGACACCGTCGACTACGGAAGTCTCGTGACCTCGGTCAAGCACGCTGTGGAGACCGAGCCGGTGGACCTCATCGAGACCCTGGCCCAGCGCATCGCGGATGTCTGCCTCACCGCGGATCGTGTTGACTGGGCCCAGGTGACCGTCCACAAACCAGCTGCACCCATCGACGCGACGTTCTCGGACGTCACGCTGACCATCACCCGGAAGGGCCGACCGTGACTGAGACCCCCAACCCGCACATCGTCGACGCCGACACGCTGACCGGAGAGATGCACCCGATCCGCCGCTGCGTCGTCGCCCTGGGGTCGAACCTCGGGGAGCGGATGACCAGCCTGCAAGGCGCCGTGGACGCGCTGGCCGACACCCCCGAGGTGTGGGTCACCTCCGTCTCGCCGGTCTATGAGACGGCGCCCGTCGACTCCCCGGCCGACGCCCGGCCCTACCTCAACGCCGTCGTGCTCTTCGACAGCACGCTGTCGGCCGCGCGTCTGCTCGACCGCGCGCTGGCGATCGAGGACGCCTTCCACCGCGAGCGCGGCGAGGTCCAGAACGCGCCGCGCACCCTCGACGTCGACCTGATCGTCGTCGGCGACCGGCGCAGCGACGAGGAGTCCCTGAAGCTGCCGCACCCGCGGGCCGCCGAGCGCGCGTTCGTGCTGCAGCCCTGGTACGACGTGGAGCCCGACGCGTCCCTCCCCGACCGCGGCGCGATCGCCGAGCTGCTCGAGGGCGTGGACCGCAGCGGCCTGAAGCTGCGCGAGGACCTCGAGCTCTCGCTCCAGTGACGTCCGGGCCGCCCGGCTCGCGCCAGCCCTCGTCCGGCCGGCCCGATCCCGGCCCACCCGAGCGGCGACTCCAGCCGACGTCGTGGCAGGCCCTGCTGGGCTGGGGCCTGGCCGGTCTCGTCGGCGGCTGGGCGGTGCGGCCGCTCTTCGAGTGGATCTCCGGCACGGCGCCGCTGGTCACCTGGCTGCAGGTGTCGGCGCTGTTGCTGGTCGCCGTGCTCCTCGCAGTCACCGCCTGGCTGACCTGGCGGGTCGTGCACGTGCGCCACGAGCGACTCGAACCTCAGCAGGCGGTCAACCGGCTGGTCCTGGCTCGGGCCTGCGCGCTGGTGGGTGCGCTGGTGGCCGGTGGCTACCTCGGCTATGCGCTGAGCTGGGTGGGCGCCTCCGCCCAGCTGGCCGACCAGCGGGTCGTCCGCTCGCTGGTGGCAGCCGCCGCAGGTGTGGCGATCGCCATCACGTCTCTGCTCCTGGAGCGTGCGTGTCGCGTCCGATCCGACCCGGATGCGCCCTAGTCTGCTCCCATGGCCTCCCCCTCGTCGTCCCGCCGTCGTCAGCGCAGCACCCGGCTGACGGTCGCCGTCGTCCTCCTCGTCGCGGCCGCGCTGCTCGTCGTGGGCGCCGTGGCGAGCGGATCGTCGCTCCTGGTCGTGCTGGCCGCCTTCGCCGGCGTCGTGCTGGGCGCAGCGTCCACCAAGATCACGCACGCCGAGCTGGTGCAGACCCGCGTCGAGGCAGCCCGCGACCGCGCCGAGCAGGCGCAGGCCTACCGCGCGATGTCGGAGCGCCGTTCCGCTGAGAACGCCGCCTTCGCCGACGAGATGGCCAAGCGCATCACCGACCGGGAGACCACCATCGGCGAGCTCGAGGTCGTCCTCGCCGAGGCCCAGAAGCGGGCCGCCGAGGTCACCCGCAAGATGAACGCCGAAGCTCGCCGCGCCGACGTCGCCGAGACCCGCGAGCGCACCGCCGCCGGCCAGCTCGACGACGCCCAGGAGCGCGCCGCGGAGGCGATCGTCCGCGTCGCCGAGCTCGAGGCCGAGCTCGACACCCTCCGTGCCGAGCTGGCCGCCTGGATGGCTGCCGCCGCCGAGCCGGCCCGCCGCCGCGCCTGACGCCCCCCACCTGACGCCTCCGCGCGGCCGCCACGCCGCGCGCTGCTCGCCGTACCGCCAGCTGTAGCGCGGGGTTATCGGAACTACCACCGTGCTATAACGCCCCGGTGGCCCCGATAACCCCGCGTTACATTTGCGGCGTAGGTCACCCCCCGGCCCGTTTGGCGCGACGCACTTAGGGCATGCTGGTTCGTCGTGATCCCCGAGGACTCCAGGTTCGAGAACGATCCCGACGAGGTGCTACCCGACCGGCTCCCCCTTCCCGAGGGCTGGACGGTCGGCGGCGCGGACCCCGAGGACCCCGGAGACGTCGCCCAGCTGACGGCGCTGCTGCGCCGCCACGAGGAGGTCGCCCGCGGGTGGGCCTCGGCCGGTGAGGACTCGGTCCTCGTCGAGATCTCCGAGCACGGGGAGCGCACCCGCGCCAACGTCGTCATCCGAGACGCCGACGGGGTGGCGCGTGCCTGGGGCAGCGTCCACGACCGTGCGGCGGGGCGGATGCTCTATGTCCACCTGGTCGACCGCGACGTCGCCGAGGAGGTGGCCGAGCAGTGCTCGCAGGTGCTCTACGAGTGGGCCGAGGCCCAGGCCCGCGAGGTCGGTGCGGCCCGCGGGCTCGACGTCCAGCAGATCGACACCGGCGCCTTCGCCGACGACGAGCGCCAGCACAAGTGGCTCGAGAACGCCGGCTTCAACCGGGTCCGCACCTGGTGGCAGATGAACCGCCCCGTGAGCGCCGACGAGTCGGCCCTGGTGCCCGACCCGGCGCGCTGGGAGCGCAAGGGCGTGGTCTTCCGCCGTGTCGAGCGCGAGGGCAGCGGCATGCCCGACGAGGCCGACCTGCGTGCCGTGCACGAGGTGCTCGAGGGCGCCTTCACCGACCACTTCAACTCGCGCGAGGAGAGCTTCGCCGAGTTCGTGCACCGTCTGCGCGAGGACCCCGGCCACCGCTGGGACCACTGGTGGCTGGCCGAGATCGTGGACGGCGACGGGGCCCCTGAGGCCGCCGGCGCCCTGGTCGGCACCCTCTCGGAGACCGAGGACGGCCCGGACGGGTCGTACGTCGACTACCTGGGCGTGCTCGCCAACGCCCGCGGACGCGGGGTCGCCAAGGGGCTGCTCACCACGATCATCGCCGACGCGGCGGAGCGCGGCCACGACCGTGTCGGGCTCGAGGTCGACGCCGACTCACCGACCGGCGCGGACGGGCTCTACACCGGCATGGGGTGGCAGACCCGCTACGTCACCGAGTCCTGGCACAAGGACATCCCGGTCAGCTGAGCGGCTCGCGCTTGGTGAGGGGGACCGGGTCGACAGCCTCCCCGCCCGGCTCCAGCGACGCCCGCAGCGCCCGGTGGATGCCGGCCGGGGTGAGCACGCCGACGAACTGCGCGCCCCGGCGTACGCCGACCACGGCGCGGTCGTCGCGCAGCATCACCGCGAGCGCCTCCTCGAGGGTGGCGCCGACGTCGACCGCCGCGGCGAGGTCGCCGGTGCGCACCCCGTCGAGGGGCTCCAGGTGGGTCTCATCGATCCGGGTCACCGCGAGCCGGCGCAGCCCCCGGGTCGAGCCGACGAAGTCCGCCACGAAGTCGTCGACCGGACGGGCCAGCAGCTCGGCGGGGGTGTCGTACTGCGCGAGCCAACCCCCTTCCGCGAAAATCGCCACCCGGTCGCCCATCCGCACCGCCTCGTCGATGTCGTGGGTCACCAGCACCACGGTCTTGCCGAGGTCACGCTGTAGGCGCAGGAACTCGTCCTGCAGCTTGGTGCGCACCAGCGGGTCGACCGCGCCGAACGGCTCGTCCATCAGCAGCACCGGCGGGTTCGCCGCCAGCGCCCGGGCGACGCCGACACGCTGCTGCTGACCACCGGAGAGCTGGTGGGGATAGCGGTCCGCGTACGTCGCGGGGTCGAGGCCGACCAGCTCCAGCAGCTCGGTCGCCCGGGCGCGCGCAGTGGCCCGGGACTCGCCGTACAGCAGCGGCACGGTCATCACGTTGGCGATGATCCTCTGGTGGGGGAAGAGCCCCACCTGCTGGATGACGTAGCCGATGCCCCGCCGCAGCTGCACCGGATCCTGGTGGGTGACGTCCTGCCCGTCGATCTCGATCGTGCCGGTGCTGGGCTCGATCAGCCGGTTGATCATCTTCAGCGTCGTGGACTTGCCGCAGCCCGACGGGCCGACCAGGCAGACCAGCTCGCCTCGACCGACGGAGAGGTCGAGCTCGTGCACGGCGACCGGCCCGTCGCCGTACCTCTTGCTCACGCCGGAGAGCCGGATCATGGGGACTTCGGTAGCGTCCATGCCGTGACCCTACTGACCCAGGTGGCCGGCGCGCCGGTCAGCGAGCCCAGCTGCTACAGCCTGCTGGCCAACGAGTGGGTGTGCTGGGACTACGTGGTGGATCGCCGTCCCGAGCTGATCGACGCCACCACCCAGCACCTCACGATCACCGCGGCGGCGCTGGTCCTGGGGATGCTGATCGCCCTCCCGCTCGCTCTCCTGGCCCGCCGCCTCCCGCGGTTGGAGGGCGCCCTGCTGGCGACCGCCTCCGGGATCTATGCGGTGCCGTCGCTGGCGCTCTTCCCGCTGCTGGTTCCCTTCACCGGGCTGAGCGCGACGACCGTCGTGATCGGGCTCGCGCTCTATGCGCTGACGATCCTGGTCCGTGCCGTCCTCGACGGTCTGCGCGCCGTGCCCGATCATGTGCGTGAGTCGGCCACGGGCCTGGGCTACTCGGCCTCCGGGCGGCTGCTGCGCGTCGAGCTGCCGCTCGCCCTGCCCGTGATGCTGGCGGGCCTCCGGGTCGCCACGGTGTCGACGGTGGCGCTGACGACGGTCGGCTCGGTGGTCGCCTACGGCGGGCTCGGCAACCTGCTGGCCAGCGGGGTCAGCACCAACTTCCGGGCCCAGCTGCTCGCCGCCGCGGTGCTGTGTGTCGTGATCGCCGTCGTGCTGGACCTTCTCATCGTCGTGGCCCAGTGGCTGCTGACGCCGTGGGCGCGGGGGGTGCGTGCGTGAGCACGCTGAGCAACGCCTTCTCCTACCTCCTCGAGTGGTCCCACTGGTCCGGCGACGGCGGGATGCTGGAGCTGCTCGTCCAGCAGCTGCTGGTCACGGTGACCGCCCTGCTGATGGCGATGGCGGTGGGCCTCCCGGTGGCGCTGCTGCTCGGGCACCTCGGCTGGGGAGGGTTGCTCGCGATCAACATCTCCAACGTCGGCCGGGCGGTCCCGACCTTCGCGCTGCTCGCGCTCCTGGTGGCGGCCGACTGGCCGGGTACGGCGACGCTGGGCCCCTACGGCCGGGCGGGGATGGCGACGTTGCTCGCGCTGACGTTCTTCGCCCTGCCGCCGATCATCACGCAGGCCTACACCGCGATGCGCGAGGTGCCCGCCGACGTGGTCGACGCCGCGCGCGGGATGGGCATGACCGGCCCTCAGCTCTTCGCGCGCATCGAGCTCCCGCTGGCGCTGCCCCTCGTGGCGGCCGGCCTGCGGATGGCGTTGGTCCAGCTGTGGGCCACCGCCACCATCGCCGCCCTGGTCGCCGGGCCCGGTCTCGGCCGGGTGATCACCGACGGCTTCGCCCGCAACCTCTACGGGCAGGCCATCGCCGGGGCGATCGTGGTCGCCGTCGTCGCCCTGCTCCTCGAACTCGTCTCGTCCCTGCTCCAGCGCGCGGCCTCCGGTCGCCGTACACAGAAGGTGGTATCCGCATGATGATCCGACGCACGCTGACCACGCTCCTCGCGGCCGGCACCCTCGTGCTCGCCGCCGGGTGCGCCGACGACGAGCTCACCGAGGCCGAGGACGATGCGCCGGCGCAGTCGTCCGGTGGGGGCTCGGTCACCATCGCCACGCAGTCCTTCGACGAGGCCGCGCTGATGGCCGCGATGTATGCCGCTGTCCTCGAGGACGCCGGCTACGACGTCGAGACCAAGAGCGTGACCGAGCGCGGCGCCTACCTGAAGGAGATGCCCGGCGGCGTCGACCTCGCGCCGGAGTACGTCGGCGGGCTCACCGACTACCTCAACACGACGGTCAACGGCGAGGACGCCGAGTCGCTCACCACGACGGACACCCAGGAGACCGTCGACAACGTCACGCCGCTGCTGGAGGAGAAGGGCCTGACCCTCCTCGAGCCGGCGGAGGCGACCTCGGCGAACGCCTACTTCATCACCGAGGACTACGCCCTCGAGAACTCCGTCACCAAGCTCTCGCAGCTGGCGGGGGAGTCGGTCGTGCTGGCCGCCCACCCCGACTGCACGGGGCGCTCGGACTGTGAGGCCGGGCTGAAGGAGGTCTATGACATCGACATCACCAAGGTGCTGCCGCTGGGCTTCGCGTCGCCGCAGACCTACCAGGCGGTGCTCGACGGTGAGGCTCAGCTCGGCCAGACCGGCACGCTGGACGGCACCCTGGAGAGCCAGGGACTGGTGCTGCTCGAGGACGACAAGTCCATCCAGCCCGCGCAGAACCTCGTCCCGCTCGTCAGCGACGAGTTCCTGGCCGAGCACGAGGACGTCGAGGGCCTGCTCAACGAGCTGATGGGCTCCCTCGACAACGAGATCCTGGCTGAGCTGCTGGTCCGGGTCTCCGTCGACCGCGAGAAGCCCGCCGACGTGGCGACCGACTTCCTCACCGAAGAGGGCCTCCTCTAACCAGCCCAGCCCAGCCCAGCCCCGGCCCCAACAGCCCAGTCGGCGCAAGTTGTCAGCCGAGTCGGCGCAAGTTGTCAGCCGAGTCGGCGCTCCTTCACCGCCCAGTCGGCGCAATTTCACAAACGCGGATCCGTCGAGTCGGTCCGGGCTCTCACGAGTCCGGGCCGACTCAGCCGATTTCGGAGGAGCGCTCGCGTCGACTCGTGCCCCCACTCTGGTGAAGATGCGCCGACTCGGGCGTGAAGATGCGCCGACTCGGGCGTGAAGTTGCGCCGACTCGGCGGTGAAGATGCGCCGGGTCGGGTGGGTGGTCAGGCCTCGTGCGGGCGTACGACGAGCGCGGCGGGCGCCACGGTGGCGGGGTCGAGGACGTCGGGCGGGACGGCGAGGCGCGGAGGGGCGGTGGGGTCGGCCAGGTCGACGGCGCGGGGGACCGGCCCGCCGAGCCCCGCGACGTACTCCATCAGCCGGGCGGCGTCGGCACGCCTGTCCTGCTCGACGAGCCAGCCGACCAGCCGGTGCACGGGCGGGAGGCCGCTGTGCACGAGCGAGCGCTCGCCCCACAGCTCGGTCACCCCGGCGTGCAGGAGGTCCCACCACTCGTCGGAGCAACCGGGGATCTCGGTGAAGTAGCGGTGCAGGTCGCCGGGCAGGACCCGGTCGAGCGAGGTCGCCAGCGTCGCCTCGTCGCCGAGCTCGCGCACCGACTCCAGCGTCATCTGCTTGGTGAGGAAGCGGTCGCGCAGGTCGTCGAGCGAGGAGCGCTGCTGGGTGATCGAGGAGCCCTCGCCGCGGATCCGCCAGTGGTAGACCACGTCGGGGATCACGTCGAAGCGGCCGCGCAGGTAGGCCAGCGTGGTCGCCGGCTGGTCCTCGTAGCGGACCCCCTCCGGCCACGACAGCCCCGCCGACTCCCACCAGGAGCGCCGGAACAGCTTGTTCCACGCGAAGACGTCGCCCAGGATCTCCGGGTGCTCGCCGGCGGTGATGCCGATCCGCCGCTGCGCGTGCAGCCGCGCCATCCACGGCGGCTCGCGCAGCTCGCCGTCCTCCCAGCGCACGCAGCCGGCGGTGACGAAGTCGGACCCGCTGCGCTCGAGGGTGCGCACCATCGTGGCGTACGCCCTGCGCGGGAGGACGTCGTCGGAGTCGAGGAACGCCACGTAGTCGCCGGTGACGTGGCGCAGCCCCTCGTTGCGGGCCGCGCCGAGGCCGCCGTTGGGGGTGTGCACCACGCGCACCCGGTCGTCGCGAGCGGCGTAGGCCTCGGCGATGTCCCCGGAGGAGTCCGGCGACCCGTCATCGACCACGACCACCTCGAGCGCCCGGTGCGTCTGGGCGAGCACGCTGTCGAGGCAGGCGGGCAGGTAGCGCTCCACGTCGTACACCGGCACGACGACGCTGACCACCGGCCCGCGTCCCGCGCGGCTCCACCCACCGAACCTCATGGGCCCGAGGCTATCGGCGGCCGGGGCTCGGCCCGCCCCCGGCGGTAGGCTGCACGCTCGTGACCGCCGTACCTCCCGCCGCAGCCCCCTCCCCGTCTGCGAGCCCGTCCTCCTCCTCGGCCGAGATCCCGCGCAAGGTCCTCTTCGTGGCCGGTGCCGGGCGCAGCGGCACCAGCACCCTGTCGGGCATCGTGCAGCGGCTGGGCCTGCACGTGCCGCAGCCCGAGGTCGTCCCCGACGAGACCAATCCCAAGGGCTTCGGGGAGCCGCAGTGGGTCGTCGACCTGCACAACCGCCTGCTCGACTCGATCGCGGTCGCGGTGAGCGACGCCCGCCCGGCCGCGTGGTCGCAGACCGCAGTTGTCGCGGCCGACGACGAGCGCCGGGCCGCGGCGGCGCAATGGCTCGAGGGCCACTTCGCCGAGGGCACCGAGCTGGTCGTCAAGGACCCGCGGCTGAGCTGGTTCCTCGAGATGTGGCGCGACGCCGCGCTGCGCACCGACGCCACCCCGGTCTTCGCCACCATGCTGCGCCCGCCGGCGGAGGTGGTCGGCAGCAAGCAGAAGTACTACGACAGCCCGCTCGGCGCCGCCCACCTGGCCGCCTCGTGGGTCAACATGCTGCTGCACACCGAGCTCGCCACCCGCACCGACGCCGACTCGCGGGCGAGCGCCGGGGCCAGGGTGTTCGTGCGCTACGCGGACCTGCTCGACGACTGGCGCGGGACCACGATGCACGTCGGCGAGACCCTCGGTATCGAGCACGTGCGCCGCGCCACCTCCCAGGAGCTGGCCGCGGTCGAGGGGTTCGTCGACCCGAGCCTGCGCCGGGTCACGGTCCGTCTGGAGGAGCTCGAGCTGCCCTCGCGTCTGCACGAGCTGACCGCGCACACCTGGGAGGAGCTCAACAAGCTCGCCGACCCGGGCGGCGACACGCCGGCCGTGCATGCGGCCCTCGACGAGCTGCGCGCGGCCTACGTCGCGCTCTACGACGAGTCCGCCGCCATCTCGCGCTCCTCGGCGGTGGCCTCCGCCGAGATCGCCCGCCGTCGCGCCTCGCGCCCCCCGGCCCCGCGCGGCATCGTCGATCGCGTGCCGCACCGGGTCCGCGCGGCGATCCCGCCGTCGGTGCGTCGAGGGGTACGACGCGCGCTGCGGCGCCCGCGTCCCTGATCTGTTGCCTGCCGCCTGATCGACGCCTGATCGACGCCTGGCTCAGGGCCGGACGACGAGCCGCGTGAGCGCGCCGTCGTGGACGACCACGCCGCCGGTGGCCTCGGCGACGGAGTCGAGCGCGACGTCGGCCACCAGCTCGCGTCGCCCGTCCGGCACCGGGCGCGCCGTACCGCCGTCCAGGTCCAGGGCCCGCAACGAGCCGCGCACCGGCCGGTTCCCCAGCACGTGCCCCGGCTCGATCGCCACCGCGGTGCCGCCCGCCATCCGTCGTACGACGTCGAGCCAGGCCGCGTCGCGCCCGGTGCCCACCTCGGCGCGCGCGCCGAGCCCGTCGTCGGCCAGCGGCCACCAGTCGGCCAGCCAGTGACCGACCGACGGGGGCACGCCGGTCTCGTTGACCCGGCTGCCCAGCCGCTCGCGCCCGCTCAGCGGGTCGACGTGGACGAACTTGGGATAGCCGTCGACGTCGACCTGCACGACGTGGGCCGGCACGTGGCAGAGCCAGTCGACCGCGAGCACCAGCCCGTCGAAGCCGGCCGGCAGGTCGTGGCGCACGAGGGTGTCGGGCAGCGCCACGGTCAGGTCGGGGGCCAGCACGCCGGCGGAGCCCAGCAGCACGACCGCCCGCGGCGCGTGGCCGCGGACCAGGTCGACCAGGGCCTCACGGTCGCGTGCGAACGCCGGCGGGTGCTCGCGCAGGTAGCCCTCCGGGCCGAAGGCGGCCTGGTCCCAGGCCTGCTTCCAGGCGGGGTCCGTGGGGGCCGGCAGCCCTGGCATCCCCAGACTCGTGGTGCTCATGTCCGCCGACCCTACGTGCGTGCGGCCGGCCGATCGGGGCCGCCCCGGGGGTGCCGGAGTTACCCAGGTCACTTTCCCGTGCGGTTCCCCTGAGGAATGCCGACGCGTACATTCCTCGTTGAACTCGGTGACGCCCGGCACCAGCCGGCGCCACACCCACAGCTCGAGCACACCGTCCGGTACCCGCCCCGGCCCTCCTCGGAGGGTGGTCGGAGGGACTGGAACGAAAGGTTCGGTCATGACGCACCCGCTCCGGGTGGGGGTCATCGGCGCAGGTCGCGTCGGTGCCGTCCTCGCCGCTGCTCTCCGCACCGCGGGCCACGACATCGTGGCGGCCGCCGGCGAGTCCGACGCATCCCTGTCCCGCATCGCGGCCCTGCTGCCCGGTGTGCCCAACGCGAAGCCGACCGCCGTCGCCCGCGACTGCGACCTGCTGCTGCTCACGGTCCCCGACGACATGCTGCCCAACGTCGTCTCCACGCTCGTCGGCAGCGGAGCCGTCCACGAGGGCCAGTACGTCGTGCACACCTCCGGCCGGCACGGTCTGACGGTGCTCGCCGACGCGCTCGCCGTCGGCGCGCGTCCGGTCGCGATGCACCCGGCGATGACGTTCACCGGCACCGAGGTCGACCTCGACCGCCTGGGCGGCTGCGTCTTCGGCGTCACCGCCGAGACGCCGGAGCGCGCACTCGTCGAGGGTCTGGTCGCCGACCTCGGCGGGCGCCCGATGTGGGTCCCGGAGGAGCGCCGCACGCTCTACCACGCAGGCCTGGCGCACGGGGCCAACCACCTCGTCACGCTGGTGACCGAGGCGATGGAGATGCTGGCCGCCGCCGGCGCCGACAACCCGGCCGACACCCTGCGCCCGCTGCTCAACGCCGCGCTCGACAACGCGCTCACTCACGGCGACGCCGCGCTGACCGGCCCCATCGTGCGCGGCGACGTCAACACCGTGCGCGCGCACATCGCCGACCTCACCGCCAACGCGCCGCACACGCTCCCGTCGTACGTCGCGATGGGGCGCGCCACGCTCAGCCGCGCGGTCGTCGACGGCCGCCTCCTGCCGATCCGGGCCGCGCGCATCGCCGAGCTGCTCGGCATCGACGTCGAGGCGTTGGCCCACGGCCCGAGCACCGGGGTCCAGGGCGGGGTCGCAGGCGGGATCACAGGAGCGCAGCCACGATGAGCGCCGCCCCCGTGCTCGCGGAGACCCGCGAGCAGCTGTCCGCCCTGCTCGCTCCCCACCGTGCAGCGGGGCGTCGGGTCGGGTTCGTGCCGACGATGGGCGCGCTGCACGAGGGCCACGCCAGCCTGATGAGCGTCGCCCGCGACCGGGTCGGCGACGGTCCGGTCGTGGTCTCGATCTTCGTCAACCCGATGCAGTTCGGGGAGGGCGAGGACCTCGACCGCTACCCGCGCACCCTCGAGGCCGACCTGGCGATCTGCGCCGAGGCCGGGGTCGACGTCGTGTTCGCGCCCAGTGTCGAGGAGGTCTACCCGGGCGGACCGCCCCAGGTGACGGTCGACCCGGGCCCCCTCGAGGGCGTCCTGGAGGGTCGCTCCCGCCCCGGACACTTCCGCGGCGTGCTCACGGTCGTCGCCAAGCTCCTCGGCCTGGTCCGTCCCGACGTCGCGGTGTTCGGGGAGAAGGACTACCAGCAGCTCGTCGTCGTGCGGCGGATGGTCAGCGACCTGTGCCTGGCCGTCGACGTCGTCGGCGGGCCCACCCTGCGCGAGGAGGGCGGTCTGGCGATGAGCTCGCGCAACCGCTACCTCGATGCCGAGCAGCGGATCCGGGCCCTGCACCTCTCCGCAGCCCTGTACGCCGCTCAGGCGGCCGCCGCGGAGGGCGTGGAGGCCGCCTACGCCGCCGCCCGGTCGGCGCTGCGCCAGGCGCACGGCGTGGACCTCGACTACCTGACGATCACCGCGCCCGACCTGGGGCCCCTGCCCGACGACGTACCCCAGGCCACCCCCGCCCGGATCCTGATCGCCGCCCGCGTCGGCGGCACCCGCCTCCTCGACAACCTGCCGCTGCTGCTGGGGGCGACTCCCGAGCCGGCCCCCGACCACTCAGCAACCGACCGATCAGCCCTCGACCATTCAGCCCCTGACCACTCAGACCACCCAGCCATGAGGGAAGTCCACTGATGCTGCGCACCATGATGAAGAGCAAGATCCACCGCGCGACGGTGACGCAGGCCGACCTGCACTACGTCGGCTCCGTGACCGTCGACGAGGACCTGCTCGACGCCGCCGACCTGCTGGCCGGCGAGCTCGTCCACATCGTCGACGTGACCAACGGCGCCCGGATCGAGACCTACACGATCGCAGGCGAGCGGGGGTCGGGCGTCATCGGGATCAACGGTGCCGCGGCCCGGCTAGTCCACCCCGGTGACGTGGTGATCCTGATTGGCTACGGCCAGATGGACACCGCCGAGGCACGCGAGCTCAAGCCCCACGTCGTCTTCGTGGACGCCGACAACGCGATCGTCCAGACCGGCTCCGACCCGGCCGAGGCGCTCCTCGGCAGCGGCCTGGTGCGCGGCGACCTGACCGCCGCCGGACGCTGAGCGGGGCGGGCAGCCGGATGCGCCGATGACGCCGATGACGCCGAACCAGCATCCTCTGGCCCAGCATTCTGTGGCCCAGCATTCTGTGGCCCAGCATTCTGTGGCCCAGCATCCTGCGGCGCAGCATCCTGTGGCGCAGCACCCCCTGCCGGCGCGCCTGAGCGCGCCCGAGCCCGGGTGGACGACCCGCGCCGACGTGGTCGTGATCGGCTCCGGCATCGCCGGCCTGACCGCGGCCCTGAGGATCCACGCGGGAATCCACGAGGGGCTGCTGGCGGACGTGCCAGCGGGGCAGAGCCCCGGACGCGTCCTCGTCGTCACCAAGGACGTCCTCCACGCCGGCTCCACCCAGTGGGCGCAGGGCGGCATCGCCGCGGCCCTGGGGCCGGAGGACACCCCCGCCGCGCACGAGCTCGACACGCTGGTGGCGGGGGCCGGGGCCTGCGACCTCGACGCCGTACGCGCCCTGGTCACCGAGGGCCCCGAGGCGGTCCGCGAGCTGATCGCGCTCGGCACCCAGTTCGACCACTCGCCCGACGGCGTCCTCTCGCTGACCCGTGAGGGAGGCCACCACCGCGACCGGATCGCGCACGCCGGCGGCGACGCCACCGGGGCTGAGATCCAGCGGGCCCTGATCGCGGCGGTGCGGGCGGCGCCCGAGATCGAGGTCATCGAGCACGCGCTCGCGGTGGATCTGCTGCTCGACGCCGACCAGGGCGTCGCCGGCGTCACGCTGCACGTGATGGGGGAGGGGCAGCGCGACGGCGTCGGGGCCGTGCTGTGCCGCGCGGTGGTGCTGGCCAGCGGCGGCCTGGGACAGGTCTTCTCGCAGACCACCAACCCGGCCGTGTCGACCGGTGACGGCCTCGCGGTCGCCCTGCGCGCGGGGGCCGTGCTGCGCGACATCGAGTTCGTCCAGTTCCACCCCACGGTGATGTACCTCGGCCCCGACTCCCGCGGCCAGCAGCCCCTGATCTCCGAGGCGGTGCGCGGGGAGGGCGCCTTCCTCGTCGACTTCGAGGGGCGGCGCTTCATGCAGGGCGAGCACGAGCTGGCCGACCTGGCGCCGCGCGACGTGGTGGCCAAGGCGATCACCCGGCGGATGCACGAGACCGGCCACCCGCACATGTGGCTCGACGCCCGCCACCTGGGCCGCGACTTCTGGCAGCGGCGCTTCCCGACCGTGCTGGCCAGCTGCCTGGCCCACGGCGTCGACCCGGTCACCGACCTGATCCCGGTGGCGCCGGCCTGCCACTACGCCTCGGGCGGCGTCGCCACCGACCTGTGGGGGCGCACCTCCGTGCCGGGGCTCTACGCCACCGGCGAGGTCGCCTGCTCCGGTGTCCACGGCGCCAACCGCCTGGCCTCCAACTCGCTGCTCGAGGGGCTGGTCTTCTCCCGGCGGATCGCGGACGTCCTGCCCGCCGAGCTCCGGCCCTGGCGTGAGCCGGCGGCTGACACGCGGGTCGCCGGCCTGGTCCCCGGAGGCGTACGACGCGAGCTGCAGGAGGTGATGACCGCCCGGGCGGGCGTGCTGCGCAGCGCGGAGGGGCTGGCGGAGGCAGGTCGGATGCTCGACAAGCTGGCCGCGCCCGGCGCCGGCACGGTCGACCAGGAGGCCTGGGAGACCACCAACCTCGTCACGATCAGCTCGGCGCTCGTCGCCGCGGCATCGCTGCGTGAGGAGACCCGCGGCTCGCACTGGCGCGACGACTTCCCGACGCGCGACGACGCCACCTGGTCGGGCCATCTCGACCTCAGCCTGCGACCCGGCGACGCCGCGGCCGCCCCGGCCCTGGCCGTCACCTTCCAGCCCACCGCGCCCACCGACCTCGCCGACGCCCCAGAAATCGCCAGTGCAGCCCCAGAAATCGCCAGTGCAGGAGATCCCGCATGACCCCCCAGACGCCCCCGGACTCCACCGCCCTCGTCACCGCGATCGCGGCCCTGCCGCTGAGCGAGCTGCCCGACGCGCTCGTCGCGGAGCTGTCGGGCGTTGGCCTCGACCCGGCGCGGGTGCACGCGGACGTCGCCGCCGCGATCGCCGAGGACCTCCCCGGCGACGACGTGACGAGCTGGGCGACGATCCCGGCCGGTCAGCGCGGCACGGCCGACCTGGTCGCCCGCCAGGACGGCACGGTCGCCGGGCTCGCGGTGGCCGAGCTCGTGTTCCGCCACGTCCTGGGCCACGACGTCGACGTCGAGCGCCCGGTGGTGGACGGCACCGCGGTCCGGCGCGGCGACGTACTGCTCTCGGCGACGGGCCCCACCGCCCTGCTGCTGACCGCGGAGCGCACGGCTCTCAACTACGCCAGCCACCTCTCCGGGGTGGCCACCGCCACCGCCGACTGGGTCGCCGCCCTCGAGGGCACCGGCGCGCGGGTGCGCGACACCCGCAAGACGATCCCGCACTTCCGGGCGCTGGAGAAGTACGCCGTGCGCTGCGGCGGCGGGGTCAACCACCGGGCGACGCTCTCGGACCAGGCGCTGGTCAAGGACAACCACGTGCTGGCCGCGGGCGGCGTCGTCGAGGCCTATCGGCTGATCCGCGCTCGCTACCCCGACGTGCCGGTGCAGGTCGAGGTGACCACGCTCGCGCAGCTCGAGGAGCTGCTGGCGGTCGGGGCGGATCAGGTGCTGCTGGACAACATGTCCACCGAGCAGATGGCCGAGGCGGTGCGCCTCACCGCCGGGCGCGCCACGCTGGAGGCCTCGGGCGGGCTCTCCCTGCAGCAGGCGCGCGAGGTCGCGGCCACCGGCGTCGACTTCCTGGCGGTCGGCGCGCTCACCCACTCCGCGCCGGTCATGGACATCGCCATGGACCTGCGGTCGGGGGCGCTGTCGCCCGCCGAGGGCCGGCCGTGAGTCTGCTCGCCGCCGACATCGGCAACAGCCACACCGTGCTGGGGCTGGTCGAGGACGGCGAGGTGCTGGCCCACTGGCGGGTCGCGACCGACGAGCGGCGCACCGCCGACGAGTGGGCGGTGCTGCTGCGCGGTCTCCTCGCCGACGCGCCGGCGTCGGTCCGCAGGAGTGATGGACCCGCTGGGATCGAGCTGGCCGGGATCTCGGTGTGCAGCACCGTCCCGTCGGTGCTGCACGAGTGGCGCGACATGCTCGCCGACCGGTTCGCGGACGTCCCCCACGTCGTCGTCGAGCCGGGCGTGCGCACCGGCGTCCCGATCCTGATGGACAACCCGCGCGAGGTGGGCGCCGACCGGATCGTCAACGCCCTCGCCGCGGCCACCCTGCACGGCGGACCGGCCATCGTCGTGGACTTCGGGGGGACCGCCACCACCTTCGACGTGGTGAGCGCCGCCGGCCAGTACGTCGGCGGGGCCATCGCGCCCGGGATCGAGATCTCCCTGGAGGCACTCGGTCGGCGGGGCGCCCAGCTGCGCAAGGTGGAATTGCTGCGCCCGCGTTCGGTGATCGCGAAGAACACCGTCGAGGCTTTGCAGTCCGGAATGCTGTTCGGCGTCGCCTCGCAGGTCGAGGGAATCGTCGCGCGGATGATCGCCGAGCTCGGCGTCGCGACTGCGGATGTTCACGTGATCGCCACTGGATATCTGGCGCCGGTGGTCCTTGCCGAATGCGACTGCTTCACGGCCCATTCGCCGTTGCTCACTCTTCGTGGCCTCGAGCTGGTCTTCCTGCGCAACGCCTGAACACCTCTTCGTGGGCCAACCGTGAGGTGGTTTTCGCGCATTCGGCGCGCGGTGTTGAATCCCGGGGTCGAAAGTCCCACGATTTCTTGCAGTGCCGTGTGGCATGATTCACTCGCGATATCGAATTGTCCGATTCATGGGAGTGTGAAATGGCGCAAAAGGTCAGTATCCAGCTCGTTGACGACATCGACGGCAGTGACGCCGGCGAGACTATTTCGTTCGGGCTCGACGGTGCGTCCTACGAAATCGACCTGAATGACGCGAATGCGGCGGCGCTGCGCGAGGCGCTCTCGCCGTACGTCGGGCACGCCCGCAAGCTGAGCGCAGCTCCGCGCCGCGCCCGTCGCGGCTCCGGGGCGAGCACCGCAGCCTCCGGCGGCCCCAGCGCCAAGGAGATCCGCGAGTGGGCGCGCGACAACGGCTGGGAGGTCCCCGAGCGTGGCCGCGTCTCCTCCGAGGTGCGCGAGGCGTACGACGCCGCCCACTGATCCACGCCCGCCTGCAGGCGCCGGGGTCCGCTGTTCGCTGACAGCGGACCCCTGCCTGGTCTTGCGTGGGAACACGTAGGCTTGCTGAGAAGTTGTTCCCTCACGTGAGGCGACCCCGCCGGGGCCGCTCTCGACGCGACGTGGATAACCCACTTCGAGGAACTCCATCGTTTGAGGAGCGCACATGTTCGAGCGGTTCACTGACCGAGCCCGCCGGGTGGTCGTGCTGGCCCAGGAAGAGGCCCGCATGCTCTCCCACAACTACATCGGCACCGAGCACATCCTGCTCGGCCTGATCCACGAGGGTGAAGGCGTCGCTGCCAAGGCCCTCGAGAGCCTGGACATCTCCCTGGAGGCCGTCCGCGCGCAGGTCGAGGAGATCATCGGTCAGGGCCAGCAGGCCCCCAGCGGCCACATCCCCTTCACGCCGCGCGCCAAGAAGGTGCTCGAGCTGTCCCTGCGCGAGGCGCTGCAGCTCGGTCACTCCTACATCGGCACCGAGCACATCCTGCTCGGCCTGATCCGTGAGGGGGAGGGCGTCGCCGCCCAGGTGCTGCAGAAGCTCGGCGCCGACCTCAACCGGGTCCGCCAGCAGGTCATCCAGCTGCTCTCGGGGTTCCAGGGCAAGGAGAGCGCCGCGGCCGGTGCTCCCCAGGGTGGTGGCGCCGAGGCGCCGTCGTCCTCGCTGGTCCTCGACCAGTTCGGGCGCAACCTGACGCAGGCGGCCCGCGAGGGCAAGCTCGACCCCGTCATCGGGCGGTCGCAGGAGATCGAGCGCGTCATGCAGATCCTGTCGCGCCGCACGAAGAACAACCCCGTCCTCATCGGCGAGCCCGGCGTCGGCAAGACGACGATCGTCGAGGGTCTGGCCCAGGACATCGTCAAGGGCAACGTGCCCGAGACGCTCAAGGACAAGCACATCTACACCCTCGACCTCGGCGCGCTCGTCGCCGGCTCGCGCTACCGCGGTGACTTCGAGGAGCGGCTGAAGAAGGTCCTCAAGGAGATCCGCACCCGCGGTGACATCGTGCTGTTCATCGACGAGATCCACACCCTCGTCGGGGCCGGTGCGGCCGAGGGCGCCATCGACGCCGCCAGCATCCTCAAGCCGATGCTGGCCCGCGGCGAGCTGCAGACCATCGGCGCGACGACCCTCGACGAGTACCGCAAGTACCTCGAGAAGGACGCCGCCCTGGAGCGCCGCTTCCAGCCGATCCAGGTCGCCGAGCCGTCGATCGCCCACACGATCGAGATGCTCAAGGGCCTGCGGGACCGCTACGAGGCTCACCACCGCGTCACGATCACCGACGAGGCGCTGGTCTCCGCGGCGACGCTGGCCGACCGCTACATCTCCGACCGGTTCCTGCCGGACAAGGCCATCGACCTGATCGACGAGGCCGGCTCGCGCCTGCGGATCCGTCGGATGACGGCGCCGGCCGACCTGCGCGAGTTCGACGACAAGATCGGGGAGGTCCGCCAGCGCAAGGAGGCGGCCATCGACGGTCAGGACTTCGAGGCGGCCGCGCGTCTGCGCGACGAGGAGAAGCAGCTCATCGCCAAGAAGGCTGAGCGCGAGAAGCAGTGGCGCGCCGGTGACATGGACGTCGTCGCCGAGGTCGACGAGGAGCTGATCGCCGAGGTGCTCGCGGTCGCGACCGGCATCCCGATCGTCAAGCTCTCCGAGGCCGAGTCGACCCGCCTGCTCAAGATGGAGGACGAGCTCCACAAGCGCGTCATCGGTCAGGACCAGGCCGTCAAGGCGCTGTCGCGGGCCATCCGCCGTACTCGTGCGGGTCTGAAGGACCCCAAGCGTCCCGGTGGGTCGTTCATCTTCGCCGGGCCGTCCGGTGTCGGCAAGACCTGGCTGTCCAAGACGCTCGCGGAGTTCCTCTTCGGCGACGAGGACGCGCTGATCCAGCTCGACATGAGCGAGTTCGGCGAGAAGCACACGGTCTCGCGCCTCTTCGGCTCGCCCCCCGGCTACGTCGGCTACGAAGAGGGTGGCCAGCTCACCGAGAAGGTGCGCCGCAAGCCGTTCTCCGTGGTCCTCTTCGACGAGATCGAGAAGGCCCACCCGGACATCTTCAACTCGCTGCTGCAGATCCTCGAGGAAGGTCGCCTGACCGACTCGCAGGGTCGGGTCGTGGACTTCAAGAACACCGTCATCATCATGACGACCAACCTCGGCTCGCGCGACATCGCCAAGAGCGTCAACCTGGGCTTCAACCAGATGGGCGACAAGGCGAGCTCCTACGAGCGGATGAAGAGCAAGGTCTCCGAGGAGCTCAAGCAGCACTTCCGCCCCGAGTTCCTCAACCGTGTCGACGAGGTCGTCGTCTTCCCGCCGCTGTCCGAGGAGCAGATCGTGGCGATGGTCGACAACATGATCGCCTCGGTCGAGCTGCGCCTCAAGGACCGCGACATGTCCCTGGAGCTGACGCAGAAGTCCAAGGACCTGCTCGCCAAGCGGGGCTTCGACCCCGTGCTCGGCGCGCGGCCGCTGCGCCGCACGATCCAGCGCGAGATCGAGGATGTGATGGCCGAGAAGATGCTCTTCGGCGAGATCGGCCCCGGTCAGATCGTGCTGGTCGACGTGGAGGGCGAGGGCCCGTCGGCGACCTTCACCTTCAAGGGCCAGAAGGTCGGCGAGCTGCCCGACCTGCCGCCGCTCGAGACGGCGGCGCTCGACCTGGGCAAGGGCGAGGCCTCTGACGAGACCGAGGGTCCGGTCGACATCACGAAGTCCCCCGAGGGCGAGTAGTCCTCGAGGCCGTTGCCGGCGCCGATCTCCTGCGGGGGGTCGGCGCCGGTGTCATTTCCGGGGGGTCCGGCTCTCGGTGGTGCGGGGTCAGGGCAGGGCGTAGGTGTCGCCCGGCCCGGCGACCACCAGCCCGTCGGCGACCAGGCTCGCGAGCGCCCGCTCGCGCTGCTCGTGCGGAGCCCAGGCCGGCTCCAGGCGCGAGCGGTGCACCGGGCCGTCGTCGTCGCGCAGCACGGCCAGCAGCCGGCCTCGGCACTGCCGGTCGGTGCCGTCGTAGGTCTGCACCTTGCGCGCGGGCCCGTCGTACGCCGGGTAGCCGGCGCTGCGCCAGGCGCAGAGCTCCGCCACCGGGCAGTCTCCGCACCGCGGCCCCTTGGCCGTGCAGACCAGGGCGCCCAGCTCCATCACCGCGACCGACCAGGTGGCGGCCTCCGGCACGGGGTCGGGGAGGACGCTCGTGGCCAGCTCCCGCTCCGCCTTGGTGACGGTGGCGGCGGGGAACTCGACGCCCTCCAGGCTGCGGGCGAGGACGCGCCGCACGTTGGTGTCGAGCACGACGTGTCGGCGGCCGTACGCGAAGGTCGCGATCGCCGCCGCGGTGTAGTCCCCGATGCCCGGCAGCGCGATCAGCTCGTCGTACGACGAGGGGACCTCGCCGCCGTGGCGCTCAGTGATCGTGGTGGCCGCGGCGTGCAGGCGCAGGGCCCGCCGGGGGTAGCCCAGTCGCCCCCAGGCCCGCACCGCCTCGCCCGCGGGCTCGGCCGCCAGGGCTGCCGGGGTCGGCCAGGTGGCCAACCAGCGCTCGTGGACCGGGAGCACCCGGACGACCGGTGTCTGCTGGAGCATGAACTCCGAGACCATCACCGACCAGGCGCTCGCGTCCTCGTGACGCCACGGCAGGTCCCGCGCGTGCTCGTCGTACCAGCGCAGGATCGGGGCGTGCAGCTCGCTCATCGCGCTAGATCGTAGGTGCCGTGTCAGATGCGGTGCGGTGTGGCTCCACCAGGGTGGGGCTTCGCGTGGATAGCGTGTCCTCCATGACTGCTCTGACCCGTCCCCGGGGTCCGCTCCCCGCGCGGGTCTACTGGACCCGCCGGCTGGTCCTGCTCGCCGTGTCCGTGCTGCTGGTGGCCGGCATCGCCCGGCTGCTGGACTCGGGCAGCGACGCCTCCTCGGACCCCGAGCAGGCCGCACCGGTGGCGGCGGACGCCACCGACGAGAGCACCCTGAGCGCCGAGGCCACCGCGACCGAGAGCACCACCCCGCGCCGCCGCGGCAAGACGCCCAAGCCGGCCCCCGCGCAGCCCGACGGCCCCTGCCTCGACGAGGACGTCGTGGTCACGCCGGTGTCCCGGCCGGTCGAGGGCGGGGCGGACAGCGTGATGATGCTGAACCTCACCACGCGCGAGGCCGCGGCGTGCACCTGGCGGGTCTCGCCCGAGACCCTCACCGTGAAGATCACCTCGGGCGACGACGAGATCTGGTTCAGCCGGCACTGCCCCGACGCGGTGCCCACGCGCGACCTCATCGTCCGCAAGGAGTCGGTCGCGAAGGTCGGGGTGACCTGGTCGGGTCGACGCTCCGACGACGAGTGCAGCCCCCTGACCGCCTGGGCGATGCCGGGCGGCTACCACGTCGAGGCCGCGGCCCTGTCCGGCGAGCCCGCGAAGGCCTACTTCGAGCTCGAGCCCCGCGCCAGCGCCGTCGTCACCCGCACCGTCACCCCCAAGCCCACGCCCAGCAAGGCCGGCAAGCCCGGCAGGGCTGCGAGCGGAACAGGGGCGGGCGACG
Organism: Nocardioides pacificus; assembly: GCF_054775955.1. Classification (NCBI taxonomy): domain Bacteria; kingdom Bacillati; phylum Actinomycetota; class Actinomycetes; order Propionibacteriales; family Nocardioidaceae; genus Nocardioides; species Nocardioides pacificus. The sequence goes on from NZ_BAAHCI010000005.1 coordinate 1,016,865, forward strand.
CAGCTGGGGCGGACGACCCCACGCAGGGCACCCGCCCCGGCGCCAAGCCCTCAGGCGCCGTAGAACCCGACTGACCCGTCAGAAGATCCCGCTGACCCGTCAGAAAATCACGGTGACCCGTCAGAAAATCACGGTGACCCGTCAGAAGCTCGCGGTGTCACGCCTTCGGCCTCTTCGGGGGCTTCGCGAGGGCCCGCTGGACCGCCGGGCCGACCCAGGCGTCCAGCGCCGCCGCGTCCGGAAGGGTCGTCGTCGCGACCAGGACCACGCCTCCCATCGTGCGCTCGCCCATCGTCGCGGGGAGGGCGCCGCGATCGAGGGCAGCGGCCACACCCTCCTTGCCGACGTGGACCATCAGGTCCTGCTCGCCGGTGCCCACCGCCATGTGGGTGTTGACGGTCCAGCAGAGGCCGCCGAACACCTTGATCTCGCGATAGCCGGCTGATCCCGCAGCCGCATCGACAGCTTCGCGGATCCGCGCGGCCAGCCCCTCGTCGTACGCCATCGCTGCCTCCAGCCGGTCGTCTGGGCTGCGCACGAGCCCGCTCGTCGCCAGCGGCTGGGACGGCCCAGCCGCTGGTACGGCGTGGGGCGAGCGCACGGAAGTCTGCTGCGTGCTCAGCGTAGCCCCGGCCGGGTCAGGTGCGGCGAGCCGTCGATGGTGCCGCGACACGCCGACGAAGAGGTCGAGCGAGTGACGGGTCGCGGGAGGGGGCAGAGGGGCGGGGGTCAGACGTAGCGCTCGAGGATGCTGGACTCGGCGAGCCGGGACAGGCCCTCGCGGACGCTGCGGGCGCGCAGCTCGCCGACACCCTCGACGGCCTGGAGGTCGTCGATGCCCGCCGACAGCAGCTTCTGCAGGGTGCCGAAGTGCTCGACGAGACGGTCCACGACGGTGCTGGGCAGCCGGGGGACCTTGGCGAGGAGGCGGTAGCCGCGGGGGGCGACCGCGCCGTCGAGGTGCTCGCTGGCGCCGAGGCCCAGGGCCCGGGTGACCGAGGCGGGGTCGACCAGGTCGGTGGCCGACAGCGACTCGAGGCGGTTGAGCAGCGTCTCGGGGCTCTTGGTGCGCTTGCCGGCGGGCAGGTAGTCGCGGATCACCAGCTCGCGCTCGGCGTCGACGCCGGTGACCAGCTCCTCGAGCTGCAGCGACAGCAGGCGACCGTCGGTGCCGAGCTCGAGCACGTAGTCCTCGATCTCGCGGGCGATCCGGATCACCATCTCGAGACGCTGGGCCACGACGGCGACGTCGCGGACGGTGACCAGGTCCTCGATCTCGAGCGCGGAGAGCGTGCTGGAGACCTCGTCGAGGCGCATCTTGTAGCGCTCGAGCGTGGCCAGCGCCTGGTTGGCGCGCGACAGGATCTGGCCGGAGTCCTCGAGCACGTGACGGGTCTCGCCGACGTAGGCCGCGATGATCTGCATCGACTGCGACACCGAGATCACCGGGAAGCGGGTCTGCTTGGCCACCCGGTCGGCGGTGCGGTGCCGGGTGCCGGTCTCCTCGGAGGGGATCGTGTGGTCGGGCATCAGGTGGACGGCCGCGCGGTGGATGCGGGTGACGTCCTTGTCGAGGATGATCGCGCCGTCCATCTTGGCCAGCTCGCGCAGCCCAGTGGCGGTGAACGGCACGTCGAGGGTGAACCCGCCCGTGGCGATGCCCTCGACGGTCTTGTCGAGGCCGAGCACGATCAGGGCTCCGGTGCGGCCGCGCAGGATCCGCTCCAGACCGTCGCGCAGTGCCGTGCCGGGGGCGATCGACGCCAGGGTGGCCCGAAGACGCAAGGTGTCCTCGGAACGCTCGATGCCGACCACGCCGTCCCCGATCTGCTGTGTCCATGCGGCAGCAGACCTCCGCCGCCTGCGTCAGTCTAGGGGACGCGGCCCCGTGGGACGCGGACCCGTGAGGTGGAGGAGCCTCAGCGCTGCGGCGACGTTGGGCACGTCGAGCACCCGCATGCCGTCCACGGTCCACGACTCGGGGCTGCGGACCTTCTTCTCGTGGCTCCCGGGGACCACGGCGACCCGGAATCCCAGCCGCGCCGCCTCGGCGAGTCGCTGGGGGAGGTCGCGCACCCGGCGCAGCTCGCCCGCCAACCCGATCTCGCCGATCGCCGCCACGCCGAGCGGCGCCGGCTCGCCGTACGTCGCCGACGTCAGGGCCACCGCGATGGCCAGGTCGCTGGCAGGGTCGACGAGGCGCGCCCCGCCCACGGTGGAGGCGAAGACGTCGTGGCTGTGCAGCCGGATGCCGCAGTGCTGCTGGAGCACGGCCAGGACCATCGCGACCCGGGAGGAGTCCAGCCCCGACGTCGTACGCCGCGGGCGCTCGGCCGAGCTGTGGGTGACCAGCGCCTGCACCTCGGCCAGCAGCGGACGGCGTCCCTCCATCGTGACCGCGACGCAGGTCCCGGCCACCTGCTGCTGGTGGTTCTCCACGAAGAGGCCGGTCGGGTCGGTCACCGCCGTGATGCCCTCGGAGGAGAGGTCGAAGCAGCCCACCTCGTCGACGGGGCCGAAGCGGTTCTTCATCGCTCGCACCATCCGGAAGCGCGAGTTGCGGTCGCCCTCGAAGTGCAGGACGACGTCGACCAGGTGCTCGAGCACGCGGGGCCCGGCGATCGTGCCGTCCTTGGTCACGTGCCCGACCAGGACCGTGGTGATGTTGCGGGTCTTGGCCACGCGGATCAGCGCCGCGGCGACCTCCTTGACCTGGGTGACGCCACCGGGCACGCCGTCGACCCCGGAGGCTCCGATCGTCTGGACCGAGTCGACGACGATCAGCGTGGGGCGGACCTGCTCGATGTGGGTGAGGACGGCGCCCAGATCGGTCTCGGCGGCGAGGTAGAGCTCGTCGTGGACCCCGCCGGTGCGGTCCGCACGCAGCCGCACCTGGGAGGCGGACTCCTCCCCGGTGATGTAGAGCGTGCGGTGCTGGTAGCGCGCGGTCTGCGCGGCCACCTCCAGCAGCAGCGTGCTCTTGCCGACGCCGGGCTCGCCGGCCAGCAGGATCGCGGCGCCGGGGACGAGCCCGCCGCCGAGGACCCGGTCCAGCTCGGGCACGCCGCTGGAGCGGAACTGCGACTCCGCGACCGAGACCTCCCCGATCGGGACGGCGGGCGTCGTCACCGGCCCGGCCGCCGAGCGCGTGGCGACCACCGCCGTCTCCGCGACGGAGCCCCAGGCCTGGCACTCCCCGCAGCGGCCGACCCACTTGGCGGTCTCCCACCCGCACTCGGCACAGCGGTAGGCCGGACGGGTGCGGGCCTTGTTCGGAGTTCTGCTCATGGAGCGCACGCTAGGACACGGCGCCGACATCGCGGGTGACGGCGTCCACAGGTGTGACGCGAGACGCCGCGAGCAGTGGTTGACGAGGGCCAGTGACAGCGCCGATAGTTGCGCCAAGCAGATCGATTGGAACGATCAAGACGAGGGCGAGGGGTGGGGATGTCACGCAGCGTCGTGCGCGTGTCCTCCGGGGTGCCCCCGACGCTCGCCGACGTGGCGGAGCGCGCCGGGGTGTCGCGTCAGACGGTCTCCAACGCGCTGAACAACCCCGACCTGCTGCGTCCGGAGACACTCGAGCGCGTACGCGCGGTCATCGGCGAGCTCGGCTATTCCCCCAACCGTGCTGCGCGCAACCTGCGCACCCGCACCTCCCACCTGATCGGACTCCGGTTCACCCCCGGTCAGGAGAACACGGCGAACGCCGCGATGGACCGCTTCGTGCACTCGCTGGTCGAGACCTCCCGGGTGGCCGGCTACCACGTGCTGCTCTTCGCTGGCGACCCCGAGGACCCGGTCGCCGGCTACGAGGACCTGCTGCGCTCCAACGCGGTGGACGCCTTCGTCGCCACCGACACCTACCTCGGCAACCCCCAGGCGGAGTGGCTCGAGGCCCGGCAGGCGCCGTTCGTGGCCTTCGGGCGGCCCTGGGACCAGCCCGGCGCCACCCACCCGTGGGTCGACGTCGACGGTGCCGTGGGCGCCGAGCTCGGCACCCGGCACCTGCTCGAGCGCGGGCACACCCGGATCGCCTGGATCGGCTGGCGCAAGGACTCGCCCCTCGGTGAGGACCGGCGTCTGGGCTGGGCCCGGGCGCTGCACGACCGCGGGCTGCGGACCACCGGCCTCGCCTCGCGGGTGGAGGACACCGTCTCCAGCGGTCGGGAGGCGTCGGCGGTGCTGCTCGACGAGGCCAAGCCGACGGCGTTCATGTGCGCGTCGGACACGCTCGCGATGGGCGTCCTGCACACGCTTGCCGAGCGCGGCCTCTATCCCGGACGCGACATCGCGGTCGTGGGCTTCGACGACTCCCAGGTCGCGCAGGTCGTCCCACCCGGCCTGACCTCGGTGCGCCAGCCGCTCGAGCAGGTCGCGGTCGAGATCGTCGCCGCCCTCCAGGGCCTGCTCGGGCACCCTCCGGTCCGCTCGCGTGGCGTGCTGCTCGCCCCGACGCTGGCGGTGCGCGGCTCCAGCTGAGCCCTAGAAGTGTCGCCACCACAGGTTGACGGCGTAGTCGACCTCCAGGCCCTCGTGCTCCGCGATCAGCTCCTCGGCCAGGGGCTGGGTGAACTCGATGCGTACGACGCTCTCGAGGTCGGCGCGCGTGCCGAAGCTCCAGCGGATGTCGAGCGGCACCCGGGACCAGCCGTGCAGCGACCAGAAGCGCTCGACCTGGGCGGGATCGACCTCCGGGTAGCCGCGGCGGAACCACCCGCCGAACGTCGAGCGCGTCGCGTCGTTGTCGATCACGAACGCGGTGCCCCCACGTCGTACGACGCGGGAGAGCTCGGCGAGGCCGGGCTCGCAGCCGGGGCCGAAGAAGTAGGCCCAGCGCGCGTGGACGACGTCGACCGACGCGTCGGGGAGCGGGATCTGCTGCGCCGTCCCCTGGAGGACCGCGACCGTGTCGACCCGGCGGGTACGACGCCGGGCCAGCGCCGCGAGGTCGGGGTGCGGCTCCACGCCGTACACGCGCTCGGCCCGCTCCGCCCAGCGGGGCAGGTGGAAGCCGGTCCCGCAGCCGAGGTCGAGCAGCGTGCGTCCGTCCCAGCCTGCGAGCTCGGCCATCGCGGCCTCGATGCGCCGCTCGGGGTCGACCGCGTGGTTCTCGAGCTCGTAGGTCGCGGTGTGGTTCCAGATGTTCGGGCTGGGGCGGGCGCCCGTGGGCAGTGTCATCCCAGAGTCATCCCAGTGTCAGCTTGGCTGCCCCACCGTGCCGGCGGGGTGCCCGAGCATCAGATGCGGACCAGGCCGCCGGGGGTGTTGAGCTGCGCGGCGAGGATGCCGGGCGTGCCGTGCGGGGCGACCCACTCGACCTTGATGTCCTCCAGCGGAGCCTCGACGGTCTCGCCCAGCCACTCGCTGACGCGGTGCGGGTCGCCGGCGATCTCCAGGCAGGCGAGGCTGTAGTCCTCGTCGGCGCCGTTGCTGGGGTGCAGCTCCGAGGGGGTCTCCCACTCGACGAAGAACGGCAGCTGCGGGTCGGCGATCAGGCCGTGCACGCCGATCTGCTTCCAGCGCAGCTCGGTGCCGTCGGGGCGGTGCCGGTTGCCCTGCACCGCCTCGCGGCCGAGGCGCTGCTCGACGACGGCGATGTCCTTGACGGCGACGACCCAGCCGAGCCAGCCGCCGCCCAGGGCGGAGCGGGCGCGGACGGCCTGGCCGAAGGGGGCCTTGTCCGATGCGGGGTGGTCCAGGCACTCGACGATCTCGAGGTAGGTCCCGCCGCCCAGCGGCAGGGTCATGTTGCGGGTGCCGAAGCGGGGATGCACGCCGCCGTCGACGAACTCCCGGCCGAGCAGGCCCCCAAGACGCTGGGCTGTGCTGGCGAGGCCATCCGGTCCGGCTGCATAGGAGAGGTGGTCCAGGCGCATGCCTGCATTGTTTACCCAGGCTGATTCGCTGATCACATCGGGGTCTGGTCTCTTGACGTCGAGACAGAATTGTGGGATTGGCCAGGTAATTCTGCTCGGCGGTCGGCGGGGCTCTCGATTGGGCGGAGACTGCAGCGAAAAGGCTGGAATCGTCGCCGTTTGGTCCCCAACGGCAGCACCTGTGGCTCCCGGCGGCCGGGGGCGCGTCGTACGTCACCGATTGGGCAGAGACGACATGTCTCGGCCGGGAATCACTGCCGTTGGGGACCAAACGGCAACCGGGTCGGCGCTGTTCAGCGCGGGTCGGCGGGGTGCAGGGCCAGCGCCGACCTGGAGCGCAGGTGCGCCTCGCAGTGGCGCACCAGCTCGTCGTAGGCCGGCTGGCCCATCAGCTCGACGAGCTCGGGCTCGTTGGTGACGAAGAGCGGCTCGACGCCGACGTGGGCCTCGGTGTTGCCCGAGCAGTACCAGTCGAGGTCGTGGCCGCCGGGGCCCCAGCCGCGGCGGTCGTACTCCGCGATCGAGACCTCGGTGTACGACGTGCCGTCGGGCCGCTCGACGTCGCGGAAGGTGCGCCGGATCGGCAGCTGCCAGCAGACGTCGGGCTTCGTCTCGAGCGGGTTGCGGCCCTCCACGAACGCGAGGGCGTGCAGCGCGCACCCGGCGCCGGCGTGGAAGTCGGGGCGGTTCTGGAAGATGCAGGCGCGCTGGCCGTCGACCTCGATGGTCAGCGTCTTGCGCTCGCCCTCGTCGTCGACCTCGACCCACTCCTCGCGCGCCACCTCGCCCGCCGCGCCATTCGGTGCGGGCCGGTGCTGCCACAGGTCGCCGTCCAGCTTGGCGACGTACGACGCGACGCGCTCCTCGTCGTCGGCGTCCGCGAAGTGCGCCCCCAGCGTGCAACAGCCGACGTCGGGGGCGTCGGCGTAGATGCCGGGGCAGCCCTGGCCGAAGATGCACAGATAGCTCGACGTCAGCCACGTCAGGTCGCAGCGGAACACCTGGGCGTCGTCGGCGGGGTCGACGAACTCGATCCAGGCGCGAGGAAAGACGAGGTCGACTTCGGGCACGGGCCCAACCTACTTCCCCGCACCCCGGCTGCTGTGGCCCAGCCGCGGGCCAGCAGTGGACGGGCCCGCTGGGCGAGGGGCTAGCGTGGTGCCATGCGTCTGGGCGTGCTCGACATCGGCTCCAACACGGGGCACCTGCTGGTCATGGACGCTCGCGGCGGCGCCGCGCCCCTCCCGGCCTTCTCCTACAAGCGGCCCCTGCGGCTCGCCGAGCACCTAGACGAGGCCGGTGCGGTCACCCAGGCGGGCATCGACGCGCTGACCGCCTTCACCGCCGAGTCGCTGGTCGTCGCCGAGGACAAGGGGTGCGAGGAGACGCTGGCCTTCGCCACCTCCGCGGTGCGCGACTCCGTCAACGCCGACGCCGTGCTGGACCACGTGCACGAGCGCACCGGCGTGCGGATCGAGGTGCTCTCCGGCGCCGACGAGGCACGGCTGACCTTCCTCGCCGTACGCCGCTGGTTCGGGTGGTCGGCCGGCCGGCTGGCGGTCTTCGACATCGGCGGCGGCTCGCTGGAGATCGCCGGCGGGGCCGACGAGGCCCCCGACGTGGCATGGTCGGTGCCGCTGGGCGCCGCTCGGCTGGCCCGGGAGTGGTTCCCTGCCGGGGTGCCGGACGCCGACACCCTCCGCTCGCTGCGCCGCAGGATCCGCGCCGAGATCGCCCGCGACGCCGGCAGCCTGCTGCGCGACGGGGCCCCGGACCGCGCGGCGGGGAGCTCCAAGACGTTCCGCTCGCTGGCGCGCATCTGCGGCGCCACACCGTCGGGGGAGGGCAACCTCGTGCCGCGCACGCTGCGCGCCGACGTCCTGGCGCAGTGGCTGCCCAAGCTGATCGCGATGCCGCACGACGAGTTGTGCGACCTGCCCGGGGTGTCGGCGAGCCGCGCCCACCAGATCGTGCCGGGCGCGCTGGTCGCCGAGGCCGTGATGGACATCTTCGACCTGCCGGCCCTCGAGATCTGCCCGTGGGCACTGCGCGAAGGGCTGATCCTCGACCGCTTCGACCGGCTGGCATTCCTCTGAGGGAGGCAGGTGATCGCGTGAGCAGTACGCCGCTGGTCGGCCTCTCGACGGCGTCGGTCTATCCGGAGTCGACCGCGCACGCGTTCGCCTACGCCGCGGCCCTGGGCTACGACGCGGTCGAGGTGATGGTCGGCATCGACGCCCTGAGTCAGCAGACCTCAGCGGTCCAGCAGCTCTCTGAGCACCACGAGATCCCCATCTGCGCGGTCCACGCCCCCTGCCTGCTCTTCACCCAGCGGGTCTGGGGCACCGACCCGTGGGGCAAGCTGCAGCGCTCGGCGGAGATGGCCGAGACCGTGGGCGCCGACGTGGTCGTGGTGCACCCGCCGTTCCGCTGGCAGAAGGACTATGCCCGTGACTTCGTCGAGGGCATCGCCTCCCTCGAGGAGTCGACCGGGATCGCCTTCGCCGTCGAGAACATGTATCCCTGGCGCGCCTCCCAGCGCCGCGGCATGGAGATGTACCTCCCCGGCCGCGACCCGTCGGAGGAGGACTACCACAACACCACCCTCGACCTCTCCCACGCGGCCATCGCCCATGACGACCCGATCGAGATGGCCCGCCGGCTCGGCGACCGGCTGCGCCACCTTCACCTCACCGACGGCACCGGCTCGGCCAAGGACGAGCACCTCGTGCCCGGACGGGGCGTGATGCCCGCGGCCGAGCTGCTGCGCGAGCTGGCCGGCTCCGGCTTCTCCGGCCACGTGGTCCTCGAGATCAACACCCGGCGCGCCGCCGACCGTGCCGAGCGTGAGCGCGACCTCGTCGAGTCGCTGGACTTCGCCCGCCAGCACCTCGGCGTCACCACGCCGTGAGCGCGACCCCCGCCAGTCAGCCCGCCGGTCAGCCCGCCGGTCAGCCCGCGCGTCGGGGCCGCCGGCCGGGCGCCCCGGACACCAAGGCGGCGATCCTCGCCTCCGCCCGCCGGCTCTTCGCCGCCCAGGGCCACGGGGGTACGACGATCCGCGCGGTCGCCGCGGACGCCGGCGTCGACGCGGCGCTGGTGCACCACTACTTCCGGACCAAGGACGACCTGTTCGTGGCCGCCCTCGAGCTGCCCATGGATCCGCGTGTCGCGATGCTGCCGGTCATCGAGGGGGGACCCGACGGTGCGGGGGAGCGGATCGTGCGCACGGTCCTGGGGGTGTGGGACGACGAGGCCAACCGGCTGCCGCTGCTGGCGATCATCCGCGGCATCGGCGACCCGGCGGGGCAGCGGCTGGTGCGCGACGGCTTCCTGCGGATGGTGGCCGGCCCGGTCGGGCTGGCGCTGGCCGTAGACGACCCTGCTCGCCGTACGGCGCTGGTGGCGTCGCAGCTGATCGGGCTGCTGGTGCTGCGCTACGTGATGGAGCAGGAGCCGCTGGCCTCGATGCCCGCCGACCTGGTCGTGGCGACGTACGGGCCGGTGCTGCAGGGCTATCTCACCGGCCCCCTTCCCAGCTGAGCGCGCCTCGTCGATCCCGACCGGACCAGTCCGCCGCGGGGGTTGCGGCTGCCGCGTCATCGGAGCACAATTCATCACATGATGAAATCTGCTGTGGTGGCCGAGGGGCTGGCCGTGACCCGAGGAGGCGTCGAGGTCCTCAAAGGGCTCGACTTCGCCGTGGTGCCGGGTCAGGTCACCGGCCTGCTCGGCCCCTCCGGGTCGGGCAAGACGACGCTGATGCGCACGATCGTCGGTGTCCAGCTCCACGCCATGGGCACGGTCACCGTCCTGGGGGCGCCTGCCGGCAGTGCCGCCCTGCGGGACCGGATCGGCTACGTCACCCAGGCCGCCAGCGTCTACGACGACCTCAGCGTCGCCGAGAACCTGCTCTTCTTCGCCCGCGTCCTCGGCCTCGACGCCCGCGAGGTCGACCGGTGCGTCGAGGCCGTCGACCTCACCGACTACCGCGATCGACTGGTGAACCGGCTCAGCGGCGGGCAGCGCTCCCGGGTCAGTCTCGCCGTGGCCCTGCTGGGCAGCCCCGACCTGTTGGTGCTCGACGAGCCCACCGTGGGCCTCGACCCGGTGCTGCGCCGCGACCTCTGGGCGGTCTTCCACCGGCTCGCCGACGAAGGGGCGGCCGTGCTGGTGTCGAGCCACGTGATGGACGAGGCCGAGCGCTGCGACCGGCTGCTGCTGATGCGCGAGGGCCGGATCATCGCCGACGCCGCCCCTGATGCGCTGCTGCGCCGCACAGGGGCCGCGGACATCGAGGGTGCGTTCCTGCGCCTGGTCGAGACCGGCGGGGGTGCGCGATGAGCCCGCGGGTGACCTGGGCGGTGGCCGCCCGCGTGCTCACCCAGATCCGGCGCGACCACCGCACGCTGGCGATGCTGCTGATCGTGCCGTGCGTGCTGATGACGCTGCTGTGGTGGATGTTCGCCGATGCCGACCCGGCGACGTTCGACCGGATCGGGCCCGGCCTGCTGGCGGTCTTCCCCTTCACCGTGATGTTCCTGGTGACCTCGGTGACCACCCTGCGCGAGCGCTCCAGCGGGACCCTCGAGCGGTTGCTCGCCATGCCGTTGGGACGCCTCGACTTCCTGCTCGGCTATGCCATCGCGTTCGGGATCGTGGCCACGGCCCAGTCCGTGCTCGCCGTCTCGCTGAGTGTGGGGCTGCTCGACCTCGAGATCCAGGGGCCGATCTGGCTGCTGGGCGTGGTCGCGGTCACCGACGCGCTGCTGGGCACGGCGCTGGGCCTGCTCGTCTCGGCCTTCGCCCGCACGGAGTTCCAGGCGGTGCAGTTCATGCCGGCCCTGGTCATCCCCCAGCTGCTGCTGTGCGGGCTGATCCTGCCGCGTCCGGCGATGCCGGCCACGCTGGAGGCGGTCGGCGACGTGCTGCCGCTGTCCTTCGCGGTGGACGCGATGGCGGAGCTCACGACCACCGCCGCCACCGGCGAGGTGTGGCGCGACCTCGCCGTCGTCGCGCTCTACGTGGTGGCCGGGCTGGCCCTCGGTGCCGGGACCCTGCGTCGTCGTACGGCGTAGCCTGGGGCGGTGCCCGCCGCCCGCGCGGGCTCCGCTGTCCAGGGAGGACCATGTCTGTGCTTCGCCAGCCCCTGCTGTTGCTCGCGCGCAGCGGACGGGTCAAGCGGCTCGTGACCACGCTGCCCGGGTCCGCGGAGATCGTCCGCGGCTACGTCCCCGGCGAGCAGCTCGATGCCGCCGTGGAGGTCGCCGCCCAGCTCGTCGAGGACGGGCTGCAGGTCTCCCTCGACTACCTGGGTGAGGACACCGAGGAGCTCGCCCAGGCGCAGGCCACCGTCGACGCCTACCTCCAGCTCCTCGAGCAGCTCGCCCTGCGCGGGCTCGCACGCAGCGCCGAGGTCTCGCTCAAGCTGTCCGCGATCGGCCAGGCGCTGCCGCGCGACGTCGCCCCCGAGGGCGGGCACCGGGTGGCGCTGGAGAACGCGCGGACGATCTGCCGGGCCGCCCGCAACGCCGGCACCACGATCACCGTCGACATGGAGGACCACCGGACCACCGACTCGACGCTCGCGATCCTGCGCGACCTGCGCAAGGACTTCCCCGAGACCGGTGCGGTGCTCCAGGCCTACCTGCGCCGCACCGAGAGCGACTGCCGCGACCTCGCCTACGAGGGCTCGCGGGTGCGCCTGTGCAAGGGCGCCTACAACGAGCCCGAGCAGGTCGCCTTCCAGGACAGCCTCGAGGTGGACCGCTCCTTCGTCCGCTGCCTCAAGGTGCTGATGGCCGGGCAGGGCTACCCCATGGTCGCCACCCACGACCCGCGGCTGCTGCGCATCGCCGGTGCGCTCGCCAGCCGCTCCGGTCGCGCGCAGGGGTCCTACGAGTTCCAGATGCTCTACGGCATCCGGCCCGAGGAGCAGCGTCGGCTGGTCGAGACCGGCGAGACCGTGCGGGTCTACGTCCCCTACGGTCAGGAGTGGTACGGCTACCTGATGCGGCGACTGGCCGAGCGCCCGCGCAACCTGGCGTTCTTCCTCCGGTCGCTGCTCAGCAAGGACTGACCGCGGCGCGCACGCGGCTCGCCGTACACCGAACCCCGTCGCCGGCCCGCCGGCACTCCCAGGAAGCAGGCACATGAAGCAGACCGCGATCATCGGCGCCGGAGTGATGGGGGAGACCCTGCTCTCCGGCCTGGTCCGCGCCGGCCGGCGCGTCGACCAGCTCCTCGTCGGTGAGAAGCGCCCCGAGCGCGCCCGCGAGCTCGAGGAGCGGTACGGCGTCGCCGTGGTCGGCAACGTCGAGGCGGCCCGGCGCGCCGACACGCTCGCCCTCGTCGTGAAGCCGCAGGACATGGCCGACGTGCTGGCCGAGATCACTCCCGAGCTGCGTGCCGGTCAGCTGATCGTCTCCCTGGCCGCCGGCATCACCACGGCGTTCATCGAGGCCCGCGTCCCGGACGGCGTGGCCGTCGTCCGCGTCATGCCCAACACCCCCGCCCTCGTCGACGAGGGGATGGCGGCGATCTCGCCCGGCTCGCACTGCGACGACGGCCACCTCGCGGAGGCCGAATCGCTGATGGCCTCCACCGGCAAGGTGCTGCGGATCCCCGAGAAGCAGCAGGACGCGGTCACCGCGATCTCCGGCTCCGGGCCCGCCTATGTCTTCTTCGTCGTCGAGTCGATGATCGAGGCAGGCGTCCACCTCGGCCTCCCGCGCGCCACCGCCACCGAGCTGGTCATCCAGACGGTCGTCGGCTCCGGCAAGATGCTCCGCGAGACCGGCACCCACCCCACGGTGCTGCGCGAGCAGGTCACCTCGCCCGGCGGAACCACCGCCGCCGCCCTGCGCGAGCTCGAGGACCACAAGGTCCGCGCCGCGTTCCTCACCGCCATGGAGGCCGCCCGCGACCGCTCCCGCGCCCTCGCCGAAGGCAGCTGACGCGGGCCCAGCCGCGCCGCGTCGCGCCGTACCACCCACATGTAACGCGGGGTTATCGGAACTACCGCAGCGAAATGGCGCTTGGGTAGGTCGGATAACCCCGCGTTACATGCGGGCGGGGCGCGGCGGGCGGGGTGTACGGCGCACCGCCCGTCAGGGACCGAAGTCCCTCAGGTCAGCCCGACCGCCGTCTTCGCCGCCGACAGCACCGGCGCCGTGACCGTGCGGCAGTGCTCGGCCCCGTCGGCGAAGACGGCGGACACGTGGGCGAGGTCCGCCGACAGCTCGGCATAGCGCGCCTGGAGCGGCTCGAGCTCGGCCACCACGGCGTCGGTCACGGCTTCCTTGAGCGCGCCGTACGTCGTGATGCCCGCGGCGCTGCCCCCGCAGGCGGACAGGATCTCGAGCAGGTTCGTGACACCGGGCTTGGTCTCCCGGTCGTGGCGTACGGCGTCGGGGCCGGTGTCGGAGTCGGTGACCGCGCGCGCCACCTTGCGTCGTACGACGTCCGCGCCGTCGAGCAGCCGGATCACGCCGGCGCTGTCCGCGTTGGACTTGCCCATCTTGGCGGTCGGGTCCTGCAGGTCCATGATCCGTGCGCCGGCCGGAGGCGTGGTGATCTCGGGGACCGTGAAGACCGGGCCGTAGGTCGTGTTGAAGCGCTGGGCGAGGTCGCGCGTCAGCTCGACGTGCTGGCGCTGGTCCGCGCCGACCGGCACCTGCGCCGGCCGGTAGAGCAGGATGTCGGCGGCCATCAGCACCGGGTAGGTGTACAGCGAGACCCGGGTCGCCGGCTGGTCGCGCCCCTTCTCCCTGAACTGGATCATCCGCGCCAGCTCGCCGGTGTGCGCCGTGCACTCGAGGAGGTAGGCCATCTCCGCGTGCGCGCTGACCCGGCTCTGGATGAACAGCGTGCTGCGGTCCAGGCCGACGGCGAGCAGCATCGTCGCGAGCTCGGTCGTCAGGGATCGCAGCCGGCCGGGGTCGTGCGGCACCGTGAGCGCGTGCAGGTCGGCGACGCCGTAGAAGCCCTCCTGCTCGTCCTGGGCCCGCACCATCGGGCGCAGCGCGCCCAGCAGGTTGCCGAGCGTGAGCCGTCCGCTCGGCTTGAGCAGGGACAGGGTGCGCGGGCGCGCGGCAGAGGTCGTCATGGATTCTCCTGGGATCGTGCCCGGGGGCGCAGCAGGAGGAAATGCCGAACCGCCGGGATAGTACGACGAGACGCCCATGCGCGGGCGCTTCCCAGGGGTAGGGTCGCGATCATGGATGGCTGTGGAGGTCCTGCGACGGTCGTGTTCGACCAGAGTCTGACGGAGTACGACTTCGGGCCGACGCACCCGATGTCGCCGGTGCGCGTCGACCTCACGATGCGGCTCGCGGCCGCGCTGGGGGTGACCGGCCCCGGGGGAGTGCGCCTCGTCGACGCACCGATGGCCACGGCCGAGCAGATCGCGACCGTGCACGACCCCTCGCTCATCGCCGCGCTGGAGCACTGCGGCAAGCACGGGGGCGTCGACTTCCAGCACGGGCTGGGCAGCGACGACAACCCGGTCTTCCAGGACATGCACGTGGCCGGCGCCCACGTCGTGGGCGCCACCTTGGAGGCCTTCCGCCAGGTGTGGAGCGGCGAGTCGCAGCACAGCGCCAGCATCGCCGGCGGCCTCCACCATGCGATGCGCGATCGCTCCAGCGGGTTCTGCCTCTACAACGACATCGCGGTCGGCATCCAGTACCTCCTTGACCAGGGAGCCGAGCGCGTCGCCTACGTCGACGTCGATGTGCACCACGGCGACGGTGTCGAGAAGATCTTCTGGGACGACCCGCGGGTGCTCACGATCTCTCTGCACGAGACCGGGCAGATGCTCTTCCCCGGCACCGGCTTCCCGCAGGACCTCGGCGGCGGCGACGCGCACGGCACGGCCGTCAACGTCGCCCTGCCGCCGGGTACGTCGGACGCGGGGTGGCTGCGCGCGTTCCACGCGGTCGTCCCTCCGTTGCTGCAGGAGTTCAAGCCCGAGGTCCTGGTCACCCAGCACGGCTGCGACTCCCACATCGAGGACCCGCTGGCCCACCTGATGCTGACCGTCGACGGTCAGCGCGCGACCTACCTGGCCCTGCACGACCTCGCCCACGAGGTGGCCGGCGGCCGCTGGGTGGCCACCGGGGGTGGCGGCTATGCGATCGTCGACGTCGTGCCCCGCGCCTGGACCCATCTGCTGGCGATCGTGGGCGGGCGTCCGCTGGACCCCCACACCGAGACGCCTCTCGAGTGGCGCGAGCACGTCGCGACGACGCTGGGCCGCACGGCACCGCACCGGATGACCGACGGGCGGACGCCGGCCTACCGCAGCTGGGTGGACGGCTACGACCCCGAGACCTGGCTGGACCGGGCCATCCATGCCACCCGTACCCAGGTGTTCCCGCTGCACGGCCTCGACCCGATGCCCTGAGGGCTCCGGAAGCCTCGTTTCCGATTAAAGCAACCCGACACGCCGCAATACGGACAAAATGTGAGTCTCCCTCTTCCCCATCAGTCACATGAGGCCCTATTCTCACGAAGTCGGCGCGATGTTCATGGGCGGGGAAGCTCGTGGCGCGCTGCAGAAAGTGCGGTGCACCATGGCTGGCAACTCGTCCGGGGACATCTCCGAGGTCAAGTTCCTGACCGTTGCTGAGGTCGCGACGATGATGCGCGTCTCGAAGATGACCGTCTATCGGCTCGTCCACAACGGGGATCTGCCCGCGGTGCGCGTCGGCCGCTCGTTCCGAGTGGTGGAGAAGGACGTCCACGAGTACCTCCGCAAGAGCTTCTTCGACGCCGGCTGAGCGCCGGCGTCCACCACCCGCGTGCCTCCGCCTCGCGCCACATCGTGAGCAGGGGCACGCCCGATTCTGTCGCGCGTGCACCGGCGGCTAGGCTGTCGGGGTCCTCCAGGCACCAGCCGGAGTGACGCAGACGTGTGAAAGGTTTCCCCGTGGGTTCTGTCATCAAGAAGCGGCGCAAGCGTATGGCCAAGAAGAAGCACCGCAAGCTGCTCAAGAAGACGCGCGTCCAGCGCCGCAAGCTCGGCAAGTAGTCGGTCCGTGCCCAGGGTCGTGCTCGTCACCGGGGTCTCTCGAGACCTCGGCAGACGGTTCGCGCGATCCGCGGCCGCCGATCCGACGATCGATCGGGTCATCGGTGTCGATGTGGTCCCCCCTCGGGGGGACATCGGCAACGTCTCGTTCGTGCGCGCGGACATCCGCAACCCCGTCATCGCGAAGATCATCGCCAAAGAGGACGTCGACACCGTCGTCCACATGAGCGTGATCTCGACCCCCGGCCCCGCCGGCGGTCGGCACACGATGAAGGAGCTCAACGTCATCGGGACGATGCAGCTCCTCGCCGCCTGCCAGCGAGCCCCCGGGCTCCGGCAGCTGGTCGTGAAGTCGACGACGACGGTGTACGGCGCGAGCAGCCGCGACCCGGCGATGTTCACCGAGGAGATGGAGCCCAAGCGGATCCCTCGCTCGGGCTATGCCAAGGACGCCCTCGAGGTCGAGGGCTATGTCCGCGGTTTCGCGCGCCGTCGACCCGACGTGAGCGTGACCACGCTGCGCTGCGCCAACGTGATCGGGCCGCACGTGATGAGCCCGACGACGGCCTACTTCCGGCTCCCGGTCATCCCCACGGTCCTCGGCCACGATCCCCGTCTGCAGTTCCTCCACGAGGAGGACCTGCTCGACGTGCTCGGCCACGCCGTGCGCACCGGTACTCCCGGCACGTTCAACGTCGCCGGTGACGGCGTGCTGCTGCTCTCCCAGGCGGTACGACGCCTCGGCCGCCCCGCCGTACCGGTGCTGGGCATCGCCTTCGAGCAGCTCGGCTCGGTGGTCCGCTCGGCCCGCCTGCTGGAGCTCTCGCGTGAGCAGATCGCGCTGCTGACCTACGGTCGCGGTGTCGACACCAGCCGGATGCGCGACCTGCTCGGCTTCGAGCCGCGCTTCACCACCGCCGAGGCGTTCGCCGACTTCGGAGCCTCCTTCGCCCCGGGCAGCAACGCTGCCGAGCGGGTGCTCGCCGGACTGTCCCGCTCGCTGGCCCCTCTCGAGGGGTCCGACCACGCCGGAGGCCAGCATGGGTGACGCCGAGATCATCCCGATCGGAACGCGCGGCCAGCAGGGCCGCGGCTCCGGCAAGCGCCCGTCGGCCGCCGCCCGCGGCCTGGCCGGCACCGGCGCCGGCACAGGGTCGGCGAAGAGCGCCCCGAAGAGCACCCCGAAGAGTGCAGCCAAGAGCCCCGCCCCGGGCGCACGGAGGCCCGCCCGTGCGAAGGCCTCCCCGGTGGCGGAGGAGCGAGCACCGGCCAGTGCCTCGAGACCCCGCGACCCGATCACCACCCAGGACCGCGAGCCGCTGCCCGGCATCCCGGCCGGCGACTGGCTGGAGGCCGTGCAGCACGCCTCGCGTGACCTCTGGGGGGAGCAGTGGGAGCCGCAGCTGGCCCGCTTCCTGGCCTTCCTGCGTCGCCGCGTGACCGGTGACTATGTCATCGACGAGTATGGCTTCGACCCCGAGCTGACCCAGCGCTTCTTCCTGGCGGCGCTGCGCCCGATCGCGGAGAAGTGGTTCCGCATCGAGGTGCGCGGCATCGACAACATCCCCACCGAGGGCGGCGCCCTCGTGGTGTCCAACCACTCGGGCACCGTCCCCGTGGACGGGCTGATGACGATGGTCAGCATCCACGAGCACACCGGCCGCTTCCTGCGCCCGCTCGGAGCAGACCTGGTCTTCCGGCTGCCCGGCTTCAGCAGCTTCGCCCGCAAGACCGGTGCCACGCTGGCCTGCAACGCCGACGCCGAGCGGATGCTGGGCGGGGGTGAGCTCGTCGGTGTCTGGCCGGAGGGCTTCAAGGGCATCGGCAAGCCCTACTCCGAGCGCTACAAGCTCCAGCGCTTCGGTCGCGGCGGCTTCGTCTCGGCCGCTCTGCGCACCGGTGTCCCGATCATCCCGCTCTCCGTGGTCGGGGCGGAGGAGATCTACCCGATGGTGGGCCACCTGCCGACGCTCGCCCGGGTGCTCGGCCTGCCCTACATCCCGATCACCCCGACGTTCCCGCTGCTCGGCCCGCTGGGCCTGGTGCCGCTGCCGTCGAAGTGGATCATGGAGTTCGGCGAGCCCGTGCGCACCGACAGCTATGACAGTGGCGCGGCCGACGACCCGATGCTCGTCTTCAACGTGACCGACCAGGTCCGCGAGACGATCCAGCAGACGCTCTACACGCTGCTGATGGACCGCCCGTCGATCTTCGGCTGACAGCCGCGCCCTCGGCGCGGGAACCCGCGCGGCTCGAGCCACGTCCTAGATCCATGGCCCACCCCTGCGTCAGCGCCCCCTCGGCTGTCTCGGTGCTCGTGCTGGTGCTGGCTGGGTCTGTCAGCGGGTGCGCAGGCACCATCGCGGCCGCCGACTGTGCTGATGCCGTGCTCTACGACGGGGTCGTCTACATCGAGACGGGTGCGCCCCCGGCGCAGGTGGAGACCCCCACCCCAGAGCTTTCGTCCGAGGACGCCGCTCGGTTCGACCGGAGCCGCGAGCTCGGAGTCGGCGACCAGGCCGCGTGCGACGACACCGGCAGGGACCCCATCGGCATCCACTTCCCTGATGACGCTGCCAAGCTCGTCGTGTGGTCGCTGCCCGGCTACGACAGCGCCCACGTCGTGACCGTCCCCCAGAGCGGTTCCGAGAGCGGCCCCGAGGGCGGTTCCGGCGAGCACGTCTTCGTCGCCGAGGACATCCCTGAGGCTGTCCGCCGTGACCTCGAGAGGTCGGGCCTGGTCAACGACTCGCTGTCCCGCTGAGTGCGCACCGAGAGGTCCCGTGCGGCGGCGGGCCGTCAGCCGAGCGGACCGTCGGTGTCCTCCTTGGGGGCGATCAGAGGATCGCTCGGGGGCTTGGTCGGCTGCGTCTTCCCGAGCCCGAGCAGCGGACCGAGGTCGATGCCGAGTCCGGAGGTCAGCTCGTCGACCGCCTTGGTGACAGGTGAGAGCAGGGCCCCGAGGGGGTTCTCGGCCGGGTCGTCGTCGCCGCCCACGATCGTGGTGAGGGGGCCGGACGTGGTCGGACCCTGCGTGGGCGCGCCGCCGGGGGAGGGTGCCTGGGTGGGGTCGGAGAGGCTGCCGGGGGGAAGAGCGCCCGGGGTGAGGTCGGGGATCCCGATGCTGGGCGTGCTCTTCGTGGGGCGGGCCTGCTGACTCGGAGCGGTCGGAGCCGGGGCGTCGTCCTGGTCGCTGAGGACCGGGCCGGCGTCATAGAGACCCTGCGGGATCGCCACCAGCCCTTCGCCGCAGGTCGGGCACGCGGCCACGGCCTGGGCGTCGATCTGCTGCACGTTCTCCGCAGCCGCGTGGAGGGCCTCGCCGGCCTCGTCGGGCAGCGCTGCCTCGAGCAGTGCCAGGGAGGACATGCTGGTGGCGGTGAAGTCGCGCAGGTCATCGATGTGCTGCTCGTCGCCCGACTCGGTGTACTGCTCGAGCAGGATCGAGGAGCCCTGGCTCGCCTGGGCGTTGAAGTCGTCGAGGGTGTCGGGCACGGAGTCGGGCCCGCGTCCTCCGTGCGCGGCCAGCTCGGTGGCCTCGCGCAGGCGGTCGGAGGCGTTGTCGAGCAGGGCGTGCGCCTTGGCGGTGTCGTCGAGGGTGATGTCGGTGCGCACCTCCTCGATCGCCCGCTTGATCGGATAGAGGGTCTCGCCGGGCAGGGCGCCCTGGGAGGCCACGGCCATCGAGCTCGTGGCGCCGACGAGCACGAAGGCGCCGGCAGCGGCGGCGAGTCGGCGGTCGCGGCGGCTGCGGTCGCGCACGGGCAGGGCGAGACGGTCCTCGACCTGCCGGTCGTGCGGGAGGAGCGCGGTGTCCGCCTCCGCCATCAGTCGCTCGCGCAGGGACGCCGAGAAGTCGGGGCGGGGCTCGGGGCGGGGCAGGGAGCGCACCGCTCCCACGACCTCGAGAAGCTCGGCGTAGCGCGCGCTGTCGAGGCCGCTGGTCGAGCGGTCCTCGACCAGGGCGTCGAACTCGTCGGCGCGTCGGCGC
The DNA here is from genome assembly GCF_054775955.1 of Nocardioides pacificus. NCBI lineage: Bacteria > Bacillati > Actinomycetota > Actinomycetes > Propionibacteriales > Nocardioidaceae > Nocardioides > Nocardioides pacificus. Next base: position 1,036,768 of record NZ_BAAHCI010000005.1, read on the forward strand.
GCCGTCCACGCGGGTGTCATGCCGTCTGTCCTGTCGTTGCAGTGGTGCTCCCCGGCCGCGGCCCGACGAAGGTGTCGGAGTCTGCGGTCGTCCACGTCCACCCCAACGAGGGGTGGGCGCCGGAGGTTACGCCGCGCGCCAGGTTTGTGAGGCGGGTCTCTGCCGGGATGCTCATCAGTCGCGCATCCCCTCGGGCATCAGCTTGGCGAGGTTGCGCACCCCGCGCAGCTGCAGCTGCTTGACGGCGCCGTCGCTGCGGCCCAGGACCGCGGCCGTCTCGGCGATGCTCATGCCCTGCAGGAAGCGCATCACCAGGCACTCCTGCTGCTCGGCCGGCAGCTTCCTCAACGCGTCGAGGAGGGCCTCGTTGGTGAGTGTCGCGAGCACGGTGGTCTCCGGCCCCTCGGTCGCGTCGTCGTGCAGCCCCATGTCCTCGGTGGTCAGCTCCAGGCGGGTCCGCCCGGCCTTGAAGTGGTCGGTGGTGAGGTTGCGCGCGATCGTCATCAGCCAGGCGCCGAAGTCGCGTCCCTGCCAACGGAAGTTGTTCATGCTGCGCAGGGCCCGGAAGAAGGTCTCGGACGTGAGGTCCTCGGCGAGCGTCACCGAGCGGGTGCGATAGAAGAGGAAGCGATAGACCGAGCCGTGGTAGTGGTCGTAGAGCAGCCCGAAGGCGTCCTTGTCGCCCTGGCGGGCCAGCTCCACCAACGCGATCAGCCGGGTGCGCTCGGCGGCGTCCTCCTCCGAGGAGGCGGCCAGCTCGGCGTCGTCGTACCCGGGCGGACCGACGGTGGTCTCGCTCGACTCCTGGACGCCGACGTCGTCGCGGGCAGCGGCCTCGGAGAGCAGCAGCCGGTCGCTCGCGCGCGGCGATCGGCCGAGGGGACCGGCGGTGGCGAGGAGCGGGTCCTGGCTGAAGGGGCTCTGGCCGAGGGGGTCCGCGAGGACGGCGGCGACCGCGGCGCGCAGGGCGCTGAGCCCGCGAGCGACGTCGTCTCGTGCCTGCATGGTGGAACCCTCCCCTGACGGCCCCTCCCCGGAAGCCCGACCTACAGGGTAGGTCGCACAGGCGTCCTTGGGAACCGGCCACCGCCAATTGAGGCGCCAATCGAGCCGCCGACCGGAGGGGCGCCGGACATCGCGTCGCCGCAGGTCAGCGCAGCAGTCGGTGACGCCCGCGCATGGTGAGCCCGGCTGCGATCGCGCCGCTGGCGGCCCCGGCGACCCCGCCGGCGACGAGGCCGAGACGGGCGGCCTTGCGACCGGTCCGATAGTCGCGGATCCGCCAGCCGTGGGCGCGCGCGTGGGCGCGCAGCCGGGCGTCCGGGTTGATCGCGACGGGGGTGCCGACCAGCGCGAGCATCGGCAGGTCGTTGGCCGAGTCGCTGTAGGCCGAGCAGCGACTCAGGTCGAGGTCCTCGCGCTCGGCGAGGGCCTTGATCGCCTCGGCCTTGGCCGGCCCGTGCAGGAGGTCGCCGACCAGCCGGCCGGTGTAGACGCCGTCCACGTGCTCGGACACCGTGCCCATCGCCCCGGTGAGGCCGAGCCTGCGGGCGATGATCGAGGCGATCTCGATGGGTGCGGCGGTGACCAGCCAGACGCGTTGGCCCTGGTCGAGGTGCATCTGCGCGAGCGCCCGGGTGCCGGGCCAGATCCGGTGCGCCATCCCCTCGTCGAAGATCTCCTCGCCCAGCGACTCGAGCTCCGCGACGGTGTGGCCGGCGATGAAGGACAGGGCCGAGGCGCGGGCCTCCGCGACGTGCTCGGGATCCTCCACGCCGACCAGGCGGAAGTAGGTCTGCTTCCAGGCCGCGCCGAGGATCTCGCGCGTGGTGAAGAACTCGCGTCGGTGCAGCCCGCGGGCCAGGTGGAAGATGCTCGCGCCCTGCATGACCGTGTTGTCGACGTCGAAGAAGGCCGCGGCTGCGGGATCCGCCGGGGTCGACAGGGCGTTCTCGACCTCGGTCGCCGACGCAGCCGCCTCACCGGCGAGGGTCGAGCGCAGGCGCAGGTCCCGTGGGAGCGGGCGCTTGTGCTTGTCACCGGGCGGAGGCGTCACGGTGGGGAGCGTAGCCCCACGGCACCGTCTGCGGGAGCCCTATGACGGCCGCTTGCTCGCCGGACGGACTGTGGGAGGCTTGCGTCCATGTCTGCGATCACGGACGTGTCCGAGCTCCTCTCCCGCGCAGCGCAGGAGACCCCCGACCGTCCCGCGCTGGTGGACTCCAGCGGACGCACCCGCAGCTATGCCGAGCTCGACGACGAGGTCGCCCGCGTCGCGAGCGGACTGGGAGCGGCCGGGCTGGTCGGCGGCCAGCGGGTGCTGATCAGCCTCGGGAACCGGATCGAGTTCGTCACCGCCTATCTCGGTGTGCTGCGCGCGCAGCTCGTCGCCGTACCGGTCAACCCCACCACGGGCGCCGAGGAGCTGGCCCGGATCCTCGAGGACTGCGGCGCCCGGCTGGTGGTGGCCGACGGCGACACCCTCACCGCCGTCCGCGGGGCAGTGGCCGGACTGGAGGGGGCCGCTCTGGAGGGGGCGGTCCCGCCTCGGGTGGTGGCGGTCGGCGCCGCCCCGGCGCCCGACGAGCGTTCCTACGACGACCTCGTCGCCGGAGATCCGGGGGCGCGGCTGCCGGTGCAGGACCCGGAGTCCCTGGCGGTCCTCCTCTATACGAGAGGTACGGCGGGGCACCCGCGCGCGGCGATGCTCAGCCACCGGGCGCTGGCGGCCAACATCGAGCAGCTCGCCGCCGTCGAGCCGGCGATGATCCGCGGTGACGACGTGCTGCTCGGCGTGCTCCCCCTCTTCCATGTCTACGGGCTCAACGCCGTGCTCGGCGGGGCCCTGCGCCACGGGGCGCGGCTGGTGCTCGTCGAGCGCTTCGACCCCTCGGGGGTCCTCGACGTCATCGAGCGCGAGGGCGTCACGGTGGTGCCGGTCGCCCCGCCGGTGTTCCCGCACTGGCTGCGGGTCCCGGACCTGGGCAGACGGATGCGGTCGGCGCGCGTGGTCCTGTCGGGCTCCGCTCCGCTGGCGGCCGAGACGATGGAGCGGTTCACCGAGCTGTCGGGCGTGCCGGTCCACCAGGGCTACGGACTCACCGAGGCCGCGCCAGTCGTCACCAGCACGCTCATCCGTCCCGCAGGCTCCTCCGCCCAGGCGCCGCACGGATCGGTCGGCGCGGCGGTCCCGGGTGTGGAGATGCGGCTCGTCGACGAGACCGGCTCCACCCCCTCGGGCGACGACCCCGGGGAGATCGAGATCCGGGGCGACAACCTCTTCAGCGGCTACTGGCCCGACGGCTCCGACGGGCCGCGCGACGACGGTTGGTGGGGCACCGGCGACCTCGGGTTCCTCGAGGCGTCGGGCGACCTCTTCCTGGTCGACCGGGCCGGCGACGTCATCGTCGTCTCGGGGTTCAGCGTCTATCCCGGCGAGGTCGAGGACGTCGTCTCCGAGGTCGCGGGGGTGAGCGGCGCCGCCGTGATCGGCGTACCTGACGAGGCGACCGGCGAGGCCGTCGTCGCCTATGTCCGGGCGGCGGGCGCCGCCCCGGCGGAGGTCGAGTCGGCCGTGCTCGCCCACTGCGCCGAGCGGTTGGCCCGCTTCAAGCAGCCGGTGCGGGTGGAGGTCGTCGACGAGCTCCCGCAGACGGCGAGCGGCCGGATCCAGCGGGGACGGGTGCGGATGACCGAGCGGCGCCGCGCGACGGGTCTGCTGGAGTGAGCGGGGGGTCGCAGTGAGCGGGGCGGGGGAGGCCCGGGTCACCTTCTACACCCGGCCCGGCTGCCACCTGTGCGACGAGGCCCGCGTCGTCGTCCAGCAGGTGTGCGCCGAGCTGGGGGAGCGCTTCGACGAGATCGACATCGACGAGGACCCCGCGCTGACCGACCGGTACGGCGAGGAGATCCCGGTGACGCTGGTCGACGGGCGCCAGCACGACTTCTGGAGGGTGAGCGCCGACCGGCTCCGGGCGGCCCTCACCGCGTGAGCCCGCGGCCGCGTGCCGCTTCGGGGGCCGACTGTTGAGACGGGGACCCGGTCCGGGTGGGTCATCTCACATGTGCTAGGCCCGAGCGTCCCTCGGTTTGTTCTCACGTTCACAAACTCCTACAGTGATCGAGCCGCACGGTGCCACGACCGGAAACTGCCAGGCCGGTCTCGTGCGACTGGAGACGAGAGCAGTGACCCCACGGACCTCCCCCGACTCAGCCCGGGACATTCCCGAAGCGACCGTCGCTCGTCTGCCGATCTATCTGCGGGCACTCGCGACGCTCGCCGAGCAGGGGACCGCCACGTGCTCCAGCGAGGACCTGGCGAACGCCGCCGGCGTCAACAGCGCCAAGCTGCGCAAGGACCTGTCCCACCTCGGCAGCTACGGCACTCGCGGGGTCGGCTACGACGTGGCCTACCTGCGCTACCAGATCTCGCGTGAGATCGGACTGACCCAGGACTGGCCGGTCATCATCGTCGGCATCGGCAACCTCGGTCACGCCCTGGCCAACTACTCGGGCTTCCGCACCCGCGGCTTCCGCGTCGTGGCGCTCCTCGACGCCGACCCCGGGCAGTACGACGAGGTGGTCGCCGGGCTCGAGGTCCGTCCGATCGAGGACCTCGAGCGCATCGTGGTCGAGCAGGGAGTGGCCATCGGCGTCATCGCCACCCCGGCCGCGGCCTCGCAGAGCGTCGCCGACCGGATGGTGGCCGTCGGCATCAGCAGCATCCTCAACTTCGCCCCCACCGTCCTGTCGGTCCCGGCGGGCGTGGACGTCCGCAAGGTCGACCTCTCGATGGAGCTCCAGATCCTCGCCTACCACCAGCAGCGCAAGTCGCCCTCGATGCAGGTCGAGCGCTCGGTCCAGGGGGAGTTCGCATGAGTGTCCTGGTCGTGGGGGTGTCCCACCGGTCGGCTCCGGTCTCGGTGCTCGAGCGCATCGCCCTCGACGGCGACGGCGTCACCAAGCTGATCGGCGACATCACCAGCTGCGAGCACGTCACCGAGGCGACCGTGATCTCGACGTGCAACCGGCTGGAGATCTACACCGACGTCGACCGCTTCCACGGCAGCGTCGAGGACGTCTCGCGGCTGCTCATCGAGCGGGCCGGGGTCAGCACCGAGTCGATGCTGCCGCACCTCTACGTGCACTACGACGACGGAGCGGTCTCCCACCTCTTCCAGGTGGCGGCCGGACTCGACTCGATGGTCGTCGGCGAGAGCCAGATCCTCGGTCAGACCCGCGACGCCCTGCGCCTGGGCCAGGAGCTCGGCACGGTCGGGCCCGCCCTCAACGTGCTCTTCCAGCAGGCGCTGCGCGTCGGCAAGCGCTCGCACGCGGAGACCGACATCGACCGGGCCGCGCCCTCGCTGGTCACCGCCGGCCTCGAGCGGGCCACGGCGCGCATCGGCACGGTCGCGAGCAAGCGGGTGGTGGTCGTGGGCGCCGGCTCGATGGCCTCCCTCGCGACGGCGACCGTGTCCCGGATGGGCGCCGGCGACATCGCGGTCGTCAACCGGACCCCGGACAAGGCCGAGCGTCTCGCCGAGCAGTACGGCGCCCGCACCCGCTCCCTCGCCCACCTCGACGACGAGCTGGCCGCCGCCGACCTGGTGATCTCCTGCACGGGCGCCGCCGGCGTGATCATCACCCGGCCGATGCTCGAGCAGGCCCGTGCCGGGGCCACGCAGCCGATGGTCCTCGTCGACCTCGCGCTGCCCCACGACGTCGACCCGCTGGTGACCGAGCTGCCCGGCGTGAGCCTGGTCGGCCTGCGCCAGCTGGCCGAGGAGCTCCACGACACGGAGGCCGGCCGCGAGGTCGCGGGCGTGCGCCGGATCGTGCAGCAGGAGGTCTCGGCCTTCGTCTCCGCCCGTCGTCAGGCCAGCGTCACCCCGACCGTGGTCGCGCTGCGCACGATGGCCACCTCCGTGGTGGACGCCGAGATCGCCCGCCTCGACGGGCGCCTGCCCGACCTCGACCCGACCCACCGCGCCGAGGTCCTCCACGCCGTACGCCGCGTGGCCGACAAGCTGCTCCACGAGCCGACCGTCCGGGTCAAGGAGCTCGCCAACGAGACCGGCGCGGTCTCCTACGCCGCGGCGCTGGCCGAGCTCTTCGCGCTCGATCCCGAGGCGGTCGACGCCGTCACCCGACCGGAGGGACTCGAATGAGTGCATCCCACCCGAGCACGAAGGTCGTGCGGCTCGGCACCCGCGCCTCGCTGCTGGCCACCACCCAGTCCGGGATGGTCGCGGACATGATCCGCGAGCGGCTCGGCCGCGAGGTCGAGCTGGTCCACGTCTCGACCGAGGGCGACGTCAACCGCTCCCCGCTCGCCCAGCTCGGCGGCACCGGCGTCTTCGTCAGCGCGCTGCGCGACGCCCTGCTCGCCGGGGAGGTGGACGTGGCCGTGCACTCCCTCAAGGACATCCCGACCTATCCGGAGGCCGGCATCGCGCTGGCCGCCGTGCCACCGCGAGAGGACCCGCGCGACGTGCTCGTCGCCCGCGACGGCCTGACCCTGGGCGAGCTGCCCGCGGGCTCCAAGGTCGCCACCGGCTCGCCGCGCCGCGTGGCCCAGCTCGCGGCCCTGGGCCTCGGCGTGCAGATCGTCGGGATCCGTGGCAACGTGGACACCCGGATCGGCAAGGTCACCTCCGGGGAGGTGGATGCGGTGCTGCTGGCCCGGGCCGGGCTCGCGAGGATCGGCCGACTCGGTGTCATCACCGAGGCGATCGACCCGCTGCAGATGCTGCCCGCTCCTGGTCAGGGAGCGCTCGCGATCGAGTGCCGCGCCGACGACACCGACCTGCTGGCCGCTCTTGCCCAGCTCGAGGACCCCACCACGCGGGCGGCGATCGACGCCGAGCGCGCGGTGCTGGCCACCTTGGAGGCCGGGTGCTCGGCCCCGGTCGGTGCCCTGGCGGAGGTCGTCGAGGGCGAGGAGGGCGACGAGCTCTGGATCCGTGCCGTGGCCCTGTCGGGCGACGGGGCGCTCGCCGTACGAATGTCTGCGACCGGGTCCCCGGCCGAGGCAGTGGCTCTCGGGACGCGGTTGGCCACCGACATGCTCGCCGAAGGCGCAGCCGAACTGATCGACACACCAGCGAAGAGGCAGCACGCATGACTCGAGGAAAGATCACCAGTTCCGATTCGTCCGTCAACGGATCGGCTCCCGGCACGACCGGAGGGGTGAGCCCGCTGGGCGGCACCCACCCGGGCGCGCCCTCGGCGCTGCGTGGCTGGGTGTCGTTCGTCGGCAGTGGCCCCGGTGACCCCGGTCTGCTCACGGTGCGCGCGGTGGAGCTGCTGCGCGAGGCCGAGGTCGTCGTGACCGAGGTCCCCGAGCACGCCGCACTGGTCCGAACGGTGCTCGGGCTGCCCGAGCCGACCCTCGACGAGAACGGCAACGAGGTCGACCCGCAGGGCCCGGTGCTCGTGGACGGCGGCTTCGGCGAGGACGGCCAGCCGCTCACCCACGCGGCCCGCGCCAAGGTCGTGGTCAAGAAGGCCAAGACCGGCGCCCGCGTGGTCCGGCTGATGGCGGGCGACCCGTTCGTCTACGCCTCCGGTCCCGAGGAGGCGCAGGCCTGCGTCAAGGCGGGGCTCGGCTTCGAGATCGTCCCCGGCGTCTCGTCGGTCAGCGCGGTCCCGGCCTACGCCGGCATCCCGCTGACCACCAAGAACAACCGCGAGATGGCCGTCGTCACCTGTGGCGAGAAGGTCGACTGGAGCCGCTACGCCGACGACCGCACGCTGGTGCTGCTCTCGGCCGTCGGCTCGATCGCGGAGATCGCCCAGGCGCTCATCGACGCCGGTCGCTCGCCGCGGACCCCGGTCGCGATGACGCGGGTCGGCACGACCACCGACCAGGCGACGATCACCTCGACGCTCGAGCAGATCGGCGCCGACGCGCGGGCCGCCCGCATCGCCCCGCCGGCGGTCACCGTCATCGGCGACGTCGTCGACCTGCGCGGGACCCTGTCGTGGTTCGAGAACAAGCCGCTCTTCGGCTGGCGCGTCCTGGTGCCCCGCACCAAGGAGCAGGCGGGCTCGCTCTCGCAGCGGCTGCGCAGCTATGGCTCGGTGCCCGAGGAGGTGCCCACGATCTCGGTGGAGCCGCCGCGCAACCCGCAGCAGATGGACAAGGCCGTGCGCGGTCTCGTCGAGGGCCGCTACGAGTGGATCGCGTTCACCTCGGTCAACGCGGTGCGCGCGGTGCGCGAGAAGTTCGAGGAGTACGGCCTCGACGCCCGCGCCTTCTCCGGGCTCAAGATCGCGGCCGTCGGCGACAAGACCGCGGCCGCCATCGCCGCCTGGGGCCTGCGCGCCGACCTGGTGCCCTCGGGTGAGCAGTCGGCTGCCGGGCTGCTGGCCGACTGGCCGCCGTACGACGAGCTGTTGGACCCGATCAACCGGGTCTTCCTGCCGCGCGCCGACATCGCGACGGAGAACCTCGTCGCCGGCCTGATCGACCTCGGCTGGGAGTGCGACGACGTCACGGCCTACCGCACGGTGCGCGCGACGCCGCCGCCGGCGCCGACCCGTGACGCGATCAAGACCGGCAAGTTCGACGCGGTCGTCTTCACCTCGTCCTCGACGGTGCGCAACCTGGTCGGCATCGCCGGCAAGCCGCACCCGTCGACGATCATCGCGGTCATCGGCCCGGCCACGGCCAAGACGGCCGAGGAGCACGGCCTGCGGGTCGACGTGCTGGCGCCCTCGCCCTCGGTCGAGGTGCTGGCCGACGCGCTGGCCGACTTCGGTGCGGCCCGTCGCGCGGCGATGGTGGAGTCCGGCCAGCCGGTCACGCGCCCCTCGGACCGCAAGGCCTCGACGCGACGCAAGGCGACCACCTCGTGACGGTGGGCTGATGGTCGTCGAATACCCCGGACCGGGCCCCGTCGAGGGCCCGGTCGTGCGGCCGCGCCGGCTGCGTCGTACCCCCTCGCTGCGGCGGATGGTCGCCGAGACCTCGCTCGAGGCGCGTCAGCTGGTGCTGCCGCTCTTCGTGCGTGAGGACGCGGAGGAGCCGCGGCCGATCTCGTCGATGCCCGGCGTCGTCCAGCACACGCGCTCGACGCTGCTTGCGGCGGCCACCGAGGCGGCCGAGCTCGGGCTCGGGGGAGTGATGCTCTTCGGCATCCCCTCGACCCGCGACGCCACCGGCTCCGGCGCCATCGACCCGGCCGGCATCCTCAACCTCGCGATCACCGACGTCGTCGCCGAGGTCGGCGACGCGCTCACGGTGATGAGCGACCTGTGCCTCGACGAGTTCACCGACCACGGCCACTGCGGCGTGCTCGACGCCGAGGGCCGGGTCGACAACGACCGCACGCTCGAGGTCTATGCGCAGATGGCGCTGGCGCACGCCGCGGCCGGCGTCGACATGGTCGGCCCCAGCGGGATGATGGACGGCCAGGTCGGCGTGATCCGCTCCGCCCTGGACGGCGTGGGCGCGAGCGACGTCTCGATCCTGGCCTACTCCGCGAAGTACGCCTCCGCGTTCTACGGCCCCTTCCGCGAGGCCGTCGACTCGTGCCTCGAGGGGGACCGGCGGACCTACCAGCAGGACCCGGCCAACGCCCTCGAGGGCGTGCGCGAGGCGCTGCTCGACGTGGAGCAGGGCGCCGACATGGTCATGGTCAAGCCGGCCCTGGCCTACCTCGACGTGCTCCGCCGGGTGCGCGACGCCGTACCCGTGCCGGTCGCGGCCTACAACATCTCCGGTGAGTACGCCATGGTCGAGGCGGCCGCCGCCAACGGCTGGATCGACCGCGAGCCGGCGATCCTGGAGACGCTGACGTCGATCCGCCGCGCCGGCGCCGACGTGATCCTGACCTACTGGGCCGCCGAGGCCGCCCGCCTCCTGCGCCCCTGATCGTTCCTAGGGGTGGGCCTCCGCGTGGGGGACGGCTGGCAGCAGCGTGCGGAGCTTGGCCAGGGCGTCGCGGGACTGTGACTTCACGGTCCCGACGCCGACGCCCAGCGCCGCGGCGGTCTCCCGCTCGCTGAGGTCCTCGAAGTAGCGCAGCACGACCACCGCCCGCTGCCGCGGCGCCAGCTGGGCCAGCGCGGCTCGCAGCGGGGCGCCGTCGGTGGGGTCCACGTCGTACGTCGTGTGGTCGGGGACCTCAGCGACCCCCACCTCGCGCCACCGGCGCTGGCGCCACTTGGACACGCTCTCGCGCACCAGCACCTGGCGCACGTAGGGCTCGGGGCGGTGCGCGATCCGCTTCCAGTGCGGGACGACCTTGACCAGCGCGACCTGGACCAGGTCCTCGGCGTCCTCGTGGTGCCCGGTGAGGAGGTACGCCGTGCGCAGCAGCGCCTGGCGACGCGCGGCGACGTACTCCTCGAAGCCGGCGCGGGACGGGTCGGCCCCGCCGGGCCCCACCTCAGGGCCGGACACGTCGCCGCCACCAGATGATGCCGCCCACGCCCGCGAGCACGCCGAGGGTGGCCAGCGCGGCGACCCAGCGGGGGTCCATCGGCGCAGGAGGTTTCTGAGCGTCGACGACCGGCGCGGTGAGGAGGTCGGTGGCGAACGAGGCGGGGCCGGCTCCGTTGTCGACGCGGGTCAGGATCCGACGGGCACCATCCCTCACATCGACCTCGGCCAGGATGATGCCGCCCTCCTCCCGTGCACTCAACTGCAGCGCCGCGGCGTGCTGGGGGGAAGTCCAGCCCAGCACCGCATAGGTGTTGCGATTGCCCGGGATCCTCGTCAGGCGGGCGGTCCGCGTCGGACCATCTGGCGCGACGGAGGGTGGGCCGAGTGTCGCGGCAGTCATCTTGCCGGGAACGACGTAACCACCCGGGCCCCGGTGGATCCCTGCCACCCGTTCGCCTGTGGGGTCGACAACCGGAAACTGCAGCTGAGGGGCCACGATCGTCGCCACCTGGCCCTGCCAGGGGTCGACGACACGGTGGCGACCAGCCTTGCCCTCGAGGAGCAAGCGCCCCGAGGAATCCTTGCCGCCAAGGTCGCCGCCTGTGTAGTCCGGGACGACGCGTGGTCCATCAACCAGATCGCCGGTCGGCGACCACACCTGGGGGACGGAGAAGAGGTAGGCACCCTGTTCCTCCTCAGGTGCGTCTACCCCGGCGAGTGCCTCGGCCGCCGCGAAGACGAGGTCGTCGGTGTCGGTCCACAGCAGTGACTCACCGACGAAGCCGTGCTCGCTCCTCAGCGGATGGCGCGCGACCTCCTCCGAGGTGGTGTCCAGCACAGCGAGCCCCGTCACGAGGTCCTCTTCGAGGCTGTGCGGGCTTCGCGTTGTTCGCCCGCTCGTCCAATAGGCGACATGGCGTCCGTCAGGAGCAAGCGCGACGTCGGTAGCGCGAGCATGGTCGGGCAGGTCGAGGAAGCGGTACTCGCCCGTGGTGGCCGAGATGCCGACGGCCCCGGGGGTCGCGCCCCACCATCCACCTCGCTCGGCCTGCACCACCGCAATCAGCTGTCCCAGCGGTCCAGCATCATCGGTCCCCGGCAGCCACGGGCTGGGGGAGAAGATCCGGTCCGGGAGACCGATCGGCCCGCCGGCGGGAGCCGGGGTGGGGTCGGCGTCGCGCCGCTCCACCACCGTGCCGAGCAGCACCAGCGCCAGACAGGCGGCCGCGGCGATCAACACAGTGCCGCCGCGGCGCAGCCGCTGGTAGCGGCGGCCGCGGTCCCACAGCTCCGGTGCGAGCCGCGCCAGGGGTGCCTCGTCGGCGAGCTCGGCCAGCTGCTCGGTGAGCTGGTCGGCCCACTCGTCAGCCGACTGGTCTGTCGGTGTCGTCACGCGTCCTCCTCGGGGTCCTCACGTTGTAGTACGTGACGACTCGCGCCGCAGGAGGGGCCCCTCACCGGATCAAGAGAAGACAATGCGAGCCAGTGGCTGGATCCGCGCGGATCCAGAGCCACTGGCTCGCATTGTTTCGCCCGATCAGCTGATCAGGGGGCGAGCATGTCCGTGATGCAGCGGGTCAGGGCGGCCAGGTCGAGCGTGGTCAGCCCCTTCGCGAGGCACTGGGCACGGGCCTCCGCCCAGGTCAGCGTGTCCTCGACAGCCTGGCCGGGGTCGGTGATGACCTGGCCGGGGTCCTTGATGATCGGCGGGAGCCCGGGGTCGGTCGGCTTGGGCTTGGCCGGCTTGGTCGGGTCGGGCGCCGTGGGCAGCGGCTGCTGCGGGGCTGGCTGGCTCGGCTGCTGCGGCTGGCTCGGCTGCTCGGCCCCGACGGTGGTGCCACCGCCGCCGTTGGGCTGGCGGGCCGGCTTCTTGCCCCGGGCCGGGCGCGACGGCGCCGCGGTCTCGGGCACGAACATCGCGGCCGAGGTGGTGGAGTTGGGGACGGAGGTGAAGTCGCCCTCCGAGTAGGCCTCCATGATCGAGAGGACCAGGTCGACGTAGTCGTCGCTGTGGTTGTAGCGGTAGACCGAGTCGCGCTGGCCCGCGGTCGTGGAGAGGTCGTCGTTGCCCGAGCAGAGGTAGACGGCCGTGGCCAGGGCCGCGTCGTCGATGTCCTGGGGGTTGCGCTTGCCGTCACCGTCGGCGTCCACGCCGACGACCGACCACGTGGAGGGGATGAACTGCATCGGGCCGATGGCCCGGTCGTACTTCATGTCGTTGTCGAGCTGGCCCGCGTCGGTGTCGAGGATCTCGGCGGTGTTGCGGGTGCCGTCGAGGGCGATGCCGAAGATGCCGGGCTTGGCGATGCCGTCGTCGTCGAGGCTGTTGCCGCCGAAGCGACCGTGGTCGGACTCGACCCGTCCGATCGCCGCGACCAGCTGCCAGGTGAGGTTGCAGCCCTTGTCGGCGGAGTTGATGACCGTCTCGGCGCGCTGATAGGCGGCGAGTGCGGCGGCGGGGATGCCGTTGGTCCAGGCGGTCGCGACCACGGAGGTGGCCTTGCCGGTGGGCACGGCCGGCGCCACGACGCCGGGCAGCGAGACGCTGGCCGGAGCCTCGATCGCCTCGGTCGGGACGCTCGTCCCGTCCGGCAGCCGGGGGTCGGCCTCGATGCCGGCGGAGGCGGTGCTGATGCCTCCCACGCTGGCGAGGCTGGCGGTCCAGGCAGCCGACAGCAGGGCCAGCGGCACGAGTGCCGTGGCTCTCTGCACACGTCCGAAGCGCGGCTTGTTCATGAGTCCCTCTCCCCAAAAACGACAATACGTCGCGTGGCTCCCTCAAGCACACGTGCTGCTACAACGAGATAAGCAACCCTCGGTTACGCCAATTTAACCCCCGGGTGTGAACTGCGTCTCCCCGGCCGTTGCAGAGATGAGACGAACCTCATGGTGATCCATGACGCACGCCCCTGGACCTGGGCTCGTGACGCTTGGCCGTCTCAGGGACAATGAACCGTGTGACTGACCCCAGCGACTCGACCTCGGGCTCGCGCGCCCTCTTCGCGCGGGCGCGGTCCGTGACCCCGGGCGGGGTCAACTCCCCGGTCCGCGCGTTCAACGCCGTGGGCGGTACCCCCCGCTTCATCGCCTCGGCCAGCGGCGCCTGGCTCACCGACGTCGACGGCAACGAGTACGTCGACCTGATCTGCTCGTGGGGCCCGATGCTTCTGGGCCACGACCACCCCGAGGTCCGCGCCGCCGTCGTCGACGCGGTCTCGCGCGGCACGTCGTACGGCACGCCGACCCGGCCCGAGGTCGAGCTGGCCGAGGAGATCGTCGCCCGGACCAACGTCGACCGGGTCCGCTTCGTCTCCTCGGGCACCGAGGCGACCATGTCCGCGATCCGGCTGGCGCGCGGCTTCACCGGCCGCGACGTCGTCGTGAAGTTCGCCGGCTGCTACCACGGCCACGTCGACTCGCTGCTGGCCTCGGCCGGCTCGGGCCTCGCGACGTTCGCCGTGCCCGGCACCCCCGGCGTGCCCGAGTCCTCGACCGCGCTGACGCTGGTGCTGCCCTACAACGACCGGGCGGCCGTGCAAGAGGCGTTCGCCGAGCACGGCGCCAGGATCGCCTGCCTGATCACCGAGGCCGCGCCCGGCAACATGGGCGTCGTCCCGCCCGAGCCCGGCTTCAACCAGTTCCTCGCCGAGACCTGCGCCCGCCACGGAGCGCTCTTCGTGAGCGACGAGGTGATGACCGGCTTCCGCGCCTCGCGCACCGGCCAGTGGGGGCTCGACGGAGCGCACGAGGGGTGGCGCCCCGACCTCACGACGTTCGGCAAGGTGATGGGCGGCGGGTTCCCGGCCGCGGCGTTCGGCGGCCGCGCCGACGTGATGGCCCACCTCGCGCCCGAGGGGCCCGTCTATCAGGCCGGCACGCTGTCGGGGAACCCGGTCGCGACGACCGCCGGGCTCACCACGCTGCGGCTGGCGACCGACGACGTCTACGCCCACATCACCGCGGCGGGCGAGACCATCAAGGCCGCCACCGCCGAGGCGCTCACCGCGGCCGGCGTCGCCCACCGGATCCAGTCGACGGGCACGATGTTCTCGGTCTTCTTCACCGACGGCGAGGTGCGTGACTTCACCGACGCCTCCACCACCGACACCGCCGCCTACGGCGCGTTCTTCCACGCGATGCTCGACCGCGGGGTCTACCTGCCGCCCTCGGCCTACGAGACGTGGTTCCTCTCCTCCGCCCATGACGACCGCGCCGTGCAGACCGTGCTCGACGCCCTGCCCGATGCTGCCCGCGCCGCCGCGGCCACTGCCGAAGGAGCCTGAAGCGATGAGCGACCGCACGATCGTCCACCTGCTGCGCCACGGCGAGGTCCACAACCCCGGAGGTGTCCTCTACGGCCGCCGCGACGGCTTCCACCTCTCCGAGCTCGGCCAGAAGATGGCCCAGCAGGTCGCCGACACCATCGGCGACCGCGACATCACCCACCTGGTGTCCTCGCCGCTGGAGCGGGCGCGTGAGACCAGCCGCCCGCTGGCCGAGGCCCGCGGCCTCGAGGTCGAGATCGACCCGCGGGTGATCGAGTCGAGCAACAAGTTCGAGGGCAAGACCTTCGGCAAGGGCAACAACGAGCTGCGCAACCCCGCCTCGTGGCGCTACCTGTGGAACCCGTTCCGGCCGTCGTGGGGCGAGCCCTACAAGGACGTCGCCGCCCGGATGATGGCCGCCGTGTACGACGCGCGCGACGCCGCCCGCGGCCACGAGGCCGTGATCGTCTCCCACCAGCTGCCGATCTGGACCACGCGCCTGCACGTCGAGAAGCGCTCGTTCGTCCACGACCCGCGCAAGCGCCAGTGCACCCTGTGCTCGCTGACGTCGCTGCACTTCGTGGGCGACACGCTGTCGCAGATCTCCTACTCCGAGCCGGCCGGCGACCTGATCCCGGTCAAGGACCGCGGGGCGACCTTCTCCGCCGGCGGAGCACCCGAGGAGAAGCGACCCTGAAGCGTCACCTGTCACCCGCCCCCCGCTCGGCTCCTCTCTGGGCCCTGCTCGTCATCCTGCTCGCGCTGACGGGCTGCTCGTCGTTGGAGGGGACCGGCGACAAGGGCTTCATCACCGGCGAGGGCACCGTCGTGGAGGTCGCTCCGGCCGATCGCGACGACCCGGTCACGATGGAGGGCGAGGATCTCGAGGGCGAGCCGGTCGCGCTGGAGGACTACCGCGGCAAGCCCACGGTGGTCGTGGTGTGGGGCTCGTGGTGCTCGCCGTGCCGTGCGGAGGCGCCCGAGCTGGCCGAGCTGGCCACCGAGCTGGACGGCGAGGTGGGCTTCCTGGGCGTCAACATCCGCGACGCGTCCACCGCCCAGGCGCAGAAGTTCGTCTCGCGCTTCGACATCCCCTACCGCTCGGTCTTCTCGCCCGATGGCACGGCGCTGCTGGCCTTCGACGGCACGCTGACCCCCAACACGATCCCCGCGACCGTCGTCCTCGACGCCGAGGGGCGGGTCGCGGCCAGCATCATCGGCAAGCTGCCGTCGGCCGGGACCCTGAAGAGCCTCACCGACACGGTCCTGGCCGAGGGCACGGCCGAGGAGCCGGCTGAGAAGCCGGGCAAGGGACCGGCCGAGGGGGAGCCCGCCGGTGGGTGAGACCTTCCAGGAGATCGCGGGCTCCGGCTCGCTCGCGCTGGCGGTGCCGATCGCGCTGATCGCGGGGCTCGTCTCGTTCTTCTCCCCGTGCGTGATCCCGCTGCTCCCGGGCTACCTCTCCTACGCCACCGGGCTGTCGGGTGCCGACCTGGCGAGCACCGGCGGCGAGGGACACCGCGGCCGGATGCTGGCCGGCTCCGTGCTCTTCGTGCTCGGCTTCTCCACCGTCTTCGTGCTGCTCGGCTCGATCTCCGGCGCGGTCGGGGACTGGCTCTTCATCTACCGCCGCGAGCTCAACATCGTCCTCGGCGTGATCAGCATCGTGCTGGGCCTGGTCTTCATGGGCGTGGTCGGGCTCTTCCAGCGCGACCTGCGCTTCCACGCCGTACCCTCCGTCGGCCTGGTCGCGGCGCCCTTCCTCGGCTTCCTGTTCGGGGTCGGCTGGACGCCGTGCATCGGCCCGACGCTGGGCATGATCACCACACTGGCGGCCAACGAGGGCACCGCCGCGCGCGGGGCGCTGCTCTCGGCGTTCTACGCCGCCGGTCTGGGGCTGCCGTTCATCGTGGCGGCGCTGGCCTACCGCAAGATGCTGCGCGCCGTCGGGTTCGTGCGCCGCCACCAGGCGTGGGTGATGCGGATCGGCGGGCTGATGATGATCGTCGTCGGCATCGCCCTGGTCACCGGCTGGTGGGACTACGCCGTGACCTGGCTGCAAAGCAACCTGATCTCCGGCTATCAAGTGGACGTGTGAGCGTGAGACAAGCAGACGATCGTCGCCCCGAGGGGCACGTCGAGAACCTCGACGTCGACGAGGGGACTGAGCGGGCGGCCCCCGAGCGCCGCCCCGGCGAGCTGAACGCCGTCGAGTTGGGCCGCTGGGCCTGGCGCCAGCTCACCTCGATGCGCACGGCGCTGGTGCTGCTCTTCCTGCTGGCGGTCGCGGCCATCCCCGGGTCGGTGATCCCCCAGGAGGACGTCGACTCGCTGGCCACCTCGCGCTGGCAGGACGCCCACCCCAAGCTGACCCCGATCTATGACCGGCTCGGGCTCTTCTCGGTCTATGACTCGGTGTGGTTCTCCGCGATCTACATCCTGCTGATGATCTCGCTGGTGGGCTGCATCCTGCCCCGCACGCTGGTCTACTGGCGCGCCCTGCGCTCCCGTCCGCCCCGCGCACCCCGCAACCTCACCCGGCTGCCCGACTCCACGTCGTACACCAGCGACGACTCGGTCGACGACCTGCTCGAGGGCGCCCGCACGGTGCTGCGCAAGCGGCGCTACCGCGTGGAGGTCCGCGACGGCGCGGTGTCCGCCGAGAAGGGCTACCTGCGCGAGGCCGGCAACCTGCTCTTCCACCTGTCGGTGCTGGTCGTGCTGGTCGGCTTCGCGATGGGCAGCCTGTTCGGCTACAAGGGCGGCGTGATCCTGGTGGTCGAGAACGGCTTCTCCAACAACCCCACGCAGTACGACGACCTGGTCCCGGGCAGCCTCTTCGACGCCGGCGAGATGGAGCCGTTCTACTTCCGCGTCGACGACTTCGAGATCGAGTGGCTCAAGACGGGGCCGCGCGCGGGGATGGCACAGAAGTTCGTCTCGCACATCACCTACGGCGAGAGCCTCGATGCCGAGCCGAAGGAGTACGACCTGCGGGTCAACCACCCGCTCACGATCGGCGACACCGACATCTTCCTGATCGGGCACGGCTACGCCCCGGTCATCACGATCACCGACGGCAACGGCGAGGTGGCCTACAGCGGCCCGACGATCTTCCTGCCCACCGACGAGAGCTTCCGCTCCTTCGGCGTGGTGAAGGCGCCCGACGCGGAGCCCACGCAGATCGGGCTCGAGGGCGAGCTCTACCCGACCTACGGCTTCACCGACGCCAGCGGGCCGTTCTCGGCCTTCGGAGACGCGCTCAACCCGGCCATCTCGATGCTCGCCTACACCGGCGACCTCGGCATGGACGAGGACAGCGGCCAGTCGGTCTACGCCCTCGACAAGGCCGGCGCCGAGGTGGTCACCAAGCCCGACGGCTCGATGTTCCGCGTCGACCTGGCGATGGGGGACTCCGTGGAGCTGCCCAACGGCGCCGGGACGATCAGCTTCGACTCGATGCAGCGCTGGAACAAGATCCAGATCAGCCGTACCCCCGGCAAGTTCGTCGCGCTCACCGGCGTGGTGCTCGCGCTGGTCGGACTGCTCGGCTCGCTGTTCATCCGGCCCCGTCGCGTCTGGATTCGTCCGCGCCGCGAGGGCGGGCTCACCCTGGTAGAGGTCGCGGGCCTCGACCGCTCCGGCGGCGGCGACGTCGACGCCGAGCTCGCGGCGATCGTGGCGGCCCTCGGAGGGCCCGCCCCGGAGGACACCGCTGTGGACACCGCACCTGAAGACCCCGATCCTGAACACGCAGCACCCGAAGCACTGGAGGAGAAGCCGTGACCGACGCGTCCTGGGAGACCCTGAGCAACCAGGCGGTGGCGGCCGCCGGCGTCGTCTACTTCCTGGCGTTGCTCGCCCACCTCATCGAGTGGAGCGCGCTGCGCAAGGTCCCGGTGGCGGGCACGCGCGGCGCGAAGCGCTCCGCCGTACCCGTCGGCGCGGGAGCGCCCGTGGTGATGTCGAAGGAGGCCGAGGCGCCGGCCGCTGACTCGCAGCGGATCGCGATGTTCGGGCGCCTGGGGCTGCTGCTGACGATCCTCGCCACCGCGGTGCACGGGGTGGCGCTGGTGGCGCGGGGCATGGCCGCCGACCCCAACCGGGTGCCCTGGGGCAACATGTACGAGTTCACGCTCGCGGGGACGTTCTTCGTCTCGGTGATCTACCTCGCGGCCTACAAGAAGTTCGGGCTGCACTGGATGGCGCCGCTGGCCGTGGGCTTCGTGCTGGCCACGCTGATGGCCAACGTGATCTGGCTCTACGAGAGCGTCGCTCCGCTGACCGAGGCGCTCGACTCGCCGTGGCTGGTCATCCACGTGGTCTCCGCGGTGATCGCCACCGGCGCGTTCACGATCGGCGGCATCGTGTCGCTGCTGTTCCTGGTCAAGGAGCGCTGGGGCGGGCGCCCCACCGGCTACATCGCGCAGCTCCCCTCGACCGACACGCTCGACCGGATCTCCTACCGGATGCACGCGTTCGGCTTCCCGGTGTGGACCTTCGCGGTGCTCATCACCGGTCCGATCTGGGCGCACCAGGCGTGGTCGTCGTACTGGAACTGGGACCCCAAGGAGGTCTGGGCGTTCATCACCTGGGTCGTCTACGCCGCCTTCCTGCACGCCCGTTCGACGGCCGGCTGGAAGGGCCGCAACGCCGCCTACATCGCGCTGATCGGCCTGGCGACGCTGTGGTTCAACTTCATCGGGATCAACTTCTTCTCGAGCAGCAGCCAGCACTCCTACGCCGCCCCAGCCCAGATCCAGCCAGCCCAGATCGAGCCAGCCCAGATCGAGCCAGCATCAGCCGAGTCGGCGCAACTTCACAGCCCAGTCGGCGCTTCTTAACAGCCGAGTCGGCGCAGTTTCACGCGCCGCCGGCTGAGCGTCAGGGAGTCTCCGGCGGCGGCGTGGTCTCGGGGCCGTCGTCGGTGCCCTTCTCGGGGTGCCGCTTGCGACGGTCGAGCTGCCAGAGGAAGTCGGGGTCGTCGTCGGGTCCGAGCGGACGCGGCGGAGCGGGGCGGGTCCCGGGGCCCTCGCCTCTCCCACCCCCGCCTTGCAGGCCTCGCCGCTCGATGACCCTGATGGTCAGATAGAACGCGAGCGCGAACACGGCGACGACCAACACGAACTTCAGCACACCCCCAGACTAGGCGCAGGCTGGTGGAACTACTCTGGAGTGGTGAAGGAGTTCGCTGTCTACACCGCCCTGCGCATCGGCCTGTTCGTCGCGTCCTACGCCCTGATCGCCGCGATCTACCTCGTGGCGACGTCCGGGGACGAGCTGCCGATCCTGTGGCCGTTCATCCTCGCGTTCGCGCTGTCGGGCGTCGCGTCGTACTTCCTGCTCAACGGACCGCGCGAGGCCTTCGCCCGCCACGTCCAGGAGAAGGCCGAGCGGGCCTCGGCCAGGATGCACGAGATCAAGTCCCGCGAGGACGTCGACTGAGTGGAAGCACCTGAGGCCTGCTCGGTCGCCGACCACAGCGACCTGAGCCGCCGGGCCTGGCTCGACGAGGCGATCCGGCGCGTGGAGGCCGACGCCAACCGCTCGGCAGACACACACCTGCTGGTGTTCCCGCTGCCCGCGTCGGTGGGTGGGTCGATCGACCTCTACCTCAAGGACGAGTCGGTCCACCCGACCGGCTCGCTGAAGCACCGGCTGGCGCGCTCGCTGTTCCTCTACGGGCTGTGCAACGGCTGGATCCACGACGGTACGACGCTGATCGAGGCGTCGTCGGGGTCCACCGCCGTCTCCGAGGCCTACTTCGCCCGGCTGCTGGGCCTGCCGTTCATCGCGGTGATGCCGCGCAGCACGTCGCCGGAGAAGATCGAGCTGATCGAGCGGCAGGGCGGGCGCTGTCACCTCGTGGACGACCCGGGCACGATCTACGACGAGTCGCGGCGGCTGGCAGAGGAGACCGGCGGGCACTACCTCGACCAGTTCACCTACGCCGAGCGGGCCACCGACTGGCGCGGCAACAACAACATCGCCGAGTCGATCATCAACCAGCTCGCCCACGAGCGGCACCCGATCCCGACCTGGGTCGTCGTCGGCGCCGGCACCGGGGGGACGTCGGCCACCATCGGCCGCTGGATCCGCTATCGCCGGCTGTCCACCAGCCTGTGCGTCGTAGACCCCGAGCAGTCCGCGTTCTTCAAGGCCTGGGAGTCCGGCGACCCGGCCGCCACGGGTGGGCCCTCGCGGATCGAGGGGATCGGACGGCCGCGCGTCGAGCCGTCCTTCCAGCCGTCGGTCGTCGACTGCATGATCGCCGTCCCCGACGCCGCCTCGATCGCCGCCGCCCGCTGGTGCACCGAGGTCACCGGTCGCTCGGTCGGCGGCTCCACCGGTACGGCGATGTGGGGCGCGCTGCGGCTGATCGCGCAGATGCGTGAGCGCGGCGAGTCCGGGTCGGTGGTGACGCTGCTGTGCGACGGGGGCGAGCGCTACGCCCACACCTACTACGACGACGCGTGGGTGGCCGCGCAGGGCATGGACCTCGCGCCGTACACCGCCGCGCTGGAGGCGTTCGGCGCCACCGGGGAGTGGGCCGAGCCGGCCGGATAGCCTGGCTTCCGGCTCTCGGCAACTGGAGGATGCATGTCTCGACTGGACGCAGTCGCCGCGGCGGCCGCGCACGACGCCGGCCGGATCGACCCGGGGCTGCTCGGCGACTTCCTCTCGATCCTCGAGGAGGCCGCCGCGTCCGGTCGCCGGTTGCGACGCTCGGAGCTGAGGGAGTGCGGCGAGCGAGGCGCCGCGGCGGCGTTGACCGGGGTGCCGCTGAGGGCGTTGGTCGACCTCTACCTCTCAGCGTGCTGGCGGCTGTGGGAGGAGCTCGACACCGGGCCGGACGCCGGCCAGGTCCGCGCGGCCGCGCTGGCGGTGCTCCGAGCCTCGGACGACGCCGTGGCAGCGCTGGCCGAGGGATTCCAGCTCGCTCGCAACGACCTGTCGCGTCAGCAGGAGTCGACCCGGCACGACGTCTTCGACCTCCTCCTGGCCGGAGGGCCGTCAGCGGTCGAGGCAACCGGTCGAGCCGCCGACCTGGGGCTCGACCTCACCAGCCCGCACGCCGTGCTGGTCGCCCGGCACGACCTGACGTTCGAGCACCCGTCACTGACGGCGATCCCGCGTCACTTCGAGACCGCTCTCAGCGGTCGCCACGGTGATACCAACGCGCTGGTCGCGACGAAGAACGGGATGCTGGTCTGCATCTTCGCGGCTCCGAACCAGGCGAGCGTCGCCCTGGTCGGAGAGCGGCTCGCGGCGGTCCTCGCCGCGGTCGCACCGAGCCGTTCCGCAGGGGGTCGCCGTCGTGACTGGCAGGCGGCCATCGGGCGCACCCAGCCCGGCGCGGGCGCGATCCGGGTGTCCTACGAGCAGGCCGGCAGCGCCTTGGAGCTCGCCGACCGTCTTGGCCTCGAGGATGCCGTGATCGACTCCAGTGCTCTGGCGGTCTACGAGGTGCTGCTGCGTGACCGTGCGGCCATCGACGAGCTGATAGCGGCCGTCCTGGGGCCGCTCAAGGACGTCCCCGGCAGCGCGACCACGATGCTGGAGACCCTCGAGGCCTACTTCGCGACGGGCGGGGCGGTCACGGCAACGGCCGCTCGATTGGACCTGTCGGTCCGGGCCGTCACCTACCGGCTCAAGCGCATCGGTGACGTCCTCGGCCTGGACCCCACCGATCCGGCGCACCGCTTCACGCTGCACGCCGCGGTGCTCGGGGCCCGGCTGCTGGACTCGTTCTGAGTGCTGTGTCGGCACCCGGCGTTGCCGGATGTCGGCAATCTCGAGACCGGAAGTCGTCCAGCATTCGCCCTCGTTCGGTGGACCTGGGTCGCGGAGACTCGACGGGTATCTCCAATCACCTCGAGGAGCACTTGTGCACGACGTACCTGTCTGGCTGTGGGGCGTGTTCGTCGCCACGGTCGTCATCGCCCTGGCCATCGACCTGCTGGCCCACCGCCACGCCCATGTCATCGGCTTCAAGGAGGCCGCTCGTTGGAGCGTGGGCTGGGTAGGACTCGCGATCCTCTTCGGGGTCGTGGTCTTCGCTGTGGTTGGCCGCGACGCAGGTGTCGAGTACACGACCGCCTGGCTGTTGGAGAAGAGCCTGTCGGTGGACAACCTCTTCGTCTTCGCGCTGATCTTCGGCTACTTCAAGGTCCCGGCGCAGTACCAGCACCGGGTGCTGTTCTACGGCGTCATCGGGGCGCTGGTGTTCCGGGGGATCTTCCTGGCGCTCGGTGTGGCGGTCGTCAGCCAGTTCACCGCGATCCTCTTCGTCTTCGCTGCGATCCTGCTCTACAGCGCCTACAAGCTGATCAAGGGCGATGACGACGACTACGACCCGAGCACCAGCCTGGCCCTGCGGCTGATGCGCAAGCTCGTGCCGATGACCGACGAGTACCACGGCACCAAGTTCTTCATCCGGGAGGCCGGAAAGCGCGTGGGCACCCCGATGCTCGCCGTCGTGGTCGCCATCGAGGCAGCCGACCTGCTGTTCGCCGTGGACAGCGTGCCTGCCGTCCTCGCGGTGAGCGACGACGCGTTCATCGTCTACACCTCCAACGCCTTCGCGATCCTCGGCCTGCGCGCCCTCTACTTCCTGCTGTCCGGGCTGCTCGACCGGTTCCACTACCTCGGCACGGGACTCGCGCTCATCCTCGCGTTCATCGGCGTCAAGCTGATCCTGCAGGCCGCCCACAAGACCATCGACACCTCCATCCCGGAGATCCCCTCGGTGGTCAGTCTGGGGGTCATCGTCGTGGTCCTGGCCGGATCGGTCGCGCTCAGCTTCCTGCGGCCGATCGAGCACAAGGACGCAGACGAGGACAAGGACGCAGACCAGAACACGGACGCAGACGAGGGGCGACGCCAGGAGTACGTCGACAGCGAGTAGAACGCCTCGTCCAGGCCCGCTCATCGCGGCCAGGCCGGCGCCTGCGCAGGTGGGCCTGCCGCATCACCCCGGCAGGTCCACCATCACCAGCGTCATCCGGCAGGCCGTCTCGGCGACCAGCGCGTGGGAGGCGCCCGGCGCGAGGTTGACGACGTCGCCCTCGCCCATCAGGTGCTCGGTGCCCTCGAGCGTGAAGCGCATCCGGCCGCTCACCAGCTGGACCACCACGGCCCGCGGCGAGGTGTGCTCGGTGAGCAGCTCCCCGGCGTCGAAGGTGAACTGCACGACGCGCATGACGTCGTTGGTGACCAGGACGCGCGAGGTCGTCGACTCGGTCACCACCGGCAGGGAGTCGTTCAGCTGGAGGTGGGCGGAGGAATCGGTGACGGGCGAGAGTTTGGCCATGGAGCGAGACTACGGCCGTGCCGTGGGGTCAGTGGTCCTCGCCCCAGTTGGCGATCAGCGCCGCCGTCGGTGGGAGCACAGCCGCGATGACGGACATGACGACGGCGGCCGTCGTCGACCACAGCCGGACCACGTTCCACGCCAGCACGATCAGCACCAGGCAGATCCCCATCAGGGTGAAGTACCACCGCTGGCGCCGGCGCAGCCGCTGGCTCTGCGCCTCACGGACGTCGCTGACGGGGAACGCCCGGCGGTGTCGTCTCATCGCTCCCCCGGGCGCACCTGCGGCTCAGCCGATCGTGGGTACGGCGGCCAGCGCGGCGCCGAGGTCGGCGTCGGACAGCGCGTCGTCCTCGAGGCCTCCGCGCAAGAACGAGTCGTAGGCGCCGAGCTCGAGCAGGCCGTGGCCCGACAGGCCGACGACGATGACCTTCTCCTCGCCCGACTCCTTGCAGGCCAGCGCCTCGCGCCGCATCTGGGCGAGCGCGTGCGACGACTCGGGCGCCGGGACGATGCCCTCGCAGCGGGCGAACTCGACGGCCGCCTCGAAGCACTCGTTCTGGTGCAGCGCCCGCGCCTCGACGTACCCCTCGTGCACGACGTGCGAGACCAGCGGCGCCATGCCGTGGTAGCGCAGACCGCCCGCGTGGATCGGGGACGGGACGAAGTCGTGGCCGAGCGTGTACATCTTCATCAGGGGGGTGAGCCCGGCGGTGTCGCCGAAGTCGTAGCGGTACTCGCCGCGGGTCAGCGTCGGGCACGAGGTCGGCTCGACCGCGATGATCCGCGGGTCCTGGTTGCCGGCGAGCTTCTCGCGCAGGAACGGGAAGATCAGCCCGGCGAGGTTGGAGCCGCCGCCGGCGCAGCCGATGACGACGTCGGCGCCGGTCTCGCCGGCCTTGGCCAGCTGGAGCAGGGCCTCCTCGCCGATGATCGTCTGGTGCAGCAGCACGTGGTTGAGCACGGAGCCGAGGGCGTACTTCGCCTCCGGGTCCTGCGCGGCCAGCTCGACGGCCTCGGAGATCGCGATGCCCAGCGACCCGGGGTGGTCCTCGGCGAAGGCCTTGCCGGCCTCGGTCATCCGGCTCGGGGAGCGGTGGACCTTGCCGCCGAAGACCTCGATCAGCGTGCGGCGCTGCGGCTTGGAGTCGAACGACGCGCCGACCTGCCACACCTCGCACTCCATGTCGAAGAGCGAGCAGGCGTAGGCGAGTGCGGTGCCCCACTGGCCGGCGCCGGTCTCGGTGGTGAGCCGGTTGATGCCGTGCTGCTTGTTGTAGTAGGCCTGCGGCACCGACGTGTTCGTCTTGTGCGAGCCGGCCGGGGAGACGCCCTCGTACTTGAAGTAGATCCGCGCCGGCGTGCCGAGCTTGCGCTCGAGGTTGCGTGCGCGGAAGAGCGGGGAGGGCCGGTACTGCAGGTAGACCTCGCGCACGGCCTCGGGGATCTCGATGAAGCGCTCCGCGCTCACCTCCTGCGCGATCAGCTCCGGCGGGAAGAGCGGCGCCAGGTCGTCGGGCCCGACCGGCTGGTGGGTGCCCGGGTGCAGCGGCGGCTGGGGAGGCGTGGGGAGGTCGGCGACGATGTTGTACCAGTGGGTCGGCATCTCGTCGTCGGTCAACGTGTACTTGCGAGGGACGATGGTCCGGGGCTCGCTCATCGGCGCGGCTTCTTTCGCTCGATGGCCCGACGCTCGAGGTGTCGCTCGATGCGGGCCGGGGGCTGGCCCAGGACCTTGGCCAGGATCGGCACGCGGAACTTGTAGACGACGACGGCTGCGGCCACGAGGCCGAGCAGGATCCAGAACCACATGCCGCTCAGGCTAGTGGCACGACGGCCGCGGCGGGGGCGGATCTCGCGGCCGGATCTCGGGGGAGGGCCCGACTCAGGCGACCAGCAGGCCGACGAGGATCCCGAGCCCGTAGAGCAGCTCGGCGATCCCGGTCTGCTGCAGGACGGGGATCAGCGCCGGGCCCTGCGCGCCTCCGGCGACCAGGCGTACGGCGGCGCGCGCGGGCACGACGTACACGAGGCCGAGCAGCGCCCACCACGAGGTCTCCAGCGCCACGCCGATCAGGGCCACGACCGAGGCGGCCATCAGCAGCGAGAAGAAGGCGCGCGTCCGTGCGTCGCCGAGGAGCACGGCGAGCGTCCGCTTGCCGACCTCGGTGTCGGTCGGGATGTCGCGCAGGTTGTTGGCGACCAGGATCGCGCACGCCAGCGCGCCGATGCCGATGGCGGCATAGAGGGAGGGAAGCGCGACGTCGCGGTCGAACGAGTCGGCCTGCACGAAGGAGGTGCCCGTCACCGCGACCAGGCCGAAGAACACGAACACCATCACCTCGCCGAGGCCGAGGTAGCCGTAGGGCTTCGAGCCGCCGGTGTAGTACCAAGCTGCCACCACGCACACCACGCCGACGGCGACCAGCCACCAGGCGGTGGTGGCGGCCAGCGCCAGGCCCGCGACGCCGGCGACGCCGAAGGCCGCGAACGCAGCGAGCTTGACCGCGCGCGGGGTGGCCGCGCCGGAGCCCACCAGCCGCATCGGCCCGACCCGGTCCTCGTCGGTGCCGCGGATGCCGTCGGAGTAGTCGTTGGCGTAGTTCACGCCCACCTGCAGCGCGAGCGCGACGACCATCGCGAGCGCGGCCTTCCACCACACGGGCTCGTCGGCGTAGGCCACGACGCCGGTGCCGGCGAGGACGGGCGCGACGGCAGCGGGCAGGGTCCGGGGACGGGACCCGGAGATCCATTGAGCGGGAGTGGCCACGAGGAGGGATTCTCCCACCGGCCGGCGCGGGCGCCGGTGGCGGCTCCGACTAGCGTGGGGCCGGTGAGCTCCCTGCGTCCGGTCCGTGGCACGTCCGCCGAGGTGGTCGCGGCGCTGCGTGACTGGCTGTCGGCCGCCGACGAGCCGGAGCCGCTGATCGTCGAGACGTCCGGCTCCACCGGGCAGCCCAAGCGGGTCGCGCTGTCGCGGCGTGCGCTGCTGGCCTCGGCCGAGGCCTCGGCGCGGCGGGTGGCCGGGGCGTCTGGGGACGGCCGTGGCGCCTGGCTGCTGACCCTGCCCACGGCGTACGTCGCCGGGGTCAACGTCGTGGTCCGCTCGCTGGCCGCCGGGCACGAGCCCGTGCTGCTGGAGGACCATCCGTCGTTCGCGGCGGCGACGGCGGCGCTGGGTGACGGGCCGCGCTACACGTCGCTGGTGCCGACGCAGCTGCTGCGGCTGCTCGAGGCTGAAGAAGACCGGGCCGCGCTCGCGTCGTACGACGCCGTGCTGGTGGGCGGCGGTCCGATGGACCCGGCGCTGCGCCGGCGCGCCGAGGAGGCGGGCGTGCGCGTGGTCGCGACGTACGGCTCGAGCGAGACCTGCGGCGGCTGCGTCTACGACGGGATGCCCCTGGACGGCGTGGCGCTGGCGATCGCGGTCGACGGGCGGATCCGGATCGGCGGGCCGGTGCTCTTCGACGGGTACGAGGGGGACGCGTCGCTGACGCGCGAGGTGCTCGTCGACGGCTGGTTCCTGACCTCGGACGGGGGTCGGCTCGACGAGGACGGACGGCTGCAGGTGCTCGGTCGCCTCGACGACGTGGTGGTCTCCGGCGGAGTCAACGTGCCCACGCCGGCCGTCGCGGCGCGGCTGCGCGAGCACCCGGGCGTGCGCGCAGTCGAGGTCGTGGGGGTGCCCGACGAGGAGTGGGGGCACCGGGTCGTGGCGTGGGTGGTGGGGGAGCTTGAGCTGGACGAGGCGCGGGACTTCGTGGCCGCGGTGCACCCGCGGTCGTGGGCGCCGCGGGAGGTGCGCGTGCTCGACGCGCTGCCGCTGCTGGAGAACGGGAAGGTGGACCGGATGCGGCTCAAGGAGCTGGCTCGATGACGGCCGGTGTCGGCGAGGTGGCGGTGTGGTCGATCCCGCTGCGCACCCGCTTCCGCGGCATCACCGTCCGCGAGGGCGTGCTGGTGCGCGGGGCGTCGGGGTGGGGCGAGTGGAGCCCGTTCCTGGAGTACGACGCGCACGTGTCCGCGCCGTGGCTGCGCTGCGCCGAGGAGGCCGCCGCCGGGGACTGGCCCGAGCCGTTGCGCGACAGCGTGCCGGTCAACGTGACGGTGCCGGCCGTCGACGTCGAGCGGGCGCACGCGATCACGCTTGCCGGCGGCTGCCGGACCGCCAAGATCAAGGTCGCCGAGCCCGGCCAGACGCTCGCCGACGACCAGGCGCGCGTCGAGGCGGTGCGCGACGCGCTCGGCCCGTCGGGGCGGATCCGGGTGGACGTCAACGGGCTGTGGGACGTCGACACCGCGGTCGCGTCGATCGGGGTGCTGGACCGCGCCGCGGGCGGGCTGGAGTACGTCGAGCAGCCGTGCGCGAGCGTCGAGGAGCTGGCGCTGGTGCGCCGCCGCGTGGACGTGCCGATCGCCGCCGACGAGTCGATCCGGCGGGCGGAGGACCCCTATCGCGTGCGTGACCTGGAGGCCGCCGACGTGGCGGTGCTCAAGGTGCAGCCGCTCGGCGGGGTGCGGGCGTGCCTGCGGATCGCCGAGGACATCGGGCTGCCGGTCGTGGTGTCGTCGGCGCTGGAGAGCTCGGTCGGGATCGCCGCCGGGGTCGCGCTGGCCGCGGCGCTCCCGGAGCTGCCCTACGCCTGCGGGCTGGCGACGGTGCAGCTGCTCACCTCCGACGTGGTGTCTGCCCCGTTGCTTCCGGTCGACGGGGCGCTGCCGGTCGGCGTACCTGCCGTCGACCTCGACGCGCTGGCCCGGCTCGCCGCCGCCCCCGACCGGGTGGCGCACTGGGAGGCCCGGCTCGCCGAGGTGCGGGGGGTCTCGCGATGAGCGCTCCGGAGGACGCCGCCGTGAACGCTGCTGTGAACGCCGCGACCCGGCTCGCCCGGGGCGTCGTGACGGCGCTGGTCGACGCGGGGGTCACCGAGGTGGTCCTGTCGCCGGGCTCGCGCAATGCACCCCTGGCCTTCGCGGTGTACGACGCGGCGCGCGCGGGCGGGCTGCGGCTGCACACCCGTGTGGACGAGCGCACGGCCGGCTTCCTCGCGCTGGGGCTGACCAAGGTCGGTGCGCGGGCGGCGGTGATGTGCACCTCCGGTACGGCGGTGGCCAACCTGCACCCCGCCGTACTCGAGGCGGCGCATGCCGGACTGCCACTTGTCGTCGTCACCGCCGACCGCCCGGCGTCCCTGCGCGGCACCGGCGCCAGCCAGACGACCGACCAGGTCCGGATCTTCGGCGACGCCGCTGTCTTCCACGACCTTGCCGAGGGCGAGGTGCCGTCGCTGGCGGCCGAGGGCCCGGTGCACCTGAACGTGCAGCTGACGCCGCCGCTGGTGCCGGACGGGGTGTGGGAGGGGGCGCCGATTGGGCAGAGACTGCAGGTTGCGGACGGGAATCGTCGCCGTTTGGTCCCCAACGGCACCGGATCCGGCGCCCACCACCTCCCCCTCGGCCCCCGCACCGTCGTCGTCGCCGGCGACGACGCCGGCCCACCGCCGCGGATCCTCGCCCAGCGAGCCGGCTGGCCGCTGTTCGCGGAGCCCACGTCGGGGTGCCGGACGGGGGACAACGCGCTGCGCGCCTATCGCCTGCTGCTCGACTCCGAGCTGGCGGGGCGCATCGAGCGGGTCGTCGTGGCCGGGCACCCGACGCTGTCGCGGCCGATCACCCGGCTCCTCGAGCAGGCAGACATCGAGGTCGTCTCCCTGCGGGCCCGCGGCTCCTGGGCCACGAGGCCGTTCCCGGTCGACTCCGAGCATGACCGCCTCGAGGTCGACGAGTCCGACGACACCGGCTGGCTCGACGAGTGGAAGACCGCCGACCGGGCCGTCTCCCGCGAGGTCGACCGGCTGCTGGCGGCGGAGGAGGGCGTCACGCCGCACGAGGTGGCGGCGGCGGTGAGCCGCGCCGTACCCCCGAAGGGGATGCTGTTCGTCGGCGCCTCCAGCCCGATCCGCGACCTCGACCTGATGGCCCGCCCCACCACCGTCGGCGAGCGCCGCAAGGTGATCGCCAACCGCGGTCTCGCCGGCATCGACGGCACCATCTCCTCGGCGATCGGCGCGGCGCTGGGCCGCCCGCACGGCACCCGCAGCCTGGCGCTGATGGGCGACGTGACGTTCGTCCACGACTCCACCGGCCTGGTCATCGGCCCGGACGAGGAGCGTCCGGACCTGACGATCGTCGTGGTCAACGACGACGGCGGCTCGATCTTCACGATGCTCGAGCAGGGCGCCTCGACCTATGCGGACAGCTTCGACCGGCTCTTCGGCACGCCGCACGGTGTCGACCTCGCAAGCCTCTGCGCGGCGACCCGCACGCCGCACTGGCGCGTCGACAGCGTCGCCGAGCTGGAGCACGCGCTCGCCTCACCCAACGGCGGGATCGAGGTCGTCGAGGTCGTCGTACGACGCGACAACCGCCGCGAGCTGGACGCCCGGATCCGCGCCCTCTAGGACGGGGTCAGAGAGCGCGCAGCTGGCGGTGCCGGGTGCGGGGGTTGCCGTCGGCGTCGATGTAGACCCGCCGAAGGACCCGCTTGGTCTCCTCGGGCGGGTACTGGGCGACCAGCGCCGCGAGATTCGCGTCCCACCGGTCGAGCGCAGCGAGCACTTCGGCGACGTCCGGGTCCGCCTCGTGCTCAGCGATCTTGGCCTCGATCAGCGCCTGCCGTTTGGCATCCTCTGCCTCGCGGTCGTAGGTCATGCGGCCAGCTTGCGTCGCAGCGTCATGGTCGCGCGGCTGTGCAGCTGGCTGACCCGCGACTCGCTGACCTGGAGCACCTGGCCGATCTCGGCGAGGGTGAGCCGCTCCCAGTAGTACAGCGCCACGACCACCTGATCGCGCTCGGGCAGCTCGTGGACGGCCTCCAGGAAGCCGTCGGGCAGGTCGTCGGCGTCGATGCCCTCGGCCGGGGTGGCCGGCGCGAAGTCGTCGATGCCGCTGGCCTCGGCGCTGACCAGGCTCGTGTAGGAGGTCTCGGAGTAGCGCTTGCGCAGCTCTCCGACGGTGATCTTGAGCTCGACGGCGACCTCGCGGTCGGTGGGGGCCCGGCCGAGGCTGTGCTCGAGGGTGGCCTGGGCCATGTTGATGTCGCGGATCTTCTCGCGCACCGAGCGCGGCACCCAGTCGGAGGCGCGCAGGCCGTCGACGATCGCCCCGCGGATCCGCGGCACGGCGTAGGTCTGGAACTGCAGGCCGCGGTCGAGGTCGAACTTCTCGATCGCGTCCATCAGGCCGATGACGCCGTCGGAGACCAGGTCACCGGACTCGACGGTGGCGGGCAGCCCGGAGCCGACACGACCGGCGACGTACTTCACCAGCGGGGAGTACTGCAGCACCAGTCGGTCGCGTACGTCCTTGTCGCCGGACTCCTTGTAGAGGCGCCACAGGTGCTCGACGCTGCTCTCGGGCTCGGTCGAGGTCATCGGCTTCTCCTGTCCAGCAGGGGTCTGACTCGAAACCTTAACCGTTGGGGGAAGGGCTCAGACGCCGTACTCGAAATGCCAGGGCTCCGGACGGCTGCCACTGGCGCCGGCCCAGTCGGGGTGCACCCAGCCGCGGGAGGGCCCGTTGGCCACCATCCACTCGTGCTGCGCGGTGCCGAAGGTCTCGACGCCGCCGCACAGGTCGACCGCGCGACCCCAGCCGTGCACCGACGTGCCGGGCGTGGCGGCGAGGCCGGGCTTGGTGAGCGCCAGCGCCTGCTGCCCCTCGAGCGTGCGGTAGGAGTCGGTGATGCACAGCTCGCTGCCCATCGCGGCCTGGTAGTCGGCCGCCAGCAGCCGGTAGGACACGGCCGCGTCGCAGCTCAGCCGATGCCCGCCGGGAGTGGCGTCGCAGAGGGCCGAGTCGGGCATCTGGCCGTTGGAGTACGTCGGGCGCGGGCGCTCGGGGATGTCGATGATGAGCGCGGGGTCGACGGTGACGTCGTCGAGGCGGATCTCGAAGTGCAGGTGCGGGCCGGTGCTGTTGCCCTCGCTGCCGACGGCGCCGATCAGCTGGCCCTTCTGCACGAACTGGCCGGTGGTCACGTCGACCGCGGACAGGTGGGCGTAGGACGACTCGATCCCGGCGCCGTGGTCGATGCGGACCCAGTTGCCGGCCCAGCTCGGGTATTCCACGGCCACGACACCGTCGGCGACGGCGACGACCGGGGTGCCGGTGTCGGCGGAGAAGTCCTGGCCGGTGTGCTGGCCGGACGACCAGAGGCTGCCGGACTGGCCGAAGTAGGCGGAGATGCGATAACTGCCCGCCGCGAGCGGGAGGCCGAAGCCGTCGGTGGTGACGGGGAAGCCGGGCAGCGTGAGGCCGGGGGACGACGGCGGGGTCACGACCGGGGCCGCGTCCTCGGGGGCGCAGATGCCGGTGGTGGGTGCGGGCTCGTTCTGGCCCTCCCGCGGCAGCGCGACGCGTCGTACGCCGAGCAGGTTGTCGGAGCGCAGCTTCTCGACGGCGGCGACCCCGGTGTCAGGGTCGGCGACGATCACCGAGTCGGCGCCGACGTGGATGCCGCTCTGGGCGATGCCGGTCTCCTCGTTGCCGAGGACGACTATGTCGCCGAGCTGCAGCGCCTCGCGCGGGACGCGGCGCAGCTTGCCCCACTGGTCGTTGACGTCCGCGGGGACGGTGGTCTCGGTGGAGGCCCAGACGTTGGTGACGAAGCCGCCACAGGCGTACGCCGTGGGGTCGACGTCGCCGGGCACCTCGTCGAGGCCGACGCGCCGGAACGCGTCGGACACGGCACGCACGGTCTCGGCGGGGATGACGGGCACGCCGCGCTCGCCCAGCGGGTCGATCTCGGCGACGCCGGCGACGGCCTTGCCGTGGGCGTCGCGGACGAGGTCGAAGCGGCCGGGCAGCGTCTCGGGGTCGGCCAGCCGCTTGGCCGGCGGCGGCACGACCGAGACGTCGGCCAGGTCGTCGAGGTAGGTGTGCCAGGAGCGCAGGGCCTTCTGGTTGCGCTGGTCCTGGGGGCGGTCGGTGACCGCGTAGCGCTCGCTGAACTGCGAGCGGCGGATCGACGCGTCGGCGGCCTCGCGGGCGCTCCAGCGCGACTCCTCCTGCGCCAGCGCGCGGGTGGCGGACTCCCAGGCGATCCGGGCGGCCTCGCTGGTGGAGATCGCCTTGGTCAGCGCCTTCTCGGCGAGGGCGGCGAGCTCGAGGGCGTGCTCGGCGTCCTCGGCGGCCTCCTGGGCCTTGTCCAGGTCGGAGGGGCCGGGGGACAGCAGGTCGCCCACGGCGCTGAGCAGGCCACCGTCGTCGGCGGTCTCGCGCTGCAGCTCGGCCGCGCGGTCGGAGGCGGCGGAGGCGTTGTCATCGAGCCGCTTGTGCTGCGCGCGCACGGAGACGACGGCCTGGCGCGCCGTGGTGTAGGCGGCCTTGGTCTCGGCGACCTCGTCGGCGAGGCCGCGTGCGGTGTCGGTCGGGGGCGCGGGGGTGGCGGTGGTGCCCAGGACGTCGGCGAGGGGGGCCGTCGTAGCGGCGGAGGCTGCGGAGGAGGGTGCGGTGAGCGGGGTGAGCAGGAGTGACAGCGCAGCCACGGAGACCAGCCGGCGAGCGGCTGGGGAGCTGATGCGTCTGCCTGTCATGGGTTCCTTGCCTGGGGGAGTGGAGCGGGAGAGCTGGGTCAGTCGTCGAGGAAGGCGATCTCGTTGAGCAGCGCCAGGGAGCGGCGCTCGGGCTCGAGGTCGGGTTCGGGCTCGGGGTATTGCTGGGCGTCCGGCTGGACATCCGGATGGGGGTAGGGCTGCGGGGTGGCGAGTCCGGGGACGGGGATCGCCGCGGGGGCGCCGGGTCGGGCTGCTGCTGCGGCGGCTGGGGCGGGGGCCTCGGTCGGTAGTGCGAGGCCCTCGACGGGGATCGCCTCCGGCAGCGGCACGCTGGTGAGCGCTGCCGGCTGGGAGGCGGGTACGTCGTGGGCCGGCGTCGCGGGTGCCACCGGGACCGGGATCGAGGCCTGGGCCGGCGCTGCCGGGGCCGGCTCGGGGGAGCGGATGGGCTCCGGGGCTGCGGAGTGCTGCAGACCGGTGCCGAAGAGGACCCGGACCACGGCCGCCATCTCGCGCAGACACTGCGCGGTCTCGGCGACGCGTGCCTCGTCAGCAGCGGGGCTGCTGGTCTCGAGACTGGTCATCGGGTCCTCCGGAGGTGGAGCAGGGGGTGGGCTGGGGACGGCACTCGTGGGTTGTGCCGTCCCCAGACCTGGGGCTGTGGTTACGCGTCCGGGTCGGTGACAGTGCCGCAGGCGAGTCCCTGGTCGGTGTCCAGGCCGCCATCTGCCTCGCGGTAGACCCACTCAAGGGTGCCGTCAGTCGTGCTGCCGCCGGCGTTGTGGCCGGAGATGCAGAAGTCACCGGTAGCAGGGGCGCCAGACACGTTGTAGACGGTGTCTCCGCTGTCGTCGTGCTTCCAGTTGGCGGCCTCGAGCGTGTCAACGGTGAACTCGGTGGTGCTGGTGGGGTCGTCGGTGGCGATGGTGGCCGCGACTGTGGCCGCGTTCTTCAGGTCGGACTTGATGCTCGAGTCCACACCCTTCTCACGCTGGCTGAGGAACAGCGGAATGGCGATCGCGGCAAGGATGCCGATGATCACGATGACGACGAGGAGCTCGATCAGGGTGAAGCCCTGGTCCTTCTCCTTCAGAGACTTCTGCAGACGAGCGAGCATGGGGGACTCCTGAGACAATGAAGCACGAGCGCTGTGCCCACGGGTGATCTGGGTCTCGGCGCGGCGGACAACCCTCACTTCGGCCGCTGGTGAGGCGTACTTGAGGCCGGAGTAAAGAAATTCGACGCGCCCGGGGATCGGATTGACACGAGTCCTCAAGTCCCGATACGCGCGGGCCGATGGGAAGGGCGTGACACCCACCCGGGTGTCTGTCGTCCACCCGTCGAAGGGCCAGCGATGCCGCAGCCAGACCGGGACAGCGGATTCACGCTGATCGAGGTGCTGGTGACCATCACGCTCATGGGCGTGATGATGGCGATCGCTGTCTCGGGATGGTCCGCCTGGTCGCAGGCCAGCGCCCACTCGGGCACGGCGCGTGAGATCCAGTCGGTGCTGCGCCAGGCCCAGCAGCAGGCGGTGACCGAGGGGACCTCCATCTGCGTTCAGTTCAGCGAGTCTGCCAACAGCTACTCGGTGCTCCGGGGCTCGTGCGACGGATCCCTGACCGCGATTCGTGGGCCGATGAGCCCGGACGGCAATCAGGTCAGCATCAGCTCCCCGACGTTCAGCACGGCTTCCCCCAGCGGGGTCACGTTCTATGCGCGGGGCACCGCGACAGCTGGGACGGTCAAGGTCGTCCGCAGCGGTTCGAGCAAGGTCTACACACTCAAGGTGGAGGGGTTGACCGGTCGTGTCCAGCTCTCCTGAACGCCGAGTGCGCAGCGCACGAGGTCAACGCGACGAGGGGTTCTCGCTGATCGAGATCATCGTGTCGATCGGTGTCCTCACCGTCGTGATGGTGGCGGTGCTCCCGTTGCTCATCATCGGGATCCGGTCGACCGGTACGGCTGCGATGATCACCCAGGGCAAGGGGATCGCCCAGGGGCAGCTCGAGCTGATGCGCAACCTGCCCTACTACGTCGCTCCGTCGCGCGGCGAGTATCGCGACGTGCTGGACTACTACTTCCGCAACCGGGTCGCGGGTGCCGCCCCGGTGTGCCGCGCGGGGGACGAGTACGCATCCCCGAAGCCGGAGTGGTCGGGCTACGTCTCGGAAAGTGCCTCGCGGTGCGACTACGAGCCCGACGGTGCCGGCTACCGGAAGGTGCTCACCGCTCCGAACGCGCCTGAGTTCACGATCGTCGTGAACACGCAGTTCCTCTCCGGCTCGGCGACGTCCGCGCCGGTCGCCCCGCCCACCGCGTACAACACCCAGGACAAGACCCAACCTGCCAACAGCCGACCGGCCTCCTCGCAGATCGGGGTCACGGTCACGGTTCTGCACGCCGAACGAGGCACGCTGCGCCCGGTCACGACGTACACACAGATCGCCGAGAAGCTACCCGTCGTCAACCAGATCCAGGTTCGCGCCAACGGGACCGCGCTGGCGCTGAACGGCTCGGGGCAGACCGACGGATCGATCTCGCTCTCCGCCGGTGTCCTCAACCTGGCGGGTGCCCTGACCCACACCAGCTCAGCCGATGCCGCGCTGGCCGCCACGAGTGCGGGCCTGGCCACCGGCGAACGGGCCGCAGGAGCGACAGCGACGCTCTCCGCTCCGCCGGCGAGCACCACGGCCGGTCCGATCCCTGCCGGGCCTGGAGGTCTGGCGGCTGGGTGCCTCGTGGTGTGCTGGGGCGCCAGCCGCGTCGAGGTCGGGCCCCTCAGCTCCGACGAGGGGCTGCCCAACGTCGGAGCTGCCGGCGCCCCCATGCAGGCCCTGCTCACCGACGCCACCCAGGGGGGCTTCACCTTCCACAACGGGGACGCGGGCAACTACCGGGGCTTCCTCAGCCTGTCGGGATCACTGGTGCGGCTCAGCTCCAAGGCAACGGCCGCCCCCGGTGGCGTGGACGCGCAATGCAACGTGGCGGGCATCGGGACCGGGGCGTTCGTGTCTGCCGGCGGCTTCATCCGTACGACGGACACGGGGGCCGCGTCCTCCCCGGGCGTCGTCGAGGCGTGCGCCGTGACGAGGGCCAGCCGGATCTCGCTCTTCCCGACCAGCTTCGCTCCCGACGGTGTGATCGTCGTCGAGCTGGAGAAGTCGGCGGCCCAGTGCACCGTTGCGGGGGCAGCGCATGCCGCAACGGTCGACGCGGACTACCGCGCAGTCGTGAAGTACTTCGACCCCGACGCGCCCGCGACGTACCGCACAGCCGCTGTCATCGAGCCCGGGCTCACGAAGGATCCGCTGGCGGGCATCCCGCTCACCACCCCGGTGCGCCTAGAGGACGAGTCCACGCCGGCCATCGAGGCGCGTGTCCTGGGCGACTACATCGACTCGTGGTCGGCGCTCACCAGCAGTGAGCTGGTCCCGACAGCCATCCCCGGCTTCGCCTCGGTCTCGGTCCCCGGTGTGTTCCGACTGACGAGCCGGGCGCTGCGCACGGGCATCGACCCGCTGCCGGCGGTCCCGGGCACGCCGGTGGAGACCACAGAGACCGCCAGCCCGACGGCCAGCCCGACCCCCAGCCCTTCGACGAGCCCCTCCGTCGATCCGTCCGGCGGTGCAGAGCCCACGGCCCCGGTGACGACCGCGCCCCCGGCTCCGGAGCTGGTAGATCTGACGTCCGCGGTCACCGCGACGTTCGGCGAGGTCGGTTGTACGGCCGAGGACTCTCGATGACGCCGACGACCTCCGCCGCGGCGCGCCGTACGACGCGCGACGAGGGCGTGACGCTGATCGAGGTGCTGGTGGGCATGGGGCTCTTCACGCTGGTGGGCACCCTTCTCCTCGGCCTCGGCATCTCGACCAGCCAGGTCACGACCCAGACGCGTGAGCGCACCGGAGTCGTCGAGGAGTCCCGCATCGCGATGGAGCGGATCGCCCGCGAGCTGCGCCAGGCGTCCAGCATCAACTCGGTCACGCTCCCGGCGACGGCTCAGGACCCGACCACGATCACGTTCTGGACCGACTTCGACGGTGACACCTTGCCGGGGAGCAGCGTGACGGATCCCGAGATCCTCACCTACACCTGGACGCCACCCGGGGTCGACGGATCCGCGGGGCGGCTGACCCTGCAAGGCGGTGGGATGGCCCAGACCGTGCTCTCGGCCGGGGTCACCGCCTTCACCATCGAGCTGCGCAGCAGCCTGTGGGAGTACGACGCGAACGGCGACGGCAAGACGACCTGGGAGGAGATCGATGCTGTCGGTCCGCCGATCAGCGTCGCCAACGGGCTGCCGGACAACCCGGACCTCAACCACATCGACCTCGTGGCGCTGACCATGACGGTGGAGGACGGCGGAGCCTCGGAGACCTACCAGACGATGATCGACATGAGGAACAGGACCTGACATGGGTGTTCTCCGAGGCATGATCCGCCGAGGGGCCCTCGGCGATCGGATCCTTCGCGATCGGGTCCGCGACGATCGCGGATCGTCGATGGTGATGACGTTGATGGTGCTCGCCCTCATCACAGCGCTGGGCACGACCGTCTCAGTCCTGACCATCAACAACCTGCAGTCGTCTTGGCGGGCGCAGCAGGCCGGCTCCGCACTGAACGCTGCCGACGCCGGCATCGCGCAGGCCGTGACCTATCTGCGCTCCACTGGCGTCAACGGACTGAACTGCGCGAATCCGACGTGCCCGCCCGTGAAGCTGACGGGGACCGTGCCGGGCAAGGCCGGTCAGAGCTTCGAGGTCACGATCGAGATGGTGGACGCCTACCCCGCGAGCAACCCCGGGACCTACCGCGTCACCACCGTGGGGCGGGCTGCGGGTGCCGCCATGCGCTCGGTCAGCGTCGACCTGAGCGTGACCGCAGGCAAGGTGCCGCGGGGCATCTTCGCGCGCACGGTGGCGGGCAGCGGGGCGGCGGAGGTCTCGAACCAGAGCGTGTTCTCGACCGGCTGCGTCGTGCGCCGCTCCCAGATCAAGATGGTGAAGGGGCAGCTGGACCTCGCCTACGGCCTCCCGATCGGGGTGCACACGTCGCAGTACATCTCCGACCACAACAGCTGCGACATGAAGCGAATCCACCCGCCGGTCTGCGACCCGGACTACCCCTACGACCACGACCGGGCCGGGGGGCTCCCCCCTGCCGGGTCTGCATGCGCGACCGCCCAGCAGCCCTACCCGGACTACTACGCCAAGAGTGACCTGAACGGTGACGGGGCGATCGACGTGCAGGGGTCCTACCTCCGCGACGACAACGCCCTGTTCGAGTTGTTCGAGATCTCCCCGCGGCTCCCGGACGACCTGATCGATCGCCTGCGCACCGTCGCGATCTCCCAGGGGAACTTCCACACGGAGTCGTCAGGATGGCAGCCCCCGGAACCGGACAACGAGCCGCACAGCGTGATGTTCTTCGATCTGACGGACACCGACCCCGGGGGTGTGGTGAACCTCAACCAGATCTCGAACTACCTGCCGTCGCCCAGCTGCACTCCACGGTCGTTGGTGATCGTCGTGGCGGGCGGCAACGTCAAGATGAACTCGAACCTCCGGCTCCTCGCCTCGATCTTCCTCACGTCCAACCATCCCCACGGCAGCATCTCCAGCAACGGCAATGCGGAGCTCACCGGCACCGTCTACGCGGACTCCATCAGTCTCGGGGGCACCACCGAGTTCGGGATCGACAAGTGCTTCATGGACAACCCCAGCCCGTCGCTCCTCGACATCCGCGTCTCCAACTATCGCGAGAACGACCGCTGATGCGCTGACCGCGCGGGTCGCCTCCAGTTCACTCGTCGCCTTCGGTCTTGGGGCAGCCGCGTTCGGCGGACTGAGCAGGTTGCGCCGCCGGGTTCGCCGGTCGAGCAGGTTGCGTCGCCGGGTTCGTTGGTCGAGCAGGTTGCGTCGCCGGGTTCGTTGGTCGAGCAGGTTGCACAGCAACCGACGTCGAGACCCCACCCGCGAAAGTTCTCCACAGGTAGCGCGTCGCGCCGCTTCTGGGCGGGGGCAGTGTCGGCGCCCCCTGCTTGACTATTTCTATGTCCCAGACAGCCGCCCCCGACACCGCCGCCGCGGTGCTGGAGGCTGCCCGGGCACGCCGCTCGACCGCCGACCGGGCCGAGGTCGAGCAGCTCCAGCTCGCCGTGGACTGGGCCGCGATGCACTCGGTCGACTCCCTCACCGATGCCGCGCTGGCCCACGACGGGTACGGCGACCGGGGCCTCCCCATCGCCGGGGAGGGTGCCCCGCTGGTCGCAGAGTTCGCGATCACCGAGTTCGCCCTCGCCGTCGGCATGTCCACCGACGCCGGCAACCGCTACGTCGGCCAAGCCGTGGAGCTCAGGTATCGGCTTCCCAAGGTCTGGGCCCGCGTGTGTGCCGGTGACCTGGTGGCGTGGAAGGCGCGCCGCATCGCCGACGCCACCATGAGTCTCGTCGCCGCTGGTGCTGCGTTCGTGGACCGTCATGTCGCCTCGGTGGCGCACAAGATCGGGGTCGCTGCTCTGGACCGGTTGATCGAGGAGGCCCGGGTCCGGTTCCAGCCCGAGGACGCCGAGCAGCGCCGCCGTGCCGCGGCTGATGGCCGGTGTTTCGATGTGGACACCGATCAGGTCTCCTACGAGGGCACCATGCAGATCCGCGGCGAGCTCGACATCGCGGACGCGATGGACCTCGACGCCGCCGTCACCGCCGGAGCCGAAGCGCAGCGTGTGCTCGGGTCCGAGGAGCCGCTCGGTGCCCGTCGGGCGAAGGCGGTCGCGGACCTCGCCCGCCAACAGCTGGCCTTCGACCTCAACACCGAGGAGCAGGAATCGGATCAGCGCGGTGGATCCGACTCAACCCTTGCTCCCGATCAACCGCGCTCATCCTCCCCGGCCGATCCGACCCCCGCGCACGGGACGGGGCGTCGTCCCCGGCAGGTAGTTCTGTACGTCCACCTCTCCCACGACGTCCTGCGCGCCCGGGGCCTCGACAACAGCGCCGACGCTGACGTCGACAGGAACCGCCTCCACCTCGCCCGAGTGGAGAACACCCGCTCCTTCGTCTCGGTCGATCAGGTCCGCGACTGGTGCGCCAGCCCGGATGCCCAGGTCACCGTGAAGCCGGTCATCGATCTCGAGGACCACGTCCACGTCGGCGCCTACGAGGTCCCCGACCGGCTCGTCGAACGCGTCGCGTTGATCAACCACTCGTGTGTGTTCCCGTGGTGCACCCGACCAGC
Organism: Nocardioides pacificus; assembly: GCF_054775955.1. NCBI lineage: Bacteria > Bacillati > Actinomycetota > Actinomycetes > Propionibacteriales > Nocardioidaceae > Nocardioides > Nocardioides pacificus. The sequence continues at coordinate 1,077,535 of NZ_BAAHCI010000005.1, forward strand.
CAGGAAGCTCAAGCCTGACGGGCATCGGGCGGACTGTGACCACGTCCGAGAACACAGCGCTGGCGGGAGCACGTGCTCCTGCAATGTCGCGCCGTTGTGCCGGCGGCATCATCGTCACAAGACGCACTCGCCGTGGACCTACACGGTCATCGATCCGGGGACGTTCCTATGGACGAGTCCGCAGGGGTATCAGTACCTGCGTGATCACACCGGGACGCTTGACGTGACCCGTGACCGGTCGCGCGCTGTACCTCCGCCTGACGAGTAGCTGCATCGCCCCGCGTCCCCGTCGTTGGCAGCATCCGGCGGGGGTTTCGGCGTGTCTGCGGGTGGTCTCGACGTCGGTTGCTGCGCAACCTGCTCGACCAACGAACGGCTGCGCAACCTGCGCAACCTGCTCGACCAACGAACGGCTGCGCAACCTGCTCGACCAGCGAGTCCAGCAGGGGCGACGGGCGTCAGGTTTCTGACGTGTGCTCGTCCTCGTCATCGAAGGTCACGACCAGTTCGGAGCGGAACCCAGCCGACGGCCCCGTCACGTGGTGAACGACCTCGCGGACCGGCGCCTGGCCGACGGGCCGGACCTCCTCTGCGCTGAAGGCATAGCCGTCCTGGCCGGGAGCCTCGAAGGTGAAGCGGACCTCCTGCCCGGCCTGCAGCGTGCGATACCCGGCCATCAGCACCATGGAGAAGTGCGCCCAGCAGCCGCCGGGGGTGTCGTCGGAGTCGATGACGCCCCACCCGTCCTCGGCGTGCCACTCCCGGACCGTGCCCCGTGCTGAGTCGCCCCGTGCTGAGTCGCCCCGAGCTGAGTCGCCCCGAGCTGAGTCACCTCGCGCTGCCATCTCCCGTGACGCCATGTCGCGAGTATCCGCCCGTCAGCCGATCAGGTCGAACACCTTGAAGATCGGCATGTACAGCGCGATGATCATCGACCCCACGATCCCGCCGAGGAACGCGATCATCAACGGCTCGATCATCGCCGTGAGCGCCTCGGTCGTGGCCTCGACCTCCTGGTCGTAGAACTCCGCGATCTTCTCCAGCATCTGGTCGATCGCGCCCGATTCCTCGCCGGACGCGATCATCTGCACGACCATCGCCGGGAAGACCTCGTGCTGGGCGAGCGGCCCGGCGACGGTCTCGCCGCGCTTGACGGACTCCTTGACCTCAGCCAGCGCCCGCGAGATGACGACCGACCCGGTGGTCTCCGAGACGATGTCCAACGACTGCAGGATCGGGACGCCGGCGTGGAGCAGGGTGCCGAAGTTGCGGGCGAAGCGGGCCAGCGCCAGCTTCTGCACCAGGTTGCCGAAGACCGGCATCCGCAGCTTGAGCGGGTCCACGACGTTGCGGACCTTCTCGGTGCGCTTGAACTTGCGCCACAGCGCGCTCGACACGACCAGCCCGACGATCAGGATCGGCAGCAGGAAGCGCATCGCCTCGGACAGGACGACCAGGATCTTGGTGGGCAGGGGCAGCTCGCCCCCGAGGTCGGCGAACATCTCGTCGAAGACGGGTACGACGAACACCAGCAGGCCGACGCACATCACGATGGCCAGCACGAACACCACGACCGGATAGGTCAGCGCCGCCTTGATCTTGCCGCGCAGCCGCACCTCGGCCTCGAAGTTGTCGGCGATCTGGCGCATCGCGACGTCGAGGAAGCCGCCCGCCTCACCGGCGCGCGCCATGCTGATCATCAGCACGGGGAAGGTCTCGGGATACTTCGCGAACGACGCGGACAGGCTCTGGCCGGCCTCGACGTCGGCGCGTACGCCGCGCAGCACCCGCCGCAGCTCCAGGTTCTCCGACTGCTCGGAGAGGATCGTCAGCCCGCGCATCATCGACAGGCCGGCGTCGATCATCGTCGCGAACTGGCGGGCGAACACCGCCAGGTCCTTGGCCTTGACCCGCTTCTTGCGGCCGAGGCTGATCTCGCGCTGCATGCCGACGTTGGCCTGGCGCACCTCGAGCGGCACATAGCCCATCGAGCGCAGCCGGTCGGCGACCGCCGCCTCCGAGACCGCGTCGACCTTGCCCTCGACGAACTTCCCCTGCGCGTCCTTGACCTTGTAGGTGAACTGCGTCGTGGTCGTCATGGTCACTGCCAGCCGGCTGTCGTCGTACGCGCCGTGGACGAGCCGACGAGCGAGTCGAAGTCGGTCCGGTTCGTGCAGGCCTCCAGGGCGGCCTCATAGGTGACCCGTCCCTCGCGCACCAGCGCGGCGAGGTGGGCGTTGAGCGTCTGCATGCCGTCGCGCGCGCCCGCCTGCAGCGCGCCCTGGATCTGCTGGAGCTTGTTGTCGCGGATCATCGCCCGGATGCCGGAGTTGCAGACCATGATCTCGACGCCGGCCGCGCGGCCCTTGCCGTCGGTGGTCTTCATCAGCGTCTGGCAGACCACGGCCTGCAGGCTCGCCGCGAGCTGGGTCCGCACCTGCTGCTGCTGCTCGGCGGGGAAGACGTCGACGACACGGGTGATCGTGTCCTGCGCCGACTGCGTGTGCAGGGTCGCGAAGACCAGGTGGCCGGTCTCGGCCGCGGTCAGCGCCACCGAGATCGTCTCCAAGTCGCGCAGCTCGCCCACCAGGATCACGTCCGGGTCCTGGCGCAGCACGTGCTTGAGGGCGACCGCGAAGTCCTTGGTGTCCGCGCCGACCTCGCGCTGGTTGACCAGGCAGCCGCGGTGCTCGTGGAGGAACTCGATCGGGTCCTCGATGGTCATGATGTGACCACGGCGCGAGCGGTTGATCTTGTCGATGATCGCGGCCAGCGTGGTCGACTTGCCCGACCCGGTGGGCCCGGTGACCAGCACCAGCCCGCGCTTGAGGCCGGCGAAGCCCGAGATCACGTCCGGCATCCCCAGCTTCTCCAGCGGCACGATCTCCCACGGGATCGCACGCATCACCGCTCCGACGGCCTCGCGCTGGCGGAAGACGTTGACGCGGAACCGCGCGTGGCCCGGCACGGCATAGGCGAAGTCGAGCTCGTGCTCCTCCTCGAACACCTTGCGCTGACGCTCGGTCATCACGCCGTACAGCGTGGTCTGCAGCTGGGTGGCGCTCAGCGGCTCGAAGCCCTCGATGACCTCCATCTCCCCGCGCACCCGCACCGTCGGCGGGGCGTTCTGGGTCAGGTGCAGGTCGGAGGCCCCCACGCTCAGCGCGTGGATCAGCAGCTCGTCGAGCACCAGGCCGCGCGCGGCACCGGCCGGTGCCGCGAGGGGGGCGGCAGCGGACGGAGGCGGTACGGCGACCGGCCGGGCGGCCACCGGGGCCACGGCGACCGCCGGGGCCACGACCTGCTGAGCCACAACGGGCGGGGCGATCGGCTGGGCAACGGGGGCCGCAGCGGGTACGGCCAGCGGGAGGCCGAAGCCGTTGCTGGGAGCGTCGTTCACTGGTCTCCTCGAGCGTGCCTGTGATGGAACTGGTCCGTGACCTCCATCGGCACTCCCCGGGCCCTACTTGAGGGGGAGACTCAGGCGACGACGCGCAGGATCTCCTCGACCGACGTCAGCCCCTGGCGGACCTTGAGCCAGCCGTCGTCACGCAGCGTCTGCATGCCCTGCTCGCACGCCATCCGGGCGATCTCGTCGGTCGAGGCGTGCGCGACCGCGAGTCGCTCGATCTCCTCGGTCACGGTCATCACCTCGTGCAGCGCCAACCGCCCCCGATAGCCGGTCCGGGAGCACTTCGCGCACCCCACGGGATGGAAGAGCGTCAGCTGCTCACCGGGCTCCATCGGGAAGCCGATGCGGGCAAGCTCCTCCGGGTCCGGCTGGTACGACGCCCGACACCGGTCGCACAGTCGGCGGCACAGCCGCTGCGCCAGGACGGCGTCGAGCGCCGAGCCGACGAGGAACGGCTCGATCTGCATCTCCACGAGCCGGGTGACGGCCGCGGGCGCGCTGTTGGTGTGCAGCGTGGAGAGCACGAGGTGCCCGGTCAGTGCCGCCTCGACCGCGATCTGGGCGGTCTCGTGGTCGCGGATCTCGCCGATCAGCACGATGTCGGGGTCCGAGCGGAGGATCGAGCGCAGTGCGGAGGCGAAGGTCAGGCCGGCCCGCTGGTTGGTCTGCACCTGGTTGATGCCGGCCATCCGGTACTCCACCGGGTCCTCGACGGTGATCACGTTGACCGACGACTTGTTGAGCAGGTTCAGCGTCGCGTAGAGCGTCGTCGACTTGCCCGACCCGGTCGGCCCGGTGGCCAGGATCATCCCGTAGGGCTTGGAGTACGACGCCTCGAAGCGCTGGTAGTTGGTGTCGCTGAACCCGAGGTCGGCGAGGTTGAGCGTGGTGTTGGTGTTGTCGAGGATCCGGGCGACGACCTTCTCGCCCCACACGGTGGGCAGCGTCGCCATCCGCAGGTCGATGCGCCGACCCTGGTGGGTGACCGACATCCGGCCGTCCTGCGGCACCCGCCGCTCGGCGATGTTCATGTCGGCCATGATCTTGAGCCGCGAGATCACGCCGTTCTGGATGTTCTTGGGGGAGCGGTGCGCGTCCTGGAGGACGCCGTCGATGCGGTAGCGCACCCGCAGGTCGTGCTCGGTCGGCTCCAGGTGGATGTCGGAGGCCCGGTCGTTGATGGCCTGGGTGATCAGCAGGTTGACGAAGCGGACGACCGGGGCCTCCTCGGAGACCTCGGTGAAGTGCGTGAGGTCCTCGCCCGCGTCCTCGTTGGACGTCAGGTCCATGCTGATGTCGTCGAGCTCGCCCTCGGCCCGATAGACCTGGTTGATCTTCATCTCGATGTCGGAGCGGCTCGCGATCGCGAACCGCACCCGGCTGCGCGTCAGCCGGATCAGGTCGTCCTTGAGCTCGATGTTGCCGGCCTGACGGATGCTCACCGCGACGATCAGGTCGCCGTTCTCCCACGTCAGCGGGAGCACACGGGAACGGCGCGCGAACTCCGCCGGCAGCCGGGTCGCCGCGGAGGCGTCGACGGGATAGTCGGTGAGGTCGACATAGCTCAGTCCGGCGGCCACCGCCGCCGTACGCACGACGGTCGCGCGGTCGACAGCCCCGAGGCCGAGCAGCGACTCCAGGATCGTCTTGCCGGTCTCGGCCGCCACCTCAGTGGCGTCGTCGCGTTGCTCGTGCGTGACCAGCCCCTCGTCGATGAGGGCCTGGACGATGTCGCCGTTCACGGTCTGGGCAGCAGATCGAGGGCCGCGGCGGGGTTGGCGCGGTAGCGCAGGATCAGCTCGCTGGTGGCCTCGTCGATCCGCTCGTGCAGCGCGCGGCGATAGTCGGTGAGCTGGTGCTCGGCGGTGCGCAGCCGCTCCAGCGCGTCGGCCACCTGGCCGGCATCGGTCGGGTCGACCTCGGTGACCCACATCTCGGAGAGCTCCGGGAGGTCGGGCAGCGGCTCCGCTGCCCGCACCTGGACCAGGGCGCCGCGCGAGCGACCGGCCCCGGTGTCGCCCAGCACGCGCACGAGGTCGTCGAAGCTGAGGGCGGCGCCGGAGCTCGACTCGGCCTCCAGCACGTCGATCCGGGCGTGGGTCAACCGCCGCCAGTAGGACACGCGGTCCTCCTCGTCGGTCAGCTTCTGCCGGTAGGCGCGCAGCTGGCGCAGGTCGAGGCTCGCGAGCTCCTCGGAGGGCACCGACGACTGGACAGCGCGCGTGGAGCGGGAGTTGTTGGCCATGCGGCTCCTCACCTGGGGCTTTCGGCATCGACGAGCGTCGGGTCAATACCCGCTCGCTTGAGCATCACACTGAAGTCGTGCGTGTTGGAGCTCATCAGCCTGGCCTCCGGCACCGAGACCTCGCCGCTCAGCACCAGTCGGACGAGGTGCTGGTCGAAGGTCTGCATGCCGGTGTAGCTGCCCTCCGCGATGATGTCAGGGATGGTGTCGGTCTTGTCGGGGTCGGCGATCGCCTCGGCGAGTCGGGGATCGTTGACGGCCACCTCCATGACTACCACCCGGCCGTTCCCGTCGGCGCGGGGGACCAGCCGCTGACACACGATCCCGCGCAGCGACGTCGCCAGCCCGAGCCGGACCTGCTTCTGCTCGTGCGGCGGGAAGAAGTCGATGACGCGGTTGACGGTCTCCTTCGCGTCGGTGGTGTGCAGCGTCGACATCACGAAGTGCCCGGTCTCGGCGGCGGAGAGACCGGCCTTCACCGTGTCCGCGTCGCGCATCTCGCCGATCAGGATCACGTCGGGGTCCTGGCGCATCGCCGCGCGCAGCGCCACGGCCCAGTCGGCCGTGTCGGTGCCGAGCTCGCGCTGGTTGACGATCGCCATCTTGTCGGCGTGCACGACCTCGATCGGGTCCTCGATCGTGAGGATGTGCACCGGTCGGTTCTCGTTGACCTCGTCGACCATCGCGGCGAGCGTGGTCGTCTTGCCCGAGCCGGTCGGGCCGGTGACGAGGACGAGGCCGCGCGGCTCGAGCGCCAGCCGGCGGATGACGTCGGGGAGCCCCAGCTCCGCCAGGGTCTTGGGGGCGTCACCGACCAGGCGCAGCACGCAGCCGGCCGAGCCTCGCGACCGGAAGGCGTTGACCCGGAACCGACCCACCCCGGCCACGGACAGCGCGTAGTCGGCCTCGTTCGTCGCGTCGAAGTGAGCCTCGACGTCGGGCGGCATCGTCTCGCGGATCAGCGACTCGGTCGCCTCACTCGTCATCGCGGGCACCTGCAGCGGCACCAGCGAGCCGGAGATGCGGATCTTGGGTGGACTGCCGACCTTGACGTGCAGGTCCGAGCCGTGGTTCTGGACCACGGCCTGGAGGAACGGCGTGATCTGGAGCGCCAACGGATGCACCTCTCACTGGTCGATGCTGCGAACAGTACCCATCGTCCGCCGCGCGCGAAGGCTTCAGACGTGGCTCAAGTTCGGGTCCCCCACCGCCGATGGTGCGGATGGCGCCGGGAGCCCGGCGTGCCGGGGCGGGCACCTCCCGCGGACAGCATCGCCGGCGCGAATCTCGAGGAGCCTGATGGCACGCACCATGGTGGGACTGGATATCGGCAGCTCCGAGGTCCGCGCGGCTGAGTACGTCCTCGGCCGCCGCGCCACCCTGCGTCGTACCGCCTCGCTGCCCCTGCCGCCCGGCGTGGTGCGGGTGGGCACCGTCGTCGATCCCGAGGCTCTGACGGCCGCCCTGCGCGAACTGTGGTCGCGCGGCAAGTTCCGGACCCGCGAGGTCGTCATCGGCATCGCCAACGACGGTGTGCTGGTGCGTCAGATGGACCTGGACTGGATGCCGCCGGCGGACTTCCGCAAGGCGCTGCGCTACCAGGTCAAGGACCTGCTCCCGACCCCCGTCGACGACGCGAACCTCGACTACCACCTGCTCGAGGAGATCGAGCTGCCCGGCGAGGTCGAGGGGGACCCGCCGCGCCGGATCAACCGCGTCCTGCTGGTGGCTGCGGCGCGCGACATGGTGGATCGCTTCGTGCGGGTCGCCCAGAGCGCCGGGCTGCGACCCACCGCCGTCGACCTCGTGCCCTTCGCCCTGATCCGGGCCCGGACACCCGGGGTCGCCCCGGGGGAGTACGGCGAGGTCGAGGCGATCGTCGACATCGGAGCCCAGGTCGTCACCGTCGTCGTTCACGCAGGAGGGGTCCCGCGCTACGTCCGGATCATCCCCGGGATGGGCGGGGACTCGATCACCCAGCGGGTCCAGGAGCACTACGACTGGACCTGGGACGAGGCCGAGCGCACCAAGATCTTCGTCGCGCTGCCCGGGCACGCCCGCCTGGACTCCGAGCAGCTCCACGCCCTGGGGCCGCAGGCGGCGGGTCTCGACCATCCGGCCCAACGCCTGGTGGCGGCTGGAGCCGAGACGCTGGTCGGCGAGATCGCGGCCACCCTCGACTACTACCGTGGCCCCGGCCACGAGACCGTCCCCGGGGAGCCGGGTGGCGCTGACGCCACACCGACCGATGAGCTCGCCCGCGTGTTCCTGGCCGGGGGAGGCGCCCAGCTCGGTGGCCTCGCCGACCTGTTGCGCGAGCGGCTGGGCGTCGCCGTCGGCTTCCTCGACGGACTGGATCGGGTGCGCGCACCGCATCGCCTGCGCGGCGACGACGACACGCTGCGTGCCCTCACCGTGCCGACCGGCCTGTGTGTCGGAGGCGCTCGATGAGTCGACTCAAGCTTCCACGCAGGCGCTCCTCGGTCCGCACCCACGCGCGTCCGGGGGTCCCCTCGGTCAACCTGCTCTCCCCGTGGTCCTTCGAGCAGATGGCGACGCGTGCGCTGCGGCGCCGGTTCGTGCTCGGTGCGCTCGCGCTGGTCATGCTCATGGGCGCCGGCTGGGCGGGGCAGCACCTGCGCGTGAGCCAGGCTCAGCAGCAGCTCGAGGTGGCGCAGGCCGAGACCTCCCGGCTCACCGGCAAGACCCAGGAGCTGGTGTCCGTGCGGACGTTCGTCGCCGGGGTCGAGCAGCAGAAGATGACGGTCAAGGAGACGATGGCGGGCGAGGTCTACTTCTCCGAGGTCCTCGACGGCCTCGCGCAGTCGACTCCCTCGGCCGCGATCCTCACCTCGGTCGCCGTGACGCTGGCCCCGCCGGCCGCCGCCACCCCGGAAGGTGCGGCCGCCGTCTCTCCGTGCCCCGGCCCCGACCCGTTCAACACGCTCGAGGTCGTGGGCTGCGTGACCCTGTCGGGTACGGCGCCCGACCGCGCCGATGTCGGCGACTTCGTCATCGCCCTCGGTGAGAGCCGCCTCTTCGTGGAGCCCTTCATCTCCACCACGACGACCGGTGACGCCACGGACGTGTCGTTCAGCGGGTCCGTGGGCCTCTCGCCGAAGGTCTACAGCCGTCGCTACAAGCGCATGGAGAAGCTGCTGGCCGGGGGGGACGTGCGATGAACCTGCGGACACCTGCTGCCACCAAGGTCATCGGTGCCCTGGGCATGCTGCTCATCGCCGGGCTGGGCTGGGTCTTCGTCCTCGGCCCCGAGGTCACCGCGCTCTCCGAGGTGCGAGCCGAGGTCGAGGCCGCCCACGACCAGAACGACGTGCTCGAGCTGCAGTTGGTCTCGCTGCAGAGGCAGGCGGCCCGGCTCGGCGACACCGAGTTCGCGGCCGAGTCGCTGGCGGTGCTGTTCCCGCCGACCGCCGCGCAGCCGGACCTGTTCGCGAGCGTGACCGCGGCTGCCGTCGACGCTGGGATCGGCGCCAAGGGGGTGACCACCCTCGCTCCCGCACCCCCGGTCCTCGGAGGGGCCGACGTGGCCGCGACGGGCGCCGCCGACCCGGCTGCCGCGACCGGCGACCTGGCGCGCCAGGTGGTCACGGTCTCGGTCGAGGGCACCTACGCCCAGACTCAGCAGCTCCTCGAGAACCTGGAGCAGATGCCCCGGGCCTACCTCGTGACGTCGGTGACGTTGAGCGGTGGGGCCGAGACCGCCGGCTATGTCACCACGGTCGCCGGTCAGATGTTCGTGATGCCGCCGGTGCCCGCACCCGAGGTGGGCCTCGACGAGCGCGGCGCAGCCGAGTGACGGACGCCGCGGGAGCCCCCGCTGCCCGCCCGACTGCCCGCCCGACCGCCCGCGCGACCAGCCGCCCGACCAGCCGTCAGGCCTCAAGTTCGCCCGTCGCGATGCCGATCCCCAGCTGAAGGACCCTTTCCAGGCTCGGCACGTCGAGAGGATGACCATGGCGAACGCCCTGCTCGCGGCCCCCGGCTCGCACTCCGGGAGCAAGCCACCACTGGAGCGCCCACCGGTGCGCCTCGTCGTGGTCGCCGTCGTCCTGCTCACCGCGCTCGGCTGGGCGGCGCTCTCCGCCGCCGACGGTGCCCCCGTCGCCGTCTATGGACCGGCCCTGGCTCTGGCGGCAGCCACCGGACTCATCGGCGGTGTCTCAGCGCGTCGGATGCCGGCCCGGCAGAAGCGGCACCAACGCTCGGCACCGGTCGACGACCTCGTCGACCTGCCGCGCCTCGAGATCCCGCAGTACGCCGACGGCGAGCTCCCCCCCTCGGACACCGCTCCCGGAGCGCTGGCGGCTGTGGCGGAACTGCGTGAGGACGTCACTGTCCGCACCCTGCGGGCTCAGGTCCACACGCTCGAGCAGGCCCTCGAGCAGGTCCAGGGCACGCTTGCCCAGCGCCAGCAGGAGACGATGGAGTTGGCGGAGCACCGCCGATCGGTGCTGCTCACGATCCAGGCGATCGCCGACCGGACGACTGGTGCCGAGGGTGGCCGCACCGCGCTGTCCCGTGTCGCCGCGGCGGTCGAGCGGCTGGGCGCGCCCGACGTGTTCGCCCGTCCCGTCCTGCCCCCACCCGGATACGACGTCGGCGTCGCCTCCGACGCTCCCGCCGCACTGGTCGGAGCCGCTCGCGCGGAGCCGGTCGGCGCCGAGCCCCAGCCCGAGCCCCAGTCCGAGCCCCAGCCCCAGTCCCAGCCCGCGACCCCTGGGGCCGAGGCAGCGAGAACGACGCTGACCGCTTCTGCGTCCTCCGCTCCCACCGACTCCGTGCAGGCCCCGGCGCCGCTCGACACCCCCGACCTGCGTACCGAGCCCGCCAGCGACGTGGTCCTGCCGGTCCCGCCCCGCCCCGTGGCGTCTGTCAGCCACGGTCGGAGCTGGCGCCGCGTCCGCGCGAGCTGACCGAAGGACGACGTGATGACCCAGACCAAGGTGACCCAGACCAACGTGACCCAGGCCAAAGTGACCCAGGCCGACCCCCGACGACTGCGCCTCGCGGCGTGGGCGGCCGACGTGGAGATGCTCGAGACGCTCCTGTGGCACAACGGGCTGGACCGCGCTCCGGACCCCGCCGCCCAGCTCGCCGCCGTCGGCGAGGCCGTCGCGGCCTCGCTCGAGGCGCGGGCCGCCGCGGTGACGGGGAGGCTGTCGGAGCGGGAGATCGTGGAGGCGGCCCGCGACGCGATGGTCGCGACCTTCGACGTGTCCGTGCATGGTGTGCTCCGCGAGCGGTTCGTCTCGGTGGACCACCTCGACGCACCGCCCACAGCGGCGGAGTCCGACGACGACTGCCCCGACCTGACCCCCGACGACCTGGCCCCGGACGACTGGGACGCGGTCTACCGACTCGAGGGGCGCACCCCCGAGGAGCTGGTAGCCGAGCTGCGGACTGCCGCCGGTGACTGCATGGCGGTCGCCGAGGTGATGGCGCGCTCCGGCGAGTCCGAGGCCTCCCTCCGGCTGGCGCGACAGTCCGATGCCGCCGCCTTCGAGGCCTATCTCGTCACAGCCGCCGTCCTGTCCGGCGATGGCGGACTCGCCTCCGTCGACGTCCGGTGGGAGCGGGCCCGACAGGTGGCCGCTGATCCGAACGACGATGCGTCGACGACGCGTGCGCGGCTCCTGGAGCTGGTGGGCTCGGCGGAGCGCGACACGCTGAGCCGCTCGTTCGAGCCTCTCCCGGAGCTCTGAGCGGTGGTGCTCTCGGGAGTCGCCCTGATCAGTCCGATAGCTCTGCTGGGGCTGATGATCGGCTCGTTCCTCAACGTCGTGGTGCACCGCGTCCCCGCGGGTCTCTCCATCGTGTCGCCCGGGTCGTCGTGCGGCGCGTGCGGCCACCCCGTGCGCGCCCGCGACAACGTGCCCGTGGTGTCGTGGGTGCTGCTGCGTGGACGCTGCCGCGACTGCGCCGCCCCCATCTCCGCGCGCTATCCGGCGGTCGAGCTGCTCACCGCCGTACTCTTCGCGGTCGCGGCCTGGCGGTTCGGCTGGACCCCCGTGACCCTCGCCGTCCTCGTGGTGCTGGCCGCCGGCGTGGCGCTCTTCTGGATCGACCTCGCCCATCAGCGGCTGCCGTTCGCGATCACCGGCGTCGCCGGGGCCGGATGCGTGCTCGCCCTGGGCGCCGACGTGGTCGTCAACGGCGGCGGACCCGTGGCCACGGCTCTGCTGTCCACGCTGCTCTGGCTCGGGGTGTACGGCGGGACGTGGCTGGTCACCGGGGGGCGGGGGATGGGGCTCGGCGACGTCGCCCTCGCGCCGGTGTTGGGACTGCTGCTCGGCTGGTCCGGGTGGTCGCAGAGCCTGGTCGGTCTGGCAGCCGGCTTCGTCGGCGGGGCCGTGATCGGTGCGGTGCTGCTGGCCTCAGGTCGGGTCGACCGTCGGACCCGAGTGCCCCACGGGCCGTTCCTCCTCGCAGGCGCGGCGGTAGGTCTCTTCGCCGGCCAGCCGCTGGGGGACCTCTACCTTCGACTGGTGGGTCTGCAGTGAGTCGACACCTCTTTCGGGCGCTCACGCGGAGAGTCAAATCCGCCTCGGCCGGCACTGTCCCTGACGAGGCGCCAGTAATGTGGCCCGAAAGGCACGTCGTCGGCCTCCCGGATGTGTGCGAACCGGGCCGTCGTCAGATCGTGACGGTTGGCACTCGAGGCACCGGAGGATGTCATGCAGCAGCTTGATCCTGCGTGGGTCCTCGCGAGCCTCGGCGCGACCACGGCCGAGTGCGTGCTGGTGCTCACCATGGACGGCCAGATCCTCTGGGCGAGCGAGGCCACGGAGCGGGTGATGGGCTGGAAGCCCGATGACCTGGTCGGCCGGCGGCTCGCCGAGTTCGCGGCCCGGGCCGACGTCGGCTCCTGGGACACGCTGAGCGCGCGACTGCTCGCGGGTCAGACCGTCGGGCGCTTCACGGAGTTCCGTCATCGACTCGACGACCGGATCGTCGAGACCGTCATCACGCTCGCGCCCGTGCACGACGACGCCGGCGCCCTGGTCGGGGTGACGACGATCCTGCGCGACGTCACCCGGGAGCTCAACGACCGCCGCCAGCTCGAGCTCGCCTACGGCCGGTTCGAGCAGGTGATGACCCCGCAGGCGCTCTTCGACCTCGACGGCCGGATGACGTCGGTCAACCGTGCCTGGTGTGCACTGTTCGGGCGCCCCGAGGCCGACTTCATCGGGGAGGACATCCTGTCCCTGGTGCACCCGCTCGACCTGGACAACGCGACCACCCAGCTGGCGCCGATGCGCCAGGGCACCGTGGAGTCGGTGAGCTATCAGGCGGTCTTCCGCGACGGGGCCGGACGCAGTCTGCCGCTGCTGGTCGACGCGACGTCGTTGCGCGACCGGGACGGTCGCCCCTACGGCGTGGCCGCCTTCGCCCGTGATCTGCGCGAGGTGCGTGAGGCTCGCAGCCGGATGGCCTCGCAGGCCAACATGTTCCTCGCCCTCGGCCGCCGCTCCTGGGACGCGGCGATCGTCACCGACGCCGAGTTCAACCCCGTCTACGTCTCCCCTCCCGCTGCCCGGCTGCTGGGCTACGACGCCGAGGAGATCGTGATCGATGTCGGGTGGGACTTCATCCACCCCGACGACCTCGCCAAGATGATGCCCCTGGTCGAGGCCGTGATCGCCGAGCCCCTGCGCACCGAGCGTTTCCTGGTGCGCGTCCAGGACGCCGCAGGTCGCTGGCGCTGGTTCGAGGAGACGCTCACCAACTGCCTGGCCGACCGCGACATCGGCGGGCTGGTCCTCAACCTGCGCGACATCACCGACCAGGTCGAGACCGACCGTGCCATCCGGCTCTCCGAGGCGCGTCACCGCGCGATCGTCGAGACCGCCCAGGAGGGCATCCTCGCGACGTCTCCGGACGGCACCACGATGTTCGCCAACGAGAAGATGGCCGAGCTCCTCGACCTGGACCTCGACAGGCTCTATGGGATGGACGCGCGCGCCCTGCTCCAGCGCAACGACGGCACCGAGCCGTCCTGGTCGGGTGAGGGCATCGATCGCTACGAGACGACCTACGCCCTGCCTCATGGCGGCGAGCGCATCTTCGAGGTCTCGCACAGTCCCCTGCGTGACGACGGGGCCGAGCCGCTCGGCTGGCTGTGCATGGTCTCGGACGTGACCGAGTCGCGCGCTGCCGAGCGCAAGCTGCGTCAGCAGGCGTTGCACGATCCGCTGACCGGCCTGCCCAATCGCTACCTGTTCCTCGACCGTCTGGAGATGGCTGCCGCGCGCCGACGCCGCGTCGACGAGACCAGCACCAGCGTGCTCTTCCTCGACGTCGACGGCCTCAAGCCCCTCAACGACAGCCACGGCCACGAGGCAGGGGACCTCCTGCTGCGCCACATCGGTGCCCGGCTCGTCGACGCGGTGCGTGGCAGCGACACGGTCGCCCGCCTGGGCGGCGACGAGTTCGCGATCGTCTGCGAGGACACCGACGAGGCGGCAGCCCTCGTGGTGGCCCAGCGCATCCATGAGTCGCTGGTGGAACCGATCCGGATCGAGGAGATCCAGGTCCGGGTCACCGTCAGCATCGGCGTGGCGGCCTCACCGCCCCATGTCTTCGGTGACCTCGTCCGCCTCGCCGACTCGGCGATGTATGAGGCCAAGCGGCTCGGAGACGGGCAGACGGTGGTCGCTCGCGTGGACGCGGGCTCTCAGTCACCCACGTCGTAGCCCGTGGTGAGTCCGCCCGACAGCCGCGCCTCGTCGGGGGAGAGGGCTGCACTCCACAGCCACCCCTGGGCGCTGCCACAGCCGAGCTCGCGCAGCAGGCGGGCCTGCTCGGCGCTCTCCACACCCTCGGCCACGACCGTGACCCCGATGGCTCGGGCGAGGTCGACGATCGACGTCGCGATCGCCAGCGCGTTGGTGTCCTCGGTGATCTCCGCGACGAAGCTGCGGTCGATCTTGAGCGTCGAGATCGGCAGCGTCCGCAGATAGGACAGCGAGCTGTGCCCGGTCCCGAAGTCGTCCACGGCGATCAGGAAGCCCCGGTCGCGCAGCCGCTGGAGCAGCGCGACGGCCGACGTGGCGTCCCCCATGATGGCGCTCTCGGTGATCTCCAGGAGTACGGCGTGCGGGGCCAGGCCGGCTCGCAGGGAGCAGTCGGCGATCAGCTCCTCGAGACCGGGGTCGGTGAGGTTGTAGGCGGAGAGGTTGATCGAGACGTAGGCATCGGGGGGCAGGTCGCCACCGTCGCGCAGGGCTCCTGCCTCGCGGAGCGCTCGGCGCAGCGCCCAGCGGTCGAGCTCCGGCGCCAGCCCGGTCTCCTCCGCCAGCACGACGAAGCGGTCGGGGCTCACCACCCCGTGGCGAGGGTGGTGCCAGCGGGCCAGAGCCTCGACCCCCACGACGCGACCGGAGGTGAGGTCGACGATCGGCTGGTAGTGCATGGTGAGCTCGTCGTCCTCGAGGGCGCTGCGCAGCTCGGCCCCCAGCTCGTAGCGCTCCTCGGCCTGCTGGGCGAGCTTGGCGTCGAACATCCTGACCCGGTGCCGGCCGGCGACCTTCGCGGCGTACATCGCCGTGTCGGCGTTGCGCAGCAGATCGCCCGCGCCGTCCGCGGGTGACAGCGCGACGCCGATGGACGCTGCCACGTGCACGCGTCCGCCGGTGATGTGGAAGGGCGCGTCCAGGCTGCCCAGCAGCTCTTGGGCGATGGTGTGTGCGGTGTCGGCGTCCACGTCCTCGCAGACCACGAGGAACTCGTCGCCCCCGAAGCGCGCGACCGTGTCGGTGGGGCGAGCGCCCAGCCTCAGTCGCTCGGCGACGCCGACGAGCAGCTCGTCCCCGGCTGAGTGGCCGCGGGCGTCGTTGACGATCTTGAACTGGTCGAGATCGACGAAGAGGACCGCGGTCGAGGTGGTCTCGCGGGTCAGGGCGTGCTCGAGTCGGTCCAGGAGCAGGGCCCGGTTGGGCAGCCCGGTGAGCCCGTCGTGCAGCGCCGCGCGACGCAGCTCCTCCTCCAGACGGCGCGAAGCGGTGATGTCCGAGACCATCGCGAGCGAGCCCTCGAAGATGCCCTCGTCGTCGATGAGCGGCGCTGCGGCGACCTGGAGGATGCGTCGTCCCCCATCGGGGTGGCGATAGACCAGCTCGTAGCGCTCGGGGCCCCGGGTCGAGCGCGCGCCGAGGCGCTGGCTGACCAGGGAGGAGTGGTCGGGGTCGAGGAGGTCGGGCACCGAGCGGGCGTAGATCTCCTCGGCAGGGACCCCGAGGATCTCCGCCATCCGATCGTTCACATAGAGCGTGCGCCCTTGCGGGGTGGCCACCCACAACCCTTCGTCGGCGTTGTCGGCCATGGCCCGGTAGCGCGACTCGGAGGAGCGCAGGGCCGCCTCCGCCTCGACCCGCTCGCTGATGTCGCGCAGGCTGCACACGATCGCGGCCACCTCGGTGTCGAGGAGGTTGGTGGCGGAGCCCTCCACCCACACCCAGCCACCAGCCGCGTCCCGGATGCGCATGGTGGCGGTCCGGGTCACCTTGTCGTGCACCACGCTGCGGTACATCTCCTGTACGACGTCGCGGTCGTCGGCGTGCACGTAGTCCCACGCCGAGGTGTCGACCACCTCCTCCGCGGTATAGCCGAGCATTCCGCTCAGCCCGGGCGAGGCATAGATCAGGCGACCGTGCGCCGAGGCGATGAGCGCGAGGTCGCTGGTGAGCTCGGCGACCGCGGTGAAGAAGTGCTCCTGACGCTTGGTACGACGCTCGATGGCGCGCAGCGCGGAGAGGTCCTGGACGTAGGCGGAGACGCCGACGGGCGTGCCGTCGCTCTCGCGCAGCGCGGTCGCGTGCACCAGGGCAGGGATGCTGCGGCCGTCGGCGCCGTGCAGCACCTGCTCCACCTGGACCGCGTCGTTGTCGCCGCTGAGCAGCCGGGCCAGCTCGGAGCCGGCCAGCCCGGGGTCCGCCGCATGGGTGAGCGTGTCGAGCGGCCGGTCCAGCAGGTCGTCGCGGATCCGGCCGACCAGCGAGCAGAAGGCGTCGTTGACCTCGATCATCCGGCCCTCGGAGTCGGTGAAGACCTGGGGGACCGGGGAGAGGTCGAAGCGGCTGCGGAAGCGCTGGTCGCGCAGGGCCAGGTCGTCGCGCATCTGCACCTGAGGAGTCTCGTCGAGGACGACCGCGACCAGATGCTCGGGGAGCCCGCAGCCGGGGTCGCGGCGGGTCCAGACGACCCGCAGGTGCAGCACGCGATCGGGCTCGTGGGCGGGTGACCAGCGCTGGGTGAACTCGCCCGCGAGGTCCCCGCTGCCGGCGGCGTCGAGGGCCTCGCTCAGCGCGGAGACGTCGCGTCCACCCCGGCCGAGAGTCGCGACCGGACGGCTCAGCAGAGACTCGCGCGCGACACCGAGGAGGCGGCACAGCCCGGCGTTGGCGTCGAGCACCTCTCCGTCCACGGAGAGCAGCATCAACGGCAGGGTGGAGCCCGCGAGGGGCCACGCATCACCGCGACCAGGGCGCTCCTCGGCCATTTACGTGTCACTCCCATGCCGCTCCGAGACCAGCAGACGCAGAGAACCTAACCCGTTTTCGCCGTTCCCGTGGGTAACCGCGGGGATTGGGTCGTGTGAGCCCGGTGGCAGCAGGGGCCACCTCAAGTGGCACGGCATGTGGGCCGATGTTCCAGGTGCGGAGTGCGCGCGACTCGACGAGAGGAGGGCCCATGTTCACCGGGTCGACGCGCTCGACGCTCGCGGTGTCGCCCTCGGCACGCGCGGTGCGCACGCGGTGGTCCCGCTCGATCGGATCACCCGGGTGCGTGTGCTCTCGGCCCCGGAGCGGGCCCCGTTGGTGATGCGCCGCATCAGCCGCACCTGAGCCGGGCTCAGGGGAGCAGCCGCACCGCGAGCACGGCGACATCGTCCTCGTGGTCCGGCGGGAGCAGTGACCCCACCAGGGCGTCGCAGAGATCGTCGAGGGGCCGCTCGCGCAGACCGTCGAGGATCCGGGTCAGGTCGGCGAGGCCGTCGCCGAGGTCCCGGTCGCGCCGCTCGACGAGGCCGTCGGTGTAGAGGACGAGCGTGTCCCCGGGAGCCAGCCGCGTCTCGTGCTCCACGCGCGGGACCGTCGGATCGACACCCAGGAGCAGGTCGGCGTCGTCGGGGAAGAGACGCGTGGGCCCGCCGTCGGCGGGGATCAGGGCAGGCGGGGGGTGGCCGGCGTTGGACCACAGCACGGGCGCGTCGCCCGTCGAACCGACGAGCGACGGCACCCTGGCGACCAGCACCGATGCGGTGGTGTCCTGCAGCAGGCTCTCGACAGCGTCGTCGAGGGCGCGCAGCATCGTGGCCGGCCCGGTCCCGTCCTCGGTGGCATAGCTGATGCCGCGCAGGAGCCCGCGCAGCTGGCCCATCGACCCCGCAGCGTGCGAGTCGTGACCGACGACGTCGCCGATGACGAATAGGGTGGCGCCGTCGGACTGCGGGAAGGAGTCATACCAGTCGCCGCCGACCTGGGCGCCGTGCGCTGCAGGCAGGTAGCGCACGACGGTCTCGATGCGCTCCACGACGGGGGGCTCGGTGAGCAGACTGCGCTGCAGCTCCTCGGCGAAGGCGCGCTGCTGGCCGTAGAGCTCGATCGACTCCATGGCCAGGCCGGCTCGTCGACCGAGCTCGACGGCCACCGCGAGCTCCCGCTCCCCGAAGGTGGGGGAGCCGGCGCGGTTGAGCAGGATCATCGAGCCGAGGACCGCCTCGCGCCCGGTCAGGGGTACGGCGATCGCGCTGGCCACGCCGAGCTCCTCCAGGTGGGCGCGGACCGTGGGGTCGGGGACGAAGGCGTGCAGCTCGTCCTGGCTGACCTCGGCGAGCAGCATCGGGCCCTCGCCGCGGGCGATGCGCCGACTGGGTGTCTCGTCCGAGAGCCCGCCGGCGAGCTCGCCCTGCGCGAGCTCGGCCAGGCGGGCCAGCTCCGGGTCGCGATGGCGGACGACGACGTGACGCGTGACCATCCGGTCGTCGAAGAGCTGCATGCTCACCCAGTCGCACAGTCGGGGGACGACCTGATCGGCGAGAGCCACGAGGGCCTCGTCACGATCCACGGATCCCGCCAGCGCCACCGAGGTCAGGCCGATGAGATCGATCTGGGAGCTCAGCCGGTCACGCTGCTGCTGGGCCTCCAGGCGGGCGCTCGCGTCCTGCACGATGATCAGCGTCGCGTCGCGGCCGTCACTCAGGTGGGTGTGCACAGCGCTGAGATCGAGGTGCTGACGGGAGAGGCGGGGCGTCGCGGGCTGGGTGGTCACCGTCTCAGGGGTCACCCCGCGCTGGGCCGAGGCCAGGGCCGCGTCGAGTGCGGCCGCCTCGGCGAACAGGGAGGTCACCGAGGTTCCGGTCGCCTCCGAGCCGAGCCCGACGAGCGTGGCTGCGGAGGGATTCCACACCAGCAGGCGCCGGTCCGCATCGGCGAGCAGGATCCCGACGGGGACGTTCTCGAGGAGTGCACCGAGGGTCGCCGTCACCAGGAGCGGAGGCCGGGCCGGCTCGCGCCGCTCGAGCTCGGCCAGCAGCTGGTCGTGACGTTGCCCGCTGACCCCGACCGCG
This sequence comes from Nocardioides pacificus, assembly GCF_054775955.1. Taxonomy (NCBI): domain Bacteria; kingdom Bacillati; phylum Actinomycetota; class Actinomycetes; order Propionibacteriales; family Nocardioidaceae; genus Nocardioides; species Nocardioides pacificus. Next base: position 1,096,780 of record NZ_BAAHCI010000005.1, read on the forward strand.
CACATCTGCGCGACCATCTCGGTCAGCCCCGGCTCGCCGGGGTGGGCGATCTCCAGGGCGACGGGGACCCCGGGCGCGAAGCGGACCCGCCCGCGCAGCGCGTGCACCTCGTGCTCGTCGCAGAGCATGACCACCGACGCCGACGGGACCGTGAGGTGCACCTGCTGGACGACCGAGACGCTGCGCGGCACCGTGCCGCCGACGACCACTGCGCACACCTCGTCGTGCAGGACGTCGGCGAGCTCGTCGGGACGCACGGCGCGCATCGGGACCGGGCACGGCTCGGGCACCGCCGCACGATGCTCGTCGGGGGTCAGACCGACGAGGAGGAGACGCGGCACCTCTAGCTGCCCAGCAGGGGGATGTCGAGCAGGGCCCGGCCGGTCCACGTGCGCAGCAGGTCGGTCGTCGGGCTCATCACGTGCGCAGCGCGCGCATCGCGCAGGTGTCGCTCGACGGGCGACTTCTCGCGATAGGCGATGCCGCCCATCAGCGTCATCGCCTCGTTGGTGACGGAGACGGCGCGGTCGGCCACCTCCGCCTTCGCCGCGGCCAGGGCCGCGAGGGCGTCGGGACCACCGGTCTCGGCCTCCTCGGCCGCCCAGTAGACGAGCCGGCGACTGGCCTGGACCTGGGCCCACATGGTGCCGAGCCGGTGCTGCAGCACCGGCTCACTGGCCAGAGTCCGGCCGGTGTGGTGATAGCGGCGGGCGCGCAGATGGGTGGTGGCCTCGGTGAGCGCGGCCTGGGCCACGCCCAGGTAGGTGCCGGCCATCGCGATCAGGAAGTAGGGCGCGACGACCTCGAAGACGTACCAGATCTGATCGCCCTCGGCGCCGAGCAGTGCCTCAGGTCCGACAGGGACGCCCTCGAGCCGGGCGGCCAGGGAGGAGTTGCCGCGCATGCCGACGCCGTCCCACGAGCCGTGGAAGGTCAGGCCGGGCGCGTCGGCGGGCACCACGACGCAGGAGAAGTCGCCCAGCGGGGCGTCCGGGTCGGCGGCCACCGTCGACACGACGTAGGAGTCGACGCGGGACCCGTTGGTGACGAAGGACTTCTCACCGTCGACGCTCCAGCCGTCGGGCGTGGTGCTCAGCCGGGTCTGTGGCAGCCAGAACTGCGCGCCCGTGCCCGGCTCGGACAGGGCCAGCGTCGTCAGGTGCTCCCCGGCAGCGATCGGCTGCAGGAAGTCCTTCGCCTGCTGCTCGGTGGCCTTCGCCGCGATCACCGCGGTCGCCACGTGGTGCATGCCGAAGCAGATCGCGGTCGAGGCGCAGACCTGACCGATGGCCTCGCAGACGCCGGCCACCGCACGCAGTGCCAGCCCCGCGCCCCCGTGCTCACGGGGCACCACGAGACCGCCGAGCCCGGCTGCCTGCAGCGCGCGCATGCCCTCCTCGGGCCACACGCCGGAGTCGGTGCGCTCGACCAGCTCTGTGACGACTCCCTGTGCCACCTCCTGGGCGCGCGAGGTCGCCTCGAGAACGGTTGCTGGTGGTGCCATCACAAGGGTGAGGCTAGCGGCAGCCGGCCGGAGGCGCGGATTTCCTGCGTCATCCTGTGAGCGTCCACACGGCCAGGCCGGCGATGACGACCCCGGAGAGCACCCCGGTGACCAGCCGTCCGCGCTCCCCGGTGACGGCGCTGCCCAGGCCGACACCGGCTGCGGCCAGCGCCAGCTGCCACAGGGCGGAGGCACTGAACGCCGCCAGCACGAACACGGTCCGCTCGGCGCCGCCCTCGACGAGCGAGCGGTTGCCGACGACGATCGCGGCGAAGTAGACGACGGTCGCGGGGTTGATCGCGGTGAGACCCACGAACGCGACGTAGGCGCGGCCCGGGCCCATCCGCCGTACGCCGGTGGGCGGTGCGTCGGGTGCGGCCCGCAGGGCGTGGGCGACGGTGAGGGCCGCCAGCACCAGCAGCACGATCGCGGCCACCGCCCGGAGCGTCCCGGTGACGGGCTCCAACCTCGACGCGAGGGCCGCGCCGCCCAGCACGGCGGCCGCGGCGTAGACCCCGTCTACCGTGGCGACCCCCATCGCGGCGGCGGCACCGACGCGCCACGAGGTGCGCGCGGTCAGCGCCACCAGGAGGGCGGCGACGGCGCCGACGGGGACGGCGATGGCCCACCCGGTGATCAGACCTGACACCACGACCTCGAGCATGCGCTGATCGTCGCCCCTGTCGCGGCTCGCCGCGAGTGGATTCGTGGCTGGCTAGGCTGGGGTGTCATGAGGATCACGAAGTTCGGTCATGCCTGCGTGCGCCTCGAGCACGAGGGCGCCACCGTCGTCCTGGACCCGGGCGTCTTCACCGAGCCGGAGGCCGTCGACGGCGCGAACGCGGTGCTGATCACCCACGAGCACCCCGACCACTACGATCCCGAGCGGCTGCGGCGCACCGACGCCCGGATCTTCACGATCGAGGCGGTGGCCGCCCGGATCCGCGAGGACGCCCCCGACCTGGCGGAGCGGGTGCAGGTCGTGGCCCCCGGGGAGTCGTTCGACGCGGGGCTGCCCGTGCGGGCCGTCGGCGAGCTGCACGCGGTCATCCACCCGGAGTTCCCGCGCTTCGCCAACAGCGGCTTCGTCCTGACGGCGGGGGAGACCCGGATCTACCACCCCGGTGACGCGCTGACCGGGCCGGGCGAGAGCGTCGACGTGCTCCTGGTCCCCGTCTCGGCGCCGTGGCTGAAGGCCTCGGAGGCCATCGACTTCGCGCGCGAGGTCGGGGCGCCCCGCAACCTGGCGATCCACGACCGGGTCTACTCCGAGGCCGGCCTGGGCATCATCGACGGGCACATGGACAAGTTCCTGCCGGCGGCCGGCCAGGAGTACGTCCGGCTGCCCGACGGCGCCGACCTCTGATCCGAGCCCTCACCGGGCCGGCAGCAGGCACAGCTCGTTGCCGGAGGGATCCAGGTAGGAGCGCCACGGCAGCTCGCCCCAGCCCGGGTGGAGCTCGCGACCCCCGCGGTCGATGAGGCCGGCCACGACCGCGTCGGCGTCGTCCGCGGCCTCGAGCCGGATGTCGAGGTGCAGACGGTTCTTGTCCGCTGCCTTGGGGGCCGCCTCGGGGCACAGCTCCAGGAGCGGGCCGAGACCCGACGGGTGTCGCAGCGAGCGCGGCGCGACGCCGTCCACGTCGGCCCACCCGCTCAGCCACGACCAGAACGCGGCGTCGCGGTCCGGGTCCGCCGAGGCGAGGGGCAGGGCGGCGACCGGCCCGCTGCCGGCGTACGCCGCGCGCTCCTCCATCACGCAGAAGGGGTTGCCCTCCGGGTCGGCCAGCACCACCCAGGGCACCTCGCCCTGCCCGATGTCGAGGTGTCGCGCCCCCAGCCCGAGCAGCCGGTCGACCTCCTCGGACTGGCCGGCGCCGCAGGAGACGTCGAGGTGCAGGCGTGGTGAGGAGGAGGCGTGGTTCGGGGCGGGGTCGAGGCCGGGAAGGCCGGAGACCCGCTGGAAGCACAGGTCCAGCACCGGCCCGGCCGCGACCTCGAGCCGTGTCTCGAAGCCGTCGGGGACGTCGGTCAGCCGCTCACCGCCGACCACCGCCTCCCAGAACCGGCCCAGCAGCTGCGGGTCCCGGGCGTCGGTGACGAGGTTCTCCAGGTACATGGCCCCGAGACTAGGGCGTGAGCGAGTCCCGGACGGGGACGAATTTCGCCTGTGACTCGGCGAGCTCGGCCTCTGGGTCGGAGCTGGCCACGATGCCGCAGCCGGCGAAGAGCCGCACGGTCGGCCCGGAGACCTCCGCGGAGCGCAGCGCGATGCCCCACTCGCCGTCGCCGTTGGCGTCCATCCAGCCCACCGGCCCGGCGTAGCGGCCGCGGTCCATCTGCTCGATCTCGGAGATCAGCGCGGTCGCCACCGTGGTCGGCGTCCCGCCCACCGCCGCCGAGGGGTGCAGCGCCTCGGCCAGCTGCAGCGACGAGACGGTCTCCGCGTCGTGGACGACGCCGGCCACGTCGCTGGCGAGGTGCATGACGTTGGGCAGGTGCAGGACGAACGGCGTCTCCGGCACGTTCATCGACGAGCAGTGCGGCTCCAGGGCGTCGGCGACCGAGCGCACGGCGTACTCGTGCTCCTCGAGGTCCTTCGACGACCGGGCCAGGGTCGCGGCCAGCGACAGGTCGCGCTCGTCGTCGCCGGTGCGCCGGATGGTGCCGGCCAGCACGCGCGAGGTGACCAGGCCGCGCTCGCGGCGCACCAGCATCTCCGGCGTCGCGCCGAACATGCCGTCGACGTGGAAGGTCCAGCACATCGGGTACGTCGCGACGAGGCGCTGCAGCGGCCAGCGGACGTCGACGTCCTCGTCGGTGGTCGCCACGAGGTCGCGGGCCAGCACGACCTTCTCGAGGTCGCCGGCGCCGATCCGCGCCACGGCGTCCGCCACGACGGTCATCCACTGCTCGCCGTTCAGCGCGCCGTCGGCGAAGCGGACGCCCGTCGGTGCGCGTGGGGGCGTGGCAGGCGGGGGGAGCTGGGCGGGGGAGTCCTGCTCGGTGCCGACGGCCGCGTCGTCGACCTGGTCGATCGTCGTCACCCACGCGGTGTCGCCGCGCCGGCCGACGATGACGCTCGGGACCACGAGCACCGAGCTGCCGGACTCGTCGGCGAAGGCGAAGGAGCCGAAGCACACCAGGCCGGTGCCGGGCTCGCGCACCTCATCGTGGACCTCGGCGCGGGCGGTGGTCTCGGCCCACCACTTGTCGGCGTCGGCGAAGCGGGTCGGGCCGCTGGTGCGGACCTCGGCGGCCACGCCCCAGCCGACGAGTCCGTCGCCCTTGCGCAGCCAACTGACCGGCCGCTCGGCCGGCACCAGACCCAGCAGCTCGACGGCATCGGCCGTCACGGCCCGGGTGCGCACGATGGTCCTCACAGGTGGTGAGCCTACTTCGGGGACGGTCAGGCCCCGCCGCGTAGGGTCGCCGCCATGAGCACCCGCACCTCGTCCGGCCGCTCCGCCGTGGCCTACTGGATCAGCTTCGTCGCCGGACTCGCCGTCCTCGCAGTCCTGACGGTCTTCGTCGTCGTGCTGCCCGAGCTCGACGACGCCGACGAGGTCTCGCTGCCCGAGCGGCTGGCGGGCGGCTTCCTGGCCGTCGACGTGGCTCGCACCGTCGACCCGAACGCCCCGGCCGTCGGCGACACGCCTCCCCAGACCCAGGACGACGCGGACCGCAACGCGCAGGAGCTCAGCCGCGAGCGCGACTACAGCGACCAGGTGCTGGCCGACGTCATCGACGGCGACGTCACCACGCGCACCTACTTCAACGACGAGTCCCAGCAGGTGCTGTGGGTCCAGGTCTTCGGCGAGGAGCTGGGCTCCTTCGTGCCGGCGTTCGTCAGGTCCCCCGAGGTGCGTGGCCTGGCCAAGCCCCCGGTCGAGCTCGAGCGGATCGACGACACCACCACCTGCGTGACCGAGTGGGCCGAGGTGCCGGAGGGCCAGGAGTTCGAGGAGGCCCAGGCCCGCGGCGGCGTGACCTGTCAGCGCAGCGAGGGTGGACGCACGCTGCGCGTCACCGCCCTGGGCCAGGACCAGGACCAGACCATGGAGATGCTCGAGGTCGTCGAGGGCGCGATCAGCTGACGCGCCGTACGCCGTGACTCGGCGGTCAGGACCAGTAGACGATGACCTTGTCGCCGATCGCCACCTGGTCGAAGAGCGCCGCGATCGCGTCGTAGTCGCGGACGTTGACGCAGCCGTGCGAGGCGCCGTTGTAGCCGTTGGCGGCGAAGTCCGGCGAGTAGTGCACCGCCTGGCCCCCGGAGAAGAACATCGCGAACGGCATCGACGTCTCATAGATGCTCGACACGTGGTCGCGGCTCTTGCTGAAGACGCTGAAGGCGCCCTCGCGGGTCTCCAGGCCGACCCGCCCGAAGCGGACGTCGACGCTCTCGCGGACCGAGCCGTCGACGACCCAGCGCAGGCTGTTCGTGGACTTGTCGATGCACAGCGCCCGCCCCGTCGTGCAGCGGGGATCGAGGGCGCCCGGCTCCGGCTCGATGTTGAAGAGCTGGTCGTGCGTGGGCTCGTAGGTCATCGCGACGAGCCGGTCCATCGTGCGCTGGTCGACCTCGCCCGTCACCGGGATCTCCCGCTTCTCCTGGAAGCCGCGGACCGCCGCGACCGTCGCCGCGTCGTACTGCTCGCCGACGTCGCCGGACCACCAGGCGATCTGGGCGAGCCGGGCCTGAAGGGCGCGGACGTCCTCTCCGGAGTCTCCCCGGGCGAGCAGGGCCGGCCCGGGACGCAGGATGTTGAGGAGCTGGTCGCGGGTGGGCATCTTGGTCATCCGCCCCAACCGGGCCCAGGTGCGCCGGTCGACGATGCCGGTGGCGGGGAGGCCGCGCTTGTCCTGGAAGCCGCGGACGGCGGCGCGGGTGCCGGGGCCGTAGACGCCGGTCGTGGTCTCGGCGAACCAGTCGAGCTGGAACAGTCGGTGCTGGAGCTCGCGCACCTGCTCCCCGCGTGCTCCGGGGGCGAGGACCGGGCCTGCCGGGGCTTCTGACGTGGGCGCCGCCGAGGGATCCGGGGTCGCGTCGGCGGGCGCGTCGACGCCTGCTGGTGCCGCGGCCGGTCCGCTCCCGGACGCGGCGACGTCGGCCTGGTAGTGCTGCATCGCCCAGCCCGCGCCGTACATCGTCGCGCCGAGCAGGGCGACCGTCAGCACGGTCGCCAGCAGCATCCGCAGTGCCTTCAGTGCCTTCAGTGCCGTCATGGGGCGCCCCCTGCAACTTCTCGCCCAGTGGTGGGCGAACTCGAGTGTCGCCTAGAAGACGCACGAAACCCGGGATTGGTTGCTCCCCGGGCCCGCCCCGGTGGTCCGGCGCCGTACCCGTAGGCTTCCCGGGTGGCCCGCGCAGACCTGGACAAGCAACCGACCGACGTCCGTCGCATGTTCGACGCCGTGGCGAAGAGGTACGACGTCACCAACGACGTCCTCTCCCTCGGGCAGGACCGACGGTGGCGACACGACGTGATCGAGGCGGTCGACCCGCAGCCGGGTGAGCTCGTCCTCGACCTCGCCGCCGGCACCGGCACGTCGAGCCAGCCGTTCGCGGACCGTGGCGCGACGGTGGTCCCGTGCGACTTCTCGCTGGGGATGCTGCGGGTCGGCAAGCAAGCCCGCCCCGAGCTGCCGTTCACGGCCGGCGACGGCACCCAGCTCCCGTTCGCCGACGCGACGTTCGACGCCGTGACGATCTCGTTCGGGCTGCGCAACATCGTGGACCCGCTGGCCGGGCTCCGCGAGCTGCGCCGGGTCACCAAGCCGGGCGGTCGGCTGGTCGTCTGCGAGTTCAGCCACCCCACCTGGGCGCCGTTCCGGATGGTCTACATCGAATACCTGATGAAGGCGCTGCCGCCCATCGCGCGCGCCGTCTCGTCCGCGCCCGACGCCTACGTCTATCTCGCCGAGTCGATCCGCGCCTGGCCCGACCAGCGGGGGCTGGCCGCCCTCGTCGCGCGAGCCGGCTGGGACGCGCCGCAGTGGCGCAACCTCAGCGGCGGCATCGTGGCGCTGCACCGCGCCCGCGCCTGAGGGTCTCGACGTCGGTTGCTGCGCAACCTGCTCGACCAGCGGGGATGGGGTGGGTCTCGACGTCGGTTGCTGCGCAACCTGCTCGACCAACGAAGGCGTGTGATGCTCGACCGGCGAGGGGCGTGTGATGCTGGGCTCAGGTCTTAGGAACTGGCCGTCAGGGACTTAGGTCCTGGAGCCTCTGGGACCTTCGGGGGCCGAGGTGGCGCTGCCGGAGTGGACTCGTAGACTGTGTCCCGCACCACTCGTGAACGGCTTCACAAAGTCGCGAGTGAACTGACTTATTGGCGTTCGACCGGTATGAAGGACACGGTCCGCACGCTGAACCGGGAAGGAAGCACCCATGGAGCTCTACACGCCGGTGCTGGCGCTGGTGATCCTCGCGACCGGGTTCGCGGTGGTGACGCTGATCATGAGCGCGGTCGTCGGGCCGAAGCGCTACAACAGGGCCAAGCTCGAGTCCTACGAGTGCGGCATCGACCCCACGCCCCACGCCGCCGGTGGCGGGCGCTTCCCGGTGAAGTACTACATCACCGCCATGCTCTTCATCGTCTTCGACATCGAGATCATCTTCCTCTACCCGTGGGCGGTCCACTTCGACGCCATGGCGTTCTTCGGGCTGATCGAGATGGTCCTGTTCATCGCCACGGTCTTCGTCGCCTACGCCTACGTCTGGCGTCGCGGCGGCCTGGACTGGGACTGATCACCGTGATCACGCCCCTCCCGATCACCGAAGGAATCTGACATGGGTCTCGAAGAGAAGCTGCCGAGCGGGGTCCTCCTGACCTCGGTCGAGGGCCTCGCCGGCTACATGCGCAAGGTCTCGTTCTGGCCGGCGTCGTTCGGCCTGGCCTGCTGTGCCATCGAGATGATGACCAGCGGTGGCCCCAAGTACGACCTCGGCCGCTTCGGCATGGAGGTCTTCCGTGCGAGCCCCCGCCAGGCCGACCTGATGATCGTCGCCGGCCGGGTGAGCCAGAAGATGGCCCCCGTCGTGCGCCAGATCTACGACCAGATGCCCAACCCCAAGTGGGTGCTCGCGATGGGTGTGTGCGCCAGCAGCGGCGGCATGTTCAACAACTACGCGATCGTGCAGGGCGTGGACCACATCGTCCCCGTCGACATGTACCTCCCCGGCTGTCCGCCGCGCCCGGAGATGCTCATCGACGCGATCCTCAAGCTCCACGACCAGGTCCAGAACACCAAGATGGGTGTCAACCGGGCCAACGAGATCATCGAGCGCGAGAACGAGGGCCTGCGCGCTCTCCCGACGTCCGACATGCGAGGGCTGCTGCGGTGAGTGACGACAAGCGGATCGACAAGGGGCCGGAGCAGCCCGCGTCCGAGCAGTCGCCGGAGAACCAAGTCCCCGCCCAGGCGGGCGAGGTCGAGCGCATCGGCACGCGCGTCGGCATGTTCGGCGTGCGCGGCAGCGGGGACACCTCCGGCTACGGCGGCCTGGTCCGTCCGGTCGTGATGCCCGGTGCGACGAGTCGCCCCTACGGCGGCTGGTTCGACCAGGTGGCCGACGCCCTCGAGGCTCGCCTCTCCGGTGGCGGCATCACGAACGCCATCGAGAAGGTCGTGGTGCACCGCCGCGAGATCACCTTCCACGTACGTCGTGAGGACATCGCCGCTGTGGCGTCCGCGCTGCGTGACGACCCGGCGCTGAAGTTCGAGTTCTGCTCCGGCGTGAGCGGGGTGCACTACCCCGAGGACACCGGACGCGAGCTGCACGCGGTCTACCACCTGCTCTCGATGACCCACAACCGCCGGATCCGCCTCGAGGTGTCCTGCCCCGACGCGGACCCGCACATCCCCTCGATCATCGCGGTCTACCCGACGGTGGACTGGCACGAGCGCGAGACCTGGGACTTCTTCGGGATCATCTTCGACGGACACCCGGCGCTGACCCGGATCCTGATGCCCGACGACTGGCCCGGGCACCCGCAGCGCAAGGACTACCCGCTGGGCGGCATCCCGGTGGAGTACAAGGGCGGCACCATCCCGCCGCCGGACCAGCGGAGGTCGTACAACTGATGAGCACCACGAACAAGCCGGGCCACGGCGAGGACATCTTCGCGGGCGCCAACGAGACCTCCCAGGGACGCGTGTTCACCGTCACCGGGCAGGACTGGGACTCCCTGGTCCAGGACATCTCCAGCGAGGCCGCCGACGAGCGGGTCGTGGTCAACATGGGACCGCAGCACCCGTCCACCCACGGCGTGCTGCGACTGATCCTCGAGCTCGAGGGCGAGACGGTCACCGAGGCCCGCTGCGGCATCGGCTACCTGCACACGGGCATCGAGAAGAACATGGAGTACCGCTCCTGGGTCCAGGGCGTCACGTTCTGCACCCGGATGGACTACCTCTCCCCGTTCTACAACGAGGCGGCCTACGTCCTGGGCGTCGAGCGGCTGCTCGACATCGAGGACGACATCCCCGAGAAGGCCTCGGTGATGCGGGTCCTGCTCATGGAGCTCAACCGGATCTCCTCGCACCTGGTCGCCATCGCGACCGGTGGCATGGAGCTCGGCGCGCTGACCGTGATGACGATGGGCTTCCGCGAGCGCGAGCTGGTGCTGCACCTGTTCGAGCTGATCACCGGCCTGCGGATGAACCACGCGTTCATCCGCCCCGGCGGCGTCGCCCAGGACATGCCCCCGGGTGCTCTGGACGAGATCCGCGACTTCATCGCGCTGATGAAGAAGCGTCTGCCCGAGTACGCCGCGCTCTGCAACGCGAACCCGATCTTCAAGGGACGCCTGGAGAACATCGGCCACCTCGACCTCGCCGGGTGCCTGGCGCTCGGCATCACCGGCCCGGTGCTGCGCTCGACCGGCTATGCCTGGGACCTGCGCAAGACCGAGCCCTACTGCGGCTACGAGACCTACGACTTCGACGTCCAGACCTGGGACACCGCGGACTCCTACGGCCGCTTCCGGATCCGGCTCAACGAGATGTCCGAGTCGCTGAAGATCATCGAGCAGTGCGCCGACCGGCTCGCCGGCCTCGAGGGCGCTCCGGTGATGATCGGCGACAAGAAGATCGCGTGGCCCAGCCAGCTCGCCATCGGCAGCGACGGCATGGGCAACAGCCTCGACCACATCCGCCACATCATGGGGGAGTCGATGGAGGCGCTGATCCACCACTTCAAGCTGGTGACCGAGGGGTTCAAGGTGCCGGCCGGTCAGGCCTACGCCGCCGTCGAGTCACCGCGCGGCGAGCTCGCGTGCCACGTCGTCTCGGACGGCGGCACCCGCCCGTTCCGGGCCCACTTCCGCGACCCGTCGTTCACCAACCTGCAGGCGACGAGCGTGATGGCTGAGGGCGGCATGGTCTCCGACATCATCGTGGCGATCGCCTCGATCGACCCCGTCATGGGAGGCGTGGACCGCTGATGCTCAGTCCAGAGACGTACGCCGAGCTGGAGCAGGTGGCCGCGCGCTACCCGCAGCCGCGCTCCGGCCTGCTGCCGATGCTCCACCTGGTCCAGAGTGCCGAGGGCCGCGTGACGGCGGAGGGCATCGAGGCCTGCGCCGAGATCCTCGGCATCTCCGCGGCCGAGGTCAGCGGGGTCGCCACGTTCTACACGATGTACAAGCGCCGCCCGGTCGGCGACTACCACGTCGGGGTCTGCACCAACACGCTGTGCGCGGTGATGGGCGGCGACAAGATCTTCGCCGACCTCAAGGACCACCTCGGCGTCGGCAACGACGAGACCACCGAGGACGGCAAGATCACCCTCGAGCACGTCGAGTGCAACGCGGCCTGCGACTACGCCCCCGTGGTGATGGTCAACTGGGAGTTCATGGACAACCAGACGCCCGACTCGGCGCGTCAGCTCGTCGACGACCTGCGCGCGGGCAACGAGGTCCACTCCACCCGCGGGCCCAAGCTCTGCACCTGGCGCGAGGCCGAGCGCGTGCTCGCCGGCTTCCCCGACGACCGCGCCGACGAGGGCCCGGGCGCCGGGCCCGCCTCGCTCGCGGGGCTCGAGATCGCGCTCGAGCGCGGCTGGACGGCTCCCTCGACCGAGGCGGCCGGCGCTGCGTCCCTGACCGGATCAGCGGTCGAGGCCAGCGAACGCGCCGACACCTCGCGCGCGGAGACCGAGACCAAGATCGCCGAGTCGCCGGCCGACCTGGCCCACGACAGGGACGACAAGCCCGGGGAGGAAGCGAAGTGACGGACATGCTGACCCCCGTCCTCACCGCCAACTGGGGGGCCGACCGCAGCTGGACCCTCGAGTCCTACGAGGCCCACGACGGGTACGTCGGGCTGCGCAAGGCGCTGGGCGTGGCCCCCGACGACGTGATCACCGCCGTGAAGGACTCCGGTCTGCGTGGACGCGGCGGCGCGGGCTTCCCCACGGGCATGAAATGGGGCTTCATCCCGCAGGACAACCCGAACCCGAAGTACCTCGTCGTCAACGCCGACGAGTCGGAGCCGGGCACCTGCAAGGACATCCCGCTGATGATGGCCAGCCCGCACACGCTGGTCGAGGGCGTGATCATCAGCTCCTATGCCATCCGGGCCAACACGGCGTTCATCTACGTGCGCGGCGAGGTCCTCCACGTGGTCCGCCGCCTGCAGCGCGCCGTGCAGGAGGCCTACCTGGCCGGTCACCTCGGCAAGAACATCCACGGCAGCGGCTACGACCTCGACCTGATCGTGCACGCCGGCGCCGGGGCCTACATCTGCGGCGAGGAGACGGCACTGCTCGACTCGCTCGAGGGCCGGCGCGGACAACCGCGTCTGCGTCCGCCGTTCCCCGCGGTCGCCGGTCTCTACGCCAGCCCCACGGTGGTCAACAACGTCGAGTCGATCGCCTCGGTGCCCAGCATCGTGCGCAACGGCCCGGAGTGGTTCGCCTCGATGGGCACCGAGAAGTCCAAGGGCTTCGTCATCTACTCCCTGTCCGGCCACGTGGCCCGCCCGGGGCAGTACGAAGCCCCGCTGGGGATCACCCTGCGCGAGCTCATCGACCTGGCCGGCGGCATGCGCCACGGCCACGAGATGAAGTTCTGGACGCCCGGTGGCTCCTCCACCCCGCTGCTGACCGCCGAGCACCTCGACATGCCGCTGGACTACGAGGCCGTCGGCGCGGCGGGCTCGATGCTCGGCACCCGCGCCCTGCAGATCTTCGACGAGACCGTCTGCGTCGTGCGCGCGGTGCTGCGCTGGACCGAGTTCTACAAGCACGAGTCCTGCGGCAAGTGCACCCCGTGCCGCGAGGGCACGTGGTGGCTCGCCCAGACGCTCGCGGCGCTGGAGAAGGGGCAGGGCACCGAGGACGACCTCGAGCTCCTGCTCGACCAGTGCGACAACATCCTGGGCCGGGCGTTCTGCGCGCTGGGCGACGGCGCGACCAGCCCGATCTCGTCGTCCATCCAGTACTTCCGCGACGAGTACCTCGCCCACCTGACCCACGGCGGCTGTCCGTTCGACCCCGCAGCCGCCACCGCCTTCGCGCCGAGCACGGCGCAGTCGGGAGCGCCCGCATGAGCACCACCCCCGACCGGGCCGGCGTAGCCGACGACCTGGTCACCCTCACCGTCGACGGGGTGCAGGTCAGCGTCCCCAAGGACACGTTGGTGATCCGCGCCGCCGAGCAGGTCGGCGTCCAGATCCCGCGCTTCTGCGACCACCCGCTGCTCGCTCCGGTCGGCGCCTGCCGCCAGTGCCTGGTCGAGGTGCCCGACGCCGGCAACGGCCGTGGCTTCCCGAAGCCGCAGGCCTCCTGCACGCTGCAGGTGGCCGACGGCATGGTCGTCAACACCCAGGCGACCAGCGAGGTCGCCGACAAGGCGCAGCAGGGGATCATGGAGTTCCTGCTGATCAACCACCCGCTCGACTGCCCCGTCTGCGACAAGGGCGGCGAGTGCCCGCTGCAGAACCAGGCGATGTCCAACGGCCGCGGCGAGTCGCGCTTCTCGGCCGGTGGCGGGGTCAAGCGGACCTTCCCCAAGCCGATCAACATCTCCGCCCAGGTGCTCCTCGACCGGGAGCGCTGCGTGCTCTGCGCCCGCTGCACGCGCTTCTCCGAGCAGATCGCCGGCGACCCCTTCATCGCGCTCATCGAGCGAGGCGCCCTCCAGCAGGTGGGCATCTACGAGAAGGAGCCGTTCGAGTCCTACTTCTCGGGCAACACGATCCAGATCTGCCCGGTCGGGGCCCTGACGAGCGCGGAGTACCGCTTCCGCTCGCGCCCCTTCGACCTGGTCTCCACCCCGTCGGTCGCCGAGCACGACGCGTGCGGCTCCGCGATCCGCGTCGACCACCGACGCGGCCGGGTGATGCGCCGCCTGGCGGGCAACGACCCGGAGGTCAACGAGGAGTGGATCACCGACAAGGACCGCTTCGCGTTCAACTACACCCGCACCGCTGACCGCCTCGCGCACCCGCTGGTGCGCGACGAGGAGACCGGCGAGCTGCGTGCCGCCTCCTGGCCCGAGGCCTTCGCCGTCGCCGCCCGCGGTCTCGCCGCGGCCGGTGCCTCGGCCGTGCTCACCGGTGGCCGCGTCACCGCCGAGGACGCCTACGCCTACAGCGCGTTCGCCCGGGTCGCCCTCGCCACCAACGACATCGACTTCCGTGCTCGCCCGCACTCGGCGGAGGAGGCGGCCTTCCTGGCGTCCCACGTCGTGCTCACCGGTCCCGGTGGCGGCGGCGTCACGTACGGCGACGTCGAGGGCTCGCGCACGGTCGTCCTGGCCGGCTTCGAGCCCGAGGACGAGGCCGGCACGATCTTCCTGCGGCTGCGCAAGGCCAGCCGCAAGGGCACGCGGGTCGTCACGCTCGCGCCGTACACCAGCCGCGGCTCGCACAAGCTCAACGCGCGCGTCGTGCCCACGGCCCCGGGCGACGAGCCGGACGCGCTCGCCGCGCTGGCCGGCGACGAGGCCGCCGCGCTCGGCGCCGACAGCCTGATCATGGTGGGGGAGCGCCTCGCGACCGTGCCCGGTGCCCTCACCGCGGCCCTCGAGCTGGCCCGCAGGACCGGGGCCAAGCTCGCCTGGGTCCCGCGCCGTGCGGGGGACCGCGGGGCCGTCGAGGGCGGCTGCCTGCCCAACCTCCTGCCCGGTGGCCGACCGGTCGCGCAGGCCGCGGCCCGCGTCGACGCCGCCACCGCGTGGGGCGTCGACCGGCTCCCCGACGCGGAGGGCCGTGACGCCGACGCGATCGTCGCCGGCCTCATCAGCGGAGAGCTCGGCGGTCTGGTCGTCGGCGGGGTCGACCCGCGCGACCTGCCCGACCCGGAGGCGGCCCGCGCGGCCGTCGCCGCCGCGCGCTTCGTCGTCAGCCTCGAGCTGCGCGACACCGAGATCAGCCGGGCGGCCGACGTGGTCTTCCCGGTGGCAGCGGTCACCGACAAGGCCGGCACGTTCGTCACGTGGGAGGGACGTCCGCGCCCCTTCGACGCGGTCTTCGAGGACCCGCGCGCCCTGCCCGACCTGCGCGTGCTCGCCGGCATCGCCGAGGAGCTCGGCCGCCCGCTGGGCTTCCGCACGGTCGCGGAGGTCCGCACTCAGATGCAGCAGTTCGGTGCCTGGGACGGCGAGCGGGCAGCAGCGCCTGTTTCCCAGCCGCTGTCCCAGCCGATGTCCCAGCCTGCGGGGCAGCCGGGGACCTTCGCCCTGGCGACTTGGAAGCAGCTGCTCGACAACGGCTCGATGCAGGACAACGACAAGTACCTCCACGCCACGGCCCGTCGCGCCGTCGCCCGCCTCCCGCGCGCGACGTACGACGAGGTGGGCCCGACCGTCACCCTCACCGGTGACCGTGGGTCCGTCACGCTGCCGGCGGAGCCGGGCGACCTGCCCGACGGCGTGGTCTGGGTGCCCAGCAACTCCTTCGGCAACGGCGTCCTCGCCGACCTCGCCTCTGCGGGCAGCCGGGTCACCGTGAAGGGAGCAGATCAGTGATCTCGACCAGCGCGATCGTGCTGGCGGCCGAGGAGCCGCTCCAGCAGTTCGGCAAGGACCCGTGGTGGCTGATCATCACGAAGGTCGTCCTGATCTTCGTGGTGCTGCTGCTGCTCACCCTGTTCAACATCTGGTTCGAGCGTCGCGTCGTGGCCCGGATGCAGCACCGCATCGGCCCCAACGTCAACGGTCCTTTCGGTCTGCTGCAGTCGTTGGGTGACGCGCTCAAGCTGATCTTCAAGGAAGACATCATCCCCAAGGGTGTCGACAAGGTCGTCTTCCTGCTGGCGCCGGTGATCGTCGTGATCCCCGCCTTCGTGACGTGGGCCGTGGTGCCCTTCGGGCCCGAGGTCGGGCTCCCGTTCACCGACCGCACCACGATGCTGCAGCTGACCGACATGCCGGTCGCGGTGCTCTTCGTGCTCGCGATCGCCTCTATCGGGATCTACGGCATCGTCCTGGGCGGCTGGTCCAGCGGGTCGCCCTACGCCCTGCTCGGCGGGATGCGCTCCAGCGCCCAGATGATCTCCTACGAGGTCGCGATGGGCCTCGCGCTCGTGGCGGTCTTCCTCTACGCGGGCTCCATGTCGACCTCGGAGATCGTCGAGGCGCAGAGCGACCTGTGGTTCGGGCTGATCCTCTTCCCCTCGTTCGCGATCTTCGCGATCTCGATGGTGGGCGAGACCAACCGCGCGCCCTTCGACCTCCCCGAGGCCGAGGGCGAGCTGGTCGGCGGGTTCCACACCGAGTACTCCTCGATGAAGTTCGCGCTGTTCTTCCTCGCCGAGTACATCAACATGGCGACGGTCTCCGCGATCGCGACCACGCTCTTCTTGGGCGGCTGGCACGCGCCGTTCTGGATCGACGAGGTGTGGGCCGGCGCCAACGAGGGCTACTGGCCGCTGCTGTGGTTCCTCGGCAAGGTGCTGTTCTTCATCTTCGTCTTCATCTGGCTGCGCGGGACCCTGCCCCGGCTGCGCTACGACCAGTTCATGGCGTTCGGCTGGAAGGTGCTGATCCCGGTCTCGCTGGTCTGGATCGTCGCCGTCGCCACCGTCCGCGCCGTGTCGCTGGACGGCGGGGTCGACCGGGAGTACCTCCTGATCGGCATCGGCGTGCTCGCCGCGCTGATGGTGGTGCTGTTCTTCGTCGGCGACAAGGAGGACCCGGACGCCGAGGAGAACGAGGCCGCCGAGCGCCTGGTCGCCAACACCGGCACGGGCTTCCCCGTGCCGCCGATGCCCGCCGGGGGTGCGGTCCGCGGTGCGGCCCGTCCCCTGACCTTCGACAAGTCCGGTGACCCTGTCGGGTCGACGGCGACCCGAACGGGTGAGGAGATCTGATGGCTGAGTCAAAGGGACTCAAGGAGCAGTTCTGGGACCCGATCGCGGGCTTCGGGGTGACCTTCCGGACGATGTTCCGCAAGGTCGTCACCGAGGAGTACCCGTTCGAGAAGGTGCCCACGGCGCCCCGCTTCCACGGCCGGCACCAGCTCAACCGCTGGCCCGACGGCCTGGAGAAGTGCATCGGCTGCGAGCTGTGCGCCTGGGCGTGCCCGGCCGACGCGATCTACGTCGAGGGTGCCTCCAACACCGAGGATGAGCGGTTCAGCCCCGGTGAGCGCTACGGCCGCGTCTACCAGATCAACTACCTGCGCTGCATCCTGTGCGGACTGTGCATCGAGGCGTGCCCCACGCGCGCGCTCACGATGACCAACGAGTACGAGCTGGCGGACAACAACCGCGCCGACCTCATCTACGAGAAGTCCGACCTGTTGGCGCCGTTGCTGCCCGGCATGGAGCAGCCGCCGCACGCGATGCTCCTCGGCGACGACGAGGGCGACTACTACCGCGGCACGTTCCGCTCGCCCGACGCGGCTCCCGAGCCCACCGTCGGTGGCACCTCACTCGACAAGGAGGCCGGTCGGTGACCGCTTTCTGGATCCTCGCCCCGGTCATGGTGATCGCGGCGCTGGGCATCCTCTTCGTGCGCAAGGCGGTCCACGCGGCCCTCCTGCTCGCCGTGGTCATGATCAGCCTCGCGGTGCTCTACGCCGTGCTCGAGGCGCCGTTCCTCTTCGCGGTGCAGATCATCGTCTACACCGGCGCGATCCTGATGCTCTTCCTCTTCGTGGTGATGCTTGTCGGCGTCGACGCGTCGGACTCGGTCGTGGAGACGATCCGCGGCCAGCGCGCGATGGCCGTCGTCGCCGGGCTGTTGCTCGCCGTCGTCCTCGCGATCGGCCTCGGCCAGATCTCGCTGGGCACGGCGGTCGGCCTCGAGGAGGCCAACTCCGGCGGCAACGTGCAGGGGCTGGCCAACATCCTCTTCTCCCGCTGGGTCTTCATCTTCGAGACCGCGTCCGCCCTGCTGATCACCGCCGCCGTCGGCGCCATGGTCCTCGCCCACCGCGAGCGGCTCACGCCGAAGCCCGGCCAGCGCGAGCTGGCCGCCGAGCGGATGCGTGCCTACGCCGAGACCGGAAAGCACCCCGGGCCGCTGCCCGCGCCGGGCGTCTACGCCCGCCACAACGCGATCGACACCCCGGCGCTGCTGCCCGACGGCAGCGCGGCACCCACGTCGATCTCCCGGGTGCTCGCCGCCCGCGGCTCGGTCCGCACCGCGCCCGTGGACGCGGAGGAGATCGAGACCTTCGAGCGCCAGGTCGAGGGCGGCCTCTCAGGGGCCCCGAAGATCACCGGCCACACCAGTGCGGCCGGAGGCGAGGAGACACCGATGAGCGCACCCCCTCAGGCTGAGGGCGCGACGGGCGACACCACCGGCAGCATGAAGGAGGACGGTCGATGAGCGTCACGCCCTACATCGTCCTCTCGGGGATCCTGTTCTCGATCGGGACGGTCGGAGTGCTCACCCGCCGCAACGCCATCGTGGTGTTCATGTGCGTCGAGCTGATGCTGAACTCCTGCAACCTCGCGCTGGTCACCTTCGCCAAGCAGCACGGCAACCTCGACGGTCAGATCGCGGCGTTCTTCGTGATGGTCGTCGCCGCCGCCGAAGTCGTGATCGGGCTCGCCATCATCATGACCATCTTCCGCACCCGCCGGTCGGCCTCGGTCGACGACGCCAGTCTGCTGAAGTACTAAAGGGAGACGGACCTTGTCGAACCTTTTCTCCGAGGGCGGCCATGCCCTCGTGCCGGTGATCGCACCGGGCGACGCCGAAGGCGTCCTCGCCCTGACCTGGCTGGTGATCGCACTGCCGCTCGCCGGCGCCGCGATCCTGCTGCTCGGCGGACGTCTCACCGACCGTTGGGGTCACCTGCTCGGCACGGCCACCTCGGTCGGGTCGTTCGCGGTCAGCCTCACGATGTTCTTCGAGCTCCTCGGCCGTGACGCCGGGGACCGACAGATCGAGCAGCAGCTGTTCACCTGGTTCGAGGCCGGCGGCCTCGAGGTGGGGATGGACCTGCTCTACGACCCGCTGGCGGCGCTCTTCCTGCTGCTGATCACCGGCGTCGGCTCGCTGATCCACATCTACTCGATCGGCTACATGGAGCACGACGCGCGCCGTCGCCGCTTCTTCGGCTACCTCAACCTGTTCGTCGCGGCGATGCTCACGCTGATCCTCGCGGCCAACTACCTCGTCCTGTTCCTGGGCTGGGAGGGCGTCGGCCTCGCGTCGTACCTGCTGATCGGCTTCTGGCAGCACAAGCCCTCCGCAGCCGCGGCGTCGAAGAAGGCGTTCGTGATCAACCGCGTCGGCGACATGGGCATGGTGCTCGCGATCTCGCTGATCTTCGTCACCTTCGGGACCATCTCGTTCGCAGGCGTCAGCGAGGTCGCCGGCGAGGCGTCCGAGAACACGATGACCGCGATCGGTCTGCTGCTGCTGCTCGGCGCCTGCGCCAAGTCGGCGCAGGTCCCTCTGCAGGCGTGGCTGCTCGACGCGATGGAGGGCCCCACCCCGGTGTCGGCCCTGATCCACGCCGCAACCATGGTCACCGCGGGTGTCTACCTCGTGACGCGGTCCAACTTCATCTTCGAGAACGCTCCCGTCGCCCAGACGGCCGTCGTGATCGTCGGAGTCGTGACGCTGCTGTGGGGTGCGGTCATCGGTTGCGCCAAGGACGACATCAAGAAGGCGCTGGCCGGCTCCACGATGAGCCAGATCGGCTACATGATGCTCGCCGCGGGTCTCGGCACCGCCGGCTACGCGTTCGCGATCTTCCACCTGCTGACGCACGGCTTCTTCAAGGCCAACATGTTCCTCGGCGCCGGCTCGGTCATGCACGGCATGGACGACGACGTCGACATGCGCCACTACGGCGCGCTCAACAAGGCGCTGCCGGTCACCTTCGCAACGTTCGCGATGGGCTACCTGGCGATCATCGGCTTCCCGGGCTTCGCCGGCTTCTGGTCCAAGGACAAGATCATCGAGACCGCCTTCGCGGAGAACACTCTGGTCGGTCTGGCTGCACTGCTCGGCGCCGGCATCACCGCGTTCTACATGACCCGGCTGATGCTGATGACGTTCTTCACCAACAAGCGCTGGGCGCCCGAGACGCACCCGCACGAGTCGCCCAAGCTGATGACGTTCCCGCTCATCGTGCTCGCGGCGCTCTCCGTCCTCGGTGGCTTCCTCCTGCTCGGCAACTGGATCGTCGACTGGCTCTCGCCGGTCGTCGGCACCGCCGAGCACCACGACCTCCCCGTCGCGCCCATCGTGATGACGCTGATCGTGACCCTGGTGGTCGCGGTGGGTGTCGCGATCGCCTGGCTCCTCGTCGGACGCAACCCCGTGCCGCGCGAGGCGCCCAGCGACGTGTCGTTCGCGACCCGCGCCGCCCGGGCCGACCTCTACGGCGACGCGATCAACGAGGGACTGGTGGTTGCCCCCGGCCGGTCGCTGGTCGGTGGCCTCGCCGTCCTGGACCGCGTCGGCATCGACGGCACCGTCGAAGGCGGCTCCGCCGTGGTCGGCGGTCTCTCCCAGCGCCTGCGCCGGGTGCAGAACGGCTTCGTCCGCTCCTATGCCCTCTCCCTCCTCGGCGGCGTCCTGCTCGTCGTCCTGGCCCTGCTGGCGGTGACCCTCGTATGAACGACTTCCCCTGGCTCACCACGATGATCGTGGTGCCGCTCATCGGCGCCGTCGTCGTTGCTGTGATGCCCCGCAACCCGGGCGCCGCGCTGACCAAGTTCGTGGCCCTCGGCTTCTCGCTGGTCACGCTGGTCGTCGCCGGTCTGATGACCTCGGTCTACAACGTCGGCGACGGCATGCAGCTCGAGGAGACCCACGAGTGGATCGGCGCCCTGGGCGTCCACTACGCCGTGGGCGTGGACGGCCTCGGCCTCGTCATGCTGCTGCTGACGGTGTTCCTGGTGCCCGTCGTGATCGGTGCCGCCTGGCATGACGCCGACGGCCCGGTCGCCGGCCTGAGCGGCGGCCGCAGCACCAACACGTTCTTCGCCTGGATCCTGGCGCTCGAAGCCGCCGCGCTCACGGTGTTCGCCGCGACCGACGTGTTCCTCTTCTACGTCGTGTTCGAGGCGACGCTGATCCCGGCCTACTTCCTGGTGGGTGGCTTCGGCGGTGCGGGCCGTGCCCGCGCCGCGGTGAAGTTCCTCGTCTACCAGCTGGCCGGCGGCCTGATCATGCTGGTCTCGGTGATCGGCCTCTACGTCATCTCCGCCGACGCCGGCTCCCCGTCGTACCTGCTGAGTGACCTGGCCGCCCTGGACATCGGGGTCAACGAGGGCCGCTGGCTCTTCCTCGGCTTCTTCATCGCCTTCGCGATCAAGGCGCCGCTGTTCCCGGTGCACACCTGGCTGGCGGACACCACCGCGACCGCGACCCCGGGGACCAGCGTGCTGCTGGTCTCGATCCTGGACAAGATCGGCACCTTCGGGATGATCCGCTTCTGCCTGGGCCTCTTCCCCGAGGCCTCGCAGTGGGCGACCCCCGTGGTGGTGGTGATCGCGCTGATCTCGATCGTCTACGGCGCGCTCGTCGCGATCGGCCAGGACGACATGCTGCGCCTGATCGGTCTGACCTCGCTGTCGCACTTCGGGTTCATCGTGCTGGGCATCTTCGTCTTCACCTCGCAGGGCGGCACCGGCGCGATCCTCTACATGGTCAACCACGGGCTCGGCACCGCCGCGCTCTTCCTGGTCGCCGGCTACCTGATCCGCCGCCGGGGCACCGCCTCGATCCGCGCGATCTCCGGGGTCGAGAAGACCGCCCCGGTCCTGGCCGGACTGTTCCTGGTGGCGGGACTCGCGACGCTGGGCCTGCCGGGCCTCTCGCCGTTCGTCTCCGAGTTCATGGTGCTGCTGTCGGCCTTCGACCACGCCTGGTGGGCGGGGGCGATCGCCGTGACCGGCATCGTGCTGGCCGCCATCTACATCCTGTGGATGTACCAGCGCACGATGACCGGTCCCGAGCGCCCGGAGAACGTCGGCATGCCCGACCTGAGCCGTCGCGAGATCGGCGCGGTGGCCCCGCTGGTGGCCGCGCTGCTCGTCTTCGGCTTCTACCCGATGCCGCTGCTCGACGTGATCAACCCGGTCGTCGAGACCACCCTGGAGCACGTCGGAGTGACCGACGACGATCCGACCGTCCCCGCCGCCGACCCCTCGGGGAACGGCGGGAACGCCCCGGCTGAGGAAGGCTCGCACTGATGGAGTTCATCAAGCCCACGATCGAGTACTTCGAGCTCTCGCCGCTGCTGATCGTCCTCGGCGTCGCGGTGCTCGGCGTCCTGGTCGAGGCGTTCCTGCCCCGGGCGCGACGCTTCCTGGTGCAGACCGTGCTCGCGGGCGTCGGCCTCGTCGCCGCCTTCGTCGCTGTCGTCTGGGTCGCCGGAGACGTCGAGGAGCACGCCGACGGCGCCGCTCGCGGCCTGATCTCGGCCGGCGGCTCGCTGGTCGTCGACGGTCCCACGCTCTTCCTGTGGGGACTGATCCTGCTGCTCGCCGTCGGTGGGGTGCTGCTCTTCGCCGAGCGACGCCTCGAGGGAGGCCTGACGGGCTTCACCGGCCAGGCCGCCGCCCTGCCGGGCAGCGAGGCCGAGCGTGAGGGATCCTCCCTCGGCATCGAGCACACCGAGGTCTACCCGCTGCTGATGTTCTCGGTGGCCGGCATGCTGCTGTTCCCGGCGTCGGGCGATCTGGTCACGATGTTCGTGGCCCTGGAGGTCCTCTCCCTGCCGCTCTACCTGCTGACCGGCCTGGCGCGTCGTCGCCGTCTGCTCAGCCAGGAGGCGGCCCTGAAGTACTTCCTGCTCGGCGCGTTCTCGTCGGCGTTCTTCCTCTACGGCGTCGCCCTGATCTACGGGTACGCCGGCACGATGGACTTCGCGGGCATCGACGCCGCCGTCCGTGGCGGCGGGGAGAACGAGACCCTGCTGCTCATCGGCATGGGCATGCTGGCCGTCGGCCTGCTGTTCAAGGTCGGCGCCGCGCCGTTCCACGCCTGGACCCCCGACGTCTATCAGGGGGCCCCGACCGCGCTGACGGCGTTCATGTCGGCCGGCACCAAGGTCGCTGCGTTCGGAGCGATGCTGCGTCTGTTCTATGTCGCCTTCGGCTCCGACCGCTGGAGCTGGCAGCCGATGTTCTGGGTCATCGCGATCCTCACGATGGTCGTCGGCGTCGTGCTGGCGATCACCCAGACCGACATCAAGCGGATGCTGGCCTACTCCTCGGTGGCCCACTCGGGCTTCCTGCTCGCCGGCGTGCTCGGCGTGCGCGGTGCCGCGGAGGTGGGCGAGGGGTCGATCACGTCCCTGCAGGCGGTGCTGTTCTACCTCGTGACCTACGGCTTCGCGGTGCTCGGGGCGTTCGCGGTCGTCACGCTGGTGCGTGACAGCGGCGGCGAGACGACCCACACCGACCGCTGGGCAGGGCTCGGCAAGGAGTCCCCGGTGGTCGCCGGTGTCTTCGCGGTCTTCCTCCTCGCGATGGCGGGCATCCCGCTGACGTCCGGCTTCGTCGGCAAGTGGGCGGTCTTCGCGGCCGCCGGCTCCGCAGGCGCCTGGCCGGTCGTGGTGGCCGGTGTGCTGACCAGCGCCGTGGCGGCGTTCTTCTACGTCCGCGTCATCGTGCTGATGTACTTCTCCGACCCGATCGGCGAGGGCCCGGCCGTCACCGTGCCCTCGGTCCTGACCGCCGTCGTCATCGGCGTGTCCGTCGCTGTGACCATCGTCCTGGGCGTCGTGCCCGGCCCGGTTCTGGATCTGGCCGGGCATGCGGGAGAATTCATCAGGTGACCGCAGACTCTGCTATCAACGCGGCCCCCGACGGGCCCCCCGAAGGTGTCTCTGCCGGGCTTGCCCTGCCTGTCGTGGACGAGGCGCTGGCCGACCGGCTCCGCGCCCGGATGTCGCGGGTCGAGGATGCTCTCGACGGCCATGTCCGCAGCCGCGCGACCTTCGTCAGCGAGGCAGCCGGGCACCTGATGCACGCCGGCGGCAAGCGGTTCCGGCCGCTGCTGGTGCTGCTGGCCGCCGAGACCGGCGACCGGGCGGACAGCGACGAGGTGCTGCAGGCGGCGTGCGTCGTCGAGCTGACCCACCTGGCGTCGCTCTACCACGACGACGTGATGGACGAGGCGGCGCTGCGGCGCGGCGCCGACTCGGCGAACGCGCGGTGGGACAACCACGTGGCGATCCTGACCGGCGACTACCTCTTCGGCCGCTCCTCCGAGCTCACCGCTGGCCTCGGGCCGGAGGCCGTGCTGATCCAGGCGCAGACCTTCATGCGCCTGGTCGAGGGCCAGATCATGGAGACGGTCCAGCCCGCGCCCGGCGCGGACCCGCTGGCCCACTACCTGGACGTGGTGGCCGGCAAGACCGGCTCGCTGATCGCGACCTCGGCCCGGTACGGCGCCAAGTTCGGTGGAGCGTCCGCCGAGGTGGAGGACGCGCTGACAGAGTACGGCGAGATCGTCGGCTCCGCCTTCCAGCTGTCCGACGACATCCTCGACATCGCCTCCGAGTCCGACGAGTCGGGCAAGACCCCCGGCACCGACCTGCGCGAGGGTGTGCCCACGCTGCCGGTGCTGATGGCCAAGGCCTCGACGGACCCGGCCGACGCCCGGCTGCTCGAGCTGCTCGACGCCGACCTCACCGACGACGCGCTCCACGCGGAGACGCTCGAGCTGCTCCGTCGGCACCCGGCGATGGCCCAGGCCCGCGACTACGTCATGGGCCAGGCCAACGAGGCCAAGAAGCGGCTCGAGGTCCTCCCGCAGGGCCCCGTGCGCGACGCCCTCGAGGCCTTCGCCGACGTCGTGGCCCAGCGCTCCGCCTGACCCCGCCCGGCCCGGCGCTCGCCGTACTGGTGGGGCTGGAGTGGCGCGACGTTTCACGAGTTACCTCGTGAAACAGTCACTCACCACGTGAACCTTCGCGTGGTAAGTGACCGTTTCCCGAGTTAACTCGTGAAACGGACAGCCCTCAGCGGTCCCGGAACGCCACCGCGACCGACGGGCGCGGGAAGTCGTTCGTGTGCGGCCAGGTGCTCATCGGGGCCTCGAAGGTGGCGCCGTCGATCTCGCCCGGGTGCTGTACGGCGACGAAGAGCGAGCGGTCGTCGTCGGTCAGGAGCGGGCCGCAGGCCTCGGCGCCGCGCGGTACCGTGAGGAACTGCTGCACGCGGCCTCGCTCGGGGCCCGTGGTCGGCACCCGGAAGATGCCGTCGTTGGAGCCCAGCGCGTTGCCGTCGGTGGAGACCCACAGGTTGCCGACGGAGTCGAAGGCGACGTTGTCGGGGCAGCTGATCGGGCTGACCTTGGACTTGTCGTAGCCGGCGAAGTAGGTCTCCTGGGCCTCGGGGTCGCCACAGACCAGCATCAGCGTCCAGCTGAAGGAGCGCCCGGCGTGGTCGCCGCCGCGCGGCGTCAGCTCGAGGACGTAGCCGTTGCGGTTGCCGGTGGCCTCGGTGAGCGGCTCGCCCAGCGACTTGCGGACCATCGACGTCGCGAGCGGGTTGGCCTCGTCGACGGGGAACTTGGTCCCGCGGTTGGAGTTGTTGGTGAGCGCGACGTAGACCTTGCCGTTGACCGGGTTGGGCTCGACGTCCTCGGGACGGTCCATCCGCGTGGGGGTGAGCTTGTCGGCCGCGAGCCGGGTGTCGATCAGGACCTCCGCCACGCTCATGCCGGGCACGTAGGACTTCGTGTTCGAGCACAGTGGCAGCCACTCGCCGGTGCCGTCGTACTCGCCGTCTCCCGCGCCGTCGCCGGTGAAGCGGGCGACGTAGAGGGTCCCGGTCGTGAGCAGCGTGAGGTTGTGCGCCCGCGCCCGCTTGCCGCTGCCCTTGCGGAAGGTCTTGGCGGAGACGAACTTGTAGACGTAGTCCCCGCGCTCGTCGTCGCCCATGTAGGCCACGGCGTGCCCGGAGCGGGCGATGGCGACGTTGGCGCCCTCGTGCTTGAACCGGCCGAGCATGGAGTGCTTGCGCGGCGTCGAGCGCGGGTTCAGCGGGTCGACCTCGACGACCCAGCCGAAGCGGAACGGCTCGTGCGGCTCCCGGGTGAGGTCGAAGCGCTCGTCCACCTCGCTCCAGCCCCTCGTGCCGGTCCCGGAGACGCCGTAGCGGGCGTAGGACTCGGCGTAGCGAGCGTCCAGGTCTCCGGACTTGTCGAAGTACTGGTTGAAGTTCTCCTCGCCGGACAGGATCGTGCCCCACGGCGTGAGGCCGCCGGCGCAGTTGTTGAACGTGCCGAGCACCTTGGTGCCGGACGGGTCGGCGCTGGTGCGCAGTCGCTCGTGGCCGGCAGCGGGACCGGTCATCATGAAGGTCGTCTGGTCGTGCAGCCGGCGGTTGTAACGGGTGTTGCGCACCGGGACGCGCTTCCACGAGCCGGGCGTGCGCCCGCGCTTGATCTCGACCACGGACATGCCGTGGTTGGCGATCGCGATCTTCTTGATGTCCGCCTCGGCGTAGTCGCCGGTCGGGAACATCAGCGCCTCGTCGGTGTACTCGTGATTGACCACGAGCAGGGCCCGGTCGCCCTTGCCGGAGAGCGGGACGACGCCCACGTAGTCGCAGTTGTAGCCGAACTGCCGGCGGGCCTTGTCCGGCGTCTGACCGCGTACGTCGAAGCGCGGCGCGTCCTGGGTGACCTGGTCGCCCCATCCGATGACGACCTCGCTGCGGAAGCCGGAGGGTACGACGACCGCGTCGCGCTTGTTGGGCGCCACCGGAGCGAAGGGCAGCTTGGCCAGGCTGTCGTGGGGTCGCTTCTTCCGCCCCTTGTCGCCCTTGGGGCCCATCGCGAGGCTGGTCTCCGCTGCCGCGGCCGGGGACACGGCCGAGGCGGCCAGCCCGCCGGCGAGGACCAGCCCGGCGCCGACCGCGCCGCCGCGCAGGACGGCGCGGCGCTCGAGGGCGTGGCGGATCTCGTCCTGGATGTGCGGGTGGCCGGTCTGGTTCGGGATCGGACGGTCGCAGGCGTTGCCGCAGCGGAAGGCGCACGTCATGTGACTACGGGAGCCGTGCGGTCCGGAGCCGGTCGGGGTGAGGGGGAGGAGGGGGCGCTGAGCGGGAGCTGTCGTCATCGGGAGGCTTCCTGGTTCGGGCTGAGGGGCGAGCCGAACGTAGGACCTGCGGGTGAGAACGACGGGAGGACGAGGTGACCGTCAGATGAACGGGCGGGGGCTCACCTGGCGCGGCTAGATGGCGCTGGCCTCGGCGGTGAGCCGCAGCTGCCGCCGCCGGTGGTTGATCGCCTCGATCGTGAACACCACGAGCGCCAGCCAGACGAGTCCGAACCCGACCCAGCGGCCGGCGGGCATCGGCTCGTGGAACAGCAGCACGCCGAGCGCGAACTGCAGGATCGGGGCGAGGTACTGCAACAGCCCGAGCGTCACCATCGACACCCGCGTCGCTGCGGCCCCGAAGCAGATGAGGGGGATGGCGGTGACGATGCCGGCGGTCGTGAGGAGCAGGGCGTGCCCCGTGCCGTGGTTGCCGAAGTTGGAGGCCCCGGTGGCCACGAGGAATCCGACGTACGCCGCGGCGAAGGGCGTGATGACGGCGGTCTCGAGGGCGAGGCTCTCGACGGCGCCGGCGTTGGCGATCTTCTTCATCAGCCCGTAGACGCCGAAGGAGCAGGCGAGCACGAGGGCGACGTAGGGCAGGCGGCCGTAGTCCAGGGTCAGCACGACGACCGCCACACCCGCCAGGGCTAGCGCGCCCCACTGCAGCGGGCGCAGGCGCTCATCGAGGATCAGCACTCCCATCAGCACCGTGACGAGCGGGTTGATGAAGTAGCCCAGCGACGACTCGACCACGCGGTCGTTGGTGACGCCCCAGATGTAGGTGCCCCAGTTGACCGAGATGGTCACCGCCGCGACCGTGAGCAGCGCGAGGGTGCGTGGTCGGCGCAGGAGGTCGACGAGGTGCCGCCCCCGCCCGAGCACCACGACCAGGAGCCCCATGGTGAGGGCCGACCAGAGCACCCGGTGGGCCAGCAGCTCGACGGCTCCCGCCGGCTCCAGCAGCGGCCAGTACAGGGGGAACGCGCCCCACAAGCCGTAGGCTGCAGCACCGAACAGGAAACCTCGACGCTTATCCGGCACCGACGAAGCATAGGTGTCGCGGTCTAGGCCTGTCGCATCCGTTGGTTTGTCCCCCCTTTGCCCAGGGAAGGACCGGCCCGTTCGCTCCCGAGACCGAGAGAAGATCCGCCCATGAAGCGCTACCTCGTCGCCCTGATCAGCGGGGCCCTCCTGGGGCTCGCGCCCCTGTCCGTCACTGCCCAGGCTGCGCCTGCGGCCCCTGAGAAGCAGGCTGACGAGGCGTGGTCCGTGCCGGCCCAGCGCTCGGCGCGAGCCATCAACGTGCCGACCAAGGTGGTACTGGGGGCCGTCCCGAAGAAGGCCCTCTACAAGACCGCGGTCCGCATGGACGGCCAGGTCCTCGCGCAGAATCCCGCCGATGGCAGTTGGGGATACCTCACCCTGGGCACGGTGACCCTTCAGCGCAGCTGGAAGGGCAGCAAGGCCTGGAAGACGGTGTCCAGCCGCGACCTCGCTGCTCATCCCGAAGGCCTGTTCAGCTTCGTGCCGAGCGCTCAGCGGAACGCGGCCTACCGGATCAGCTACAGCGGCTCGACCTCTGGCGAGTACACCTTGACCCCGTCCTCCGCCACCCGCTCCCTGGGCGTCGCCCGCCGCTTCAACGAGTCCATCACCAAGCGCACGCTGATCTTCCGCGGCCGCATCGTCCCCTCGTTCGCCCGCAAGGCCGTCGTCATCGAGCGCCGCACCTGCGCCACCTGCAAGTGGAAGCGCTACGCCAAGGTCCGCACGGACGGTCGCAGCCGCTGGTCGAAGAAGGTCGCGGCACCCCGTTCGGTGGGGCAGCGCTGGTACTTCCGGGCCGTGACCCCGGGGAGCAAGCAGTACATCAAGTCCTACTCGCGGACGGCGGAGACCTTCCGCACTCGCTGATTCGGGGTTTGAGCGGCGGTGACGAGGGGGAGCCTCCTGCGGGTCACGTCAGCCATCTCACGCAACCAGGGGAACTCATGCGGATGAATCGTCTCGTCACCGCCGTCGTCTCAGTCGCCCTGCTCGGGTTCACGCCCGCTGCACTCAGCACCTCGGCCAGTGCCGCCGCTCCGGAGGTCACCGCCGCCGAGAGCGCGGCGCCCGACGCCCGCGCGGCTCGCACCATCTCGATCAGCTACGGCAACCGAGGCCGCCAGGCCTTCATCAAGGGCGGGGTCAAGCCGCGCTACGCCAAGCGCGTCCTCATCGTCCAGAAGCGCAAGTGCGGCGGCGGCGCCTGCACCTACAAGTTCTACAAGAAGACCAGGACCAACGCGAAGAGCAAGTACAAGGTCAACGTCTTCGTGCCGCGCCGCGGCAAGGCCGGCTACCGGGTGATGATCAAGCCCACGAGCACCATGGGCCCGTCCTACAGCAAGCCGGTCCTCCTCTACTGGCGCTGATCAACCAGCCGGCACGGCACACCCCGCGTCCCCGAGACGCGTGGAGAGCCAAGCAGAGCGGGCCGCAGACCCTAGGGTCTGCGGCCCGCTCTGTGCGTTCTGTCTGACTGAGCCGCTGCCTGCCTGGTGTGGGCCAGGACGGCTCAGACGACGGTCCAGGTGTCGCCGCCGCCGATCAGCGAGGCGAGCCGGTCGGCGGGGGAGCCCTCGACCGCGTCGGAGGCGGCCTGCACCTGCGCGCGCGCCTGGTCGTCGTACGTCGGGCGCTCGACCTGGCGGAAGATCCCGATGGGCGACTGGTTGAGGTAGCCCGAGTCGGTGAGCCGCGAGATCGCGAAGGCGAGCGTCGGGTCCGGGTTGTGGGCGTCGTGCACGAGGATCGCGTCGGCGCCGACGTCGGCGACCATCACGACCTTGACGCCGCCGGTGACGGAGTCGCGGATCAGGCCCTTGGCGCCGTTGCCGAAGATGATCGGCTCACCGTGCACGAGGGGGATGATCGCGTCGGCCTTGGTGTCGTTGTTCTTGATCGCGTCGAACGCGCCGTCGTTGAAGATCGGGCAGTTCTGGTAGATCTCGACCAGCGACGTGCCGCGGTGCGCCGCTGCCGCCGAGAGCACCGCGGTGAGGTGCTTGCGGTCGGAGTCGATGGTGCGGGCCACGAAGCTCGCCTCGGCGCCCAGGGCGAGCGAGACCGGGTTGAACGGGTGGTCGAGCGAGCCCATCGGGGTGGACTTGGTGACCTTGCCGGCCTCCGAGGTCGGGGAGTACTGCCCCTTGGTGAGGCCGTAGATCCGGTTGTTGAACAGCAGGATCGTCATGTTGACGTTGCGCCGCAGGGCGTGGATCAGGTGGTTGCCGCCGATGGAGAGCGCGTCGCCGTCGCCGGTGACGACCCAGACCGAGAGGTCCTCGCGGGCGGTGGCGATCCCCGTGGCGATCGACGGCGCGCGGCCGTGGATCGAGTGCATCCCGTAGGTGTCGAGGTAGTAGGGGAAGCGCGAGGAGCAGCCGATGCCGGAGACGAAGACGATGTTCTCGCGGCGCAGGCCCAGGTCGGGCAGGAACGACTGGACGGCCTTGAGCACGGCGTAGTCGCCGCAGCCGGGGCACCAGCGGACCTCCTGGTCGGAGGTGAAGTCCTTGCCGGTCTGGGTCTGGCCCTCGTCGACGGTGGGGACGCCCTCGGTGCCGGAGCGGAGGCCGGGGAAGGGGAGCTCGGTCGAGGCGGTCATGAGATGTCCTCCATCTGCGCGGCCTGCAGGTTGACTTCGATGCCCTCGGCGTCGGCGACCAGGCCGCCGATCACCTCGGCCAGGACGGCCGCCTTGAGCGGCATGCCGTTGACCTGGTTGTAGCCGATGGCGTCCACGAGGTACTTCGCGCGCAGCAGCAGGCTGAGCTGGCCGAGGTTCATCTCGGGGACGAGCACCTTGTCGTAGCGCTTGAGGATCTCGCCGAGGTCCTTCGGGAACGGGTTGATGTGGCGCAGGTGGACCTGAGCGACGTCATAGCCGGCGCGGCGCACGCGTCGTACGCCGGCTCCGATCGGGCCGTAGGTCGAGCCCCAGCCGAGCACCAGCACCTTGGCGTTGCCGGTGGGGTCGTCGACCTCCAGGGGCGGGAGCGACTCGGCGATCCGGTCGACCTTGGCCTGACGGGTGCGGACCATCAGGTCGTGGTTGGCCGGGTCGTAGGAGATGTTGCCGTGCCCGTCGGCCTTCTCCAGACCGCCGATGCGGTGCTCGAGGCCGGCGGTGCCGGGGATCGCCCAGGGGCGGGCGAGGGTGTCCTCGTCACGCAGGTAGGGCCAGAACTCCTCGACGGTCTCGCCCTTGGCGTTGGTCGAGGAGTGGTTGCGAGCGGTCGCGAAGTCGGGCTCGATGCGGGGCAGCTCGCTGACGTCCGGCACGTGCCAGGGCTCGGAGCCGTTGGCGAGCATGCCGTCGGAGAGCAGGATCACCGGCGTGCGGTAGGTGACCGCGATCCGGGTGGCCTCGACCGCGGCGTCGAAGCAGTCGCCGGGCGACTGCGGCGCGACGACCGGCACGGGGGACTCGCCGTTGCGGCCGAACATCGCCTGCAGAAGGTCGGACTGCTCGGTCTTGGTGGGCAGGCCGGTCGAGGGGCCGCCGCGCTGGACGTTGACCAGCACCAGGGGCAGCTCGGTCATCACGGCGAGCCCGAGCGCCTCGGACTTCAGGGCGACGCCGGGACCCGAGGTGGACGTGACCCCGAGGTGGCCGGCGAACGACGCGCCGATCGCGGCACCGATGCCGGCGATCTCGTCCTCGGCCTGGAACGTCGTGATGCCGAACGACTTGTGCTTGCTCAGCTCGTGGAGGATGTCGGAGGCCGGCGTGATCGGGTAGGTGCCGAGCAGCAGCGGGAGACCGGACTGCACGCTGCCCGCGACCAGGCCGTAGGCGAGCGCCAGGTTGCCGGTGATGTTGCGGTAGGTGCCCGGCGGGACCGTGGCCGGCTTGATCTCGTAGGAGACCGCGAACGCCTCGGTCGTCTCGCCGAAGTACCACCCCTGGCGGAACGCCGTGATGTTGGCGTCGCGGATCGCGGGGACCTTCGCGAAGCGCTTCTCCAGGAAGGTCACGGTGGTCTCGGTGGGGCGGCCGTACATCCACGACACGAGGCCGAGGGCGAACATGTTCTTGGCGCGGGCCGCGTCCTTGCGGGAGAGCCCGAACTCCTTGACCGCCTCGACGGTCATGCCGGTCAGGTTGACCGGGTGCAGCGCGAACTCCGCCAGCGAGTCGTCCTCGAGGGGGTTCTCGGCGTAGCCGGCCTTGGTCAGGTTGCGCCCGGTGAAGTCGTGGGTGTCGACGATGATGATCGCGCCCTTGGGCAGGTCGGCCAGGTTGGCCTTCAGCGCGGCGGGGTTCATCGCGACCAGGACGTCGGGGGCGTCGCCGGGGGTCAGGATGTCGTGGTCGGCGAAGTGCACCTGGAACGACGAGACGCCCGGGATGGTGCCCTGGGGCGCCCGGATCTCGGCGGGGAAGTTGGGCAGCGTCGCGAGGTCGTTGCCGAAGGACGCCGACTCCTGGGTGAACCGGTCACCGGTCAGCTGCATTCCGTCACCGGAGTCACCCGCGAACCTGATGATGACCCGGTCGAGCTGCTTGACCTGCTTTGCCACCGCAGCAACCTACTTCCTTGAGACACGCGCTCGAGAGCCCCACCGGAGGGGCGTTCCATACTCAGAGTACGGCAGAGACTGGAACGTGTTCCAGTTTTCCCGGTGAGTGATACCGGCACCTGGTGTGCCGAACCCCCACGATACCGGGGCGTCGGGCGAGCCCAAGATCGTCTCCCGAGGTGGACGTCGGCGGGGCGTGACCTGCGACACGCCCTCGGATCGGGGTGGGTCGATCGGGGCCGGGACGGTCAAGAAATGCGGCGGGGGATGAGCCCGTAAGCAGCACGGGCTCATCCCCCGCACACCGTATGGAGTCCCTGATGAAGCGAACCATCAGTTCCGTCGCCGCTCTCGCCCTGGCCGCCGGCGTCGCCGTCGGCGCCGTCGCGCCGGCGCAGGCAGCGCCGTCGCGCGATGCCGTCCACAGCAAGGTCAAGCCCGCCAAGGCGAGCAAGCCGAGCAAGCCCAGCAAGCCCAGCAAGTCCGCGAAGGCCGACCAGGCCGCCCGCAAGCTCGCCATCGCGAAGCGTCAGCTGACCACGGCCATCGTGGTGCGTGACTCGCTCCTCGCCAAGGCGGTCCGGGTCAACCGGGTCTCCGCGCTCCCGCTCGAGGCCGGCGCCGCCGTCGTCGCCAACGTCGCGGCCGACCGCGCCACCCTGAAGGAGCTGCGTGCGGAGGTCGCCGCCGCCGCCAGCCTCAGCGAGCTCACCCCGCTCCGCGCCGACGTCGTCGCCGTACGGCCCGCGAACTACAACTACGCGGTGAGCGCGCTGCGCCAGGCCGCGCAGGTGCAGGCCCTGGTCGAGGCGAACGTCGAGCTCGTGGTCGGCAACGTCGACGCCACACTCGCCAACTACGAGGCCGCGGCCGCGGTCGCCGCCGCGGTGGAGCTGGCGCTCGCCGTCACCGCGTGGAGCCCCACCGAGGACCTCTTCGCGGTCCGCGCCGAGCTGGTCGCCGCTGTCGACGCGCTGGCCGACGTGGAGGCAGCTCTCCTCGCGGTCGAGGAGCCTGTGGAGGAGCCGGTCGAGGAGCCCACGGAGGACCCGATCGAGGACCCGGCCGACGCGCCCGTCTTCGAGCCGGTCGTCTGAGCCACGGGAGCGCTGCCTAGCCTGATCAGATGGACCCCGACCTCGTGACCCACCCCCTCGTCACCCCCCTCGTCAGCGCAGCCAGCGTCGAGGAGGCGGCCGGCCGTCTCGTGGGGACCGTCGCGGCGACGCCCCTCCAGCACAACCGGAGGTTGTCGGCGCGCACGGGGGCCACGATCTGGCTCAAGCGC
Source organism: Nocardioides pacificus (assembly GCF_054775955.1). Classification (NCBI taxonomy): domain Bacteria; kingdom Bacillati; phylum Actinomycetota; class Actinomycetes; order Propionibacteriales; family Nocardioidaceae; genus Nocardioides; species Nocardioides pacificus. Next base: position 1,130,625 of record NZ_BAAHCI010000005.1, read on the forward strand.
GAGGACCTGCAGGTGGTCCGGTCCTACAAGGTCCGCGGGGCCTACAACCTGATCGTGCAGCTCGATCCCGAGGTGCGAGCCCTGGGCGTGGTGTGTGCCAGTGCCGGCAACCACGCCCAGGGCTTCGCGCTCGCCTGTGCGCGTCTCGGTGTGCGCGGCACCGTGCACCTGCCCCGGACGACCCCGCGCCAGAAGCGGGAGCGGATCGCCGTCCTGGGCGGGGACTCGGTCGAGGTGCGGGTCGTGGGGGACACCTACGACGAGGCCGCCGAGGCCGCTGCGGAGTTCGCGGCCACCACCGGCGCCACGCTCGTGCCGGCCTTCGACGACCCGCGGACCGTCGCCGGTCAGGGCACCGTGGTCGTCGAGGCGATCGAGCAGCTGGGTCATGTGCCGGACGTGGTGGTCCTGCCCGTCGGGGGTGGGGGGCTGCTCGCCGGCACCGTCACCTGGCTGCGCGAGCGACACCCCGACGTGCGCATCGTGGGCGTCGAGCCCTCCGGAGCCGCGAGCATGGCCGCTGCGCTGGCCGCCGGGAGACCCGTGGTGCTCGAGAGCGTCGACTCCTTCGTCGACGGAGCGGCCGTACGGCGGGTGGGGGACGTGCCGTTCGCCCTGGTGCGCGACAGCGGTATCGAGGTCGTCGCGGTCCCCGAGGGCGGGGTCTGCGTGGAGATGCTCGACCTCTACCAGTCCGACGGGATCATCGCCGAGCCCGCCGGCGCGCTGGCCACGGCCGCGCTCGGCTCGTCGTTCGTCCCGGAGCCGGGCAGCGAGGTGCTGTGCGTGATCAGCGGCGGCAACAACGACGTCAGCCGCTACGGCGAGATCGTCGAGCGGGCCCTGATCCACGAGGGCCGCAAGCACTACTTCCTCGTGGACTTCCCGCAGGAGCCCGGCGCCCTGCGGCGCTTCCTCGACGACGTCCTCGGTCCGGACGACGACATCGCGCTGTTCGAGTACGTCAAGCGCAACAACCGGGAGACCGGCCCGGCCCTGGTGGGCATCGAGCTCGGCGACCCGGCTGACTTCGCCGCCCTGTGGGAGCGGATGGAGGCGGCCCCGCCCAGGATCGAGCGGGTGCCGCCGGACAGTCCGCTGTTCGGCTTCCTGCTCTAGTGCTGCCGGATCGGGCTCAGCGGTAGTTGGTGAACTGGACCGCGAACTCGAGGTCCTGCGACTTCACCAGCGCCTGCACGGCCTGCAGGTCGTCGCGCTTCTTGGACGAGACGCGCAGCTCGTCGCCCTGGATCTGCGCCTTGACGCCCTTGGGGCCCTCGTCGCGGATCAGCTTCGAGATCTTCTTGGCGTCCTCGGAGGTGATGCCCTCCTTGAGCGTGATCGAGATCTTCGAGACCTGCCCGGACTGGCGGGGCTCGCCGGCGTCGAGGATCTTCAGCGACTGGCCGCGCTTGATGAGCTTGTCCTTGAAGACGTCGAGGACGGCGGTGGCGCGGTCGTCGGCGGAGGCGCTGATCTCGATGCCGTGCTCGCCCTGCCACTCGATGCTGGCGCCGGTGCCCTTGAAGTCGTAGCGGGTGGCGACCTCGCGTGCGGCCTGCCCCAGTGCGTTGTCGACCTCCTGGCGGTCGAGCTTGCTGACGATGTCGAACGACGAGTCGGCCATGGGTTTCTCCTTCGTGCCGTCGGGGACGGCGGTTTTCGTCTGTCGGAGGTGCTGCGCTATTCTTTCGTCTTGCTGTCACCGGGCCAACTTTCGGCACGGAGACGCGTGGCAGATTGCCCGAGCGGCCAATGGGAGCGGACTGTAAATCCGTCGGCTTATGCCTTCGAAGGTTCGAATCCTTCATCTGCCACATCTGAGAGGCCCCGGTCCTGCGAGAGCAGGCTCGGGGTCTTTCGCCTTCCCGGGGCCCCCGGGTGCGTCGTACGACGAAGCAGCCGCATGGCGTTGAGGATCACGACGAGCACCGACGCCTCGTGGACGAGCATGCCGACGGCCATCGTCACGCCGCCGACGAGCACGCCGAGCAGCAGCAGGGTGACCGTCAGCAGGGCGACGGCGATGTTCTGCCGCATCGTGCGGACGGTACGGCGAGCGAGGTCGATCGCCTCGGGGAGCCGCAGCAGGTTGTCTCCCATCAGCGCGATGTCGGCGGTCTCGATCGCGACGGCCGAGCCGGCTGCGCCCATCGCGATGCCGATGTCGGCGGTGGCCAGCGCTGGCGCGTCGTTGACCCCGTCGCCGACCATCGCGACCGTGTGACCCTGGGCCTGGAGCCGGGCGACGACCGCAAGCTTGTCCTCGGGGAGGAGCGCGGCGTGCACCTCGTCGATCCCCGTCCGGGCAGCGACGGCCTCGGCGACCTGGCGCGCGTCGCCGGTGAGCATGACGACCGTGCTCACGCCGGTGCGGTGGAGACCGGCGACCATCTCGGCAGCGTCGGCGCGGACCTCGTCGGCGACCCCGATCACGCCGATCACCGCGCCGTCGACCCCGACGACCATCGGCGTACGCCCCGCTGCCGCGAGGCGGTCGACGGCCTCATCCGTGCCGACGGCCTCGGTGACCTCGAGCCGGTGCTGCAGCGCGAGCGTGCCGACGGTGATCCGGTGCGGACCCGCGTCGACGACGAGGCCCATCCCGGCGACCGCGTCGACGCGGTCGGGCAGCCCGGCGCCGCGGATCCCAGCCTCGACCGCCGCGTCGAGGATCGGGCGCGCGAGCGGGTGCTCGGAGCCGGCCTCGGCCCGGGCCGCCCACTCGAGCACGGTGTCGGCGTCGGTGCCGGGTGCGAGCGGGACGACGTCGGTGACCCGCGGGCGGCCCCAGGTGAGGGTGCCGGTCTTGTCGACCGCGACGGCGGTGATGCGGGCGGAGGTCTCCAGGAACTCGCCGCCCTTGATCAGGATGCCGTCGCGCGCGGCCCGGCCGATGCCGGCGACGATCGCGACGGGGATCGAGATGACGAGCGCGCCCGGGCAGCCGATGACCAGCAGGGTGAGGGCGAGCACGACGCTGCCGGTGGACAGGCCGACGACGAGGGCGAGCGCGATGATCGCGGGGGTGTACCAGGCCGAGAACCGGTCCATGAACTGCTGGGTGGCGGCCCGCGCGTCCTGGGCGTCCTCGACCCGGTGGATGATCCGGGCCAGCGTCGTGTCGGCGCCGACGCCCGTCGCGCGGACCTGCAGCAGGCCGCCGAGCGACACGGTGCCGGCGTGGACCCGGTCGCCGGGAGCCTTCTCCACCGGCATCGACTCGCCGGTGATCGAGGCCTCGTCGACGGCACCTGTCCCGCCGACGACCTCGCCGTCGACCGGCACGCGGGCCCCGTCCTTGACCACGACCGTCTCGCCGAGGCGTACGGCGGCGGCCAGGACGACGACCTGGGCGCCGTCGCGCAGCACCACGGCCTCGTCGGGAGTGATCGCGACCAGCTCGGCCAGCGCCGAGCGGGTCCGGTTGAGCGTGGCCGCCTCGAGGGCGTGGCCGATCGCGAACAGGAAGGTCACCGCCGCGGCCTCCCAAACCTCGCCGATGACCACCGCGCCGATGGCGGCGATGCTGACCAGCAGGTCGATGCCCACCACCCGGGCCAGGCTCGCCCGGACCGCCGACCGGACGATCGGCGCGCCGGCCACGACGGCCGCGGCGAGCAGGAGGGCGTCGGGGAGTGAGGCCGCGGCGAGACGGGTCATTCCGGGGCCGTGGTCGACGGCCAGGGCGAGGACGATCAGGATCCCGGAGAGGGCGGGGACCGCCCACCTCCGGTCGAGGCGGGGACGGGGTGAACGCATGGCTGCTTCCTTCGGGTCGCCCTCCCGGTCCGGGAGGTGACACTCACGCTAGGAACACGCGGCGATCCTCACCATGACCCGCGTCAAACGCCCACAGACGGTCCCAAGACGGCCATCGCACCCTGGCCCTGGGGGTGCGCGCGCCCTCTCCCGTCTAGTGGGTCGTGTGCCTGAGGGCGCGGTGGGGCGCGTGCTGGGGCACACGACCGGGCTGGGCGCGGCCGCGTGCTCGCCGTACCTCTCCCGCCTGGTGGGTCGTGTGCCTCACGGCGCGGCGGGGCGCGTGCTCGGGCACACGACCGGACTGGGCGGGCTCAGGCGTCGGGGGCGGTGCCGCGGGCCAGCCGGGTGAGGGCGGCGCGGTCGGTGATGGCGGTCCAGCGCCGGCCGGTGTCGACGAGGCCGTCGCGGCGCATCCGGCTCAGGGTGCGGCTGACCGACTCGGTGGTGGTGCCGGTCATCGCGGCGAGGTCGGCGCGGGTGAGCGGGAGCTGCAGGAGGAGGGAGTCGCCGTGCGGCTCGCCGAGCTTGTCGGCCAGCGTGAGCAGGGCGGCTGCGACCCGCTGCTCGACGGTCCCGCCGGAGAGGCGGCGCACGGACTGCTGGGCCTGCTCGAGCCGGTCCGCGACGTCGTCGAGCACCGCGAGCGCGACCGCCGGGTGGTCGGCGAGCACCCGGCGGAAGTCGGCGGCGCCGATGCTGAGCGTGCAGGCGACGGTGAGCGCCTGCGCGGTGTCCGGGTACGACGAGCGCCCCAGGGCCGACACCGAGCCGATGAGCGCACCGGGCGTGAGCACGTCGACCAGGACGTCGCCGCCCTCCGACGACGAGCCCAGCGACGGGCCTAGCGCCGGGCGCAGCACCTTGGCCCGGCCCGTGGCCAGGATGAACAGGTGGGTCGCCGGATCGCCCGCGCGGTGGATCGTCTCGCCCTCGGCGTGGCCGCGCACCTGCATCCGGCGGTCGATGGCCGCGATCTCGTCCGGGTCGAGCCCGGCGAAGTAGGGCGCGTGCCCGAGCACGTCGAGTCGCAACGACCGCGGGCAGGAGTGGGGGACCTCGCAACCGTGCCGCAGCGGGGTAGTCCGCCGCTCAGTGGCCATGCCCCCCACCCTAGCCAGCACGCCCAGTGGGGTGATCAGCATCAGTACGCCGCCACCCGGGCGCGGTAGCCCGCCTTCGCCACCGCGGTGACGAGCTCCGCCTCGTTGGTGAGGCGGGGGTCGTGGTCGACCTCGATCCGGCCCGTGGCGAAGCTGACCGTGACCGCCTCGACGCCGTCGAGGCGACCGAGGCTCTTCTCGATCTTGCCCACGCAGGAGGGGCACGAGAAGCCCTCGGCGCGCAGCAGGGTGTGGGTGGTGGCGAGGGGCTGGCTGGTCATGGGAGGCCTTCCGTCGAGCGTTGTGACCGGGGATCCGGCCACGTCTCGACGCTAGGCCGGGCGGGGCACAGCGACCATGACGTGCGTCAGACAACCGCACACCGGTCGAAATGCGCCGAAGGTAAGGCTTGCCTTATAGGATGCATCGGTGTCCCTGACCCTGCCCACCCCCGAGACGGTCATCCCCGAGACGACCGCCCCGGCGAGCGCCCCGGCGACCTTGGGGGTGCCCTTCGTCGCCGCCCTCGCGTCGTACGGCGAGCGGCCGGCGCTGGTCACCGCCACGGGCACGCTCAGCTATGCGGAGCTGGCCGGCCGGGTGGACGACTTCGCGGTGCGGCTGGGCACGACCCGCCGCCTGGTGCTGGTGGGCGGCGGCAACCACGTCGACGCGATCGTGGCCTACCTGGGAGCGCTGGCGGGCCGGCACCCGGTGCTCCTGGTCCCGGGAGGCCTGGGCGACGAGGCCGCCCGCGCCGCGCTCACCGAGGCCTACGACCCCGACGTGCTCGCCGTCGACGGCGAGCTCGTCGAGCGCCGCGCCGGCACCGCCCACGAGCTCCACCCGGACCTGGCGCTGCTGCTGTCGACCTCGGGGAGCACGGGCTCGCCCAAGCTGGTCCGGCTCAGCGCCGACAACCTGCAGGCCAACGCCGCGGCGATCGCGAGCTACCTCGCCATCCGCGACGGCGACCTCGCGGCGACCACGCTGCCGATGCACTACTGCTACGGGCTCTCGGTCATCAACAGCCACCTGCTGAGCGGCGCCGGTCTGCTGCTGACCTCGCTGTCGGTGGTCGACCGCTGCTTCTGGGACCTCTTCCGGGCGCAGGGCGCCACGACGTTCGCGGGTGTGCCCTACACCTTCGACCTGCTCGACCGCGTCGACTTCGCGGCCATGAAGCTGCCGAGCCTGCGCTACGTCACCCAGGCCGGCGGCCGGATGGCGCCCGCGCAGGTCGAGCGCTACGCCCGGCTGGGGCAGCGCTGCGGCTTCGACCTGTTCGTGATGTACGGCCAGACCGAGGCGACCGCCCGGATGGCCTACCTCCCGCCCGACCTGGCCCTCGAGCACCCGGGCGCGATCGGCGTGCCGGTGCCGGGCGGCTCGTTCCGGCTGGAGCGCTTCGCAGGAGCTCCCGACGGAGCCGGCGAGCTCGTCTTCCGCGGCGACAACGTGATGCTGGGCTACGCCGAGCGCCCCGGCGACCTCGCCCTCGGCCGGGTCGTCACCGAGCTGCGGACCGGGGACGTCGCCCGGCTCGACGACCAGGGGCTGCTCGAGATCGTCGGCCGGCGCAGTCGCTTCGCGAAGGTGCTGGGGCTGCGCATCGACCTGGAGCGCGCCGAGCGGGCGCTCGCGGCGGCCGGCCTCACGGCGTACTGCGCGGACGGCGACGGCGCCCTCGTCGTCGCGCTCGAGGGCGACGACCAGGACGCCCGGACCGATGCCGTGCTCCGCGTGGCCCGCCGCGACCTCGGCCTGCCGCCCGGCGCGGTCCGCATCCGGCCGGTCGAGGAGGTGCCACGGCTCGCGACGGGCAAGCCCGACTATCGCGCGATCGCGGCGCTGGCCGCCCCGGTCACCACGAGCGCGCCCGCCTCGCTGGAGGCGCTCTACGCCGAGATCCTCGGCTGCCCGCAGGTCGGGCCGGGCGACTCCTTCGTCTCCCTGGGCGGCGACTCGCTGTCCTACGTCGAGATGTCGATCCGCCTCGAGGAGGCGCTCGGCCACCTGCCCGCCGGCTGGCACCTGACCCCGATCGGCGAGCTGACCCCCGCCACCGGCCGCGCGCGGCGGGGCCGGACCGTCGAGACCAACGTGCTGCTGCGGGCGCTCGCGATCCTCGCCATCGTCGGCACCCACGGCAACCTCTTCGTCCTCACCGGCGGCGCCCACCTGCTGCTCGGGCTGGCCGGCTTCAACTTCGCCCGCTTCCAGCTGACCGACGCCCCCCGCGTCCAGCGCGTACGACGCGTGCTCGCGAGCGCGGCCCGGGTCGCCGTGCCGTCGGTGCTCTGGATCGGCGGGGCGACGCTGCTCACCTCGGCCTACCCGTGGCAGACCGTGACCCTCCTCAACGCGGTGGCCGGGCCCCGGTCCTGGTCGGAGCCGGAGTGGCACTACTGGTTCGTGGAGGCGTTGGTCTACACGCTGGCCGCGCTGGCCGCCCTGCTCGCCGTACCCGCCGTGCACCGCCTGGAGCGGCGATGGCCGTTCTGGCTGCCGGTCGCCGTCAGCGTGGTCGCGCTGCTCAGCCGCTATGACGTCGTGGTGCTGCGCGGGGGCGACGAGATCCACCGCGCCCACGTCCTGCTGTGGCTCTTCGCGCTGGGCTGGGCCGGTGCCCAGGCCAGCACGACCGTGCACCGCGCGGTCGTCTCGGGGCTGCTGGTCGTGACCGTCCCGGGCTTCTTCGGGGATCCGGCGCGCGAGGCGGTGGTCGTCGCCGGGCTGCTGCTGGTGCTCTGGCTGCCGAGCGTGCGGGTGCCGGCGCCGGTGGCCCGTGCCGCGGGGGTGCTGGCGTCGGCGTCGCTCTACATCTACCTGTCGCACTGGCAGGTCTACCCGCACCTCGAGGACAGCTACCCGCTGGCCGCGCTCCTGGTGTCGCTGGCCGTCGGCATCGCGCTGTCGCAGGCCGTGGCCTACGCCGGACCGCGCCTCACGTCCGGGCGGCTGCCGGCGGCTCGGTCACGGCGCGCTCGCCGCTGAGCAGCACCGGGACGATCCCGGGCACGACGCTCACCGCGACCGGTGTGCCGACCGGGTGACGCACGGAGTGCTGCTGCCACGAGCGCAGCGTGCGCCCGGACGCGAGACGGACCGTGTGCAGCACGAACGCGCCGTGATACTCCACCGCGACGACCGTCGCCTTCGACTGCGGGTCGGGCGTCAGCGCCACTTCGTGCGGGCGCAGCACCACCTCGACGTCGAGGTCGGTGCCGCCCCAGCCCGGGACGGTCGAGACGACGCCGATCTCGCAGGTGAGCAGGGCGTCGTGGACGTGGGCGGGCAGATAGTCGGCCTCACCCATGAACGACGCGACGAAGCGCGAGCTCGGCGACTCGAAGACCTGCTGCGGGGTGGCGGCCTGCTCGATCACGCCGTCGCGCATCACCACGACCCGGTCGCCCATCGACAGCGCCTCGGTCTGGTCGTGGGTGACGACGATCGCGGTGCTGCCGGTCTCGCGCAGCACCGCCAGGGTGTCCGCGCGCACCCGGGCGCGCAGGTTCTCGTCGAGGCTGGAGAACGGCTCGTCGAGCAGTACGACGGCGGGCCGGGGCGCGAGGGCCCGGGCCAGGGCGACGCGCTGCTGCTCGCCGCCGGAGAGCTCGTGGGGGTAGCGCGCGGTGACGTGGGGCAGGCCCACCATCTCGAGGACCTCGGCGACGCGGGCGCGGCGCTGGTCGCGGGGGAGCCGGTCCAGGCCGAAGGCGACGTTGCGGGTGACGTCGAGGTGGGGGAAGAGGGCGTGGTCCTGGAAGACCAGGCCGACGCGGCGGTGCTCGGGCTGCTGCCAGGTCCGGCCCTCGGCGACGGTGGTGCCGGCGATCGCGATGCGCCCGGAGTCGGGGCGCTCGAGCCCGGCCACCAGACGCAGCATCGTCGACTTGCCGCAGCCCGAGGGGCCGATCACGGTGATCACCTCGCCGGTCGTCACCTCCAGGGACAGCGAGCGCGCGGCGGGCACCGCGCCGTACGCCTTGGTGACGTCGTCGAGCACGAGAGCGGCAGTCATCAGCCCACCTTGGAGTTGAGGTCGACGAGCTTGACCTGACGGAAGAGGAAGAAGACGGGGACGACCGCGACCGCGACGATCACCAGCGCGGGGAGGGCGGCCTCGGCCCAGAAGTTCTCGGAGGCGAGCTCATAGACCCAGACCGAGACGGTGGTGAAGCCGAACGGGCGCAGCAGCAGCACCAGCGGCAGCTCCTTGACGGCGTCGATCAGCACCAGCACGAGCGCGACCGCGACGCCGGGGCGCACGAGCGGGAGGTGGACGCGCCACAGCACCCGGCGCGGGGCGGCGCCGAGGCTCATCGCGGAGAGCGTCATCGTCGGCGAGATCCGGGCGAAGCTGGCGTCGACGGCCTGGTAGGCCGGCGCCGTGAACCGCACGACGTAGGAGTAGAGGATGCCCACGACCGACCCGGTGGCGAGCAGACCGGTGCCGTTCTCGACACCGACGGCGACCAGCATCCGGTCGGCGCCGGCGAAGACCAGCAGCACGCCGATGCCGACGACCGCGCCGGGCACGGCATAGCCGAACGTCGTGAGCTGGGCCGCGGTGCGCACGACGCGGCCGCCGCCCAGGCGCAGGGCGTGGCCCATGCCGAGGGAGAGCAGCACGCAGGCGGCTGCGGTGATCGCGGCGACCACGAGGCTGTTGACGAGGTAGTCGGCGAAGCGGGAGTCGAGCACGGTGCCGGGGTCGTCGCGCAGCACCTCCGCGGCCCACAGGACCAGGCGCAGCACCGGCAGCCCGAAGCCCATCGCGAGGATGCTCGACGCCGCGGCGGTGGCCCCCCACGCCTTGGCGCCTGTCAGCCGACGTGACTCGAGGCCCTTCCCGCGCCCGCCGCGCTGGTGATAGCGGGCGCCGCCGCGCAGCAGCCGCTCGGCGGCCAGCACCGCGACCGCGAAGAGCAGCACGAGCACCGCGAGCTGGGTGGCGGCGTGGACCTGATAGCTGCCCTTCCAGACGAGGTAGACACCGACGGAGACCGTGCGGACGTTGAAGTACTGCACGGTGGCGAAGTCGGTGAGCGTCTCCATCATCACCAGCGCGAGTCCGGCGGCCAGCGCGGGGCGGGCCAGCGGCAGCAGCACCTTGCGGAAGGCGCGGGCCCGTGAGGCGCCGAGCGTGCGCGCCGCGTCGTACGTCGAGGGGGCCTGCTCGAGGAGAGCGGCGCGGGCCAGCAGGTAGACGTAGGGGTAGAGCGTCAGCGACAGCACGAGGATCGCCACCGGCAGCGAGCGCACCTCGGGGAACCAGACGTCGTCACCGAAGACCGAGCGCAGCCCCGTCTGCACGGGGCCGGCGTAGTCGAAGGTGGAGAGCAGCACGAAGCCGAGCACGTACGCCGGCATCGCCAGCGGCAGCACCAGCAGCCAGGTGAGCGCGTCGCGCAGCGGGAAGCGGTAGGCGGTGACCAGCCAGGCCAGCCCGCCGCCGAGGACGAGCGTGCCGAGCGCGACGCCGAGCAGCAGCAGCAGCGTGGTGACGACCATCTCGCCCACGCCGCGCGGCAGGTCGGGTGAGCCGGCCTGGGCGAGCCCGTCGCCGGCGACCGCCAGCACCGGGCTGGCGACGACCAGCGCGACCAGCAGGATGAGCAGGGACCAGCCGGGGCGCCCGTTCCCGAGGAGTCCGGCCCCGATGGGACGGGGCAGCCGTCGCCGGCGCTCCTGCCTCACCGGGGTGGACGCAGGTGTCACCGGTAGCCGGCCTCGTCCAGCAGCTCGATCGCGTCGGCGTTCAGCGAGCCGTAGGCGGCCGCGTCGACGGGCATCCGCTCGAAGGCGCCGAAGCTCGCGACCAGCGGCTCGGGCTCGACGTCGGGGTTGACCGGCAGCTCGTGGTTGGCGTCGACGAACGCGCTCTGGCCGTCGGCGGCCAGCCACTCGAGCAGCTTCTGCGCGTCCGCCGGGTTGTCGGAGGCCTCGAGCACGCCGGCGCCGGAGATGTTGACGTGCGTGCCCGCGCCCTCCTGGCTGGCCCAGTAGGGCTTGACGTTGTAGTCGGGGTTCTCGTCGAGCTGGCGCGCCAGGTAGTAGTGGTTGGTGATGCCGACGTCGCAGCCGCCCGCGTCGATCGCGTCGAGGAGCTCGATGTCGTTGCTCATCACGTCGACGTCGTTGGCGACCCAGCTCTCGACGATCTCGAGCGCCTTCTCGCGCCCGTGCAGGTCGATCAGGCTCGCGACCAGCGACTGGGTGTAGGAGGCGGTCTCGTCGCGCATGCAGATCCGGCCCTTCCACAACGGGTCGCCCAGGCCGGCGTAGGTGTCCTCCGCGTCGAGCTCGGCCGGGTCCACCGCGTCGGGGTTGTACATCACCGTGCGCGCGCGCATCGCCAGGCCGAACCAGCGGCCCTCGGGGTCCCGCAGGTCCTCGGGCACCGACTCCTCCAGCGCCGCCGAGTCCAGCGCCTGCAGCTGGTCCTGCTCCGCGGCGTTCCACAGGTTGCCGGCGTCGACGGTCATGAAGATGTCGGCGGGGGTCTTGTCGCCCTCGGCCTTGAGCCGCTCGAGCAGCTCGGCGTCGTCGCCGTAGAGGAACTCCACGCTCAGCCCGGTCTCGTCGGTGAACTCCTCGAAGGCCTTCTCGAGGTCGTAGTGGCGCGCGGAGTAGACCTGCAGGTCGGCCTCCTCCTCCGAGCCGAAGACGCCACACCCGGAGGTGAGCAGGGCGAGGGCAGCCAAAGGTGAGGCAGCCAGGGCGAGCAGCGGGCGACGCATGGGGCTCCTTCGGGGGACGATCAGCTGAGGGAAGGCTAACCTCTCGTCCGACTTCGGGCGTGGTCGCGTCCGGTGCTCGTCCGCCGGGGAAGGGTCGTCGTGTGCCCGAGGACGCGGTGGAGCGCGCCCTCAGGCACACGACCGGGACGCTTGCGCGATGGTGTGGCTGCGTTCATGTGCGCGTCGCCGGGCGGGCCTAGCCTCCGGGCGTGCTGAGCCGTGCGTCCGCAGTCCTTGCCGCCCGTGGACCGGTGAGGCCGCTGACGGCGCCGGCCTGGCTCCTCGCCGTGGCCGCCGTGGCCGCCGTGGCCGTCGTGGCCGCCGTGATCGGTACGGCGGTCGAGGCGCAGCGCGGCTTCACCGACCTCGCCGTCTATCGCTTCGGCGGGAGTGAGGCCCTCGCCGGCCTGGGCGGGTGGATCGGGTGGGGACCAGGCGCCGGCCCGGGGCTGTACGTCGGAGCGGACCCGGCCACCGGGCTGCCGTTCACCTATCCGCCGTTCGCCGCGCTGCTGATGGTGGGCGTCGCCCTCCTGCCCGCCGTCGTCGCCGCGGGGCTGTGGGCGGCGGCGAGCGTCCTCGCCCTGGCCGGGGTGGTCCGCCTCTTCCTCGCGGAGGGCGCGCCGCGACCGCCGCGCGGGGCGGCCGTGCTCACCCTCACCGTGGCGATGCTGCTCCTCGAGCCGGTGTGGTCGGGGCTCTCCTTCGGGCAGGTCAACCTGTTCCTCGCGCTCGCGATCAGCCTCGACCTGCTGCGTCCGGACCGGCGCTGGGCCGGCGTCCTGGTGGGGGTCGCGGCGGGCATCAAGCTGACCCCGCTGGTCTTCGTGGTGCTGCTGGTCCTCGTCGGCCGGCGTGCCGCAGCGGGCCGGGCGGTCGCGGCCTTCGCGGGGACGGTGGTGATCGGGTTCGCCCTGCTGCCGAGCGCCGCCACGTCGTACTGGACGGACGTGCTGTGGGACCCCGGCCGGGTCGGGGGCGTGGCCTATGCCGGCAACCAGTCGCTGCTCGGCGCGTTGACCCGGCTGCTGGGGCACGAGCCGGCGACCTTGCTGTGGCTCGCCGTGGCCGGGCTGGTCAGCGTGGCGGTGCTGCTGGTCGCGGCCGCGTGGTGGCGGCGTGGACGGCGCGACCTCGGCGTGCTGCTGGGCGCCGCCTCGATGCTGCTGGCCTCACCGGTGTCGTGGAGCCACCACTGGGTCTGGGCGGCTCCGGCATTGATCGTGCTGTGGCGCAGGGCGAGCGCGACGGTCCCGGCCCTCGCGGCCGCGATCGCGGTCACGCTGGTGGCCACCTCGGCCTGCATCTGGTGGCCGCCCCACCGCTCGGACCAGGAGCTCGCGTGGTCCTGGCCCGAGCAGGTCGTCGGCAACGCCTATGTCTGGACGGCGCTCCTGCTCGCGACGTATGCCGCCGTCAGGCTGGCCCCACGGCGTGACCGAAGTACGCCGCCTCCACGTCGGCCCGCCGCGCCCGCAGGTCGTCGGCCGGCCCGCTGAGCGCCAGCCGTCCGTGGTGCAGCACCGCGGCGTGGTCGGCGATAGCCAGCGCCAGGTCGATGTGCTGCTCGACCAGCACCACCGCGACCCCCAGGTCGTCGGCCAGCGAGCGGATCGTGGGCAGCAGCCCCTGCATCGCGATCGGCGCCAACCCCAGGCTCATCTCGTCGATGAGCAGCACCTTTGGCTTCGCGAGGATCGCCTTGGCGAGCGCCAGCATCTGCTGCTCGCCGCCGGAGAGCAGGCCGCAGCGCCGACCCATCAGCGTGCGCAGCTTGGGGAACCGGTCGAGGGTCTCGTCGAGGTCCGCGCCGCCGCGGCGCACCGCGAGCCGCAGGTTCTCGCGCACGGTCAGCCGGTGGAACACGCCCCGGTCGTCGGGCAGCAGCACGACCCCGCGCCGGGTGTTGCGCTCCACCCGCCGGCTCACCGGCTCGCCGAGCGCGGTGACGGTGCCGGCCAGCGGGGCCAGCAGACCCACGGCCGCCAGCAGGGTCGTGGTCTTGCCGGCGCCGTTGGGCCCGAGCAGCGCGAGCACGCTGCCCGCTGCGACGCTCAGGTCGAGGTCGCGGACGGCCGGTACGCCGTTGTAGCCGGCACTGAGCCCCCGAATCACCATGGCAGGGCTCGCCAGGGCAGGGCTCGCGAGGGCGGGACTCCCGAGGGCGGGACTCTCCGGGGCGGCGCTCATGGGGCCACGCCCGACCCGAGGTACGCCGCGATGACGGCCTCGTCGCGTCGTACGACGTCGGGCGGGCCGGAGGCGATGATCCTCCCGAAGTCCATCACGTAGACCCGGTCGCAGGTGTCGAGCACCAGCGCCATGTCGTGGTCGATGAGCAGCGCTCCGACGCCGCCTTCGACGACCCGGCGCAGCTCGCGGCCGAACTCCAGGCTCTCGTGGCTGTCGAGGCCGGCGGCCGGCTCGTCGAGGAGGACGACGCGGGTGCCGCCCACCAGCGCCCGGGCCACGCCGACCAGCTTCTGCCGGCCCAGCGTGAGCTCGTCGGGGCGCACGTCGGCGACCGCGGTCAGCCCGAGCAGCTCGAGCGTCTCGCCGACGTGGGCCACCCGCGGGGGCGTGCGGCGCACGACGTCGGCGAGCATCGTCCGCAGCCCCGGGCGCTGGACGGCGACGGCGAGGTTGTCGGCGACGGTGAGGTCGAGGAAGAGCTCGCCGGCCTGCCAGGTGCGGGCCAGGCCGGCGCGGCGCCGCCGGTGGGGGCTGCGGCCGTCGATCCGGTGCCCGCCGAGGATCACCTCTCCGGTGGAGGGGGTGAAGCCGGTGACCGCGTCGACGAACGTCGTCTTGCCCGCGCCGTTGGGGCCGATCAGCCCGACGATCTCGCCGGCGTGCACGTCGATCGAGACGTGGTCGTTGGCGACCACGCCTCCGTAGTGGACGCTCAGGTCCGTGGTGGTGAGCAGCGGCTCGGTCATCGGGTCCCTCTCAGGGCGGGGGCGGCGTCCGGGGTCGTCACGCGCGGCTCGGCGACCGGCGCGGCCGGCGTCGGCGGTTCGTGGCCGGGCGGTCCGTGCCGGCCCCGCGCCGCGGCGTACGCGTGATGGACGGTGCCGGCGATCCCCGCCGGGTTGAGCACGGCGGTGACGAGCAGCCCGAGCGCTGCGATCAGGTGGTAGTAGTGGCCGAGGTCGACGGTCTGGTTGAGGAACGTGTAGAGCACCCCGAGCGGGGCGATCAGCCCGGCGATGATCGCGCCGCTGATGTGGGTGATGCCGCCGACGTAGGTCATCGCGAGCAGCGAGAGCCCGATCAGCACGCTGAACGACGCGACCGAGAGCTGGCTGCGGCTGTAGCCGATCAGGCAGCCGCCGACCCCGGCGAGGAAGGCCGAGAGCGCGAAGCCGAGCAGCTTGGTGGCGGCGACGTCGATGCCGGCCGAGGCGGCGGCCCGCTCGTTGGAGCGTACGGCGAGGAAGGCGCGGCCCGAGGCGCCGGCCATCAGCCGCGCGACCACGATCATCGACGTCGCGACGACGGCGATCACCATCAGCGAGAACGGCACGGTGGTCAGCGTGGTGCCGCTGCGCACGGACAGGTCGATGCCGAACAGGCTGGGGTCCTCGATCAGGTTGCCCTCGAACGGCGTGAAGGCGGGGTTGCTGAAGACGAAGCTCTGGATCGCGATCGCCGCGGCCAGCGTGACCACCGCGAGCTGGGCCCCGCGGATGCGCAGCGCCGGGATCCCGACGAGCACGCCGAGGAAGGTCGCGGCGAGCGCGGAGATCAGGATCGAGAACGGGAACGGCACGCCCAGGTCGGTGGTGACCTTGGAGAGCGCGAACCCGGCCGCGCCGGCGAACGCCATCGACGCCAGCGAGATCTGGCCGAGGTAGCCGGTGAGCAGCACCAGCGAGAGCGCGATCAGCGCCATGATCGCCGAGGTGACCACGCCGAAGCGCCAGGTGCCCGAGGTGAGCAGCACCGCCGCGACGGCCGCCGCGATCGTGACCGCCACCGGGACCGGCCGCAGCCGGGGCGCGGTCACCGCGGGCATCCGGACCTCGCCGAGGGAGCCGCGCGAGGGGATCTTCCCGCCGAGCACGAAGAGGGCCACGATCACCACCACGAAGGGCACGGCGTCACCGAAGCCGGCCTGGGCCCAGTCGGGCCACCACGACTTCGAGGTCAGCCACAGCAGCACGGTCTGGAACGAGCCCAGCCCCAGGCCGGCGACGCAGGCGACGCCGATCGAGGTGAGCCGCCCGAGCAGTGCGGCCGCCAGCGCGGGGATGACATAGAAGGTGTAGCTGACCGGGTCGAGCCCGATCGTGGGCGCCGCGAGGACGGTGACCAGGGCCGTGGCGGCCCCGGTCATCGCCCACACGGCCGCCGCGAGCCGGTCGGGCGCGAAGCCGGTGAGTCGCGCGGCCCGCTCGTCCTCGGCGCCCGCCCGGGTGGCGACCCCCGCACGGGTGAAGCGGAACCACGCCCACATCGCCAGGGCCACGCCGCCCGCGACGGCGGCGAGGACCAGGTTGCTGACGCTGATGAGCGCGCCCCCGACGTCCACGGTCGCGTCGCTCAGGACCGGGCGGACGAAGGTGTTGACGGTGTCGAAGCGGAGGGTGACCAGCGCCTGCAGGAAGACCATCAGCCCCACCGAGGCCACCACCTGGGACAGGATCGGCGCCCGGCGCAGCGGCCGGAACACCAGCAGGTGGGCCAGCAGGCACCACACCACGGCGTACCCCACCCCGATCAGGATGGCGGGCCACATCTGCAGCGGCCCTCCCGGGGTCAGCGCGATCGAGCCCACCGGCAGCACCAGCACGCCGTCGGTGCGCAGGGCCGCGACGACCCAGACCGACCAGAGGGCGACGGCGCCCTGGGCGAAGTTGATGATGCCGGTGGCGGCGTAGACCGCGACCAGGGACGACGCCAGCACGGCGTACACCGCCCCGGTCGACAGCCCCAGCGAGGCGAACAGCAGGAACTGGTCCATGGTCAGCTGGCGCCGGGGATGTTGGCCATGACCTCGGGCAGCGGCGTGATGAAGTCACCCGTGGCCGGTTCGATCGTGCCGTCGTCCTGCACCGAGAAGAGCAGCATCTCGGTGGTGCAGTTGGGCGAGGTCTTCGAGCCGCAGGTGACCTCGGGCCCGAGGAACGTCGGGAAGTCCGTGAGCCCCTTGAGGGTGTCGAGCACGACGGTGCCGGTCAGCTCCTTCTCCGACTCGCCCACCTCGGCGAGCGCCTTCGCGAAGTTCACGAACAGCGCGAACTCGCCGAAGGCGTAGTAGCCCGCCTGGCCGCCGTGCTCCTCGATCGCGTTGCTCGCGATGGCGAGCTCCGCCTGGACCTCCTCGGGTGCGTACGACGCGGCGTCGGGCAGCCAGTTGGACGAGTACGCCGCCCCGCCGGCCGCGTCGTCGGGCGCGGTCTCGATGTGGTCGGTGCAGGCGGCCGTGAAGATCGTGCCCTGGTAGCCGAGCTGGCGCAGGCTCTGGACGAGCTGGGTGCAGGTGGCCTCGTTGGGCGAGGCGATCAGCCCGCCGACGTCGGGGTTGGTCGACACGATCGTCGAGGCGATCGCGGAGAAGTTGGGGTTGGTGGGGGAGTAGTAGAGCCCCTTGACCTCGATGCCGAGCGCCTCGCCGACGGGCTTGAGCACCTTGTCGATGGTCTGGTGCGAGCTGGGCAGGTCGACCAGCACCAGCGTCGCGGACTCCTTGCCCTCGGCCTGGAAGGCCTGCAGCGCGCCGACCAGGAACGACGCCTGCGGGGCGGCGAAGAACACCCTGTTCTCGGCGGCGGAGCCGGTGACGGAGTCGAAGGGGATCATGCCGACGAGCGGGATCTTGGCCGAGGTGAGGGCGGGCAGTGCGGCGCTCGAGGAGGTGTTGTAGCCGTCGAGGACGGCGACCACGCCCTCCTCGACGAACGTGTTGGCGCACGCCTGTGCGGCCTCGGGGGTGGCGTCGGTGTCGCACTCGACGACCTCGATCGGGCGGCCGCCGGCGCCGCCCATCTTGGTGTTGACGTAGTCCAGCGCGGCCTCGCCGCCGGTCTGCACGCCGGGCTGGCTGTAGGCGCCCTCGGACGGGTTCAGCCAGCCCACCCGGATGGGCTCGCCGGTCGCCTCGACGGCCGGGGCCTCGCTGAACTCGGCGGCCGGCGTGGTCGAGTCGCCGGCTCCGGTGTCGGTGCTGTCCTCGGCGCAGGCGGTGATCGCCAGCAGACAGGCGGACGTGACGGCGGCGGCGCGGATGAGTCGTGTGGGGCGCATGGCTCCCTCTCCCTGGGGGTCTGGCACGGACCGCGAGGTGTGACCCGAGCCACATCGCTCCTTGGAAAGTAGCGATTGCTGAAACTGAGGTCAAGATCAGTTTTAGGGTCGACTGGTCCAGCGCCGGCCCGGATTGGATGTCCGTGCAGGATGGGGAGGTGGAGTCAGCCGAGACGGAGTCGCATCAACCGACCGACGCGAGCCAGGCGCGCCCCAAGCCGCGACGTACCCGCCAGGACGCGCGGCGCGACCGCACCCAGAAGGCGCTGGTCGCTGCGGCGCGCGTGGTGTTCGAGCGCGACGGGTTCTACAACGCCCGGCTCTCCGACATCACCGCGGAGGCCAAGGTCGCCTCGGGGACCCTCTACAACTACTACCGCTCCAAGCACGAGATCTTCCGCGACGTGATGGCCGAGGTCGTGGCGGAGATGACCGCGATCCCGCCCGACCACGTGAGCAGCCAGCAGGACCCGGTGGCGCGGCTGCAGGAGGTCAACAAGGTCTACGTCCGGGCCCACCGGCGCAACGCCCGGATGATGTCGCTGATGTATCAGGCCGGCGACGGCGACGAGCACATCCGCGAGCAGTCCGAGGAGCTGATCGCCTTCTTCCAGGACCGGGCGACCGCCGCGATCGAGAGCTGGCAGCGCGCCGGGCTGTGCGACCAGGACCTCGATCCGCGCCACACCGCGCACGCGCTGACGTTCATGGTCGAGCGGCTGGTGCTGGCGTGGGCGACCGGGCCGGTGGAGTACGACGAGGAGACGCTGCTGGCCACGGTCGACCGGATCTGGCTCAACGGGACCGGTCTGAGACGCGTTCCCGAGTAGTTCACGCGCGGGTCCCCGGCTGGTCGCCGACCGTCCCTAGCGTGCCTGCGTGCTCACTCGTGGTGTGATCGGCTCGGTCCTGGTCCTGCTCGGCGGGCTCGTGGTGTCCACGCTGCCGGAGTCCACGCCGCTGCTCGAGCTCGACGCGCTGGTGGCCACCCGCGGTGCGATGGCCGGCCGGATGGCGGGGCTCGCGGTGGTGCTGGTCGGCCTCGGGATGCTCGGGTCGGCGTGGCTCTCGCTGTGTCGGTATGCCGCGCACGCGGGCGGAGCCGCGCGCGAGGAGGCGCTGGGCGTGGTCCGGCTGGCGGCGACGGTCTGGTCGCTCCCGCTGCTCGTCGCGCCGCCGCTGTTCTCCCGCGACGGCTGGTCCTACGCCGCGCAGGGGACGATGACGGCGCTGGGCATCTCGCCGTACGAGCACGGTCCGGGGGTGATGGACGGCCCGATCGTCGAGGCGGTGGACCCGCGCTGGATGGAGACACCGGTGCCCTACGGGCCGGTCCCGCTCGGGCTCGGCGCCGCCGCAGCCCATGTCATCCAGGACCCCTGGCTGCTGGTCGTCGCCCACCGCGGGGTGGCGCTGCTCGGGCTGGTCCTGCTCGCGTGGGCGGTGCCGCGACTGGCCCGGTGGACCGGCGCCAATCCCGCGCTCGCCACGGCGATCGCGGTGACGTCGCCGCTGATGATGGCCAACGGGGTCGCCGGGCTGCACAACGACCTGCTGATGGTGGGCGTGATGGCCGCGGCGCTGGTCGTCGGCGTCGAGAACGGCTGGGCCTGGGGCGCCGTGCTCGGCGGTGTCGCGGCGGCGGTCAAGCTGCCGGGTGGCCTGGTGTGCATCGCGGTCGCGCTGGTGTCGCTGCCGGTGGGGGCGGGGCTCGTCGACCGCCTGCGTCGCCTGGTGTCCGTCGGCGCGGTCTCGGTGGGCACCCTGGTCGCCGCCGGGCTGCCCTGGCAGCTGGGGATCGGCTGGGTCAACGCGCTCGGTGTGCCGGGCACGGTCAACACGCCGCTGTCGGTGCCGACGGTGCTGGGCGGGCTCATCGACCTGTTCGCCGAGGCCGTGGGTGCCGGGCTCGCGCCGGCGACGTTCCTCGAGGTGACGCGGACCCTGGCCAGCGTGGCCTCGCTGCTGGTGGCCGGCTGGGTGGCGCTGCGCTGGCGCACCGGCTCCCCGGCCCAGGGCGTGGCCGCGATGGCGGTCGTGCTCGGCGCCGCGCTGCTGCTGTGCCCGGTCGTGCACCTGTGGTACTTCCTGTGGCTGGTGCCCTTCGTCCCCACCCTGCGCCTGTCGCGGGCCGGCACGACCGCCGTCGTCGCGGTCGCCCTGCTCACCGGCCTCGCCGCCCCGCTGGACTCGTCGCTGCACGGCGCCTACGTGGCCATCGTCTTCGGCGCGATGACCGTCGGCGCGCTCTTCGCCGCGCTCCTGCTCACCCACCCCGCCCGCGCCCGGCTGCGCCGGATTGCCGACGCCGACTGGCTGGCGGTGCGGGGGTGAGGGGTGGGAGGGGCGTCGGTTTCCCCGGTCGACCGGGGAACGCTGATGTGGGCGGCCGTAACTTCGCCCGACAACATCAGTGATTGACAGCGTGAACTACCTCTGGGGGCTCAGCAGACGCCTGCGTCACACAGACCCCGTTGGTGCCAGGGGTGTACGGCGCGTCGGGCCGGCCGCTGTCGGTTTCCCCGGTCGACCGGGGAACGCTGATGTGGGCGGCCGAAATTTCGCCCGACAACATCAGCGATTGCCCATCCAGCGCACTCCCGAACCCACGCCTCAGGCGTTCTCCTCCACCGGTACGGCGTGTGCCGCCGCGGCGTCGACGGCGAGCTGGACGCGCCCGGCCTTGCGACTGGTGAACGCCGCGAGCACGGTGCCGACGGCCATCGCCGCGATCGTCACCCCGAACGCCGCGGTGTAGCCGTGCAGGTCCGCGAGCCGCCCGGCGCTGCTCGAGCCGAGGGCATAGCCGATGCCGGTGGCGCCGGCGAGCAGCGTCATCGCGAGTCCGACGCGGCTCGGCGGCACGGTCCGCTCGCCGAGCGTGAAGACGCCGATCATGTAGGGCGCGACGCCGAAGCCGAGCAGCATGACCACGACGATCAGGCTGGCGATGGAGTCGACGAGCAGCAGCGGCAGGGACAGCACGAGCAGCGCGCTGGAGGCGATCAGGATCCGTCGCTCCTGACCGATCCGCTCGGGGACCCACACGGTGGCGAGCCCGGCGATCACGCTGCCGACGCCGAGCAGCGCGTGGATCAGCCCGGCCACGCCGGCCTGGCCGGCCTCGGACGCGAGCGCCGTCGTACCCGTCTGGGTGGCGCCGAAGAGCATGCCGATGCAGGCCTGCGAGCAGAGCAGCGCCACGAAGACGCCGGTCAGCAGGCGACCGGAGGCGGCGTGATGGACGACGCCGCCGGTGAGCCGCGAGGTCGGGTGCAGCGCGAAGGCGCAGCCGAAGACCGCGAGCAGCGCCGCGGCGGTGAGCATCGCGCCACCGGGGGAGACCGCGACGGCCGCGACGCCGACGAGGGCCGGGCCGAGCACGAACGACGCCTCGTCGGCCGCGCCCTCATAGGAGAACGCCGCGTCGATGAGCTTGCGCTGGTGGTGGCCCGAGCCCTTGGTGATGGGGCGCCAGCGGACCCGGGCGAGCGGCCCGACCTGCGGCATCACGAGCCCGGCGAGGGCCGCGGCCGCGACGAGGTAGGGCCCGTCCGCGCCCGTCGAGGTCAGCCAGACGAGCGCGGTGACGGCGGTGGCGCCGACCAGGGACTGGACGAGCACGACCGGACGCTGGCCGATCCGGTCGGCGAGCACGCCGGCGAACGGCGAGCCGAGGGCGTTGGCCACGGCGAGCGCACCGGCCGCGAGCCCGCCGGTGCCGTAGGAGCCGGTCTCGGTGGAGACCAGCAGCAGGGCGCCCAGCTGCGCCATCGCGAGCGGGAGGCGGCCGACGAAGGCGACGAAGACATAGAGGGGACCGGCGAGCTGGTAGAGGCGCCGGTAGGAGGCAAGAGGGGACACGCGTGTTCTTTCGGGTACGACGGACAAGCGCGTCGAACCCACCTCCGAGACGCGCACAAACCCTCTGCGAGGACCATGATAGTCAACGAGGGTCGCGTTCACCGCTTCCACGGCGGCCACGCGATCGGCTCGGGGGAGCTGATGAGCGAAGACACGACGTACGACGTGCGGCGGGCGCCGTCCCGCCCGGTCGCGGCCGGCCTGGTGGCGGTGCTCGCGAGCCCCCGCGTGGCCGGGGTCGTGCTGCTCTGCTCGCTGATCGCCCAGGTGGTGTGGGTGACGCTCGTCGACCGTCCGGCCTTCGTGGACCTGCACGTCTACCTCGCCGAGGGGCAGGCCGTGCGCGACGGCATCGACCTCTACGGCCCGCTGCCCGGGGTGCACGGGCTGGCGACCTACCCGCCGTTCGCGGCGATCCTCTTCGTCCCGGGCACCTATCCGCCGGTCGCGCTGGTCGAGTCGGCCTCGGTCGTCCTCAACGCAGCACTCGTGGTGCTGGCCGCGTGGCTGTCGGTGCGGCTGGTGACCGGCGGCCCCGCCCGGGCGTTCGCGGGGCCGGTCGCGCTGTTGGCCGCCGCGGCGCTGTGGGCCGAGCCGGTCCTGCAGACCAGCACCTTCGGCCAGGTCAACCTGCTCCTGCTGTGCCTGGTGCTGGCCGACCTCTGCCTGCCGGCCGGCTCACGCCTGCAGGGGGTGGGGATCGGCCTGGCGACGGCGATCAAGGTGACGCCGGCGATCTTCGTGCTCCACCTCCTGCTCATCGGCCGGATCCGGGCCGCGGTCACGGCGTGCGCCACCGGTGCCGCGACCGTGCTGGTCTCGCTCGCGGTGGCGCGGCAGGCGACGTGGGACTACTGGACCGCACACGTCTTCGATGCCGGCCGGGTCGGGCGCCCCGAGAACTCCGTCAACCAGACGCTGCGCGGCTGGCTGGTCCGCGCGACCCACACCCGCGACACCGGCGTGGTCGAGCTGCTCGTGATCGCGCTCGTGCTCGTCGCCGGCCTCGCGGTCGCGGCGCTCGCCCACCGCGAGCTCGGGACGGCGTGGGGACTGCTGGCGGCGGCCCTCACCGGGCTGGTCGTCTCCCCGATCTCCTGGAGCCACCACTGGGTCTGGTGCATCCCGGCGCTCGCGCTGTGCTGGCGCGAGTGCCGCTGGCTGGCGGTGCTCGGGGTCGCGGTGTTCTGGTCGTTCACCGTCTGGTGGGTGCCGCACGGCGACATGGTCGAGCTCGACCTGTCGCCGTGGGAGATCGCGATGTCCGGGTGGTACGTCGTGTTCGCGCTCGCGTTCCTGACCGTCGCGGCGGCGCGAGTACGGCGAACGCGAGCCGCCGGTCAGCGCGCCGGCAGCACCGTCCCCCGCACCTCGCCCAACGCGATCCGCCCACCTGAGGCTCCGGGAGCGGTGTAGCGCAGCACGACCTCGTCGCCGTCCTCCAGTGCGGTCCGCTCCTCATCACCGACGGCGAACGGCTCGCGCCAGCCCCAGCTCAGCTCGAGCAGCGAGCCCTGCTGGCCGGCGTCGGGTCCGGACACGGTGCCGGAGCCGAAGAGGTCGCCGGGCCGGGTGGAGGCGCCGTTGACGCTGAGGTGGGCGAGCATCTGGGCGGGCGACCAGTACATCGAGCGGTACGGCGGACGCGAGACGACGTGGCCGTTGATCTCCACCTCGATCGCGATGTCCAGCCCGGCCGGCCCGGCCACACGCAGGTAGTCGAGCGGCTCGGGGTCCTGACCGGGGAGGTCGGTCCACGCGGCGTCGAGCGCCTCGAGCGGGGTGACCCAGGCCGAGATGCTGGTGGCGAAGGACTTCCCGAGGAACGGGCCGAGGGGGACGTACTCCCACGCCTGGATGTCGCGCGCGGACCAGTCGTTGAGCCCGACGACGCCGAAGACGTGGTCGGCGAAGGCGCCGGTGGGGATCGACTCGCCCAGCGCCGTACCGCTCCCGAGGACGAAGCCGAGCTCGGCCTCGATGTCGAGGCGGCCGGTGGGTCCGAAGACCGGCGTGGGGTCGTTGGGCCCCTTGCACTGGCCGTGCGGGCGGACGATGTCGGTGCCGGACGGCACGACGGTGCCGGCGCGGCCGTGATAGCCGACGGGCAGGTGCTTCCAGTTGGGCAGCAGCGGCTCCTGGTCGGGGCGGAAGATTCGGCCGACGTTGGAGGCGTGCTGCTCGGAGGCGTAGAAGTCGACGTAGTCGCCGACCGCGAACGGCATCCGCAGGCCCACCTCGCCGAGCGGCACCAGGTGCGGCTCGGCGGCGTCGCGCCCGGCCTCCTCGCCGAGCAGCGTGGCCAGCCAGCGGCGTACGGCGCTCCAGGTGGGCCGCCCGGCGGCGAGGAACGGATTGAGCGTGTCCGCCTCGAAGAGGTGCGTCGCCTCCGGCAGGTCGGTCGCGGCGGCCGGTGCTAGGTCTAGCACGTGGTCGCCGATCCGGACGCCGACCCGCGCCATCTCGCCGGACCGCGCGAACACGCCGTACGGCAGGTTGTCGACGTCCCACAGCGACCCGGCCGCGCCGGGGACCCAGCTGCTCATGCGTCCTCCTCGGTGAGCAGGCCCGGTGCAAGAAGACCCAGCGTGCGCAGGTCGGCGAGCGGCTCGTCGACGCTGCACGAGCCGAAGGAGGTGAACCAGCGGCGGGTCCGCAGCATCGCGTCGTCGCCGTGGCCGTGCCAGCGCTCGAGGAGCGCGGCGGGGTCGCGCTCGTCGAGCAGTGCCACGACCTCGTCGCGGGAGTCGCCGTCGAAGGTGCTGCGGGTGGCGAGCAGCAGGTTGAGGAAGCCGTGGCGGGTGAGGCCGTCGTGCTCGTCGGTGTGGCGTACGGCGCGGTGCAGGCCGGCGGTGCACTTGAAGGTGACCTCGCGGTCGAGGGCGGCGTCGACCCAGGCGGCGAGTGTCGCGCTGGAGGGGATCTGGTCGGCCTCGGTGCCGCCGGTGCGCAGCTTGAGGGCCAGCTCGGCGCCGGCGACCTCGTCGGCGGCGGCCAGCCAGGAGGGGCGCGGGTCCTCGGCGGGCAGCTCGACGTAGACAGGGGTGTCCTCCTGGAGCAGACCTTCGTCGCGGGCGGCGTCGACCGCGGCGAGCACCCGACGGGCGTTGCCGGCGAGGTCGTCGAGGTCGCGCAGCGCGATCTCCAGTCCAGCGGCAGTGGCGGGGCTGCGCTGGAGCTGGCGCAGCGCGCCGGGGATGGCGCCGGCGCCGCCGGTGACCACGACCGAGACGGGCACGGGGACGATCACGTCGCTCAGCTGCACGTCGCGGGCGACGAACGACCGCACCAGTCGGGACTCCGGCCGGCCCTCGCGCGCGACGTACGCCGCGAGGGCATCGGACAGGGGCGCGTCACCGGGTGGGAAGACCGCGGCGTCGTCCACGAGGGCCTGCAGTGACGGAGGCCACGCGGCGGGCCACTCGGCGGAATGGGCAGTGGTGGAGTCGGGTGGCGTTGACACGAGAGCTACTCTAACCACGAAGCACATACCGAACGAGAGTGTTCGTTAATCGGTCATTCGATCCAGTTTGGGGAGCGCCATGGCCCACTACCGCAGCGTCGGTGCCATCCCGCCGAAGCGCCACACCCAGCACCGCGACGCCGAGGGGCGGCTCTATCGCGAGGAGCTGATGGGGGAGGAGGGCTTCTCCTCGGACTCCTCGCTGCTCTACCACCGTGGCGTGCCGTCGGCGCTCACCGCGTCGGAGGTCTGGGAGCTGCCCAGCCAGGACCGCGAGCCCAACCACCCGCTCAAGCCGCGCCATCTGCGCCTGCACGACCTGGAGACCGGCACCGACGCGGTCACCGGCCGGCGCCAGATCCTGGGCAACGCGGACGTGCGGATCGCCTACGTCGTGACGGGGCTGAAGCCGTCGGCGCTCTATCGCAACGCGATCGGTGACGAGTGCGCGTTCGTGGAGCGCGGCTCGGGAGTCGTGGAGACGGTCTTCGGGGTGCTGCCCTATCGGGCGGGGGACTACGTGGTGATCCCGCGGGCGACGACGCACCGGTGGGTGCCGGCCGAGGAGTCCGCGCTCTACGTCGTGGAGGCCAACTCCCACATCGCGCCGCCGAAGCGCTACCTGTCGCGCTATGGGCAGCTGCTCGAGCACGCGCCGTACTGCGAGCGCGACCTGAGCGGCCCCACCGAGCCGCTGCTGACCGACGGCGAGGACGTCGAGGTGCTGGTCAAGCACCGCGTCGCCGGTCGCATCCTCGGGACCCGGATGACGTATGCGACGCACCCCTTCGACGTCGTCGGCTGGGACGGCTGCCTCTATCCGTGGACGCTCAACGTCGAGGACTTCGAGCCGATCACCGGGCGGATCCACCAGCCGCCGCCGGTGCACCAGGTGCTCGAGGGGCACAACTTCGTGATCTGCAACTTCGTGCCGCGCAAGGTCGACTATCACCCGCTCGCGATCCCGGTGCCCTACTACCACTCCAACGTCGACTCCGACGAGGTGATGTTCTACGTCGCCGGCGACTACGAGGCGCGCAAGGGCTCCGGCATCGCCCGCGGTTCGATCTCGCTGCACCCCGGCGGTCACGCCCACGGCCCGCAGCCCTCGGCGATCGAGGGATCGCTCGGTGCGGAGGCGTTCGACGAGCTCGCGGTCATGGTCGACACGTTCGCCCCGCTGGAGCTGGGCGAGGGTGGGCTGGCCTGCGAGGATCCGGCGTATGCGTGGACGTGGGCGGCTGACCCAGGACCTTCGTGATGACGGTTGAGTCGTCGAACGCGGTCCATGAGTTCGAGGCCGAGATCTGGCTGTCGGACTCGGTCGACGCCTGGGCGTTCGTGACCGTGCCCGAGGAGATCGGCGAGGAGATCCGGATGGAGTCCGGCCCGCCGACCGGCTTCGGGTCGGTGCGGGTCGAGGTGACGATGGGTACGTCGACGTGGCGGACGTCGGTCTTCCCCGACAAGGTGTCGCTGCGCGTGACCTGAGAGCTCTTAGGAGCTGACCTCAAAAGCGCTGACGGCGTCGGGGTCAATGCTGGTGATCAGGCTGTCGTTGAAGACTCTGGTCTGGTCCTCGAGGAAGGTCCTCGTGGGAGGCGAGGTGCTCGGCTTGTGCTCCCGCGTCCAGGGTCTCGTTGATCATGTCGACCTGTGTGATGTCGGGACTGATCCAATTCAAGCGGCCCCCGTCCTCGGTAGCGACCTTGAAAGTGGGCTCGTCGTATCCGATGAAGGTGAACTCCGCACACCGTCTCGGTGCTTCCAGGTGGGCACTTTCCGGAGGCTTTCGCGCACTTGTCCTCATCTGAGAGGCCTTGGACGCTCGACCGGAGCAGTGCGACCTCCTGGCTGCGCTCGACTGCGCTGATCACGTGCGAGTCGTTGCGCTCGAAGCCGACCCCGAAGGGAAGTCGCCAGCCCAGATCGTGGAGCTCCTCAGCGCACCGACTCCATAAGGAAGGCGAGGAGCAGCGACATCAGACGCATTGCCGGACCGGTTATCCGTCGTGTCATGAGCTCGAAGCCTCCTGAATCGTGACGCCGTTGACTAGAGCTTCAGTGCGTCGCAGGAGAGTGGCAGATCCACTGCCACGCCGTCTCCTAGGCGAGGGCACTCGCTCCGGGAATCGGTATCCCGCCCAGTTTCCAACGGGCCGCGCCGACCGGTTCTCGCTGCCTCGACCTCTTGGGTTTGCGTCAGGGCGGAGCTGACGCCCCTCGGGGGATGGGCAGGCGTCCGGTCAACGTCAGCAGATGGGTGCCCATGGTTGCGTGCACCTCGCCGCCGCTGCCAAACGCCCAGTCGGTATCGGTGGCCACGAAGCGGATGCCGCGCGGGGGCTTCCAGCGCCGGATCGGAGCGGGGGTGCCCAGCACGCGGTCGGCGGCCGCGGCGGCCGCGTCCGGCGGGATCGGGTGGTCGACGCCAAGCGGGCGGGCGATGTCCTGGTTGTGCACCAGGATGTCGATCAGCGGCTCGAGGTCGGTGATGAACGCGACGCGTCGACGCGAGCCAAGGAAGCTGCGCAGCCTGGCCACGATCTCCTCGGGGGTCAGCGGGCTGCGAATCGCCGTGTCCCGGACCAGTACGTCGTACCGGAAACCCGCGCGAAGCATCGGCCACAGCAGGTTGCGCACCGGTGTCTGGGCGAACGTGAGGTGCGCGCCGACGTCGCGCACGGTCCATCCCGCGCAGAGGCTCGGCTGCTGCCAGTCCGCGGCGGGGAGCGACTCCAAGAAGTCGGCCATCCAGGCCCGTTCTGAGTCGATGTGCCACCACACGGTGTCGCTGTCCACGGTGGGTCACCTCTCCACAACTAGACAGGTTTTCTGTCTAAAATGGCACGGTGACCAATCCTCGTCAACGCCAAGAGCTGGGGATCCTCCTCTTCGTCGCCAACCGCGCGCTGGAGCAGCGGGCGTTCGACGCTGTCGTGGCCGCTGGCATCACCGACATCACGCTGGCGCAGGCCCGCATCGCGGCGCGCATTGCTCCAGACGGTTCGCGGGTCTCCGACCTCGCCGAGCAGGCCCGGGTCACCAAGCAGAGCGCAGCGTCGCTGGTCGAGCAGTTGGAGAAGGCCGAGTACGTCGAGCGGGTGCCCGATCCCACCGACGGTCGCGCCCGCCTGGTCCGCCTGACTCCCCGACTGCAGCGGGTTGCCGAGGTGGCGGACGCGGAGGTCGCACGAGTGCTCGCCGAGTGGGCGGACCACGTCGGGGAGGACCGGCTTCATCAGCTGCACGAGATCCTGGGCGACCTGCGCGGGATCACCGACCCGTGGTGGCACTCGTGAGTGCCCTCCCTTCGACCGGAGGTCGACCACGCGATTCGACGTGACCACCCACGCCCCACAGACACCGCAGTACCCCACGTCAACACCCGTTTGGGGTATTGCTCGCCCCAGGTCCCGGTGGAAGCATTGTCGGCGCCTTGGCGCCCTGCCTCAGTGACGATCGCGGTGTCAGAGAGCCCGACTTTCATAACGCGCCCGCGCGGGCGCCCACGTCCCCCGGGCCGTCGGTCCAGGTGAGTCGCACTCGCAACTCCATCCCACTTCTGGGAGCGCAAGCATGTGCCCTATCGAATCCCCGAGCACGACGAGCACGTCCGCAAGCCTGCTTCAGGACAGCAACGGCCGCCCCTCCGAGGAGCTGGTCAACCAGGCCGCGTCTGCGCGCGGTTTCGGATCACCACACCGACCGGCGCGCGGGCACGGCTACGAGCAGCGGGGTCTCGCCTACCTGCCGGTCTCGCAGCTGTTCGAGGGCCGGTTCGGACGGATGTTCCGGCTCCCACCCTTCGTCCCGCCCAAGCAGCGCATCGATGCAATCGCCGCTGCCATGACGGAGGGCAGCACCGGTGGCGATGCAACGCAGAACAACCCCACCATCCCCGCGGGCTACACCTACCTCGGCCAGTTCATCGATCACGACCTGACCTTCGATCCCGTCTCCAGCCTGACACGCCAGAACGACCCGGATGCTCTGACCAACTTCAGGTCCCCATGCTTCGACCTCGACTCCGTCTATGGCCGGGGACCGAACGATGACGCCTACATGTACGACAAGCGCCCCGGCTTCGAGGACATGTTGCTCGTCGACCAGCATGACAACGAGGACGATCTGCCCCGCAACTCTCAAGGCACCGCCCTGATCGGCGACCCGCGCAATGACGAGAACACGTTCGTCAGCCAGCTGCAGCTGACGATGCTGAAGTTCCACAACAAGATGGTCGAGCGTGTCCGCGACGAGCCCGGTCTCCGCCGAGGCAGCGAAAGCGTCTTCGAGACCGCCCAGCGAGTGGTCCGTTGGCACTACCAGTGGATCGTCATCCACGACTTCCTGCGGCGCACGGTCGGCCAGGAGATGCTCGACGAGGTCTTCGACGAGACAGCCGTCGTTCCGACGGTGAGGCTGGAGTACTACCGACCGAGATCCGCTGCTCCGTACATGCCGGTCGAGTTCGCTGTCGCTGCCTATCGCTTCGGCCACTCCCAGGTCCGCGGCCGGTACTCGCTGAACACCCTGGTCCAGAACCTTCCGACGTTCCTTCCCGGAGCCACCACCGACCCGGCGCTCGCGCTGCAGCAGTTCGGGGGGTTCCGCATCCTGCCCCCCTTCTGGACGATCGAGTGGCGACGGTTCTTCGAGGTCGACGGAGCCGGCGACGGGGAGCTTCAGCTCACTCGGCTCATCGACACCAAACTGGCCAACCCGCTGGCCGACCTACCGGCCGAGATCGGAGGCAACCGGCCCTCGCTGATCGACCGCAACCTGACCCGCGGCGCGCGACTGGCCCTGCCGTCCGGACAGGACGTCGCGGCCGTGATGGGCATCCCCCCGCTCACCGATGCGGAGCTCGAACTCCCCGACGGCGGACCGGCGCCGCTGTGGTACTACATCTTGCGCGAGGCGCGGGTGCGCGCCGGGGGCCACCATCTCGGGCCGGTGGGCGGGCGCATTGTGGCTGAGGTCTTCCTCGGTCTCCTCGCGAAGGATCCCTCGTCCTACCTGCGAAATGACCCGACCTGGACGCCGTTCGTGGAGTCGGCGACCGACAGCTTCTCGATGCCCGACCTGATCAAGGCATCCGGGCACGGACTGGAGGTCACCGACCTGCCCGGCCGCTAGCCGGGAACCGGTCCCGAGGCGTGGTGACCCAGGTCACCGCAACGCCGGCCGCGTGCCGGACAGTTGAGGGTGTGAACCTCGACGACGCCGCCTCCGTGCGGCAGCTGCGGCAAGAGCTGCGCGACGGCGACCCGGACGCCTTCGCCTCGCTCTTCCGTGACCATGCCAGCCTGGTCCACCGGGTGGCGGCGAGGCTGTGCGGTGACGGGTCGCTCGCCGAGGACGTGGTGGGCGAGACGTTCCTCGCGGCGTGGCGGAACCGGACCGCCATCGGCGACTCCGACGACCCGCTGGGCCCCTGGCTGCTGGCCATCGCAACACGCCAGTCGCTGAACGCGACGCGCAGCCGTTGGCGCCAGGTGCGGTTGGTCGCTCGCCAGGGGCATCGCCTCGAGGTCTCCACCCCCGACATCGCCGAGGGCGTCTCGTCACGACTCGACGACGCCGCCCAGCTGCGGCGTACCCAGCTGGCCCTCGATCGGCTGGCCGACAAGGAGGTCGAGGTCCTGGCCCTGTGCGTGTGGTCCGGTGTCAGCACCCGCGAGGCAGCTCTCGCGCTGGGCGTGGCCGAGGGCACGATCCGCTCGCGACTCTCCCGGGCGCGAGCCAGGCTGCGCACCTTGACCACTGACTCCTCGACCGCCCCGCCGCGCGCCGCCGGCGCGGTCCCTACCGTCTCCCAGGAGCCTTGCCATGCCCATCACCGATGACTCCGCGCACGACCAGCTGCTCCGCGACCTGCGAGACCTCGCTCCGCCACCCTCCACGGCACCGCTCGACGTGCGATCCCGTGACCGGCTGGAGTCCGAGTTGCTGGCCGCGATCGAGAACGCCTCGATCGTTCGGCGCAGCACGCGCGAGGCACTGGGCAGCTGGGGGCCGGCAGCCCTGGTCGCTGCCTGCCTCGCCGCGGTCGTCGGGCTCGGCGTGATGGCGCTGCCGCCGTCGGCACCGGGAGGCGGGCAGACCGCCCTGCCGGTCCTCGCCGAGACCGCCGCCGTCCGCGCCCTGGACGGCCTCGCCTCCGCGGCCCTGACCACCGAGGTGCCCACCGTCGCGGAGGACCAGTTCGTCTATGTCCGCAGCACCGTCGTCACCAACGAGGGTGCCCTCGGCGGCGACGTCACGCTCGGAGCGCCGCACGAGCGGGAGATCTGGCTGTCGCAGGCCAGTGAGACCGCCGACTTGGGACTGATCCGCGAGCACGGCCAGGACTGGCCGTTCAGCAGCGGGTACGTCGCGCCGGCCGGCCCCGATCGCCCGACGTACCGATGGCTGTCGTCGCTGCCCGCGGATCCCGACGCCCTCATCGCGGAGATCGCCAGCCAGCAGCACCTCGAGTCCGCGGTCTCCGCGGACCAGTACACCTTCGAGCGGATCGGCGACATCATCTCCGAGGGGCTCGTCCCTCCGGACCTGTCCGGCGCGTTGTTCCAGGCGCTCACCAAGATCTCCGGCGTCGAGCACACCGGGCACGCCGAGGACGCCGTCGGGCGTCGTGGGTTCGGAATCTCCCGCACCGACGAGCTCTCCGGTGTCACCTCGATGTGGGTCTTCCGCCCCGGCTCGCCGGTGCCGCTCGGCACTCGGTGGTACCTGCCCGGCGACGGCGACGGCGACGGCGACGGCGACGGCGACGGCGACGGCGGGCCGGGCGTGCTGTTCGGCGCGACCGCGGTGCTCGAGCGCGGGGTCGCGGACCGGGTCGGTGCCCGACCCGGTGACGACGCGGAGATCGAGCGATCCGCCCGGGAGGCTGCGACCGCAGGTGCATGATCCCCTGACGACTCGAGTCGCGCTACTGACCGAGGTCAGCAGCGCCGTCGTGCCTCGACTGAGCGAGCCGAGTCCATGCGAACCCAGCGAGCCCTAGAAGCACAGGCCAGAGGGCAAGGCGCTCGAAGGCGCCAGCCGCCGGTCCATCCCCAGCCAGCACAAACGCCACGGCGGCGAGGCCGGTGACGCCTCCCAAGATCACGAGGGCCCCCGCCAGCCGTGGCCGCTCATCTCGGAGTCGCGTGCCGACAGCGACCAGAGCGATCGGCTGAGCGACGAACAGCGGCGCCGCGGCGACCGCATGCAGGGCGGCGTCCTGGTCGAGCGGCGCGAGACCGGTGGCGATGGAGCTCAGCCCGGAGACCACCAGCAGTCCGGTGACCCACGCGCCCAGAGGCCGGGCGAGCAGGAGAGCGCCGACCACCAGCAGCGCCCCGAACGCCATCAAGGCACTGTTCATCAGCTCGTGACGCGGTGAGCACTGGATTGCAGAGCACCCGATCTCCCCGAGCTGGCTCACCGAGTCAGCGACCAGGCTGTATCCGCCGGTGGCTGCCGAAGCGACGACGAGCTCGACTGCGATGTAGGCCGGCCGGAGCATCAGGGCGAGCGCCCCCCAGCGCTCGTACGCTGCGGTCGCGACCCGTTCCTGCCGTCGTCGTGGAGTGGGGGTCATCAGAGCGCTGTCCGTCCGAGGTTCTGCTCCGCCCTCCTGAGCAGCAGCCCCCGCTCGCTCTCGTTCCTGCTGCGCCCGGCCGCCTCGGCGAACGCCTCGCTCGCCTCCGCATGCAGCCCCGCCCGCTCCAGCAGATCTCCCCGCACGCTCGGGATCAGCGGGGAGTCGCCCAGCGCCCCGGAGTCCACTCGATCGAGCACGGCCAGCCCCGCCCCGGGCCCGGACGCTCGCCCGTGCGCCACCGCCCGGTTCACCTCGACGACCGGTCCCGGCGCGGCGTCGGACAACACGTCGTACAACGCTGCGATCCGGCGCCAGTCCGTGTCCTGGGCGCGCTCCGCGCGGGCGTGTTGGGCGGCGACCGAGGCTTGCAGGAAGTACTTCCCGATCGGCGTCCCGCGCGCGGCGAGCCGCTCTGCCTCCTGCAGGGCGGCGAGCCCGCGCCGGATCAGCGCCTGGTCCCAGGACGTCCGGTCCTGCGCCTCGAGCAGCACCGGCGCGCCGTCGTCGTCCAGCCGGGCGGCCGTTCGTGACCCTTGGAGCTCCAGCAGGCCTTGGAGTCCGAGCACCTCGGGCTCGTCGGGCGCGAGCGCGGCCAGCATCCGCGCGAGTCGGATCGCCTCGTGGGACAGGTCGGGGCGCATCCAGTCCTTGCCGGAGGTGGCGGTGTAGCCCTCGTTGAAGATCAGGTAGATCACGGCCATGACGTCGTCGAGGCGCTCGGTCCGCTCCGCTCCGGTGGGCAGCTCGAAGTCGACGTCTGCCTCGGCGAGCGTCCTCTTGGCCCGCGAGATCCGCTGCCCCATCGCGGACTCGGCGACCAGGAACCCGCGGGCGATCTCGGCCGTGGTGAGCCCCCCGACCAGCCGCAGCGTCAGCGCCGCGCGGGACTCGCTGGTCAGCGCGGGGTGACAGGTCAGGAAGACGAGGCGCAGGACGTCGTCCTCGATGTGGTCGACCTGTGCGTCGAGGTCGGGCATCGCGTCCTCCTCTCCCCGGCCGCTCTGCCCGAGCTCCGCGACCTTGCGCCGCAGCACGTCGGCGCGCCGGAAGTGGTCGACGCCGCGTCGCTTGGCGGTGGTCATCAGCCAGGCGCCCGGGTTGGCTGGTACGCCGGACGCGGGCCACTGCTCGAGTGCGGCGACGAGCGCGTCCTGCGCCAGGTCCTCGGCGAGCCCGACGTCGCGCGTCATGCGCGTGAGGGCACCGACGAGGCGGGCCGACTCGGCCCGCCACGCCGCGACGATGACCTCTCGTGGATCATCCGCGGGGGTCTCGGCAGGCACGCAGCCAGCGTAGTGACCCCCTCGTCGACGCGACGCCCGCTCAGGCGTCCGGAGCCCCCGGGTCCTCGGAGATCTGGCGCAGGGTGGCGACCACGGTGACCTCGGGCCAGTGCTTCGCGTGCAGCTCGGCGAACTCCCGCTGGTCGGCCACAGCCTCCTCGAGCGTGTCGTACTGCAGCAGCGACCAGCCGCCGACGATCTCCTTGGCCTCGGCGTACGGCCCGTCGACCCGGCTGACCTCGCCCTTGCGGACCACGAAGTTCACGGCGTCCTCGGTGCCGTAGAGGCCACCTCCGTCGAGGAACACACCCTTGGCGGCCCGCTCTTCGATGTAGCCGCCCATCGCCTCGAACAGCGACTGCGGCGGCATCCCGATGCCCTCTTCCATCCTCACGAATCCCATGAAACGCGGCATGTCGATCACTCCTGTCGGTAGCTGAGGATTGCCTCTCGCACACACGTCGAACGGTGGCCACGTCCTTCGACATGCGATCTCGAGTCATTTCCGAAGGCCGCAGTCGGAGGACAATCGACCTGACGGAACCACGCCTGCTCGGTAGCGTGCAACGCATGCCCATCAAGCTCGAGAACGTCGGGATCGCCGTCCGCGACCTCGAGGCGACGATCGCCTTCTTCACCGACCTGGGGCTCACCGTCCTGGGCCGCGACACGGTCAGCGGCGAGTGGGCCGACACCGCCGTCGGTCTCAACGGCAACCACGCCAAGATCGCCATGCTTCAGACGCCGGACGGCAATGGCCGCCTGGAGCTCTTCGAGTACCTCCACCCCGAGGCGATCGAGACCGAGCCCACCCGGCCCCACGAGATCGGCATGCACCGCGTCGCCTTCTCCGTCGACGACATCGACGAGGCCCTCGCCATCGCCGCCCGGCACGGGTGCCACCCGCTGCGCGGCGTTGCGACCTACGAGGACGTCTACAAGCTGACCTACGTCCGCGGGCCCAGCGGCATCATCGTTATGCTCGCCCAGGAGCTGAACAAGGACTGAGCGCCGCATGGATGCGGAGACCAGCGTGGTGCCTGCGAACCAGCCCCGTGCGGGGACCTGCAGTCGGTCCTTGGCACGCGCGGAGTCGGCTCCCGCTGTCAGTGCCAGCGCCCTGATTGCGGTCATCCGGACTCACGTGTCACCAGTGGGCTGGGTGGCCCACCTGGCGGTTGACACGCAGCCGTGGGTTGAGCAGGTTGCATGGCCCCTCGTTGGTCGAGCAGGTCGCGCACCCCTCGGTGGTCGAGCAGGTTGCGCACCCCTCGGTGGTCGAGCAGGTCGCGCACCCCTCGCTGGTCGAGCAGGTTGCGCACCCCTCGGTGGTCGAGCAGGTCGCGCACCCCTCGCTGGTCGAGCAGGTTGCGCACCCCTCGGTGGTCGAGCAGGTTGCGCAGCAACCGACGTCGAGACCCCACCTGTAACCCGTCCCTGTGGACAGTTGGTGGGCCGCCAGAAAAACTTTCGAATGTTGTCCACAATTCGAGACCAGACCAGGTCAAACCGGGGGTCAATGTCGGTGCCACCTGTTTGAGTGATCTGCATGGCGATGATCCCGAACGGCCCCGACGACACCGGACCCGGTGCCGTCGGTGGTGCCGTGGGCGCGCTCGGTCTGGCCGACCATGCCTTGGCCGGGCTGGACTCTGTGCTGTGGG
>NZ_BAAHCI010000005.1:1166365-1327487 GCF_054775955.1 Nocardioides pacificus
TGTGGCCGCCCTCGAGGCGCTGCGCGCTCACCTCGCCGCGGTCGAGGCCGAGTTGTTGGCCGAGGTCCACGCGCGTGCTGCCGCCAAGACCGAGCTCGCCTGGGCGTCGACCGCGGACTGGTTCACCCACCTCGCCGGACTGCGCCGCGCGCAGGGCAAACGGGCGGTGGACCACGCCGGCCTGTTGCGCGGTGAGCGCCGCGCCACCCTCGAGGCGCTACGTCGTGGGGATGTCTCGCCCGAGCAGGCGGCGGTGATCGTCGACGCGATCGAGCAGCTCCCCACCAACCCCCAGCTCCGTGCCGAGGCCGAAGCCCTGTTGTTGGCCGAGGCCGGGGTCCTGGATGCCTCCGAGCTCGCCAAAGCAGCCCGCCACCTCATCCACGTCATCGACCCCGACCGCACCGAACGCGACCTCGAGAAGGCCCTCGACCGCGAAGAGCGCGCCGCCCACCTGGACCGGTTCCTGTCCATCGTCGATGACGGCGCCGGCGGCGTCCGCGTGAAAGGCCGGGGTTCGGTGGAGGACGCCGCGATCCTCAAAGCAGCACTGCTGCCGTTGACCAAACCCCAGCCCGCGCTCGACACCGGCGAAAACGATGAGGGATGCAGTGGTGAGGTCACCGACCCCCGCGATCATGGTGCCCGTCTGTGGGACGCACTGATCCAGAACGCGCAGCACGGCCTGGATACCGACCAGGCCCCCGA
Organism: Nocardioides pacificus; assembly: GCF_054775955.1. Taxonomy (NCBI): domain Bacteria; kingdom Bacillati; phylum Actinomycetota; class Actinomycetes; order Propionibacteriales; family Nocardioidaceae; genus Nocardioides; species Nocardioides pacificus. The sequence continues at coordinate 1,167,074 of NZ_BAAHCI010000005.1, forward strand.
CGGCCACGGCGCCAGGCCCCGGGTCACGGTCACCATCGACTACCAAGCTCTGGTCGGCCACCTCGACCGCACCGCCCTCTCCACGCTTGAGGGTGGGATCGACTGGCCACTGCTCGGCCTCGACCACACCGGCACCACCACCGGCTTGGCCGCGGACCTCGCTGCCGGCTTGGGGGTCACCGACGAAGGACTCGTCATGTCCGCGGCCACCGCACGCAGGCTGGCCTGTGACGCCGACATCATCCCCGTCGCACTCGGGGGTCCGAGTGAGCAGCTCGACGTCGGTCGGGCCTACCGCCTGGTCACCCCCGCGTTGTGGCGGGCCCTCGTCGTCCGCGACCGGCACTGTGCGTTCCCTGCCTGCACCAGGCCCCCGGTGATGTGCCACGCCCACCACATCACCCACTGGACCGACGGCGGCCCCACATCGTTGGACAACATGGTGCTCCTGTGCGGACACCACCACCGCACCATCCACCACACCCCCTGGGAAGTCAGACTCAACCCACGCGACGGGCTCCCCGAGTTCCAGCCACCACCACGACGACGACCCCGACGTGACAGCGACCCACCAGCCCAACCGCCCGGCTGGGGCAGACACCGGCCGCGCCGCGAATAGGGATGCCGACCTCGTGCCCAACCTGCGTGGACAGAACCGCTAGTCGAGCCCCGCGTCGAGCTCCTCGTCGGAGACGCTGCACAGCAACTCGTGCGAGTGGGGCACCTTCTCCTGTGCTCGTCTCAGTGCGTCGATCCAGCGAGCGTCGTCACCTCCGTGGATGGTGCCCCAACCCGACCCCGTCCCCACGATGTTGCTCACGAAGACGATCTCGGCCGAGAACAACACCCGCGTCCAGTCCAGACGTGACAGCGGACCACCGAGCTCTACGGCGGCGATGAGACGCTCGACCTGGCGCTCCAGGTCCGAGCACCCCGAGAAGCCCATGGCGATCGCCAGCGCCTCGTGGCAATAGGCCGGGCCGCCCCAGTCGCGCAGCCCATAGGTGAGCAGGGTCAGCTCGTCGTCGTCCAACTCAACCGATGACAGCTCGTCCAGGCCCTCCACCCGGACAGTATGTCGCTGCCCGGACAGGCTGACGCCCGAGCCCGTTCGGCCGTACCTTGCTCTCTGGACACGGCGGGAGGGACGAGGAGACCCCGGCGGGAGGCAACGCGTCTGCCGGTGCGACGAGCAAGGGCGGCAGATCCTCCGCTTCGTCCCGCGGAGTCTCGCCATGGACGACGCCCCGCTGGACGTCGACGTGGTCCGCGCCGCAGGGGCCGCGGTCCGGTCCATCCATGACGCGAGCGCTGGTCTGCCGGTCTCGGAGGATCGCCTGGTCTTCATCGACTGGGGCGGCGCAGGGCCCTCCACGCGGCTGTGGGACCTCGCCTACGCGGCGGTCTCGTTCGGTCACCTGTTCGCCGCCGCGGAGGTCCGCCGGTCAGCGGCTCGTCTCGCCGCCTTCGTGGATGGCTATGGCGCTGACACCGACCTGAGGGGCGCGCTCCCGGAGAGCATGGCGGAGGGGGCCGGAGCCATGCACGATCTGTTGCGGCGATCCCACGAGACAGGCCGCGAGCCGTGGGCCTCCTTGTATGCGCAGGGACATGGACGGCTCTGGCGCGACACGACGACGTTCATCACCGAGCACCTCGCCGAGTGGCGGCGTGCCGTCGCGCGCGACGTACCAGCACAATGAGTCGTATGCGCGCCGCTCCGGAGACCTCTCCCGCCGCGGTCGGATCCGCGCCGGACCGGCTCAACCGCCGCGTTCTGGTGAGCAACCTCGTCGCCGGCGCAATGTGGCTGGCGATCCCGGCCGGCCTCGGGTCGTGGCCCCTGTCCCTGCTCGGGGCGGTGTACGTCGTCCCGACCAGCATGTTCCTGGCGGCGGCGTACGCCGGCGGCCGGCTCCCCAAGAAGGCCGAGGCCCTGGTGTGGGCCACTCCGTGGCTGGCTGCGGGGGTGCTCTGGGCTGGAGTCCTCGTCAACCTCGACGGCGCAGACGAAGATCCGAGTTGGCTGTCGGCTCTGGTGGAGGGCCTGGTGATCGCCGCGCCCTGCTATCTGGGCTGGCAGATCCTGGCACTGGCGGTGCGGCGACTGCTCATCTGGAGGCACAAGTGAACGGCAATGAGCTCCTCGACGAGCTGGTGGCGCAGGAGTCGCGCCTCGTCTTCGATCGGTTCGACGAGGAGACGGCCTGGGCGCTCGGGGTCGCGTTGCGAGATGCCGCGCTGGCCGCGGCGCTCCCGGTCGCGATCTCGATCCGTCGCAACGGCCAGCGCCTGTTCCACGCTGCGCTCCCCGGTGCGTCGGCGGACAACGACGGCTGGCTCGCCCGCAAGTGCGCCGTGGTGGACCGCTATGGGCGATCCTCGCTGCGGGTGGGGGAGGAGTTCCGCGTCGAGGGTGGCTCGTTCGATGCTGACGCCCGACTGCCGCTGACGGAGTACGCCGCGCACGGCGGCGCCTTCCCGATCCTGGTGCGCGGCACCGGCTGCGTAGGGACCGTCGCGGTCTCCGGCCTCCCGGAGCTCGACGACCACCGGCTGGTCGTCGAGACTCTCGATGGCTTCCTCGCCGGGCCTTAGCCGGCGGGCCGCACCTCGCGCCGAGCTGCGACGCCGCAGACCACGGCGGCGAGGAGCAGCAGAGCGACGTTGGTGATCAGTGCGGCCGCGAAAGCGTCCTCGGGGCTGGCGCCCCCGGCGAGCTCGTGGCTGAACACCACACCGAGGATCGCCGGGCCCAGCGCCGCGCCGTACTGACGCAGCACGGTGTTGGTCGCGGCCGCCATGCCGGCCATCCGCATCGGAGTGGAGTTGATGGCGGCCGTGGTCACCGCGGTCATCATCGTGGTGTTGCCCAGGCCGAAGATCGCCAGGCGCCAGCCGAGGTCCCACACGCCGGTGTCGGCGGTGATGAAGGTCAGCGAGAAGAGGCCGGTGGCGCCGATGACCAGGCCGAGAGCCAGGACGTGCAGCGCCTTGAGTCGCTGCATCAGCTTGGCCGCGACCGGTCCGACCGCGACGCCGAGGCCGGTGGCGAAGAGCAGACGCAGCGCGATCTCGAGCGCGTCGAGCTGCTGCACGAAGCCGAGGAAGAGGCTGAGCAGGAACATGCCGCCGACGATGGAGAACATCGCGATGACCCCGGCGAAGCTGGAGGCGGAGAAGGCTGACGAGCGGAAGAGGGTCAGGTCCATCAGTGGGGCGTCGCTGCGGTGCTCGATCACCAGGAATGCAGCGAGCGCGACGGCGCCGACGATCAGGCCGCCGAGCGCCTGCCAGGACGTCCAGCCCTGCTCGCCGCCCTCGATGATGCCGAAGATCGAGAAGGCGATCGCGATCGTGGCGGTGGCCTGACCCGACCAGTCCAGGCGTCGGCCCTCGACCGGTGCCGACTCGGGGAGCAGACGCAGCGCGATCACGGCGGCGATGGCGGCGAGGGTGGTGGTTGGGGCATAGATCCAGTGCCACTCGCCGAGCTTCAGCACGGTCCCGGAGAAGATCGGTCCCAGGGCGAGCCCGGCCATCAGGCCCATCGACCAGAAGCCGATGAACTTGCCGCGGGCACGGAAGTCCGGGACCGCCTGGGCGATCAGGGCCAGCGTGGTCGGGATCAGCAGCCCGGCCCCGAGGCCGGCGATCGCCTGCCCGGTCCACAGCGAGCGGAGGGCGTGGTCGTCGAGCAGCGCCGAGCCGAGCCCGGCGGTCGCGCCACCCAGGACCGTGAGCACCAGACCTGCGAGGAACACCCGGCGTCGACCGTGGATGTCGCCGAAGACGCCGGCGGAGAGCACCGCCGCCGCCATCGGGATCACATAGGCGTCCGAGACCCACTGCAGCGCGGCCGTGGAGGCGCCGGTGTCCCTGCCGATGGTGGTGAGCGCGACGCTGACCGCGGTGATGGGGACGTAGGTGACGAAGATGCCCAGGATCGCCAGGGCGATGGTGGCTCTGGCGTGGTCCGGGTGGCCGGCGGGCAGAGCTGCGCCGCGCTCAGGCGCGGCGATGGCGGGTGACGACATCGGGTGGGGAGACCTCCAAGTTGTTTGACGCTAATGTAGTCACAGCGTTGAACTAATTTCTAACCGAGGAGGTCCCATGGTGGACAGCCCCCGTGACCGGGTCGACTCGATCCTGGACCACGTCCGCGGGCCCGGGGTGGACCTGACGCTCAAGGAGGTGCACATCCGGCTGCGCCGCCTGGCCCACTACGTCGACACCGAGGCGCGCCGCCGGCTCGCTCCTCAGGGCATCGAGTTCTGGGAGCTGCCGCTGCTCTCGAGCCTGATGCGATCTGATGGTCCGCTCAGCGTCCGCGCCATTCAGGACCTGGCTCAGGTCACCCCTGGAGCCGTCACCCACCGGATCGCCAAGCTCGAGGAGGCGGGCGCCGTGCTCCGCACCTTCGACGCGCGCGACCGGCGTCAGGTCAACGTCGAGATCACCGACGCGGGTCGCGCGCGCTTCGAGCAGCTCGTCGCCGCGGTCGCCGCCGTCGAGACGGAGCTGTTCGGTGAGGTCGACCGCGACCTGATGGAGCGTCTGGCTCGCGACCTGCGCCTCTTCATGCTGGCGACCGAGGGGCCGGATCCGGCCCCCGGCCCGGGTCAGGTGAGTACGGCGGTCGCCTCGAGCTCGACGAGCACGTCGGGCTCGAACAGGTAGGCGACCCCGATCAGCGAGGCCGGGGGCAGCGGGGACGGCAGGTCCAGCTCGTCGCTGACCTGAGCGACGCCGGCCATGAAGGCGTCGATCTGGTCCGGCGTCCACTGGGCGACGTAGAAGGTGAGGCGTACGACGTCGTGGAACCCCGCGCCGGCGGCCCGCAGGCCCGCCGCGGTGTTGCGCAGCGCCTGGGCGACCTGGCCGGCCAGGTCGCCGGGGGCCACCGGTGTGCCGTGCTCATCGCGCGCGATCTGCCCGGCCACGTGGACCTGGCGGCTGCCGGTCGCGATCGCGACGTGGTGGTAGGGGACGGGCTGCATCAGCTCGGGAGGGCTGAGGAGGTGGACGGGCATGGCGAGCTCCTGGTGCGGTGGTGGACGCGGCTGCGTTTTAGCCGGTATCGCATTGATATCTGGTCACCGCAGGACACTTCAACGAGACTAGGTGTCATGCTGGAAACCACGCTGGAGATCACCGCCCCCCATCGCGAGCTCCTCGACCAGGTGCTGGACAAGTGGTCGCTGGAGGTCCTGGAGACCCTGTGCGAGCGCCCCTCCCGCTTCAACGAGCTGCGCCGGGCCATCCCCGCTGTGACGAGCAAGTCGCTCACCGCGACGCTGCGTCGGCTCGAGCGCAACGGGATCATCGAACGACGGGTCGTGGACGCGCGTCCGGTAGCGGTGGAATACCGCATCACCCCCCTCGGCAAGACGATGCGCGACCCCGTCGACGCGTTGCTGGCCTGGAGCGCGACCCATCTGCCGGCTATCGAGGCCGCACGCGCCCGGTTCGACGTGAGGTAGCTCGACAGGGCAGCTGCTCCGGGGCTGCTCCGGAGCTCAGCGGCGCCGTGCTCCAGGGCCGGGCTCACCGAACCACGCCACCAACGCCTCGCGCAACGAGGGCGCTGCGGTCTCAGCGGCCTCGTCGACCCCGCCCGCCCACGCGATCTGGGCATCCGGCAGGAGGAGCAGGGCGTCCGCGGGCCGCTCCTCGAGCGCCCTGCTCACGACGTCGACGCGGTCCTGCCACGCGCCGGCGATCTCCCGCAGGTCCGCACGGTGGGCGAGGTCGAGGAGCACCGGCCGGCCGCGCCGCAGCATCCCGGCGGACCGGCGGTCCTCCTGCCCGAGACGCAGGGCGTGGTCGGTGGCGAAGGCACCCACCAGCGGGTGCACCACCGAAGCCGCCGCCCCCACGTCGGTGCCGGCCATCAGCGCTCCGAGACGGAGCAACGGCTGCTCGTCTGCGGTGAGCTCGAGAAGGAGCTTCCGCAGGGCGTCGCCCCCCGGGCCGTGCGCCCGGCGCAGCGCCACCTGGGCGCGGGTGTGCAGCAGCGTGCGCTCGGCGGCGGCGCGCCGCTCCTCGTCGTACGTGTCGAGCAGGCCGGACGGCGCCCAGCCCTCGACGCTGGCGGCCAGCTTCCACGCGAGGTTGGCTGCGTCGAGCATTCCGGCGTTGACCGCGACGCCGCCGGCGGGGAAGAGGTGCGCGGCATCTCCGGCGAGGAAGACGCGGCCGACGCGGTAGGTGTCGGCCTGCTTGGCCGAATAGCCGAAGCGCGTCATCCGCAGCGGCTCTCCCAGCGGCAGGTCGATGCCGAGGACCCGGCGCACGCTCGCGGCCAGCTCCTCGACGCCCATCGGCACGTTGTCGTCGTACTCCCTCGCCTCCACCTCGGCGGTGTAGACGCCCATCTGGTCGCCCATCCCGTTGCAAGCGAAGACGCCGCACTCGGTCGCGGTGTAGCCGAACGGGAGCCTGCCGACGCCCGCGACCTCGAGACTGCCGTCGTCCAGCACGCTCACCCCGGCGGGCACGGTGACCGAGGCCAGCCGCTCGATCTCGGGGAACGCTGTGCCCGGGAACCCGACACCGGCCAGCTCGCGGACCCGGCTGCGCCCGCCGTCGCAACCCACCACGAACTGACAGGCGAACTCATCGGGCCCGTCCGGACCACGCACCTCGACGGTCACCGCCTCCTCGTCCTGGCGCAGTCCCACCACCTCGTGCCCACGGCGTACGACGACGCCACGCTCGGCCGCGCGGTCGGCCAGGAGAGCCTCGAGGCGGGGCTGGGGGAGGGGCATGGCGCGCATCGGGGAGTGCTCGAGACGGGTGAAGTCCAGGTGCACACCGCCGAACGGGAACCGCGGAGCCGGCTCCGGGACGCCGCTCGCCGCACGGAAGCGCTCCAGCTCTCCGCGGTAGTGCAGCAGCTGCAGGACCTGCCCCGCGATGCCGCCGGCCTTGGCCGTCTCGGACGGCTCCGGCCGTCGCTCCAGCACCAGCGCCCGCAGGCCTGCCCGGCCCAACTCGCCGGCGAGCATCAGGCCGGTCGGGCCGGCCCCCACCACTGCTACGTCCACGTCCGCCATCGCCACTCCCCGGTTGTCCCTCGCCTGGATCCGGCCTTGGCCGCCGAGTGTGGAGGACGACAGGGGGCTTGTCGCAAGACCCCCACTGCCGTATACGTTGAGACTGGAGGGGCAGTTAGTCGGCGTCGCCCGTCACGCGATGGCGCAGCCACACGACGCCGTCCGGGAAGTGTCGTGCCTCCACGAGCGTCATCCGCCTGCCGATGGCGGGTGCGCCGCCATGCCACGGGCGCCTGTCAGTGGCGCCCGCGAGGGCGGGGTGGACCAGGAGGCTGATCTCGTCGACGAGGCCGGCGTCGAGCAGCGCTCCGTTGAGCGCGCCGCCGCTGTCCACCCGAACGACGCCGGCGCCGAACCGCTCCCGCATGGCCAGCAGCATCGCTGCGAGGTCGACCCGGTCGTCACCGGCCACGATCTCCGCGAAGCCATGGTCGCGGGGAGGGGTGCCGGCGGCATGGACCGCGACCACTCGCGACCAGTAGCCCGCGTCGAGCAGCGCTTGCCAGGCACGCACGCGGCCGCGTCCGTCGACGACCGCCAGGATCGGCCCGCCAGGGGCGGGGCCGGGCAGGTCGGCCGCGGAGAGCGCCGCCTCCTGGGCCAGGATGGTGTCGGATCCGGCCAGGGTGACGTCCTCGTGCCACGTGGCGGCCAGCTCGTAGAAGCGGCCCACATCGGGCTCGAAACCTGCCGTGGACCCATCCAAGGACACAGCAACGTGCACGATGACGCGCGGCCGCTGGTGGGTGCTGCCCATCTCCGGGCTGTTCACCTCGCCCACGCTACGCCTGTGCCGCGGCGGCATCAGCCAGTCCACGGGAGCGACACGGACGTGGCGGAGACGAAGCGGCTTCCTCCACGTGCAGTCGCCCTCAGGCGCTCAGGCGCTCTGCGTGTGGGGGAAGAGCCGGGTGAGCAGGTCCGCCATCGTGATCACGCCCGCCGTGGCGCCGTCCTTCTCGACCAGCACCAGCTGGCTGCCGGTACGCCGCATGTGGGCCAGCGCCTCATAGATCCTGGTGGTGTGCGACAGGATCCGCACCGGCCGCACGAGATCGTCGATCGGCGCGTCGCTCGGGCGGGTCAGGGTGTCGCGCACGTGCACCATGCCGACGTACTCGACCTGTCCTGCCTCCGGGGCGTGGACGAGGACCCGGAGGTGGCCCGAGTCCCGGGCGACTGCCTGGACGTCGTCGACCGTGGCGTCGCGGGACACACGACTGAGCGCGGTGGGCTCCACGAGGTCGGCGAGCGTCATCTCCTCCAGCTCCAGGACCCCGGAGAGCTGATCTGCATAGCTGGCGTCGAGCGCGCCCACGTTGACCGAGTGCTCGACGAGGTGCCGAAGCGCAGCCGGGTCCTGGCCTGCGGATGCGTCCACGTCGGGATCGACCCCGACCCGGCGCAGGCACCAGTTGGCGGACTCGTTGAGCCCGCGCAGCACGGGACGTGTCGCCCACATGAAGGCCCGCATCGGGAGAGCCAGCATGATCGCCGAGCGCTCCGGGTGGGCGATGGCCCACGACTTGGGCGCCATCTCCCCGACCACCAGGTGCAGGAACGTGACGATCGCCAGCGCGAGGACGAACCCCGTCGCGTCCGCTCCCCAGGCCGGCAGGCCCCAGGACTCGAACGCGGGCGTCAGCCAGTGATGGACCGCCGGCTTGGTGAGGGCGCCGAGCGCCAGCGTGCACACCGTGATGCCCAGCTGGGACCCGGCGAGCAGGAGGGTGAGCTCGGAGTGGCTGCGCAGGGCCGCGCGGGCGGAGCGGCTGGTCGCGGCGGCGTCCTCGATGCGGTTCCGGCGAGCCGCGATCAGGGCGAACTCGACGGCCACGAAGAAGGCGCTGAGAGCGATGATCACCGTGGTGACCGAGACGACGATCCAGGGGTTGTCGGTCACTGGTCTGCCTCCATGGCGTCGGACGCGAGCGTGATGCGGACCAGCGTGGGGATGTGGCCGACGACTTCGAGGACCTCGAGCTCGGCATGCTCGACGACCGGCTCGTCGGCCTGGGCCCAGCTGCGGGGGTCGATCGGCAGCGGCACCCGGACGACGTCGCCGGCCTCGGGGAACCTGCCGTGGTGGGCGATGACGAGCCCGCCCAGGGTCTCGTAGTCCCCGTCGGGCAGGTCGCGTCCCAGCGACCGCTCGACCTCGTCGACATGGGCTCCGCCGGGGACGGTCCACACCCGCTGCCCGGGCTCGGACGCCACCTCGGGGGCGGGCGCCCGGTCGTGCTCGTCGGTGATCTCGCCGACCAACTCCTCGGCGAGGTCCTCGACCGTCAGCACTCCGTCGAAGCCACCGTGCTCGTCCAGGACGCAGGCAAGCTGGTTGCGGGTGCGGGACAGCTCGCGTACGGCGTCGGGCAGCCGCATCAGCGTGGGCAGCATCAGGGCCGGACGGGCCAGGTCGAGGGCCCGCAGCTCTCCGCCATCACCGTCGATGTCGAGGATGTCGACGAGGTGGACCACACCGACGATCCGCTCGTCGTCAGCGAGCACGGGGTAGCGGGAGTGGCCGCCGGACATCTCGTTCCGCAGCGCGACCAGGGTCGCGTCGGCCGGCACCGTGTCGACGCGGACCCGGGGGATCATCGCGTGCCCGACGGTCTCCCCGGGGAAGTCCAGCACGCGGTCCAGCAGCATCGACAGCTCGACCGGAAGATCGCCGGTCTCCCGCGACGCCGCCACGATGTGCTCGAGGTCGCGGGCGGTCGCGGAGTGCTCGACGTCGTGCACCGGCTCGATGCGCAGCGCGCGCAGGAGCAGGTTGGAGGACTGGTCGAAGATCCAGATCAGCCAGCCGGCCACCTTCAGGTAGAGCAGCGTCGAGCCCGCGAGCCAGCGGGCGACGGGCTCCGGACGGGCGATCGCGAGGTTCTTCGGGAAGAGCTCCCCGAAGACCATCTGGATCCCGGTGGAGACCAGCAGCGCAAGGGCTGTCCCCACCGCCAGGCCGACGGCCGTGGGCACGCCGACGCCACCGAGCAGCTCGCCGAGGGACTCGCCGATCAGCGGCTCGGCCACGTAGCCGACCAGCAGTCCGGTCACCGTGATGCCGAGCTGCGCGCCGGACAGCATGAACGACGTGCGGCCGGTCACCTTCAGTGCTCGGGTGGCCGCGGCGTCGCCGGCCGTGGCGCGAGCGCCCAGCCGGGAACGATCCACCGACATGTAGGCGAACTCCTGGGCCACGAAGTAGCCGGTGACCACGGTGATCAGCAGCACCACCAGAAGGCCGAGTGCCAGGGTCAGGAGCGCGCTCACCTCAGCTGGTCCTCGGTCAGCAGCTCGCCGGGAGGCACGCGGAGGGGACGGATCGAGGTCGTACTTTGAGGCTCCATGGCTCTTTTCACGTCAGGCGATGTCACGGGGCTCAACGATCGAGGCACGGGCTTGGTTCCGAGAGGGCGAGTCATTCTCGCTGACCTTCGCCGTCAGGCGAGGGTGTGCGCAGCGGCGCCGGCGGTGGATAGTGGCAGCATCCCTGCACCCCAGACTCAGCATCGCGAGTGGAGCCATGGCCCAGACCTCGAGCCCGACGCAGCGACCTGATCTCGCCCAGCCGCCGGCGCCGTGGGCCTACCTGTGGTGGGCGGTCACCGGTGCCCTGCTCGCCTTCGGCGTGGTCGGCATCCTGACGATCGGCGTCGTCCTCCTGGCGATCGCAGTCGGGCTCGCCCTGGTGGGGGCTCGGTGGACGCCGCTGCGCAACCGGTCGGTCGTCGCCCTGGTGGGCGGGCTGTCGGCAGCACCCCTGTCTCTCGCCTGGCTCAACCGCGAGGGCCCCGGGACTGTCTGCGAGACGCTGCGCGACGACGTCACCCAGTGCACGGAGCGCTGGAGCCCCTGGCCGTTCCTGGCCGTGGCCGCCGTGCTCCTCGCGATCACGCTCACAGTCCTCGCGCGGCGCGGATCCCGAGGGTCGTCCCGGACCCGCTGACCGAGGTGCGCGCCGTACGCTCGAGCCTGCCCGCCGCTCCCGAGCGCCCCCAGGAGACACCGTGCCCCACGCCGCAGATCGATTCCGGACGATGATGCCCGGATCCGGCCGCGCCGCCCTCGGCGCGACCATCGCCGGCGGTGTGCTGACCGGCCTGGCCTCGGCCCCCGAGCGGATCGGCGGCCTGTTCCGTCGCCGCTACCCGACCGTGGCGGTCACGGGGATGACCGGGGTCGGCAAGACCCAGCTCGCCGACCGGCTCGCGCGGCGTACCTCCGGCGACGCCGTGGGCGAGGTCGGCTCGGCGGTGATGGAGCGCCGCACCCGCCGCTCCGCGCGGCTGCACGGCTTCCGCTTCCTGGTCGTGCCCGGCGACAACGCGGCCACCCGCCTCGGAGCCCTCGACGAGGTCTTCCACGACGAGCCCGTCGACGGGGTCATCCACGTGGTCGCCAACGGCCACGCCACCCCGCGCCGTACGGCGGGCACCACCGGGTCGGCCGTCGGCACCCGCGAGGAGCAGCTCGCCGCGGAGCTCGAGGACTGGTCGATCACCGCGCACCGGATCGCCTCGATGGCCGTGCGCCGCGACAAGCCGGTCTGGCTGGTGATCGCGGTGACCAAGGCCGACCTCTTCGCAGACGAGCTCGATGACGTGGTGCGCTACTACTCCCCGGGCAGCGGCTCGCCGTTCGCCAAGAAGATCGACGAGCTGCGGGCGCTGGCCGGAGGGGCGAGGCTCTCGGTCGACGTACTCCCCGTCTCCAGCCAGGGCGGTGACCGCACCTCGGCGATCTCGGCCAAGCGGGCCGGCGCGATGGTGGAGGCGCTCGCTGCGCGGTTGGAGCAGCTCAGCGGACACGTCTGAGTCCTGAAGATCCTATTTCGGACACTCTGACCTGATACTTGGTTCATGCATTCCTCCCGGCGGCCGCGGCGCGCCACGACGGCCCTGCTCGCGGCGACGTTCGCCGCGCTCATCGCCACGTCCTGCTCGTTCGCCTCGCAGTCCCCGAGCGCGGGAGGCACCGAGCCCGCTGCGCGCGTCAGCGCCGCACCGGAGGTCGCCCTCCCGGCACCGATCGCGATCCCCGCCCGCGCCGCCCGGGTGCCGGACTCGGCGCGTCCGAACATCGTGTTCATCTCCACCGACGACCAGCGCCTCGACGACATGGCCCACATGCCGTTCACCCGCCGGCTCCTGGGCGGGAGCGGGGTCACCTTCTCCGAGGCGGTGTCGCCGCACCCCCTGTGCTGCCCGGCCCGGGCCGAGTTCGTCACCGGACAGTACGGGCAGAACAACGGCGTCCAGCACAACTCGGGGGAGCAGGGCGGCTACAAGGCGCTGCGCGACCCGGGCAACAACGTCGCCCGCTGGCTCGACAAGACCGGCTACCAGACCGCGATGGTCGGGAAGTACCTCAACCTCTACAAGCCGACGACCGGCAGCGAGGCCGGCTGGGACCACTGGAACCCGGCCGTCAGGGACGTCTACTCCTTCACCAACACGACGTTCTACAACGACGGTCAGCAGGTGCTGCACACCGACCACATCGACGACGTGGTGACGGCCTATGCGAGCAACTACATCCGTGAGTTCGCCGCCAACCCCGCGCCCTTCTTCGTCTGGGCCTCGAACCTGTCCCCGCACGGCGCCACCGAGTCCGAGGGCGGCGACGAGTCGTCCTGGAGTGCGCCGGTCGTCGCTCAGCGGCACCGGGGCAAGTTCGCGGGCGTGCGGAACCCGGCGATGCGCAAGCCCTCCTTCAACACCTCGATCGTCAACGGCGAGGCCGGGAGCCTCACGGCGCGGGGGAGGTGGAAGGCGAGGACGTTCCACCAGGCGCGCGTCGAGTCGCTGCAGACCGTCGACGAGGGCGTGCGCGACATCGTCGAGACCCTGCGTGAGACCGGGGAGCTGGACAACACCTACATCGTGTTCACCTCCGACAACGGCTTCCTGCTGGGCGAGCACGCCAAGATGACGAAGAACTTCATCTTCGACGAGGCGCTGCGCGTGCCGATGATCGTGCGGGTGCCCGGACGCACCACCCCGGCCGTCTCGAAGGTCCCCGTCACCTCGGTCGACATCGCTCCCACGATCGCCGCCCTCGCCAAGGCGACGCCGATGCGCAAGGTGGACGGCGTCTCCTTCGCGGCGGCGCTCAAGGGCTCCGGCGCACGCTGGCGCGACACGCAGCTGATCCAGACGGGCACCAACAAACCCGGGACCGACGAGGCCGGCTGGGACATCCGGGGCGTGCGGACCGAGCGGTGGACCTACGGCCGCAGCGGCCGCACCCACGACGAGCAGCTCTACGACCGACTCCGGGACCCCTACGAGCTGGTCGACCTCGCGACGATCCCGCGCTTCCGGCGCGTGGTGCTCGAGCTGCGTCAGCGCACGCGCGCGCTCAAGGACTGCTCGGGGGCGGGGTGTTGGCGCTCGTTCGGTCCGGTGCCTGCGCCTGCGCCTGTGCCGAAGCGTCGCTGAAGGCCCGCGCGGAGTCGCGGAGGAATGCCTCCAGCGACCGCGCCGGCCGGCCCGTCACGCGCTCCACCGCCTCGCTGACGCGGGCGAAGCTGCCCGCGTGCACCCGCTCGAACGTCACCTGCGTGAGGTCGCGCTCGAATCCCTCCAGCCCCTCGAGACTGTCCTCGATGGTGATCTCGCGGTGCGCGACAGGATGCCCGGATGCGGCCGCGAGCAGCTCGGCGGTGCGCGTCAAGGAGAGCGCCTCCGGGCCCGTGATCTCGTAGGTCCGCTCGCTGTGACCCTCCTCGAGCAGCGCCCGCTCGGCCACCGAGGCGATGTCGCGGGCATCGATCCAGGCCACCTCGCTGCCGCCGCTGGAGAAGCGCAGCCGCCCGGTGGTCGCGATCTCCTCGAGGAAGAAGCGAGGGTCGGTGAAGACCTGCATGAACCAGCTCGGTCGCAGGATCGTCCAGTCGCGCCCACTGTCGCGTACGACGCGCTCGACGCGCAGCGCCCAGCCGTCGGGCGCCACGGAGTCGGCGTCCTGCTCAGAGAGCAGCACGAGGCGTGTGCCGGGGGCGGTCCGGGCGAGCAGGTCGCCGACCAGCTCCGGGGCGTCCGCGCGGTCCGGCCGCACGACGTACACCGCGTCGACGCCGGCGAGCGCGCCCGCCCAGCCGGACGGGTCGTCCCAGGAGAAGAGGGTGGGCCGCACGCCGGAGAGGCCCACCGTGGTCGGATCGCTGCTGCCGCCGAGCACCTCCACCTCGGGGTGGGCAGCGAGCAGTCGGGCCAGCGGATCACCGGTCTTGCCGCGCACCCCGGTCACCAGCACACGTGTCATCGGAGCTCCCCACCGAGCGGCTCACGGACCATCCGGCCATGATCCTCGCGTGATGCCGACCTGGCCAGAGGCGCCTAGGGTCGTCGCATGACCGAGACGCCGGACGACACCCCCGCACTCCGGGCGCTGACCGAGGCCGGCCTCGCGCACACCGTCACCCGGCACGGCCGCGTGCGGTCGCTGGCGGAGGCGGCCGAGATCCGCGGTGTGCCACCGCGGGCGATCGTCAAGACCATGGTCGTGCGGCGCGGGGCGGGCAACCACCTGTTCGTCCTCGTGCCCGGCGACCGCGAGATCTCCTGGCCCAAGCTCCGCGCCCTGCTGGGGGTCAACCGGATCTCGATGCCCGACGCCGAGGCAGCCCGCGAGGTGACCGGCTATGAGCGCGGCACGATCACGCCGTTCGGCTCGGCGACGGCGCTGCCGGTCATCGCCGACGAGCGGGTCGAGGGGACGATCTCCATCGGAGCCGGCGCCCACGGCGTCGCCGCCACGCTCGCGGCCGAGGACGTCATCGCGCACCTCGGGGCGCAGGTGGCGGACGTGACCGACCCGGCCTGAGGCGTGCCTGCGCTCAGTGGGCGAGCTTGAGCCCGATCACGCAGCCGAGCAGCCCAGCGAGCAGCAGCACCTTGACGACGCTGATCGCCTCGTCTCCCGTCGCCATGCCGTAGGTGACGGTGAGTGCCGCGCCGATCCCCACCCACACGGCGTACGACGTGCCGATGGGCAGCGTCCGCATCGCATAGGCGAGCCCCGCCATGCTCAACGCGAGACCACCGACGAAGACGAGCGACGGGGTGAGCCTCGAGAGGCCGTCGGACTTGCCGAGCGCCACCGCCCAGACCGCCTCGAGACCACCGGAGATGACCAGAACCAACCACGCCATGTCGAACTCCCTGGCGGCCGTCTTGTCGCGTTCCGGGTACGGCTCCCTCGTCCGGTCGAGCCCGCTCGGCCCGCGCGGCGAGTCTACGGGCCGGCTGCTGGCGCCCATCGCAGACGCGTGTCCTGCCTCAGAGGGAGATCCAGAAGCGACGCTTGCCCAGGAGCGTGCTCTCGAAGACGCCGCCCTGGGTCTCGATCGTGCGCGCGGAGGCGACGTTGTCCTCGTCGCAGGTGAGCAGGACCCGGTCCAGTCCGAGCTCGCGGGCCCGATCGAGCCCGAGGCCGAGGGCCCTCGCGGCGTGCCCGCGGCGGCGACGCGACGGGCGGATGCTGTAGCCGATGTGCCCGCCCTGGGTGCGCAGGAACTCCGTGTCGATCGAGTGGCGTACGGCGAGGAACCCGACCATGTCGGCGCCGTCGGTCACCCAGTAGTGGTCGCAGCGCACGTGGCCGTCGTTCGGCTTCGTCGCCGGATCGGTCGACGCCGCCACCACCTCGAGGAGGGCTGCGAACGACGCGGCGTCCGGCCCGAGCCCGGGGACCTGCCAGTCTCCCGAGCCGTCGCGTGGACCGTCGCCGAAGTCGCGGACGCAGCCCAGCCACGCGTCGTACAGGGCGGGCGACGGAGTCGAGAGCGCGGTCACGGCCCCATCCAAGCACCGCGCCAGCGGGGTGACCCGTAAGTAACTGGCGTTCTTCCTTCACCGGGTGCGTGCACATCTCCAGTTACCTGCGAGTTGCACCGAGGCCGGGGCCGGTGAGGCGCTGCGGGGCTAGGTTGGCGGCGTGCGCGAGCTCTGGGAGGTGGCCGAGTCGGTCGTGCTGCCGGCTGTGCGCGCCGTCTTCTCGAGCGGGAGCGATGCGGACTGGTCCGAGCGTCTCCGCGCCAACCCCCTTCGCGGTCGGGGGACGGGGCGTCGACCCGTCACTCGCTCCACGCCGTATGGCGTGTTTGGTCGAGGGAGTGACGGGTCGGCGGGTGGGGCTCAGGCGGTGACGGGCATCTGCGCGCCCAGCGAGGCATGTACGGCGAGCATCCGGTCGACGGCGAGGTCCCAGCCGAACAGCTCGGCGCGCGCCCGCGCCGCGGCCCGCCGTGCGTCCTCGGGGCGGGAGGCGACCTCGAGTACGGCGTCGGCCAGGCGGGCGGGGTCGGGGGCGGCCCAGGCGCCGGAGGTTGCGTCGACCAGCTCGCGGGCGCCGCCGCGGTCGGCCGTCACCACCGGGGTCCCGCAGGCCAGCGCCTCGAGCACGGCCAGCCCGAACGTCTCACCCGGACAGACCGACAGCGAGACGTCGGCCGCGGCGATGCGTCGGGACAGCGACTGGCGGCCGCCCACGTGGCCGTGGAACCGGACCGGCGCGTCCCCGGCGAGGGCCCGCAGCTCGTCGAGCATCGGCCCCGCGCCATACACGTCGAGGCGCACGTGAACGCCGCGGCGGTGCAGCTCGACGGCCGTCGCCACCGCCAGGTCCGGGGACTTCTCGCGGGAGAGCCGACCGGCGTGCACGAGGCGCAGCGGTGCGCCGGCGGCCCGGGGGAGCGGATGGCGGGGCCGGAATGTCGACAGGTCGACGCCCAGCGGCACCCGCACGACCGGGCAGCCCGCGGCGGCGGCCGGGGCCGCGAACTCACCGAGAGCGAAGTGCGAGGTCACCACGATCGTGTCGACGTTGCGCACCAGCACGCGGTCGAGCAGCTTCACCGAGGCGCGGGCGCTGGAGTCGAGGCCGGTGCGCATCGCGAGCATGTGGTCGAGCCGCTCGTGGGAGAGGAGGACGGAGGCGACGCCGTTCTTGCGTGCCCAGCGGGCAACGGGCAGCAGCGTGGTCTTGTCGCTCAGCTCCACCGAGGTCGGGTCGAACTCCTCGAGCACCTCGGTGACCCGCCAGGGCTCCAGGATCAGCCGATAGCCGTTGCCCACCCGCGGAGCGCGCAGCTGGACGACCTCGCCGTCCGCCGTCTCCCAGCGGGAGTCCCGGGGGCCGGGCACGACGAGGAGACGAGCGACGCCGGCCGCGGCGTACCCCGCACCGAGGGCGCGCAGGGCAGCCTTCATGCCACCGGAGGAGGGACCGACGAAGTTGGCGAGCTGAGCGATGCGCACCCGGCGACCATGCTGCAACCAGGTGAACCCTCGGAGACGACAGCACAGACGCCTCAAGAAGCCGCGGGTGTCCACCGAAGGTGACCATGATCCGCCCGCAGTTGCTTCCTTGAGACCGGCTGCGGGGGGATCGCTCAACGTGTGCAGGACCGCCAGAATGCGTGGAGCGGGCGATCGGAGCCCGACGAGGACGGAGATGTGTTGGCCGGTGTGACGATCGGCGAGGACGGCGTCGCGCGGTGCCCCTGGGCGGGCACGGCGCCGATGATGCGCGCCTACCACGACGAGGAGTGGGGCTGTCGCGTCGTCGGCGAGGCGGCGCACTTCGAGCGGCTCACCCTCGAGGCCTTCCAGTCCGGTCTGTCCTGGTCGACGATCCTCGCCAAGCGCCCCGCCTTCCGCGAGGTCTTCGCCGGCTTCGACGCCGACGTCGTCGCGTCGTACGGCGAGCAGGACGTGGCGCGGCTGATGGCCGAGGCCCGCATCGTCCGCAACCGTCGCAAGATCGAGGCAGCCGTCGTCAACGCCCGGGCCACCCTCGCCCTGCGTGACGCGGAGGGGCTGGAGGGGCTGATCCTGTCGTTCGCCCCCGACGTCGCACCGGCCCCGGCCACCACCGAGGAGCTCGCCACGACCTCCGCCGAGTCGCTCACCCTGTCCAAGGAGCTCAAGCGTCGAGGGTTCGCCTTCGTCGGTCCGACCACGATGTATGCGCTGATGGAGGCGATCGGCATCTTCGACCCCCACCTGGTGGACTGCCACCGACGCGGCCAGGCCCCGACAGGCGGTGCCGCGTGAAGACGCAGTTCGCCGCCATCGGCTTCGCCGTGCTCCTGGCGCTCTTCGGCAACTGGACCTCGTCCGAGAACGATCCCGAGGCCCAGCGCCCCGGCCAGCACGACCGTCGCGGGCCCGCCCCCGAACCGGCCACCGTGGGCCGCACCGAGTACGACGAGTACGACGCCGCCGACGGCGTCGTCGCCGCGTCGCTGCCCGCAGGTGGACTCGCCGGCGGCGTCTTCGACGGCAACGGGCCGCAGCTCGTCGGGGTCCTGCTCCCCGAGGTGCCGACGACTGACCCCTGGGCGATCGAGCCGGAGCTGCCGCTGCCGCTGCCGGAGGTGCCGGTCTGGGAGATCCCCGTCCCTGAAGAGACCGTCCCTGAAGAGACAGTTCCTGAAGAGACAGTCCCTGAGGAGACCGTCCCCGAGGAGACCCTCCCGGTCGACCTCGAGGCTCCGCTGCCGGTCATCGACCCTGTCACGGGTGAGCCCGTGCCGTCCCTCGAGGACGGCGAGGTCCCGGCCCTCGAGGTCACTCCGGAGCCCGAGACCGCCCCGATCGTCGGCGAGCCCGTGGTGACGGCGCCGGTGGTCGAACCCGAGCTCGAGGCACCGCTGGCCCCCATGGCCCCGGAGGAGACCCTTTCCTTCGAGCTCGTGCCGGCCGAGGCCGGCTCGACGGAGACCGGCTCGACCGAGACCGGCGGGCTCGAGCTCGCCTCTCCGGACGGCGTTCCCGGCCTGGGCGTGGTGGCCGTCGGCGCCCTCTGGTTCAGTGGGGGCCGACGTCGACCCGCACGGAGGACCGCATGCGCACCACTCTCACCGCCCTCGCCCTAGTCGCAGGCCTGGCCCTGTCGGGCTGCTCGGGCGACGACGACCCGGAGGGTGCGGAGCCCACGGTCTCCGACCCGACCCAGTCCCCGGAGGAGACCGACGACCGCGAGCCCGCCGAGGTGCTGCACGACGCGGTCGACGCCTCGCTCACCGCGACGTCGTTCGAGATCGACAACCGTGCCGAGCTCGACATCGGCGACCAGCGCCTGGTGCTCGACATCGACGGGGCGGTGGACTACGACGAGCTGATCGCGGACGCCACCATCGCCGTCGACCAGTCCGGCACGACCGGCGAGATCGAGATGCTCTCCGACGGCGAGCTGCTGTGGGTGCGCGGGGAGGGACAGGGCGTCGCCGAGTTCCCCGACGGGGCCACATGGGTCGAGGGCGAGTCGAGCCGGCTCGGCAACGACGGCTCCTTCGAGCAGGCCGGCCTGATGGGCGTCGTCCTCGTGCTCCGCGGGGCCGAGGACGTCGAGGAGGGCGAGACCGACGAGATGGACGGCGTGACCGTGCGTCAGTTCACCACCACGATCCCCTACGAGGACGCGGTCGAGGCGGCCGGCGACGGCGCCGACGACCTCGCCTCGTCCTTCAGCCTCACCGGCGGTGCGACGGAGTCCGACCTCGTGGTCGAGGTCTGGGTGGGCGAGGACGACGTCGTCCGCAGCTTCGACATGGAGATCGACGGCGGCGAGCTGCCCGTCGGGGGCGACTACGTCTTCACCCTCGAGAACGTCGACGGCGAGATCACGCCCCCAGAGGCGCCCGCTGACGACGAGATCCTCCGCGGCCCCGAGGCCGAGGAGTTCCTCGACGCGCTGATGGCGCAGTAGCCCTCAGGCGAGCGCCACGTCCGAGGGGTGCGTAGCCAGCGGCGTCACCGTGATCTCCATGTAGGGGAACAGCGGCAGCCCGGAGAGCAGGTCGTGCAGCTCGTCGTTGCTGTCGACGTCGAAGATGCTGACGTTGGCGTACTCCCCGACGATGCGCCAGAGGTGGGGCCACTTTCCCGAGCGCTGAAGCTCGTGGGAGTAGGCCTTCTCCCGAGCGACGACCTCGGCCCTGACCTCGGGGTCGAGGTCGTCGGGGATCCGGACGTCCATCTTCACGTGGAACAGCACGATGCTCTCCTTCTTCTCTCCGATGCGGAGGGTCAGCTGCGGACCGGGTCGAGCACGAAGCCGTAGTCGACCGTGACCGTGCCGTCGCCGGCGGGCTTGGGGTCGAGGATCAGCTCGGGCTTGACCGCCTGGGCGATGTCGTCGTCGTTGTGCTCGTCACCGGGGAAGTAGAGCTGCGCGGTGAGCAGCTCGTGGCCGGGCGCGGAGACCTTGACGTGCAGGTGCGCGGGGCGCCACGCGTGCCAGCCGGCGGCGGCGATGAGCTTGCCGCAGGAGCCGTCGGTCGGGATCTGGTACGGCGCGGGCTGGACGGTGCGGATCTCGAAGGCGCCGTCGTCGCCGACCGTGAAGGAGCCGCGCAGGTTCCACTCCGGGATGCCGGGCGCGAACTGCGAGTAGAAGCCCATGTCGTCGGCGTGCCACAGCTCGACCTTGGCGCCGGCCAGCGGCGTACCGTCCGTGGAGCGCACCGTGCCCGACCAGGCCAGCGGGGTGCCGGGCTCGTCGTCGCGCATCGGGACGGCGCCCTGGGCGCCCTGCTCGGGAGAGTTCGGCACGTAGTAGGGGCCCTCGATCGAGCCCTTGTTGCCCTCGCGGTGCTCGGTCGCGACGTCCTCGACGACGTGCTCGACCCACACGTCGAGGAACAGCGGCCACTCGCCGTCGAGCCCGACCTGGATCAGCCACGCCTTGAGGGCGTTGTACTCGTCGTAGGTCACCTTGTGCTTGCGGATCGTGGCGTAGACCGACTCCAGCACCTCGCGGGCGAGCAGGTCGACGCGCTCCTTCGGGGTGTCGCGGACCGCGTCGTAGGGCGACTTGTCGGAGATGAAGTGCTGGGTGGCGTTGGCGCCGGAGTCGGCGGCGCGGGCGGTCGCCTCGGTGGAGGCCTCGGGGGTGGTCTGGGTGCTCATGGCGGTGCTCCCTGGGTGGTGGTGGGGTTCTTTCGGGGTGGTGGTGCGGGACGTGGTGCTGCGGGGCGGCTGCCGCTCAGGTGTCCTGGCGGTAGCGCGCGAGCTTGTCGGGATCGATCTGGACGCCGAGTCCGGCGCCGGGGCGGACGGCGAGCTCCCCGCCGCTGATCACCAGCGGCTCGGTCAGCAGGTCGTCGCTCATGTCGAGGAAGTTGGAGAGCTCGCCGGCGCGCTGCGTGGTGTGGCGGAAGGCCGAGCCGAAGACGACCGTGCACATCGAGCCGAGCTGGCCGTCGATCTGGTTGCCCATCACGACCTCCAGACCGAGCCCCTCGGCGAGGTGCAGGGTGCGACGCGACGTGGTGAAGCCGGTGCGCGCGGTCTTGATGCTGATCGCGTTGGCCGAGCCGCCCAGGACCTCGCGGGTGACGTCGGCGGGGAAGACCGCGCTCTCGTCGGCGATGAACGGCACGGTGCACTGCTGGACCAGCCAGCGCCGGCCGAGCACGTCGTCGGCGGGGCACAGCTCCTCGGCGAAGGTGAGGGCGAGGTCGTCCATGTCGCGCATCGCCCGCGCCGAGGTCGAGGCGGACCAGCCGCGGTTGCCGTCGACGTACAGCTCGACGTCGTCGCCCAGGCCCTCGCGCAGAGCGCGGACCACGGCGGTGTCGAGCGTGTACGGCGTGCGGCCGACCTTCACCTTGAACGTCGTGATGCCGTAGGTGTCGCGCATCCGCTCCGCCTCCGCCACCATCGCGGCCGGGTCGGCGAAGCCGAGCATGTGCGAGACCCGCATCCGGTCGGTGTAGCCGCCGAGCAGCTGCGTGACCGGGAGGTCGAGGGTCTGGCCGAGCGCGTCCCAGATCGCCATGTCCACCGCGGCCTTCGCGACCGGGTTGCCGACGGTGCGGTGCAGACGGGCAGCGACGACCTCGCGCTCGAGCAGGGTGAGACCGACCACCTGCGGGGCGAAGATCTTGTCGATCACCGCGATCACGCCGTCCTGGGTCTCGCCGTAGGTGAACGGGCGCGGCGGCGCCTCGGCGACGCCGATGACTCCGTCGTCGGTGTGCACGCGCACCAGCACGTGCTCGGCGACGTGGACCTCGCCGGAGGCGAAGCGCAGCGGCTTGGCGTAGGGGATGGCGAAGGGGATCGCCTCGACCTGGGTGATCTTCATCGGAGTACCTCGATGTCGGGGAGGGACGCGTCGGCCGCGGTCGGCAGGGGAGAGGAGTCGAAGAGTCCGTGCGCCTCGAGCATCGTCACGACGGCCTCGACCAGCGCCGAGGAGGAGTCGCGCCGCCAGGCCAGGGCGAGCTCGCTGACGGCGGCCCCCTCGACCTCGCGGAAGACGACGCCGGCCAACGGTGCGGCCTGGACGGAGTCGGGGACGAGCGCGACGCCGAGCCCGGCCGCGACCAGCGCCAGCAGGACCGTCGTGCCGGGGGCGTCGTGCTCCCGGTGCGGGGAGAAGCCGGCGTCGCGGCAGGAGCGGAGCACGGCCTCGTTGACCGCGGAGTGGCTGTCGGCATACATCACGAACGGCTCCGGGCGCAGGTCGCGCATCGCGATCTCGGGCTCCTCGACCAGCCGGTGGTCGGCCGGCAGCGCGAGCACGAGCCGCTCGACGGCGATCGTGCGCACCTCCAGGTGATCCCCCGAGACCGGCGGGCGGAGCACGCCGAGGTCGAGACGCCCGTCGAGCAGGCCCGCGCTCTGGGCCGGGGTGAGCAGGTCGGCGTGGATCTCCAGCGCCACGTGCGGCAGCTCGGCCTTCACCAGGCGGGCGATGCGGGGGAGCTGGGTGTAGGCCGCGGTGCCGGTGAAGGCGATCCGCAGCAGGCCCAGGCGGCCGTCGGCCAGGCGTCGTACGCCGCGGACGCTGTCGTCGACGGCGCCCAGGATCCGCTGCGCCTCGGCCTGCAGGAACTCGCCGGCCGGCGTCAGCGACACCTGGCGGGTGGTGCGCGTGAACAGCGGCGTGCCGAGCTCGGCCTCCAGCTGACGCACGGACTGGGAGAGCGCGGGCTGGGCGAGGTGCAGCCGCTCGGCGGCCCGGCCGAAGTGGCGTGTCTCCGCGACGGCGGCGAAGTAGCGCAGATGCCGCAGCTCCATGGCGATGCCTCCTCGAGTCGTGTGACCAGCCGCTGTGGCTGCCGTCACAGGCAGCCGTGATTCATTCACGGTAGGTCTCAGTATTGAGAAAGAACAAGGTCCGATATGGGGGCCATTGATAAGCCAACGTGATCAAAGACCCCCCGGGTCAGGACTGGGGGTTCCCCCGGTGTGACGGGGGCCACTCGGTGTCACTGTCGAAAGGGCAAGCACTCGCCCCACCGCTCGCCCCCCTGTTCGCCCCTGTTCGCTCGACCTGGAGGAACCGATGACCGAGACCCTCGACAAGGTGCGCGCCACCCTCGCCGACGCGGTCGTGGACGACCCCGCGGCCGGCGTCTACCGCGCCAACCGCAGGATCTTCACCGACGAGGAGATCTTCGAGCTCGAGATGAAGCACATCTTCGAGGGCAACTGGATCTACCTGGCCCACGAGAGTCAGGTGGCGAACCCCGGCGACTACTTCACCACCTACATGGGCCGCCAGCCCGTCGTGATCACCCGCGACAAGGACGGCGAGCTGCACCTGCTGATCAACGCCTGCGCCCACCGAGGCGCGATGATCTGCCGCAAGAAGACCGACAATCGGACCACGCTGACCTGCCCGTTCCACGGCTGGACGTTCCGCAACGACGGCACCCTGCTCAAGGTCAAGGACCCTGAGGGGGCCGGCTATCCCGCGACGTTCGACAAGGACGGCTCGCACAACATGACGCGGGTCGCACGCTTCGAGAGCTATCGCGGGTTCCTCTTCGGCAGCCTCAACGAGGACGTCTCCACGCTCGCCGAGCACCTCGGCGACACCACCAAGGTCATCGACATGCTCGTGGACCAGTCCCCCGAGGGGCTCGAGGTGGTGCGCGGCGCGTCGTCGTACACCTATGACGGCAACTGGAAGGTCCAGGCCGAGAACGGCGCCGACGGCTACCACGTCACCGCCACCCACTGGAACTATGCGGCGACCACGTCGCGGCGCGGCACCGGGGAGTCGGCCAACGAGACGAAGGCGCTCGACGCCGGCGGCTGGGGCAAGTCCGGTGGCGGCTACTGGTCCTACCCCAACGGGCACCTGTGCCTGTGGACGTGGGCGGCCAATCCCGAGGACCGGCCGCTGTGGGACCAGATGGACCGGCTCAAGGAGAAGTACGGCGACGCCAAGGGCGAGTTCATGGTCAAGGGGTCGCGCAACCTGTGCGTCTATCCCAACGTCTACCTGATGGACCAGTTCTCCACGCAGATCCGGCACTTCCGCCCGATCGCTCCGGACCGGACCGAGGTCACGATCTACTGCATCGCTCCCAAGGGCGAGAGCCGCGAGGCCCGCTCCGCGCGGATCCGGCAGTACGAGGACTTCTTCAACGCCTCGGGGATGGCCACGCCCGACGACCTGGAGGAGTTCCGCTCCTGCCAGCTCACCTTCCGCGCCACCAACGCGCCCTGGAACGACATGAGCCGCGGCGCCGAGCACTGGCTGACCGGGCCCGACCCGGTGGCCGAGGCGCTGGACATGCCCGGCGTGATCTCCGCCGGCCTGAAGAACGAGGACGAGGGGCTCTACCCCGTCCAGCACGGCTACTGGCTCGACACCATGCGCGCGGCCGTGGAGAAGGAGGAGAGCGCCCGATGAGCATCGATCGACACACCATCGAGCAGTTCCTCTACCGCGAGGCGCGCTACCTCGACGACCGCGAGTTCGAGAGCTGGCTGGGCTGCTACGCCGACGACGTGGAGTACTGGATGCCGTCGTGGGGCGACGACGACCAGCTCACCGAGGACCCCCAGACCGACATTTCGCTCATCTACTACGACAACAAGGGCGGACTCGAGGACCGGGTCTTCCGGATCCGCACCGAGCGGTCCAGCGCGACGTCCATCCCCGAGCCGCGGACCAGCCACAACATCAGCAACGTCGAGATCATCGAGCAGCGCGGCGACCTGGTCGACGTGCGCTTCAACTGGCACACGATGTACTTCCGCTACAAGACGATCGATCCCTACTACGGGACCTCGTTCTACACGATCGACTTCTCCGGCGACTCCCCGCTGATCCGGCGCAAGACCGTGGTGCTCAAGAACGACTACATCCACCACGTCGTCGACATCTACCACTTCTGAAGTCAGCGATCTCCACACCACCGAGGGGCCCGTCATGAGCCACCAGGTAGCCCTGTCCTTCGAGGACGGCGTCACCCGATTCATCACCTGCGCGGAGGACCAGACGGTCGCCGACGCGTCGTACCGCTCGCGCATCAACATCCCGCTGGACTGCCGCGACGGCGCCTGCGGCACCTGCAAGGCGCTCTGTGAGTCCGGCGAGTACGACGGGGGCGTCTACATCGAGGACGCGCTGAGCCCCTCGGAGGAGGAGGCGGGCTACGTGCTGCCGTGCAGCATGCGCCCGCGCTCGGATCTCGTGCTGCAGATCGCCAGCACGTCCGCGGTCGCGAAGACCCGCGCCGCGACGTACACCGCGACGGTCACCGGTCTCGAGCGTCTCTCGGCCACCACCGTGGCGCTGACGCTCGAGACCCCGCAGCGCGGGGAGCTCGCCTTCCTGCCGGGGCAGTACGTCAACCTCGCCGTGCCGGGCACCGACGAGACCCGCTCCTACTCCTTCAGCAGTGCCCCCGACGAGGAGCGGCTCACCTTCCTCGTCAAGCTCACCCCCGGCGGGCTGATGTCGACCTGGCTCAGCGAGCGCGCCGCGGTGGGCGACGAGGTCTCCTTTACCGGCCCCAACGGCAGCTTCTTCCTGCGTGAGGCCCAGCGGCCGGTCCTGCTGCTGGCCGGCGGCACCGGGCTCGCCCCGATCCTGTCGATCCTGCGGACGCTGCGCGACACGGGCTCGACCCGCCCCGCGCACCTCGTCTACGGCGTCAGCACCGACGAGGACCTCGTCGAGCTCGACACCCTGGCCGAGCTGGCCGGTCAGGTCGAGGGGCTCACCTGGAGCCACTGCGTCTCCGACCCCGAGACGACCGCCGAGCACCAGGGCTACGTCACCGCGTTGATCGAGCCCGGCCACCTGTACGACGGGGACGTCGCGGTCTACCTGTGCGGCCCGCCGCCGATGGTCGAGGCGGTGCGCACGCACTTCGCCGACGCCGGGGTCGAGCCGACGGGGTTCTACTACGAGAAGTTCGCGCTGTCGGGGACCGGCGCGTCGGAGTCGGCGCCGCCGCCCGTTCCCGAGTCCCAGTCCCAGCCCCAGTCCCAGCCCAAGTCCCAGCCCGAGCCCGAGCCCGAGTCCCAGCCCGAGTCCCAGCCGCAGACCGTCGACGCGGCGACGGCGATCGAGCCGATCACCGTGCCGGAGGCCCGGACGATCGCCGGCCAGGTGATGCTCGAGGCCACGGACCTCGCGCCGCTGCGTGTCCGTCCGCCCGGCAGTCCCCGGGCGGCCCTGCCGGCCGAGGTGCCGGAGGCCCGCACGGTGGCCGGCCAGCGGATCTGGGCCGAGCACGACCTCGAGCCGCTCGTCGCGCGCCCCGCCGTACCCCCCTCTGCCGAGGCGGCCACCTCCACGCCCGCCCCCTCCCCGGAGGGCGGCTACGAGATCGGCGAGGAGCACCCCTCGGTGCACCAGTCCGACGCGATCTTCGAGGCACGGCAGGCGCTCGAGCTCGGAGCGCTGGAGCTGGTGCTGGGCCGGCTGTCGTCGGGACAGGTCGCGGGCTACCGACTGCTCGCGGAGTCGACGGTGCCCTATGTCGAGGGGGACCGGTTCACCGATGCCGCGGCCTACACCGAGACCAACGCGGCGTTCCACGACTACCTGTTCACCCTGACCGGCAACGAGCACCTGCTGCAGGCCTACCAGGCACTCGGGGTCAAGGGGCACATGGAGGAGGTGCTGCGCCACGCCACGTGGTGCCACCCCCGCTGCGCGCAGGACCACCTCGAGATCGTCGACGCCGTCGAGCTGGCAGACCGCCAGCGCGCCCGGACGCTCATCGTGGAGCACGCCGAGCGATCGAAGACGACCATGCGTCGCGCGATGGACGACGCCCGGATCCGCCAGCTGCCGGCCTTCTTCAGCCCCGGTCGCTTCGAGGGCCGGGTCGTGCTCGTGACCGGTGCTGCCCAGGGCATCGGGGAGCGGACCGCGCGCCGGATCAGCGCCGAGGGCGGCACCGTGGTCCTCGCCGACCGTGCCGAGCTGGTGCGCGACCTGGCCGACGAGCTCGGCAGTGCCGCCCGCCCGGCGCTCGCGGTCGTCGCCGACCTCGAGACGTGGGAGGGCTCCGAGCTGGTCGTCTCCGAGGCGATCTCCCGCTTCGGTCGCATCGACGTCTCCGTGCACACCGTGGGCGGCACGATCTGGGCCAAGCCGTTCGAGCACTACCCGCCCGAGCAGATCCAGGCCGAGATCAACCGGTCGCTGTTCCCGACCCTCTGGTCGTGCCGGGCGGTGCTCCCGCACCTGATCGCCCAGGGGCACGGCACGATCGTCAACGTCTCGTCGGTCGCTACCCGCGGCCTCAACCGGGTGCCGTACGCCGCAGCCAAGGGCGGCGTCAACGCGATCACCTCCGCGCTCGCCCTCGAGGCCGCGCCCCACGGCGTACGCGTCGTCGCGACCGCCCCCGGCGGCACCGACGCCCCTCCGCGCCGGGTCCCGCGTGGTCCGTCGGCGCAGTCCGAGCAGGAGCAGGACTGGTATCGCACGATCGTCGACCAGACCGTCGGCTCCTCGCTGATGAAGCGCTACGGCACGCTCGACGAGCAGGCGGCCGCGATCTGCTTCCTGGCCTCCGACGAGGCGTCCTACATCACCGGCACGACGCTGCCCGTGGCCGGCGGCGACCTGGGCTGACTTCTGTGGCCCCTCCGCCGGGTCGCTCCGTCGCCCCTCCGTCGCAGTAGCCACGACCCACGGGGGAGGTCGTGGCTACTGTGACGAGGTGACGACGCCCCGCCTCGTCGGTCGTGACGACGAGCTAGCCCGCCTCGAGCAGCTGCTGCTCGGGGTCGGCGAGCGCGGCGCCGCCGTGGTGACCGTCTCCGCGGTGGCGGGAGCGGGTCGTACGGCGCTGCTCGACGCGCTCGTCGCCCGGGCGGCACAGGGCGCCGGCACGACCGTGCGGCTCAACGCGGTCGCCTGGGAGTCGGACCGGCCCTCCGCGCTGGTCTCCCAGCTGATCGGCAGGCTGCCGGGCGCGCCCCCGCACGGGACGGGGCTGGATGGGGAGGGGCCGGACGGGGAGACACCCGATCCGTTCGCCCGCGCCGAGCAGTTGGCCGGCGCGCTGCGCGGGTGTTCGGGACCGGTGCTGATCGCGGTCGACGACGCGCACTGGTCCGACCGCGCCTCCCTCCAGAGCCTCTCCACCGCCCTGCGCCACCACCACGACCTGCCGGTGCTGGTGGTGCTGACCCGGTGCAGCCGCGTCGAGGGCCTGGACGCGGATGACGAGGACGTCCTGGACCGCGTGTCGGACCACGCGCTCCACCTCGGGCCGCTGGACCCCGGCGACCTGGCGGCGCTGGCGTCCGCGCGCGGCATCGAGCTGTCCTCGACGCAGGGGGCGCACCTGCTGGCGCACACCGGCGGCATCGCGCGCCACGTCGTCGCCCTGCTCGACGAGCTTCCCCCGGACGTGTGGGCTGACCGGACGCCGGTGCTCCCCGCGCCGTCCGCCGTCACCGCCCAGGTGGGTCGCAGCCTCGAGCGTCTGCCGGCGGGAGCGCGGGCGCTGGTGCAGGCCACCGCGGTGCTGGCCGTCGTGGTGCAGGCGGAGCCGTCGTACGGCGAGCCGGGCCGGCACCGACCGGTGCCGGTGCCGGAGGCGGCCGCTCTGGCGGGGCTCGACGACGTGCTCGTCGACCTGGACCTGGCGCACCGCGCCGGTCTGCTCGAGCTGGCCGACATTGGGGGCGCGCTGGTGCTGCGGCCGCCCGACCCGATGGTGCGCTCGGCGGTGCTGGCCGCGCTCGGGCCGGCGGCCACAGCCCGGCTCCATGCCCGCGCGGCGGACGTCGTCGACGACCCCGAGGTGGCCCTGGAGCACGCCGCCGCGGCCTCGCCGCTGCCCGACGCGGGCATCGCTGACCGCCTCGAAGGGCTGGCCCGTCAGCGGGCCCTCGAGGGCGCCTGGGCCGCCGCGGCGCGGCTGCTCATCCGCGCCAGCCGGCTCACCGCCGACAAGGTGCGGCGCGAGGAGCGGCTGGTGGGCGGCGTCGACGCCCTGGTGGGGGCCGGGGACGCCGCGGCCGCATCGGCCCTCCGCCCGGAGGTCGAGGCGCTTCGCGAGACGCCGATGCGCAACGCCGTGCTGGGCTACCTCGCGATCGTCCGCGGCCGACCGGGAGAGGCGGAGGCGCGGCTCACCCGCGCCTGGGACCTCGTCGATCCCGAGCGGGCTCCGGAGGTGGCGGCCCTGGTCTGCCAGCGGCTGGTGCTGCACGCGCTGGCCAGGTGCGCCGGCGGTGACCTGGTGACCTGGGCAGACCGGGGCCTGGCTCTGGCCGGCTCGGACGAGCCCGCCGCCGTCGAGACGGCCGCCATCCGGGGCCTCGGGCTCGCCGCCACCGGAGAGGTCGAGCGTGCGCGGGCCTGCTATGGGGAGCTGGCCGCTCGCTCCCTGCCCGGGGCGGTGCTCCAGCGGGTGCGGATGGCGCACGGCTGGCTCCACCTCGTGACCGACGACGTGGAGGCGGCGCGCGCCGAGCTCGAGAGCGCGTGCAGCACGGACCTGCTCGGCGGCTCGGTGCGGATCGCGCAGTGGGCCCACGCCTGGCGAGCCCGAGCCGAGTTCGCCGTCGGTGACTGGGACGCCGCCCTGAGGACCGTCGACGAGGGGCTCGCCCTGGTCGACCGCTCGGGCATGCGGCTGGTCGCGCCCCTGCTGCACTGGACCGCGGTGCAGGTCCATGCGCTGCGCGACGACATGGACCGTGCCGAGGAGCGCCTGCGACTCGGCGACGCCGGTCCCGACGACTACGAGATCATGCGGATCCCCGCGTGCCTGGCCCGGGCCGCCCACGCCGAGACGCAGGGGGACTACCCGGCGGTGCTGCGGGCGCTGGCCCCGCTGACCCGGCCGTGGGCGCGCGGCCGGGTCGACGAGCCGGGACAGTGGCCGTGGTCCGACGTCTACGCCAACGCACTGGTGATCGAGGGACGCCTCGACGAGGCCGACGTCTTCCTGGCCGGCCACGAGGACCTGGCAGTGGAGCGCGGCCACCGCTCGGCCCAGGCCCGGCTCGGCTACGTCCGTGGCCGCCTGCACGGCGCACGAGGCGACGTCGGCGCCGCCCGAGCGTCGTTCGACGCCGCACTGGCTGCGATCCAGGACCTCCCGCTGCGCTACGACCGGGCCCGGATCAACTTCGCCTACGGCATGACGCTGCGTCGGGCGGGCAAGCGCCGGGAGGCCGACGTGGCGCTCTCTGCGGCGCGGGAGGGCTACCTCGCGCTCGGTGCCACCGCCTACGTCCGTCGCTGCGACCGCGAGCTGAAGGCCGGCGGGCTCGCGACCGGGCCGCACGCCGTACGACGGGAGCGGTCGCTGGACGCGCTCACGCCGCAGGAGCAGACGGTCGCCGACCTGGTCGCGTCGGGCGCCAGCAACCGCGACGTCGCCGCCGAGCTGTTCCTCGCGGAGAAGACCGTGCAGTACCACCTCACCCGGGTCTACGCGAAGCTCGGGATCCGCTCGCGCGCCGAGCTCGCCGCGCGCCGGGGCTCACCCGACGAGACCGAGCCCGGCCCGTCTCCGTGAGGTGAGGCGCTGGCCCGAGGTCAGGCGAGGGCGTCGGCCACGACCCGCGCGCCGGTGCGCTCGGTGATCTCCTCGACGGTGACGCCGGGCGCCAGCTCGACCACACGGAACGCGCCGGCGTCGACGTCGAGCACGCCCAGGTCGGTGATCACCCGCTGCACGACGGCCTTCCCGGTCAGCGGCAGGTCGCAGGACGCCAGCAGCTTCGGCTCGCCCTTCTTGGTGGTGTGCTCCATCAGCACGACGACCTTGCGGGCGCCGTGGACCAGGTCCATCGCGCCGCCCATCCCCTTGACCATCTTGCCGGGGATCATCCAGTTGGCCAGGTCGCCGGTCGCCGAGACCTGCATCCCGCCGAGCACCGCGACGTCGAGGTGGGCGCCGCGGATCATCGCGAAGCTGGTGGGGGAGTCGAAGTACGACGCGCCCGGGAGCACCGTGACAGTCTCCTTGCCGGCGTTGATCAGGTCGGGGTCGATCTCGTCCTCGTAGGGGTAGGGCCCGACGCCGAGGATGCCGTTCTCCGCGTGCAGGATCACCGTGTGCCCCTCGGGGAGGAAGCCGGGGATCAGCGTGGGCAGCCCGATGCCGAGGTTGACGTACTGACCGTCGGAGAGCTCCGCGGCGGCGCGGGCCGCCATCTGGTCGTGGGTCCAGGGCATGTCAGCTGCCTTCCTGTGCTGGGGAGGGGGCGGACGTGGGACGCGGCCGCGTGGTGCGCTTCTCGATGCCCTTCTCGGCCGCCTGCTCGGGGGTGAGCTCGACGACGCGCTGCACGAAGACGCCGGGCAGGTGCACGTCCTCCGCCCGGATCTCGCCGGCCTCGACGACCCGCTCGGCCTCGACGATCGTGAGCCGGCCGGCCATCGCGGCCGCCGGGTTGAAGTTGCGCGTGGACGCGGCGAAGACGCAGTTGCCGTGCCTGTCGGCGACGGTGGCGCGCACGAGCGCGACGTCCGTGACGATCGACTCCTCGAGCACCATCTCGCGACCGTGGAAGGTGCGGACCTCCTTGGGCTCCGAGGACATCACGACCGTGCCGTGCTCGTCGTACCTCCACGGCAGGCCGCCCTCGGCGACCATCGTCCCCACGCCGGTCGGCGTGAAGAACGCGCCGATGCCCGCGCCGCCGGCCCGCAGCCGCTCGGCCAGCGTGCCCTGCGGAGTGAGCTCCACCTGGAGCTCGCCGGCGAGGTACTGCCGGGCGAACTCCTTGTTCTCCCCGACGTACGACGCGACGACGCGCGAGATCCGGCGCTCCTCGAGGAGCAGGCCCAGGCCCGCCCCGTCGACGCCGCAGTTGTTGGAGACGACGGTGAGGTCGTCGGCGCCCTGCTCGAGGAGCGCCGCGATCAGGAACCACGGGATGCCGACCAGGCCGAAGCCGCCCACGGCGATGCTCGCGCCGCTGCGGATGTCGGCGACCGCCTCGGCGGCCGAGGCGACGGTCTTGTCCAGACCCTCCCGGGGCGCGGCGTGGGCGCTCATCGGACGGCCTCGAAGATCGCGGCCAGGCCCTGGCCGCCGCCGATGCACATCGTCTCGAGGGCATAGCGGCCCTCGCGACGCTGCAGCTCGTGCGCCATCGTGGCGAGGATCCGGGCGCCGGTGGCGCCGACCGGGTGGCCCAGCGAGATGCCGGAGCCGTTGGGGTTGAGCCGCTCGTCGCCTGCGTCGAGCCTCCACTCGCGCAGGCAGGCGAGGACCTGGGCCGCGAAGGCCTCGTTGAGCTCGATCAGGTCGAGGTCGTCCATCGTCAGTCCGGCCCGCTCCAGCGCTGCGGCGGTCGACGGGACCGGGCCGATGCCCATCACCTCCGGGCCGACGCCGGCGAGCGCCCAGGAGCGCAGCGCGAGCAGCGGGCGCAGGCCTCGACGCTCGGCCTCGCCGCGGGTGGTGACGACGCACATGGCGGCGCCGTCGTTCTGGCCGCTGGCGTTGCCGGCGGTCACGGTCGACTCCGGGTCCAGCCCGACCCGGATCGGGCGCAGCCCGGCGAGGCTCTCGACGGTGGTGCCGGGTCGCGGGTGCTCGTCGCGGTCCACGACGACGTCGGGCTTGCCGCGGCGGCCGGGCACGGTGACCGGCACCAGCTCGGCGGCGAAGCGGCCCTCCTCGTGTGCGGCGACCGCTCGCTGCTGGGAGCGCGCCGACAGCTCGTCCTGCTCGTCGCGGCCGATGCCGTAGTCGCGGCGCAGGTTCTCCGCCGTCTCGAGCATCCCGCCGGGCACCGGGTGGTGCTTGCCGCCCGCGGTCTCCCGGGCGCGCTCGAGACGGTCCATCAGCTCGACGCCGCCCCCGCGGACGCCGGTTCGCAGCGTGGCGTAGTGCTCGACCTGCGACATCGACTCGGCGCCGCCGGCCACGACGAGCCTCGCGGCTCCCGTCGACACCATGCCCGCGGCGTAGAGCACCGCCTGCAGACCCGAGCCGCAGCGGCGGTCGATCTGGATGCCGGGGACGCCGGTGCCGAGGCCCGCGTCGAGCGCGGCGATCCGGCCGATGGCGGGGTTCTCGCCGCTGGGATAGCAGTTGCCGAGGATCACGTCGTCGACGTCGCCCTCGCCCAGTCCGGTGCGGCTGACCAGCTCGCCCAGCAGACCCGAGGCAAGGTCGACCGAGGTCAGCGACGCCAGGGCGCCGCCCTGGCGGCCGACCGGCGTGCGGATCGGCTCGCAGATCACGATGTCGGAGGTGTGGCTCATGCCTCCACCGTAGGACGCCGGAGCCATATGCAGAAGTATCTGTTTACCGGGCTATCGAGACTCTGCGAGTATCAATGCATGGAACTCCGCCACCTGCGCTACTTCGTCGCCGTCGCCGAGGAGCGGCACTTCGGGCGGGCCGCCGAGCGCCTGCACATGGCCCAGCCCCCGCTGTCCCAGCAGATCCGTCAGCTCGAGGGTGAGCTGGGCGTCGAGCTGCTGCGGCGTACGACGCGACGCGTGGACCTCACCGACGCCGGGGAGGCCTACCTCGGTCGGGCCCGCGACATCCTGGCCCGGGTCGACGAGGCCGGGGTCGAGGCCCAGCGTGTCGACGCCGGGCTCGCCGGGCGCCTGGCGATCGGCTGCGTCGGCTCCGCGACGTACAGCCTGCTGCCGGAGCTGGCGCGCGGCCTGCGTGAGGCGCTGCCGGGCATCGACTTCGCCTTCCGCGGCGAGATGCTCGTGCCCGACCAGGTGCGCGCGCTGCTCGACCGCGAGATCGACCTCGCGCTGCTGCGACCGCCGGTGGACGACGCGCTGCTCAGCGTGACGACGCTGCGCCGCGAGCGGCTGGTCGCGGTGCTTCCCGAGGGGCACCGGCTCGCCGCGCGCAAGCGGCTGCGGGTGCGCGACCTGCGCGACGAGGACTTCATCGTGCACTCCGCCCGGCGGCGCTCGGTGATGCACGCGACCGTGCTCGACGTGTGTCGTGAGGCCGGGTTCGAGGCGCGGGTGCGCCACGAGGTCGTGGAGACCTCGACGATGGTGACGCTGGTCGCCGGGGGGCTCGGAGTCGCGCTGGTGCCCGAGCCCGTGACGCAGCTGGGCATCGCCGGTGCGACCTATCGCCCGCTCGTCGGCCTCGCCACCCGCGTCGAGCTCGCCGCGGCCACCCGCGCCGACGACGACGACGCGCCGCACCTGGCGCGCACCCTCGAGGTGGTCTCCCGGATCGCCCGTGGTGCGGTGCGGCGGTGACCGCGATGGCATCGTTCTCCCGGGCGCGGGCGGCGCGTCCGCCCGATCTACGAGGTGGGACCGAGGAGGACGCGTGCTGGTCGGACTGACCTGGCTGCTGGTGTGCCAGCTGGTCGGCGAGCTCGTCGTGCGGCTCAGCGGGCTGCCGGTCCCCGGCCCCGTGGTGGGGATGGTGCTGCTCTTCGTCGCCCTCCAGGCGCACGCCCCCGGGCCCGAGCACGCGATCTTCCGGGCCTCCGACCGGCTGCTGCGCCACCTGCAGCTGCTGTTCATCCCGGCCGGGGTCGGCGTGATCACGGCGCTGTCGCGGTTCGCCGACGACGCCCTGCCGATCACCGTCGGCCTCGTCGGGTCGTGGCTGCTCGGGCTCGTGGTGGTCGGCGGGCTCGTCGAGGTGCTGCTGCGCTGGCGCGGTCGGCGCCAGGGTCGACCAGAGGGGGAGCCCGCGTGAGCGACACCCTCGACTGGCTGCGGACCTCGCCGCTGGTCTTCCTCGTGCTGACCCTGCTCGCCTACCGGGTCGGGGTCTGGGCGCGCGACCGCTCCGGCGGGCACGCCCTGGCCCAGCCGTCGCTGATCGGGATCGTCCTCGTCGGAGCGGTGCTGCTGGCCGTCGACGTGGACTACGGCGACTACTTCTCCGGGACCGAGCTGATCAGCTTCCTGATGGGCCCAGCCACGGTCGCGCTCGCCGTACCCCTGCATCGCAACGCGCGTCGCCTCCACGGCCTGGTCGGCCCCATGCTCGTCGCGATTCCGCTGGGCGCCGTCGTCTCGGTCGCCAGCGCCCTGCTGCTCGTGCGGGCCCTCGGCGGCGGGGAGAGCCTCGCTCTGACGATGGCGCCGCGCGCCGCGACCACCCCGGTCGCCATAGCGCTGGCCGAGGAGGCCGGCGGCGTCGCGTCGCTGACCGCCGTGCTCGTCATCGTCAGCGGCGTGCTCGGCGCCATCGCCGGGCCCGCGGTGCTCACCCTGCTCCGCATCCGCGATCCCCGGGCTCGCGGTCTGGCGATGGGCGCCTCCGCGCACGGCATCGGCACCTCGCGCTCGCTCGCCGACGACGAGACCGAGGGGGCCTTCGCCGGCCTCTCCATGGGCCTCACCGCCCTCGCCATCAGCGCCCTCCTCCCGCTGGTCGTCCTGCTCCTCACCTGACCCTGCGCAGGTGGACGTGTCCGGCCTGCGACACCTCAGGTCCCGCTGACTGGGTACCGTGCCCGCCATGCCCCAGCCCCACTCCCCGCGCCAGTCCCAGGGCCAGTCCCAGGGTCAGCGCGTGCACGCGTTCACCGACGACGCCCTCGGCGAGCTCGATGCCGTCGGCCTGGCGGAGGCCCTGCGCGCGGGCCGCGTCTCGGTCCGCGAGGTCGTCGACGCCGCGATCGCGCGGGCCCGCCGCGTCGAGCCGGAGCTCAACGCCCTGGCCTTCACCGACTTCGACCACGCCCGCATGCTGGCGGCCGTCCAGCCGGACCGGGACGGCCCGTTCCTCACCGGAGTGCCGAGCCTGCTCAAGGACAACGTGGACATCGCCGGCATGCCGTCGCTGCACGGGACGGACGCGTTCGTGGGCACGCCGCACCGCAAGGACGGCGACCTGGCCCGGATGTGGCGCGGCACCGGGCTGGTCGTGCTGGGCAAGAGCCAGCTGAGCGAGTTCGGGTTCAGTGCGGCCGCCGAGCACCCCCGGCTCGGGGCTGTGCGCAACCCCTGGGACACCGACCGTACGGCGGGAGCGTCGTCGGCGGGCTCCGCGGCGATGGTCGCCGCGGGCGTGGTCCCCATCGCGCACGCCAACGACGGCGGCGGCTCGATCCGGATCCCGGCGTCGGCCACCGGCCTCGTCGGTCTCAAGCCGACCCGGGGGCGGTTGGCGCAGGACAAGCTGATGCGCCAGATGCCGGTGCGCATCGTCTCGGACGGGGTCGTCACCCGCTCGGTGCGCGACACCGCGGTCTTCCTGCGCGAGGCCGAGCTGGTCTATCGGGCGCTGGACCTGCCCCCGATCGGCGACGTGAGCCGGCCCGGACGCCGGCGCCTGCGGATCGCGGTGTCCACCCACGCCCCGCACCGCCCCTCGACGCCGGAGGTGGAGCGGCTCACCCTCGAGACCGCCGAGCTCCTCGAGAGCCTCGGCCACCAGGTCGAGCAGGTCGACGTGCCGATTCCCGACGGGTTCGCCGACGACTTCGTGCGCTACTGGGCGCTGCTGGCCACCGCCAGCATGCGTGGCGGCCGAGCGTCGTTCGGGCGCACCTGGGACCGCACCCGCCTCGACGAGCTCACCCGAGGCCTCGACCGGCACGCGCTGCGCAACGCGCACCGGCTGCCGGGCACGATCCGACGGCTGCGGGCCGCGGAGGCGATCAGCGCCGAGGTCTACCGCCACCACGACGTGCTGCTGACGCCGACGGTCTCCCACGAGACGCCGCGGGTGGGCCACCTCGACCCGTCGCTGGGCTACGACGAGGTGATCGAGCGGCTGCTCACGTGGGTCACGTTCACGCCGTTCCAGAACGTCACCGGCGACCCGGCCGTCTCGCTGCCGCTGACCCGCACCGAGCGGGGGCTGCCCCAGGGGATGATGCTCGCCTCCGGGCAGGGGCGTGAGGCCCTGCTGCTCGGGCTGGCCTACGAGCTCGAGCAGGCCAGCCCCTGGCCCCTGCTCGCGCACGCCGACGCGACGACCTGAGGCCTACCGGGGCTGGATCAGCAGGGCCTGCGACGACCGCGCCACGAGCCCGCGCTGGTCGTGGATCTCGCTCTGGGCCATCGCCACGGAGCCCTCGCCCAGCGTCGTGTGCGCGTCGAGGCAGAGCCACTCGCCCACCGGGGCACGCAGGACGTGGACGGTGAGCTCGGTGTTCTGGAAGCCCCAGTGCCGGGCGTCCAGCTCCGCGGAGACCCCGGAGGCCGAGTCGGCGCAGGCCAGCAGCCGCTGCAGCGGGGACATGGCCTCGCCCTCGACGAGCGTGGGCGTGCGCATCCAGACCGTGGCGGGGCCGACCTGGTCGGCCGCCCCCTTGACCCACCGGAAGTCGACCGCGTCGACGTAGCCGGGCGCCCACCCGCGCGGACGCTCGTGCCTCACCCCGTCCTCGGGTCCGTGGGGGAGGGGCGAGCCGGCGGCGGAGGCCCCGGCGTCGATCGCGCCCGTGGTCGCGGACGGGAAGACCCACGCCCGCGCCTGGGCCGCGACGCGGCCGCGCGCCACGTCGTACAGCTCGGCGCCGATCAGCTGCACCAGCCGCCCGGGACGCAGCACCTCCGCGCGCACCTCGAGCTCGGTCGTCGGCACCGGACCGAGGAGCTCGAGGGTGATCCTGCCCACGGCGTACGGCGTGCCGGCCACCGCGCGCTCGACCGCCCGGCCGAGCAGGGCGGCGGGTGGGCCGCCGTGCTGGCTGCCCGTCCCCCAGGGGGATCCGGTCGATGCCAGGGGCTGGGCGCGCTCGGTGGAGGCGGGCTCGCGCGCCTGTCCCGCGGCGGTGGAGGAGGCGTCCAGGAGGCGATAGAAGGGGCCGCTGACGTGCGTGGATGGAGCCGATTTCTCTTTCATGCGATGGCCTGTGTAACCTTCCTTCGTCGCTGGCCCCTTTAGCTCAGTCGGCAGAGCGTCTCCATGGTAAGGAGAAGGTCTACGGTTCGATTCCGTAAAGGGGCTCTGGGTTGGGGTTCTGCCAGTCGCTAGTCTGGCTGGCAGAACACCTCGTCCCGGTGGCGGGGTAGCTCAGGTGGTTAGAGCACACGACTCATAATCGTGGTGTCGCGGGTTCAAGTCCCGCTCCCGCTACTCAGACCTGACGCACACAGCATCACCAATTGACGAAGGACATCCCGTGGCCAGCAAGAGCTCTGACGTTCGCCCGAAGATCACGCTTGCGTGCGTCGACTGCAAGGAGCGGAACTACATCACCAAGAAGAACCGGCGCAACGACCCCGACCGGCTCGAGCTGGCGAAGTTCTGCCCCCGTTGCCGCAAGCACACGGCTCACCGCGAGACCCGCTGATCCGCGGCTGATCTCCAGCACACGCCTCACGAGGGCGGTCTCCCATCCGGGAGGCCGCCCTCGTTGCGTCTGCGCCGCACCCGCTAGTTTGGACGCCATGCCAGTCGATGCCTCCTTGCTCGGGCGGACCTACCCGCCGACCAGGCCCTACGCCGTCTCCGAGGAGAAGGTGCGCGAGTTCGTCGCCGCGACCGGGGACGAGTACGACGGCGGCCCGGCGCCGGCGACCTTCCCCGTCGTGCTGGCCTTCGAGGCGATGAACGCCTTCCTGGCCAGCGAGCGCATCGACCTGTCCCGCATCGTGCACGGCGAGCAGCGCTTCGCCTACCGCCGCCCGGTCGTCCCGGGCGACGTGCTCACCACCAGCCTCACCATCGCCTCGCTGCGCCAGATCGGCGGCAACGACATCATCGGCACCCGCAGCGACATCACCGACGCCGCCGGCGAGGTCGTCTGCTCGACCTCCGCCACGCTGGTCCATCGGGCACCGGCGAGCCAGGACCAGGAGGCGGGCGCATGAACGTCGGCGACACCCTCGAGCCCCAGCGCTTCGTCGTACGGCGCGCGGACCTGGTGCGCTATGCCGGCGCGAGCGGCGACTTCAACCCCATCCACTGGTCCGACCGGGTCGCGACCGCGGTCGGCCTGCCCGGGGTGATCGCGCACGGGATGTTCACGCTGGCCCTGGCCGCGCGAGCCGTCCGCACCTGGACGGGCGGCGCCGAGGTCGTCGAGCTCGGCTGCAAGTTCACCAACCCGGTCGTGGTGCCCGACGACGACGAGGGCGTGGAGGTCGTGGTCGAGGCCACCGTCAAGACGATCGAGGACGGACTCATCACCCTGGCGTTGCACGTGACCAGCGGCGGCCAGAAGGTGCTCGGCATGCCCAAGGCCGTCGTCCGTGCCTGAGCTCGCCGACCAGCAGCTGCGCCAGCACACCACCCTGCGGCTGGGTGGGCCGGCCGGACGGTTCGTCGAGGCCGAGACCGACGACGAGCTGCTCGCCGCGATCCGCGAGGCCGACGCGGCCGGGACCCCGCTGCTGCTGCTCTCCGGCGGCAGCAACCTGGTCGTCGCCGACGAGGGCTTCGCCGGCACCGTCGTCCACGTCGCCACCCGCGGCGTGCGCCCGGACGCCGAGGACGGCGTCTCCTGCGGCGGGGTCGTGGTCCGGGTCGCGGCCGGCGAGGACTGGGATGCGTTCGTCGCGCGGGCGGTGGCCTCAGGCTGGGTCGGCGTCGAGGCGCTCTCGGGCATCCCCGGCGCGGTCGGCGCGACGCCGGTGCAGAACGTCGGTGCCTACGGCCAGGAGGTCGCCGACACGATCGCGTCCGTGCGCACCTGGGACCGCACCGAGCAGCGGATCCGGACCTTCGCGGCCGCCGACTGCGGCTTCGGCTACCGCACCAGTCGGTTCAAGGCCGAGCCCGGTCGCTACGTCGTCCTCGAGGTGACCTTCCAGCTGCGCCAGGGCGACCTGGGCGCCCCGGTGGCCTATGCCGAGCTGGCCCGCCGCCTCGGGGTCGAGCAGGGCGCCCGAGCGCCGCTGAGCGAGGTGCGCGACGCCGTCCTCGCGCTGCGCGCCGGCAAGGGGATGGTGCTGGACGCCGCCGACCACGACACCTGGAGTGCCGGGTCCTTCTTCACCAACCCGCTGCTGAGCCCCGAGCAGGCCGACGCGCTGCCGGACGACGCACCGCGCTGGCCCCAGCCCGACGGCCGGGTCAAGAGCAGCGCCGCCTGGCTGATCGAGCACGCCGGCTTCGCCAAGGGCCACGGGCCGGGCCGGGTCGGCCTGTCGACGAAGCACACGCTCGCCCTCACCAACCGCGGAGGGGCCTCCACCGAGGAGCTGCTGCGGCTCGCCCGCGAGGTCCGTGACGGCGTGCAGGCCGCGTTCGGCGTACGCCTGGTCAACGAGCCGGTGCTGGTCGGCTGCGCCCTCTGAGGGCTCTCAGTAGGTGGAGCCGCTCGAGCTGGACGAGTCGACGCTCAGCGCGAGGGCGATCACGACGATGGTGGCCAGCACGCCGAGGACGAGCAGCACGGTCCCGATGATGCCCATGATCATCCCGGCCTTGCCCTGCTCACGGCCGCTGAGCTGACCGCCGCTGGCGTCGACGGCGCGCACCGCGCGTGACCCCATCACCCAGGCGAACGGGGCCGCGAAGATCGGGAAGATGCAGAACATGGTGCCCACCAGGCTGACGATCCCCAGCACCATCGCCATCGTGGCGCCGGGGGCCTCCTGCCGCGGCGGGGTGCCGTAGCCGTAGCCCTGCGGGTAGGCGCCTTGCGCGTTCTGGTCCTGGGGGTACTGACCATACGGCTGCTGGCCGTAGGGGGCCTGGCCATAGGGCTGCTGACCGTACGGCGCCTGCCCGTACGGCTGCTGGCTGTAGGGCGACTGAGCTGAGGGATCGCCGTACGGCGCCTGGCCGTAGGGCTGCT
Source organism: Nocardioides pacificus (assembly GCF_054775955.1). Lineage (NCBI taxonomy): Bacteria > Bacillati > Actinomycetota > Actinomycetes > Propionibacteriales > Nocardioidaceae > Nocardioides > Nocardioides pacificus. The sequence goes on from NZ_BAAHCI010000005.1 coordinate 1,208,043, forward strand.
GCTCCTCGCCGGACGGGGAGGGGGTCGGCTCGTCGCTGCGCTTGCGCAGGTAGTCGTCCGGCAGCCGGTTCGGGTCGTCTTCGCTCATGGCGACATCCTCTCAGTCGACTGCGGGCGGCGCAGCCAGCCACGCATCGATGTCGCGAAGTGCGGCGCTCTGCACGTCCGACGGGGCGCGGGAGGCTCGCATCGACATCCGGGCCAGCTCCGCCAGCGTGGCATCGTCGAGCTCATGGGCGGCGCGCATGGTGGCGTACTGCGCCGCGAGCTGCGAGCCGAACAGCAGCGGGTCGTCGGCGCCGAGTGCCACCGTGGCCCCTGCCTCGAGCAGCTGGGGGAGTGGGACGGAGGTGAGGTCGGAGTAGACGCCCAGGGCGACGTTGGAGACCGGGCACACCTCCAGTGCGATCCCTGCGTCGACGATCCGGGAGAGCAGGGCAGGGTCCTCGACGCTGCGGACGCCGTGGCCGAGCCGCCCGGGGTGCAGGTGGTCCAGGCACCGGTGGACGTGCTCGGGTCCGCGCAGCTCGCCACCGTGGGGGACCAGGAGCAGGCCGGCGCGCTCGGCGATCGCGAACGCCGGCCCGAAGTCGGGTGTGCTGCCGCGTCGCTCGTCGTTGGAGAGCCCGAAGCCGACGACGCCGCGGTCGGCGTACTGCGCCGCGAGGCGGGCCAGTGTGCGGGCGTCCATCGGGTGCCTGGTCCGGTTGGCCGCGACGACCACCGCCATGCCGAGCCCGGTCTCGCGCGACGCCTCGCGCACCGCGTCGAGGACGAGGTCGGTGAACGCCGTGATCCCGCCGAAGCGCGCCGCATAGCCGCTGGGGTCGACTTGGATCTCCAGCCAGCGACCGCCGTCGCGCACGTCGTCCTCGGCCGCCTCACGGACCAGTCGTCGTACGTCGCCCTCGGTGCGCAGGACCGAGCGCGCGACGTCATAGAGGCGCTGGAAGCGGAACCAGCCCTTCTCGTCCGCCGCCGAGAGCTGCGGGGGCCACTCCTCGACGAGCGAGTCGGGCAGCACGATGCCGTCCCGCGCCGCGAGCTCCAGCAGCGTCTGGTGACGCATGGAGCCGGTGAAGTGCAGGTGCAGGTGCGCCTTGGGAAGTCGGCGCAGGTCCCGGCCCGTGCGCAGACGACCGGCGCTCAGGCGAAGAGCCTCTGCAGCCGGCTGACACCCTCGACGAGGTCGTCGTCGCCGAGCGCATAGGACAGTCGCAGGTAGCCGGGGGAGCCGAAGGCCTCGCCCGGGACGACGGCCACCTCCGCACGCTCGAGGATGATCTCGGCGAGCTCGGCGGAGTCGTTCGCCACCGGCCCGTCGGGACCGCCGACCGGCTTGCCCAGCAGCCCCTTGACCGAGGGGTAGGCATAGAACGCGCCCTGCGGCGTGGGGCAGACGACGCCGTCGATCTCGTTGAGCATCGAGACGATGAGCTTGCGGCGACGGTCGAAGGCCACCTTCATCTCGTCGACCGCGGTCAGGTCTCCCGAGACGGCCGCCAGGGCCGCGCGCTGGGAGACGTTGGCGACGTTGGAGGTCGCGTGCGACTGCAGGTTGGTGGCCGCCTTGACGACGTCGGTGGGGCCGATCAGCCAGCCCACCCGCCAGCCGGTCATCGCGTAGGTCTTCGCGACGCCGTTGACGACCAGGCAGCGGTCGGCCAGCTCCGGGCAGAGCACCGGCAGCGAGCCGGTGTCCACACCGTCGTACACGAGGTGCTCGTAGATCTCGTCGGTGAGCACCCACAGTCCGTGCTCGTGTGCCCAGGCGCCGATCGCGCGGATCTCGTCGGCGGTGTAGACCGCGCCGGTGGGGTTGGAGGGGGAGACGAAGAGCAGCACCTTGGTCTGCTCGGTGAGCGCCCCCTGCAGCTGCGAGACCGTCACCTTGTAGTCCTGCGTCTCGTCGGCGAGCACCTCGACGGGCACGCCCCCGGCGAGCTTGATCGACTCGGGGTACGTCGTCCAGTACGGCGCCGGCACGATGACCTCGTCGCCCGGGTCGAGGATCGCGGCGAACGCGGCGTAGATCGCCTGCTTGCCGCCGTTGGTCACGAGCACCTGGCCGGGCTCCACCGCCCAACCGCTGTCGCGCAGGGTCTTCTCCGCGATGGCCTTCTTCAGCTCGGGGAGCCCGCCGGCAGGCGTGTAGCGGTGGTTGGCCGGAGCGCTGCACGCCTCCACGGCCGCCTGCACGATGTAGTCGGGCGTGGGGAAGTCGGGCTCGCCGGCACCGAAGCCGATCACCGGGCGTCCTTGCGCCTTGAGGGCCTTGGCCTTCGCGTCGACCTTCAACGTCGCGGACTCGGCGATCGAGCCGATGCGCAGGGAGACGCGGCGCTCACGCGGGAGCGTGGGGCGGCCGGCGGCAGGAGACGGGGAGCTGTCGGGCGTCGTGGCGGTCATGGTGCCATCGTAGGGGCGGGGTGACCGGGCCCAAGCGCGTGTTCCACGCCTGCCCTCGCGTGGGCCCCGTGGCGGGTGGGCCGGGTGCGTTTGGACGCGGCCTCGGTTCGCCCCGTACACTTCCACGATGTGGTTCTCCACACCACTGAGGCGTGCCCTCGGTGCTCCGGCTCGCCGGAGGGTGGAAAACGACTGAAGGGCACTAGCTCAACTGGCAGAGCATCGGTCTCCAAAACCGAAGGTTGGGGGTTCAAGTCCCTCGTGCCCTGCAAGGACAACTGGTCGATCGACAACGACAAGGTGGAAGAACGTGTCGGACAGCAGCGCGGTGCAGAACCAGCGCGGCAGTACGCCCGGTGATGACGGGGGCAAGCGCACGAGCCCCTTCACCTTCTACCGCCAGGTCGTCGCCGAGCTTCGCAAGGTCGTCTGGCCGACCCGGCCCCAGCTCGTCACGTACTTCATCGTCGTGCTGGTTTTCGTGCTGACGTTGATCGCGATCGTCTCGTTGCTCGACCTCGGGTTCGGCAAGCTCGCCTTCGAGGTCTTCAGCGGCAGCGACGGCCAGTGACCACCGCCGCCGACGATGAGTCGCGCGGCAGTCAGACCTGAGGTGTCCGGCACCAGCCGGACGCGTAACGCACATCGAAGTGACGGAGCATCACGTGTCGGAGCAGTACGAGTCGGTCGAGGCCGAGGAGACGCAGGCTGTCGCCGGCGACTCCCTCGAGGAGACCGCCGCGTCCGCAGAGGACGCCGTCGAGGACGCCACTGAGCCCGTGGAGGCCCAGTCGGCTGAGGACGAGTCCGCCGAGGACGCGTCCGCTGAGGACGAGTCCGCCGAGGACGCGTCCCCCGAGGACGAGGAGTCCGTCGAGGAGGGCGAGGACCCGCTCGAGGACTTCCGCCGCGAGCTGTGGGCCAAGCCCGGCGACTGGTTCGTCATCCACACCTACTCCGGCATGGAGAACAGGGTGAAGGCCAACCTCGAGAACCGCATCATCTCCTTGAACATGGAGGACTACATCCACGAGATCGTGGTCCCCACCGAGGAGGTCGCGGAGATCAAGAACGGCCAGCGCAAGCTGGTTCGCCGCACCGTGCTCCCCGGCTACGTGCTCGTCCGCATGGACCTGACCGACGAGTCGTGGGCAGCCGTGCGCCACACGCCCTCGGTCACCGGCTTCGTCGGGCACAGCCACCAGCCCGTGCCGCTGAGCATGACCGAGGTCGAGAACATGCTCGCCCCGGCCATCGTGGCGAAGGCTGCAGCCGACGCGCAGGCGTCGGGCCAGCCGGCCCCCGCGGGCGCACCGGCGAAGAAGGCCATCGAGGTCGCCGACTTCGACGTGACGGACTCCGTCATGGTCGTCGACGGTCCGTTCGCCACGCTCCACGCCACGATCACCGAGATCAACGCGGAGTCCCAGAGGGTCAAGGCCCTCGTCGAGATCTTCGGCCGGGAGACCCCGGTCGAGCTGAGCTTCAGCCAGATCCAGAAGGTCTAGCTCAGGACGGCGCCGGGGAGGTCGGCTGACGTCCCCCCGGTCGTCACGCAACAACCAGGTGGCAGAGCCCGACCGGTCCAGCACCGGCACCGGACTCGTCGAGACCACGACGCACAAGCAAAAAGGACCCGAAGTCATGCCTCCCAAGAAGAAGAAGATCGCTGCCCTGGTCAAGGTGCAGCTCCAGGCTGGCGCTGCTACTCCTGCTCCTCCGGTCGGTACCGCTCTCGGTCCGCACGGCGTGAACATCATGGAGTTCTGCAAGGCCTACAACGCGCAGACCGAGTCGATGCGCGGCAACGTGATCCCCGTCGAGATCACGATCTACGAGGACCGGTCGTTCACGTTCGTCACGAAGACCCCGCCGGCCTCCGAGCTGATCAAGAAGGCCGCCGGCCTGCAGAAGGGCTCGGGCGTCCCGCACAAGGAGAAGGTCGGCAAGCTGACCAAGGACCAGGTGCGCGAGATCGCGACGACGAAGCTTCCCGACCTCAACGCCAACGACGTCGAGGCCGCCATGAAGATCGTCGAGGGCACCGCCCGCTCGATGGGCGTCACGACCGACTGATCTGCGTCGGGCCGCGAGGCCCTGACGACCGGCATCACTGAATCTGTGGCAGGGCCGCGCTGGCCCACCAGACCACGCCTGGAAGAGAAGAGAACCAGACATGCAGCGCAGCAAGACCTACCGCGCGGCGGCGGAGCAGTTCGACAAGGACGAGCTCCACGCCCCCCTCGCGGCCATCAAGATCGCCAAGAGCACCAGCAAGAAGAAGTTCGACGAGACCCTGGACGTCGTCATGCGTCTCGGCGTCGACCCCCGCAAGGCGGACCAGATGGTCCGCGGCACCGTCAACCTCCCGCACGGCACCGGCAAGACCGCCCGGGTCCTGGTCTTCGCCAACGCCGAGAAGGCTGACGCCGCCCGCGAGGCCGGCGCCGACGTCGTCGGTGGCGACGAGCTCATCGAGAAGGTCGCCGGCGGCTGGCTCGACTTCGACGCCGTCGTCGCGACGCCCGACATGATGGGCAAGGTCGGTCGCCTCGGCCGCGTGCTCGGCCCCCGTGGCCTCATGCCGAACCCGAAGACCGGCACGGTCACCCCCGACGTGGCCAAGGCCGTCACGGACATCAAGGGCGGCAAGATCGAGTTCCGCGTCGACCGGCACGCCAACCTGCACTTCATCATCGGCAAGGCCTCGTTCACCGAGGTCCAGCTGGCGGAGAACTACGCCGCCGCGCTCGAAGAGGTGCTGCGTCTCAAGCCCAACAGCTCCAAGGGCCGCTACATCAAGAAGGTGACGGTCTCGACGACCATGGGCCCCGGCGTCCAGGTCGACCCCAACCGCACCAAGAACGTCGCCGTGGAGGAGGAGACCCAGGCCTGAGCCTGACTCTCCCGCACAGCAGCACCGCATCTCAGCAGCACCGCCCCGGCCCGTCGTCCCTGACGACGGGCCGGTCGCATCTCTCGGCCCAGCCCGCCCCGGCCCAGCCCAGCCCGGGCGCGTGCGATGCACCGTCGATTTGGTGCGACGCGTGTCGGGCCCTAGAGTTCTCGATTGAAGCCAGAGACCGCCGGTTGTCGCCCCCCAGGGGTGACCGAAGGTTCGCAGACGCGGATGCCAGCGCAGGTGCAACAGAGCCAGAGTCCGCCTCGTGCGGACTTCACGCCCCGTGCGCCTCGCGCCGGGGCGTTCGTCGTCTCCGCGCCAGGACCGGCATCTCGACAAGAGAAGTCCGGAAGGAGACCCATGGCGCGGCCAGAGAAGACAGCAGCCGTGGCGGAGATCGTTGAGTCCTTCAACGGTGCCGCTGGCGCTGTACTGACCGAGTACCGCGGTCTCACCGTGAAGCAGCTGCAGGACCTGCGGCGCAATCTCGGCGAGAACGCCAACTACGCCGTGGTCAAGAACACGCTGGCCAAGATCGCCGCCCATGAGGTGGGGATCGAAGGCTTTGACGACCTGCTGACCGGCCCGACCGCCATCGCCTTCATCAGCGGTGACGTCGTCGAGGCGGCCAAGGGTCTGCGTGACTTTGCCAAGGCCAACCCCGCCCTCGTCATCAAGGGCGGCGTACTCGACGGCAAGTCCCTCGACGCCTCGGAGATCGCCAAGCTGGCGGACCTCGAGTCGCGCGAGGTGCTCCTGGGCAAGATGGCGGGCGCGATGCTCGCCTCGCTGAGCCAGGCCGTCTACCTCCTCAACGCCCCGCTCGCACAGGCTGCCCGGCTCGCCGGCGCCCTGCAGGCGAAGGCCGAGGAGGACCCCTCGATCCTCGCAGGTGGTGCCGGCGTGCCGGCCGCTGCCGAGGAAGCCCCGGCTCCGGCCGAGGGCGCCCCGGAGGCCGACGAGGCCGCCGAAGCCGCCGACGCCTGATCCACGGCTGACGCACACACCACCTGAAACCCAGGTCCGCCCGCAAGACGGGCCGGACCACGAATGGAAGGAACCGCCACCATGGCGAAGCTCACCACCGACGAGCTGCTCGACGCGTTCAAGGAAATGACCCTCATCGAGCTCTCCGAGTTCGTGAAGCAGTTCGAGGAGACCTTCGGCGTCACCGCTGCTGCTCCCGTTGCCGCTGCTGCCGCTCCTGCTGCCGGCGGCGCCGGCGGCGGCGAGGCCGCTGCCGAGCAGGACGAGTTCGACGTCGTCCTGGAGTCGGCCGGCGAGAAGAAGATCAACGTCATCAAGGAGGTGCGCGCCCTCACCTCGCTCGGCCTCAAGGAGGCCAAGGAGCTGGTGGAGTCCGCCCCCAAGGCGATCCTCGAGAAGGTTGCCAAGGACGCCGCGGAGAAGGCCAAGGAGGCCCTCGAGGGCGCCGGGGCCACCGTCTCCCTCAAGTGATCCCCGGCGTGGGCCCCGCCCGCGCCTGATCGCTGCGTGACCCGCAGGAGGGCACACCTCCTCGCCGCGAAGGGCGGCCACCCACTGGGTGGCCGCCCTTCGTCGTACCTGCCCCAGCCGACTCGGCGTCGTAAGGCCGTGCGCTCGTGCCGACTCGGCGTCGTACGGCGGTGCGCTGGGGCCGAGTCGGCGTTGTTTGGGGGTGCGTTCGTGCCTACTCGGGGGCGTACGACGTGCTCGAGGCGTGGACGGGTGTCCACTGAGCGTGAACAGGCCTTGTCACACCGGGTGTACCTGTGAGTAACATGCGGCGTTCAGTTTTGATGGATCCGCGGCAAGGGAGTGACGCTGTGCCGAATCCAGCGTAACTTTGCGCAGCCGCCCCCGTTGACATGTGGGAGCGGTCACGTCGGGGGAGCCGGATCGGTCAACACGAGGGTGGTGCGTGGCATGTTCACGCCCCCAAGAGGGAGAGTGCCAGCATGGGTGTCGAGATCCAGGTCGACGGTCTGACCAAGTCGTTCGGCAAGCAGCTCATCTGGGGCGACGTCACCCTGACCATCCCGGCCGGCGAGATCTGCGTGATGCTCGGCCCGTCCGGCACCGGCAAGTCGGTCTTCCTCAAGACCCTCATCGGTCTGCTCAAGCCCGACAAGGGCTCGATCATGATCGAGGGGACCGACATCGCCAGCTGCTCCGAGAAGGACCTCTACGAGATCCGCAAGCTCTTCGGGGTGCTCTTCCAGGACGGCGCGATGTTCGGGTCGATGACGCTCTACGACAACGTCGCCTTCCCGCTGCGCGAGCACACCAAGAAGTCCGAGTCCGAGATCCGTCAGATCGTGATGGAGAAGATGGACCTCGTCGGCCTGGTCGGCACCGAGGACAAGCTTCCCGGCGAGATCTCCGGCGGCATGCGCAAGCGCGCGGGCATCGCCCGCGGGCTGGTGCTGGACCCCGAGATCATCCTGTTCGACGAGCCCGACTCCGGCCTCGACCCCGTGCGCACGGCCTTCCTCAACCAGCTGATCGTCGACCTCAACGCCCAGATCGACGCGACGTTCTTGATCGTGACGCATGACGTCAACACCGCCCGCACGGTGCCCGACAACATCGGCCTGCTCTACCACAAGCACCTGGCGATGTTCGGGCCCCGCGAGATGCTGCTCAGCTCCGAGGAGCCGGTCGTGCGTCAGTTCCTCAACGCCCAGCGGGTCGGCCCGATCGGCATGTCCGAGGAGAAGGACGCCGACGAGCTGGCCTCCGAGGAGGGCCAGGAGCTGCCGCCGCTCCCTCCAATCCCGCTGCAGCAGGAGCCGTCCAACGGCATCCCGCGTCGCAGCCAGCGGGCTCCTGGGGAGTGGTGCCGTCTCAACGGCGTGACGCCGCCTCCCGGCTCGTTCCAGGACCAGTACGCCGGCATCGTGACGGGAACCTGATTCCCGGTGGCAGGCATCACCGCATCGAGGGCGCTCGCCCCGATCGGGACTGCGGGCAAGCTCTTCGCCTTCGGTCTCGACGTGGCCCGCGGTCTCTTCCGCAGGCCGTTCCAGTTCCGTGAGTTCATCCAGCAGGCCTGGTTCGTCGCCTCGGTCACCATCATCCCGACCGCCCTGGTCGCCATCCCCTTCGGCGCCGTCATCGCGCTGCAGGTCGGCGGCCTGGTCAAGCAGCTCGGCGCGCAGTCCTTCACCGGCTCCGCCGCGGTTCTGGCCGTCGTCCGAGAGGCAGGACCCATCGCGACCTCGCTGCTGATCGCCGGTGCCGGCGGCTCGGCGATCGCCGCCGACCTGGGCGCCCGCAAGATCCGCGAGGAGCTCGACGCGATGATGGTGCTGGGCATCGACCCGATCCAGCGGCTCGTCGTACCCCGCGTCCTGGCGTGCATGCTCGTCGCCGTCTTCCTCAACGGCCTGGTCAGCGTGGTCGGGGTGAGCGGCGGCTACGTCTTCAACGTCATCCTCCAAGAGGGCACACCAGGGGCCTACTTAGCGAGCTTCACCGCGCTCGCCCAGCTCCCCGACCTCTGGCAGGGCATGGCCAAGGCCCTCGTGTTCGGCCTGATCGCCGCGATCGTCGCCTGCTACAAGGGCATGAACGCAGGCGGTGGGCCCAAGGGGGTCGGCGATGCCGTGAACGAGTCCGTCGTCATCACCTTCATGCTGCTGTTCGTCGTCAACTTCGTGATGAGCGCGATCTATCTGCAGCTCGTCCCGCCGAAGACAGGTTGACGCCCATGGCCACGATCAAGTCCGTCTACGAGCAGCCGATGAAGATGCTCGACAAGCTCGGCGAGGAGCTCGCGTTCTACCTGCGCGCCATCGCCTGGGCGCCGCGCACCATCCGGCGCTACAAGAAGGAGATCCTGCGGATCCTCGCGGAGATCACCCTCGGCTCGGGTGCCCTGGCCGTGATCGGCGGGACCGTCGGCGTCATCGCCGCGATGTCGTTCTTCACCGGCACCGAGGTGGGCCTGCAGGGCTACGCGGCGCTCAACCAGATCGGCACCGCCGCCCTCTCCGGCTTCGTCTCCGCCTACTTCAACACCCGCGAGATCGCGCCGCTGGTGGCCGGCATCGCCCTGGCCGCCACGGTCGGCTGCGGCTTCACGGCCCAGCTCGGCGCCATGCGGATCTCCGAGGAGATCGATGCGCTCGAGGTGATGGCCATCCCCTCGCTGCCGTTCCTGGTGACCACCCGGATCATCGCGGGGCTGATCGCGATCGTGCCGCTGTACGTCGTTGGCCTGTTCTCGTCGTACTTCGCGACCCGGTTGACCGTCACCCAGTTCTACGGGCAGAGCACCGGGACCTACGACCACTACTTCAACCTGTTCCTGCCTCCAGGTGACGTGCTCTGGTCCTTCGGCAAGGTCCTCGTCTTCGCCGTCGTCGTGATCCTGATCCACTGCTACCACGGCTATAACGCCTCGGGCGGCCCCGCCGGCGTGGGCGTCGCCGTGGGGCGCGCAGTGCGGACCAGCATCGTGGCGATCAACGTGATCGACCTCTTCCTGTCCATGGCGATCTGGGGCGCCTCCACGACCGTGAGACTGGCGGGGTGAGGCGCGGATGAAGTCGATCAAGCTGAAGACCTACGGCGTGGTCTTCCTGTGCCTGCTGCTGGCCGGCGTCTGGCTGACCTATGCGGTCTTCACCAAGAAGTTCACCGACTACGACAAGGTCACCCTGCAGACGAGCACCATCGGTCTGCAGCTGCCGACTCGCGCCGACGTGAAGATCCGCGGCGTCATCGTCGGCGAGGTGCTCGAGTTCGAGTCCGTCGCCGACGGCGCCGAGATCACCCTCGGCCTCTATCCCGACCAGGTCGACACGATCCCCGCCAACGTGACGGGCGCGATCGTGCCGAAGACGCTGTTCGGCGAGAAGTACGTCTCGCTGGAGATCCCGGACTCCCCGGAGCAGAAGGCGATCAGCGCAGGCGACACCATCGAGCGCACCGACGTCTCCATCGAGGTCGAGAAGGTGCTCTCCGACCTGAACCCGCTGCTGCGCACCGTGCAGCCGGCCGACCTCAACAAGACGCTCACCGCGCTGGCGACGGCGCTGAGCGGACGCGGTGACCAGATCGGCGAGAACCTCGAGACCCTCGACAGCTACCTGACCCGGATCAACCCGGAGATCCCGGCGCTCGTGGAGGACCTGCGGCTGACGGCCCAGGTGTCCGACCTCTACGCCAGCGTCGTCCCGGAGATCGCCGACATCCTGGACAACACCATCAAGACCACCGGCACCCTCGAGGACAAGGAGCAGGAGGTGGAGACCCTCTTCGCGGACGTCTCGACCTTCGCCGACACCGCGGACGCCTTCCTCGAGGAGAACGGCGACAACCTGATCCGGCTCGGGCAGGTGAGCGCACCCCAGGCGCGGGTGCTGGCCAAGTACGCCCCGCAGTACCCCTGCCTCACCGGCGGCATCGTCGGCGCCGGCAAGCGCCAGGCCGAGGCCTTCCGCGGCTTCACGCTGCACATCAACCTCGAGCTGCTCCCCAACCAGCCCCGTGGCTACAACGCCAACGACAAGCCCCGGTACGGCGCCAAGAACGGCCCCTACTGCGGCCAGCTCCCGGCGCCTGGCTACACCCAGGCCAACCGCTTCGACGACATTCCCAACTTCGACGACGGCGTCGACGAGCCGACCGGCAAGGGCACCATGCGCACCCAGCCCGGCTTCGGGGTCACCGACGCCGCCCCGGGCGGGTACGCCGGCAGCCCCACCGAGGCCGCCCTGCTCAAGTCGCTGCTGGGCTCCACGTTGGGCATGAGGATGAGCGAGGTCCCCGACCTCGGCGTGCTGCTGCTGGGCCCGATGGCCCGTGGCAAGGAGGTGAGTCTGCGATGAAGCTGCTGGACAAGGCGACCGCCACCGCAGGCATCAAGCTGCTTGTCTTCATCGTCGTCACCACCCTGGCCACCGGCCTCCTGGCGATCATCATCGGCAACGTGAGCTTCGGCGCCAACCGCGAGTACAAGGCCGTCTTCGCCGACGCGACCGGCGTGGTCAAGGGCGACGACGTCCGGGTCGCGGGAGTCAAGGTGGGCTCGGTGAAGGAGATCGAGATCGTCGACCGCACCCTTGCCCTGGTCACCTTCACGGTCGCCGAGGACAGCCCGGTGACCGACGCGACCAACGTCGCCATCCGCTACCGCAACCTGGTCGGCCAGCGCTACCTCGCCCTCACCCGCGAGGTCGGCGACACCGACCGGCTCGAGGAGGGGGCGACGATCCCCGTCGGCAAGACCACGCCCGCCCTGGACCTGACCGTGCTGTTCAACGGCTTCAAGCCGCTGTTCCAGGCGCTCTCGCCCTCCGACATCAACAAGCTCTCCTACGAGATCGTGCAGGTCTTCCAGGGCGAGGGCGGCACGCTCGAGAGCCTGCTGGGCCACACGGCATCGGTCACCTCGACCATCGCCGGACGCGACGAGCTGATCGGCGACCTCATCGACAACCTCAACACCGTCCTGGTGACGGTCGGCGACCGCGACGACCAGCTCTCGAAGCTGATCGTGAACTTCCGCAAGCTCGTGCGCGGCCTCAAGAACGACCGGCAGGCCATCCTCGGCTCGCTCGAGGGGATCTCCGACCTCTCCGTCGAGACCGCTGACCTGGTCTCGGGCATCCGCAAGCCGTTCGTGGACGACGTCCGCGGGCTGCGCCGCCTGGCCCGGAACCTCGACCGGGGCAAGGGGGAGATCGATCGGGCCCTGCAGGTGCTGCCGCTCAAGCTCGAGAAGATCGGCCGCACGGCGACGTACGGCTCCTGGTTCAACTTCTACCTCTGCTCCTTCAACGCGAAGGTCAATCTCCCCGCCGGCCTGGCCGTCCCGGTCAAGTACGACGTCGGCTCCTCAAGGTGTGATCTCGGATGACCCCGTTTCGTGAGCGCAACCCCGTGATCATCGGGGCGATCAGCATCGCGGTCCTGATCGGCATCCTGGTCTCGGCCTTCCGGGCCGACGACCTCCCGATCGTGGGCGGCGGCGACATCTACCACGCGGCCTTCGCCGAGTCCGGTGGCCTCAAGCCCGACGACGAGGTCCGCATCGCCGGCGTCCGCGTCGGCAAGGTCGAGAAGGTCGAGCTCGACGGCGACCACGTGCGCGTGGAGTTCCGGGTCGAGGAGGGCGCCGACTTCGGCGAGGAGACGCGGGCGTCGATCAAGGTCAAGACCCTGCTCGGGGCCATGTTCTTGGCCATCGAGCCGGCCGGCGACGGTCAGCTCGACACCGACGACGAGATCCCGGTCGAGCGCACGAGCTCGCCGTACGACGTGATCGACGCGTTCGAGGGCCTCGGCGAGACCTCCCAGGACATCGACACCGACCAGCTGGCCGAGTCCATGACGACCCTGTCCGACCTCACCCGCAACACCCCCGAGGAGTTCAAGGCGGCCCTCGACGGCGTCTCCGCACTGTCAACCAACATCGCGGCGCGCGACACCCAGATCAACACCCTGCTGAAGAACCTCCAGAAGGTGTCGACGACGCTCGACGACCGCGACGACGACATCATCACGCTGATGAGCGACTCCGAGGTGCTGTTCAAGGCCGTGGTGAAGCGGCGCAACGCCGTGCACCGGCTGCTGGTGTCGACCTCCACGCTCTCCCGCGAGCTGACCCGCATCGTCCGGGAGAGCCGAGCCGACCTCAAGCCGGCCCTCACCCACCTCAGGAGTGTCGTGAAGGTGCTGAACAAGAACGAGGACAACCTCGACAACAGCCTGCGACTGATGGCGCCCTTCTATCGCGTCTTCGCCAACACCCTGGGCACCGGCCCGTGGTTCGACACCTACATCCAGAACATCCCGCCCGTCCCGGAGGTGGGCTGACATGGAGCAGGTCAAGAAGCTGCTCGTCCCCGGGATCGTGCTGATCTTGGTGGTCGCGGCCGGGATCGCGATCTTCGGCGGCGGCGAGCGCAAGACGCTCACCGCGCACTTCCCGCGCACGGTCTCGGTCTACGAGGGCAGCGACGTTCGGGTGCTCGGGGTCCCGATCGGCGAGGTCATGTCGGTGACCCCCTCGGGCACCGACGTCGAGGTGAAGATCTCCTACGACGCCGACGTCAAGGTGCCGGCCGACGCCCAGGCCCTCATCGTCGCTCCGGCCGTGGTCGGGGACCGCTACATCCAGCTCGCGCCGGTCTACAAGGAGGGCGAGGTGCTCGACGACGGCGCCGAGCTCAGCACCGAGCAGACCAGCATGCCGCTGGAGCTGGACCAGATCTACCAGAGCATCGACGACCTCACCGTGGCGCTCGGCCCGACCGGCGCCAACAAGGACGGTGCGCTCTCCGACCTGCTCACCACCACCGCCGAGAACTTCGGCGGCCAGGGGGCGGCCTTCAACCAGACGATCAAGGACTTCGGCAAGTTCAGCGGGACCCTGGACGACAACAAGGAGGAGCTCTTCGGCGCCGCCGAGAAGCTCGGCTCGTTCCTCAAGACCCTGGCCGACAACGACGAGACCGTGCGCGACTTCAACACCTCGGTCGCCGATGTGTCGAAGATGCTGGCGGGGGAGCGCCGCGCGCTCAAGCGCTCGCTGCGCAACCTGTCGACGGCCATGGAGACGGTGTCCACCTTCGTCAAGGACAACCGTCAGCTCCTGGGCGACAACATCAAGGGGCTCAACCGGGTCTCCAAGGTGCTGGTCAAGCAGCGCGGCGCCCTCGACGAGATCCTCGAGGTGGCCCCGTTGGCGCTGAACAACCTCGCCCTCACCTACAACCCGCAGGCCGGCACGCTCGACACCCGCGCCAACCTCGGCGAGCTGCTCAACCAGGTGCAGAACGACCCGGAGGTCCTGCTCTGCGGCCTGGTCAACCAGGTGGACACGCGGGGCCGGATCTGCGACCTGATCGGTTCGATCCTGCCGCGCTCGGCCGCGTTCGGGCAGGGGGGCGTCGCGACCTCCCCCGAGCGCTTCGACGCCACCCTCGCCGGGCTCGCCGGACTGACGGAGGGAGCACGATGAGCCTCACGACGATGCGCACGGCCGTCCTGGTGGTCGTGGCGGCCCTGCTGCTCTCGGCCTGCGACTTCAGCGTCTACAAGCTGCCGCTCCCCGGTGGCGCCGACACCGGCGACAACCCGCTGACGGTGACCGTGGAGTTCCGCGACGTCTTGGATCTCGTGCCGCAGTCGACGGTCAAGGTCAACGACGTCAACGTCGGCAAGGTGACCGACATCGACCTGGACGGGCAGACGGCCGTGGTCGAGCTCGAGATCCGCAACGACACCGAGCTGCCGGCCGACGCCGTGGCCGAGATCCGTCAGACCAGCCTGCTCGGCGAGAAGTTCGTCCAGCTGGCCGCCCCCGCGGACAGCGCCGAGCTGGCCGCGACGGCGACGGACGGCGAGGTCGGGCTGCTCGCAGACGGGGCCCGGATCCCGTTGGAGCGCTCGGGGCGCAACCCCGAGGTCGAGGAGGTGCTGGCCGCGTTGAGCCTGGTGCTCAACGGTGGCGGCATCGCGCAGCTGAAGACCATCGCCGGCGAGCTCAACCTGGCCCTCGAGGGGCGTGAGGGATCGGCCAAGTCGGTCCTGCGCCAGGTCGACACGCTGGTCACCACGCTCGACGACAACCGCGACGACATCGTCGACGCCATCGACTCGCTCAACGAGCTCTCGAAGTCCGCGAACTCCCAGGAGCGCACGATCAAGCGCACGCTCGACGACCTGCCCGCCGCGGTGGAGTCGCTCGACGGCCAGCGCGACGACCTGGTGAAGGCGCTGCGGGCGCTCAACCGGCTCAGCGGCACCGGGGTGCGCGTGATCAAGGCGTCGAAGAACGCCACGATCGACACCCTCAAGCAGCTCACGCCTGTCCTCAACAAGCTCGCCGACAGCGGCGACGACCTGGTCAACTCGTTCCAGGTGTTCTTGACCTATCCCTTCGTGGACGAGGTCATCGGCCGCGACCCCCAGGTAGCGCGCAACCTCCACATGGGCGACTACACCAACCTCTCGATCCAGCTCGACCTCAACCTCGACGGCACGCCCCCCACGATCCCGGGCCTGCCCGAGGAGGTCTGCATCCCCTTCCACGCGATCGACGAGAACCTCGCGGACCTGGACCTCACCGAGCTCTGCAACGGTGCCCGCGAGCGGCTCAGCGAGTGCCTCAACGACCTGGTGGACGGCGACGCCGACATCGCGCGCTGCGCCCGGTTCCTGACCGGGACCGTGGAGGACCTCGCGAACGTCGTCTGCGCCACCCCGCTCGGCGCCCTGGTCGGTGCCCTGTGCCCCGCCCGCCCGCGCAGTGGCGGGGACGGCGGGGGCAGCGGGAGCGGACTGCCGGACCCGCTGGGTCTCGGTGGCCTGCTCGGTCTCAACCGGGCCCCGCTGGGGGCGGACCCCCGCCCCACGAGCGGCACAGGAGCGACGTTAGGTGAGCTGATGCAGGCCTATGACCCGGATCTGGTGTCCCTGCTGGTGCCTGCGACGGTGACGCGATGATCACCCGTCGCACCAAGGTCCAGTTGGTCATCTTCGTGATCATCACGCTGGTGGGCGTCAGCTACGTCGGCGCCAAGTACGCACGCCTGGACCGGCTGCTCTTCGACGACGCCTACACGGTGGTCGCCCACTTCGAGCGCTCCGGCGGCATCTTCACGGGCGCCGAGGTCTCCTACCGCGGCGTGCGCATCGGCGAGGTCGAGAAGATGGTCCTCACCGAGGACGGCGTCGACGTCCACCTCGGCATCGACAACGAGCACGACGAGATCCCCTCCGACACGGTGGCCCTGGTCGGCAACCGCTCGGCCGTGGGCGAGCAGTACGTCGAGCTGCAGCCCGAGGTCGACGACGGTCCCTTCCTGGAGAACGACTCCGAGATCCCCGTCGACATGACCCGCACGCCGATCGCCACGGAGAAGCTCCTCACCGACCTCTCCAACACCGTGAACTCGGTGGACCGCGAGGACCTGCAGACGGTCGTGACCGAGCTCGGGATCGGCTTCGACGGCACGGGGGAGGACCTGCAGCAGATCATCGATACGGGCAACTCCTTCATCGAGACCGCGGATGAGAACTTCGAGCTCACCACGGAGCTGATCCGCGACAGCAACACGGTGCTCAACACCCAGCTCGACTCCGCCGGCTCGATCCGCTCCTTCGCCCGCGACCTGAGCCTCTTCTCGGGGGCGCTGGCCGGCTCGGACGCCGACCTGCGCTCGGTGATCGACAACGGCAGCGCGACAGCCAACCAGCTGCGTCGCTTCCTCGAGGACAACGAGGTCGATCTGGCCTCGCTGATCAACAACCTGGTCACCACCGGCGAGATCGTGATCCGGCGCCTCGACGGGGTCGAGCAGCTGCTCGCGGTCTACCCCTACGTGGTGGAGGGCGGCTTCACGGTCGTGGCCAAGGACCCCCGCTCGGGCATGTACGACGCGCACTTCGGGCTGGTGCTCACCACCGAGCCCGAGGTCTGCCACGCGGGCTACGAGGTCACCGACACCCGGCCGCCCCAGAACCTCGAGGACCGGCCGATGGTGATGAACGCCCGTTGCACCGAGCCGCCCACCCAGAGCAACGCCCGAGGAGCCTCCCAGGCCCCGCGCGCGGGCGCCGAGTACGACGACGCACCGGTCGTCGCGCGGGTCGACCCCGACCAGGGCGAGGTCCGGTGGGGGAGCTCGGCCGCCACGGGCGAGTCGGCGGACGCCGCCCGGCCGGGTACCTTTGCCCCTCGGAGTCTTGGAGAGGAGTCGTGGAAGTGGTTGCTGCTTCATCCGCTGACGCAGACGCGGAAGTGACCGACGCCCGACCCGACCCCGACACGGCCGCCGAGGACAGCTCGAAGGCGCGCCCCGAGGAGAGCCCAGAGGAGAGCTCAGCCGTCCGAGGGCCCCGTCCCTCCGAACGGCTGCGGCGAGTGCTGCTCGCCGTACTCGTCCTCGCGGTGCTGGTCGCCGGCGCCGCGCTGGCGTGGACGCTGGTGCGCGCCGACGGCGGCGAGGCGCAGACCGCGCGTGACGACGTCATGGCCCAGGCCGAGCAGTTCGTGCTGCGGGTCAACAACTTCGGGCCCGACGACCTCGACGAGCAGGGCAAGCTGACTGACTACCAGGAGCTGGTCAACGAGGTCATCACGACCAAGCTCGAGGGGGAGTTCGCCCAGGGCGTCCCCGTCAACGAGACGCGCGCCGCGCAGCTCGGCGAGACCAACGCCGGTGACGTCTATGCCATGGGGGTCTCGCGTCTGGACGACGACTCCGCGACCGTGCTGGTCGCCGGTGGGGTCAGCGTCACCTACGACCCGCCCGCTGGGGCGAAGAGCCGCCCCGAGAGCAGGGGAGTGCCGACGTCGTTCCAGTTCCGCATCCAGGTGCAGCTGGTCAAGGTCGACGGCGAGTGGCTCGTCGACGAGTACACCCCCCTGGTGCAGGAGCCGTGATGCAGGCCAACTGGTACGACCTCCTCGACGTCGACCCCGGCGCCTCCACCGAGGAGATCCGGACGGCGTGGAAGAGCGCTGTCGCCGATCTGGACCCCACCGACCGACGCTTCCGGGTCTTCAACCAGGCCGCCGAGGTCCTGCTCGACGACGACCGCCGCGCGGCGTACGACGCTGAGCTGGCCGCGCAGGCCGAAGCCGAAGCCGAGCCGGCGCTGCTGGCTGAGGCCGAGCCCGAGCCCGAGGTCGGGGTCGGGGTCGCGCCTGAGCCGGAGCACGAGCCGGACACCGTGTCCATCGACAAGAGCTCGACCGAGGACGAGGAGGTGGCGCCCAGCGACTCCGAGACCGTCGCGGGCTCCGCGACGTCACGTCGCGCCGTGCCGCTCCTGCTGCTGGTCGGCCTGGGCGTGCTGGCCCTGGTGCTGGCGGCGGGAGCAGTCGCCACGCACCTGCTGCGCCCCTCGAGCGAGGCCGTCGCCGACGCCGCCGAGGAGGCCGAGCGCGCCGCGCAGCAGGCCGCGACGATCGTCTTCAGCTATGACCACACGCGGATGGACGCCGACCGGGAGGCCGCCTCGGCCCTGCTCACCGGCGACTACCGCGAGGAGTACGAGCAGCTCTTCGCCGTGCTCGAGGACAACGCGCCGCGGCTGGGCACCAAGGTCGAGGCGGAGTTCATCTCCTCCGGCATCGTGCGCACCGGCTCGGGCCGCGACGCCGATGACCGGGTGCAGGTCTTCGTCGCGTTCGACCAGGTCTCGACCGACAAGCAGAACACCGAGCCTGGCGCGCCCACCGCGGTCTACGCGGTCCTGACCATGGAGAAGGTCGACGGCGAGTGGCTCGTCTCCGACGTGCAGGGCCCGCCGATCGAGGAGGCCCCCGCTGCCGAGCAGCCCGACTCCGACCCCGGCCCCGAGCCGGACCCGGCGCCGGGCCGGGAGAGCAGCACGCCCACGCCGGAGGGGTGAGCGTCACAGCCGTTCTCCCCAACACGGGGGAGCGGTGCTTGACCCCGCGCGCCGCGACCTTCATGATCGTGCGCATGGTGGGGACGCTCGTCGCCCCTCTCCCGTGCGACCGGGTTGTCGCGCGCCTGCGGCTGCGCTAGTCTTACTCTTTGCGCCCGCTCTCAAATACTCTTCGGCCTGCCCGGTGGCCGGTTAGTGGTGGGCCGGCGCCACACAACCTTCAGCGATCCCTTCGAAGGAAATCTCTTGGCCGCGCGCACCAACGCTGGTAACTCCCGTCGAATCTCTTTCGCAAAGATCAGTGAGCCTCTCGAGGTTCCGCAGCTCCTCTCCCTCCAGACCGACAGCTTCGACTGGCTGGTCGGCAACGAGAAGTGGCAGGCCGTCGTCGAGCGACGTCTCGCCGCCGGTGAGGACGTGTCCCGCAAGTCGGGGCTGACCGAGATCTTCGAGGAGATCTCTCCGATCGAGGACTTCTCCGAGACGATGTCACTGTCGTTCGAGAACCCGGTGTTCTACGACCCGAAGTACACCGTCGACGAGTGCAAGGAGAAGGACTTCACCTACTCCGCTCCGCTCTACGTCTCCGCGGAGTTCACCAACAACGACACCGGTGAGATCAAGGGCCAGACGGTCTTCATGGGCGACTTCCCGCTCATGACCGACAAGGGCACCTTCGTCATCAACGGCACCGAGCGTGTCGTCGTCTCCCAGCTCGTGCGCTCCCCGGGCGTCTACTTCGAGCGCTCGGCCGACAAGACGTCCGACAAGGACATCTACACGGCCAAGCTGATCCCGTCGCGCGGTGCGTGGCTGGAGTTCGAGATCGACAAGCGCGACCTGGTCGGCGTCCGTCTCGACCGCAAGCGCAAGCAGAACGTCACGGTGCTGCTCAAGGCCCTCGGCTGGACCAACGAGCAGATCCGCGAGGAGTTCGGCGAGTACGAGTCGATGATGCTGACCCTGGAGAAGGACCACACCCAGGGCCAGGACGACGCGCTGCTCGACATCTACCGCAAGCTGCGCCCGGGCGAACCGCCCACGCGTGAGGCTGCGCAGACGCTGCTGAACAACTACTACTTCAACCCCAAGCGCTACGACCTCGCCAAGGTCGGTCGCTACAAGATCAACAAGAAGCTCGGTCTGACCGAGGCCTTCGACCAGCAGACGCTGACCGTCGACGACATCGTCGCCGCGATCAAGTACATCGTCGCGCTGCACGACGGCCGCGAGCAGATGGACTCGCCCCAGGGCGAGCTCGGCGTCTCCTCGGACGACATCGACCACTTCGGCAACCGGCGCATGCGCACGGTCGGCGAGCTGATCCAGAACCAGCTGCGCACCGGCCTGGCCCGCATGGAGCGGGTCGTCCGCGAGCGGATGACGACCCAGGACGTCGAGGCCATCACGCCGCAGTCGCTGATCAACATCCGTCCCGTGGTGGCGGCGCTGAAGGAGTTCTTCGGCACCTCCCAGCTCTCGCAGTTCATGGACCAGACCAACCCCATCGCGGGGCTGACGCACAAGCGTCGCCTCTCCGCGCTGGGTCCGGGTGGTCTGTCCCGTGACCGCGCCGGCATGGAGGTCCGCGACGTCCACCCGTCGCACTACGGCCGGATGTGCCCGATCGAGACCCCGGAAGGCCCGAACATCGGCCTGATCGGCTCGCTCGCCTCCTACGGACGGATCAACCCGTTCGGCTTCGTGGAGACGCCCTACCGCAAGGTCATCGACGGTCAGGTCACCGACCAGATCGACTACCTCACCGCCGACGACGAGGACCGCTTCGTCATCGCCCAGGCCAACGCGGCCATGGACGACGACCTGCGCTTCGTCGAGGAGCGGGTGCTGGTCCGCCAGCGCGACGGCGAGGTCTCCGAGATCCTGGCCGGCGAGGTCGACTACATGGACGTCTCGCCGCGCCAGATGGTGTCGGTCGCCACGGCGCTGATCCCGTTCCTGGAGCACGACGACGCCAACCGCGCGCTGATGGGCGCCAACATGCAGCGCCAGGCCGTGCCGCTGATCGTGAGCGACTCCCCGATCGTCGGCACCGGCATGGAGTACCGCGCCGCCGTCGACGCCGGTGACGTCGTCACCGCGGAGAAGGCCGGAGTCGTCAAGGAGGTGTCTGCGGACGCCGTCGAGACGATGAACGACGACGGGACCTACCAGACCTACCGCCTGGCCAAGTTCCGCCGCTCCAACCAGGGCACCTGCATCAACCAGCGCCCGCTGGTCAGCGAGGGTGACCGACTCGAGGTCGGTACGCCGATCGCCGACGGTCCGTGCACCGACCAGGGCGAGATGGCGCTGGGCACCAACCTGCTCGTCGCCTTCATGCCGTGGCACGGTCACAACTACGAGGACGCGATCATCCTCAGCCAGCGCCTGGTGCAGGAGGACGTCCTCACCTCGATCCACATCGAGGAGCACGAGGTCGACGCCCGCGACACCAAGCTCGGTCCCGAGGAGATCACCCGGGACATCCCGAACGTCTCCGAGGAGATGCTGGCCGACCTCGACGAGCGCGGCATCATCCGCATCGGCGCCGAGGTCACCACCGGTGACATCCTCGTCGGCAAGGTCACGCCCAAGGGCGAGACCGAGCTGACGCCGGAGGAGCGGCTGCTGCGCGCGATCTTCGGTGAGAAGGCGCGCGAGGTGCGCGACACCTCGATGAAGGTCCCGCACGGTGAGTCCGGCACGGTCATCGGCGTGCGCGTCTTCGACCGCGAGGACGGCGACGAGCTGCCCCCGGGCGTCAACCAGCTGGTCCGCGTCTACGTCGCCCAGAAGCGCAAGATCTCGGTGGGCGACAAGCTCGCCGGTCGCCACGGCAACAAGGGCGTCATCGCGAAGATCCTGCCGATCGAGGACATGCCGTTCATGGAGGACGGCACCCCGGTCGACGTGATCCTCAACCCGCTGGGCGTCCCGCGACGGATGAACATCGGGCAGATCCTCGAGCTCCACCTGGGCTGGCTGGCCAAGCAGGGCTGGGACCTCAACCTGCACGAGGACCCGGCCGACTCGGACTGGAAGAAGCGCCTGATCAAGATCCACGCCGAGTCCGCGGAGCCCAACTCCAAGGTCGCGACGCCGGTCTTCGACGGTGCTCGTGAGGACGAGATCACCGGTCTGCTCGGCTCGACGCTGCCCAACCGTGACGGCGTGCGGATGATCGGCGAGAAGGGCAAGGCCGACCTGTTCGACGGCCGGTCCGGCGAGCCGTTCCCCGACCCCGTCTCGGTCGGCTACATGTACATCCTGAAGCTGCACCACCTCGTGGACGACAAGATCCACGCGCGCAGCACCGGCCCCTACTCGATGATCACGCAGCAGCCCCTGGGCGGTAAGGCCCAGTTCGGTGGCCAGCGGTTCGGCGAGATGGAGGTCTGGGCGATGGAGGCGTACGGCGCCGCCTACGCCCTGCAGGAGCTGCTCACGATCAAGTCCGACGACGTCCCCGGACGCGTCAAGGTCTACGAGGCGATCGTCAAGGGCGAGAACATCCCCGACTCCGGTATCCCCGAGTCGTTCAAGGTGCTCGTCAAGGAGATGCAGTCGCTGTGCCTCAACGTGGAGGTCCTGTCCCAGGACGGCACCGCCATCGAGATGCGTGACGCGGAGGAGGACGTCTTCCGTGCCGCCGAAGAGCTCGGGATCGACCTGTCGCGTCGTGAGCCCAGCTCGGTTGAAGAAGTCTGAGTGACGCGGGAGGCGCACCCACCGGTGCGTCTCCCGGCCCTCGGTCCACACATTTTTCAAGAATCAAACGAAGGACAGCAGCCACCGTGCTCGATGTGAACTTCTTCGACCAGCTTCAGATCGGCCTGGCCACCGCGGACGACATCCGGACGTGGAGCCACGGCGAGGTCAAGAAGCCGGAAACCATCAACTACCGCACGCTGAAGCCCGAGCGTGACGGCCTCTTCTGCGAGAAGATCTTCGGTCCCACCCGGGACTGGGAGTGCTACTGCGGCAAGTACAAGCGCGTGCGCTTCAAGGGGATCATCTGCGAGCGCTGCGGCGTCGAGGTGACCCGCTCCAAGGTCCGCCGTGAGCGGATGGGCCACATCGAGCTCGCCGCGCCGGTCACCCACATCTGGTACTTCAAGGGTGTCCCGAGCCGCCTCGGCTACCTGCTCGACCTGGCCCCGAAGGACCTCGAGAAGGTCATCTACTTCGCGGCCTACATGATCACCTCGGTCGACGAGGACGCGCGTCACCGCGACCTGTCCTCGCTCGAGGGCAAGGTGCAGCTGGAGCGCGAGCGCCTCGAGAAGCGTCGCGACACCTCCATCGAGGACCGCGCCCGCAAGCTCGAGGAGGACCTCGCCACCCTCGAGGCCGAGGGTGCCAAGGCCGACGCGCGCCGCAAGGTCAAGGACGGCGCCGAGCGGGAGATGAAGCAGCTGCGCGACCGTGCCCAGCGCGAGATCGACCGCCTCGACGAGGTCTGGAACCAGTTCAAGTCGCTCAAGGTCCAGGACCTGATGGGCGACGAGATGCTGTACCGCGAGATGAAGACGTGGTTCGGCAAGTACTTCGAGGGCCACATGGGCGCCATGGCGATCCAGAAGCGCCTGCAGGACTTCGACGTCGAGGCCGAGGTCGAGTCGCTGCGCGAGACCATCGCGACCGGCAAGGGCCAGAAGAAGGTCCGCGCCCTCAAGCGCCTCAAGGTCGTCGACGCGTTCCGCAAGACCGGCAACCAGCCCCAGGGCATGGTCCTCGACGCCGTCCCGGTCATCCCGCCGGACCTGCGCCCGATGGTCCAGCTCGACGGTGGCCGCTTCGCCACCTCGGACCTCAACGACCTCTACCGTCGCGTGATCAACCGGAACAACCGCCTCAAGCGGCTGCTCGACCTCGGCGCGCCGGAGATCATCGTCAACAACGAGAAGCGGATGCTGCAGGAGGCCGTCGACTCGCTGTTCGACAACGGCCGTCGCGGTCGTCCCGTCACCGGCCCGGGCAACCGGCCGCTGAAGTCGCTGTCCGACATGCTCAAGGGCAAGCAGGGTCGCTTCCGTCAGAACCTGCTCGGCAAGCGCGTGGACTACTCGGGCCGTTCGGTCATCGTGTCGGGTCCGCAGCTGAAGCTGCACCAGTGCGGTCTGCCCAAGCAGATGGCGCTCGAGCTCTTCAAGCCGTTCGTGATGAAGCGCCTGGTCGACCTGTCGCACGCGCAGAACATCAAGTCCGCCAAGCGGATGGTCGAGCGCGCCCGCCCGGTCGTGTGGGACGTCCTCGAAGAGGTCATCACCGAGCACCCGGTGCTGCTCAACCGTGCGCCCACGCTGCACCGCCTCGGCATCCAGGCCTTCGAGCCCCAGTTGATCGAGGGCAAGGCCATCCAGATCCACCCGCTCGTGTGCTCGGCGTTCAACGCCGACTTCGACGGTGACCAGATGGCGGTGCACCTGCCGCTGTCCGCCGAGGCCCAGGCCGAGGCGCGGATCCTGATGCTGTCGACGAACAACATCCTGAAGCCGTCGGACGGTCGCCCCGTGACCATGCCGACCCAGGACATGATCATCGGCCTGTTCTTCCTCACCACCGACCGTGAGGGCGAGCCGGGCGAGGGTCGTGCGTTCTCGACGCCCGCCGAGGCGATCATGGCCTTCGACCGTGGCGAGATCTCGCTGCAGAGCAAGGTCAGGATCCGCCTCGACGACGTGGTTCCGCCGCTGGACCACGGCGCCGACTGGGAGACCGGTCAGTCGCTCACGCTCGAGACCACGCTGGGCCGCACGATCTTCAACGACACCCTGCCGGCCGACTACCCCTTCGTGAACTACGAAGTGGGCAAGAAGGCCCTGGGCGCGATCGTCAACGACCTGGCCGAGCGCTACACCAAGGTCGAGGTCGCGGCCTCGCTGGACGCGCTGAAGGACACCGGGTTCGCCTGGGCCACCCGCTCGGGCGTGACGGTGTCGATCGACGACGTCACGACGCCGGACGACAAGAAGACGATCCTCGCCGGCTACGAGGCTCAGGCCGAGAAGGTCCAGAAGCAGTTCGAGCGTGGTCTGGTCACCGACGACGAGCGTCGCCAGGAGCTCATCGAGATCTGGACCCAGGCCGCGGCCGAGGTCGGGAAGGCGATGGAGCTCAACTTCGACCGCGCCAACCCGATCTTCATGATGGTCGACTCTGGCGCCTCCGGAAACATGAACCAGATCCGGCAGGTTGCGGCCATGCGTGGTCTGGTGGCCAACCCGAAGGGCGAGATCATCCCGCGCCCGATCAAGTCGAACTTCCGTGAGGGCCTGACGGTTCTCGAGTACTTCATCGCGACCCACGGTGCCCGCAAGGGTCTGGCCGACACCGCGCTGCGTACCGCCGACTCGGGCTACCTGACCCGTCGTCTGGTGGACGTCTCGCAGGACGTCATCATCCGCGAGGACGACTGTGGCACCGAGCGCGGTCTGCCCAAGCGGATCGGCGAGCGCACCTCGGAGGGCACCGTCGTCATGGCGGAGAACGCCGAGACCGCCGCCTACGCCCGCTCGGCCGCTGTCGAGATCGTGCACCCGGTGACCGGCGACGTGCTCGCTGCCGCCGGTGAGGACCTCGGCGACGTCAAGATCGGCGAGCTCATCGCTGCCGGGATCGAGATCGTCAAGGTCCGCTCGGTGCTGACCTGCTCGGCTCGCACCGGCACGTGCGCCAAGTGCTACGGCCGCTCGCTGGCCACCGGCAAGCTCGTCGACATCGGCGAGGCCGTCGGCATCATCGCGGCCCAGTCGATCGGTGAGCCCGGCACGCAGCTGACCATGCGCACCTTCCACACCGGTGGTGTGGCCTCGGCCGACGACATCACGCAGGGTCTGCCCCGCGTCGTGGAGCTCTTCGAGGCCCGCTCGCCCAAGGGTCGCTCGCCGATCTCGGAGGCGGCCGGTCGCGTGGAGATCGAGGAGACCGACAAGGCCCGCAAGGTCCTGGTCACCCCCGACGACGGCTCCGAGGTCCAGGAGTACCCGGTCTCGAAGCGCTCGCGCCTCATGGTCGAGGACGGCCAGCACATCGAGGTCGGCCAGATGCTCACGAACGGAACGCCCGACCCGCAGGACGTCCTGCGGATCCTCGGTGTGCGCCGTGCGCAGGAGCACCTGGTGGACGAGGTGCAGACCGTGTACCGCAGCCAGGGTGTGGCCATCCACGACAAGCACATCGAGATCATCGTGCGGCAGATGCTGCGCCGGGTCACGGTCATCGAGTCGGGCGACACCAACCTGCTGCCCTCCGACCTGGTCGACCGGGTGCGCTTCGAGGAGGAGAACCGTCGCGTCGTCTCCGAGGGCGGTCAGCCGGCCTCGGGACGTCCGGTCCTGATGGGCATCACCAAGGCCTCGCTGGCGACCGAGTCGTGGCTCTCGGCGGCCTCCTTCCAGGAGACCACCCGCGTCCTCACCGACGCGGCGATCCACGGTCGCTCGGACTCGCTGCTGGGTCTGAAGGAGAACGTGATCATCGGAAAGCTGATCCCGGCGGGCACCGGCCTCGAGCGGTACCGCAACATCCGGGTGGAGCCGACCGAGGAGGCCCGCGCCGCGGCGTACTCCGTCACGGGCTACGACTCCTACGACTACGAGTTCGGCAACACCGGTGGCGGTGCTGCTGTCGCTCTGGACGACTTCGACTTCGGGTCCTACCAGAACTGACGCTCGACGTCTCGGACGGCCTCGTCTCCCTCGGGAGGCGGGGCCGTCCGCCATTTGCGGCCCGCCTGACGAAGAGGGGGCGGGCTCGGCGGCCGGTCCGGATTGGGGCGCAGATGGGGCCGCCTGTCAGAATTGACCGGTGAGCACACTCCCCGCCCAGACTGATCTGCTGGTGGTCGGCGCCGGCCCCGCGGGCTCCGCCGCCGCCGCCTGGGCCGCCCGCTCCGGCCTCGACGTGCTGCTGGTCGACGCCGCGGTCTTCCCGCGCGACAAGACGTGCGGGGACGGTCTGACGCCGCGCGCGATCGGGGAGCTGCAGCGTCTCGGGCTCGAGGACTGGCTGCGCGCGCACACGGTCAACCAGGGCCTGCGCGCCCACGGCTTCGGCCAGACGCTGCACCTGCCCTGGCCCGGCGGCTCGCTGCCCGACTGGGGCTCGGCGGTGGCGCGCACCGAGCTCGACGACCACCTGCGCACGACCGCCATCAAGGCCGGTGCCGCGGCTGTCGACGGCGCCCGCGCCGTGGACGTGCGGATGGACGGCGACCGGCTCGCCGCCGTCGTCTTCGACCACGCCGGTGAGCGGGTCGAGGTCGCGTGTCGGCGGCTGGTCGTGGCCGACGGCGTGCGCTCCCCGCTCGGCAAGCTGCTGGGCCGCGAGTGGCACCGCGACACCGTGTACGGCGTGGCCGGGCGCTCCTACATCGAGTCCTCCCGCTCCGACGACCCGTGGATCAGCAGTCACCTCGAGCTTCGTGGGGAGGAGGGCGAGATCCTCTCCGGCTACGGCTGGATCTTCCCGCTCGGCACCGGCGAGGTGAACATCGGCGTCGGCACCCTGGCGACCGCCAAGCGCCCCGCCAACGTGGCGCTGCGTCCGCTGATGAAGCACTACGCCGACCAGCGCCGCGAGGAGTTCGACCTGTCCGGCGACCTGCGGGCCCCGACGTCGGCCCTGCTGCCGATGGGCGGCGCGGTCTCGCACGTCGCGGGGCGCAACTGGGCGTTGATCGGCGACGCCGCGGGCTGCGTGAACCCGCTCAACGGGGAGGGCATCGACTACGGGCTCGAGACCGGCCGCCTGCTCGTGGAGCTGCTGGACAGCGGCACCGAGGACCTGTCCACTGCCTGGCCGGCCCTGCTGCGCGAGCACTACGGCGAGGCGTTCTCGATCGCGCGTCGGCTGGCCGGCCTGGTGACCGTGCCCCGGCTGCTGCCGACGCTCGGCCCCGTGGGCATGCGCTCGGACTGGATGATGACGCTGGCGCTGCGCTGGATGGGCAACCTCGTCACCGACGAGGACCGCGACCGCGCCGCCCGGGTGTGGGCGTGGGCCGGGCGCCGCTCCGTGGCGCGCGACGCCCGTCCGCCGTTCACGTGAGCACGGGGGCCTATCGCCTCAGCGCGGCTGTCGGTGGCACGCTCCTGCGAGGGCTGGGCATCCGGACCCGCTGGGAGGGGCTCGAGCACGTCGCCGGCTCCGGCCCGGTGCTGCTCGCGGCCACGCACGTGTCCTACCCGGACTTCGTCTTCATCGGACAGGCGGCTCTCCAGCGAGATCGCCACGTCCGGTTCATGGCGCGGCACGACGCCTGGGGTCACCCGGTCGCCGGGCGCGCGCTCAGCGCGATGCAGCACATCCCCGTCGACCGCCGAGCCCCAGCCGCGGCGTACCTGCGAGCGCGGCGGATGCTGCGCGAGGGAGAGGCCGTCTGCGTCTTTCCCGAGGCCGGGATCTCCTACTCCTACACCGTGCGCCCGCTGATGCGCGGCGTGGCGGCCCTGGCTAGCGAGACGGGCGTCCCCGTGGTGCCGGTCGCGATCTGGGGCAGCCAGCGGATCTACAGCGTCGGCCGGCCCGTCGCCGGCCGGGAGCCGGGGCCGGACTGGACGCGGGGGCGTCAGGTCGACGTCCACTTCGGCGAGCCGATGGCCGTGGCGTCCGGCGAGGACCTCAGCGCGTGGACCCATCGGCTCGGGGGGCGGCTGACGGAGATGCTGGAGGCGCTGCAGCTGCGGCCCGAGCATCGCCCCAGGCCGGGGGAGTACGCGCCGTGGTATCCCCACCACCTGGGAGGTCAGGCGCCGGACCGGCTCGAGGCGCTCACCTTGGACGAGGTCCCCCGCTCGGCTGTGCTGCCCTCCTGGGGCCCCTCTCCCGACGTGTGGTCGGGAGAGCCGGAGCGCCGGTTCGACCGGCGCTGACGCACCAGCCGGGTGATCTCGTTGACGGGATCGACGAGGTGGGCCAGGGCTCGCGCGACCGGCTCCCAGGACAGCAGGCTGGACAGGGCGATGCCGATCAGCACCGTCACCAGCAGCTGCGCCCCCGGCCGCTCCGGGAGCCACTCGTCATAACCGGCGTAGCCGGCCCCCTTCACCGCGAAGCCGTGGAGCAGGTAGACCACCATGCTGTAGCGACCGGCCCGGGTGATCCAGGACCGACCGTGCGGGATGAGCGTGAGCACGCCGAACGCGCTGACGACGCCGATGAGGAGGAGAAGGCCCCGGTCGGCGAAGGCCCCGGGCACCGCCGCCCCCATGTCGTCGTACGACGAGCGCTGGTAGAGCCACTCCGTGCTGATCCAGGCGTCGGTGCGCCCCGCCAGCCACCACAGGCCGGCGATCGTGGCCAGGCCGGCGAGCCAGGCGCGGGGGCGGCGCACCTGCTCGAGCTCCCAGCCGGTGAAGTGCAGGCCGAGGACGAAGAAGGGCAGCAGCGCCATCGCCCGGTTGAGGTCGAAGACCTCCGCGTTGACCAGCGGGCCGAGCAGGCTGATCACGACCGAGGCGGGGATGGCGACCCAGTGCCGCTTGAGCACGGGCGTCGCCAGGCGCCAGACCATGAGCACGGCGAGGTACCACATCGGCCAGTGCGGATCGAGCCAGAGCCGCTCGAGGGGCTCCTCGCCGCCCGCCTCCTGCCGGAACAGCGCGAAGAGGCCCTCGAAGACCAGGTAGGGGAGCAGCAACGTGGTCACCAGCGAGCGGAAGTGGCGGCGGGTCCACTCGAAGCTGCGCGACAGATAGCCGGTAATCAGCACGAACGCCGGGATGTGCACGTAGTAGATCGCGTCGTAGACGCGCCCCGTGAGGTCGCTCGCAGGGATGAGCACCAGCGCGTGACCGACGACCACGGCGGTGACCAGCAGCATCTTGGCGTTGTCCAGCCAGGGGTCACGTGGCTTGGCAGGCATCACCCCACGGTACCCAGGGCGATAGGTTGTGACACATGGGGAACCTTCCACGCCGGCAGCGGGTCGCGGCGTACGCCGTGATCGTGCGCAGCGGACGGATCCTGCTGTCCCGCCTCGCACCGCACATCTCCGTCGAGGAGCTGTGGACCCTGCCCGGTGGCGGGATCGACCACGGTGAGGACCCGCGCGACGCGGTGGTGCGCGAGGTCTTCGAGGAGACCGGGCTCGATGCGAGCGTCGGCGACCAGGCGCGGGTCTATTCGGCCCACCTCCCCGGGGCGTGGCGCGACGGCCGACGCGTCGACGCCCACGCGCTGCGCATCGTCTATGACGGCTGGGTCCCGATCGACGCCCCCGAGCCACGCGTGGTCGAGGTCGACGGCTCCACGGTCGAGGCGGCCTGGCAGCCCGTCTCCGCGGTCCTGGACGGCACTCTTCCTGTCGTGCCCATGGTGCTCGAGGCGCTGGCCGACCACCGGCCCGCACGCACCCAGCGGGTCGCGGCCTACGCGCTCGTGCGCCGCGACACGCCCGAGCCGGCCGTGCTGCTCACCCGGCTCTCCGCCCGCGCCGCCCACCCGGGCGCCTGGACGCTGCCGGGTGGTGGCATCGAGCACGGCGAGCGCCCCGCCGAGGCGCTGGGCCGCGAGGTGAGCGAGGAGTGCGGCGTCGAGTGCACGATCGGCCCGCTGCTCGACGTGCACGACGTCCACTTCACGGGGACCGCGCCGTCCGGGCGCACGGAGGACTTCCACGGCGTGCACCTGATCTATGGCGCGACCGTGCCCGACGGCGTGGAGCCGCAGGTCACCGAGGTCGACGGCACCACCGACCGGGTCGCCTGGGTCCCGCTCTCGCAGCTGGGCCTGTCGGAGTGGCCGGTCCTGGACGTCGTGGTGCACGCGCTCGAGGTCGCTGCTGCTCAGTCCGCCTGAGGGTTCGGGCCGGCCTGAGCGTCCGGGTCGACCTGAGCGTCTGGGTCGACCTGCGCGTCCGGGTCCGTCAGCAGCACCCGGACCCGGGCGGCCTGTGACGGCTCGGGTGCGGCAGCCAGGAGGGCGGCGGCGTCGCGCTCAGCGGAGCTGCGGATCATCTCGGCGACCAGCTCGGCCTGCGAGATCAGCAGGTCGGCGCGTCGGTTGGCCTCCGCCTCGGCGTCGTCCAGCATCTGCTGGGCGACGAGCTCGGCCTCCCGGAGGATCCGCGCCACCTGCTCGGAGAGCGGGGACCCCTCGACCTGCGGGGACTGCTCGCGCGTGGACAGCTGGCGGCGGGGTCGCTCGAGCGCCGGCGTCCGGCGCGGTGGCGGCACGGGACGGTCCTTGGCCCTGGCGACGGCTGCGCGTCCGATCTGCTGGGCGGTCGTGTAGGCGTCGACCGGAGGCGGCGCAAGGGCCGGAGCTGGGGTCGATGCAGGGGTTGAAGCTGGGGTTGAAGCTGGGGACGGCCGCGTGACGGCCGGCCCGGTGGCGGACTCAGCGTCCGTCGTGGCATCGGGCACGACGCCGGCGCGGCCCATCACGGCCATCACCGTGGGTGCGGGTCGGGTGCTCATCGCCCACCTCCACCTCAGTCCTCGGACACCCGAGTGCACCTCCAGCCTAGATCCTCCAGGCCCCGACCGGCGTTCGGATCGCGAGGTGTGCCGCGCTCGTGGCGGGGCTGTTCCCCGGCCGAGAGGCGCCTGTTGCCCCAGCTCGAACCCAGCCCGATCCCAGCCCGATCCCACGAGCGCTCGAGCCCGATCGACGCGCTGCTCACCAGGGAGCGACCGCCACCTCGCAGACGTTCAGCTTGGGGTGCGCGACGTTGTTCGTGACGCGGTAGGACGACACGATGAACGCGCGCGTCTGACCCGCCACGGTCCACCACAGCCGCAGCATGCCGTTCTGAGGCAGGTCCAAGGGGCCCACCGTCCCCCGCTCGTCGTCGTACCCGAGGCCGATCGTCTCGACGTGGTTCTCCACGAGCCCCTCTCCGGTGACGTACTCGACCCAGACCCGGGCGTCGGAGGCGGTCGGCGTCAGCCAGAACGACGCGTCGCCGTTGCGGCCGGTCTCGCAGCGCAGCGACATCCGACCGATGGCCGGGTAGGGCGCCGAGGTCTCCTCGTGGCCGAGCGCGTCCGCGTCACCGTGCCAATTGAGTCCGTGCCAATTGAGTTCGGGCCAATTGAGCTCGGGCCAGTCGAGCCCTGGCCGCACATCGGTGCGCGTCTTGAAGACCGCCTTGACCGAGCACGAGCGGTAGCGCGGGGGGTGGTGGAAGCCGTTCCACCACCAGTCCAGCCGGAAGGAGGTCGCCGGCGCGGTGGTCGCCGCCCCCGCGGGCTGGTGGCGACCGGGCCGCTGACTGATCACGCCGTGCAGATAGCCCGACGAGTGGTTCTCGATGCGGGTCCGCTGGTTGAGGCCCTCGTGGGCATAGCGCCCGGT
Source organism: Nocardioides pacificus (assembly GCF_054775955.1). Taxonomy (NCBI): domain Bacteria; kingdom Bacillati; phylum Actinomycetota; class Actinomycetes; order Propionibacteriales; family Nocardioidaceae; genus Nocardioides; species Nocardioides pacificus. Next base: position 1,240,018 of record NZ_BAAHCI010000005.1, read on the forward strand.
GCCGCCGGTCCCGTCGTCGGCCGCATCGGAGAAGGTGTAGATGCGAGGAACCTTCACGGCGACGACCGCGCGGTCGCTCTTGGTCTCGTACTTCGCGATCCACATCTGGGTCTCCGCGCTCCGGTCGCTCGCATAGAGCCGGAGCATCGTCGCGCCGGGGCGGCAGACGAAGGTCGCGTGGCCGATCCCCGGCACGACGGCCGTCCTGGTGAAGCGCTTGCGGCGGTCGGTGCCCGTCCACTTCACGGTGACGCGCTGCACGCGCACCGCCGCGTCAGTCCGCGCCCGCCGTGCGACGGCGGCGGTCGTGGGGTCGGACTCCCCCCGGGAGGAGGTCGTCGCCGAGCGGTCACGGGCGACCGCACCCGCGGAGGGGACGGCGCCAGCGGCCAGCACCAGGGTGAGGGCGGCCGCGACGGCCGCGACCGGTGCTCGCCAGGTCGAGTGCTCCCGGCCACGGCGTACGACGCTCATGACACCGGCTCCGGGGGAGGGGCGGGCGTGGCCTCGGTCGCGTCGTCGGGGATGAACACCTCAGGCTCGGTCCCGCCCGCGACCCACGCGAGCTGGGTCGCCACGAGTGCGTCGGGCAGCGGCACCAGCCGCTCCGAGGTCGCCTGGTCCTGCGCTCCGGTGAGATAGCCGGTCAGGAACCTGCGCACCTCGCTGCGCTCCAGGGAGCGCGTGGTGGTGGTGATCAGCAGCTGGCGGCCCAGGGGGTAGGCGCCGCTCGTGATCGTGCGCTGGCTCGGGAAGATGCAGTCGTCCTCGCCCTCGTCGGTCACCTCGAAGGGGCGCAGCTGATCCTCGAAGAGCTCGTAGTAGCTGAAGCGGAAGTAGGCCACCCGGCCGTGCACCGCGTTGATGCGCGCGAGCGCGGCGCTCGCCTGGGAGCTGCGCCGAGCCACGACCCGGTGGGCGGCATCCGCCGTCCGGTAGGCGCCGAGGGCCTTGCCGCGGACCTGGTAGGCCGTGTCGAGCCGGGCCTGGTCGGCCGCCTGGTCGGCGGCACTGCGCTGGTCTCGGATGCCCTTGTCCCGCTCCTCGGTGGCCGCCCGCACCTCGGTCTTCGCGTCGTACAGCCTCTGGCGCGCGGCGACGAGGACCCGGCGAGCATCGGCAGCCTGGCGCTTGCGGGTGACCGCCCAGCGGGCGAGGTCCTGGTCCTGGCCGCGCCCGACGACGTACTCCCGACTGCCGGCGTCGGTGTCGAAGGCGCGGTAGTCGGAGCGGAGGTTGGCCATCGAGGGCTCGGGCGCGTCGAGCACGGTGCGACCGAAGAACCCGAAGGCGTTGTTCTCGCTGTCGGGGCCCCCCACCCCCAGCGTCACGTCGTCGAGGCCGAGCTGGTTCCAGTTGGTGAGGGGCGAGCCGGCCCGATAGATCTCCTCGACCTCGGGCACGGACAGGCAGTCACCGCCGACGTCGGTCTCGGAGCGGATCGCCACCACGACCGCCTCGGACGCGATCTGGAGCTGGACGACGTCGAGCCCGGCGTCCTGGCAGACCCGCCACTCCGCCTCACTCATCGGCCGGGCCGAGTCGACCAGGTCGACACCGCCCGCGCACAGGCTCGCGAACGCCTCCTCGGCACCGTTGTCACCGACCCGGACCTGGGCGAGTCCGCTACTGCCCTCCTGGGCCTCGGCCGCATCGGCGGTCAACGAGCCCCGGGTGGCGCCGTCGATGTCGACGATGCCGGAGGGGCGATCGGGGAGCGCCTCGCGCGCCGCCTCGATCTGCGCTCGGTCGCGGCGCTCCTGGGCGGCCGATTGAGCCTGCTCACGGTTGACGACGTCGGTGGCCTCGTCCCCCTGGTCGCTGGTGCAGGCGACGGCGGACAGACTCAGGGACAGGCCCAGCGAGAGACTCAGCATCATCGCTGCTCTGGTCCGCGCGACCCCGGTGCGCCCCCTGTCGTGCGAGCCGTGCGGGCTGGTCATTGCGTCTCCTCCCCGTCCTGCTCGTGGGCTTCGGTCCCGCTCGCTGTCCCTGGCTCCGGCTCGGCGTCGGGCGGGTACTTGTAGCGGGTGCCGAGCTCGAGGACCTCGAAGTCGTCGAGCGTGAGCCCCTGCAGCTCGTTGCCGGCGAGGAGGCCCGCGGTGGCGTCGCGCTGGGCATAGAGCGTGGGCACGGCAGCGCGGTCGACGATGATGGCCCCGTAGGTCCGCAGCGTCGCCACGATGGCGTCGGCCAGCCGGCGCTGTTGGATGGTGAGCTCGATCTCCTCGCCGGTCAGCGGGTCGATGGCGGGTCGCAGGACGACGTCGCTGCGCAACCGGACCCGGGCCCCCTCGGGCAGCGACGCACCGCGTCCGTTGCCGTCGGTCGAGGAGGCGGGGGAGACGAAGGTGCGCTGCGCCGGGCCCGGCACGCTGAGCGCGAGGGCGTGCTCGATCCGTCCCGCCTCGAGCTCGCCCGGGCGGATCAGCCCGGCGAAGAGCGGGAGACCCGAGCCACGGGCCCCCACAAGCTGGGGCTCGCCGTAGCCCGTGCCGTCGAGGTTCCACCGGCGGGCGAAGTGGTAGCTGATCGTGCCGTCGTCCTCGCGCCGGGCACGCCACAGGTCGTAGGCGGTGTCGCTGTCGAGGTCGACGATCGTGAACCAGCCGTCGTAGCGGGCGTCCGGGTCGATGTCGGACGGTACGGCGAGCGAGTCGCCCTCGATCTCGTCGCCACAGGTGAGCTGCCGGCACACCAGGTCGGTCGGCACGCCTCCGGCGACGACAGGGGTCGTCCAGGCCTCGGTGTTGATGTAGATGCCCTCGTCGACGACGCGGCGCTGGGTGCGCGGGGGGAGGTCGCCCTCCTGCTCGATGACGCCGATCCGCTCCTTGGCCAGGGCGATCATCTCCGAGGAGCGCTCATCGATGCCGACGGTGTCGACGCGGACGTTCCACGGGGAGTCGGCGGAGAAGAACCTGCGCTCGTCGAGGGCGGCGGCCGCGGCGGTGGCGCCGGCAGCGGCGCCTGGGGTCTCCGCCGCGCCCGGCGACGCCGTCACCGTCGTGGTGACGGTGGCCTCTGGTGCGTCGGAGCCCACCCCGAGTCCGCAGCCGGTCGCCAGCTGCAGGGCGAGCAGGGCGGCCCCGAGAGGGAGCAGACGAGTGGTCGTGCGGTCGAGGCGGCGAGCGTCGACGTCCATCACTCACCTCCGGAGGTGAGATCGAGAGGTGTGTCGTCCCGGTTGGGATCGTGTCCCTCGGTCTGCTTCGTCGTCGTGAAGTCGGCAGGGACGCCGACCAGCACGTAGCGCTCGGTCGCATAGACCGTGTCGAGTCGAGGGTCGGTGCCGTCGACCGCGTCGGCGAAGCGCTGGCTGAGCAGATCCTTGGCGACGTTGGTCGAGAGCAGCAGGTAGTCCACGGTGTCCGGGGGCGCGTCGGCTGCGTCGTGCCACGCGCCGTCACCGTGGTCCACCCGGTCGAAGAAGAGCTCGGGCTCCCCGGTCAGCAGGATGACGGCGAAGGTGTTGGAGTTGTCGGTGAGCACCGAGCCGTGCTCGGTGACGTGGTCCTCGATGTAGGTCGCCATGGCGAGCTCGTCGACGATCCCGACCACCCTTCCGTCGGCCGAGATGGCGCCCTCCTGGGAGTCCTGGGTGCGGATCGCGTCCGCGAACTGCGCCTCGAGGCTCTGGTGGGGATAGTCGGACATGGCACGGAAGGTGAGGGGGATGCTCACCACCAGCCCGAGGATCAACCCACCCGTCACCAGCGCGCCGCCGCCGGGCAGCACCCGGACCAGCCAGATCGCGCCGATCACGCTGAAGACCAGCATCGGGAGCCCGTCGCGCATCGCCATCGGGTTGTCGGTGAGGTCGAGTGCCGCGGAGGCGGCGGGTGCGGCGACGGCCAGCACGAGCGCCAGGCCGAGCCAGGCCGAGAAGCCGTTGCGGGTGAGCACGGCGGCGACGAGCAGGGCAGGCAGGACCACGAGGGCCAGCGGGGCGGCACTGAGCACGAGGTCCCACGTCGCGCGCGCAAGCTCACCGGCCGACTGGTCGCCCCCCATCTGGCCCACGCCGCTGTTGCGCTCGGTGATCCAGGCGATGGGGCTGCCGAGCAGCAGCGCGTTGAAGACGCACCACAGCGCGACGACGTAGGTCGTGGGGCTGCTGAACCCCACGGTGGTGCCCTCCACCTCCTTGCCGTCGGCGCCGGCGTGCGCGAGGACGACGATGATCATCACGAGGGAAAGGCACAGCCAGAGCAGGCTGCTGTAGCCGGTGAGCGCGGCCGCGGAGAAGGCCAGACCGGCGATCATCACGAAGCGGATGTCGGCCGTGACGTACCAGGCGAGCAGAGCCCCGAAGGCCACGACCACCGGCGCCAGCCAGAGCAGGGCGTGGGCGCCGTTGCTGCCGTAGAACGCGAACATCGGGTTGAGCGCCAGCGCCACCAGCACCGCCACGCGCAGGGGGCCGGCGATCTCCGCGCGGCGCATCATCGTGTTCAGGACGACCGCGATCAGCCCGGCGAACACCGCGGACCCGAGCGGCACCAGCACCAGCGACTTGGCCACCGTGCCGGACACCGTCAGCGGGGTGATCGCCAGCGTCACCAGCGGCGCGTGGTCGAAGCCGACGGCCGACAGCTTGGCCGGATCGTTGTGGAAGATCATCAGCGCCCGGTTGAAGCGGTCCAGCACCTCGAAGCCCACGACATGCAGGTCCACGATGAGCCAGTAGCCCAGGACGGCGTAGGCCGTGGTGAGCGTCAGGAAGACGGCGAGGCTCTCCAGCCGGCGGCGGGGGATGTCGTGCACCCGCTTGCCGGAGTTCTGCACCATCTCCGGCCTCTGCCGGGGTGGCGGCACCAGGACGGCGGTCATGGCTTCGCCTCATCGAGCCCGTGCTCGGTCTTCTCCCAGAAGAACGGGTTCGTGAACAGCTGCGCGAAGCCCTTCCAGGCGGCCCAGCTCATCAGGCCCCAGTAGAGCGGCGAGAGCAGGGCATGGCGGGTCAGACCGAACTGGCCGCGCTGCAGACTGCCCGCCACGTTGAGATAGACGAAGACGAAGTTGCCGATGAACAGCATCGAGGCGGCGACGTAGAAGACGAAGTTGGGGAAGAGCTGACGGATCAGGTCGGCCTCGGTGAAGACGTAGAGCGTGGTCAGAGCCCAGAAGATCGGGTTGATCAGGAGCAGGAAGGCGCTGCCCATGGTCAGGTTGAAGCTGAGGAAGTCCTTCGGCCCGAGCTGGCCCAGCAACGTCAAGGGGTGGCGCATGTGGACGAGCCAGGTCTGCAGGTAGCCCTTGATCCAGCGGCTGCGCTGGCGGATCCAGTTGGGGAGGCTGCTGTTGGCCTCCTCGAGCGTCGTCGAGTCGATCATCGCGGTGCGGTAGCCCTCGCGGTGCAGGCGCATCCCGAGGTCGGCGTCCTCGGTGACGTTGAAGGGGTCCCACCCGCCGAGCTCGCGCAGCCGCTCGGTGATGAAGTGGTTGGACGTGCCGCCCAGGGGGATCGGCACCCGGTCGGCGGCCATGGCGGGGAGCACCAGCTCGAAGTGCATGGAGTACTCGTTGGCGAACCAGGCGGTGAGCTGGTTCTGGTCCTGGTTGAAGTAGTTGAGCTTGGCCTGGACGCAGGCGACCTCCGGGCCGGCCCGGTCGAAGGCGATGACGGCCTTCTTGAGCTGGTCGGGGTCGGGGCGGTCCTCGGCGTCGAAGATCACGCAGAACCGTCCCTCCGCCAGGAACAGTCCGTAGTTGCAGGCCTTCGGCTTGGTCCGCGGCTGGCTATCGGGCACCACCACCAGGTGGAAGTGCGGTGGCAGGTCCAGGTCGCGGATCGTCTCGACGGTCTCGGGGTCGTCCTCCTCGCACAGCAGCTTCACGTCGAGCTTGGTGCGCGGGTAGTCGAGGGCGTTGATGCCGCGCACCAGGCGCGGGACGATCCCGGCCTCACGATAGAGCGGCACGAGGATCGTGTACGTCGGCAGTGCGCGCTCGTCGAGCCCGGCGAGGTCGGCGTCGGTCACGTCGGTCTCGAAGTGGGTGCCGAGCGCACGCAGCGTCAGCCGCAGCTTGTAGGACGACGCGGCGAGATAGAAGGCGCTGCACACGGCGATGAACCCGATGGCGGTGCCCATCGGCCAGATCACTGCGCAGACGAGGACCGCCACGGCCAGCGTGATGAACGAGATCTTCTGGGCGGGCGAGATGACGACGTGCGCGGAGTCGTCGGGGCGCGACTCCATCAGCGACGACACCGCCGCGTGGCTCCAGACGTCCGCGTGGACGCGCTGCAGCACCTGGTCGATCTCGCTGCGGTTCGCCATCACCTGGCGGACCGGTAGACCCACCACGTCCTCGAGGTAGGCCAGGGGCATCGGGTCGAGCGGCCGGGCGACGGCCACGAACAGCAGTCCGTCGGCCTCGCCGACGGGGACGCAGCGCAGCGCCTGTGCGGTGGTGGCGGGCAGCCGCCGGGCGATCTCCAGGTCGGGGACGAAGCCGTCCAGACTGACCCGGTCGAGACCCGACCGATCCGCGAGGACTGCGACGAGGTCGTCCTCGTCCAGCGCGCCGTAGGCGACCAGGATGTCGCCGACGTGCTCACCTGTCCTGCTGTTCTGGCGGCGTGCCATCGCGACGTCGCCGGGCCCCACCAGCTCGAGCTCGAGCAGCAGGGCGAGCATCCGCTCGGCCTCCTCGGGGCCCTCGACGAGCGCAGGGGCGAGCAGCTGCTCCTGGTCGGCGAGGTCGCTCGAATCGGTCTCGGGCGGTGTCTCGGGAGGGGGTGTCTCTGGAGGGGGCGTCTCGGGAGGGGGAGGGAAGCCGGCGGCGGCGCTCCTCGCCTCACCGGACGTCGAGGTGGTCACGACGCACCCGATCCGAAGCCGCCCGGGGACCGGACGACGAGACCGCCCGGGTCGCTCTCGCGGCGAGACGTCGACCGCTGGCGGGGCCGCATCAGGAGATAGGCGAGGAAGGCCAGCCCGAGCACGACCAACGGGGCGATCAGGAAGCCGACGAAGACGACCGTGAAGATGACCAGCGTGACCACGAGGCCGAGCACTCCCGCGCCCACCGAGGTGCGATCCGTCGCCGCGCGTCCCGCCTCGGACTGTCCCTTCCTGGTGATCGTTCGCATGGTGTCCTCCTGACTCGCACCCCCCTGGGCGGGCCGAGTCCCTACCTCAGACTAGGGACACGGGCCGGGCCGCGCAGGGACTTCCGTCCCCTTGGCCGTGTGCTGGCCGACACGTTCCCCGCAGGTGTAGGCCGGTGGAGATCTCACCTGGAAATGGACCGCAGCCACGATGCGACGAGCTGACCGTACGGCGAGCGGGGGGTGTCGCTGCCCGCGTCGAGCAGCGACATCGGGTCGTCGCCGTGCCGGGCCCACACCCAGAACAGCACGCCGGTGTCGGTCTCCTCGGCCCAGGCGAGATAGTCCGCGACGTACGACGACGACGGGTCCTCGGCCCCCAGCTCCGCGGTGATCAGCGGCACCTGCTGGGCCAGGGGAGTGAGCACCGCGTCCCAGCACTCCCGGGTGCCGCACTGCTTGAAGTCATAGCTGTGCATCGCCGCCACCAGCTGGTCGTCGTAGGGCCGGTGCTCGAGCCAGCCCGACAGGTCGTTGGCATAGTCGAGACCGCCCAGCAGCACCGGCTGGCGAGCACCCGCCTCCCGGATCGCGGCGACGACGTCGGCCATGCCGACGGCGGTGTACGTCGCGCCCGACGGCGGCACCCGGTCGTCCTCGGCAGGCGGCGTGCACCCGCCGTCGCGCCAGCACGCCCAGGTGAGCTCGAACGCCCACTCCCCGCGGGCGTCGTCGAAGCGTGAGTAGGGCTCGTTGAAGGCGTCGAACATCACCGACGGGTGGTCGCGGAAGGTGGTGGCGACCGAGGTCCAGAAGGCCAGCGAGTCCTCGTCGGGCATCGCCAGGTTGCCGAACTCCGGCTCCCCGGCCCGCTTGCGGCTGTGCAGGTCGAGCACGGCCACCAACCCCGCCTGGTTGAGAGCGTCGACGAACCCGACGACCTCGGCGCGATAGTCCGCGACCGCCGGCTCGTCGCCCGGGCCGGCGCTCTCGTCGACCGGCGCCTCCCGGGTGCCCAGCCAGCAGTCCTGGTTGAGCGGGATCCGCACGGTGGTGGCGCCCCAGTCCGCGATCAGTCGGGCCTCGCTGGCGGCTGGGTCCTGCGCCACCACGTCGACCAGGGCGGAGAGCGCCCAGCCCTGGGCGCAGGGGTACTCGAAGCCCGACCAGTTCACGCCGCGAGGGATGAAGGTCTCCCCGGTGCGCCGGTCGACGAGCCGGTCGCCGTCGACCACGGGTCGGGGTGCGGTGCCGGTCCCCGGGCCCGCTGACCCGGTGGGGGACCCGTCCGGCGCGCCCGGATCCTGAGACGACGTAAGTCTGGGCGCTGCGACCCAGACCGCCAGCGCGGCCGCACAAGCCAGCGCCAGCAGCACGGCGGCCCGCCAGCGACGCATGGCTCTCCTCCTGACGATGCCCCCGCCCGATCGTAGGGCGCGGGCGCTCGGGGCGTCCTGGGTTCGGCCCCGTCGCGGCGTGAGATCGCTACTGTGGCGCCATGCGCGAGACGGTGTTCACCTATGCGGCTCCGGCGTTGAAGTTCGGCCCCGGCGCGTCCAGCGAGATCGGCTACGACCTGACCCAGTACGGCGCGTGGCGCGTGCTGCTGGTCACCGATCCGGGGGTCGCGGCGACCGGCCACCCGGCGCGGATCGCCGAGGAGATCGCCGAGTGCGGCATCGACGTGACGACGTACGACCGGAGCCACGTGGAGCCGACCGACGAGTCGCTCACCGACGCCATCTCGTTCGCCCGTGACGCCGGACCCTTCGACGCGATCGTCGCAGTCGGCGGCGGCAGCGCGATCGACACCGCGAAGGCGGTCAACCTGCTGACGACCAACCCCGGCGAGCTGATGGACTACATCAACGCGCCCGTGGGCAAGGCGCGCGCACCCGAGAAGCCGCTGCTGCCGCTGGTCGCCGTGCCCACCACCACCGGCACCGGCAGCGAGAGCACCACGATCTGCGTGCTCGACGTGCTGGCGCTGCACGTGAAGACCGGCATCAGCCACCCGCGGCTGCGCCCGACGCTCGCGGTCGTCGACCCCCGGCTGACGATGTCCCAGCCGACGATGGTGACCGCGGCCTCCGGCATGGACATCCTGTGCCACGCCCTGGAGAGCTGGACCGCCCGGTGGTACGCCGACTTCGACGCCAAGGAGCCCCAACAGCGGGTGCCCTACTGCGGTGCCAACCCGGTCGCCGACATGTGGGCGGAGAAGTCGCTGCGGCTGCTCGCGGGCGCGTTCCGCACCGCCGTCCGCAACGGCGACGACGTGGAGTCGCGCGAGCAGATGGCGCTGGCCGCGACCTTCGCCGGCCTGGGCTTCGGCAACGCCGGCGTCCACATCCCGCATGCCAACGCCTACCCGATCGCCGGTCGGGTGCGCGACTACCGTCCCGCGGGCTACCCGCAGGACGAGGCGATGGTCCCGCACGGGATGGCGGTCTCGCTGACGGCGCCGGCGGCGTTCGCCTTCACGTTCGAGGCCGACCCCGCCCGCCACCTCGCCGCGGCCCGGATGCTCGACCCGGACGTCACCGAGAACGGCGCCGACACCCTCCCCGGCGTGCTGCGCGCGCTGATGCGCGACATCGGCATCCCCAACGGCCTGGCCGAGGTGGGGTACGGCGAGAGCGACGTCGACGCGCTCGTGGAGGGTGCGCTCAAGCAGCAGCGGCTGTTGGCGACCGCCCCTCGCTCGGTCACGGCCGCGGACCTGGCCGGTGTCTTCCGGAGCTCGATGCAGCACTGGTGAGCCCGGCCCGTCACACCCGGTCTCCGTCACACCTGGTCTCCGGGACCCGGACGGGCCTGCGGTCCGAGGTGCGTGCCGTGGGAGGATGACGGCGGCCGAATCGGGCCGCGAGAGGAGACGTGACGGTGGCACAGGAGACGCTCAGCGGCACGGACCTGGTCGCCGAGCTGCGACGGCGCGACGTGCTCGACGTCGACGACTCCACGCTCTCGCGGGCGCTGTACTCCTCCGACGCCTCGCTCTACCGGATCGTCCCGCAGGCCGTCGTCCGGCCCCGCCACCCCGACGAGCTGCTCGCCGTACTCGACGTCGCGCGCAGCCTCGGCACCTCCGTCACCATGCGCGGCGCGGGCACCTCGATCGCCGGCAACGCCATCGGTCCCGGCATCGTCGTCGACACGCTGCGCCACCTCAACAACGTCATCTCCCTCGACGTCGAGTCCGCCACGGCCCGGGTCCAGCCGGGCACGGTGCACGCCACCCTGCAGCGCGCGGCCACCCCCCACGGGCTGCGCTTCGGCCCCGACCCGTCGACCCACACCCGCTGCACCGTCGGCGGGATGATCGGCAACAACGCCTGCGGCTCGCGTGCGCTCGGCTACGGCCGCAGCTCCGACAACGTCGAGGGCCTCAAGGTGGTCTTCGGCAACGGCGAGCAGGCCACGCTCGGCCCCGGCGCAAGCGACAGCACCGGACACGGGGCGGGGCATGGGGCCACCGCCGACCGGCTGCGGGCCTTGGCCGGTGACCACCTGAGCCACGTGCGGACCAACTTCGGCCGCTTCACCCGCCAGGTCAGCGGCTACTCCCTCGAGCAGCTGCTGCCCGAGCAGGGCGGCCGGGTCGACCGGTTCCTGGCCGGCTCCGAGGGCACGCTCGGCCTGATCCTCGAGGCCGACGTCCGGCTGGTGCGCGACGCTCCCGTGCGCACGCTGGTGGTGCTCGGCTATCCCGACATGTTCGAGGCTGCCGACGCGGTGCCCGCGCTGCTCGACCAGCCGCTGGTGGCCTGCGAGGGCCTGGACGCGCGCATCGTCGACATCGTCCGCGCCACCGGCGGCTCGGTGCCGCCGCTCCCGCGCGGGGCCGGCTGGCTCTTCGCCGAGGTCACCGCCGACACCGCCGCCGAGGCGGACGCGATCGCCCAGCGCGTGGTCGCCGCGGCCGGCGCGCTGGAGCACCGCGTCGTCACCGACCCGGCCGAGTCGGCCGCGCTGTGGCGGATCCGCGAGGACGGCGCCGGGCTGGCCGCCCGCAGCCTCAGCCGCCCCGCCTACTCCGGCTGGGAGGACGCTGCCGTGCCGCCCGAGCACCTCGGCGCCTGGCTGCGCGACTTCGACGCGCTGCTCAAGGACCACGACCTCGACGGCGTCCCCTACGGCCACTTCGGCGACGGCTGCGTGCACGTGCGCATCGACTTCCGCTTCGAGGACCGCGGCGCGAGCTTCCGCGCGTTCCTGCTCGACTCCGCGCGCGCCCTGCAGAAGTACGGCGGCTCGCTGTCGGGTGAGCACGGCGACGGCCGGGCCCGCTCCGAGCTGCTCCCGCTGATGTACGACGAGGACTCGCTGCGGCTGTTCGCCGCCGCGAAGGCCATCGCCGACCCGGACAACGTGCTGAACCCCGGTGTGCTGGTGGACCCGGACCCGCTGGACGGGTCGCTGCGCCCCGGCCGGCCGCGCCACGAGCCGCTGCCGATGTTGCGACTCACCCACGACGCCGGCTCGCTCGCCAACGGCGCGCATCGCTGCACCGGCGTCGGGAAGTGCGTCGCCGGGCCCGGCGGCGGCGTGATGTGCCCGTCGTACGACGCGACGCGGGACGAGAAGGACTCCACCCGTGGCCGCGCACGCGTGCTCCAGGAGGCGCTCGACGGCGAGCTCGTGCGCGGCCTCGACGACCCGGCCGTCCACGACGCGCTCGACCTGTGCCTGTCGTGCAAGGGCTGCGGCCGCGACTGCCCCACGGGCGTCGACATGGCGACGTACAAGTCCGAGGTGCTGCACCAGCAGTACAAGGGCAAGCGCCGCCCCCGCAGCCACTACACGCTCGGGCGGCTGCCGAAGTGGGCCAAGCTGGCTCAGCCGGTGACGCCGCTGGCCAACCGGGCGCTCAAGCTCGGCCCGCTGGCGCGCGTCGCCAAGGCCACCGCCGGCATCGACCAGCGCCGGTCGATCCCCGCCTTCGCGCCCAAGTCGCTCAAGTCGCAGGCCAAGGCGCGCGCCAAGGCTCTGTCCAAGGGGGGTGGAAGCACTCCGGTGCAGACACCCGACGTGTGGATCTGGGCCGACTCGTTCACCAACCACTTCCTGCCCGGCGGCGGGATGGCGGCGATCGAGGTGCTCGAGGCGGCCGGCCTGCGGGTCTCGGTGATCCCCGAGCCCGCCTGCTGCGCGCTGACCTGGATCACCACCGGCCAGCTCGACCAGGCCCGCTCGATCATGGCGCGCACGGTCGCCACGCTCGCGCCGTACGTCGCCAGCGGCGTGCCGATCATCGGCCTCGAGCCGTCGTGCCTCGCGACCCTGCGCAGCGACGCGGTCGAGCTGCTCGACGACCCGCGCGCCCTCGAGGTGTCGCGCGGGGTGATGACCTTCGCCGAGCTGCTGGAGAAGCAGGGCTGGACTCCGCCCGACCTCACCGGCGTCGAGATCGTCGCGCAGCCCCACTGTCACCAGTCGTCCGTGCTCGGCTGGGACGCCGACGAGCGTCTGCTGCGTCGCGCCGGCGCAGTCGTGACGAAGGTCGGCGGCTGCTGCGGGCTGGCCGGCAACTTCGGCGTCGAGAAGGGGCACTACGAGGTGTCGGTGGCGGTCGCCGAGACCCAGCTGCTGCCGGCGGTGCGCTCGCACCCGGACGCGATCGTGCTGGCCGACGGGATGTCGTGCCGGATCCAGCTCGACGACCTCGCGGGCGTCCCGGCGATGCACCTGGCCGAGCTGCTCGCGTCTAGGATCGAGCGGTGAACCCCCGCCAACGCCGACTCGTGATCCCCGTGGCGCTGGCGGCGCTGATCGTGATCGTCGTCATCGCCTCGTTCCTCTAGAGAAGCCTCCCGGAGCACCGTGTCCGAGCCCCTCCTCCGTGTCCTGTCCCGCATGCGCGGGCACCTGCTCGACCCCGAGGGCCTGGTCCGCGCCGTCGCGACCGGCCGCCAGAAGGGCCAGCAGCCGCCCTGGAAGCGGGTCGAGCTGCGCTACGTCGACCTGAAGGCCGGGCGCCACCTGCAGGTCGTGGCCTACGACGAGACGCAGGCGCACACCAGCAACCACCTCGCCGGCGACGCCGCCCGCGACGCCGTCGACGACCTCCTCGACATGCCCTTCGCCAACTGGCACGTCGAGACGACCACCCAGACCCACCAGGTGCGGGTGACCAAGAAGCTCGAGGCGCTCGTGCACACGGCGGACCGGGTCGAGGAGGTCGAGGTCGAGCGCGGCCACGACCGCGAGAAGCCGCGGCTGCTCGCCGAGGACGACCCGGTGCTCAAGGCGCTCGGCATCTCCGACGCGCACGGGCGGATCAAGCCGACCCGGCAGGCGAAGTACCGCCAGGTCGAGGAGTTCCTCCGCCTGCTCGACAGCTCGCTGACCGAGGCACTGAGCGGCGCGCACCTGCGCAAGCCGACCGCCGAGGACCCGCTGCGCATCGTCGACCTGGGCTGCGGCAACGCCTACCTGACGTTCGCGGCGCAGCACTACCTCTCCACGGTCCGCGGCCTGCCCGTCGCGCTCACCGGCGTCGACGTCAAGGAGCAGTCGCGCGAGCACAACAGTTCGGTGGCCGGCGAGCTCGGTGTGGACGCCTCGTTCGTGGTCGGCACCATCGCCGGCGCCGAGCTCCCCGAGCCGCCCGACGTGGTCCTCGCCCTGCACGCGTGCGACACCGCCACCGACGAGGCGCTCGCCCGCGCCGTCGGCTGGGGTGCCTCGCTGGTGCTGGCCGCACCCTGCTGCCACAACGACATCGCCGCCCAGCTCCGCCGCAGTCCCACCCCCGCGCCGTACTCGCTGCTGACCCGGCACGGGATCCTGCGCGAGCGCTTCGCCGACACCCTGACCGACGCGCTGCGTGCCTCGCTGATGCGGCTGCAGGGCTATCGCGTCGACGTGGTCGAGTTCGTCGGCAGCGAGCACACCCCGCGCAACACCATGCTCCGCGCGATCCGCACGGGCAAGCCGGTCAAGGGCGGCGGCGTGCGCAAGGAGTACGACGACCTCGTCGAGACGTGGGCGATCCAGCCCAAGCTGGCGCTGCTGCTCGAGGAGCATGTGGACGCGTGAGACGGCAGGGGCGCTGCTCCTGGCCGTCCCCTTCGCCCTCGGGCTGAGTGCCGCGAGCGGGTCCGGCGTCGAGCCCGACGTGCTCTTCTCGTTCGCCGACCCCGAGATCGTCGAGTCCAGCGGCCTGGTCGCGACCGACGGTCTGGTCGTCACCGTCAACGACTCCGGTGACGCGGCGCGGGCGTTCGTCGTCGACCCCGGCTCGGGGGAGACGGTGGGGGTGACCCGGTGGGACCCGGGGACCGACGACGGCCGGCCCGACGACGTCGAGGCGCTCGCTCCCGGTCCGGACGGCACGGTGTGGGTCGGGGACATCGGCGACAACGGGGCGTCGCGCGACTCGATCCAGGTCGTCCGGGTGCCGGTGGGGCGCGGCGAGCTCTGGGGCTCGGAGCCGGTCATCGACCTCGTCTATCCCGACGGCGCCCGCGACGCGGAGACTCTGCTCTCCCACCCCGTGACCGGCCGGCTCTTCGTGGTCAGCAAGTCGGTGTTCGGCGGCACGGTCTATGCGGCGCCACCGCGGTTGGACCCGGCTGCGCCCAACCGGATGAGGGCGATCGGGCCGGTGATCGGGATCGCCACGGACGGCGCGTTCTTCCCGGACGGGCGGCACCTGATCGTGCGCAGCTATACGGGGGCGACGGTCTACACCTTCCCGCAGCTGGCCGAGGTGGGGTCGATGGACCTGCCGGACCAGGAGCAGGGGGAGGGGATCGCCGTCGACAGGCGTGGCCGGGTGCTGCTCAGCTCGGAGGGGCTGGCAGCGCCGGTGCTGGAGCTCAGGCTGCCGGCAGGGGTGCGGAAGGCGGTTGCGGAACCGACGGAGGAGCCCTCGGCCGAGCCCTCAGCGGGGGCATCCGGGCGGCAGGAGGCGGCCGATGTCGACGCTGACGGTGACGACGCTGACGGTGACGACGACGCGTCGGAGGGCGAGGGCGTCTCGGAGGATGTCTGGGCCTGGTTGGCGTTGGCCGGCGGGTTCGCCGGACTCGGGCTGATCGTCTGGCTCGCGGGGCGTCTGCGCCGGAGGTGAGGCTGGCCGGGTGCTGCTCAGGCTCCGCGCCGCGGGCCTCGCTCAGGTGCGTCGGCCACTACGTAGCCCTTGAGGCGCCCGATGTGCGGGCCGCGTGATCGGGGTGACCGGCCGGTTCCCGCAATCTAGGTCGAGGCCGGACTGCGGGCGGCGAGGATCTGCTCTCGCAGGATGTCGGCGTGGCCGCAGTGCTGGGCGAGTTCCCGCAGGACGTGGAGGAAGATCCAGCGCATCGGCAGAGGTCCTCGACGATTGCCCTGGACGACGTCGTCGAGCCCCAGAGGTGCTGTGGCCGTGCGAGACGCCTCGCACGTGTGGTCGTAGGCCGCTCGCACCGTCTCGATGGTGTCGCCCTCGCGGAGGACGAACGACTCCTCGGGGTCCGCGGGGCAGTCGATCTCGCTGCGCATGCGGCCTGTGATGGCCTCGTCGAACCACACCTGCTCGACGAACCGCGCGTGCTTGACGAGTCCGAGCAGCGTCGTGCTGGAGGGCACCAGCGACCGGCGAGCCTCGTCCTCGGTGAGCCCGTCGAGGCAGTGGGAGAGCGCGCGGCGATGGTCGTCGACGAACGACTCGAACTGGTCGCGTAGAGGTGCCGAGAACATGGCTGGGTCATGGCTCGGGGTAGTGGGCACGGGCCGAGGATACGGACAGGAGGCTTCTCGGCCCGACGGAGTGTGCGGATCTGAGGAGCAGGCCGTGCCCCTCCGCTGTGGTCCAGCAGGGCACTTCTTCGGTGGTCGAGCAGGTTGCGCAGCAACCGACGTCGAGACCCGCGCGGCCAGGGCGCGCCCGAGTCACTCGTTGATCGAGCAGGGCGCGCAGCGCCCGACGTCGAGATTCACCACGTACGGGGGGTGAGGAGGGTGCTGCCGGGTGGCCTATTCGCGGCGTGGTCGGTGTCTGACCCAGTCGGGTGGTTGGGCGGGTGGTCGGTCGGGGTCTCGGTGTCGCCGTGGTGGGGGTGGTTGGAACTCGGGCAGCCCGTCGCGTGGGTTGAGCCTGACTTCCCAGGGGGTGTGGTGGATGGTGCGGTGGTGGTGTCCACACAGCAGCACCATGTTGTCCAACGATGTGGGGCCGCCGTCGACCCAGTGGGTGATGTGGTGGGCGTGGCACATCACCGGTGGCCGGGTGCAGGCCGGGAACGCGCAGTGCCGGTCGCGTACGACGAGGGCTCGCCATAGGGCGGGGGTGACCAGGCGGTGGGCCCGGCCGACGTCGAGCTGCTCGCTCGGGCCTCCGAGTGCGATGGGGATGATGTCGGCATCGCACGCCAGACGTCGCGCGGTGGCCGCGGACATCGTGAGTCCTTCGTCGGTGACGCCGAGCCCGGCAGCGAGGTCCGCGGCGAGTCCGGTGTGGTCGAGGCCGAGCAGTGGCCAGTCGATCCCGCCCTCGAGGGTGCTGGGTGCATGCCGGTTCAGGTGGCCGACCAGAGCTTGGTAGTCGATGGTGACGGTCACCCGCGGCCTGGCGCCGTGACA
Organism: Nocardioides pacificus; assembly: GCF_054775955.1. Classification (NCBI taxonomy): domain Bacteria; kingdom Bacillati; phylum Actinomycetota; class Actinomycetes; order Propionibacteriales; family Nocardioidaceae; genus Nocardioides; species Nocardioides pacificus. The sequence continues at coordinate 1,256,645 of NZ_BAAHCI010000005.1, forward strand.
CTCGGGCGCCTGGTCGGTGTCCAGGCCGTGCTGGGCGTTCTGGATAAGCGCGTCCCACAAGCGTGCGCCGTGGTCGCGGGGATCGATCACCTCACCACTACAACCGTCATCACCGGTGCCGTTCTCCTCACCGGTGTCGAGCGCGGGCTGGGGCTTGGTCAACGGCAGGAGCGCTGCTTTGAGGATCGCGGCGTCCTCCACCGACCCCCGGCCTTTCACGCGGACGCCGCCGGCGCCGTCGTCGACGATGGACAGGAACCGGTTGAGGTGGGCGGCGCGTTCCTCCCGGTCGAGTGCCTTCTCGAGGTCACGTTCGGTGCGCTCAGGGTCGATGACGTGGATCAGGTGGCGGGCTGCTTTGGCGAGCTCGGAGGCATCCAACACCCCGGCCTCGGCCAACAACAGAGCCTCGGCCTCGGCACGCAGGCGCGGGTTGGTGGGCAGCTGCTCGATCGCGTCGACGATCACGGCCGCCTGCTCCGGTGAGACCTTGCCGGCACGTAGTGCTTCGAGGGTGGCGCGGCGCTCGCCGCGCAGGAGGCCGGCGTGGTCTACCGCCCGTTTGCCCTGAGCGCGGCGCAGGCCGGCTAGGTGGGTGAACCAGTCGCCGGTCGAGGCCCAGGCGAGCTCGGTCTTGGCGGCGGCGCGGGCGTGGACCTCGGCCAGCATCTCGGCTTCGAGGGCGGCCACGTGGGCACGGAGAGCTTCGAGGGCGGCGACGCCTTCGAGGAGGTCATCGACGGGGCGGGTGGCCCACAGCACGGAGTCCAGCCCAGCCAACGCGTGGTCGGCCAGACCGAGCGCATCGACGGCGCCACCGATGGCACCGTCGATGGCACCGATGGCACCGGGTCCGGTGTCGTCGGGGCCGTTCGGGGTGGTCGCCATAGACATCACTCAAACAGGTGGCACCGACATTGACCCCCGGTTTGACCTGGTCTGGTCTCGAATTGTGGACAACATTCGAAAGTTTTTCTGGCGGCCCACTAACTGTCCACAGGGGCGGGTTACAGGTGGGGTCTCGACGTCGGTTGCTGCGCAACCTGCTCGACCAGCGAGGGCACGTGGGGGTCTCGACGTCGGTTGCTGCGCAACCTGCTCGACCAACGGGGTGGCGCGACCTGCTCGACCAGCGAGGGGGGTGCGACTTGCTCGACCACCTAGGGTGCTCGTTTGCCGAGGTCGGGGGCTGCGGGACGTTCGCCCCTGCAGCCCGACCCTTCGTCGGCCCGATACTGACGTCAGGGACCGACCCGGGAGGCGACATGACGCGCGAGCACAGCCCTCCCAAGGTCGCGGTCGACGGTCACCCCGCGCTCATCGAGTCCCGCCACCCGCTGGCGATGGTCTATGGCGGCGGTGGTGTGTTCGGGATCGCCTACACCGCCGGGGTGGCAGCGGGCCTGGCCGCGACCGGCGTACCGGTCGCGACCGCGCCCTCGCTCGGCACCTCCGCGGGCTCGTGGACCGCATCGGCGGTCGCGCTGGGGATGACCTACGAGGACATGGGGCACGCGAAGGCGACGCCGGTCCCCAATCGGCACGCCGGTGTCCTGGCCGACGTCGCTCGCGGTCTGTTCGGAGAGGCCACTCACCCGCTCGTCAGCGTCTCGGCGGTGGCGCTGCGCAGCGGGCGGCGCCACATCCTCGACGGCGGTCGCTACCCCCTCGCGGACCTGGTGGCGGCCTCGTCCGCCGTACCCGGGCTCCTGCCTCCGCACCGCGTCGACGGTCGGCTCTACATCGACGGCGGGATGTGGTCGGCCACGTCGGTCGACGCCGCGGCCGAGGCGGACCACGTGATCGTGGTGGCCCCGTTGGCCGGTGTCGTGATGGGGGCGATGGGGCGCACCGCCGGGTTCCTGCTCGAGCGTGAGCTCAACAAGTGGCGCTCGCGGCACCCGGAGAGCACGATCACGCTGATCCGGCCCAACCGGGCGATGGCCGAGATCGCCGGGATCCGCCCGCTGGCGCTCTTCGTCGATGCCCGGGCTCGCCAGGTCTACCCCCTGGCGGTCGAGCAAGGGGTACGGCGCGGCGAGCAGCTGCGCCGACTGCGCAAGGAGGCCGGCCCAGCAGCCTGACCAGAGCGCAGGTTTGCCGGAGGCCCCTCCTGGCAACCTGCACGCCATGGTGCGGCTGCGCAGGACCTCACCCGATCAGCCGGGGTGGACGCGCCGGCGGGCGGGCCGCGGGTTCGTCTATCTCGACCAGTCCGGGGTCCGGCTCCCGGACGAGGCCGTCGAGCGCATCAAGTCGCTGGTGATCCCGCCGGCCTGGAGCGACGTGTGGATCACGCCGCACGCCCACGGGCACCTGCAGGCGGTCGGGACCGACGACGCCGGACGGCGCCAGTACATCTACCACGACGACTGGCGCACCCGGCGCGACGCGGAGAAGTTCGAGCGGATGCAGGCCTTCGGAGAGGCGCTGAGCAAGGCGCGCGAGCTGGTCGTCACCGACCTCGGGCGCGAGGGGATGCCGATCGAGCGGGCCTGCGCGGCCGCCGTACGCCTGCTCGACCTCGGCTACTTCCGGATCGGCAACGACGTCTATGCCGACACCAACGGCAGCTTCGGGCTGACCACCCTGGAGCGCCGCCACGTGCGGCGGCGCGACGGCAAGCTGGTCTTCATGTTCACCGGCAAGTCCGGCGTCGACCACCGCATCGAGATCGACGACGCCGTGGTCATCGAGGCGATCCAGGTGATGCGCCGGCGGCGCCACGAGGACCCCGGCTGCTCGCCTACAAGAACGGTCGCTCCTGGCGGGGCGTGCTGCCCACGCTCGTCAACGACTACGTCCGCGAGACCACGGGCCTGGAGGGGTCGGCGAAGGACTTCCGCACCTGGCACGCGACGGTGCTCGCGGCAGCCGCACTCGCCGAGACCGAGGAGCACGGCGAGAGCGCGGCCTCGCGCAAGCGCGCGGTCTCGGGGGCGATGAAGGAGGTCTCGTCGTTCCTCGGCAACACGCCGACGCTGGCGCGCTCGTCGTACGTCGACCCGCGGGTGGTCGAGGCCTATGAGCACGGGCAGACCATCGACCTCTCCACCGCCCGCAGCGCCGAGAACCCCGATGAGCGCCAGATCGCCCTCGAGCGGGCGGTGCTCGACCTGCTGCGCGAGGATTGAGCCATGCGGATCACAGCGGTGGAGGGCGACATCACCGGCCAAGACGTCGACGCGGTCGTCAACGCTGCCAACCGACGGATGCGCGGCGGCGGGGGAGTCGACGGCGCGATCCACGCGGCGGGCGGGCCCGCGATCCTCGAGGACTGCCGGCGCCGCTTCCCCGACGGCCTCGCGACCGGGCGAGCGGGGTGGACGGTCGCCGGGGAGATGGCCGCACGCTGGGTGATCCACGTCGTCGGCCCCAACCACCGCGCCGGCGAGACCGACCGGTCGCTGCTGACGTCCTGCTACTCCGAGGCGCTGCAGGTGGCCGACGAGCTCGGCGCCCGCACGATCGCCTTCCCGCTCATCAGTGCCGGCATCTACGGCTGGCCCAAGGACGACGCGATCACCGCGGCGCTGGAGACGCTGCGGGCCACGCCCACCGGGGTGGAGGAGGCCCGCATCGTCGCCTTGGGCCGCACGTCGTACGACGAGGTGGCCGCCGCCCTGCGGCAGCAGCCGGATCAGGCCAGGCGCTCGACCACGTAGTCGATCGACGCCGTGAGCGCCTCGATGTCGGCGGGGTCGACGGCGGGGTACATCGCGATCCGCAACTGGTTGCGCCCCAGCTTGCGGTAGGGCTCGGTGTCGACGATGCCGTTGGCGCGCAGCACGGCCGCCAGCGCAGCCGCGTCGACGGAGTCGTCGAAGTCGATGGTGCCGATGACCAGCGACCGGTCGGCCGGGTCCACGACGTACGGCGTGGCGAGGGCGTGCTTCTCGGCCCAGCCGTAGAGCGCGTCGGACGACGCCGTGGTCCGCTCGACCATCCCCGCGAGCCCGCCCTGGGCGTTCATCCAGTCTAGCTGCTCGGCCATCAGGAACAGCGTGGCGACCGACGGGGTGTTGTAGGTCTGGTTCTTGGCGGAGTTGTCGATCGCGGTCGGCAGGTCGAAGAACGCCGGGATGTGCCGACCGGAGCCGGCGATCTCGGCGGCGCGCTCCAAAGCCCGCGGCGACATCGTCGCGATCCACAGGCCGCCGTCGGAGGCGAAGCACTTCTGCGGCGCGAAGTAGTAGACGTCGGTCTCGGTCAGGTCGACCGGCAGACCACCGGCGCCCGAGGTGGCGTCGATGAGCACGAGCGCGTCGTCGTCGGCGCCGGCCGGGCGCACGACCGGGGCCATCACCGCGGTGGAGGTCTCGTTGTGCGCCCAGGCATAGGCGTCCACGCCCGCCTCGGCGACCGGGTCGGGCCGCGAGCCGGGGTCGGAGGCGATCACCGACGGGGCGTCCAGCCAGGGCGCCTGCTGCGCGGCCTTGGCGAACTTCGAGGAGAACTCGCCGAAGGTCAGGTGCTGGCTCTTGCGCCGGATCAGCCCGAAGGTCGCGATGTCCCAGAACGCCGTGGCGCCGCCGTTGCCGAGCACGACCTGGTAGCCCTCGGGCAGCGAGAACAGCTCGGCCAGCCCCTCGCGGACCCGGCCGACGGTGTCGCGGACCGGGGCCTGACGGTGCGACGTACCCATCAGGGAGGTGCCGGTCGCGGCGAGCGCGTCCAGCGCGGAGGTGCTGATCTTCGACGGGCCGGCGCCGAAGCGGCCGTCCACGGGGAGGAGGTCAGCGGGGATCGTGATCGCGTCCGTCACCTTGTCGCTCACGGGCAACCTTTCGATGGTCTTTTCGATGGTCGAGGTGGTCGAGGATGACGGCGCTGTCAGCCGGATCTATTGTGACAGCCCGCGCAGCCACGGACACATCCGATATCGCGCGCCGAGGATCAGCCACAGCAGCCAGGAGGACGCGGATGGAGCAGACGCTCGAGGGGGGCGCGGGGACCGGACAGCTGGAGATCCGGCGCGTGGGCTTCGGCCACCCCGACGCCCTGCGGCTGGTGGACGAGGTGCAGGCGGTCTACGTCGAGCGCTACGGCGGCCCCGACGACACCCCGCTGGAGCCCGCGATGTTCGAGCCGCCGACCGGCTCGTTCTTCGTGGGGTACGTCGGCGGTGCCGCGATCGCGACCGGGGCCTGGCGTCGGCGCGATGACCTCGAGGTCTTCGGCACCCGCGCGAGCGCCGAGATCAAGCGGATGTACGTCGCGGACAGCCACCGCGGAGCCGGGCACGCGCGCCGGATGCTGGCCCACCTCGAGGAGACCGCGGCCCGGGCGGGGGCGGAGGCGCTGGTGCTCGAGACCGGCACCCGCCAGCCGGAGGCGATCGCGCTCTACGTCAGCTCGGGCTACGTCGAGATCGGCAAGTTCGGCTACTACGCCCACTCGCCGATCTCCCGGTGCTTCGGAAAGGCACTGGGCTTCGGGTAGGCCTGGGCGTCGGATAGGGCCCGGCTGACGTGCAGGAATCCCGGACGGTCCGCGACTGAACCTCTTAGCGTCGATGACGTGAACCCTGTTCTCTCCTCTCGGCCCTCGCTCGCTGCCCTTCCGCTGCTGCTGCGCACGCTCCTCGCCGCTCTCGCGCTCGCACTTGTCGTCCCGGTCCTCGCGGCCGCCCCAGCGGGAGCGGTGATCGAGGACTACGCGTCGTACGAGCCCCAGAAGCGGTGCTCCCCGAACGCCAAGGCCGGGACCGTGCTGCTGGCCGGCTGGCTCGTGCGCAGCTTCGGCGGCGGCAACGGGTCGATCTCGCGCAGCTGCGGGAGCGGCGGCACCTCCGAGCACAAGGAGGGACGCGCCATCGACTGGATGGCCAACGCCTCGAACCCCGCCGACGTGAAGCGGGTGCAGCGGTTCTTCGACAAGGTGTTCGCGACCAGCCCCGGTGGTCAGGAGCACGCCTGGGCGCGCCGGATGGGCATCATGTACGTCATCTGGGACGACCGGATCTACTCCAGCTGGAACCAGTTCGCGGGCGACCCCTACCTCAGCTCCTCGTGCAAGCGGAGGAAGCGCTGCTCGCCGACGCTGCGGCACCGCGACCACGTGCACGTCTCGCTGACCCGCCGCGGCGCCAAGGGCCTCACCAGCTGGTACGTGCCCCGCCTGAACCGCCGCCGCTGAGCCCAGGCGTACGGCGGATCAGCCGGCCGAGCGCCTCGCCTGCAGCCGGCGCTGCTTGGCCACGAAGCGAGCCGACATCCGCTGGGTGAAGCCGGGTGCCAGGCGGCCGATGCGCCAGGCGATCCGGGCGGTGCGCGGGGTGACGAGCATCGCCTCGTCGCGGGCGATCGCCTCCAGCACCTGCTCGGCGAGCACGCTGGCGTCCATCGGCCGCCGCACGCCCTGCCCGCGCAGGTAGTAGTCGCGTCCGTGGAAGCGCCCCACCGCCCCCTTGTCGAGGATCGGCGTCTCCACCGCCGAGGGGCACACGACCGTCACGCCGACGCCCTTGGCCCGCGCCTCCGAGCGCAGCGCGAGCGAGAGCCCGACGACGGCGTGCTTGGTCGTGACATAGCTGGTCAGCATGCCGCCGGCCATCAGCCCGCCCATCGAGGCGGTGTTCACGATGTGGCCGTGGCCCTGGCGGACCATCAGCGGGTACGCCGCGTGGACGCCGTGCACCACGCCGCGGATGTTGACGTCGATGATCGCGTCCCAGTGGGCGAGCGTGAGCTCCTCGGTCTCGCCGCCGAACGAGATCCCGGCGTTGTTGAACATCAGGTCGAGCCGCCCGGAGCGCGCGACGACGTCGTCGACCACTGCCTGCACGGCCGCCGCGTCGGTGACGTCGAGCGCCACGGCGCGCGCCGTACCGGGACCCGTCTGAGCCTGATCCTGTGCAGCGACCGTCCGCTCGGCCGCGGCCCGGTCCAGGTCGGCGCAGACGACGTCTGCACCGGCCCGGACCAGGGCGGTGGTGAGCGCTGCGCCGATGCCGGAGCCGGCACCGGTCACGACCGCGGTCTGCCCGCGGAAGCGCTCGGGGTCGATGCCTACTCGGCCCACGCGTCGTTCCAGCCCTCGACCGAGCTGGCCGGGCGCGTCGACGGACCGGTGTAGACGGCCGAGGGTCGGATCAGTCGCCCGGTGCGCTTCTGCTCCAGGATGTGCGCCGACCAGCCGCCGGTGCGGGCGCAGGTGAACATCGAGGTGAACATGTTCGACGGCACCTCGGCGAAGTCGAGCACGATCGCGGCCCAGAACTCGACGTTGGTCTCGAGCACCCGGTCGGGACGACGCTCGCGCAGCTCGGCGAGGGCGGCCTTCTCGAGTGCCTCGGCGACCTCGTAGCGGGGAGCGTCGAGCTCCTTCGCCGTACGACGCAGCACGCGGGCGCGCGGGTCCTCGGCCCGGTAGACGCGGTGGCCGAAGCCCATCAGCCGCTCGCCGTTGTCGAGCAGCCGCTTGACGTAGGCGGTGGCGTCGCCGGTCTCCTCGACGTCGCGGATCATGCCCAGCACGCGCGAGGGGGCGCCGCCGTGCAGCGGGCCGCTCATCGCGCCGATCGCGCCGGAGAAGGCCGCGGCGACGTCCGCGCCGGTGGAGGTGATCACGCGGGCGGTGAACGTGGAGGCGTTCATGCCGTGCTCGGCGGCCGAGCTCCAGTAGGCGTCGATCGCCTTGACGTGCTTGGGGTCGGCCTCGCCCTTCCAGCGGATCATGAACCGCTCCGCGAGCGTGGCGCCCTTGTCGACCTCACGCTGGGAGACGACCGGCTGGTCGAGCCCGCGGGCGGCCTGCGCGGCGTATGACAGCACCATCACGGCGACCCGGCTGAGGTCCTCGCGGGCCTGCTCGTCGGAGATGTCGTAGGTCTGGCGCATCCCGAAGGCGGGGGCCAGCATCGCCACGGCCGCCTGGACGTCGACGCGGATGTCGCCGGTGTGCACGGGGATGTTGTAGGGCTCGGCCGGCGGAAGACCCGGATCGTAGGCCCCGTCGATGAGCAGGCCCCAGACCTTCTCGAACGGGACGCGCCCGACGATCTCCTCGATGTCGACGCCGCGGTAGCGCAGCGCCGAGCCCTCCTTGTCGGGCTCTGCGATCTCGGTCTCGAAGGCGACGACGCCCTCCAACCCGTGGTGCACCTCGGTCATGAGGCTCCTTTGCCTGTGTCTGCCGGGCGCGTCGAAAGCCCCGGTTTGCCTCACGCATTGTGCACCCCCGCACCCCCTGCCCAAACACGCGAGCGTCCCAGTGGCCGGCTGGCTAGGCTCTGGACATGACCGACGCCGCCCGTTCCCCGAGGCCGGTGCCCGGCCTCACCCCCGCCCTCGCAGCGCTGCGGGAGGACTACACCCGCGGCGGTCTCGAGGAGCACGACCTCGCTGCGGACCCGATCACGATGTTCGGTCGGTGGTTCGACGACGCCCGCTCCGGCGGCCTCCACGAGCCCAACGCGATGGTGCTCGCGACGGTCTCCCCGGCGGGCCGCCCGTCGTCGCGGATGGTGCTGCTCAAGGGCGTCGACGACGAGGGCTTCGTCTTCTTCTCCAACCGCGGCTCCCACAAGGGGCGCGACCTCACCGCCAACCCGGCCTGCGCGCTGCTCTTCCCCTGGCACCCCCTCGAGCGCCAGATCCGCATCGAGGGGAGCGCCACCGAGCTTCCACGCTCGGCCGTCGAGGACTACTTCGCCCAGCGCCCGCGGGGCTCCCAGCTCGGCGCCTGGGCGTCGCCGCAGTCGCGTGAAGTGGCCGGTCGGCACGCCCTCGCCGCGTCGTACGACGCCGTGGTGGCGCGCTTCGCCGACGACGAGCCGGTGCCGGTGCCCGACGAGTGGAGCGGCTGGGTCGTGGCCCCGGAGACGGTGGAGTTCTGGCAGGGCCGCCCCGGCCGGATGCACGACCGCCTCGTCTACGAGCGCGACGGCTCCGGCTGGCGCACCTTCCGGCTGGCGCCGTGAGGGGGGTGTCGGTTTCCCCGGTCGACCGGGGAAACCTGAACTTGTCCGGCGAAACTTCGCCCGACAACATCAGCGATCCCCGGTCGACCGGGGAAACCTCCGGCCCCGAAGGCCGCCCCTGATGCTGCTGCGCCTGCTCCGCCTCCACCTCGCGCCGTACCGCTCCTGGCTGCTGGCCGTCCTCGGTCTGCAGTTCGTCGGGGTCGTGGCCATGCTCTATCTCCCCAGCCTGAACGCCGACATCATCGACAACGGCATCGCCCGGGGCGACACCGGCTACATCCTGCGGGTCGGTGCGGTGATGCTCGCCGTCTCGCTGGTCCAGATCGTCTGCTCGGTGGGTGCCGTGTGGTTCGGAGCGCGCAGCGCGATGGCCTTCGGGCGCGACGTGCGGGCCGCGCTGTTCCACCGCGTCGGCACCTTCTCGGCGCGCGAGGTGGCGCACTTCGGGTCGGCCTCGCTGATCACCCGCGGCACCAACGACGTGCAGCAGGTGCAGATGCTGGTGCTGATGACCTGCACGATCGCGGTCTCGGCCCCGATCATGATGGTCGGCGGCGTCGTGATGGCGCTGCGCGAGGACCGCGGGCTCGGCTGGATCCTGGCCGTCGTGGTGCCCGCGCTGTTCCTCGCCGTGGGGCTCGTGGTGAGCCGGATGGTGCCGAGCTTCCGTGCGATGCAGGAGCGCATCGACGCCGTCAACCGGGTGCTGCGCGAGCAGATCACCGGGATCCGGGTGGTGCGGGCCTTCGTCCGCGAGCCGCAGGAGGTACGACGCTTCGCGGTCGCCAACGCCGAGCTGACCGAGGTGGCCGTGCGCGCCGGGCGGTGGATGGCGACGCTCTTCCCGCTGGTGATGCTGGTCGTCAACGTCTCGAGCGTCGCGGTCATCTGGTTCGGAGGGCAGCGCGTTGACTCCGGTCAGATGGAGGTCGGGGCGCTGACGGCGTTCCTGTCCTACCTGATGCAGATCCTGATGTCGGTGATGATGGGCACCTTCATGCTGATGATGCTGCCGCGCTCCGCGGTGTGCGGCGAGCGCGTGCTCGAGGTCCTCGAGACGCCGTCGTCGGTCGTCACGTCGGCCGACCCCGTCACCCCGGATCCCGAGCGCCGCGGCTGGCTCGACCTGGAGGGCGTGGCCTTCGCCTATCCCCGGGCGGAGGCGCCGGTGCTCACCGACCTGACGTTCTCCGCGCGCCCCGGTCAGACCCTGGCCGTGGTCGGCTCGACCGGGGCCGGCAAGACGACGCTGGTCAACCTCGTGCCGCGGCTCTTCGACGCGACCGCCGGCGCGGTCCGGGTCGGGGGCGTCGACGTGCGCGACCTCGACCCCGAGGCGCTGTGGAGCCAGATCGGCCTGGTGCCGCAGAGGGCCTACCTCTTCAGCGGCACCGTTGCGAGCAACCTGCGCCACGGCCGCCCCGAGGCGAGCGACGAGGAGCTCTGGGCAGCCCTCGAGGTGGCGCAGGCAGCGGACTTCGTGCGGGCGCTCCCGGAGCGGCTCGAGGCCTCCGTCAGCCAGGGCGGCACCAACTTCTCCGGCGGCCAGCGCCAGCGGCTCGCGATCGCCCGCGCCGTCGTGCGCAAGCCCGGGATCTATCTCTTCGACGACTCCTTCTCGGCCCTCGACCTCGCCACTGACGCCCGGCTGCGCGCGGCGCTGCGTCCGGCCACCCGCGACGCGACCGTGCTGATCGTGGCTCAGCGGATCGCCACGATCCGCGACGCCGACCTCGTCCTGGTGCTCGAGGAGGGCCGCATCGTCGGCCGCGGGACCCACGACGAGCTGCTGCGAGACTGCGCGACCTATCAGGAGATCGTCAGCTCCCAGCTCACCAGTGAGGACGTCGCATGAGCGCCCCGGAGAACAAGCCGGCGAGCACGGCCAAGAGCATGCCCGTCAGCAAGGGCAAGGCCTTCGAGGCCACCGAGCGGATCGAGGCCGGCCCCGGCGGCCCGGGGCGCGGCCCGCACGGCGGCGGGATGGTGGGCCAGAAGGCGATGACGTTCGGTCCGTCCGCCAAGCGCCTGGCCGCGCGGATGCGGCCCGAGCGGCTCAAGGTGGCCGCGGTCGTGCTGCTGGGCATCGTCAGCGTCGCGCTGATGTCGGTCGCGCCGCGGATCCTGGGCCACGCCACCGACCTGGTCTTCGACGGCTTCGTCGGCCGCGGACTCCCGTCCGGCAGCACCCGCGACGAGGTGGTCGCGCAGCTGCGCGAGCGCGGGGACGACACCCAGGCCGACATGATCGCCGCGATGGACGGCCTCGTGCCCGGGCAGGGCGTCGACTTCGACGCGGTCGGGCGGGTGCTGCTGATCGTGCTGGCCATCTATGCGGCGGCCTCGCTGCTGGCCTGGCTGCAGGGCTTCATCCTCAACGAGGTCGTCCAACGGACCGTCTACCGGATGCGCGAGGACGTCGAGACCAAGATCAACCGGCTGCCGCTGGGCTACTTCGACCGCTCCCCGCGCGGTGAGCTGCTCAGCCGCGTCACCAACGACATCGACAACGTCAGCCAGACGCTGCAGCAGACGATGAGCCAGCTGCTCACCTCGCTCATGACGGTGCTCGCGGTGCTCGGGATGATGTTCTGGATCTCCCCGCTGCTGGCCCTGGTCGCGCTGATCTCGGTGCCGGTCTCGCTGCTGGTCACCCGCGCGATCATGAAGCGCTCCCAGGGCATGTTCGTCGCCCAGTGGCGGCGCACCGGACAGCTCAACGGCCACATCGAGGAGGCCTTCTCCGGCCACGCCCTGGTCAAGGTCTTCAACCGCCGCGAGGAGGTGGAGCGGGCCTTCGCCGAGCAGAACGACGAGCTGTACGACGCGAGCTTCGGGGCGCAGTTCGTCTCCGGGCTGATCATGCCGGCGATGATGTTCATCGGGAACGTCAACTACGTCCTCATCGCGGTGATCGGCGGCCTCCGCGTGGCGAGCGGATCGCTCTCGCTGGGCGAGGTGCAGGCGTTCGTGCAGTACACCCGCCAGTTCACCCAGCCGCTCACCACGGTCGCGTCGATGATGAACCTGCTGCAGTCCGGTGTCGCCTCCGCCGAGCGGGTCTTCGAGCTGCTCGACGCCGACGAGGAGCCGGTCGACCCGCCGGCGCTGGCGGAGCCCGCCGTACGGCGTGGGGAGGTGGCGTTCGAGCACGTGTCGTTCCGCTACGACCCCGAGACGCCGCTCATCGACGACCTGTCGCTGGTCGCGCGCCCGGGGCAGACGGTGGCCATCGTCGGCCCGACGGGCGCCGGCAAGACGACGCTGGTCAACCTCGTGATGCGCTTCTACGACATCGACGCGGGACGGATCACCCTGGACGGGATCGACATCACCGCGATGCCGCGCAGCGCGCTGCGCGGCCAGGTCGGGATGGTGCTGCAGGACACCTGGCTGTTCGGCGGGACGATCCGCGACAACATCGCCTACGGGCGCCCCGACGCCTCCGAGGAGGAGATCCTCGAGGCCGCCCGCGCGACGTACGTCGACCGGTTCGTGCACGCCCTGCCCGACGGCTACGACACGGTCGTCGACGAGGAGTCGGGCAGCCTCAGCGCGGGGGAGCGCCAGCTGGTCACGATCGCCCGCGCGTTCCTCGCCGATCCGGCGCTGCTGATCCTCGACGAGGCGACGAGCTCGGTCGACACGCGCACCGAGCTGCTGGTGCAGCACGCGATGGCCGCCCTGCGCAGCGAGCGCACGTCGTTCGTGATCGCCCACCGGCTCTCGACGATCCGCGACGCCGACCTGATCCTGGTGATGGAGGACGGGGCGATCGTCGAGCAGGGCACCCACGCCGAGCTGCTCGAGCGGGACGGGGCCTACGCCGCGCTGCACCGCTGGCAGTTCGCCGCAGCTGTGGACTGAAGCCTCGGAGGGGCGACGCCGGAAATATCCCTTGTCGACCCCCGACCCCGGACGTACCGTTGTCGCACACGGGAAAGGAGGTGGTCCGACAGATGAAGTCTTTCAGGACGCGTGAGGTGGCTGCTCGCTAGCAGCTCCACCGCCGACGGCAGCGTGTTGCAGCCGCTGGCAATTCCAGGGCAGTCACCCGGCCCGCAGGTGAACCGGTCAGTCCTCCGGTTCGGACGACTCGTCGTCGAGCCTGCGGGCCGTTCCCATTTCAGGCGCTCATGTCCGGTCCGGGTCCGCGCCCATGTTCGGCGCCATCTGCTGGAAGACACCCGCGGCGACGTCGGGCGACACGTCGGCGGCCAGGTCCCGTGGGGTGGCCGGACCGGTGCTCAGGTCCGGGGCCTTCTCGAAGGCCGCGCCGACCACGTCCACGGGCGCCACCGGCTGACGTTCGGCCCTGGTCGCCTCGAGCGCCTTCTCGGACATCCGCTTCGCCAGGCTCAGCACGCCCCACACCGCCACCAGGCAGAGCAGCCAGCGCTGCAGCGCGACCTCCAGGGAGAGGATCCCGTCGACGTAGACCGCCCACCACGCCGGCCCGCTGAGGAGCAGGGAGCCCCCGATCACCGAGACCGACATGGGGTTCACGACATCACGGCCAGGTGGTTGTCAGCGCTCACCACGCCCTCCGACCGGATCTGGTCGGCACCGGTGAGCTCCTGGTAGGACAGCACCGCGAGCTTCGGCAGCATCGACTCGACCAGGCGGCGGACCGCCGGCCGGATCTGCGGCGCGCAGACGAGCACGGGGGAGACGTTGCGGTTCTCGGCCTCGGTGATGAGCTGGGCCAGGTGGCTGAGCATCAGCTGACCGATGTCGGGGGAGATCGCGATGGTGGGTCCGGCGTCGGTGGCCCGCAGCGACTCGAGCAGCTGCTGCTCGAGCTGCGGCTCGAAGGTGATGACGTGCAGTGCCTTGTCGACGAGGTACGGCGAGGCGATGCCGGGCCCGAGGGCGGCGCGGGCGGCCTCGACCAGCGAGTCGGTGTCCTTGGTGCGCGCGGCCCGCAGCGAGAGAGCCTCGAAGATCCGCACCAGGTCGCGGATCGCGACGCCCTCGGTCAGCAGCGTCTGCAGCACCCGCTGGACCTCGCCGAGGCTGAGCTGGGCGGGAGTGAGCTCCTCGATCACGACGGGGTGCGAGCGCTTGACGACGTCGGTGAGCATCTTGACGTCCTCCCGGCCGAGCATGCTGGCCGCGTGCTGGGTGATGACCTCCGCGAGGTGGGTGGTGATCACCGAGGCCCGGTCGACCACGGTCGCGCCGCTGAGCTCGGCCTGGCTGCGCAGCTCGGCGGGGATCCACTTGGCCTCCAGGCCGAAGACGGGCTCGCGGGTGGCCTTGCCGGGCAGCGAGGCGAGGAAGTCGCCGATCGCGAGCACGGTGCCCGCCGGGGCCTCGCCGCGGGCCACCTCGGTGCCGAAGAGCAGGATCGCGTAGGTGTGCGGCGGCAGGTCCATGCTGTCGCGGGTGCGCACCGGCGGGGCGACGACGCCCAGCTCGCCGGCGATCTTGCGGCGCAGCGCCTTGACCCGCTCCAGCAGGTCGCCACCGACGCTGGGGTCGACGAGGTCGATCAGGTCGACGGCCAGCTCGAGGCCCAGAGGATCCACCTGGATCTCGGCCACCAGCTGCTCGGGGGACTCCGCGGTCGGGAGCGCCTCGGTGGTCTTCGGCGCCTCGATCGGTTCGACCTCCTGGGGAATCCGCGACGAGGCGATCAGCATGATGCCGCCGGCGAAGATGAAGGGGATCTTGGGCAGCCCGGGGATCAGGCAGAGGCCGAACGCCGCGAAGCCGGCGACGCGCAGCGGCATCCGGTTCTTGGTGAGCTGGCGGACGATGTCGGAGCCCATGTCCTCGTCGGCCGTGGAGCGGGTGACGATCAGGCCGGTGGCCACCGACAGCAGCAGGGCGGGGATCTGGGAGACCAGGCCGTCGCCGACGGTGAGCAGGCTGTACGTCGTGACCGCCTCGCCGAAGGGCATGCCGAGCTGCGCGACGCCGACCGCGAAGCCGCCGATCAGGTTGACGATGGTGATGATGACGGCGGCGATCGCGTCGCCCTTGACGAACTTCGAGGCACCGTCCATCGCGCCGTAGAAGTCGGCCTCGCCGTGCACCTCGGCTCGGCGACGCCGGGCCTCCTCCTCGTCGATGAGACCGGAGTTGAGGTCGGCGTCGATGGCCATCTGCTTGCCCGGCATCGCGTCGAGGGTGAAGCGGGCGCCCACCTCGGCCACGCGGCCGGCACCGTTGGTGATGACGACGAACTGGATGACCAGCAGGATGACGAAGATGATCATGCCGACGATGAGGGAGCCGCCGACGACGAAGTGGCCGAAGGTCTCGATGACCTTGCCGGCATAGCCGTCGAGCAGGACGAGCCGGGTGGCGCTCACGTTGAGCGCGAGCCGGAAGAGCGTCATCACCAGGATCACCGCGGGGAACGAGGCGAAGTCCAGAGGCTTGTTGACGAACATCGCGACCATCAGCACCAGCAGCGCGCCGGTGATGTTCAAGGCGATCAGCATGTCCAGCACAGCCGCGGGGAGCGGCACGACCAGCATCACGACGATCATCACGATGCCGACGGGAACGCCGAGCTGGGTCAGACGCTTCATGAGGGCCTTCCGGAGGGTCGCTGCAACGAGTGCCCTCCATGGCACAGACTCACGGACCCCGTCCTGGCGTCCGCCTGCTTATCGGCCGGGTGTCGCGACAACTGAAGGGTTGGGTCGGCGACGTCGCACCGGGCTCGTGGCCGGCAGCTCCTCGCGCCCACGCGGGGTGTCGTGCTGGCCGCCGAGCTGGCCGCGGGTGCGTCGGCTGATCACGAAGGCGAGCACCTGGGCGACCGCGCCGAAGAGCTCGGTCGGGATCTCCTGGCCCACCTTGGTGGAGCCGTAGAGCGCCCGGGCCAGAGGTACGTCGCGCACCAACGGCACGCCGGCCTCGGAGGCGGCCTCGCGGATCTTGGCCGCGATCACGCCGGCGCCCCGGGCCACGACGCGCGGGGCGCCGTTCTCAGGGTCGTAGCGCAGGGCGATGGCGACGTGGGTCGGGTTGACCAGCACCACGTCGGCCTGCGGGACGTCGCTCATCATCCGGTTGCGGGCGGCCGCGAGCTGGCGGCCGCGGATGGCGCTCTTGACCAGGGGGTCGCCCTCGCTCTGCTTGTGCTCGCGCTTGACCTCGTCCTTGGTCATCCGCGTCTGCTTGCCCATCTTCTTGCGCTGGAAGGCATAGTCGGCGCCGCCCAGGACGACGCCGGCGATCGACACGTTGATGACCAGGCTGGTGGCGTCGTCCTTGACCGTCTCCAGCACCGTGGGGATCGAGGGCAGGCTGCCGACCATCGGCATCAGCCCGCGGATGGACAGGTAGCCGAGGTAGGTCACGACGCTGGCCTTGAGCAGCATCTTGGTGCCCTCCCACAGCGCCTGCAGACCGAAGATGCGCTTGGCGCCCTTGATCGGGTCGAGCTTGGACAGCTTGGGCTTCAGCGACTTGGTGGCGAGGTAGAACCCGCCCTGGGACAGGGCCCCGGCGATGCCGACGACCATCACCGCGGCGCCGAGCAGGAGCAGCGTGAGCGCGATGTGCTTGGCGCCGTTGGCGGCCAGCTGCAGGGCCAGGGCGGGAGAGGCATCCGCGCCTGCACGCAGGCTGGTGATCATCAGCTCGCGCAGGTTCGACAGCTCGATCCCGAGCAGCTTGGGCAGGAACGCGCCCACGATCAGCATCGAGGCCCAGGAGCCCAGCTCCTGGGTGCGCGGGACCTGGCCCTCCTTGCGGTTCTCCTTGTTCTTCTTCGGTGTGGGTTTCTCGGTCTTCTCCTCGCTCATCCCACACCCGCCAAGGCCGCCATCGCCTCGTTGGCCAGGGTGACCAACCGGTCGACGGCGTCGGGGAGGACGGGGAAGGAGAGCCCCACCAGGAGCAGGGTCAGCGCGATCTTGACCGGGAACATCACGTTGATCGCGTTGAGCTGGGGTGCGACCTTGGTGAGCAGGGCCAGCGCGAGGTCGGAGACGAAGAGCACCGCGATCATCGGCAGGGCGATCTGGACGGCGGTGACGAAGAAGAGGCTGAACGCGGTGGTGATCACGTCGTGGATCCGGCTGAAGTCGGGGGTCGCCCCGAGCGGAAGGAAGTCGAAGGTCTGCAGCAGGCCGCCGATGACCAGCAGGTGGCCGCCGCTGACGAACAGCAGGGTGGTGGCGAGGAGCTGGTGGACCTTGCCCATGACGGTGCTGGAGTTCATCGACAGGGGGTCGAAGCCCTGGGCCAGCGAGAAGCCGCCGAAGACGTCGATGAGCGCGCCGGCGGCGGCGATCGCGGCGAGGAGCAGGTGGGTGGCGAAGCCCATCGAGAGCCCGATGACGACCTGGGTGCCGGCGTCGACCATCAGGTCGACCCCGTCGGTGGAGATCGCTTCAGCCGAGGGCGCGGCGGCGAAGGCGAGGCCCAGGGCCACGATCATCTTGGCCATCCCCGGCACGGAGCGGCCCGCGAACGGCGGGACCACGGCGAGCCAGGTGAGGATCCGCACCGAGGCGAGCAGGTAGGCGATCAGCGGCGCGCCGTCGATGGTGAGTGTCATGGGCGCCTCAGCCGAGCAGGGACGGGATGCGCTCGAAGAGGTCGACGGTGAAGTCGATCATCGTGGCCAGCATCCAGTTGCCGCAGACGATGAGCGCGACGCCCACGGCGAGCAGCTTCGGCACGAAGGCGAGCGTGAACTCCTGGATCTGGGTCATCGACTGGAACAGCGAGACGGTGAAGCCGACGACGAGCGAGGTGAGGAGGATGGGGGCGGAGAGCTTGAGGGCCACCATCATCGTGTGCATGGCGATCTCGATGATCGCGGTGTCAGTCATGTCGGCGGCACCTATCCGTAGCTCGCGACGAGGGATTTGATGACGAGCGCCCAGCCGTCCACGAGGACGAAGAGGAGGAGCTTGAACGGCAGCGAGACCATGACCGGCGGCATCATCATCATGCCCAGCGCCATCAGGGCTCCGGCGACGACGATGTCGATCACCAGGAACGGGATGAAGATGATGAACCCGATGATGAAGGCCTGCTTGATCTCGCTGAGCACGAACGCCGGGGCCAGGGTGGTCAGCCCGACCTCGTCGCGGTTCGCGGGCAGCTCGCGGTCGGCCACGTTGGTGAGCAGCCGCAGCTCCTCGTCGCCGGTGTTGTCGAGCATGAACTCGCGCAGCGGCTCGACACCGTCACCGAACGCCTGGCTGGAGTTCTTGTCGCCGTCCAGGTAGGGCTGCACCCCGAGCTCGTTGATGTCACCGAGCACCGGGCCCATGATGAACAGGCTCAGGAAGAGCGCGAGTCCGGCGAGCACCTGGTTGGGCGGCGTCTGCTGCAGCCCGAGCGCGTTGCGGGTCAGGCCGAGCACGATGAGGATCTTGGTGAAGCTGGTGCAGGTCAGCACGATCGCCGGCAGCAGCGAGAGCAGGGTGAGCCCGATCAGGGCGGTCACCGAGGTGCTGGGGCTGTCGGTCAGACCGTCGAGCTCGATGGTGACGCTGGAGCCGCCGCTGGGTCCGCCCGGTCCGCTGGGGCCGTCGGGGGCGGCGTACGCCGTGCCGACCGCCGTGAGCAGCCAGAGGGCGGCGACGAGCAGGAGCAGGGTGAGGGCGCGGCGTGACGTGGCAGTGAGGGGGGCAGTGAGGGGGGGAGAGATGGAGGGAGCGAGCGTCACGAGGTCCGCCTGCTGGCCGCCGTGAAGGCCTGGCGCCAGGTCTGCGGGCTGAGCACGGAGCCGACGAGCGGGCCGGTGCCCGCCGAGGGGGTCGTGGCGCCGATCCGGGCCACCTTGGTCCCGCCCTTCGCCACCGTCTGCTCGGAGTCGTCGCCGTCGCCGAGCAGGGCCAGCGCCGCGGTGTCGGCCTCGGTCTCGAAGTCCTCGATCTCGTCGGGCTCGAGCTCGGCGAGGACCCGGATCTGCTGCTCGGTCACGCCGAGCACCAGCACGCGCGAGCCGACCGTGACGACCGACACCGACGACGAGCGGCTCAGCGCCTGGCGCTGGACGATCTGGATGAGGGCGTCTCGGCTGCCGCGGAAGCGCCGGGAGGTGAGCTTGGCCAGCAGCATGAGCAGTCCGAGGACTGCTGCGAGCGAGAAGGCCAGGCGCAGCGTGAGCTCGAGCAACGATCAGCCCACCGAGGTGTCGGTGATGATCTCGGTGACGCGCAGACCGAAGTCCTCGTCGACCACGACGACCTCGCCGCGGGCGATGAGCCGACCGTTCACCAGCAGGTCGGCGGGGCTGCCCGCCGCCCGGTCCAGCTCGAGCACGGCGCCGGGGGAGAGCGCGAGCAGGTCCCGCACGGTCATCCGGGTCCGGCCGAGCTCGACCGTGACCTCCATGTCGACGCCGTGCAGCATCTCGATGCCGCGGCGGGGGACTGCGCCGTTCGTCTGGGGGATGTTGCCGACGGCCGGAAGCGCCTCGTAGGAGACCGCGCCGGCCTGGGGCTGCGGGGCCGCAGGCAGGGGAGTGGCTGCCTGGGGGACAGCCTGGGGCACGGGCTGGGCAATCGGCTGGGCAACGGGCTGGGCAACGGGCTGGGCAGCCGGCTGGGTCATCGGCTGGGCAATCGGTTGGGCGACCACGACCTGCGGCTCGGGCTGCGCCGCGGGGACGGGCTCGGGCTCCGCGGCGGCCTGCTCGGCCGCGGCCAGAGCAACCAGAGCGGTGCTCAGCGTCGCGTCCTGGAGCAGGACCGCGGCCGCGAAGCCGCTACCGAGGAGCGGTACGACGGTGAAGTCGGGGCCGACGTCGCCCACGATGAGCTTGAGGTCGACCTCCTTGGCGGGGCCCACCTGGGTGCCCAGCGCCGTGGCGATCACGTCGAGCGTGGGCTGCACCGCGGCGGCCAGGTCGAGGCCTCCGAGCGGGCTGGTCTCCAGCGCTGCCACGAGGTCCTGGGCGACGAGCAGTCCCAGCCGACCGGTGACCGGGCCCTGGAGCTCGGCCGTCACCCCGCCGGCGAAGGCCGCCGTGACGTGCTCGGTCCCGGGCTGGGCGCCCATGGCGACCAGGGGCTCGGCGGATGGGATGACCTCGGTCGCGGCGGTGGCCACGGCGATCGCCAGCTCGGTCAGCTGGTCGGCGAGGGGGGCGGCGGTCATTGCTTCTCCTTCGGGGTGCCCACGATGAGGGCGGCGAGACGGGGGCCACGGGCCCCGGCGGTGGCGTGGGCGAACGTGGTGCCGTCGACGACGACGTCGAGCGGGGCTGAGGCAGGGTGACCCAGGCGGAGCACGTCGCCGGGACGCAGGTCGCCGAAGTCGTCGGGCGAGAGCTGGGTCGGGCGGAAGCGGACCGCGATGTCCACCGGCACGGTCTGGAACTGGGTGGCCAGCTCGCCGGCGGCGCGGGCGCGCTGGTGGCGCTCACGCTCCGAGACGGGCGCGGGCGCCGCCGCCTTGACCATGTGCGGCAGCAGCTCCTGGAAGGGAAGGCACACCGTCATCGGGTGGCTCTTCTCGTTGATCTTCAGCTCGAGGGTCGCGACCACCATCACGTCCGAGGCGCCGGCCACCTGGGCGAACTGGGGGCTGTACTCGACGCGCAGCACCTCCGGAAGCAGGGGCAGCACGCCCGCGAGGGAGTAGCGCATCTCGCCGAGCAGCCGCTCGACGAGACCGGCGACGATGCCCGACTCGATCTCGCTCAGCGGCCGCGCCGGCTGCTTGGAGTTGCCGTGCCCACCGAGCATGTGGTCGACGCACGACATCGTCGCGACCAACGGGATGTTGAGCACGCACGAGGCGTTCAGGGGGTCGGCCGAGAAGATCGTGAGGTACGTCGAGGCGTCGAGCGAGTCGACGTACTCCGCATAGC
Organism: Nocardioides pacificus; assembly: GCF_054775955.1. Classification (NCBI taxonomy): domain Bacteria; kingdom Bacillati; phylum Actinomycetota; class Actinomycetes; order Propionibacteriales; family Nocardioidaceae; genus Nocardioides; species Nocardioides pacificus. The sequence continues at coordinate 1,277,368 of NZ_BAAHCI010000005.1, forward strand.
TGCGCTGCTCGATCGACGTCAGCGTGACCGAGGAGACCATCCGCAGTGAGGACGTGAAGACCGTCGTCGCCTGGCGGGCGAAGCCGTCGAAGGCCAGCTGCAGCATCCGCGAGTGCTCGCGGGAGAGCTGGATCGGACGACGGAAGTCGTAGGGGACGGGCTCGCTACGGGTACGCCGACGGGCACGACCGGCCTGATGCGCCGTTCGTGGAGGCAGATTCGTTGCCGCGGAGGGATGCACGAACCATGCATCGGCCCCACTTCGCGGGATCTGAAGGGTCCGCGCGGATCCGTCCTGGATCCGCGCGAGTCCCCTCAGCCGCCGTCTGCGGTCACTGGGTGACGAAGTCGGTGAAGTACACCTCCATCACGTCGCCGTGGTAGTCGTGCTCCAGCTCCTTGATCAGCTTCTCCTTGAGCTCGCCGCGGTACTCCGGGTTGCTCAGCTTGTCGAAGTCCTGGCCGCTGAAGAGGTCGATCGCCGCGTCGAGAGCCTTGCTCCCATCGGCCTCGTGGGCAGTGGTGGTGAGCTGCAGCGCGAGCCCGATCTTCAGGTAGTGCCCGCCGGTCAGGTTCACCTGGATCGGCTCCATCGACACGACCTCGCCCGGCTCCGGCGGCGGCTCGGCTCCGCTCGGCTTGAGCATGAACCACCAGGCCGCGGCAGCGACCAGGACGACGACGCCGACGATCATCAGCAGCTTCTTCTTGCTGCGCGGCTCGGCGTCGCCCTTGGCCTTCTTGCCCTTCTTGCCGGTGCCGGTGCTGCCGGCAGCGGCCTCGGGGTTGATGGCTGACACGATCATCCCTCTTCTCCCTCGTTGGCTCGTCGCTCGGCCACGATGTTGTCCAGCAGTTCGCGACTCTCTGCGGGGATGCCCGAGAGGACCACGATGTCGACGCGCTTGTTGACCCGCTGCGAGCCCCGGATCTTGGGGTCCCACAGCGGCTTGGTGTTGCCGAAGGCGGACGCCGAGAGGCGGTCCATCGGCACCCGGCCCTTCTCGTTGAGCCGGCGCAGCACGGTGATCGACCGCGCGGCGGAGAGGTCCCAGTCGGTGGCGTAGTACTTCGGCGTGACCGGCACCTGGTTGGTGTGTCCGTCGACGCGCAGCGGGTCCGGGATCTGGCGCAGCACCGGCGCGAGCACGTCCACGACCCGGTTGCCGCGCGCACTGAGCGTGGCCAGGTTGGCGTTGAAGACCACGTGCTGCGAGACCAGGCTCACGACCAGCCCGCGATCGTCGATCGAGGTGAGCACGTCGGTGCCCAGGCCCTCCCGGGCGAGGGCGGCCTTGACCCGGCGGGCCAGGGCCTGCAGCCGGTTCACCTCGGCGGCCGCGGCGGCGTACTGTGCCTGCAGCTTGTCACGGTCGTGCTTGCTGATCGCGGAGTCGATGCGGGACCGCTCCTCCTGGGACAGCTGCTTGAGCGACTGGGCCGTGACCAGCTCGGGCGTCAGGTTGCTCCCGCTCTGCTCCAGGACGGTCTCGCCACCCTCCATGAAGGAGTTGGTCTGGCCGCCGAAGCCGACGGCCAGGCCGGAGCGCAGCGCGTTGTACTTCGCCTGGTCGACCTGGCTCATCGCGAACATCACGATGAACAGCACCATCAGCAGCGTCACCATGTCGGCGTAGGTGACCATCCACCGCTCGTGGTTGTCGTGCTCCTCCTCGATCTGCTTCTTGCCCTTGCGGCCACCCCCGCCCGACATCAGGCTGCCTCGTCCTCACGCTGCTCCGTGGGGAGCAGCGACTTCAGCTTCTGCGCGATGATGCGCGGGTTGGAGCCGGCCTGGAGCGCGGCGATGCCCTCGATGGCGAGCTCCATCCGCGCGACCTCCAGGTCGCTGAGCCGCTTGAGGCGGCTGGCGATGGGCAGGAAGATCACGTTGGCCGACATCACGCCCCACAGCGTCGCCACGAAGGCGCCGGCGATGAGGTGGCCGAGCTCCTCGGGGGCGCCGAGGTTCTCGAGCACGTGCACCAGGCCCATCACGGTGCCGACGATGCCGATGGTCGGCGCATAGGCGCCGGCATCGGCGAAGAACTTCGCGGCCTGCTTGTCGGCGAGCTTCTTGGCGAAGACCTCGGACTCCAGGATGTCGCGCAGCTCCTCGGGGTCGGTGCCGTCGATGGCCATGGTGACGCCGCGGACCAGGAACGGGTCGTCGATGTCGGCGAGCGAGTCCTCCAGCGCCAGCAGGCCCTCGCGACGCGCCTTGTCGGCGAGCGTCACGATGGACGGGACGAGGTCGCCGGCCGTCTGGGCCTTGCCCAGGAAGGCAGTCTTGAGCGCCTTCATGGAGGACTTGAAGTCGGAGATCGTGCCGCCGGCGATGCTGATGAAGGTCGTACCACCGAGGACCAGCAGCATCGGCGGGAACAGCAGCAGGCTCATCGGGCTGCCGCCCTCGAGGATGTTCGCGATGATGATCACCACGAACGCCATGCCGATGCCGATCAGGGTTGCCGGATCCATCAGGACTCCCGGCGGTCCGCGTTGAGCGCGGGGTGAGGAGTCACCGTGCCGAGGGTGGGTGCCCGGTGGCGCTCGTGGGGGCTGTCATGCGGCGTGGGCGCGACCTCGAGGCGGGTGCTGATCGCGATCACCTCACCGCGGTGCTCGCGGATGGCGTCGACCACGTCCTCGAGGGGCTCGGTCACGACGTACTTCTTGCCATCCACCAGGGTGACCACGGTGTCCGGTGTCGAGTCGACGCGCTCGATCAGGTCGGAGTTCAAAGCGAACACCGATCCCGAGAGTCGGGTCAGATAGATCATGAGACGCACCGTCCTTGTGCATGACTGCGAGTGGCCGTCCGTGGCAACTCAATAGATAGTTTCGGCGGCCCCCACCTCGATCTGAGGGGTTGAGCCGAGGTAAATGCGACCCGCTCGGGCGTACGACGGGGCACGCCCGCGTGGGCGGGCCCCGTCGAGGCCTGGTGAGCGGTCAGCGCTTGATGTTCACGAGCTCCTCGAGCACCTGGTCCGAGGTGGTGATCACGCGTGAGCTGGCCTGGAAGCCGCGCTGCGCGAGGATCAGGTTGGTGAACTCGGCGGCGAGGTCGACGTTGGACATCTCCAGGGCGCCGCTGATGAAGGTGCCGAGCTGGCCCTCGCCGGAGGCCCCGACGACGGCGTCGCCGGAGTTGGCCGTGACGCGGTAGCTCGTGCCGCCGACCTTCTCGAGACCCATCACGTTGGCGAAGTTGGCCAGGGCCACCTGCGCGATGTCGCTCTGGGTGCCGTCGGCGAAGAGCCCGCGGACCTTGCCGTCGGACCCGATGTTGTACGACGTGAGCTTGGGCGTCGCGTTGAGCGGCAGGGTGATGTCGCCAGGAGCCCCGGTCCGGAGGCCGGTGGCGGGGTCCACGGCGTAGCCCTGGACCCGGTTGCCCTCGGGGTTCACCAGGGTGCCGCTCTCGTCGAACGTGAACGCGCCGGCCCGGGTGTAGAGCGTCTCGTTGCCCTTCTGGATCACGAACATGCCGTCGCCCTGGATCATCAGGTCGGTGGTCTTGCCGGTGGTCTGCGCGGAGCCCTGGCCGAAGTTGGTGCTGGTGGCGGCCACCTGGACGCCGAGGCCGACCTGGATCGGGTTGGTGCCGCCGCGCTGGGCGTTCTCGCCGGAGGCAGCGGTGAGCATCTGGCTCAGCGTGTCGGAGAAGACGGTGGTGCTGGACTTGAAGCCGGTGGTGTTGGCGTTGGCGATGTTGTTGCCCGTGACGTCCAGCATGGTCTGGTTGACGCGGAGGCCGCTGATGCCGGCGAAGAGTGAGCGAAGCATGGTGGGGTTCCTCTCGGGAGGGTCAGGCGCCGGTGGTGGCGCCGGTCGTGCGGGACGGGAAGGTCAGGGGGTCTCGGGCGTGGCGCCCGTGGGAGGAACGGTCGTTCCGGTCCCGGACTGAAGGGGGGCCCCGACAGCAGGCAGGGCGGCAGCAGGCAGGTTGGCCACGACCGACTGGACCTGGCCGAGCGTCACCTGGGCGCCGTTGACGTCGAGCATCGGGCCGCCTGAGCCGAAGGAGACCGAGCCGACCGGACCGGACTTGGTCACGCCCTCGGCGTCGAGGTAGGTGACGTTCTTGCCCACCATGTTGCTCGCGCCGAAGGTCACCTGCGCGCTGACGAGGGCCGCGGTCTGGTCGGCGACCTCCTGCATCTTCTCCAGGGAGGTGAACTGCGCCGACTGGGCCAGGAACTCACCGGAGTCGGCGGGGTTCAGCGGGTCCTGGTAGCGCAGCTGCGCCACCAGGAGCTCGAGGAACATCTGCTTGTCCTCGCCGTTGGCCGCAGCGGCTGCCGACGGCCCACCGGTGTACATCCCGGGGGCGACGCCCTCGGTTGCGGTGATTGACACGTGTCCTCCTCAGACGGTCACGTCGATGCCCGCGGTGCGGGCGCCGGTGACGGGGTCGACTCGATGGGGCGAGGTCGCCGCACCGTCTGTGCCGTCCATGGCACTGCTGCTTCCACGCGTCCCTGCGTGCTGGTCTGTGTTCGGCTCCCCGTCGGGGTCGCCGTCGCCCGAGCCGGACGCGCCGGATCCCAGGTCGCTCAGGAAGTCCGAGCCGTACTGCTGGCTCAGCTGCTGCCCGAACTGCTGGCTCGTCTGCTGGCCGGCGGTCGACTGGCTGACGCCGGGGGCGCCGCTGGCCAGGTCGCGGACCACGATGCGGGCGTCGCCGTTGCCGATGGTCTCCAGGAGCCTGCGCAGCTCGGAGCTCCCGTTGAGCAGCGACTCCTGCGCCTCGGCGCCGGCGGCCAGACTGACGACGAGCTGCTCGCCTGGACGCGAGATGAGCACGACGCGCACCTCGCCGAGGTTCTCGGGCTGCAGACGCAGCGTCAGACGCTGCATGCCGTTGCCGTTGCCGGCGATGCGGACCACCTCGGGGAAGACCTGCTCGGTGACCCGTGCCTGCGCGGCCGGGGCCGTGCCGTCCACCGCGGTGGTGGCGACGGTGGCGGTCGGGCCGTTCACGCCGAGCCCGGTGGGGGCCGGCGCAGCCTCGTTGGCGGCGGTCATGCCGGCCGGGATCGCGCCTGTTCCGGTCGTGGCACCAGTGCTGGGTCCGGTCGGCGCAGCCGCATCGAAAGCACCGTCCGCCGCAGTGGAGGTGGGGCTCGTGAGGGACCCGGGGGTGGCACCCGGCTGCGGTGTCTGCGGCTGACCGCCGGTGCCGGGGCGCGAGGAGCCGCCGCCGGGGATGCCGGCCGTCGGGGCCGCGAGGTCGGCGTCGGCGAGCGCGGCGGTTCCGCCGGTCTTGGCGTCGGTGGTCCCATCGGCATCGGGCGCGGGGGCGGCGAGCTGTGCCGCTGCCTCCGCCGTGGCCGGACCGCTCGCCGGGATCAGCTGTGCCAGGCCGGGGGGCACGGGGGCCCACGGAGCAGCGGTGTCGACGTCCGCGCCGTCGGCAGCCGCGGGCGCCTCCGCCGGGGTCTCCTCGGCCGCCGGCTCACCGGTGCCCGCGTCGACCGGGACGGCCGGCCCACCCAGCAGCTGCTGGACGAGCGCGAGGAACTCCTCGCCGGCCTGGGCCGAGCCGGAGGCGTCGCGTCCGCCTGCTGATGGCGCCGCCACGGGCGATGCCACCGGCATCGGCCCGACGGGAAGTGCGGTCGAGCTCATGACTGTCTCACCATCGCTAGCACGGAACGGACGTAGTTCTGGGTCTCGGCATAGGGCGGGATGCCGTCGTAGCGGATGACCGCACCGGGCCCGGCGTTGTACGCCGCGAGCGCGAGATCGGTGCGCCCGAAGCGGTCGATCAGGGTGTCGAGCAGCCGGGCGGCGCCGTCCACGGCCTGGGCCGGGTCGAACGAGTTGCGCACTCCCAGGCCCGCGGCCGTCGCCGGCATCAGCTGCATCAGGCCGCGCGCGCCGGCCGGGCTGACCGCGGTCGGGTTGTAGCCCGACTCCTGCTTGGCGACGGCGGCGAGCAGCGTGGCGTCGACGCCGTACTTGGCGGCCGCCGCGTTGAAGAGCGCGGAGTACGGCGTGCTCGCGGAGACGCGGGAGCTGCCGGACGCGCTCGACGCCGCTGAGACGGACGAGGCAGGTGCCTCGTTGACGATCCGGCGGATCGCGGTGGGGGTCTCGTAGACCGGCGAGATCTGGACGCTCTTGCCCGGACGCGGGGCCTCGATCATCTGGTTGTTGCCCAGGTAGATCGCGACGTGGTTGACCGGCGACTTGAACGCCAGGATGTCCCCGGGCTTCGCCTGGGCCAGGCTCGACACGGCGGTCCCGGCGGTGGCCTGCTGGTAGGAGACCCGCGGCAGGTCGTGGCCGAGGTTGCGGTAGACGAGCTGGACGAGTCCGGAGCAGTCGAGGCCCTTGTCAGGGTCGGTGCCGCCCCAGACATAGGGCACGCCGAGGTACTTCTTCGCCTCGGCGACGACCTCCTCGCCCTTGGTGCTCCCACCGGCGCCGCCAGCGGCGTTCGTCGCGGTGGTGCCGCCGGCGCGCTGGAGGGCGTCGGCGAACTCGGTGCCGGAGGTGGCGCTGGTCGCGCCGGAGGTGCTGGCCGCACTGATGCCCGAGGGCGCAGGGACCAGCGCTGCGAGCTGTGCCTGGATCTGCCCGATCCGCGCGGTGACGTCGATGATGCTCATCGCAGCGCCTCCTCTCGGGCGACTCGCTTGGCGTGGCCTCGTCGCCACACGTCGATCGCGGTCTCGTCGAGGTCGCGCTCCTCGCGCTTGGCACGCTCGGCGCGGCGCTCGGCGGCCCGGTTGGCGAGCAGGGTCTCGACGGCGGCGAGCCGGCTCTTGTCGCTGGTCCAGCGCTCACGCGCGGCCATCGTGACCGTCTCGGCCGACTCGAGGGCGTGGCGCGTCTCGATGGCCACCTCCGACCAGGACAGCACGGTGCGCTGACGGTCGAGGAAGGTGCCCAGGTCGCCCGAGGCGTACGGCGCGAGCGTGGCGAGGTGCTCGCGGATCATCGTGAGCCGCTCGGCCAGCTGACGCTCGTCGGCCAGCGCACGGACCAGGCCGATCCGGCTGTCGCGCTCGCGCACCGAGCGGACCCGGGCGACGGCGCGCAGGCCGGGGTCGTGGACGGTCTTCACGAGGCCACCAGGTCGATCAGGCGCTGCCAGGTCTCAGCCGTCGGCGTGGCGTCGTCCATGTCCTGGCGCAGGAAGTCGTTGATCTGGGGGAGCAGCGCCAGCGCGGCGTCGGCGTCGGCGTCGGCACCGGCGACGTACGCGCCGATCTCGACGAGCTCGCGGACGTTGCGGTAGGCCGCCATCAGGCGACGCAGGTGCGAGGCCGCCTTCTTCTGCTCCGGGGAGCAGATCGCGGAGGCGACCCGGGAGATCGACTCGAGCACGTCGATGCTGGGGAAGTGGCCGGAGGTCGCGAGCGACCGGGCCAGCACGATGTGGCCGTCCAGGATGGAGCGGGCGGCGTCACCGATCGGGTCCTGCATGTCGTCGCCCTCGACGAGCACCGTGTAGAGGCCGGTGATGCTGCCGTCGGCGGAGGTGCCGGCGCGCTCGAGGATCTGGGGGAGCAGGGTGAAGACGCTCGGCGGGTAGCCGCGGGTCGCGGGCGGCTCGCCGGCGGACAGGCCGATCTCGCGCTGGGCCATCGCCACGCGGGTGAGGCTGTCCATCATCAGCACGACGTCGCGGCCGCTGTCGCGGAACCACTCGGCGATCCGGGTGGCGACCAGCGCGGCGCGCAGCCGGACGACCGGCGGCTCGTCGGAGGTGGCGACGATGACGACCGAGCGGGCCAGGCCCTCGGGGCCGAGGTCGTTGTCGAGGAACTCGCGGACCTCGCGGCCGCGCTCGCCCACCAGGGCGATCACGGAGACCTCGGCGTCGGTGCCGCGGGCGATCATCGAGAGCAGGCTGGACTTGCCGACGCCGGAGCCGGCCATGATGCCGATGCGCTGGCCGCGACCGCAGGCGGTGAGGGCGTCCATCGCGCGGACGCCGAGACCGAGCTGCTCGTCGATGCGCGGACGGCTCATCGCGGGGGGAGGGGTGTTGTCGACCGAGACCGAGGGGAGGTCGAAGATCGGCGGGCCGCCGTCGAGGGGACGCCCGAGTCCGTCGAGCACGCGACCGCGCAGGGCCTCGCCGACGTTGATGCGCAGCGGGCCGCCGGTGGAGCGGACGTGGTCGCCGATCCGCAGACCGGTGGTGGAGGCGAGCGGGAGGCAGACGAGGCCGGCGGGGCCGCTGGCCACGACCTCGACGGGCACCGGCGCGGGGCCGACGACCTCGAGCAGGTCGCCGACGGCGGCCGGCACGCCGGTGATGCGCACCGAGAGGCCGAGCAGCTCGGCGACGCGGCCGAGCGTGCGGGGGCGTACGGCGAGGAGCGCGCGCTGGTGCAGGTCGGAGCCGACCAGCTGGCGCATCGGGAGGTTCGACGTCATCGCAGGACCTCCGCGAGCCGCTCCAGCGCCGTGCTGATCCGCAGGTCGATCACGGCCTCGTCGGTCTCCACCAGCGCCTCGCCGGAGGCGAGCTCGTGGTCGGGGACGACCTCGACGCCGAGCTCGGCCAGGCCGGCGACGGCCTCCGAGCCAAGCGCGCCGGATTGCAGTGCGCCGGGGTGCAGCCGGACCCGCACCGCCGCGCCCCGGGGCAGCACCGCGAGCACGCGTCGTACGACGTCGGCGCCGGGGTCGGCGGCGATGGCGACCTCACGGCCGAGCACCTCGTGGGTGACGCTGAGGGCGAGCTCGGTGGCGTCGTCGGCCAGCTGGGCGCACACGTCGGCGGCTGCGTCCTGGAGCTGCTGGGCGGCGAGCAGGAGCCCCTGGATCGCGGTCTGGTGCTCCGCCTCACGACGCTCGGCGTCGCGACGGTTCTGCACCAGGAGCGCGTGCGCCTCGGCGACCGCCTTGTCGTGCGCCTCGCGGCGACCCTGGGCCCAGCCCACGGCATAGCCCTGGGCCCGGGCGGCCGCCCGCGCCTGCTCGGCGAGGCCGCTCAGGTAGTTCTCGGTGACCTCGTCGCCGAGCACGGTCGACTGACCGAGCCGGGTCCAGGTGCCGGTGCGCAGGTCCGGGCTGGGGGACAGGGTCGAGACCGCCGCCCCCTCGCCGCCGCGCAGCACCGGGTCAGAGAACGAGCTCATCGTCGTTGCCCCTCCGGACCATGATCTGACCCTGCTCCTCGAGCAGGCGGATCGTGCGGATGATGGACTGCTGCGCCTCTTCGACCTGGGCCAGGCGGACCGGGCCGAGCAGCTCGACCTCTTCGAGGAGGGTCTCGGACGCACGCTCGGACATGTTCTTGGTGATCTTGTCGCGGACGATGTCCTGGACGCCCTTGAGCGCCAGCGCCAGCTCGGCGTTGTCGACCTGACGCAGCACCTGCTGCACCGAGCGGTCGTCGAGGTTGATGATGTCCTCGAACATGAACATCTTGTTGCGGATCTCCTCCGCGAGCTCGGCGTCGATGGCCTCGAGGCCCTCGACGATCTGACGCTCGGTGGAGCGGTCGGAGCGGTTGATGATGTCGACCAGGGGGTCGACGCCGCCGACGCGGGAGAGCTCGGCCGGCTGCAGCACCGACGACAGCTTGCGCTCGAGCACGGACTCCACCGAGCGGATGACCTCGGGGGAGGTCCGCTCCATCACGGCGATCCGGTGCGCGACCGCGGCCTGCTGGTCGGAGGGCAGCCCGGACAGCACGAGGGAGGCCTTGTCCGGCGTCATGTGCGCCAGCACCAGGGCGATCACCTGCGGGTGCTCGTCCACGATGAACGAGCGCAGCTGGGCCGGGTCGGCGCGGTGCAGGAACTGGAACGGCATCTTCACCGCGGCGGCCTGCAGCCGGGCCATGATCTCGGCGGCCTTCTCCACGCCGAGCGACTGCTCGAGCATGTTGCGGGCGAAGGTCAGCCCGCCCTGGGTCATGTTCACCCGGGCCTTGGCCATCTCGGTGAACTCGGTGAGCACCGACTCGGTCTCGGAGGCGCTCACGGAGTCGAGCTGGGCGATCTCGGCGGAGATCGCCTCGACCTCCGCGTCGGAGAGGTGGCTCAGAACGTCGGCGGCCTTGTCCTTGCCGAGCTGGATCAGCACGATGGCGGCCTTGCGGACGCCCAGGGTGGCGAGTGCTCCCATCATGGGCGGTCCACCAGCCATCCGCGCAGCAGGGTGGCGACGTCTTCGGGCTGACGCTCGACCAGCGAGGTGAGCTCGTCACGCAGCTCGTCGGCGGCGTTGCCCTCGGCCGCCTCGAGGGCGGTCAGGGCCGGAGAGGTCTCGAGGACCGGCTCGGCGGCGACGCGGGCGGCGTTCTCCTGGCGCAGCTGCTCCACGACGTACGACGTGGCCTGGGCGCGTGCCTTGGCCCGCTTGCGGCCCTTGAGCCAGGCGAGGAGCAGGGCGAGCAGGACGACGACGACGATGGCGATGTTGCGCAGCATCTCGCGCTGCTCGGCCTTGGCAGCGGCGGCGGCGGCGGCGGCCAGCTCGGCGGCGGCCGCGTCGTCGGCACTGCGGTCGAAGGGCATGGTGGAGACACGGATCGTGTCGCCGCGCTCCCGGTCGATGCCGGCCCCTGCGGCGAGCAGGGCCTGGACCTCGACGGGGTCGATCGCCACGGCGGTGGCGGAGTCGAGGATGACGGCGAAGTGGATGGAGTCGACGCTGCCGGGGGCGGCCTCGCGGGTCTCCTTGACGGTGTCGAAGGGGTTGTCCTCGGTCACCGACTCCTTGTCGTAGGCGGACTCGCCGCCGCCTGTGCCGGTGTTGTCCATCTGCCCGTCGGGGCCGACGACGCCGCCGGCCTGGGCATTGGCGCCGGGACCGGTGTAGGTCTCGGTGGTGCGCGAGGACGACAGCGGCGGGTCCTCGGGGTCGGACTCATAGGTGACCGACTCGGAGACGGCCTTGTCGAAGTCGAGGTTGGCGGTCACCTGGACGGTGGAGTTGCCGGGGCCGACGACCTTGTCGAGCATGGCCTGGACCCGGGCGCTCATGTCGTTCTGATAGTCGCTGACCTGCTGGTTGCGCGTGGTGGCGGCGCCTCCGGAGGCGCCGTCGGTGCTGGACAGCACCCGGCCCTCGGAGTCGGCGACGGTGACCTTCTCGGGGTCGAGGCCGTCGATGCTGGAGGCGACCAGGTGGACGACCGCCTGCACCTGCTCGCCGTTGAGCGTGTTGCCGGGAGCCGTGTCGACGAGGATCGAGGCGGTGGCCGGCTCCTGCTCGTCGGCGAAGACCTGCTTGGCGGGCAGCGCGAGGTGGACGACGGCGGTGTTGACGCCGGAGATGCCCTCGACCGTGTTGGCGAGCTCGGCCTCCATGGCGCGCTTGAAGTCCGTCTGCTCCTTGAACTGCGAGGTGCCGAGGCCCTGGTCGTCGAGGAGCGAGTAGCCCTCGTCGCTGGAACCGGGCAGACCCTCGCCGCTCAGCGCGATCCGGGTCTCATAGACCTGCTCGCGGGGCACCATGATCGTGGCGCCGCCGTTCTCGAGCTTGTAGGGGATCGCCTGGGAGTCGAGCTCCTCGATGACCGCCGAGGCGTCCTCGGAGGCGAGGTCGCTGAACAGCGGCGCATAGTTGGGCGTCGAGACCCAGCGCAGCACCAGGAAGCCGCCCATGAGCAGGGCCGCCACGCCGACGAGCGCCACGGCCCGCTGGCCGATCGTGAACGACGAGAAGATGGTGCGCAGCCGATCGAGGCCGCGCAGGGCGTTGTCCTTCATCCGATCGGGATCCGCATGATCTCGTTGAACGCCTCGATGGCCTTGTTGCGCACCGCGACGGTCAGCTGGGTGGTGACCTTGGCCTCGGTGGCCGCGGTCGTGTAGTCGTGGATGTTGTCGAGGTCGCCGGTGGCGGCCTTGACGGCCAGCGCGTCACTGCGGTCCTGGACCGACTCGAGCCGCTCGATGCCGTCGAGCAGCAGGTCGCCGAACGCCTGGTTGACCTGCGGGGTGCCGCTGGGGCCGGAGACACCGCCGCTGGAGGCGAGGCCGTCCAGGCGGTCGGTGGTGGCGACCTGCGGGGGGACGTACGGCGTGAAGCCGATCGCCTCGATGCCGGGGACACTCATGTCAGCCACGTCCGATCTGGAGGGCAGCGCCGTAGGTTTCCTGCGCGTTCTTGGTCACCTGGACCGAGGCCTGGTAGCCGCGCTGGGCCATCACGAGCTGGGTCATCTGGCTAGACATGTCCATCTCGGGGAGGCGGATGTAGCCCTCCTCGTCGGCCAGCGGGTGGTCCGGGCTGTGCACCATCCGGCCCTCTGGGTCGCTGAGCGCCACCCCGCTGACGGCGACGCCGCTGCCGTCGGGACGGGCGCTCACCATCAGCATCTGGGACTGGAAGGCGGCCCCGTCCGTGCTGGTCGCGGTGTTGGCGTTGGCGATGTTGTGGGCCAGCGAGTCGAGCCACGTCTGGTGCATGCCCATCGACGAGCCGGCGATGTTGAGCAGGTTGAAAGCAGTCATGATCAGGCCCCTGCGATGGTCGAGAGGATCGTGGAGCGGTCCGAGACCGCCCGACTGATCACCTGGTACTGGAACTGGGACTGCACAGCGGCGAGCGTCTCCTTGCGGAGATCGACGTTGTTGCCGTTGGCGCCCACGGGGGTGTTGGTGGGGGTGCTCGCGATGGCGGGCTCGGCGCTCAGGTCGCCGGTGCCGATCGCGGCACGCAGGGAGCTCTCGAACTCCACGCTCGTCGCCCGGAAGCCCGGGGTGTCGACGTTGGCGATGTTGTCCGCGATCACCTGCTGACGGGTGGAGAGCCCGTCGAGGGCATAGTTGAGGACCGCGCCGACAGAGTCGGGGATGGCAAAGGACACGCTTGCTCGGCCTTCCAGGAGGAAAACGAAGTCGGTGCCAGTCCATCGGCGGGGGAGGAGCGATCCTTGCTCGCAGCATCCTTCGGCCATGCCGGAGGGGTTCTTAAGGGATCGCCAGAAAACAGCAAGAACCCGCCCTTTCGGGCGGGTTCACTGTGGTCTTGCGGGGTGCGTGCTGGACCAGGGCTCAGCTGAGGATGACCGAGAGCCGTCCCGAGCCATAGCCGGGGATGTCGAGTACCACGTCCTCGCGGCGGCCCAGGGTGAGGGCGCGCACGAGCATGTCGTGGGGGATCGGGTCCCCTGCCGGGTGCATGCCATAGAGGCGCACGTGGCCGGCGTTCTCGACGTTGAAGATCGACGCGGCGATGTTGAGCGCCTCGTAGAGGTTCTCGGCGATCGTCTCGTCGAGCGCGCCGGCCGCGATGACCGACTCCGCCTGCTTGACCGGCACCAGCCCGAGGGCGGCGCCGAGGTAGGCCGACATCTTCAGGTCGCACACGATGACGCCGGTCACCCGGAGCATGTCGTCGACGAAGGCCGCGATGCTGACCGGCGTCTTCGGGCCCGGAGCGAGCGGAACGCCCGGCGTCAGCGTGACCGGCTTGTCCAGCAGACCGGCGAGCAGCTCCCGGATCTGCATCGGGGTGGGGAGGTGCGTGGGCAGGCTGCTCATGGCTAGGCCCCCACAGCGGCGCTGAGGACCTCGTCGAAGGCCTCGGGCGTGAACGGCTTGGCGATCAGGAACGCGGCACCGGTGCTCGCCGCCCGGGTGCGCATCTCCTCGGAGCCCTCCGAGGTGACGAAGCCGAAGGTCACGGTGGACCCGGCGGCGCGCAGCGCGGCGAGGCAGTCGATCCCGTTCATCTCCGGCATGTTCCAGTCGGAGAGGATCAGGTCCGGCGGCGAGGCCAGCGCGAGGTCGAGGCACTCCTTGCCGTTGCCGGCCTCGACGATGTCGTGCCCGCCCCAACCGGCCTGGCGCAGCGTGCGGATGACGATCTGGCGCATCACGCGGCTGTCGTCGGCGACGATGATCTTCACGGGAGGGTCCCTTCGAGTTTCGTGATTGTTCGGCGTCCGCCGGAGCGGAGAGCCACGTCCCTACCATCGGGCGGGAGGGCTCTGTCTTTAGCGGATTCGGCCGGAAGTGGCCCTCAGGCCTGGATGTCGAGGTACAGCGCCGGCCCCACGCCGCGCACAGAGGCGCGACCGGTGGCGCGGTCGACCCGGTCGGCGAAGGCGTGCTGCTGACGGCTGGCGTCCAGCCGCTGCTGGAGGGTGTCCTGCACCCGCCGCTGCCGCTCGAGCAGGGCCAGCGCGCGCTCGACGAGGTCGTCGGGGATCGGGCCGTCGAGCTCGGGCTCGTCCCAGCTGGCGGGGGGAGCGACGGTCGCGTCCTCGTCGAGCAGTCGCTCGGCGCGCATCACGTCGAGCTCCAGACGATCGAGGGCCGTCTCCCACACCAGGTGGCGCCGCTTCTCGGGAGAGAGCCGGTGGTTCATGCGCTCGCGGAGACCGTGGCCATCGCCGCGTCGCGCCAGGCGTCGCGCAGCTGGCTGACCACGTGCAGGCAGAACGTCGTGATCTCGAGGTCCTTGCCCATGTTGGCGCGGACGAGCTCGGTGTGGAGGTAGTCGTAGAGAGCGCCGAGGGCGGGTCCGCCGGACCAGGCCTCCGGCTTCAGGCTCGAGCGCAGCTCGAGGACGATCTCCTGCGCGTGCAGCAGCTGCTCGTGTGCCACGGACCTCTCGCCCGTCTGCAGAGCCGTCGCCGCGCGCTGCAGGTCGAGGACCAGCCGCTCGTAGAGCATCACCAGGAGTGATGCGGAGCTCGCGGTGGACACCGACGCGTTGAGGTAGGTGTTGCGTGCGTTCGGGATCATGGCTGGCCTTCCGGGGTCAGGCGCTGGGTGGGGCTATCGGGAGGAGTAGGACGGGAGGGAGTTGATCTGGCCTGCCAGCCAGCTGCTCTGGCTGTTCATGTTCGACAGGGCGACCTCGAGAGCGTTGAACTGACGCGAGAGGGTGGTGCGCCGTAGCTCCAGGCGCAGGTCCCAGGAGTCGATGTTGTTCTGAAGCCGGTCGATCGTGGACTCTCGTCCCTTGACCGCTCCCGTGACGGTCCCGGTGGTCGGGTCGCTTGCGGCCTTGGACACGATCTCCAGTCGGGCGGCCCAACCGTTGGTCGAGCCGGGGACGTCGGGGTCAGCCTTCGTGAACTGGGCGGCGACCGCGGCCGGGTCGGCCGCGTAGGCCTCCTTGAACTTGGCCTCGTCGAAGACCAGCTTGCCGGCGCGGTCGGTCTGGATGCCCATCCCGGCCATCGTCGTGTTGCCGGAGCCGAAGACGGTGTTGAGCAGGGCACTGCGCACGCTGCGTGCGGTGGCGTCACCCGCGAGGGTGCCAGCCTTCGCGGCGCCCTTGGCGCCGGCGGTCTGCTCGTCGATCCAGCCGAGAGCGGTGTTGAGCTGGTCGACCAGCCCCTTGACCGAGGAGACCAGGCTGGTGGGGTCCTGCTTCACCGTGACGGTCGAGATCGTCTGCGGCGATGCAGCAGTGGCCTTGTCGGCGGTCACGGCGTTGTCGGCGATCGTGATGCTCACACCGGGCGCCACGTCGGCGAACGTGTTCGTGGCCGAGGTCAGCGTGAGGCCGGCTCCCAGGGTGATCGCCGCGTCGGTGCCGATGCGTGCCCCGGGGGCCTGCTGCGCGAGGGGGGTGCCTGCGGCCGTCCCACCGGCATCGTCGTAGGAGAGCGTGAAACCGGACGCCGCGCCGGTCTTGTCGGCGGTGACGACGAGGCCGTACTGGGCGCTGCCGTCGGCCGCGGCGCCGGTGCGGACGACAGTGGCCGTCAGCCCGGTCTTGTTGTCGGTGTCGTTGATCGCATCGGCGAGCCCCTGGAGGGTGCCGTCCGTGGTCAGCGTGATGGGCGACTTGGTCGGGTCGGTGAAGTCGAGCCGCATCGGGCCGGTCGTCACTGCCGGGGCGTCGGTCTTCGCTGCGAAGGAGAAGCTGACCTGGTGGGCAGTGGCGACGGAGGTGACGCCGACGGTGAAGTTGGTGGCCGCGGCGCTGGCGCCTGCGGTGACGGTGACCTGCGAGCTGCTCGAGGTCGCCTTGAGGCCCTGCCAGGTCTCAGCCTTGGCGAGGGTGGTGGCGGCGCTGCCCAGCGTGGCGATCCGGGTGTTCAGCTGCTGAAGAGCTGAGAGGGTCGACCTCTGGGATGCCTGCTGGGTCTTGAGGCGGTTCTGCGGGATGGCCTCGAGAGGCATCAGCTGATCGACGATTGCGGCGCCGTCGAAGCCACTGAGTCCGCCGATGCTGGCCATGACCACTCCTGAAGTCGAGACGGGCGAGGGCATGAGGGCCCTCGGGAGCCCGGTGGGACGCGGGTTGCGCGTCCCACCGGGACCGGGGTGTTGTCAGCTCAACCGCGAGAAAGCGGAGGAGCCAGGTGGATCAGCGCAGCAGGGAGAGGACGCCCTGCGGGGCCTGGTTGGCCTGGGCCAGCATGGCCGTGCCAGCCTGCGACAGGATCTGCGAGCGAGTGAAGTTCATCATCTCGGACGCCATGTCGGTGTCGCGGATCCGGCTCTCGGAGGCCGACAGGTTCTCGACGGCCACGTTGAGGTTGTTGATGGTGTGCTCGAAGCGGTTCTGCAGGGCACCGAGGTCGGCGCGGGAGGTGGAGACCTTCGCGATGGCCTTGTCGATGCTCTTGATCGCCACGTCCGCGCCGCTGGCCTGGGTGAACTTGACTTCGCGAGCACCGAGCTCTGCAGCGTTCTCGGTCACGCCCGCACCAGCCGTCTTGGCGGCAGCGCCGGTCACGACGAGATTGCTGCCAGAGACTGTGGCAGTCGCCGCGCCAGCACCGAGCGCGGCGGTCATCTGCGTGTTGAGTGCAGTCGTCCGCTTGGTGACGTCGTCGTCGGTCGCGGCGTACTTGACGCTCGCCAGGTCGAAGCTCTTGCCGTTGACCGAGATGACGCCGTTCAGGTCGTCGAAGCCGTCGCGCGTGGTGAGATTGGCGGTGACCGTCTGCACCGACGCAGTACCTGCCGTGGTGTCCACTGTTGCGGCGCCGCCCGACGTGGCGGCGGTGGTGCCACCGACCGTGGAGACGTCGACAGCCTGGACGCCGAGACCGGTCGCGCTCATGTCCTGCGCGACCTTCACGGAGATGTTCTCGCCGGTGTTGGCACCCACCTGGAACTTGCCGTCGTACTTGCCGTCCAGCAGGCTCTGGCCGCTGAACTTGGTGGTGTCGGCGATCCGGGTCAGCTCCGACTTGAGCTGGCCCATCTCGGACTGGATGTTGTCCTTGGCGGCCTGGTCGAGCGAGCCCGTGTTGGCGCCCTGGACGGACAGGTCGCGCATCCGCTGCAGGATCGAGTGGGTCTCGGTCAGTGCACCTTCAGCAGTCTGGACGACGCTAACGCCGTCCTGGGTGTTGCGGACGGCAACCTTGAGGCCACCCACCTGCGAGCGCAGGCCCTCGGAGATCGCAAGACCGGCAGCGTCGTCGGCCGCGCGGTTGATGCGGAAACCGCTCGACAGCTTCTCGAGCGACTTGGACATCTGACCCTGGGTGACCGACAGGTTGCGGTACGAGTTGAGGGCGTCGATGTTCTGGTTGATGCGGAGGCTCATGATGGGTTCCTTCCCAAAGGTTCTGTTTGTCTTCTGGAGTCCGTCCGTGGGCTCCGTCGAGATGACCTATCGGCGGTGGGGGTGGGCGCCTGAAGGAAAACGCGGAAAAACTTCTGACCGGTTTGCGGCGCTCGCAAATGGCAGCAGCACCAGTGCCCTCGGCACTGATGCTGCTGGTGACTGCCTGCGATCCGCTGGTGGTCAGGCGGTCGCGTCGAGCGTGTCCCGCACCGGACGGCGGATTCCGGCCGCGTGCCGGGCGGCAACGGCGGCGAAGTAGGACTCGCGACGCTTGGCCGCGCAACCGTCGGGACGAGCGGTCGCCGGGACCAGGTCGGGGTCGAGCTCGCGGTTGAGTGCGTCGCGCAGCAGGACCAGTGCCTCGGCCCGCATCTGGGAGACGCGCGACTCCGAGACGTTGAGGGTCTCGGCGATCTCGGCCATCGGGCGTTCGGCGAGGAAGTACTGCTCGACGACCAGACGCAGCCGCTCGGGCAGCTCGGTGATCGCCTCGGTCAGGTAGATCAGGCGCTCCTTGTGCTCGGCGGCCTCCTCCGGGCTCGGCAGGGCGCTGACCAGCATCTCGGCCATCGGCGCGTCCTCGGAGGCTTGCAGCGAGAGGACCTGGGCGCGGGCGACGTCCTCGTCGTTGGCGGTGATCTCGTCCACGCGCAGACCGGTCGCGGTGGCGACCTCCTGCTCCGTCGCCGGCCGGCCGTACGCCGTGGCGAGGGCGGTGCGGGTGTCGGAGAGGTCACGAGCGCGGCGACGCACCGAGCGGGAGGCCCAGTCGATGCTGCGCAGCTCGTCGACGATGGCGCCGCGGACCCGGGTGGCGGCATAGCGGGGGAAGGGAACGCCGCGCTCAGCGTCATACGCGTGGCCCGCCTGGACGAGTGCAGCGAGGCCCGCGGACGTCAGGTCATCGCGGTTCACATGGGAGGGCACCCGGCTCATCGTCTCGCGGACGATGTGGCCCACGAGGCCCATGTGGGAGCAGATGAGTTCGTCAGCCTCGGCGGAGGCGGCGCGCAGGTCGGTCACGTGGAGGATCCTGTGGCAACCGCGAACCGGTTGTCCGGAGTTCAGGCAGAAGTCGCGCCTTCCCCCGTATGAAGTCGTCGTAAACCTCGGAGCGCGAACTTATTTCCGTCGTGATCTTTCGAGGGATTCCGTGCGAAAACGACTCAGGTCGTCCCGACCTCACGCCGATGCTCTCTCCTGACAGGCTCTGGAGCGGAGCCTGCGCACCCCTAACGTGAGGAGCCGGGCGGATGGAGAAGCTGTCGCTCATCCTGTGGCGCGAGCGGGAGCTGCTCGAGACCTTGCACTACAAGCTCGAGGTCGAGCAGCTCATCATGGCCGCCGGAGAGACGCGTTGGCTGGCCCGCGCCGCCCGCGAGGTCGAGGAGCTGCTGCAGGTGATCCGTGAGACGGAGATGCTGCGCGCGATCGAGGCCGACACCGTCGCCGCCGAGGTCGGGATCGACCCCAACCCCAGCCTCAGCTCCCTCATCGAGGTCGCGCAGGAACCGTGGGCGAGCATCCTCACCGAGCACCGCGAGTCGTTCGCGACCGTGACCGAGCACATCATCCGTGTCGCCGAGCTCAATCGCAGCCTGATCGCCGCCGGGTTCCGCTCGGCCCGCGAGACCCTGCTCAACCTGGGCGGCGGCATCGCGACGTACACCCCCGAGGGCGCCGCCGTGACAGCACCGCTGCGCGCCGCCCGTCTCGACTGGAGCCTCTGACACATGAGTGGATCGTTCTCCTCCATCAACACTGCGTTGAGCGCCATGCGCTTCCAGCAGATCTCGATGGACGTGGCCAGCAGCAACGTGGCCAACGTGAACACCGACGGCTACGTCCGCCGCCGGGTCGTCGGCGAGACCATGGGTGCGGCTGCACAGCCGGCCATGTGGTCACGCGGCGGCGAGGGCGGGACCGGCGTCCGGTCCACAGGAGTCGATCGGATGGTCGACCCCTTCCTCGACGCGCGCTCCCGTGTCGAGCACGCCAACCAGTCCTACCTGGACGCGCGCGCCACCACGCTGGCCCGAGTCGAGACCGGGCTGGCCGAGCCGGGTGAGAAGGGCGTCTCCGCCGCGATCGGCGACTTCAAGAAGACGCTGGGCGACCTCGCCAACGCGCCAGGCAGCGACGCCTCTCGCGCCCAGATGCTGGCCGGTGCCGCGACGGTTGCCGACGCGTTCCGTCTGCAGGCGCGCAACATCACCACCGAGCAGAGTGACCAGCGCCAGCAGCTGCTCACCGTCCGCGACGAGGTCAACACGCTGGCCTCCGACCTGGCCGACACCAACCGCAACATCCTGGCCGCCAAGAATGCCGGCCTCGACGCCAACATATTGCTCGACGCGCGCGACCAGCTCTCGATGCGGCTCTCCGAGCTGACCGGCGCCACCGGGACGATCCAGTCCGACGGCACCATGGCCGTGACGCTCAACGGCGTCGACCTGGTCAAGGGCAAGGACGCCGGCCAGCTGCAGATCAGCGGTGGCGTCGGCGCCGACGGCGAAGCCCTGGCGAGTGACGTCAGCTTCGCGATCGTGGGCCCGACCGGCTCCACCACGGCAGTGCCCGGCGCGATCAGCGGCAAGGCCGGCGCCATGCAGAGCCTGCTCAACGACACGCTCCCCGACTACCTGGCCGACCTCAACGCCGTGGCGGCGTCATTCGCCAACGCGGTGAACGCCCAGCACGCGCTCGGCTTCGACGCCGACGGCGCCCCCGGCGGCGCGGTCTTCGACGTCGGTGGGGACCCGGCCCGGGTGGCCGAGGTGCTGAAGGTGCACGCCGACATGTCCGGCCCGGGCAAGGTGGCGGCCTCCGGCATCGCCGGCACCCTGGACTCGAGCAACGCCGAGGCGATGGCCGACTCGATCAACGCCGCCGGGATCGAGGACAGCTACCAGCGCCTGGTCAACAGCTTCGGTAGCCAGGTCGCCTCCGTGCAGCGCCTCGCCTCCAACCAGAGCACGCTGACCAAGCAGGTCGACAACTCCCGTGAGCAGATGGCCGGGATCAGCCTCGACGAGGAGATGGTGAACATGCTGACCGCTCAGCGGGCCTATGAGGCGGCCGCTCGCGTGATGACCACGATGGACTCGGTCCTCGACACCCTGATCAACAGGACGGGGCTGCGCTGATGAGCGTCGGACGCGTGACCCAGCGGATGATGTCCGAGGGCTCCCTTGCCGGACTGCAGCAGAGCCTCGCCCGCTCGGCCAAGCTCCAGGAGCAGCTCTCCACCGGCCGGATCATCAACCGGCCCTCGGACTCGCCGACCGACACCACGTCCTCCATGCGGATCCGCTCGGCACTGGCCGAGCAGGACCAGTTCGTCCGCAACGCCGACGACGGCCTCGCGTGGCTCAGCCAGGCCGACAGCACGCTGTCCTCGATCGGCGACCGGGTTCGCCGTGCCCGCGAGCTGGCCCTGCAGGGCGCCAACACGGGCGCTGCCGGTCCGCAGGCCCGTGAGGCGCTGGCCACCGAGGTGGACCAGATCCGCGAGAGCCTGATCGCGCTGGGCAACACGACGTACCTCGACAGGCCCATCTTCGGTGGCGTCACCGCGGGCGCGCAGGCCTATGACAGTGACGGACTCGCCCTCGACCCCGCCTCGATCAACGGCAAGGTCGAGCGCACCGTGGCCGACGGCGTCCGGGTGGCGGTGAACATCAGCGGCACCGCGGTCTTCGGTGACGGTCCGACCTCGCTTTTCCAACAGCTCGAGGACCTCTCGGCCGACCTGCGCGCCGGAGACAGCGCCGGGATCCAGACCGGGATCGGGGCGCTGGCGAGTGCCGGTGACCGGGTCGCGACCGCGCAGGCCGAGATGGGCACGCGTACGACGCGCGTCGAGGCGGCCCGGCAGGCGGCCGACGACACCAAGATCACCATGTCGTCGTCGATCTCCGAGCTCGAGAACGCCGACTTCGCCAAGACCGTCGTCGCCATGCAGTTGCAGGAGTCGGCCTACCAGGCCGCTCTGGCCGCCACTGGCCGCGTCATGCAGCCCAGCCTGCTGGACTTCCTGCGATGAGCGTCGCAGTGCTGAGCGGCGATGCTGTGTCGCCCTGCCATGATGAGGTCGTGTCCCGAGCCGCAGGAGAAGACGTGACCGACGTTCCGGTGATCGAGCTGGTCCAGCCGATGCCTGGCTTCCCCGACCACCGACGCTTCGCGCTCGTGCGGCTCGACGAGCAGAGCATGCTGGCGAGCCTGCGCTCGCTCGACGACCCGGAGCTGCGGTTCCTGGTGGTGCCGCCGGCGCAGTTCTTCCCCGACTACGCCCCCGAGGTCGGACTCGACATCGCCGCCGAGCTGGGCATCGAGTCGGCCGAGGACGCGCTGCTCCTCGTGGTGCTTACCGCCGGCGCGTCGCTCGAGGACACCACCGCCAACCTCGCGGCCCCGGTCGTCATCAACACCTCGACGCTGCGCGCCGCCCAGGTCATCCTGGACGCCGCCCAGCTGCCGGTCGCCGCGCCGCTGCTCGGCTGAAGATCGGCCGGCTGGTCCAGCACGGTAGCCTTCCCCCATGCTGGTATTGAGTCGTCGCGCAGGCGAGAGCATCGTGATCGGTGACGACGTCACCATCACGATCCTCGACGTCCGCGGCGACGTCGTGCGCGTCGGCATCGAGGCTCCCCGCTCGATCAAGGTGCACCGGGCCGAGCTCCTGCGCGAGCTCGAGGCCAGCAACCGCCAGGCCGCGTCCCCCAGTGAGGACGCCGTAGCCTCCCTCAGTCGCGCCCTCCGCGAGCGCAAGGACTGACCCGGCGCAAACGCGCCCTCTGAGACCCGCGAGTCGGCGCAAACGCACACGCCGTACGCGCCGAGTCGGCGCTAACGCGCCCTCCAGAAAGCGTGAGTCGGCGCAAACGCACCCCCTGACGCCGCCGAGTCGGCGCTAACGCGCACTCCGAGAAGCCTGTGGTGACAGCTCGTCGATGAATGGTTGTGAATCGCAACCAGTCGGCGTAATGTGGTTAGTCCAACCAATCTCGCCCAGAACAGGTCCTCTCTTGGCCAAGTCCACCGCTCCCGACGCGCAGACTGATCCGGTCGCCACCATGCCCGTGGCCGGCGCTCCCGCGATGACCCACCGCGAGGTGCTCGAGGCGCTCTCGGGTCTGCTGCTCGCGATGTTCGTCGCGATGCTCTCCTCGACGGTCGTCTCCAACGCCCTGCCGCGGATCGTGACCGACCTGAAGGGCACCGAGTCGGGCTACACCTGGGTCGTCGTGGCGACGCTGCTCACGATGACTGCCTCCACACCGGTGTGGGGCAAGCTCGCGGACCTGTTCAACAAGAAGATGCTCGTGCAGACCGGGCTGGTGATCTTCACTGCCGGGTCGCTGTGGGCCGGCTTCGCCGACAGCATGGGCGAGCTGATCGCCGCTCGCGCGGTGCAGGGGCTCGGCGTCGGCGGTCTCACCGCGCTCGTCCAGGTGGTCATCGCCTCGATCGTCTCGCCGCGTGAGCGTGGCCGCTACTCGGGCTACATCGGTGCGGTCTTCGCGGTCGCGACGGTCTCCGGCCCGCTGATCGGCGGTCTCATCGTCGACACGTCGTTCCTCGGCTGGCGTTGGTGCTTCTTCGTGGGCATCCCGGTCGCGGTCGTCGCGTTCATCGTGCTGCAGAAGACGCTGCACCTGGAGACGGTCAAGCGCGACGTCAAGGTCGACTACCTCGGCGCGATCCTGATCGCCGGCGGCGTCTCCCTGCTGCTGGCCTGGGTCTCCCTGGCCGGTCACCAGTTCGACTGGGCCTCGCGGGAGACCGCGGCCCTGGTCGCCGGTGGTGTAGTGCTCATCATGCTCGCCGGCCTGGTGGAGGCCCGGGTGGCCGAGCCGATCATCCCGCTGCGCCTCTTCCGTGACCGCACGATCGCCCTGGCCACCCTCGCCTCGGTGATGATCGGCGTCGCGATGTTCGGCTCGACGGTCTACCTCTCGCAGTACTTCCAGACCGCTCGCGGCATGACCCCGACCCACGCCGGCCTGATGTCCGTCGCGATGGTCGGCGGCCTGCTGGTCTCGAGCATCGGCACCGGCCGGATCATCTCGACCACCGGCTTCTGGAAGCGCTACCTGGTCGGCGGCATGGTCTTCGTCATCGCCGGCCTGGCCCTGCTCTCGACCATCGACGACTCGACCTCGCTGGTCGTGGTCGGCGTCTTCATGGCGATCCTGGGCGTCGGCCTCGGCGCCACCATGCAGAACCTCGTGCTCGCTGTGCAGAACACCGCCGCCCAGAGCGAGATGGGCGCCGTCAGCTCGCTGATCGCCTTCTTCCGCTCGCTCGGCGGCTCCGCCGGTGTCGCGGTGCTGGGCGCCGCGCTGAGCCACCAGGTCGTCGACGGTGTGCGCACCGGGCTCACCGATCTCTCCCGCCAGACCGGCAAGCCGATCGAGCTCGAGGGAAGCGCCAACACCATCCCCGACATGGACGCGCTGCCGCCCGCCGTACGCGCGATCTTCGAGGCGGCGTACGCCGACGGCACGGCGCACCTGTTCCTGATCGCGGTGCCGTTCGCCGTGGCCGCGCTCGTGTGCGTGCTGTTCATCAAGGAGGTCCCGCTGCGGACCACCATCCACCGCGAGGACGAGCTGGAGAGCGTGCAGTGACCCCCGCTAAGACGACGGTGGACACCCTCGCCGACGAGGCTCGCCGCACGCAGGAGCTCCTCGCCCTCGAGGCGCAGATGGCGTTCCTCGGGCGTCGGCTGCGGCGCAAGCTGACCCAGCAGGCGCAGGACATCTCGCCGGGGCTCGGCATCAACAGCTATGCCGTGCTCGAGGTCCTGGCCCAGCGCGGCGGTCGCCGTCAGGGGGAGGTGGGCGAGATGGTCGGGCTGGAGAAGGGCGGGCTGAGTCGCGCGGTCAACGACCTCATCGAGCTGGGCCTCGTGTCCCGTCAGACTGACCCCGACGACGGGCGGGCCCACCTCATCGACCTCACCGGCGACGGCCGCGCGCGGATGAACGAGCTGCACCACGTGCGCCGCGATCGCTTCCGCAGCCGGATGGACGAGTGGTCACTGCAGGACCTGCAGGATCTGTCGTCGCTGCTGACGCGCTACAACGCGACCTGGGGCGTCTGACCAGGCTCCAGATCCGCGTGACCCGGCTCGAAATTCGCGTGACCCGGCAGAACCTTCTGCCGGGTCACGCGAATTATCTCACGGGTCAGGTGGTGCGGAGCCAGGTTGCGGTGTCCGGAGCTCCGGGGGTGTCGCCGCTGCAGAGCAGGACCTCACCGTTGGGGAGGCCGGCTGCCTCGCTGCCGGTGTTGACGACGCAGAGCAGGTCGCCGCGGGTGAAGGCCAGCACGTCCTCGCCGAGGTCGAGCAGCTCGATTGTGTCGCCGGCGGTGGCCGCGAAGGTCCGTCGTACGGCGAGCGCGCGGCGGTAGAACGCCAGCGTCGAGTCCTCGTCGCCCTGCTGGGCCTCGACGCTCAGCGCCGCCCAGCCGTCGGGCTGGCGGATCCACGGCTGGTCGTCGCCGGGGGAGAAGCCGTACGGCGGGCGGTCGCCCGACCACGGGATCGGCACCCGGCAGCCGTCGCGTCCGACCTCGCCGGTGCGGTGCCAGCTCGGGTCCTGGCGATGCTCGGGGGCGACGTCGACCTGCTCGATGCCGAGCTCCTCACCCTGGAAGACGTAGGCCGAGCCCGGCAGCGCGAGCATCGCCATCGTCGCGGCCCGGGCCCGGGCGAGGCCGACCGGGCCCCCGCCGTACCGCGTGGCGTGGCGGACGACGTCGTGGTTGCTCAGCACCCACGTGGGTGAGGCGCCGACCGCGGACGTCTCGGCGAGCGTCGTGCGGATGACGTCGGCGAAGGCGCTCGCCGACCAGGGCGCGAGCAGCCAGTGGAAGTTGAACGTCTGGTGCAGCTCGTCGGGCCGCACGAACCGCGCCATCGACTCCGAGGTGGGCGTCCACGCCTCGCCGACGGCCATCCGGTCGCCGTCGTACTCCTCGAGCACCCGGCGCCAGCGGCGGTAGACGTCGTGGACCTCGGGCTGGTCCCACATCGGCTCGTCGGTGACGGTCCGCTCGACCATCGACTCGGGCAGCTGGGTGGCGGGCTGCTCGGCGGCGTCGGGGACCACCTGGTCGCGCAGGCTCTCCTCCTTGAAGAGACCGTGCGCCACGTCGATGCGGAAGCCATCGACACCTCGGTCGAGCCAGAAGCGCAGCACACCCTCGAACATGTCGCCGACCTCGAGGTTGCGCCAGTCGAGGTCAGGCTGGCTGGAGTCGAAGAGGTGGAGATACCACTCCCCGTCGTCGATCCGGGTCCACGCCGAGTTGCCGAACACCGACTGCCAGTTGTTGGGCGGCTCGCTGCCGTCGACGCCGCGGCCCTCGCGGAAGATGTAGCGCCCGCGCTCGGGGCTGCCGGGGCCGGCGGCGAGCGCGGCCTGGAACCACGCGTGGTCGGCGGAGGTGTGGTTGGGGACCAGGTCGATGATCGCGCGCAGCCCGAGCTCGTGGGCACGCGCGACGAGCGTGTCGAGGTCGTCGAGCGTGCCGAAGCGCGGGTCGACGTCGGTGTAGTCGGCGACGTCGTAGCCGTGGTCGAGCTGGGGCGAGGGATAGAACGGCGTGATCCACAGCGCGTCGACGCCCAGGTCGGCCAGGTGGGGGAGGTGCTGGGTGATGCCCGGCAGGTCGCCCAGCCCGTCGCCGTCGGAGTCGGAGAAGCTGCGGACGTAGATCTGGTAGCAGACCGCGTGCTTCCACCAAGGGGTTGGATCGTTCAAATCAGCCATGGGTCCAGTGTTGCAAACGGGTCAACCCCGGTCGCCCGGCGTGAGTCGGTGTCCAGGGCGAGGGGGGCCGGCGAGTCGATCAGTGTTCCCCGGTCGACCGGGGAAACCGACACACGACGCCGGCGCGCGTCGTACAGCCGGGGTCAGCGAGGACCACGGGGCTGCTGGGGCGAAAGGGGTAGTTCACGCTGTCAATCACTGATGTTGTCGGGCGAAGCTTCGGCCGACAACATCAGCGTTCCCCGGCCGACCGGGGAAACCGACACGCCCAGCCGTCAACTGGCGTTGAACGCGCTCGGGTCCACTTCGACCCAGGTGTGCTCGGCGCGGGCCACGACGCGGCCGTCGGAGTCATAGAGCGTGCTCGCCGTCGTGGTACGGCGCCCCTCGGTGCCCAGCGTGTG
This sequence comes from Nocardioides pacificus, assembly GCF_054775955.1. Classification (NCBI taxonomy): domain Bacteria; kingdom Bacillati; phylum Actinomycetota; class Actinomycetes; order Propionibacteriales; family Nocardioidaceae; genus Nocardioides; species Nocardioides pacificus. Next base: position 1,304,033 of record NZ_BAAHCI010000005.1, read on the forward strand.
GCCGACGACGACGTGCTCGTCGCCGATGATCGGCAGGGCATCGATCTCGGCGGTCATCCGGCCGAGCACCATCACCCGGTCGGCGACCCCGCCGGCCCAGCCGCTCACGCAGTCCAGCGCGGCCCAGGTGACGGCCAGCGACGCGCGCGGGTGCTCGTCGACGTAGTGGTGATAGTCCTCCACGGTGCCGGCGCGCGGACGCCAGGTCGCGGCCCAGCGGTCGGTGCCGGCCACCGGCCCAGGGAAGATCCGCAGCCCGTCGCCCTCCTCGCGGTCGGGCCCGCACGAGAAGCAGGTCGGGAAGGGGTGGCGGGTGAATCCGGGGTAGCCCGCCGATGCCGCCCGCGCCGCCTCGGGCGTGACCGGTTCGACCGGGACCAGGTCGCGCCCGGCCAGGCGGGCCTCGGCCACCACCTGCCCGTCGCACGACGCGAGCGTCGGGCCGTCGCTCTCATCAGCCCCGCGCTGCGTCGTCACGCTCATCGCCACATCGAGTGGCGGTGGCCTGCGCAGCGTCACCTCGACGGCCGGCCAGGCGTCGGCGCGGTTGGTGGGGCAGGCGGCCGACGGGACCAGCGCCGCCAGCGCGCCGGCGGTCCATCCACCGTTGCCCGAGCCGGGCGGTCCGCAGAAGCGGGCGGGGACGACCAGGCCGGACTTGTGGGGGCCCGACTTGTGGGGGGCGGTCTCGTCGGGGGCATGCTCAGTCACGTGCGGATCCTCTCCCAGCGGCGCAGCGCCTCGCGGCGCTCCTCGGCATGGTCCACCACGGGGGCCGGATATCCCGGCACCCCGGTCGGCGCGTGCGGGTCGGCGGCGTCGGCCAGCTCGGGCACCCACCGCCGGACATAGCGCCCGTCGGGGTCGAACTTGCGCCCCTGACCGGTCGGGTTGAACACCCGGAAGAACGGCGACGCGTCGGTCCCGGAGCCGGCCACCCACTGCCAGTTGTGCTGGTTGGAGGCCAGGTCACCGTCCACCAGCCACTGCATGAAGTGTCGCGCACCGTGGCGCCAGTCCACATGCAGGTCCTTGACCAGGAAGCTCGCCACGATCATCCGGACCCGGTTGTGCATCCAGCCGGTCTCCCGCAGCTGGCGCATCCCGGCGTCCACGATCGGGAAGCCGGTGCGCCCCTCGCGCCACGCGTCGAAGTCGCCGGCCGGCCCGTCCCAGTCCATCCGGGCGAACTCCGGCCGCAGCGACTCGCGGGCGGTCTCGGGGCGGGCGTGGAGCACGTCGGCGTAGAACTCCCGCCACGCCAGCTCCTTGCGGTACGTCGCGGGGCCGCTGCCCGCCGGCAGCGCGGCGAGGTCGGCGAGCATCGTGCGCGGGTGGATCTCGCCCCACTTCAGGTGCACCGACATCCGCGAGCTGCCGTCGCGCCCCGGGATCTCCCGCTCGGTGTCATAGCCGGCCACCGCCTCGTCGAGGAAGTCGCGCCAGCGCCGCAGCGCCGCCGCCTCGCCGGCCTCCGGGAGCTCCATCCCGTCCGGGGCGGGCGCCTCAGGGACGCCGACCCCCTCGAGCTCCAGCCAGCGCGCCGTCGTCGGCGCGGCGACCGGCGCCCGCCAGCCGTGGGCGATCCAGGCCTTCGAGAACGGCGTGAAGACCTTGTACGGCGTGCCGCCGCCGCTGCGCACCCGCCCCGGCGCCACGGCGTACGGCGAGCCGGTGCGGACGAGCTCGATCCCGTGCTCGGCGAGCGCCTGCTCCACCGCCTCGTCGCGCGCCGCGCCGTACGGTCCGAAGTCGCGGGCGACATGGACGCGGGACGCGCCGACCGCACGCGCGGCGGCGACCACTTCGGTCACCGGGTCGCCACGCAGCACGCACAGCCCGGCCCCCTCGCTGAGCGAGCGCACCGAGACGTCCAGCGCGCGCAGCGAGGCCGTGAGATAGGCCCGGCGAGGCGCACCGGCGACGTCCCACAGCACGGGGTCGAGGACGAAGAGAGGCAGCGTCGCCTCCGCGGCGAGCGCGTCCAGCAGAGCAGGATTGTCGGCGAGACGAAGGTCTCGTCGAAACCACGCCACGGTGTGGACGGCTGGGCTCGCATCGGCGCCGGGGGAGAGGGTCATCGCCCTCCACGATGCCAGCCCCTGCGCGAAGTAAGTAAGAATGGAGGGGTGAGCGACCTGATCGACACCACTGAGATGTACCTCCGGACCATCTATGAGCTGGTCGAGGAGGGAATCGTCCCGTTGCGCGCGCGGATCGCGGAGCGGCTGCACCAGTCCGGCCCGACCGTCTCGCAGACCGTGGCCCGGATGCAGCGCGACGGGCTGCTGACCGTCGAGGGGGATCGCCACATCGAGCTCACCGAGGAGGGCATGCGCCTCGCGACCCGCGTGATGCGCAAGCACCGCCTCGCCGAGCGCCTGCTCACCGACGTGATCGGCCTCGAGTGGGAGCTGGTCCACGCGGAGGCCTGCCGCTGGGAGCACGTGATGTCCGAGACCGTGGAGCGCCGGCTCCTCGAGCTGCTCGGCCACCCGACGTCGTCGCCCTACGGCAACCCGATCCCCGGTCTCGACGAGCTCGGGCAGTCGGGCGTGGGCGAGGACTTCATGACTGGCGTCGAGCCGCTGTCGAAGGCCGCGACCAGCGAGGACTCGCGGGTCCTGGTGCGCCGGATCTCCGAGGAGATGCAGAAGGACGAGGTGCTGATGAGCGCTCTGCGCCGCGTGGGCGCCGTGCCCGATGCGACGGTGTCGGTGGTCGCGACGGCCGACGGCGTGCTGATCGGCTCCGGCGGCGAGAGCGCGGAGATCGTGCCCGAGGCGGCCGACCACATCTTCGTGCGCAAGCTCTGACACACAGCTGAGTCGGCTTCGGCCGACTCTCAGGGTTGTGGGGTTCGGCTTACCCCGCTGTGGGTACAGCGTGGCGGTGCGGCCCGTAGGTTTGGCTGCGCAAGCAGCCAGGAAGAGGGAAGTCATGGAGCTCATCGACGTGTCGCAGCGCCTCACCCGCGATCTGCACAACATCGTGGTCAGCCATGCCCGGACCTCGCTGACGCGCGGCCTCGAGCTCGGCGAGGACGTCGTCGTGCGTGACGCCGAGGGCCGACGCCGCTCGGCCAGCGTGACCGGCTTCGAGTTCACCGAGGACGACACCCTCTATGTGCTGGTCCTGGGCGCCAGCGTGCGCGGCGAGGACGACGACCGTCCCGCCCAGCGAACCAGCGTGGACGACGTCGTCGACATGCTCGAGGAGATCCGTCGCCAGCGCCGCGCCCCCGAGCGCGAGCACACCGACCCGCTGGCCCGCATCCTCTCCCACGTCTGAGGGGCCACGCCTGAGGCCCCTAGCCTCGTCGCGCCACCAGCTCGGCGAGGAACTCGCTGCACCCCGTCTCCACCGCGTACGACGCGAGCTCGTCGCCGCGGGTGACGCCCCGGTTGGCGATCACCACCGGCACGCCGGCCTTGGCCGCGCGTCGTACGAACCGCAGGCCGCTCATCACGCTCAGTGACGTCCCGACGCACACGAGCGCACCGCCCGAGCCGGCCCCCTCCCCGGCAGCCAGGGCGTCGACGGCGTCGAAGCAGCGCTGGACGCGGGGCGCCGGCACGTTCTCCCCGAAGAACACGACGTCCGGCTTGAGCAGCCCGCCGCACGGGCAGTCCGGCACCACGAAGTCGGCGGTGTCGTCGAGGTCGACGTCCCCGTCGGGGCGCACCTCGACGTCTGCGTGCGTCTCGGCGTAGCCCGGGTTGAGCGCGGCGAGCTGCTCCTGGAGGGCCGCGCGGGCGGTCACGGCGCGACAGCCGAGGCAGACGACGTCGGCGATCCGGCCGTGCAGCGCGACGACGCGCGGCGTGCCGGCCCGCTCGTGGAGGCCGTCGACGTTCTGGGTGATCAGCAGCTCGGGGGCCAGCCGGGTGGTCGCGTGGTGGCCGGGGTTGGGATCGGCGTGGCGCATCCGGGTCCAGCCCACGTGGCTGCGGGCCCAGTAGCGGCGCCGGGCCTCGGGCCCCGAGACGAACTCCTGGTAGGTCATCGGCCGCCGCGCCGGCGCCATCGGTCCCCGGTAGTCGGGGATGCCGGAGTCGGTGCTCAGCCCCGCACCGGTGAGCAGCACCAAGGGTCGACTGGCCAGCAGATCCAGGGCGGGCGCGAGCGCGTCGGGGCTGCGGACCGAGGTGCCGGTCGTGGAGGTGAGCGTCATCGTCCGTAGCGCAGCGCGGCGCGGGCCCGCGCCTTCTCGGCCTCGACGGCGCGGTCCTTGGGCGGCGCGGCGCTGACCAGCCGGTCGAGGAGCCGATGGGTGGCGGCGGTGACCTCGGCGACCGCCTCGTCGAAGGCCGCCTGGTTGGCCTGGGACGGCTTGGTCGTGCCGCTCACCTTGCGGACGTACTGCAGCGCCGCGGCCGCGACCTCGTCGTGGGTCGCCGGCGGCTCGAAGTTGTGGAGCGTGCGGATGTTGCGACACATGCGCTCGAGCGTACGCCGCAGGGCCCTCCCCCTGAAGGGCTGCGCCTGACGGCATCAGACCCGGAAGAACCGCGCCCCGTCCCCGGTCACCAGCAGCACCCGCCCGTCGGGCAGCGGCAGCAGCCGGACCCGATCGACGTCGTGACCGTGCTCCACCTCGACCATCCGGTTGTGCAGCGTCCCGTCGACCGGCCGCAGCACCGAGACCCACCCGGTGCGCCCGGTCCAGCCCCGCGAGACGACGGTCAGGGCGGTCCGGCTCTCCGGCAGCCAGGTGAACTGACGCGGGTCCTGGCCCGCCATCGCCTGCGAGCGGGGACCGTACTCCACCTGCGACGCCTTCCGCGGGTTGGTCAGGTCGGTCAGGTTGAACAGCGCCGCCTGGCCGCCCCGGGTGCGCCCGCGGGCGTCCCCGGCCACGCCCATCCCGATCATCCGCGTGGGCCCGAGCGGGTGCAGGTAGTCGGAGAAGCCGGGCATCTTCAGCTCGCCGAGCTTGCGCGGTCGCGTCGCGTCGCTGAGGTCGACGGCATAGAGCGGGTCGATCTGGCGGTAGGTCACCAGCACCGCGAGGTCCGCGAACCAGCGCACCGACTGAATGTCCTCGCCGATGCCGAGCTTGTCGAGCCGCCCGACCTCGACCAGCTGGTCGCCCCTCTCCTCGAGCGTCACGACGGAGTTGAAGTCGCCGGTCGCCGAGGTGCGTCCGACAGCCAGACGCAGCGTGCCGTCGTGGTGGTCCATCGCCCACCGGTCGGCGATCGCGCCGTCGACCTCGCCGGAGGCGACGTACGTCGTGCGGGTGCCGTCGAGGGCGAAGGAGTGCACGTCGCTGACGCCCTCGTCGGCGGCGCGGCGCGCGGCCGGCCGCCCGAACCAGGACCAGGTCGTCGTGGCCACGAAGATCCGATCGGCCCCGACATAGGCGACCCGGCTGTCGGTCGCGATGGCCGTGGCCGAGCCGGGGTCGTCGGCGCCGGCGGCGAGGTCGGTCGCCACGACGGCGAGCGTGCCCAGACCACCCTCGTCCGGCAGCCCGACGTCCTCGCACTGCGCCAGCAGGTCGGTGCGCGCGGAGCCCTGGCCCTCCTCGATCGTCACCGTCGGCAGCCAGTCGTCGATCGTCGTGGCCCGCACGATCGCCCGGTTGCGACGCACGGCCTGCTCCTTGCTCCGCCCACCCCGGGCGCCCACGAAGTCGAGGTCGGGCAGCCCGCTCTGCAGCACCAGCCGGACCACCTCGCCGTGCTGGCGGGCCTCGACCAAGGCGCTGTCATAGACGCGCTCGTCGACCACCACCGGCGCCGCCGGGTCGCTCAGGTCCACGCGCAGGGTCCGGGTCCGGGGGTCCTCCCAGTAGCCCGCCTCGTCGGCTCCCACCACCAGCGCCTCGTCGCCCACCAGCAGCACCCGGGCCTCCACGATGTCCGCCAGCGGGAGCCGGCCCAGCTGCTGCACCTTGCGCCCCGCCACGTCGTACGTCGTGAGGTGGTCGTCCTCGACGCGCACCAGCAGCTCGCCGTCGGTCTTGGCGACGTCGGGCTCGTCGACACCCTGCTCCTGCACGTTGGTGCCGGTGGCGCTGGAGGTGGCCTTCTGCATGGCGGGGCTCTCGGCCCGGGCCCCCGCCATGGCGTCGCGGCCGAAGCCCAGCTCGAGGATGCCGTACTCCATCTCCCACCCCCAGGGCCCGACCAGGTCCACGCCGCGCTCGACGTACGCCGCCAGCACGTCGTCGCACGAGCTCGCCCCGGTGAGCGCTCCCGTCGTCTGCGCCCGCCAGCCGGCGCCGGCGTCGTAGCTGTCGTCGGCCCGGTCGATCGACTCGCCGGCTGCCGAGCTGTCCGTGGAGGCACCGGACGCGTCGGCCCGGCCGTCGGCCCGGCCATCGTCGGGGTCGTCGACCTGCGTGCCCGCGAGGAAGGCGCCGACCACGGCGAGGACGGACACTCCGGCGATCGCCAGCCGTCCGCGCTGTCCCGGTCGGGGCGTGGGGGTGGGGGAGGTGCTCTCGTCGGCCGGCATGTGGCGCTCCTCCAGGTCGATGAGTCGGTGGGTCGGTGGGTCGCCGGATGAGACGGTCGCCGAGACACATCGGTTCCGCGACCGGCGGCCTGTCACGATGGGGCGCATGGCTGACGAGCGCGACTTCGACATCGTCCTTCTCGGAGCGACCGGCTTCACCGGCGCCCTGACCGCCGCCTACCTGGCCCGCCACGCCCCCGACGGGCTGCGCTGGGCACTGGCCGGGCGCAACCCCGGCAAGCTGGAGGGGGTGCGGCGCGACCTGGCCGACATCGACCCGGGCCTCGCCGAGCTGCCGCTGCTCGCGGCCGACGTGACCGACCCGGCCTCGCTGGCCGACCTCGCGCGTCGTACCCGGGTCGTGGCCACGACGGTCGGCCCCTACCTGACGTACGGCGAGCCGCTGGTCGCCGCGTGCGCCGAGGCCGGCACCGACTATGTCGACCTGACCGGTGAGCCCGAGTTCGTCGACCGGATGTGGCTGGCCCACCACGCGACCGCGGAGCGCACCGGCGCCCGGATCGTGCACGCGTGCGGCTTCGACTCGATCCCGCACGACCTCGGCGCCTACTTCACCGTCCAGCAGCTGCCCGACGACGTGCCGCTGACCGTGCGCGGTGTGGTCCGCGCCGGCGGCATGTTCTCGGGTGGCACCTTCCACTCGGCGATGACCGCGATGTCGCGCCCGCGCGAGATGAAGGCCGCCTCGACCGCGCGTCGCCGGGCCGAGGGGCGCCTCACCGGCCGCTCCTCACGCGCGGTCGCGGGCAAGCCCCAGCGCGACAAGGAGCTGGGCTACTGGCTGCTGCCGATGCCGACGCTGGACCCGTTCGTCGTCGCGCGCAGCGGCGCCGCGCTGCCGGCGTACGGTCCGCGCTTCCGCTACTCCCACTACGCCGGCACCAAGACGCTGCACTACGCCGCCGGTGGGGCGCTGGGTGTCGGTGCCCTGGGCCTCGCCGCGCAGGTGAAGCCCGTGCGCAACCTGCTGCTTGGCAAGGTCAAGCAGGGCGAGGGCCCCGACGAGAGCCGGCGCGAGAAGTCGTGGTTCACCGTCGACTTCGTCGGCGAGGGCGGCGGGCGGACCGTGCACACCCGGGTCTCCGGCGGCGACCCCGGCTATGACGAGACCGCGAAGATGCTCGCCGAGTCGGCGCTGTGCCTGGCCCTCGACGACAACCCGCCGACCGCCGGCCAGGTCACCACGGTCCAGGCGATGGGCGACCACCTGATCGAGCGGCTCCAGCGCGCGGGGATCACCTTCGAGACCCTCTGAGCTCTCCGGTGGTTGAGGAGCGAGCGTCTCGAAACCGCCGTCGCGAGCCCGACCGGCAAGTAACTGGAGATGCTCACGCAGCGGGTGAGGGAACTCCTCCAGTTACCCGTCGGTCGGTGGAGAGGTGGTGCCCCAGGCCAGAGTCGAACTGGCGACCTTTCGCTTAGGAGGCGGCTGCTCTATCCACTGAGCTACTGGGGCGCGACGCCTCGGCCCGGTCGCCCGGGGAGCACGTCGGCGGACATCTTGCCACGTACGACGAGTGCCCCGACGTCGCAGGGGCGCCTCACAGGCTGGTCATCACTCCGACGCTCTCCGGCTGGAAGCCCGGGAACACCTGGGCCGACGACGCGCCGAAGCGGGAGACGATGACCTCGCTGAGCACGCTGCGATAGTCCGTGGTCACCAGCAGGTCGGCGTCGCTGGTCTTGGTGAGGCCCGGCCAGTTGCCGTAGTACTTGCCCCCTTTGACCCCGGCGCCCATCACGAACATCACGTTGCCGTGCCCGTGGTCGAGGCCCTGGTTGGCGTTCTCGACGACGCGGCGGCCGAACTCGCTGACGGTGACCAGCGTGACGTTGTCCGCGAGCGGGCCGAGGTCGGTGAAGAAGGCGGCGACCGAGCCGGCGAACGCGTCGGCCATGTTCTTCAGGTTGCCGCTGGTGGGCGAGCCGATCCAGGTGTGGTGGTCCCAGGAGCCGTGGTCGACGGTGATGATCTCTGCGCCCACGTCGGCGCGGATGGTGCGGGCGGTCGAGCGGAGCGCGGTGGCGAGATCCCCCTTGGGATAGACAGCGCCGTTGGCGGGGTCCGCGCCGGAGGCTCGCACCGGCGCGAAGTCGGCGACCACACTCAGGGCGGAGCGAGCGCCGACGGCGAGGTCGCCGGGGGTGTCGCCCCAGGCGGTGGCCAGCGCCCGGCGACGCGCGGCCTCCTCGCCGGCCCCCGTCGGGCCGGCGAGGCGGACGTCGTCGACGCTGGAGGTGACCAGCACGGGCTGCGGGCCCGAGATCGCGGTCGACGGGACACCGCCGCCCATCTGGATCGCCTCGAGGGGGGAGCCGGCGCCGTCGCGGCCGACCAGCCGGTTGAGCCAGCCGACGCGGGCGTCGGAGCCGGGGTCGGCGTCCTCGAGCTCCTCCATCGCGGAGAAGTGCGAGCGGTTGGGTGCGGGCAGCCCGGTGGCGTGGACGGCCGCCATCTTGCCGGCGCTCCACAGCGGGAGGAGCGGGGCCAGCGAGGGGTGCAGGCCGAACATGCCGTCCTTGGCCAGCAGCCGGTCGGAGGCGACGCTGATCGAGGGCCGGGAGGCGTAGTAGACGGGGTCGGCGTGCGGCACGACGAGGCTGAGCCCGTCGGCGGCGCCGCGCATGGAGAGCACGACGATGACCTGCTCGGCCACCCCGCTCGCGGCGTACGACGTGGTCGTGGCGGCGGCGCCGTGGGCGACGGTCAGCGCGGCGGCGCCGCCCAGCGCCATCGCGCCCCGCAGGAAGCCGCGCCGCGACGCACCCCGATAGTCGGAGCAGCAGCCGTCGCCGGCTGGCTGGATCTGGTTGCTCATGGTGCCTCTCACGGCCTGGGTCGAGGGGGTCGTCGTGCTCATCGGAGCATGTGCTCGGGGCTGTCGAGCAGGGTCGTCAGCAGGATCGGCATCCGCCAGCGCACGAGCGCGTGGGTGGCGGTGACGATCTCGCCGGGGGGAAGCGTCAGGGCCTCGCTGCACGCCTTCTGCATCCGCGCCGACGCCGGCCGGCCGAGGAGGGTGCGCGACAGGTGGTCGACCAGCGCGTCGAAGCGGATCCGCTCCGCGGGCAGGCGCGAGAGGTGGGTCGGGTAGGAGATCTCCTTGCTGGGCCACCACCGTCCGGCCATCGAGTAGTGCACGTCGAAGGAGCCCAGCAGGCGTGAGGCCGAGGACCAGGCCTGGTTGGTCTGAGGCTGGCCGTCCGGCCGGGGCCAGTCGAAGGGCTCCTGGCCGATCGACGAGGTCTGCCAGAGGATCTGGTTGGCCGCGGAGCTGCTCGAGATCGGCTTGTTGATCGTGGTGCCGAGCGCGCGATAGGTCGCGACCACGTCGTCGGTGGGCGTGCGCACCTTCGACCCGGCGGCGCTGCGGAACTCCTCGCTGGTGACCAGCGCACGCAGCACCGGGCGGATCGCGGTGCCCTCGGCGAGGTAGACGCTCGCCAGGTGGGACACCAGCGCCGCGGACGGCTCGTCGGAGACGAAGCGCACCGCGAGCTTGCGGGCCAGCCGCTCGGCGGTCCTCGGGTGCCGGGCGAGGTAGGTCAGGTAGGCCTCGGCGACCGGTCGACCGTCGGTGGCGGCGTTGGCGTGGCTGAAGCCGAGCACCTTGACGGGGCCCACCCAGTGGCTGGGCGCGTCGTACCAGACCTTCCAGGTGCGCCAGGTGTCCACGCGGTAGCCGGTGAGGATGCGCGCCGACGCCTTCACGTCGTCCTCGCTGTGGTTGCCGCGCCCGACGGTGTGCAGCTCGAGCAGCTCGCGACCGAGGTTCTCGTTGGGGGCGCGCTTGGTCGACGACGAGTTGTCGAGGGAGACGCCCATCGCGGGGTGGGTGACGGCGGCGACGAGCATCTCGTCGAAGCGGCCCAGGGCATGGGAGCGGATGAGCTTGCCGTAGGCGGCGCGGAACGGGAAGACGCCGTCGTCGTACAGCGGGACATGCAGGTGGTGCTCCCAGAACTCCGCCATCACCTCGAGCACCTGCCGCTCGGAGCGGATCCGGCGCAGCAGCGCCCAGCGGGCGTAGTTGGCCATCGCCTGCCAGCCGCCCTCGACCTCGTCGCGGTCACGCTGGGCGATGACGCCGGCCTCGAGGTCGAGCGAGGTCCACCAGGTCGACATCTCGTCGGCCGGGTCGGCGATCCGGTCGGGCTCCAGCTGGGCCTCGAACCAGGCTCGTGGCCCGCCGGCGGCCCGCACCTGTGCGTGCAGGGCGGGGGTGAAGCCATAGCTGAACCGGCTGGTGAGGTGTCGCTCCTCGGCGCTCGGCAGCGTCGGGTCGGTCCCCGGCGGCGTGGGCTCGGGGGTGGGCTGGGGCTGGGGTTCGGGCTGGGGGGAGGGCGTAGGCGCCGGCTCCGGGGGCCGCGGGGTGCTCGGGGCCCGGTGATGGCGGTGCTTGCAGCGGTGCTTGTGACGGCACGTGTGGTTGCGGTGCAGGGGGCAGCGGTGGAAGTGCTTGCACTTCCTGCGGTGGGCCACCCGACGCCGCGCATCGACAGCCTCGGCGGCCTCGGCCGGCAGCAGCGGGGCTGTGGCGGCGGCGGCGAGCCCGGCCAGGGTGCCGCGGCGCAGCAGTCGACGCGTGAAGGCGACCCCTGAGGCGTCACCTGAGGTGGGGGCGGGTGCGGGCGAGGAAGATGGCACGGCGGTGCTCCCGAGTGAGTACGTCGGCTGGCTCCAGCCCTTTCGGCCCCCGGGAGGTGGTTCTTGAGCGGCAGGGCGTGCGGAATGACGGGAGAAGCTGCAGCGCGTGGTGTCACTCGGTGTTCGTTTTGCAGGAGTGCCTGCTGGCCCGCACACTTTGTGGTGGTCGACTAGATTTTCCTTGCCCACCGGGGGGCTTCGATCACAGTCCTGGACCCGTTGACAGGGAGACACCTTTGTCCGACACGCCGCCCCCGCGCCCGAAGCGCAGAGCCGAGCGCCCCAAGCGGCACACGGTGTTTCGCGTGCTGGGCTCCACGGTCCTGGTGCTGTCGCTGATCACGGGGCTGGCGGTCGTCTATGCGTGGCGCCACCTCGAGGGCAACCTGGAGACGATCTCGGACGACGGCATCCTCACCGATCGCCCGGACAAGGTCGAGGTCGAGGGTCCCAAGGAGCCGCTCAACATCCTGGTGATGGGGTCCGACTCCCGCGAGGGCGAGAACAACATCGACGGACTCACCGGTGGTGGTGAGCGCTCGGACACCACGATCCTGATGCACGTCTCGGCCGACCGCGAGACGGCGTACGGCGTGAGCCTGCCGCGTGACGCCATCGTCGACCGGCCGGAGTGCAAGGTCCGCGGCAGTGACCCGGTGCCGGCCGAGGACGGCGTCATGTTCAACACCGCCTTCTCCGAGGGCGGACCGCTGTGCACGGTGCAGATGATGGAGACGCTCACCGACATCCGCATCGACCACTACGTCGTCGTGGACTTCAACGGCTTCAAGGACATGGTCGACGCGGTCGACGGCGTCGAGGTGTGCATCCCCAAGACCGTCGACGACCCCGAGCACGACATCTACCTCGAGGCCGGGACCCGCGAGATCTCGGGGCGCGAGGCCCTCAACTACGTCCGCGAGCGCACCCAGCTCTCCGCCAACTCCGACATCGGCCGGATGAAGCGGCAGCAGGCCTTCATCGCCTCGATGATCAACAAGGTCGTCTCCGCGGACACCCTGTCGCGCCCCGACCGGCTCTTCAAGTTCCTCGACGCGGCGACCAAGTCGATCATGCTCGACGAGGACCTCGCCAGCCTGACCAAGCTGGCCGACCTGGGCATGCAGTTCAAGAACACCGGGCTCGACAAGATCAAATTCATCACGGTGCCGTGGGAGTTCTACGAGCCTGACCCCAACCGGCTGGTCTGGACCGAGGACGCCGAGCTGCTCTGGGACAAGATCCGCAAGGACCAGCCGCTGGGCAACAAGCTCAGCGACGGCGTGATCTCGGCAGCCAAGCCCCCGGGCCAGGACGGCCCCTCCGGCTCTCCCGACGACGAGGCCACCGATGGGCCGACTGGCGACCCGGACGGCGACACCAGCGCCGACGACCTGGCCGAGGCCGAGGCGCTCGAGAACGGTCTGTGCGCCTAGTGCCCGAGCGCGAGGAGACCGACTGGCAGCGCCGCCGGCGCCTCGCCGAGGTCTTCGGGTATGTCCTGCCCGAGACCACCAGCGACGAGCGCGACGAGCCGTCGGGCGCAGGTGAGCGCGGTGCCGGGGAGAGCGGGACCGACGCCTGGCTGCGCGCCCAGGTCCCGCCCCACCACGGCTGAGTCGGCGCGAACGCACGCTCAGAGCCAGCTGAGTCGGCGCATCTGCACCGGCTCGCGGGCCGTACGACGGTGAAATTGCGCCGACTCGGGGGTGAAGATGCGCCGACTCGGCGTTAGAGCTTGTTGGTGCCCGGGGCGGCGTTGGCGGCGAGGAGGTCGCGGATCTCCTGGAGCAGCATGACGTCCTCGGGGGTGCCGGGCTCCTCGGAGGGGAAGTAGCGCTCCTTGGCGATGGAGTAGGGCTTCACGATGAAGAAGTAGACGACCGCGGCGAGGATCAGGAACGCCAGCACGGCGGTGAGCCAGGCGCCGACGGAGACGCCACCGGGGTTGTAGTTGGAGAAGTCCTTCTGGCCGCCGATCTTGCCGACGATGTCCATGATCACCGCGACGGTCGCGGTGACGACCGTGGCGAAGGCGCCGCCCATGATGAAGGCGACGGCCAGCTCGACGAGGTTGCCGCGCAGGATGAAGTTCTTGAAGCCGGTCATGTGGTGCTCCTAGGGAAAGTCAGGCGCCGAGAGTGGTGCTGCGCGTTCAGCACGCTAGCGACTGAACGCCAGGCTGAGGAAGTCCTGCACCGCCGCGTCGGCGACCGTCGCTGCCTCCAGGGTCGACACCCCGATCACCAGCAGGCGCCCGGGCAGAGCGTCGCGGCCCTCCGTGACAGCAGGCACCGCCAGCACCGGCACGTCGCTGGCCACCACGCGCGCGCCCTCACCACGCGGGTCCGCCGCCAGCACGTCGATCCGGTCGCCGACCTCGACCAGCCCGACCATCCCGGCGTCGGGCATTCGGACCGGGAGGGCGGTCAGGCCCGGATAGCCCTCGAGCAGCGACGGCGCGACCAGGCGTACGTCGGTCAGCGGCTCGCCGCGTGCCAGCGGCGAGGCCAGCGTGCGTCCCACCGCCCCCTCGGCCAGGTCGTCGGGGACGCTGTCCGGGGAGAAGGACGCCTCGACCAGGTCGTCGGAGTCGAGCACGACGCCAGCCGGCAGGTCGTGCGCCGCGACGAGCACGGCCACCCGCGGCGGAGGTGGCGCGGCGGCGGCCTGGACACCGGCGGCCACGGCGACCGCGCCGAGCAGGGCGGCCAGGAGACGGCGCCGGACCAGCACCGCGCGCCGTACGCGCATCCCCAGAGAAGACAGCGACGGCAACGACGACGAAGAAGAAGGCTGGGCCATGCCCTCGACGCTAGGAGAAACCGTCGCGTCGTGGACCGCTCATCCACAGGCCCCCGCCACAGGGCCCCGCCACAGGGGCGAGGATCAGGAGGCGGCGGCGGAGGGGGTGCTGCTCGAGGACGAGCTCTCGGACTTCTTCGCCGGGGTGGCGGCGGGCGTCGACGACGTGCTGCTCGAGGCGGCGGGCTCGGAGGCGGAGGACGCCGCACGGCTGTCGGTGCGGTAGAAGCCGGAGCCCTTGAAGACCACGCCGACCGCGTTGAAGAGCTTGCGCAGGCGACCCGAGCACTCGGGGCACTCGGTGAGCGCGTCGTCGCTGAAGCTCTGGAACTGCTCGAAGCCGTGGCCGCACTCGGTGCAGGCGTACTGGTAGGTCGGCACGCTGGTCCTCCGGATGTCACTCGTCTGGGATCGACCCGGGTGATTGGCACTCACCCCGGTCGACTGCCAATGGTACGGCACAATGGGTGAGCGATGACGGAACAGTCCGCTGCCCCCGGCAGCCTCTCGGAGGACACCTCACGGCCAGAGGCCCCGGTGCGGTGGTGGCGAGCCCTGCGCGGCTGGCCGGCTGCGGCGCGCTGGGCGGTCTGGGTGTCGCTGGCGCTGGTGATCCTGCTGCTCGCCACGCTGGCGACGGGGGCGACGCTGGTGCGCCGGCCGTTCCCGCAGACGACCGGCGAGCTCGACCTGCCCGGGCTGAGCGCACCGGTGGAGGTGGTCCGCGACGAGTACGGCGTGCCGCAGCTCTACGGCGACTCGATGAGCGACCTGCTGCGCGCCCAGGGCTACGTTCAGGCCCAGGAGCGCTTCTTCGAGATGGACGTGCGTCGCCACCTCACCGCCGGCCGGCTCAGTGAGCTCTTCGGCGAGGCGGGCCTGGAGTCGGACAAGTTCACCCGGACGATGGGCTGGCGCCGCGTCGCCGAGCAGGAGCTGGCCCTGGTCGAGCCCGCCACCCGCGCCGCGCTCACGTCGTACGCCGACGGGGTCAACGCCTACCTCGAGGGTCGCGGCACCAGCGAGATCGCCGTCGAGTACACGATGCTGCGCCTCGACGGGCTCGACTACGCCCCGGAGCCCTGGACCCCCGTGGACTCGCTGGCCTGGCTCAAGGCGATGGCCTGGGACCTGCGCGGCAACATGGGCGACGAGATCGCGCGCACGCTGCTCGCGGTCGACCACACGCCCGAGCAGGTGGCCGAGCTCTATCCCGACTACCCCTACGACGAGCACGCGCCGATCGTCGGGTCCGGCCGGGTCGTCGACGGCGTCTTCGAGCCGGACGCCGAGGAGGGTGGCACCCGCAAGCCGCAACGCCCGTCGTTCCTGGCTCCCACGCCGCAGGGTGCTGCCCAGCGCCGGGCCCTGGCCGGTCTCCAGCAGCGCCTCGACGACCTCCCGGCCCTGCTCGGACGGGGGGACGGGCTGGGCAGCAACAGCTGGGTCGTGGACGGGGCGCACTCCGCCACCGGCGAGCCGCTGCTGGCCAACGACCCGCACCTCGGCGTCGGCATGCCGGGGGTGTGGATGCAGATGGGACTGCACTGCCGCGACGTCTCCGCGTCCTGCCCGCTCGACGTCGCCGGCTTCACGTTCTCGGGCGTGCCCGGGGTCGTGATCGGACACAATGCCGACATCGCCTGGGGGTTCACCAACCTCGGCCCCGACGTGACCGACCTCTACCTCGAGCGGCTGCAGGGGGAGCGCTGGCGCTACGCCGGCCGCTGGCGGCCGATGGACATCCGCACCGAGACGATCCGGGTGCGCGACGGCGACGACGTCGAGCTGACGGTCCGCGAGACCGACCACGGCCCGCTGCTCTCCGACGTGTCCTCCGAGCTCAGCACCGTCGGCGCCAACGCACAGGCCGGCGGCCGGTGGGCGGATGACGAGGACGAGGAAGGGGACGGCTATGCCGTCTCCCTGGCCTGGACCGCCCTGGAGCCGTCGACGACCGCCGACGCCATCCTCGCCCTCAACACCGCCTCCGACTGGACCGAGTTCCGCGCGGCGGCGGCCGACTTCGCCGTACCCGCGCAGAACCTCGTGTACGCCGACCGCGACGGCCACATCGGCTACCAGGCGCCGGGCCGGATCCCGATCCGCAAGTCCGGCAACGACGGCACGCTGCCGTCTGAGGGCTGGAAGCCGGAGAACGACTGGACCGGCGACTACATCCCCTCCGACGCGCTGCCGAGCGTGCTCGACCCCGAGGAGGGGTTCATCGCGGCTGCCAACCAGGCCGTCGTGGGGGAGGACTACCCCTTCCACCTCACCGACGACTGGGACCGCGGCTACCGCGCCCAGCGGATCCGCGACGTGCTCGAGGCCGAGGGCGAGCTCTCGGTCGACGAGATGCTCGACCTGCAGCTCGACGACCACAACCCGATGGCCCCGATCCTGGTGCCGCGGCTGCTCGACGTCGGCCTGCCCCGCGGCTACTACGGCGCCGGGCAGCGGCTGCTGGAGACGTGGGACTTCACCCAGCCGGCCGACAGCGCCGCGGCCGCCTACTACAACGTCGTGTGGGACAACGTCCTGGAGCTGACCTTCCACGACGAGCTGCGCGAGAGCCTGTGGCCCGATGGCGGGCAGCGGTGGTTCGCGGTCATGGAGCGGCTGCTCGAGGAGCCCCGCAACGCGTGGTGGGACGACCGGGGCACCGACGACGTCGTCGAGACGCGTGACGACATCCTGACCGCCGCCCTGATCGCAGCACGCGACGAGCTGACCCGGAGCCAGGCCGTCGACCCCGACGAGTGGGAGTGGGGTCGGCTGCACACCCTCGACCTGCGCAGCCAGACCCTCGGCAGCTCCGGCAACCCGCTCGCCGAGTGGCTGGTCAACCGCGACGGCTACCGCGTCGGGGGCGGCTCCAGCCTCGTCGACGCGACCGCGTGGGACGCCGCCGAGGGCTACACCGTGACCAGCGCCCCGTCGATGCGGATGGTGGTGTCGATGGCCGACCTCGACGACTCGCGCTGGATCAACCTCACCGGCGTGTCCGGACACCCCTTCCACGACCACTACACCGACCAGACCGAGCTCTGGGTGGACGGCGAGACGCTCGCGTGGCCGTTCAGCCGCGGCGCCGTGGCGGACGCGGGCGAGGACCGGCTCCTGCTGGTGCCCGGTGAGGAGGAGGACTAGCGCAGGCGGGTGACGCCCGATGGCGTGGCCACCGCGGTCACCGGGCGGTCGTGCGCCTCGACGGGTACGACGAGCCCGGCCTCCTCGTCGTACAGCACGACGCAGGTGAACGTGCCCACCGGCACCCGGCCGAGCGCCCGGTCGTAGGAGCCGCCGCCGCGGCCCAGCCGCACTCCGCTCGGGGACACCGCCAGCCCCGGGACCAGGACGACGTCGGCGCCGGCGACCGCGTCCACGCCGAGGCGTGTCCCGGCCGGCTCGAGCAGCCCCATCCGTGCCGGCACCAGCGAGCCCGGGCCGCGATAGACGGCCCAGTCCAGGTCGCCGTCGGGGAGCAGCACGGGCAGCAGCACCCGCCGCCCCTCGCCGTACAGCCGGTCGAGGAGCAGCCCGGTGCCCGGCTCGGTGCCGAAGGAGACATAGATCGCGACCGTGGCCGCGCGCCGGATCTCGGGGGTCTCCAGGAGGTGTCCGGCGAGTGCGGTCGCCGCCGTGCCCACCTCGGCCAGCGCGAGGCGGTGCCGGGAGGTCAGCAGTCTGTCTCGCAGAGCGGTCTTCGCCGCCGACAGATCAGCGGGAACGCTGTCCGAAGGGCGGGATTCCGAGGGGGATTGCGGGGGTTCCACGGGGCAAGCCTACGATCGGGAGCATGGGTAGTGCAGCGTTGAAGCGAGCCGTCGAGAAGATGCGGGACGCCGAGGTGGACGAGGTCGCCGTCGAGGTGTTCGCGCACTACTTCCGACTGCTCGAGCACGGAGAGACCGGGATGATCCCGGAGTCGACGATCGACCCCCTCGAGATGGAGTCGCTCGCTGACGTGGACGTGTCCGAGGCGGTCGCCGCGCAGGCGATCCAGGACACCGCGGTGATCAAGCTCAACGGCGGCCTCGGCACGTCGATGGGCATGGATCGCGCCAAGTCGCTGCTGTGCGTGCGCCGGGGGCTGTCGTTCCTCGACATCATCGCCCGCCAGGTGCTGCACCTGCGCAAGGAGTACGGCGCGACGCTGCCGCTGATCTTCATGAACAGCTTCCGCACCTCCGCCGACACGATGGCGGCGCTGGAGCGCTACGAGGACCTGCCCGTCGAGGGCCTGCCGCTGGAGTTCTGGCAGAACAAGGAGCCCAAGCTGCTCACCAGCGACCTGTCGCCGGTCAGCTATCCCAAGGACCCCGACCTCGAGTGGTGCCCGCCCGGGCACGGTGACCTCTACACCGCGCTGCGCGGCAGCGGCGTGCTCGACCAGCTGATCGACGCCGGCTACCGCTACGCGTTCGTGTCCAACTCCGACAACCTCGGCGCGGTCCCCGACGCCCGGGTCGCGGGCTGGTTCGCCGAGTCGGGCTCGCCGTTCGCGATCGAGGCGGTGCGCCGCACGGCCAACGACCGCAAGGGCGGCCACTTCGCCCGCCGCAAGAGCGACGGCCGGATCGTGCTGCGCGAGACGGCGCAGACGCTGGACTCCGACAAGGGCGCGCTGGCCGACCTGGACCGGCACCGGTTCACCTCGACCAACAACCTCTGGTTCGACCTGGTCGCCGTGCGCGACGCGCTGATCGCCCGCGAGGGGATCCTCGGGCTGCCGCTGATCCGCAACGTCAAGAACGTCGACCCGGCCGACAAGTCGACCCCCGAGGTGGTCCAGATCGAGACCGCGATGGGGGCGGCGATCGAGGTGTTCGACGGCGCGCGGACCATCGAGGTCGGCCGCGACCGGTTCGTCCCGGTGAAGACGACCAACGACCTGCTGGTGCTGCGCTCGGACATCTACGACCTCGGGCAGGACTACGCCCTGGACCAGGCGGCCCCGGTGCCGTTCGTGGACCTCGACGGCGACTACTACAAGCTCGTCGGCGACTTCGACAAGCGCTTCCCCGAGGGTGCGCCCTCGATGCGGGATGCCACGGCCGTGCGCGTCGACGGGGACTGGACCTTCTGCAAGGGCGTCAAGCTCGTCGGCGAGGTCAAGCTGACCAAGCCCGCGTCGGCGCAGCGCGTCGATGCCGGCACCGTCCTGGGCGCGGAAGGGGCCGACGGGGCCCAGCATGGGTGAGCACAGCATGGGTGAGCACAGCATGGGTGAGCACAGCGTGAGTAAGCACAGTATGGGTGGACAGAGCAGGGGAGAGCCGGCCCCGCTGACGCCCGTCGACGAGCACCTCGACCGGATCCTCGCCGCGGTCTCGCCGCTGCCGGACTATCCCCAGTCGCTGATGGAGGCGCTCGGGCTCGCCGTCGCCGAGGACGTCGTCTCCCCGATCGCGCTGCCGAGCTTCGACAACTCCGCGATGGACGGCTACGCCGTCGTCGCCGCGGACGTGGCCACCGCCTCGGCCGAGACGCCGGTGCACCTGCCCGTCGTCGGCGAGATCGGCGCGGGCCAGGCCCGGCTGCTGGCGATGTCGCCCGGCACGGCCGTCAAGATCATGACCGGAGCGCCGGTGCCCGCCGGCTGCGACGCGGTGGTGCCCTACGAGTGGACCGACCGCGGCGTCGCGCAGGTCCGGGTCAGCGCCGCGCCCACGCCCGGTCAGCACATCCGCCGGGCCGGCGAGGACGTCGCGGTGGGCGACCTGCTCGTGACGCACGGGACCGTGCTCGGGCCGCGCCACCTGGGTCTGCTCGCCTCCGTCGGACGCGACAAGGTCCGCTCCCGACCGCGCCCGCGCGTGGTCATCCTCTCGACCGGCTCCGAGCTGCGCGAGCCCGGCACCCCCCTGGGACACGACACAATCTATGACGGGAACTCCTGGCTGCTGGCCGCCTCCGCCCGGGCCGCCGGCGCCATCGCCTACCGCGTCGGGATCGTGCCCGACGACCGGCGCGCGTTCCTGGAGGCGCTCAGCGACCAGCTGGTGCGCGCCGACGTCGTGGTGACCAGCGGCGGGGTCAGCCAGGGCGACTTCGACGTCGTCAAGGAGGCGCTCGCCGAGCTCGGCACGGTCTGGTTCGGCGGGGTCGGCATGCAGCCCGGCAAGCCACAGGGGTTCGGCACGGTCGGCGAGGACGCGACGCCGATCTTCACGCTGCCGGGCAACCCGGTCTCGGCCTACATCTCCTTCGAGGCGTTCGTCGTGCCGGCGCTGCGCAAGATGATGGGCAAGCTGCCCTATGCCCGTCCCACGCACCGCGCGCTGCTCACCCACGCCATCAGCTCGCCTGCCGGCAAGCGGCAGTTCGTCCGCGGGGAGTACGCCGTCGACGGGGGCTCCCACGGGGGCGGGGCGCACGTCTCGCCGGTCGGGGGCCACGGCTCGCACCTGATCGGGGACCTGGCAGCCTCCAACGCGCTGATCGTCGTGCCCGAGGACGTCACCTCGGTCTCCGCCGGCGAGCAGGTGCAGGTGCTGCTGCCCGACGAGAGCTTCTAGCCACATGACCGGCCTGCTGGCCGACTGCCCGATGGGGGACCGATGGACCGCCTGACCCATGTCGACGAGACCGGCGCGGCCCGGATGGTCGACGTCTCCGCCAAGGACGTCACCGCCCGCACCGCCTCGGCGTCGGGCCGCGTGCTGGTGTCCCCAGCCGTCGTGGCGCTGCTGCGCGGCGAGGGCGTGCCCAAGGGCGACGCACTCGGCGTGGCCCGCATCGCCGGGATCATGGGCGCCAAGCAGACGCCCTCGCTGATCCCGCTGTGCCACCCGCTCGCCGTCTCCGGCGTGACCGTCGACCTCACGGTGACCGACGAGGCGGTGGAGATCCTGGCGACCGTGCGCACCACCGACCGCACGGGCGTCGAGATGGAGGCGCTCACCGCGGTCTCCGTCGCCGCGCTCACCGTGGTCGACATGGTCAAGGCCGTCGACAAGGGCGCGGTGATCACCGACATCCGGGTGGAGACCAAGACCGGCGGCAAGAGCGGGGACTGGATCCGATGAGCGGCGCCGGGCTGCCCGCCGCCGTCGTCGTGGCGTCCAACCGTGCGGCCGCCGGCGTCTACGAGGACACCACCGGCCCCCTGATCGTCGACGCCCTGACCCGACTCGGCTTCGCCGTGGGCGCGCCCACGGTCGTCCCCGACGGGACGCCGGTCGGTGAGGCGATCCGGGCCGCGGTCGACGCCGGGGCGCGCGTCGTACTCACCACGGGCGGGACGGGCCTCACCCCCACCGACCGCACCCCCGAGGCCACCGCGCCGCTGCTCGACCGACAGGTGCCGGGCATCGCCGAGGCGATCCGCGCCGCCGGGGTGGCCAAGGGCGTGCCGACCGCGATGCTCTCGCGCGGGCTCGCCGGGGTCGTGGGCAGCTGCCTGGTGATCAACCTCCCCGGGTCGCGCGGCGGCGTGAAGGACGGTCTCGCGGTGCTGGAGCCGGTCCTGGTGCACGCCGTGGAGCAGATCGTCGGGAGCGACCATTGAGCCAGGGCCTCGGAGGCCTGCTCGACGGCGGGCGGGCCTGGCCGGTCCGGATGCGGCACGGGGCGGTCCTGCTCCGGCCGCTGGAGTACGGCGACGCCGCCGCCTGGCGTGAGGCTCGGCAGCGCAACGCCGACTGGCTGCGCCCCTGGGACGCGACCGTGCCGCCGGGCACCGACGTGCGGCCCACGTCGTTCCGCCAGCTCGTCCACCGCCTGCGCAGGATGGCCCGCTCGGGCTCCACGATGCCGTTCGCGATCGAGGTCGACGGGCGCTTCGCCGGCCAGGTGACGGTCAACAACATCGTGCGCGGCTCGGCGCAGTTCGCGTCGGTCGGCTATTGGATCGATCGGGAGTTCGCCGGGCGCGGGGTGGTCCCGCTCGCGGTGGCGCTGGTCATCGACCACTGCTTCACGACCGCCGGCCTGCACCGGATCGAGATCGCGATCCGCCCCGAGAACACCAACTCGCTGCGCGTCGTCGAGAAGCTCGGGGTGCGCGAGGTCGGCTATGCCCCGAAGTATCTCCACATCGACGGCGAGTGGCGCGACCACCGGCTCTACGCCGTCACCTCCGAGGAGTGCCCCGACGGGATGGTGGGTCGGGTCCTCGGCTGAGGATTGAGCCCCCGTCGGTTTCCCCGGTCGACCGGGGATCGCTGAACATGTCCGGCAGAACTTCGCCCGACAACATCAGTGATTGACAGTGTGAACTACCCCATCAGACGCAGCGGCCCCGCTGACCCCTCTGTCCACGACTGTGTACGACGCGCTGGGGCGTTGCGTGTCGGTTTACCCGGCCGACCGGGGAACGCTGATGTTGTCGGCGGAGACCAACGCCGGGCAACCACTCAGCGATCGATCGTCAACCTCGTCGCGCCGGGTGAGATTCACGCCGTCCGCACGCCTGAGTCACACCAGTCACATGAGTTGTTTTGCGACACACCTATGGACATGAGCCTCATTAATCGCTAGGCCTCCTAACCTCTGAGCGTGGACCTGAGCGCAGTTATCTTCGTTGCCCTCGCTGTGGCGTGGGCTGTGTACCTCGTGCCCAAGGCGCTCAAGCATCATGACGAGGCCGTGCGCACCCGATCGGTGGACAGGTTCTCGCACACCATGCGTGTGCTGGCGCGCCGCGAGCCGGCCGGCGTGCAGGCGGACCAGGCTGCGACGCCCGGGCGGGTCCCCTCCGCCCCGGTCGTCGAGACCGTCGCCGTCCGCCCGACCCCGGCGCAGGTCAAGGCCCGCCGCGAGGCGTCGCGTCGCGCGACCCAGCGTCGTCGCCGCGTCCTCGGCGCGGTCCTGGCCCTCAACCTGCTGGCGGTCGGGCTCTCCGCGTCCGCCCTGATCAGCTGGTGGTACGTCGCGCTGCCGGCGGGCCTGCTCGTGGTCTGGCTGGTCGCCTGCCGGGTGATGGTCAAGAGCGAGCGTCGTCCGTTCGTGGCGCCCGTCGTCACCCACGTGGCCGAGGTCAACGAGGAGACCGGCGAGATCGAGCTGGTCCCCACGAGCTTCGAGGTCGCCCGCAACGAGCAGGGCTTCGACGAAGTCGCCGCCGAGGCCGAGACCTCGATCTCGATGGCCGCCGCGACCGTCGACCCCACCCTGTGGGACCCGCTGCCGGTGACCCTCCCGACGTACGTCACCAAGGCGCCGGCCGCCCGTCGCAGCGTGCGCACGATCGACCTCGACTCCACCGGCGTGTGGTCCTCGGGCCACGCCGAGGGCGACTCGCGCATCGCCCGGGAGGCCGACGAGGCAGCCCAGGCGGCCCGTTCCTCGCGCGGTGGCGAAGCCGGGCGGCGCGCCGTCGGGTCCTGACCGGACCTGATTCGGCTCGCGCCGGATCGTGGTGCTAACGTTTCCTCTCGCGTCGGCCTGGCCGACGTGGCTGTATCGAAGAACATGGGGCTGTGGCGCAGTTGGTAGCGCGTCTCGTTCGCAATGAGAAGGTCAGGGGTTCGAATCCCCTCAGCTCCACCAACCAGAGGCCCGGGGGGG
>NZ_BAAHCI010000005.1:1327648-1461509 GCF_054775955.1 Nocardioides pacificus
TCACGATCACGATGAGCGTGAGCACCCAGCCGAGCCGCGCATAGTCGGTGAACCGGTAGCCACCGGGGCCGTAGACCATCATGTTGGTCTGGTAGCCGATCGGTGAGAGGAACGACGCCGAGGCCGCCACCGCGACCGCGATGGCGGCGCCGCGCGGGT
Organism: Nocardioides pacificus; assembly: GCF_054775955.1. Classification (NCBI taxonomy): domain Bacteria; kingdom Bacillati; phylum Actinomycetota; class Actinomycetes; order Propionibacteriales; family Nocardioidaceae; genus Nocardioides; species Nocardioides pacificus. Next base: position 1,327,808 of record NZ_BAAHCI010000005.1, read on the forward strand.
CGAGGCTCGTGGAGGCCGAGGCGGAGACCGCGATCGGCAGCATCAGCAGCGCGGCGGCGTTGTTCGTCACCAGCTCGGTGAGGATCACCGTGGCGAGCACCAGGCCGAGCAGGACGCCCCGATCGCCGTAGTCACCGAACACGTCGACCAGTCCGGTCGCGATGCTCGAGGCCAGACCGGAAGCCTGCATAGCGGCGGCCAGCCCGAACGCGGAGGCGATCACGACGATGACCTCGATGTCGATCGCGCGGCGGGCCTCCAGCGGCGACACCACCCGCAGCGCCACCAGCAGGATGGCCGCCACCAGCGACCCCTCGAGGATGGGCAGGGTCCCGGTCGCGGCGAGCCCGACGACGCCCAGCAGGAGGGTGACGGGGATCCAGGCCCGAGGCGTCGCCACCGGGGGAGTGCCGTCGAGGGGCGCGACCAGGAGGAAGTCGGCGCGGTCGCGCCAGCGTTCCCGGAAGCCGAGGTCGGAGACCAGGATCAGGGTGTCGCCCACGTGGATCGTCTCGGTCCCGATCCGTCCCTCGAGCAGCTGCCCCGAGCGGTGGATGCCCAGGACGGCCGCCTGATAGGCCGAGCGGAAGCCGACGTCCTTGAGCGTCGTACCGACCAGGGGGGAGCGGGAGCCGACGACGGCCTCGTAGTAGCTCACCGACGGGTCGTCGAGGTCGAGGACGTGCTCCAGCTCGGCCGAGCGCAGCCCGCGCATCTCCTGGACCTCGACGACGCTGCTGATCGGGCCGACGAAGTGCAGGCGGTTGCCGCCGCGCAGCACGGTCTCGGGGCGGACGGGGGCGATCGTGGTGTCGCCGCGGTCCACCGACGCCAGGAACAGGCCCGAGAGGTTGCGCAGCTTCGCCTCCTCGACGGTCTTCCCGTCGATGGGGCCGCCGGGCTCCACCAGCATCTCCACGCTGAAGCGGCGACCGGCCTCCTCCATCTCGCTGCGTGCCGAGCGGCGGTCCGGCAGGGCCCGCGGGGCCAGCGCGATGACGGCGAGGACGCCGACGACCGCGATCGGCAGGCCGAGCATGCCGATCTCGAAGAAGCCGATCTCGCGCAGTTCCAAGGTCTTCATCTGGCCGGACACCACGAGGTTCGTAGAGGTGCCGATCACGGTGATCAGCCCGCCGAGGATGGCCGCGAAGGAGACCGGCATCAGCAGCTTGGAGACCGATACGCCGCGGCGGTTGGCCCAGGTCGTCACCTGCGGGATCAGCATTGCCACGATGGGGGTGTTGTTGAGGAACGCCGACGCCCCGGCCGTGGGCAGCAGCGTGCGGATCAGCGGCAGACGATAGGACCCGCGCTCGCCGAGGGTCTTCTGCATGACGGGGGTGAGAGCCCCGGTCTTCTCGATCCCTGCCGCCAGGACATAGAGAGCGGCGACGGTCATGGGCGCCGAGTTGGAGAAGCCGGAGAACGCCTCCTCCGGCTCGATCACCCCGAGCACGAGGACCGCGACAGCGCCGCCGAAGACCGTCACGGCAGGGGACACGCGCCCGCGCACCAGGAGTGCGAGGACGGCGATGATCACGCCGAGCGTGATCCAGGCATCGGTCGTCACGGGTCGAGTCTCCCAGGGGGCGTGGCCCGGTGGACGGCCGCACCAGGACTGGGCGGTCAGGCTAGCGCGCTGCTCGCGTGCCGGGCCGAGCAGGCGCGCTCAGTCGCACCCGCAGCTGCCCGAGCACGCCCCGTCGGGATTCGCGTCGAGCGCCTCCCTGGTCGGTCCGCATCCGCACGCCTCACCGCGCCACGCCTCCAGACCCTCGCGCAGCGCGACCGCGGCGATGATCAGTCCGGCGACGGGGTCGGCCCATCCCCAGCCCAGGCTGGCGTTCAGCACCAGCCCCACCAGCAGGACGGCCGACAGGTAGGTGCACAGCAGGGTCTGCGTGGAGTCGGCGACGACGGTGCTCGAGGAGAGGGCGCGGCCGGCGCGGCGCTGCGCGAGGGAGAGGAACGGCATCACGGCCAGCGACGCGCACGCCAGGGCGATGCCGACCGTCGAGGTCTCGGGGTCGCTGCCCGAGACCAGGGCCCGCACGGACTCGAAGGTCACATAGGCGGCGAGCGCGAAGAAGGAGACCGCCATCGCGCGCAGAGCCTGCTGCTCACGCGACTCGGGGAGCGCATGGCGGAACTGCCACAGGATGATGACCCCGGACGACACTTCGACGACCGAGTCCAGCCCGAAGCCGACCAGCGCCACGGAGCCGGCCGCCACGCCCGCCGCGATGGCGATCACCGCCTCGATGACGTTGTAGGCCACGGCCGCGCCGGCGAGGGCCTGTGCCCGGCGACCCAGTCGGGCACGCTCGGCCGGGGAGATGGGCTGGGAGATCGGCTGCGCGATCGGCTGCGTGATCGGCCGGGCGGTCATCGGTCGGCCCGCAGCGTCTCGGTCCCGTACGACGGGCACAGGGCGACGGCCTCGCCCGTCAGGTCGAGGAGCCGCTCCGCGGCAGCCCAGATCGCAAGCAGCTCCTCCGGGTGTGTCAGCGAGAAGAGCGATGCTCGGCCGTCCGGCCGTGAGGTCACCAGTCCGCACTCCCGCAGGCAGGACAGGTGCTTGCTGACCGTGGACTGAGCCAGGCCCAGGTGAGCCGTCAGGTCCACCACGCGATGCTCGCCGAGTGCCAGATGGCGCAGGATCGCGAGCCGGGACGGGTCCCCGAAGCCCTGGAAGAGTGCGGCCGCCGGGAGCAGGTCCGGGGCGGGGACGCTGTCCTGCTCGGCGGGCTGCTCGGCGGGTTGGGCGACGGTCGGCATCGTCATACGGCGATGTTATCGCCGACGAGTGGTCCGCGTCCGCCGACCCGGCACCGGCGCCGCGACACGCCGACAGAACGGTCGAGGGAGTGACGGGTCGCGGGTGGGTGGTGGGGGTGGGCTAGATCCAGCCGTGGGCCTGGGCGATCCGGGCGGCCTCGGCGCGGGTGGTGGCTCCGGTCTTGCCGATGGCCGAGGAGAGGTGGTTGCGGACGGTGCCCTGGCTGAGGTGGGCGGCCCGGGCGATCGTGGCGACGGGGGCGCCGTCGAGGGCCAGGCGGAGGATCTCGCTCTCGCGCTCGGTGAGGGGGGAGGGGCCGGTCATCAGGGACTCGGCGGCCAGGGCGGGGTCGATGACGCGCAGGCCCTGGTGCACGCGGCGTACGACGTCGGCGAGCTCGCGGGCGGGCGTGTCCTTGACGACGAACCCCGCGGCGCCCACGTCGAGAGCGCGGCGCACATAGCCGGGCCGGCCGAACGTCGTCACGATCAGCGTCCGCACCTGCGGCAGCTCGCTGCGCAGCTGCTCGGCGACCTCGAGTCCGGTCAGCCCCGGCATCTCGATGTCGAGCAGGCACACGTCGGGCGCCGCGGCCCGCGCGGCCTCGAGGACCTCGTCGCCCCGGCCGACCTGGGCCACGACGGACAGGTCGGCCTCGAGGTCGAGGAGGGCGGCCAGCGCCCCGCGCACCAGGGCCTGGTCGTCGGCCAGCAGCAGCCGGATCATGCGAGCACCACGTCGACGCGCGTGCCCGGCGACGCGTCGACGAGCGACAGGGTCCCGCCGGCGTCGCGGACGCGCTCGCGCATGCCCCGCAGTCCGTTGCCCTCGCGCCCCGTGCGCCCGACGCCGTCGTCGGTGACGCTCAGGCCCCGCGGGGTGAGCTCGACGACCACGTGATGCGCCCCGGAGTGGCGGACCACATTGGTGACGGCCTCGCGCAGCACCCAGGCCAGCAGGGTCCGGTGCCGCGGATCGGTGTCGGCGACCTCGCCGACGATACGGGTCTCGATCCCGGCGTCGGCGAGGACCACCGGCACCGTCTCCAGCTCGGCCTCGAGGTTGCCGGCGCGCAGCCCGCCGACCGTCGAGCGGATCTCCGCCAGGGCCTGGCGCGCCGTCTCCTGGATGGACTCGAGCTCGGCGCGGGCCCGCGGGGGATCGAGGTCGATCAAGCGGCCGGCGAGCTCGGCCTTGATGCTCAGCGCCGTCAGCGAGTGGCCCAGGACGTCGTGCACGTCACGCGCCACCCGCTCCCGCTCGGCCGCCAGCGCGAGCATCGCCCGGCTCTCGATGACCCGTCGCTCACCGTCGACGAAGACCCGCAGCAGCACCATCGCGACCAGGATCGGCCACACCATCAGGAAGAAGAACGCCGGGAAGCCGCTGTCGCCGATGACCGGGACCACCGGCAGCAACGCCACCAGGACCGTCACCCGCGGCCACCACGGCGAGGGGAGCTGGAGGGCCGCGAAGACGCCGAGGTACGGCGTGAGGCCGATCGCCTGCATGCCGATGATGGGGACGGTCGCCGATGCGAGCAGCACCAGCAGTCCGAAGACCAGCCACTCGTGGTCGCTGAGCCACCCGAAGCCGAGCATGTAGACGGTGCCGTATGCCGCGAGCACCGCCAGCCCGGCCCCGACCACGAGCGGAGGGCGGCCGCTCTCGACGGTGGCGATGCCCGGATAGGTCAGGAAGACCAGCCAGATCCCCGCGAAGATCCAGGTCCAGTGCTCCCAGGGCGAGGTCGGTCCCGGGCTGTGTGTTCCGGGGCCGGACGTCGCGGAGTCGGCAGTGGCGGTGCTCACGCGCGCTCGCGACCGCGCCGTACGCCCCACAGTGCGAGTCCCGCGAAGATCACCGTCCACGCGAGCACGTTAGCGACGGGCAGCCACAGGGTCTCCTGGCCCCCGGACGGGAGTCGGCCCTCGGTGATCGGATAGCGCGCCAGCGCCGCATAGCCGTAGAGCGGGGTGAGGCGGCCGATGTCGAGGATGAGTCCCGACATCGGGGTGAACACGTTGCCGAGGAAGGCCATGACCACGATCATCCCCGAGGCGATGCTGACGGAGTTCTCGCTGCGGAAGATCAGGCACACCGCCAGTCCGTAGACCGCGAACAGCGCCGAGCCGACCCACACGACGAGTGCCGACAGTGCCCAGTCGGACAGCGAGCCCTCGGCGCCGCTGACCGCGCCCAGGGCGTAGATCAGCGCGATCGGGACGGCGGCGACCAGCATCGCGAGGCCGGTCTTGAGGGCGATGAAGGCCCCCGCGCCCAGTGGCGTGAGCGCAAGCTGACGCCCCCAGCCCATCGTCCGCTCGGTGGCCGCGCTGCCGGCGACCGTGGTGGTGGCGGTGACCGCGCCGTACGCCGCCATGGAGACCATCACGTACATCGCGACGTTGCCGCTGCCCATGGAGTCCGTCGAGCCGAGCCCGAAGACGACGTACATGAACGTGGGGAGGCCGACGACGAAGAACATCGAGACTTTGTCGCGCAGCTGACGGCGCAGGTCGAGGCCGCCGTAGCCGATGACCGCGGTGGTCGTGGTCATCGCTGGGCTCCTGCCAGGTCCGAGGTGAGGGCGAGGAAGGCCGCCTCGAGGCTGGCGTTCGACACCTCGACGCCACTGACGCCCAACGGCGCCAGCGCCTCCTCGACGCGGGAGAGCCAGGCCGGGTCCACGCCACCGCGGTGGACGGCGCCTGCAGGTGGGCGGATGGTGATGGTCCGGCCGCCGAACGCCGCGCGGACGTCGGCGGTGGGGCCGTCCTCGACGATACGGCCCCCCTTCATGAGGACGGTGCGTTCGGCGAACTCGTCGGCCTCGGCCAGGTAGTGGGTCGCGAACACGACCGTCCTACCCTCCGCCGCGTCGGCGCGCATCGTCTCCCAGAACGCCTGGCGTGCCCCGACGTCCATGCCCGTCGTCGGCTCGTCGAGCAGGATCAGGTCGGGGTCCGGGAGCAACGCCAGTGCGAAGCGGAGACGCTGCTGCTCGCCGCCCGAGCAGGCCCCCACCCGCCGGCCGGCCAGCGGCCCGAGGCCGGCCCGCTCGACGGCGTCGGTGACCCGGTCGCCCCGTCCGTGGAGCGCGGCGATGGCACGCACCGTCTCGAGGACGGTGAAGTCGGGGAGCAGGCCGCCGCTCTGCATCACGGCGCTGATCCGGCCTGCAGCCACCGCCCGGGACGGGCTCTCGCCGTAGACCTCGACAGTGCCGGAGGTGGGAGCGGTGAGACCGAGCAGGAGATCGACGGTGGTGGTCTTGCCGGCGCCGTTGGGGCCGAGGAAGGCCACGATCTCGCCGGGACGGACGGTCAGGTCGATGGCGTCGACCGCGGTGAGCGTCGATCCGTCGGGGAGGTGGAACGCCTTGCTGAGGCCGCTCGTGCGGATCGCTGGGGTGGTCATGCCTCCAGCATCCGGCTCCGACGAGCCGCCGCCCCGGCCCACGTGTCACGAGCTTCCCATGACAGGTGTCATCTCCGGGCGCCCTCGACGGCTCTCCCCACCACGTGCATAATGAGAATCATTCTCGTTACTCAGGAGGTTTCCGTGCAGCCCAGCCCCCCTCTCTCCAGGAGGACGTCGTGAGGACGCCCCTGGTCCTGATCACCGGGGTCCACCCCGAGGCGATCGACAGCGTGATGATGAGCCTCTCGTGGGACCTCCCGGAGACCGTCGTCGTGCGGCACCGCATCGATCCCGAGTCGCAGGTCCTGACGCGCGTCGTCAGTCACGCGGGTGGTGTGCTGGAGCGTGAGGAGATCGAGCTGGAGCACGCCTGCGTCTCGTGCGCGCTGCGTGAGGACATCGTCCCCACCCTGGAGCGTCTGGCCCGGGACGCGCGGTGGGGCAGCATCGTCGCCGGACTCCCCACGGCGACGGAGGCCGTTCGGCTCTCGGCTCTCCTGGCGCGCGACACCCGCCTGGCCAGGCATCTGCGGTTGGCCGGCATCGTCACCGCGATGGGAGGGCCGCGGCTGGTCGGCGACCTGCTGGTGGACGATCTCCTGGGCGACGACCTGCTGCGCGAGCGCGGCTGGCACTCCAACCCGGGCGACGAGCGCGGCGTCGGAGAGGTCGCCTGTGCGCAGCTCGAGCTCGCGGACGTCGTCGTCCTGGACGCCGATCAGGAGCCGCAGGCTGTCGACCTGGTGAGGGCGCTCGCCCGACCCGACGCGGTGTTCGTCGCCGGCGCCGACCGGATCGACGCTGCCGCGCTCGTCGCCGGCCGCCACCGCCACGCATCCGCCACGCAGTGGTCCTCCCCGCTCCTCGAGGTCGACGTGCCGACACTGGGGAAGGGCCACGCCTGGCGCCTCGACCTGTCCTCGACGCGCCCCTTCCACCCCGACCGGCTGCTGGACCAGATCGAGCTGCTGGGGGCGGGCCGGCACCGCTCGCGAGGGTGCTTCTGGGTCCCGACCCGGCCGGACCTGGTCCTGGAGTGGAGCGGTGCGGGCGGTCAGCTCAGCATCGGCAGGTGGGGCGGCTGGGGGCGCCGCAGCCGCCGGACGCACCTGGTGCTCACCGGCGTCGGGCCCCTTCCCGCCGAGCTGGCCGACGCCTTCCGCGACCTCCTGCTGACGCCCGACGAGATGGGCGCGCGCTCGAGGTGGAACGTCCTGGAGGACGGCCTGGAGCCCTGGCTCGGCGACATCCGTGACGTCGCCTGACCGGCACGCGAGAGGTCCTTGTGCTGACCAAGTCCTTGGGGTCGTCGGGGTTTGAGTGGCTGCTGGGGGTGGCAAGACCACTGCCGAGGCCGCCGGGTGCTCGACGTCGTCGAGCAGCGGCCTCCTCGCACAGGGGGATTCCTTGAAGCACTCAGCTCGTCCCGTCCGGATGGCCGCCGCGGCCCTCGTCTCCGTCAGCCTGCTGGCCCTGAGCGCCTGTGGGGGTGACTCCGACGAGGAGGCCAAGACCACCGAGAGCAGTGCCCCGGTCGAGGAGTCGAGTGAGCCCACCGACGAGCCCACCGACGGGCCCAGCGAGACCGAGGAAGCAGCGCCCGAGGGCGCCGAGGGTCAGCCCGCCTGGGCGCTGCCGCCCACCGGCGGCGGCGACCTGATCTCCACCATCGAGGTGGAGGACGTCACCGTCGAGGTCTACCAGGTGGGGACGACGACGGCGACCGAGGACGGCAACTTCGCGGACCCGGACACCAACAAGCCGCTGCTGGCCAAGGGCGACGAGATCGTCTTCGTCAACTACGTCATCACCAACAACGGCGACCCGATCGACCTGGGCTCCAGTCGGGTCAGCGTCGAAGCCCGCTACGACGACTGGCAGTGGATGCAGGGCATGGACTCGGTCACCGACGACGCGCTCTTCGAGGAGATGGGTGTGAACGACGACAGCCTGGCCCCGGACGGCTTCAACGAGGCGGGCGTCTACACCCTCGGCTCCGGGGAGACCTACTCCTACGGGGAGAACTTCAAGTACCAGAAGAACTCGCCGATCGGTTTCGAGGTGACCATCACCCCGGTCGACGCCGAGGGCGAGCTGCTCCACGACGACCGGATGGAGGGCGAGAGCACCGGCACCATCGCCTGACAGGGGCGGGCCGTTAGGCCCTACGCCGAAAGCGGCGCAGAGCCGATCCTGAGTGCGTGGAATCCGACGAGCTGCGCACCCAGGCCCGCACCCTGATCAACGACCCGACGCTGACCTACAAGCAGCGGATGCACCAGTTGGCCGTCCTGGCCGAGAACGCGCTGGAGCCGCCGCAGGTGTCGGCGGAGTGCGCCCAGGCGCTGGACAAGCGCGTCATCTGCGACATGTACGAGGGCAACGCCCCGCACCGACCGCGCTACCTGCTCCCGGACTACGCCAAGCTGCTGCGCGACGGGTCGCAGTTCCTCGAGCTGGCCCCGGCCACCGACCTCGACGAGGCCCTCAGCACGCTGCTGATCGCCTACAGCCAGGTGCCGTCGATCACCGGCTACCCGGTCTGGCTCGGCGACGTCGACGCGCTCCTGGAGCCCTTCACGGACGGCGTGGACGACGAGCAGCTCCACAAGAAGCTGCGACTGTTCTGGATCTCGCTGGACCGGATGTTCCCCGACGCCTTCACCCACGCCAACCTCGGCCCCGACGACAGCCGGGTCGGCCGGATGGTGCTGCGCCTGGAGCGTGAGCTGCTGCAGGTCGTGCCCAACCTCACCCTCAAGGTGGACCCCGAGCGCACCCCCGACGACTACGTCCGCGACGGCGTGGAGACGGTGTTCGCCTGCGGCAAGCCCCACTTCGTCAACCACCCGATGATGGTCGGCGACCTCGGCGCGTCGTACGGCGTGGTGTCCTGCTACAACTCCCTGCGCGCCGGCGGCGGGTCGCACACGCTGGTGCGGCTCAACCTGCGCGAGGCAGCGCTGCGCCACGACGGCTCCCGTGAGTCGTTCCTCGACGAGGTGCTGCCCTACTACGTCGATCTGACGGCCGAGCTGATGGAGGCCCGGGTCCGTCACCTCGTCGAGGAGGCGGGCTTCTTCGAGCACTCCTGGCTGGCGACCGAGGGGCTGGTCCACCTCGACCGGTTCTCGGCGATGTTCGGCATCTACGGCCTCGCCGAGGCGGTCTCGATCGTGCTCGAGCACGAGGGGACCGAGGGACGCTACGGCCACGACGCGGTCGCCGACGAGCTTGCCTTCCAGATCATCGACACGGTGAGCAGTCTGGTGAGCGAGCGCCCGATGCCCTACTGCGAGGGCTTCGGTGGTCGCGCCCTGCTGCACAGCCAGTCCGGCATCGACCTCGACCACGACGTGACCGCGGGCAGCCGGATCCCGATCGGCGACGAGCCCGGCCTGCTGCGCCACCTGCAGACCGTCACCCCCAACCACCGGCTCTTCCCGTCGGGCGTCAGCGACATCCTGGCCTTCGACGAGACCGCCCGGCGCAACCCCGACGCGGTGGTCGACGTGATCCGCGGTGCCTTCCGCACCGGCATGCGCGACATGACCTTCAACCTCGACAGCAACGACTTCATCCGGATCACCGGCTACCTCGTGCGCAAGTCCGACCTGGCCAAGATCGACCAGGGGGCCCGGCACGACAGCACGTTCCTCGGAGCGGGCGCCGTCGAGGCCTCCCACGGGCACCACCGCACCCCGAAGCGGGTCATCGCCCGGGAGCTCGACGTCAGGTGACCATGATCGGCCGGCTCGCGGACGTCATCCCGTTCTCCTGGGTCGACGGTCCGGGGAACCGGTACGTCGTCTTCGTGCAGGGCTGCTCGTTCGACTGCATCGCGTGCCACAACCCCGAGACGATCCCACGCCGCTGCCCGACGGCCCGGCAGGCGAGCGTCGAAGAACTGGTCGCGGAGATCCGCGTCGCCGAGCCCTACCTGGCCGGCGTCACCGTCTCGGGCGGCGAGGTCACCACGCAGTACCCCTTCGTCCGCGAGCTCTTCAGCGCCATACGCGCCGATCCGCAGCTCAAGCGGCTGACCACCTTCGTCGACTCCAACGGCTTCGCCGTGCGCAACGTGTGGGACCGGCTGCTGCCGGTGATCGACGGCGCGATGATCGACCTCAAGGCGCTCGACCCCGAGGTGCACCTGCGACTCACCGGGCGCAGCAACGAGCTGGTGCTCGAGTCGATCCGCCACCTGCACGCCCACGAGCGGCTGCACGAGGTGCGGCTGCTGCTGGTGCCGGGCTTCAACGACAGCGACGAGCAGCTGGCGCGCACCGCCGACTGGCTCGCTGCCCTCGACCCTGCGCTGCGGGTGGTGGTGATCGGCTTCCGCCAGCACGGCGTCCGGCCCGAGCACCAAGGCATCCCCGAGGCGACGCCGGAGCTCCTCGCCCACGCTCGCGAGCTGCTCGAGCGCGGTGGCCTGAGCGGCGTGGTCACCGTCTGAGGCAAGCCTTACTGGAATCATTCCAGAAAAGCTGTCATGGTGGTCGAAGCGTCTACAGGAGGAGAAGAACCATGAGCGAGACCATCGAGAGCACCACCACCCAGCACGTCGCCCGCCCGCCGTTCCAGGCCTCCGAGCAGCTGGCCTCGCACCTGCAGCAGCTCCACGTGGACCTGGTCGACCTGCACCTGCAGGGCAAGCAGGCTCACTGGAACGTCGTCGGTCTGAACTTCCGTGACCTCCACCTGCAGCTCGACGAGGTCGTCGACGCGGCCCGCGAGTTCTCCGACCAGGTGGCCGAGCGGATGCGCGCCATCTACATCACCCCCGACGGCCGCGCGCAGTCCGTCGCCGAGCAGAGCAGCCTCGCGCAGTTCCCGGCCGGCGAGGTCAACACCGCCGAGTGCGTCGACCTGATCACCGCCGCGCTCTACGCCGTGTGCGGCACCGCGCGCCGCATCCACGACGACGTGGACGCCGAGGACCCGACGACGGCCGACATCCTGCACACGATCCTCGAGCGCCTCGAGCAGCTCGCCTGGATGATCGACTCGGAGAACCGGGTGGCCAACAAGAGCCTGCCCCGCCCGCTCCATCGCTGAGCCCCCTCCATTGCTGAGCCCCATCCACCGGGGCCGGCGGCCTCAGCCCAGCAGCGCCGCTGAGGCCAGGAACCGTGCGACGTCGACCCGCAGCGCCACGCGCTGCGGGTTGACGCGCGGCACCTTGTAGCGACCGGCGTAGACCTCCTCGGCCCGCCGCACCGACTCCGCGTCCTCGCGCAGCTCGGCCGTGCCCTCGAGCGTCGACCACCGCCGTCCGTCGACCTGGCACGCCGCGACCAGCGCGCGTCCCTCGGGCGCCGCGCGCACGTGGCGCGCCTTGTGCGAGGCGCCCGAGGTGATCACCCAGGCGCACTGCTGCTCGTGGTCGAGCGCCACCCCGACCGGTACGACGTGCGGGGTGCCGTCGGTGCGCAGCGTGGTGAGCGTGCACAGGTGCCGCTCAGTCCAGAAGTCGAGCAAGGCGGCGGGGAAGGCGTCCCAGCCGGGGCGGAAGCCGCTCATGCGCGCGCCCCCGATCGGGCGTGCGAGCCACGGACCACGACGGCGGCGCCGAGCGCCACGACCGCGGCGACCACGGCCGCGACGGCGGTCGCCGTCGACTCCGGCTCCTCGCCGAGGCGTCCGACGGCGATCCAGGCCAGGCCCCACGCGATCGCGACGGCGACCGACCAGCGGCCACCGAGCCGCAGCGCCAGACCCACGCTCAGAGCGGCGACGACCGCCAGCACGACCACCGCTGCGGCCTCCCCGCCCGCCGGCATCGGGTCCACCCCGTCGCCGACGAACGCCGCGGCCACGTTGGCGCAGGTCGCCACGCACACCCAGCCCAGGTAGAGCCCGAAGGTCCCGTCCACGACCACCTTCTCCGCGGTGCCCTGGGCGGGTTGCTGCACCAGTCGCTGGACCAGCACCCCCAGCGTCACCACCAGTGCCACGATCACCCCGACGCTGACCCAGACCCAGCCCTGCTGGGTGACCAGCAGCCAGCCGGCGTTGAGGACCATCGACGCGGCGGCCAGCCATCCGGTGGCGCGCAGGCGGGGGTCCTCGCGGCGTCCGGGGAGCCACTGCCAGATCGTGTAGGCGGCGAGCCCGGCATAGATGACCGACCAGATCGAGAACGCCGGACCGGCCGGGGCCAGCAGCGTCGAGTCGGAGTCGAGGGCCCCGCCGGACGCCTCGGCGACGGGCGTGCCGAGCACGCCGACACCGACGAGCGTCCCGTAGAGGCAGAGGATCTCGGCCACGGTCACGGTGATCTGTCGGGTGCGGTCCGTCGTGGAGGCAGTCACCCCGTCGAGCCTAGCGACCGGGCGTTCTGGAGCCGGCCGTTCTGGATCTGGGTCGCCGCGGCGAGCACTCCCGCGAAGAACGCCGCCAGGGCGCCCACCGCGAGCCACTTCGGGGCCTCGCCGTACTTGCTGAGCCGGCCGTCCTCCGGGGAGCCGGACGAGACGTAGACCTGCGGCGTCTTCGCCGCATCGGCCGGGTCGTAGACGCACCAGCGCTCGTGCTTGCGCGGGGTCGTCCGATAGGTCTCGCCGTCGACGACGTACTCGACGGTGGGATAGCACCTGCCGTCGCCGGTGAACCCGAAGCCGGTCACCTTGCCGGTGACGGTCGAGTCCGGCGCCATCAGAAGCGAGAGACCGGCTGCGGCTGCCAGGATGAAGGAGGCGCAGAGCAGGGCGACGGTCGAGCGGCCGATCCTCAGATCCATCGCTTGAACCAGATCCGGTCGATCCACTCGGAGTGCGTGATCAGCTCGTCGGTCCAGATCGGCCAGAACCAGGCGAAGTTGACCAGCACCAGCATGAAGAACGATCCCGCGGCCACGACTCCCGCCGTACGCCGTGGCGTGGGGCCGTCGTGACCCACCGGCCGGGAGCCGACGAGCCTGCCCATCGTGAGCGTCAGCGCGAGCACGAGGAACGGCAGCGAGGCGATCGCATAGAAGAGGAAGATCGGCCGGTCCGCGTTGGGGACCCAGGGCAGCCACGTGGAGAGCGTGCCGACCACGCACAGCCCGAAGCGCCAGTCGCGCTGCCCCACCCACACGACCGCGGAGAAGATCAGCGCCAGCGCGCCGCCCCACCACAGCACGGGCGTGCCCAGCAGCAGCACCTGGCGCAGGCAGTCGCTGCCCGTGGGGGCGTCGCAGCCCTGGTCGCCGGGCTGGATGTCGAGCTGGGCGTCGACCCCGACGGGACGGTTGAGCAGCAGCCAGCCCCACGGGGAGGAGGCGTAGGTGTGCTCGCTGTCGTCGAGGAACTGGGTGTGGAAGACGAAGACGTCGCGGTGGTAGGAGGCCAGCGAGCGCAGCGACTGGGTGACCTCGCCGAGGCCCTCGGCGTCCGGCTCGGTGGCGGTGGCCCACTGCTCGCCGCCCTCGTACGTCGTGTACTGGGTGTCCGAGAGCGCCTGCTCGTATTCGTGGGCGTTGATCAGCCACCCGGTCCAGGTGGCGACGTAGACGACGAACGCGACCCCGACCAGCTGGAGGAAGGCCGGCACGCCGTCGACCAGCGCCGAGCGCAGGACCGGCAGCCGGACGCCGAAGGAGCGGCGCGCCCCCGCGCTCCACAGCCAGACCAGCAGACCGAACGCCGCCATCGGGAAGAGCGCGGTCCACTTGGTGCCCACCGCCAGCCCGAAGCAGACCCCGCCGGCGACCAGCCACGGGCGCCAGAGCATCGCCCGCACGGGTCCCCAGCCGCCGGTGACCTGGCCGCCGGTCACCTGGCCCCCGGAGCGCTCCGGGACGAGCCGCGCCAGCCGGGCGCGCGAGGCGTCGCGGTCGGCCACCAGGCAGTGCACGGCGCAGAGCAGGAAGAACGCCAGGAAGATGTCGAGCAGCGCCAGCCGGGAGAGCACCAGGTGCAGACCGTCGAAGCACAGCAGCAGTCCGGCAACCAGCCCGAGGGCGGTCGAGCCGGTGAGGCGACGCGCCAGGCGCACCATCACCACGACCATCAGCGCGCCCACGACGGCGGAGGCGATCCGCCAGCCGAAGGGCTCCATGCCGAAGGCCTTCTCGCCGAGCGCGATCAGCCACTTGCCGACCTCGGGGTGGACGATCATCGACGGATCCTCGAGCCACTGCCCGCCGGTCTCGCCGGCCAGGATCGCCTCGTCGGCCTTGTCGGCATACTCGCGGACGTAGCCGTGCTTCAGCAGCGACCAGGCGTCCTTGGCGTAGTAGGTCTCGTCGAAGGAGAACTGGTGCGGGGTGTCGAGACGCCACATCCGCAGGAACAGCGCCAGCAGCCCCGCTCCGAGCGCCGCGACCCAGCCGATCAGCCGATCCCGGCCGCCGCCGAGGGCCCGCAGCCGCGCGGTCGCCCGCTCCTGCGCGGTGGGTACGACGTCGCCGGCGGCGGTGCGGGAGAGGCCGGTCGTCGTCACGGGGACGAACTCTACTGAGTGAGCCTGCCATGATCGGCACATGACTGCAGACGCGCCCGCTCGCTCCGACGCGGCCCCGGAACGGGCGGGGATCCTCGTCCTGGCGGGCACCCCGATCGGCCGGGTCGAGGACGCGCCGGCGCGTCTGGCCCACGAGCTGGCGACCGCCGACGTCGTCGCCGCCGAGGACACCCGGCGGCTCAAGCGGCTCACCTCCGAGCTGGGCGTGAGCGTGACCGGGCGGATCGTGTCCTACTTCGAGGGCAACGAGGCCGCGCGCACCCCGGTGCTGGTGGAGGCGCTGCTCGAGGGCAAGCGGGTGCTGCTGGTCACCGACGCGGGGATGCCCAGTGTCTCCGATCCCGGCTATCGCCTCGTCGCCGCTGCCGTCGAGCACGACGTCACGGTCACCTCGGTGCCGGGGCCCTCGGCCGTGCTCACCGCGCTGGCGGTCTCGGGTCTTCCGGTCGACCGGTTCTGCTTCGAGGGGTTCCTGCCTCGCAAGGCGGGGGAGCGGGGCCGCCGACTCGCCGTGCTGGCCGCCGAGGAGCGGACGATGGTCTTCTTCGAGGCACCGCACCGCACCGAGGCCGCGCTCACCGCGATGCGCGACGCCTTCGGCGACGACCGCCCCGCGGCGGTGTGCCGCGAGCTCACCAAGACCCACGAGGAGGTGCGTCGCGGCCCGCTCGCCGATCTGGTCGCCTGGGCCGCGGAGGGCGTGCGGGGCGAGGTCACGATCGTCGTGCACGGCGCCGACGGCGGCCCCGACCTCGACTCCGACCCCGACAGCCTGCGCGCGGCCGTGGCAGAGCTGGAGGAGATGGGTACCACCCGCAAGGACGCCATCGTCGAGGTGGCCAAGCGCGCGGGCGTGCCCAAGCGCGAGGTCTACAACCACGTCCACACCAAGCCCTGACCCGTCAGAAGATTCGCGTGACCCGTCAGAAGATTCGGGCCACCCGTCAGAAGAGGACTCCGATGCCCATCAGCGACCGACTCACGACGTACACCCGCGACGGCCTGACCTTCGACGTCACCGACTCCGGCCCGGTCCGGACGGCGGACGGGCGCGACACCGACGAGGTCGCCGTCCTGCTGCACGGCTTCCCTGAGCGCGCCTCCTCGTGGACGCAGGTGTCGGCGGCTCTCAACGCGGCCGGCGTCCGCACCTTCGCCCCCGACCAGCGCGGCTACTCCCCGGGTGCGCGCCCGCGCGGCCGCGCGGCGTACCGGCTGAGCAACCTGATCGCCGACGTCGAGGCCCTGATCGACGAGATCCGGCTGCTCACCGGCACCGAGCGCGTCCACCTCGTCGGACACGACTGGGGCGCGATGGTCGCGTGGGGCGTCGCGGCCACCCGGCCCGAGCTGTGCCGCTCCCTGGTGAGCGTCTCCGTGCCGCATCCCGCGGCCTTCCTGGGCTCGATGGTGCGCTCCAACCAGGCGCTGCGCTCGTGGTACATGGGCCTCTTCCAGACCCCGTTCCTGCCCGAGGCGCTCGCCAAGGCGAGCCCCGGTCGCCTGGAGGACGCGCTGCGCTCCTCGGGCAAGGACGAGGAGGGGGTGGCGCGCTTCCGCCGCGAGATCCTGGAGTACGGCGCGCTGCCGGGCGGTCTGGCGTGGTACCGCGCGCTCCCGTTCGGCCTGGCCCGCTCGTCGGTCCTGCGCCGCGCGGTGACGGTGCCGACGACCCACGTCTGGAGCGACGGCGACGTGGCCCTGTCCCGCAAGGGCGCGGAGCTGACCGAGGCGTGCGTGAACGCGCCCTACGAGCTGCGCGTGCTCGAGGGCGTCTCCCACTGGATCCCCTCGCAGGCCCCCGAGCTGCTGGCCCCGATCGTGCTGGAGCGGATCGCCTCCGTCAGCGACCGGGCCGCGGGCTAGCCTCGACGGCGTGACCGAGCACCGAACAGGGCAGCCCACCCGAGCCCGCGCGGCGACCACCGAGCAGGGCAGCCGACGCGACCGGACCCGCCCGCCGGCCCCCGAGCCGCTGCCGCACCCGGTCGTCGACAATCACTGCCACCTCGACATTGCCTACGGCCCCGGCGAGGAGGGCGATCACTGGCTGGGCACCGACGAGGCCCTGGCCGCCGCGGCCGAGGTCAACGTGACTCGGATCGTGCAGATCGGCTGTGACCTGCCGGGCGCCCGGTGGGCGGTCGAGGCGGCCCAGCGGTACGACGCGCTGGTGGCGGGCGTCGCGCTGCACCCCAACGAGGCGCCGAAGCTGGCTGCCGAGGGGCGGCTGGACGAGGCCCTCGACGAGATCGAGCGACTCGCGGGCGCCCACGACAAGGTGCGTGCGGTCGGCGAGACCGGGCTCGACCACTTCCGCACGGGCGAGGACGGTCGGGCGGCGCAGGTCGAGAGCTTCCGGCGCCACATCGACCTGGCCAAGCGGCTCGACAAGACCCTGGTCATCCACGACCGCGACTCCCACGCCGAGGTGCTCGAGGTCATCGACAGCGAGGGCGCCCCGGAGCGCTGGGTGATGCACTGCTTCTCCGGCGACGCCGACTTCGCCCGCGCCTGCCTGGACCGCGGCGCGCACCTGAGCTTCTCGGGGACGGTCACGTTTAAGAACGCCCAGCCGCTGCGCGACGCCCTGGTCGTCGCTCCGCGGGACCGGATCCTCGTCGAGACCGACGCGCCGTACCTCACGCCCCACCCGTATCGCGGCCGCCCCAACGCGTCGTACCTCGTCCCGCTCACGATGCGGGTGATGGCCGAGACGCGCGGCGAAGACCTGGAGGAGCTGTGCGCGGCCGTCGATGCGACCACGACCACCGTCTTCGGCGGTCCCTGGTAGCAGAGACAGGGGCAGGAGCCGGGGGCGGGGCGGGGCGTGAGTCCCGTCACGACCCTGTGGAGAAGACGTCGGAAGAGTTTGATATGGGCCGCGTCGCCGTTAGTGTCGTGGGACTGACAGCCGGAATCGGGAGCCCCCGACCGGAGCATTGCGCGGCCCCCACCGGGCAGCCGTCCGCAGCGAAGCGGGCGAAGCGGACGTCTTCCCCTGGCGTCCAGGCCGCGAGATCCACGCACGCAGCTCCACTCCACCAGCGCCATCGGTGACGTGTGCGCGGCCGCTTCGGCACCCGAGGACCGGACAGTACGACGTTCGGAGAATCGTGCAGAGCACGCTGACTAGCAAGCTGGCCCGCCTGGGTCGGAAGAAGAGCGTCCTGGTGACGCTCGCGACCCTGATGGTGCTGGCCGTGGCCGGCAGCACGGTCGGCTACACCCTCCTCGCCAAGGAGGTCACCCTCTCCCTCGACGGAGAGACCCGCAGCGTCACCGCCATGGGCGGGACCGTCGGCGAGGTGCTGGAGTCCGAGGGCATCGAGGTCGGTGAGCACGACATCGTCGTACCCGAGACCTCGGACAAGGTCGACGACGGAGACCGGATCACGGTCCGCTTCGGTCGCCCGCTGGAGCTGAGCATCGACGGCAAGACGCAGACCCACTGGGTCAACTCCACCGACGTGGAGGGCGCGCTCGCCGAGGTCGGGCGTCGCTTCGGCGACGCCGACCTGTCCGTGAGCCGCAGCGCCGACATCAGCCGCGAGGGCCTCGCCCTCGACATCGTCACGGCCAAGGACCTGCAGGTCACGGTCGCGGGCAAGAAGGTCAAGGCCGACAAGGTCAACGCCCTGACAGTCGAGGAGGCGCTGTCCGAGCTCGACGTCCGCCACGACGAGGACGACCGGGTCAAGCCGGCGCTCACCGCCGAGGTCGCGGACGGCGACAAGATCGTCGTCACCCGGATCAAGGTCGTCACCAAGCGCGTCGACGACGAGCGCATCGACTTCAAGACCGTCGAGAAGTCCGACTCCTCCATGTTCGAGGACGAGGACGAGGTGCAGCGCGAGGGCGTCCCCGGTGTGCGCGACGTGACCTACCAGCAGACCTTCCGCAACGGCGAGCTCGTCAAGACCGAGGTCGTGCGCTCGAGCGTCCAGCGTGGCCCGGTCGACGAGATCGTCCGCGTCGGCACCAAGGAGCGCCCCGAGGCCGCGGCTCCGACGGCCAACTACGCCTCCGGCAACAGCGTCTGGGACTCCCTGGCGCAGTGCGAGTCGGGCGGCAACTGGGCCATCAACACCGGCAACGGCTACTACGGCGGCCTGCAGTTCTCACTGTCGACGTGGCAGGCCTACGGCGGCACCGGGCTGCCCAGCAACCACAGCCGCGAGACGCAGATCGCCATCGCGACCAAGCTGCGCGACGCCTCCGGTGGCTACGGCGCCTGGCCGCACTGCTCGTCCCAGCTGGGTCTGCCCCGCTGACGCTACGCAGCGACGACTACGCTGGTCGAATGCCTGACCAGGGCCCACCGGCCGACTCCACCTCCGCCGGGCCGAGACTCCTCGGCCCGGCGGACGTGCGTTCGCTGGCCGCGCGCCTCGACGTACGCCCGACCAAGCAGCGTGGGCAGAACTTCGTCATCGACGCCAACACCGTGCGCCGCATCGTGCGCGACTCCGGGATCACCCCCGACGACGTCGTCATCGAGATCGGCCCCGGGCTCGGCTCGCTGACCCTGGCCCTGCTGGCGGTCGCCCGGCGTGTCGTCGCCGTCGAGCTCGACGAGAGGCTCGCCGACGAGCTGCCGTCCACGATCGCCGCCTATGCCCCCGACCACGCGGGCGCGTTCGAGGTCGTCCACGCCGACGCCCTGCGCGTCACCGAGATCCCCGGCCCGGCGCCCACGGCACTGGTGGCCAACCTGCCCTACAACGTCTCGGTGCCGGTGCTGCTGCACATGCTGGCGCTGCTGCCCTCGCTCGAGCGCGGTCTGGTGATGGTGCAGGCCGAGGTCGCCGACCGGCTTGCCGCGGGCCCCGGCTCCAAGGTGTACGGCGTGCCGTCGGTGAAGGCCGCCTGGTACGCCGAGGTGCGCCGCGCCGGCTCGGTCGGGCGCAACGTGTTCTGGCCCGCCCCCAACGTCGACTCCGGCCTGGTGGCCTGGACCCGGCGCGAGCCACCGGTGACCACCGCGACGCGCGAGCAGGTCTTCGCCGTCGTGGACGCCGCCTTCGCCCAGCGCCGCAAGACGCTGCGCGCGGCCCTGCGCGGGCTGGCCGGCTCGGCCGAGATCGCCGGGGCCGCGCTGGCCTCCGCGGGCATCGACCCCAACACCCGTGGCGAGCAGATCGGCGTGGTCGAGTTCGCCCGGATCGCCGAGGGGCTGACGCTGGCCCAAGCCGCGGGGGGACAAGCCTCGGACCAGCCCGCCGGAGAGGTCGCCCGGTGACCGCGGCGGTCTTCGCGCCTGTCCCTGTCACCGTCCGAGCCCCCGCCAAGATCAACCTGCACCTGGGGGTCGGCGCGCCGCGGCCCGACGGGTTCCACCCGCTCGTCACCGTCTATCAGGCGATCGGCCTGCACGACGACCTGACCGCCGCCAGCGGCCAGGGCCTGCGCATCGACGTCGACCCCGCGCCGTACGTCGATGCCGGCGCGGTGCCGCTCGACGGGGCCAACATCGCGATCAGGGCCGCCCGGATGCTGGCCGCCCACCACGGCATCGAGCCGCACGCCGCGCTGAGCGTCACCAAGGCGATCCCCGTCGCGGGCGGGATGGCCGGCGGATCGGCCGACGCCGCAGCGGCGCTGGTCGCGCTGGACCGGCTGTGGGACCTCAACACCCCCGACGACGCACTGCTGCGGATGGCGGCCGACCTCGGCAGCGACGTGCCGTTCGCGCTGGTCGGGGGCACCGCGCTGGGCACCGGGCGCGGGGAGGTCGTCGACCCGCTGACCGACGAGGGCCCATGGTGGTGGGTGATCGTCCCCTCGAGCGCCGGCCTCTCGACGCCGGAGGTCTACCGGCACTACGACCGGCTGTTCCCCGACGCGAGCCCCGAGCCGGCTCCCGCCCGGGCACTGCTGGACGCCCTCGGCTCGGGGGACGCGGGCCTGCTGGCCACCACGCTCCACAACGACCTGCAGGCTCCCGCGATCGATCTGCGCCCCGACCTGGGTGAGCTGATCGCACGCGGAGAGGAGGCCGGTGCCCTGCGGGGCATGGTCTCCGGATCCGGTCCGACCGTCGTCTTCCTCTGCTCATCCGGCCAGCACGCCCGCGAGGTCGCGGGTGTCCTGGAGACCGGTTCACCCGTCGTACTCGTCGCCAACGGCCCTGTCGCCGGCGCACACCTCGTGAGGTACTCCTGATGTCCAACCTGCTGAACCTCGAGAAGGTCTCGAAGTCCTACGGCATCCGTCCGCTGCTCACCGACGTCTCCCTCGGCATCGCCGCCGGGGAGCGGATCGGCATCGTCGGCCGCAACGGCGACGGCAAGACCACGCTGCTGGAGGTGATGAGCGGGATCGAGGAGCCCGACACCGGCCGGGTCTCGCAGTCGCGTGGACTGCACATCGGCTATCTGCACCAGGGCGACGAGCTGGTCGACACCCACACGGTCCGTGAGGCGGTCCTCGGTGGGCGTGACGACCACGAGTGGGCGGCCGACTACGCCATGCGCGAGGTCGTCGAGGTGCTGCTGGCCGGCGTCGCGCTGGACCGTCCGGTCCTCGGTCTCTCCGGTGGCGAGCGACGGCGCTGCTCGCTGGCCGCCCTGCTGCTCGGCGACCATGACCTGATCATCCTCGACGAGCCGACCAACCACCTGGACGTCGAGGCCGTCGCCTGGCTGGCCCAGCACCTGGTGAACCGATCCTCGGCGATGGTCGTGGTGACCCACGACCGGTGGTTCCTCGACGAGGTCTGCCAGTGGACGTGGGAGGTGCACGACGGGGTCGTCGACGCCTACGAGGGCGGCTATGCGGCCTACGTCCTGGCCAAGGCGGAGCGCACCCGGCAGGCCTCGGCCTCCGAGGCGCGCCGGCAGAACCTCGCCAAGAAGGAGCTGGCGTGGCTGCGCCGCGGCGCCCCGGCGCGGACCGCGAAGCCGAAGTTCCGCATCGAGGCCGCCAACGCGCTGATCGAGGACGTGCCGCCGCCGCGCGACCGCCTCGAGCTGCAGAAGTTCGCCACCCAGCGGCTCGGCAAGGACGTCATCGACATCGAGGACGTCGACCTGGTCCGCGGCGAGCGCAAGCTCCTGAGCCACGCCACCTGGCGGCTCGGCCCGGGCGACCGGGTCGGCATCGTCGGTGTGAACGGCGCCGGCAAGACGTCGGTGCTCTCCCTGATCGGCGGACTGCTCGAGCCGACGTCCGGTCGGGTCAAGACCGGCAAGACCGTCTCGCTGCAGCACCTCACCCAGCAGCTCGACGACCTCGACCCGACCGAGCGCGTGCTGCCCTCGGTCGAGCGGATCAAGCGGGTCACCAAGACCGCCGACGGCGAGATCACCGCGATGTCGCTGCTGGAGCGGTTCGGCTTCACCGGCGACCGGCTGACCGCGCGGATCGGGGACCTCTCCGGTGGAGAGCGCCGCCGCTTCCAGCTGCTGCGGCTGCTCCTGCTCGAGCCCAACGTGCTGCTGCTCGACGAGCCCACCAACGACCTCGACATCGATACTCTCAACGTCCTCGAGGACTTCCTCGACGGCTGGCCCGGCACGCTGATCGTGGTCTCGCACGACCGCTACTTCCTGGAGCGGGTCACCGACTCGACCTGGGCGCTGCTCGGCGACGGGCAGATCGCCATGCTGCCGCGCGGCGTCGACGAATACCTCGAGCGGCGCGCCGCCGACCTCGCCGCGGAGGACGCCGCGCTGGCTGCAGCTGCCGCCGCACCGTCGCCCTCCTCGTCCTCGGGCTCGACGTCGTCCGCTGCCGGGCCGGCGTCGAAGAAGGCCAAGCCGGGCAGCGCCGAGGAGCGCGCGGCCCGCAAGACCGTGGCGCGCCTGGACAAGCAGCTGGCCAAGATCACCGCCCGCGAGGCAGAGATCAACGCCGAGCTCGCCCAGCACTCCGGTGACTACGAGCGGATGGCCAAGCTGAGCGCCGAGCTGGGCGAGCTGGCCTCGGCTCGCGCCGGCGTCGAGCTCGAGTGGCTCGAGGTGTCGGAGCTGCTGGACTGAGCGGTGGGCGGTGTCAGGTTTCCCCGGTCGACCGGGGAAACCTGATGTTGTCGGGCGAAGTTTCGGCCGACAAGTTCAGCGTTCCCCGGCCGACCGGGGAAACCGACACCACACCGGCCACAGCAGCCTCAGCTGAAGGACGACAGCAGGCCGCGCAGGCTGTCGGCCAGCTGCCGGCGCTGGGCGACGGGGAGTACGGCGAGCAGGTCGCGCTCGGCGGCGACCAGGGCCTCGAAGGCGGCGTCGACGCGGGTCTTGCCCTCGGCGGTGAGTCGGACCAGCACGCCTCGGCGGTCCCGGGGGTCGGGCAGCCGCTCGACGAGGCCGCGGGCGGCCAGACGATCGACGCGGTTGGTCATCGTGCCGCTGGTCACCAGCGTCTCGCGCAGCAGCCGGCCGGGGGAGAGCTCGTAGGGCGTGCCCGCGCGGCGCAGGGCGGCGAGCACGTCGAACTCCCACAGCTCGATCGCCTGGGCGCTGAACGCCGCGCGACGGGCGAGCTCGAGCTGGCGCGCGAGACGGCTGATCCGGCTGAAGACCTCCACCGGACCCAGGTCGAGGTCGCCGCGCTCGCGCGCCCACGCCTCGACGAGCTCGTCCACCTCGTCACGCATGCCGCCATGCTAGCGCCCTCGATCGAGAATCTTGACATCGAGATAAATCAGATCCAGACTGTCTTGACGTCAAGAGACTTTGGAGGCGCTCATGCATAGCTGGGACCCGGAGCACTACCTCGCCTACGCCGACGAGCGCAGGCGCCCCTTCGTGGAGCTGGTCCAGCGGGTCGTCCCCGAGGACCCGGCGAGCGTCGTCGACCTCGGCTGCGGGCCCGGCAACCTGACCCGGCTGCTCGCCGAGCGCTGGCCGCAGGCCCGGGTGCGGGGGATCGACAGCTCGACGGAGATGATCGAGCGAGCCCGGTGGGACATGGCGCAGGACGACGCCGCCGAGGTCGGCTCCGGAGAGATCGGGTCCGGCGAGATCGGGTCCGGCGAGATCGGGTCCGGCGAGATCGGGTTCGAGGTGGCCGATCTCCGCGACTGGCTCGGCGAGCCCGGACCCCTCGTCGACGTGCTGGTCTCCAACGCGACCCTGCAGTGGGTGCCCGGCCACCTCGACCTGCTGCCCGCCCTGGTGCGCCGGGTCACCCCCGGTGGCTGGCTGGCCTTCCAGGTGCCGGGCAACTTCGACGAGCCCAGTCACACGATCCGCCGCGACCTTGCCGCGGAGCCGCGGTTCGCCTCCCACACCGCGGGGGTCGCGACCCCCGACGCGCACGACGCAGCCACCTATCTCCAGGCGCTGGCCGGCCTCGGCTGCCGGGTGGACGCCTGGGAGACCACCTACATGCACGTGCTGACCGGGGAGGACCCGGTGTTCGCGTGGGTGTCGGGCACCGGGGCGCGTCCGACGCTGCAGGCGCTGCCCGACGAGGTGCGCACGGACTTCGAGACCGAGTTCAAGCGACGCCTCCGTGCGGCGTACCCGCCTCGCGAGCACGGGGTGGTGCTGCCGTTCCGGCGGGTCTTCGTGGTCGCCCAGGCGGCCGTGCCGCAGGAGGGAGACGCGGCATGAGGCTCCACCACGTCCAGGTCGCCTGCCCGCCCGGCGGTGAGCCGGCCGCGCGCCGGTTCTATGGCGAGGGCCTCGGGATGAGCGAGGTCGACAAGCCCGCCGAGCTGGCCGCGCGCGGCGGCGCGTGGTTCCGGGCGTACGACGCGAGCGGGGCCGTCGCCGCCGAGATCCACGTCGGCGTGGAGGATCCGTTCGCGCCCGCCCGCAAAGCACACCCGGCGCTCGTCGTCGACGACGTCGGAGTGCTCGAGGCGCTGGGCGTGCGACTGGCTGCGCTCGGCTCCGAGGTCGACTGGTCGCAGCGGCACGACTTCGAGGGCTACGAGCGGCTCCATGCCTTCGACGGCCACGGCAACCGGGTCGAGGTGCTGGCCGCGTCCTGACTCGAGGGGGACGGATCAGGCCAGGCGCAGCGGGCGCGGCTCCGCCTCCAGCGCCGAGAGCCCGTTCCAGGCCAGGTTGACCAGATGGGCGGCGACCTCGCGCTTGTCGGGGGAGCGGTGGTCGAGCCACCACTGACCGGTGGAGGCGACCATGCCGACGAGCATCCGGGCATGCATCGGCGCCATCGCCGCGTCGAGCCCGAGCCGCGCGAACTCGTCGACCAGGATCCCCTCGACCTGGCCGATGACGTCGCCGATGATCGTCTGGAACGTCGACGACCCGATCGGGCTGTCGCGGGTGATGATCCGGAAGCCGTCGGGCGAGGCCTCGATGTAGTCGAGCAGCGCCATCGTCGCGCCCTCCAATATCCGACGCGGACCTCCGGTCAGCGCGGCCTGCATGACCGTCAGCAGGTGCGTGACCTCGCGGTCGACGACGACGGCATAGACGCCCTCCTTGCCCCCGAAGTGCTCGTAGACCACCGGCTTGGACACCCCCGCCCGAGCGGCGATCTCCTCGATCGACGTCCCGTCGAACCCGCGCTCCGCGAACAACGAGCGCGCCACCTCGAGCAGCTGCGCCCGGCGCTCGACACTCGTCATCCGGCTGCGGGTCCTGGGTGTGGTCACACCGTGCATCCTCCCAGAGCGGGGTGGGCGCCAGGGCTGCCGTTTGGTCCCCAACGGCATCGAAATCGCGCCGGAGCATGCAGTCTCTGCCCAATCGGCGACGCTCCGTCAGACCAGATCCAGCGTCCCCAGGTCCCGTACGGCGGCGCACGAGCGCTGCACCATCGTCACGAACATGTCGTCGCCGCGCGCCGTACGCGTCCCGTAGGCACAGCCGAAGACGCTGATCAGCGGCCCCTGCAGCATCGAGAAGCGATAGTCGTCCCAGCACTCGTCGAGCGAGTGGCCCTCGACGCCGTACGACGTGAGCGCGGCGTGGTAGGCCGCGACCAGGTCGTGCTCGTGGCGACGGCGGTCGTCGATGGACAGCCCGGTCCCGACGAAGAACGCGAGGTCGCGGGCCGGCAGCCCCAGGCTGAGCGTCTGCCAGTCGACGGCGGTGACCTCTCCGGACGTGGGGGAGTAGAGCATGTTGTCGAGTCGGTAGTCCCCGTGTACCAGCCCGAACCGCTCGGTCCGACCCAGCGACCAGGCGGCGATCACGTCCATCGTGTCCGCCAGCGTCTGCCGGTCGTTCTCGTCGAGCCGGTCGCCGAGCGCGTCAAGGAAGCGGTGCAGCGCGTCCGGGGCCAGGCCGGCCAGCAGCTCGGCGTCCTCCGGCTCGCTGAGCTGGTAGCCGTCGATGTCCAGCAGGCTCGGGTCGCACCAGCGGGGGCCGTGCAGTCCCGCGAGGTTCACGGCGGCCGCGCGCGCCTGCTCCGGCGTGCAGCCCGCGACCTGGTCGCCCTGGACGGCGGGGCTCAGATCCTCCAGCAGCAGCGTGAACGACGAGGACTCCTCGTCCATCGCGCCGTAGTGACACTGCGCCGTGCGCACCTCGACCGTCGGCGCGATCTCGGCATAGAACTGCACCTCCTTGCGATAGGCGCCGGCAGCCATCGGTCGCGCGGCAGGATCCGGGTTGGGCAGCTTGGCGAGCAGTCGGGCCGGCACCCCGTCGCCGACCAACCGCACGGCGTAGCAGGAGGCCATCTGGCCGGAGCCGACGCGCTCCACGGTCACGTGGTCGACGCGGGCGCCCGCGTGTCCACCGGCGCGCAGCGCCCCAGTGAGCCAGGAGGCGGTGAGCTGGGAGGGCTCCGAGACGACCGGCTGTGCGATGACAGGGGTGCTCATCGCTGTGCCCCCGCCCGGTCGTGACCCCGGCTGTGCCCAGGATTGACCGGCAGCACGTCGAGCCCCTCAGGCCGTACGTCGCGCCAAGCGCTCACCACCGGCGCCAGCTCCGACGGCGTGGCCCCGTGCAGGATCACCGAGTCCGCACCCGCGTCGAGCTGGTCCTGGACCCGCTTCGCGCAGTGGTCGGCGGAGCCGGTTGCGGACGCGGCCAGCCACTCGGCGGGGAGGACCTCGGCAAGGTGGGAGAGCTCGTCGGGGGTCCCGATGGCGTCGAACGCCCCCGGATAGCCCTGCACGAGCGGGTCGTCGCGGAAGCGCTGCAGCGCGGCGGGGTCCCACCCGTTGACGCGCACCAGCAGGTCGCCGTACCCCTGCAGGTAGGTCGCCAGCCGCCCGACGGTCTTGCGCAGCCGGCGCTCCTCGGAGACGTGGTCCTCGACGGTGGCCAGCACCGACCAGATGCGTACGGCGTGCGGGTCGCGACCGGCCTGCTCGGCGGCCCTGCGGATCGCCGCGACCGAGCGCGCGAGCGTCTCGTCGGTGAAGTAGGTGTGCAGCACGACGCCGTCGGCGACCCGGCCGGCGAGCTCGAGGGTCTTGCCGCCCATCGCCATCATCAGGACCGGGATGTCCTCGTCGAAGGCTGAGTCCTGGCTCAGGTAGGGGTAGGAGCCGGCCGGCCCCTCGTGACCGGCGACAGCCTCGCCGTGCCACAGCCGCCGCCAGATCCCGATGGCGTCCTCCATCTGGGCCGAGGTGACCCGGGGGAGCCCCATCACGTCGAAGAGCATGTCGAAGCCGCGGCCCACGCCCAGCGCGAAGCGGCCCCCGGTGAGCCGGTGCATCGTGGTGGCGAACGTCGCCGTCACGAGCGGATGGCGGGTGTTGTGGTTGGTGGCGGCGGTCGCGATGCCGAGCCGCTCGCTCACCGCGCCGGCCGAGCCCGCGAGCGTCGCCGCTTCCTTGGTGTTGAACCGCTCGGAGAGGAAGACCGACCCGAGCCCGAGCTCCTCGGCCAGCCGTACCTCGTCGAGCAGGTCTCGCGGGGTGGCGCTATGCCCGGCCAGCCCGTAGAAGCCGAGCTCGGGCAGGGCGGGGGAGTAGAACGTGTTCTCGGTCACAGTCGCTGAAGGTAGCACCTCGCGGAGGTCTCGATTGGTCACGAACGACGGCCGATGGCGGCTTTTCCACGCCGTTGGGGACCAAACGGCAGCCCCCTACGCGCCCACCGGCTCAGACGGCCCGACCGTCCGTGTTCCCGACGCCCGGGACCGTCAGCTCCTTCTCGCCCACGAACTTCTTCTGCACCCAGGTCGCCACGGCGGTGAGGATTAGGTTGACCACGACGTAGATGGCCGTGACGACGATGGCCGACTGCACCTGGACGGGGAACTCGCCGTAGATCTGCTTGCCGACGAATGTCAGGCCGGGCGCGCTGATCGCATATCCAAGGCTGGTGTCCTTGAGGGCCACGACGCACTGGCTGATGATCGAGGGAAGCATGATCTTCACGGCCTGCGGCATCAGCACGATGCCCATCACCTGGGACTTGCGCATGCCGATGGCGTAGGCGGCCTCGGCCTGCCCGGAGGGAACGGCGAGCACGCCGGCGCGGAAGATCTCGGCGAGCACCGAGCCGTTGTAGAGCGTCAGCGCGATCACTACGCACCAGTAGGCGCCGATTCCGTTCTCGCCCACCCCGTAGGCGAAGAACAGGAAGATCATCAGCAGCAGCACCGGCACGGCCCGGAAGAACTCGACGACCAGCCAGCACGGCCAGCGCACCCACCGGTGCTCGGAGAGCTTCCCGATCCCGAAGAACACGCCGAAGACGACCGCGAAGAGGATCGACAGACCGGCCATCTGGAGCGTCTTGATCAGCCCGTCCACGAGCAGGGCTTCGACGAACTTGGGAGTCACGAACGGCTCCCACAGGGCATAGTCGAGCTGCCCGTAGTCGTGGAAGCGCTTGGCGGCGAACGCCAGGGCGCCGAGCACCAGCAGGGCACCCGCGAGGGTGTAGAGCCGGTGCCGGACCTTGGTGCGGGGACCGGGGGCATCGAAGAGGACGCTGCTGCTCATCGCGCGGCCACCGCCCATCGCTTCTCGAGTCGGTTGGCCGCGAAGGAGACGACCTCCACGATGACGATGTAGCCCACCGCGAACATGACGAAGACCACCTCCCGCTCGTCGGCGTTGCGATTGGTGAAGTACTTCATCCGCGCCGTGGCCTCCAGGATCCCGAACACACCCGCGATGGAGGTGTTCTTGATCAGGGCGATCTGGACGCTGGCCAGCGGCGGCACCGCCGCGCGCAGCGCCTGGGGCAGCACGACGTGCCGCATCGAGCCCGCGAACGTGAGCCCGATGGCGCGCGACGCCTCGGCCTGGCCCAGCGGGACGGAGTTGATGCCCGAGCGGAAGGCCTCGCAGACGAAGGCCGCCGTGTACAGGCTCAGGGCGAGGGCCGAGCGGAAGAAGAAGCCGGAGACGTACCAGTCTCCGGGGGTCAGCGCGTCGGTGATGTCCTCGACGGACTTGAAGGTGTAGCCGAGCTTGGGCATCGCGATCGCCATGAAGATGAAGATCATCAGCAACGGCGTGTTGCGCACCACGGTCACGTAGACCGCGGCCGCCCGGGCCAGCACCTTGACCGGCCCCACCCGGAGGGCGGCCAGCAGCGTGCCCAGGATCAGCGAGGCGATCCCGGAGACGATGAACAGGGCGAGGACCATGCCGAACGCCCTCAGGTACAGATCGAAGTTCGAGAAGATGTCGTTCACTCAGGTCACCGCCTTCCGTTCAGCAGGGGCGTGGGCGTGGCCCGGGCATCCGGCCCGGCCCACGCCCACGTGGAGCACGTGGTCAAGCCTCGATCAGGACTGGCACTCGTCCAGCGCCGGCGGCTCGGGGGCCTCCTCGCCGGACTCGCCGAGCGTCGCGTCCCAGGCGGCCTCCCACTTGCCGTTCTCGTAGGACTCCTCGAGCACGCCGTTGATCCACTCGCACATGGCGGTGTCGCCCTTGGCGTAGCCGACTCCGATGCGCTCCTCGGAGAACTCGTCACCGACGACCTCGAGCTCGTCCGGGTTGAGGGCTGCGTAGCCAAGGAGGATCGAGCCGTCGGTCGTCATCGCGTCGACGGTGCCGTTGAGCACCTGGTCGCGGCACTCGGAGTAGGTGTCGAAGCCGCGCGGCTTGGCGCCCTCGGCCTCGACGTTCTCCAGCGAGGTGGACCCGGTCACGGAGCAGACCTCCATGCCCTCGATGTCCTCGACGCCCGTGATGTCGCTGCCCTTCTTCACCAGCAGTTGCTGGCCGGTGATCATGTAGGGCCCGGTCTGACCGACGACCGTGCGGCGCTCGTCGGTGATGGAGTACGACGCGAGCACGAGGTCGACCTCGCCGGCCTCGAGGAACGGCTCCCGGTTGTCCGAGATCGTCTCCTTCCAGGTCACGGCGCTGGTGTCGGTCGGGTCGATGCCGAGGTCGGCGACCAGGAGCTTGGCGATCTCGATGTCGAAGCCCGACGGCATGTCGTCGGTGGCGCCCTTGAAGCCGAGCCCGGGCTGGTCGTACTTCACGCCGACGGTGATCTTGCCGGCCTCGGCCAGCTCCTTCATCGTGGTGCCGTCGTCGAACTCGTCCGCGGCGTTGTCCGCGACCTCCACCTCGGGGGTGTCGCTCGCGTCGTCGTCGCCGGCGTCGCCGCACGCCGCGAGGGAGAGGGCGAGCCCGGCGGCCGCCAGGACCGCCTTCGTCTTGATGAGTCGCATCTGTGTCTCCTTCTGTCCCGAGCCGGTCGGCCCCGTTGCTGATGGTCAGTGCTGGTCGGTGCAGGGTCTGTCAGTGCTTGAGGATCTTGCCGAGGAAGTCCTTGGCCCGATCCGAGCGCGGGTTGGTGAAGAACTCCTCGGGGGTGTTCTCCTCGACGATCGCGCCGTCGGCCATGAAGATCACGCGGTCGGCGGCGGTGCGAGCGAAGCCCATCTCGTGGGTGACCACGACCATGGTCATCCCGCGCTCGGCGAGGTCGACCATGACGTCGAGGACCTCCTTGATCATCTCGGGGTCCAGCGCCGAGGTGGGCTCGTCGAAGAGCATCACCTTGGGGTCCATCGCCAGCGCCCGTGCGATGGCGACGCGCTGCTGCTGCCCGCCGGAGAGCTGGGCGGGGTACTTCTCCGCCTGGTGGGCGATGCCCACGCGCTCGAGCAGCTCGAGACCGCGCTTGTCGGCGTCGGCCTTCTTCTTGCCGCGCACCTTGATCGGGCCCAGGGTGACGTTCTCCAGGATCGTCTTGTGGGCGAAGAGGTTGAAGCTCTGGAAGACCATGCCGACCTCGGCGCGAAGCTTGGCCAGCGCCTTGCCCTCCTGCGGCAGCGGCTGCCCGTCGAGAGTGATCGTGCCCTTCTCGATCGTCTCCAGCCGGTTGATCGCGCGGCACAGCGTCGACTTGCCGGACCCGGAGGGGCCGATCACCACGACTACCTCGCCGCGGTGCACCGTGAGGTTGATGTCCTGCAGCACGTGCAGGTCGCCGAACCACTTGTTGACGCCCTCGAGCACGACGAGCGGCTCGCCCTTGCCCGTGGGGGCGGGGTTCTTCTCCAGCGCTGTCATGGCGAGGAACCTAGCGCCAACTGGTCTGGTCAGGCCACGCCTGAGCGCGGACGGGCGCCAACCGGAACCGTCTCGTGACCTTCTGTGAGTACGGCGAGCGCCCGCTCGCCGTCCAGGATCCGATGAGGGCCCGGGCGGGGATCAGGTGGGGCCGGGGAGGTCGCTCGAACCGGTGGGGGCGGTGTCGCCCGCGATGCTCTCGAGGTAGCCGGCGACCTTCTCCTCGGGGGAGGCGTCCTCCTTGCCGTGCGTCTTGGCCCAGTCCTCGGCGGCGGCGGAGACCGAGTCGCCGCGCTGCTCGTCGGCCATGCTCCCGTGCAGCTGGGCGGACTCGTTGTCGGAGAGGGCGTCGTCGCTCATGGCGTTGCTCATGGCGGGCCGGTACCCGTTATCAGGGGGTGCGAACGGGTACTCGACGCCATGGCCAACGTCGCGACCTACGAACGTCGTACAGCCGAGAGGCGTCCCCCGTCGAAGACCGCCGGGCTGCTCTACGGCCTGGGCCTGGGCGGCTTCGTCGACGGCATCGTCCTGCACCAGATCCTCCAGTGGCACCACATGGTCAGCCACACCGACGACGCCCCGATGGACACGCTCGCGGGCCTGGAGCTCAACACCCTGGCCGACGGGTTCTTCCACGTCGCCACCTGGCTCCTGGTCCTGGCCGCCTCGCTCTCGACGTTGGCGATGTGGCGCCAGGGGCGGCTCGCGCCGTCCTGGTCCTTCCACTTCAGCCTCGTGCTGGCGGGCTGGGGGATCTTCAATCTCGTCGAGGGGCTGATCGACCACCAGATCCTCGGGGTCCACCACGTCCGCGACGACCTGGGCGCGCCGCTGTCGTGGGACCTGGGCTTCCTGGCGCTCGGCGCGCTGCAGCTGGCCGGCGGTGGGTGGTGGCACCACCGGGCGGCCCGCTCGCTCGCTTAGGAGCCGCGCGGCCCCGCGCCGTACCCTTGAGCGGTCATGACTGCCACACCACGCACCTACGAGGTCCGCACCTACGGGTGCCAGATGAACGTCCACGACTCCGAGCGGCTCACCGGCCTCCTGGAAGACGCTGGCTATGCCCCCGCGCCGGGTGGCGAGCAGGCCGACGTGGTCGTGTTCAACACCTGCGCGGTGCGGGAGAACGCGGACAACAAGCTCTACGGCAACCTCAGCCACCTCGCGCCGGTGAAGGCCGCGAAGCCGGGGATGCAGATCGCCGTCGGCGGCTGCCTCGCGCAGAAGGACCGCGCGACGATCACCACCAAGGCGCCCTACGTCGACGTCGTCTTCGGCACGCACAACATCGGCTCGCTGCCGGTGCTGCTCGAGCGCGCCCGGGTGCAGGAGGAGGCGCAGGTCGAGATCCTCGAGTCGCTCGAGGTCTTCCCCTCCACGCTGCCCACCAAGCGTGACTCGGCGTACGCCGCGTGGGTGTCGATCTCGGTCGGCTGCAACAACACCTGCACGTTCTGCATCGTTCCGGCGCTGCGCGGCAAGGAGAAGGACCGTCGCCCCGGCGACATCCTCGCCGAGGTCCGCGCGCTGGTCGACGAGGGCGTCACCGAGGTGACGCTGCTGGGCCAGAACGTCAACGCCTACGGCGTGGAGTTCGGCGACCGCCAGGCGTTCAGCAAGCTGCTGCGCGCCTGCGGCGAGATCGAGGGCCTGGAGCGGGTGCGCTTCACCTCGCCGCACCCCGCGGAGTTCACCGACGACGTCATCGAGGCGATGGCCGAGACCCCCAACGTGATGCCGAGCCTGCACATGCCGCTGCAGTCGGGCTCGGACAAGGTGCTGCGCGACATGCGCCGCTCCTACCGCCAGACCAAGTTCCTCGGCATCATCGAGCGCGTGCGCGCCGCCATGCCCGAGGCCGCGATCACCACCGACATCATCGTCGGCTTCCCCGGCGAGACCGAGGAGGACTTCCTGGCCACTCTCGACGTCGTCCGCGCCGCGCGCTTCTCCAGTGCCTTCACGTTCCAGTACTCCAAGCGGCCCGGCACCCCCGCGGCCACGCTGCCCGACCAGATCTCGCCCGAGGTCGTGAAGGACCGCTACCAGCGCCTCGTCGACGTGGTCAACGACGTCGCCTGGGAGGAGAACAAGCGCCAGGTCGGCCGCCGTCTCGAGCTGATGGTCGCCGAGGGGGAGGGCCGCAAGGACGCCGCCACCCACAGGCTCTCCGGGCGTGCGCCCGACAACCGTCTCGTCCACTTCGAGGCCGACTTCTCGGTGCTCGGCCAGGGCGCTCCCGCTGTCCGCCCCGGAGACATGGTCACCGTGGAGGTCACCTACGCCGCCCCCCACCACCTGGTGGCCGACGGCCCGGTGCTCGCCGTACGACGCACCCGCTCCGGCGACGCCTGGGAGGCGCGCAACGCCGCTCCGGCAGCCCCCAGTGGCGTGTCGCTCGGCATGCCGAGCCTGGGCGCCCCCGCTCCGCTGCCTCCGGCGCCCGCCTGCGGCTGACGGGCCGTCAGAGCTCGTCGTCCTCGAGCGCGACCTCGTCCTCGGGCGTCGCCTGGGGCTCACCATCGGGCGCGTAGCGGGTGCCCGTGTCCTCGGAGACCGTCGTCTCGTCCGCCTCATACTCCCCGGCGGCGGCCACGCCGTCTGCCTGCTCGATCGGGTCGTCGACCCCTGGCTCGACGTCGAATCCGCTCACGCGTCGCCTCCCTTGCTCTCGTCCGTGCCCGGCATCGTGTTGAACTCCGGCCCACCCGTCGCCTGCTCGGGAGGAGCCTCGCCCGCAGCCGGGTCGTCCGGTGTCAGCGTCGGTCGGGTCCCGTCGGTGTTGGCGCTCTGTCCGGGACCGGCGTGGCCCAGCCGCTCGCTGCTCACACCCATCTCGCCGGCGAGACCCTCGCGTCCACCGGCGTTGGGGAGGGACTCACGTGCCTCGTCATCGGGCTCGAACGGCTTCGGGTCACTCATGCGGGCGGCTCCTCCGGGTTGTGCGCTTCCTCGTTGCCGCTCTCGGTCTCAGTGCCGGAGTCGACGTCGGGCTCCTGCTTCTTGTCGTCGGCCTCGGTGATCTCGTCGGGCGCCTTGTCCTCGACGGCCGGGTTGGTCTCCGGGACCGGGTCGGGGATCAACGGTGCGTCCGGGATCGCGCCGTACTTCTCCTGGTCCTGGACGGAGTCCGCCCCGCCGGGATAGAGCTGCGGCTCCTCGACGAAGCCTTCGGGCTTGGGGCCCAGCTTCGCGGTCACCGGGTCGCTCTTGGTGTCCTGCTCGGTCATCGTGACTCCCTCCAGTCGGTGTGGCACTCCCACGAGGGCGGTTCCCACTTCAGGGCCGGGCAATCGGCCCGGCGACGAAGAGGGGTCACGAGCAGGCGACTCAGAAGCCGTGCGTCAGATACTTCTCGTGCCCGAAGAGCGCGCCCAGCGCCTTGCGCTCATGGGGTACGACGGGCGCGGGCAGGTCGTCGAGCGCGTCGAGGCGGCACCAGCGCAGCGCCGCGCACTTCTCCGGCTCGATGATCCGGGGCTCGCCGTGCCAGGAGCGGGCGCTGAAGAAGAAGTCGACCCGCTCGTCGATCGGCTCGCCGCTCGCGGTGCGCTGCATCGTGAACTCGAAGTGCAGGTCGACGTCGCTCACGCCGAGCTCCTCGAGGGCCTCGCGCCGCGCCGCGTCGTACGCCGTCTCGCCGCGCTCCACGTGGCCGGCTGCGGCTGCTGCCCAATGGTCGTCCATGTAGCCGGTGTTCTGCCGCAGCTGCAGCAGCACCTCGGGGCCCGCGACGCCGTCGCGGATGAGGAAGACGTAGGACGCGGGCACGACGACGAAGCGTCCGTGGTCGGGGTCGGTCACGTTTGGAACACTAGCGGCCATGGCCCCCACCCCCGACACCCCGCCGCACCTCCCGCTGGGAGCCCCACCGGTGGTCGCCGTCGTCGGACCGACCGCCTCCGGCAAGACCGGGCTCTCCCTGGATCTGGCCGAGAGGCTGGGCGGCGAGGTCATCAACACCGACGCGATGCAGCTCTACCGGGGCATGGACATCGGCACCGCGAAGCTCGCGGCCGACGAGCGAGGGGGGATCCCGCACCACCTGTTGGACCGGCTCTCGGTGCGCGAGCCTGCGAGCGTCGCGCAGTTCCAGGAGTGGGCCCGCGACCTGATCGGCGTGCTGCGCGCCCGCGGCACGACCCCGGTGCTCGTGGGGGGCTCCGCCCTCTACACCCGCGCGATCGTGGACCGCTTCGAGTTCCCCGGCACCGACCCCGACGTACGACGCGCGCTCGAGGCAGACCTGGCCGAGCACGGCTCCGGCGCCATGCACGCGCGGCTGAGCCTCGCCGACCCGGAGGCCGCCGAGCGGATCCTCCCCGAGAACGGCCGCCGCGTCGTCCGCGCCCTGGAGGTCGTCGCGATCACCGGTCGGCCCTACAGCGCCTCGCTGCCCGAGCTGGAGTACGCGGACCCCGCGACCGTTCAGATCGGAGTGCGGATCGATCGGCCCACCCTCGACGCACGGATCGAGCGTCGGGTCGACGCGATGTTCGCGGCCGGCTTCGTGGCGGAGGTCGAGCGCCTGCTGGGCGAGGGGCTGTCCGAGGGGCTGACGGCGAGCCGGGCGATCGGCTACCGCGAGGTGGCGGCCCACCTGGCCGGCGAGCTCAGCCTGGACGAGGCACGCGAGCGGACGGTGATCGCGACCCGCCGCTTCGCGCGGCGCCAGGACTCGTGGTTCACCAAGGACCCACGGATCGTGTGGGTCGACTGGGACGACCCCGACCGGGTGGAGCTCGCTGTGGAGGCAGTGCGGAACGCAGCAAGAACGGTCGGGCGCTGACCCGCGTCTGCGCGTCAGACTGACCGCATGACAGACCCTGCCGGCAGAGACCGGCTTCGCGAGCTCCTCGACGCCGTCCTCGCCGAGGACAACGAGCGCCTCGGCGACATGGCGAGCCACGCGTTCTCGTCGCCCTGGCACTTCAGCCGGGAGCTGAGCCGTGGCGCGGGAGAGCCCCCGGTGGCGATGCGCCGCCGGGTGATGCTGGAGCGCGCGGCGTGGCAGCTCCGGCGCGGGGAACGGGTCATCGACGTGGCGTTCGCCGCGGGCTACGAGTCCGTGGACGGCTTCGCCCGGGCGTTCGCACGCGCCTTCGGTCACCCGCCCAGCTCGACGCCACTCAGCTCGACGCCGCCCAGCTCACCCGGGGGCGGGGGGCCGAATGGAGCTGCCCGGGACGCGCACTGGCTCCCGGCGCCCAACGGCATCCACTTCCATCCGCCGCTCAGCCTGTGGGTGCAGCAGGAGGCGTCGAGCATGACCACCGACCCGCTCACCGCTCACCTGGTCCACCACGACGTCGACGACACCCGTGAGCTGCTGCGGCTGGTGGGGACGTTGGACCCGGAGGCCTACCGCAGGGTGCGACTCGGCGGCGCCAGCCTGCTGTCGTGGGAGGGGCCCGAGGAGTCGATCGCGGACGTCGTCACCCACCTGGTCCGCACCAAGGAGCTGTGGGTCGCCTCGATCGAGGGAACCGACCACCCGCCCGACGGACAGGACGACCCCTCGGCGCTGGCGGAGCGGTTCGAGCGGGTGGCTCCCCGCTGGCTGGCCGCGGTCCGCGACATCGAGCGCCGCGGTGCCTGGGGCGACACCCTCGTCGACGCGCTGTGCGACCCACCCGAGAGCTTCGTGCTGGCCAGCGTCGTGGCCCACGTCCTGACCTACGCCGCAGCCCGGCGTCAGCTGGTCCGCCTGCTGCTGCGCACCGATGGCCACGCGGTCGACCACGGTGACCCGATCGAGTGGCTGCGCGGCACAGCCGGCACCCCGTCCGACAACCCTCAGGAGACCCCGTGACCCGCACGATCTACTACACCGCGAGCTCGCTGGACGGCTTCATCGCCGACCCCGACCACTCCCTGTCCTGGCTGCTCAGTCGGGACGTCGACGAGCACGGGCCGATGGGCTACGCCGGGTTCATCTCCCGGATCGGGGCCCTCGCGATGGGCGCCACGACCTACCAGTGGATCCTCGACCACCACAGCGAGACGGGCACGACGGGCTGGGACTACGACGTCCCGTGCTGGGTCGTCACCCACCGCGACCTCGCGCCGTACGGCGACGGCGACATCCGCTTCGCGCAAGGCGACGTCGCGTCGCTGCATCCGCAGCTGGTGGCCGCGGCCGGCGATCGAGACGTGTGGGTGGTCGGGGGCGGTGACCTGGCCGGCCAGTTCGCCGACGCCGGCCTGCTCAACGAGGTCTGGGTGCAGTACGCCCCCGTCACCCTCGGCGCCGGCGCCCCGCTGCTGCCGCGGCGGCTCGAGCTCAGGCTGGCCGAGGTCGGGCGCAACCGCGACTTCGCCTGCGCGCGGTACGACGTGGTGCGGGGCTGAGCGGGCCCGCGACAATCGAGGCCCTCGACAGGCGGGGCCCTCGACAAGCGGGGCCGCGAGGGAGCACGCTGGCCTCCCGGTCTCCGTCCTCCTCTCGGGAGCACAGATGCGTCCTTCTCGCCCGCTCGCAGCCCTCGTCCTCAGCACGTCGCTGGCCACGGCGGTGGCGGTGCTCCCCGCCGTCGCCGCCGCCCCTCCATCGGCGCGCCCGGCGTCCGCGACTCAGGAGGGGCTCGACCAGCTCGCCCCGCCGCGCCCCACCCCGCCCCCGCGCAGCGCCGTACGGCGTGGCTTCGGCGGCGCGGTCAGCACCGTCGACCCGGAGGCGAGCCGAGCGGCGCTGCGGGTGCTCAGACGAGGGGGCAACGCGACCGACGCCGCTGTGGCCGCGGCGGCCGCGCTCGGCGTGACCGAGCCCTACAGCGCCGGCCTCGGGGGTGGCGGCTACTTCGTCCACTACGACGCGCGCACCGGCCGGGTGCGCACCATCGACGGGCGCGAGACCGCCCCGGCGGGGATCCGCCCGGACGCGTTCATCGACCCCGCCACCGGTGAGCCCTACCCGTTCACCCCGGAGCTGGTCACCAGCGGCGTCTCGGTCGGCGTCCCCGGGACACCGGCCACCTGGCAGCGTGCCCTGCGGCGCTGGGGCAGCATGCGGCTGGGTCAGGCGCTCGCTCCCGCGACCCGACTGGCCGAGCAGGGCTTCGTCGTCGACGCCACCTTCCGCGAGCAGACCTTGGACAACGCCGAGCGCTTCCGGGCGTTCCGCTCCACCCGGCGGCTGTTCCTGCCCCGCGGCGACGCGCCCCGCGTGGGGTCCCGCTTCCGCAACCCCGGCCTCGCCCGCACCTACCGGCTGCTGGCCCGCAAGGGCGTTCGCGCCTTCTACCGCGGCCCGCTCGCGGCCGACGTCGTCCGGGCCGTCCGCAAGCCTCCGACGACCCGGCGCACCACGCTTCCCGTGCCGCCGGGGTCGATGACCCGCAAGGACCTCGCGCGCTACCGGGTCCGCCACCAGGCGCCGACCCGGATGCGCTACCGCGGCTTCGACGTCTTCGGGATGGCGCCCTCCTCGTCGGGCGGCACGACGGTCGGGGAGGCGCTGAACATCCTCGAGGCCGCCGTGCCCTCGCCGCGGACCACCGAGCTGCCCGACCTCCTGCACCGCTACCTCGAGGCGAGCGCCCTGTCGTTCGCCGACCGCGCCGCGCACCTCGGCGACCCGCGCTACACCGACGTCCCGGTGGCCGACCTGCTCAGCGACCGCTGGGGCGCCGAGCGCGCCTGCCTGATCGACCCGGACACCGCGATGACCAAGCCGACCGCGCCCGGCGACATCACGTCGTACGACGGGCAGTGCGAGGCCGCGCCCAGCAGCGGCGAGCGGGCCGAGGACACCGAGAACATCTCCACCACCCACCTCACGGTCGCCGACCGGTGGGGCGACGTCGTGTCCTACACGCTGACCATCGAGCAGACCGGCGGGTCGGGCATCGTCGTGCCGGGCCGTGGCTTCCTGCTCAACAACGAGCTGACGGACTTCTCGACCGTCTACGACGCCGACGACCCCAACCGGATCCAGCCGGGCAAGCGCCCCCGCTCCTCGATGTCGCCGACGATCGTGCTGCGCCGCGGCAAGCCGTACGTCGCGCTGGGCTCGCCCGGCGGATC
This sequence comes from Nocardioides pacificus, assembly GCF_054775955.1. Classification (NCBI taxonomy): domain Bacteria; kingdom Bacillati; phylum Actinomycetota; class Actinomycetes; order Propionibacteriales; family Nocardioidaceae; genus Nocardioides; species Nocardioides pacificus. The sequence continues at coordinate 1,366,864 of NZ_BAAHCI010000005.1, forward strand.
CACGATCATCACGACCGTGCTGCAGATCCTCGTCAACCACCTCGACCGCGGGATGGGCCTGCCGGCCGCCCTCGCCGCCCCGCGCGCCTCGCAGCGCAACACCGCGAAGGTGACGGCCGAGCCGGAGTTCATCGAGGCCTACGGCGACCTGCTCGCGCCGTACGGGCACGAGCTGTCGCCGGCGGGCGACGCGTTCACGAGCCAGGCCCAGATCGGTGCCGCCACCGGCATCGGGTTCGGTCCGCGGGGCCTGCTGACGGCGGTGGCCGAGCCGACCCGGCGCGGGGGAGGCTCCGCGATGGTCGTGCGCCCGCGTCGCTGATACGGAGTACCCTCCGCGCATGACCGAGACCGTCCTGACCACCGTCGACGAGCTCGTCGCGCTGCTCGGGAAGCCGCTCCCGCGGGTGCGCGACAAGGTCCGCCCGGCCCTGACCGACCTCGACCGCGACTGGCTGGCCGCGTCGCCGTTCTGCGTGCTGGCCACCTCCGCCGCCGACGGGACCTGCGACGCCTCGCCCAAGGGCGACCCCGCCGGCGACCTGGTCCACGTCATCGACGACCGCACGATCGCGGTGGCCGAGCGCCCGGGCAACCGGCGCGCGGACGGCTATCGCAACATCCTCGAGAACCCTCAGGTCGGGCTGCTCTTCGTGATCCCCGGCCGCGGCGACACGCTGCGCGTCAACGGGCGGGCCCGACTCGTCACCGACGCGCCGTACTTCGAGCAGATGGTCGTCCAGGGGCACCGGCCGGGGCTGGCGGTCGTCGTGGACATCGACGAGGTCTTCCACCACTGCGCGAAGGCGTTCCTGCGCTCGCAGCTGTGGGAGCCGAAGACCTGGGACCCGACGGGGACGGTGCCGCGCCGCGCGGTCATCGCGCACCGCCTCGACGTGCCCGAGCAGAGCGTCGAGGAGCTCGACGCCTACTACGGCCCCTCCTACGCCGATCGGATCTACACCTCATGAGCTATCCGTTCCTCAAGGGCCACGGCACCGAGAACGACTTCGTGCTGCTCCCGGACCACGACGGCAGCGTGCACGGCGACCTCGACGCCGCGCGGGTGGCGGCGCTGTGCGACCGGCGTGCGGGCATCGGCGGGGACGGCGTCATCCGCGTCATCCGCACGGCTGCCATGCCGGTGCCCCATCGGGAGCGCGCCGCGGAGGCGGAGTGGTTCATGGACTACCGCAACGCCGACGGCTCGATCTCGGAGATGTGCGGCAACGGCGTCCGCGTGCTCGGCCAGCACCTCATCGAGGAGGGGCTGGTGGACCCCCGGGCGCCGTTCGCGGTCGCGACCCGCGACGGCATCAAGCGGCTGACCGTCGATCACGACGGCCTGATCACCGTCGACATGGGCACGCCGCGCGCGCTCGGCGAGTCGAAGGTCGCGGTGGGTGAGCGCGCCTGGGCGGCGCGCCACGTCGACATGGGCAATCCGCACGCGGTCGCGTTCGTCGACGACCTCGCGCAGGCGGGTCCCCTGCTGGAGGAGCCGGCCTTCGACGCCGCCCTCTATCCCCGCGGGGTCAACGTCGAGTTCGTGGTCCGGCGCGGCGAGCGCCACGTCGCGATGCGGGTCCACGAGCGGGGGTCCGGCGAGACCAGGTCGTGCGGCACCGGCGCCTGCGCGGTCATGGTCGCGGCCGCGCTCGTCGACGGTGCCCAGGAGCCTCCGGAGCGCGATCTGCGCTATCGGGTGGACGTCCCCGGCGGCGAGCTGGCCGTGACGTGGACCTCGACCGACCGGGTCCTGCTCACCGGACCGGCGGTGGTGGTCGCGCGCGGCAACTGCAACTTGTAGGACTTCCGGTCCAGTCCAGAGGTTTGGAAAGGACCGCGGGGGAGCAGAAGCACCCCGCAACCACCTGAGAGAGGCACAGCGATGTCCGACGACCAGTCCCGCGGGGACGACAACCTGGGCGAGAACCCGAACCCCCAGGCGCCCCCGCCGTGGGGTCCCTCCAGCGATGAGGCACTGACGCGACGTCCGGGGATGGGCGGACCGTCCAGCAACCCGGGATCCGGTGACGCCGGCGCCCCGGGCCAGCCGTTCGGTCAGGGACCCGGGGGCCAGCACTCCGGAGGCCAGCCGCCCGTCGGGCAGCCCCCGCTGGGCCAGCCCGGCTACGCCCAGCAGCCGCCGTACGGTCAGCAGCCCCCCTATGGACAGCAGCCGCCCTACGGCCAGCCGCCGCAGCAGGGCTACGGCCAGCAGCCGCCGTACGGTCAGCAGCAACCCCCCTACGTCCAGCAGCCGCCCTACGGCCAGCCCGGCTACGGCGGCGGTGGCTACCAGGGGCCGCCGTCCGGTCCCGGCGGGTACGGCGGTGGGCCCGGCGGCGGTGCGCCGAAGAAGAACCGCACGGTGCTCTATGTCGCCATCGGCGTGCTCGTGGTCCTGCTCGGCGTCGGTGGTACGGCGCTCGCGGTGGCGCTGAGCGGCGGCGACGACGACGACAAGACCGCCACCAAGACCACGGAGTCGGCGGAGCCCACCGACGAGGCCACCGATGAGGCCACGGACGAGGCGACCGATGAGGCCACGGACGAGGCGACCGACGAGGCCACGGACGGCGGCGACACGGACGAGCCGTCCTTCTCGGTGACGCCCAACGGTGAGCGCTTCGCGGCCGAGACCAGCTCCGAGGTCTCCGAGGTCTGCAACGGCGCCATCATGAACAACGCGGCCGCCTACAACGCCAAGGACCCGAAGGTGTGGGTCTACCAGCAGAGCACCTCGAGCGAGTACTGGTACTCCACCTACCTCTCCTACGACCTCGACTGGAAGCCGGACTACGAGGACTACGACGAGGTCAGTGTGGTCGGGTGCCTGAAGGTCATCGAGGGCACCGAGAAGACCGAGAAGCAGTGCACGGCCGAGGACTACGAGGACAAGAAGTTCACCTACGACTACCAGTCGGCGGAGTACCAGCTGGTCCTCGTGGAGGCGAAGACCGCGAAGCAGATCTCCGACGGCGGCCGGGTCACCGGCTCCGCCGGCAACTGCCCGACCGTGGTGTTCGGGGACGGCAGCGAGGCGGAGATCGCGCAGCCGGACGCGAGCGAGGTCGAGGCGCTGGTCGAGGAGTTCATCGCATCGGCCTCCTGATCGACTGATCGACTGCAGGATCGGCCTGGGGCTGGGTCCGGGTGGCACACCGCCGCTCGTGCCCAGCCCCTTCTGCGTGAGCCCCTGTGCGTCGGCCCCTATGCTTCGGCCCATGATGGACATCACAGGAGCCAGTGCAATCGTCACCGGCGGCGCGTCCGGGATCGGCGCAGCCGCCGCCCGGCAGCTCGCCGCCAAGGGAGCCAAGGTCGTCGTCGCCGACCTGCAGGCCGACAAGGGGGAGGCGCTCGCCGCCGAGATCGGGGGCGTCTTCGCCCAGGTCGACGTCACCGACACCGCCCAGATCCAGGCCGCCGTCGAGAAGGCCGTCGAGCTCGGCCCGCTCCGCGCGGTGGTCAACTCCGCCGGCATCGGCTGGGCCCAGCGCACGATCGGCCGCGACGGCGAGTTCGGCTCGGCCCACGACCTCGCGGCGTTCAGCAAGGTCATCGCGATCAACCTGATCGGCACCTTCGACTGCGTCCGCCTGGCCGCCACCGCGATGAGCCGCAACGAGCCGACCGCCACCGGCGAGCGCGGTGCGATCGTCAACCTCGCCAGCGTCGCCGCCTTCGACGGCCAGATCGGCCAGGCCGCCTACTCCGCCTCCAAGGGCGGCGTCGTCGGCATGACCCTCCCCGTCGCCCGCGACCTGTCGGCCTCCGGCATCCGCCTCAACACGGTCGCCCCCGGCCTCATCGACACCCCGATCTATGGCGAGGGCCCCGACTCGGAGGCCTTCAAGGCCAAGCTCGGCGAGAGCGTGCTCTACCCCAAGCGCCTCGGAAACCCCGACGAGCTCGCGAGCATGGTCGTCGAGTGCCTGCTCAACACCTACATGAACGGCGAGACCGTCCGCGTCGACGGCGGGATCCGGATGCCCCCGAAGTAGCGGGCTGCCCCTGCTCGTTTCACGAGTTAACTCGTGATCACGTCACTTCCCACATGAACCTTCGTGTGGGAAGTGTGCGTTTCACGAGGTAACTCGTGAAACGGCCAGCACCACCGGCCCCACCCGTCACACGGCGCGCAGGTGGGCGAGGGCGCCGCGCTCGAAGGAGCGGACCTCGACCAGCTCGAGGCGGGGGAGCGCATGGGCGAGCTCGGCCCAGAGCTCGTGCATCTGGGCTGCCGTGCCCAGCTGGAGTACGGCGTGCCCGCCGGGCGCGAGATGGGCGTCGGCGAGGGCGAGGCAGGAGCGGGCGAGGTCGAGGCCCAGGTCGCCCCCGTCGATGGCCAGGACCGGGTCCTCGGGGAACGTGCCGACGTCGGCGCGCCGCACCCACGGCGGGTCGGCCAGGATCAGCGCGAACATCTCGCCGGGCTCGACGGCCTCGTCCATCGGGGCGCAGCGCAGGTCGACGGGGATGCCGGCGTCGGCGGCGTTGTCGCGGGCGAAGCCGCAGGCCACGGGGTCGACGTCGACCTGGACCAGGTCGCGTCCCGTCAGCCGCGCCAGGGCGAGGCCCATGTGGCCCGCGCCGCTGCAGACCTCCAGCGCCGGCCCCTCGGGCGCGTCCCGCGACAGCGAGGCCAGCCACTCGGGCTGTGCGATCGTCCAGGGCCGCGGCTCGAGGATCCGTCGATCCCACCTGATCCGCAGCCCGCCGAACTCGAGCTCACGGGCAGTGGAAGCGGCCTCGGGGCCGGCCACCGGGTCGGTGCTCTGCTGCATCAACGCTCCTCGTCAGATTGTGGCCCGGGTACGACGGGTACCGGGCCCAGATGACAGTCCCCGTGTCTGCCCTCGGCGAAACCGTGTCGCCAACCGCACCGTGCCGATCTACTCTGGTGAGCGTATGACTAACGCACACGACTTCAACCTCGACGCCGAGCTCGCCGCCACCACCACGTGGGACCGCGAGGACCCTGACACCAGCGCTCACCCGGACACGGACGTCGATGACGGTTTCGAGTCCGGCTACGCCGACGACCTCGACGACCTCGACGACGACACACCAGACGAGCCCGTCTCCTACGACGGTCCCGACCCCGAGGAGCTCACCCTCGGCGCCCAGGAGCTGGCCGAGCGCCATGCCCTGCGCCGGGTTGCGACGCTGCGCACCGAGCTCGAGGACATCTCCGAGGTCGAGTACCGCCAGCTGCGCCTCGAGCGCGTGGTGCTGGTCGGCGTATGGACCGAGGGATCGGTCGAGGACGCCGAGAACTCGATGGCCGAGCTCGCTCTGCTCGCCGAGACCGCCGGCTCCGAGGTGCTCGACGCGATCTACCAGCGCCGCCAGAAGCCCGACCCGGCCACCTACATCGGCCGAGGCAAGGTCGACGGCCTGCGCGAGATCGTCCAGGCCAACGGCGCCGACACCGTCATCCTCGACGGGGACCTCGCGCCCAGCCAGCTGAGGAACCTCGAGGACAAGCTCAAGGTCAAGTGCGTCGACCGGACCGCGCTGATCCTCGACATCTTCGCCCAGCACGCGAAGTCCCGCGAGGGCCAGGCCCAGGTGGAGCTGGCGCAGCTGCAGTACATGAAGCAGCGCCTGCGCGGCTGGGGTGGCAACCTCTCCCGCCAGGCCGGTGGCCGCGCCGCCGGCGGTGAGGGCATCGGTGGCCGTGGCCCCGGTGAGACCAAGATCGAGACCGACCGGCGCCGGATCAACACCAAGATCGCCAAGCTGCGCCGGGACCTGCGCGACATGAAGGGCACCCGCGACACCAAGCGCGCGGAGCGGGTCCGGCACTCGATCCCCAGCGTCGCGATCGCGGGCTACACCAACGCCGGCAAGTCCAGCCTGCTCAACCGGCTCACCGACGCCGGCGTGCTGGTGGAGGACTCCCTGTTCGCGACCCTCGACCCCACGACGCGTCGTACGACGACCTCCGACGGCCGCATCTACACGATGTCCGACACGGTCGGGTTCGTCCGGCACCTGCCCCACCAGCTGGTCGAGGCGTTCCGCTCGACGCTGGAGGAGGTCGCCGACTCCGACCTCGTGCTGCACGTCGTCGACGGCTCGCACCCCGATCCCGAGGGCCAGATCTCCGCGGTGCGCGAGGTCCTCGCCGACATCGGCGCCGACAAGGTCCCCGAGCTGATCGTCATCAACAAGGCCGACGCGGCCGACCCGATGGTGATCGCCCGGCTGCGTCAGCGCGAGCCGCACTCGGTCGTGGTCAGCGCCCGCACCGGCGAGGGCATCGCCGACGCGCTCGCGGTGATCGAGTCGGAGCTGCCGCGCCCCGGGGTCGAGTTCAGCGTGCTGCTGCCCTACGAGCGCGGCGACCTTGTCAACCGGATCCACCAGCAGGGCGAGATCGGCTCGCTGGAGCACACCGCCGACGGGACCCTGGTCACGGGCCGGGCGCACGAGGATCTGGCCGGCGAGCTGGCGGCGTACGCCGTCGACTGACGCGGATCCGGCGATGCGGGATCGGCGGCCCCGGATTCGATGACCCCGGATTCGGTGACCTAGGGCACGTCAGGGAAGATGGCCGACATGTCACGTGGTGTCCTCGTACGTCTGCTTCTCGTCCTCGGCCTCCTAGCCGGGTGTGCGGCCATCGCCATCAAGATCGAGCCCCGTCTGGGGCTCGATCTGCGTGGTGGGGCGCAGTACATCCTCCAGGCCGAGGACTCCGACCGGGCCGAGGCGACCCCGGAGAACGTGGACAAGGTCATCGAGGTGCTCCGCGGACGCGTCGACGCCCTCGGTGTCTCCGAGCCGACCCTGGTCCGCCAGGGTGACGACCGGATCCTCGTCGAGATGCCCGGCATCTCCGAGGAGGACGCGGCCAACGCCGAGGAGGTGCTTGGTCAGACCGCCCAGCTCACCGTGCACCCGGTCGTGACGACCGTGGCCCTGCCGGCCGAGGGCGAGCCGGCACCCGAGCCCAGCGAGAAGGGCAACTTCATCTATCCCGAGCTCGATGACGGGGAGCCCACGGGCACCGCGCTCGAGGTCGGTCCGGTCGCGCTGCGCGGCGACGAGATCTCGGGGGCCGACGCTGCCCTGCGAGAGGTGGAGTGGGTCGTCAACGTCGACTTCACCGGCGAGGGCTCCAAGGCGTTCGGCGAGCTCAGCGCCACGGCAGCCTGCGCCACCGGCGACCCCAACCGGATCGCGATCGTCCTCGACGGCCAGGTCATCTCCTCGCCAGGGGTCAACGTCGGCTGCGGCAGCAACATCACCGGGAGCACCGAGATCAGCGGCGGCTTCAGCTCTGAGACCGCCAAGCAGCTCTCGGTCCTGATCGAGGGCGGCTCGCTGCCGCTGCCGGTCGAGTTCATCTCCCAGCGCCAGGTCGGCCCCACCCTGGGTGACGCCGCGATCGACGCCTCCATCGAGGCGGGCATCATCGGCCTGATCCTGACCGGGCTCTTCATCATCGTCGTCTACCGCTTCGTCGGCTTCCTCGCCACGCTCGCGCTCACGACGTACGCCCTGCTCTCCTTCGCCTTCCTGCTCGCCTTCGGCGCCACCCTGACGCTGCCCGGCCTCGCCGGGTTCGTGCTCGCGATCGGCATGGCGATCGACGCCAACGTGCTGGTCTTCGAGAGAGCCCGGGAGGAGTACGCCGCCAACCGGGCCGCGGGCATGCGCAAGGCGCTCAAGGTCGGCTTCGACAAGGCGTGGAGCGCGATCATCGACTCCAACGTCACCACGTTGCTGGCCGCGGGGCTGCTGTTCTTCCTGGCCTCGGGCCCGGTCAAGGGTTTCGGTGTCACGCTCTCCATCGGTGTCGTGGCCTCGATGATCTCCGCGCTGATCATCGCCCGGGTGCTGACCGAGGTCGGCGTGAGCATCCCGTTCGTCCAGAAGAACCCCAAGATCACCGGCCTGTCGGACACCGGCCGCGCCCGCAAGTGGCTCGAGCGCAAGAACCCCGACCTGATGTCGCGCAGCAAGCTGTGGCTCGGCATCTCCGCCGCCGCACTCGTGCTCGCCATCACCGGTATCGCAACGCAGGGCCTCAACTACGGCGTCGAGTTCTCCGGTGGTCGCACGATGGACTACTCGCTGAGCCAGGACGTCTCGGTCGACGAGGCTCGGGCCGCTGTCGAGGACGCAGGCTTCGCGGAGGCGGTCGTCCAGGGCGCCGACACCGGGGACATCACGGTCCGCACCGGCAGGATCACCGACGCCGAGGAGGAGTCGATCCGTGCCTCGTTGGCCGAGATCGGCGGCGAGGTGACGCTCGAGGACAGCCAGGAGATCGGCGCAAGCCTCGGCGAGGAGCTGCGCAACAAGGCGCTGATCGCCTTCGGCGTCGCGCTGCTGGCCCAGATGCTCTACCTCGCCGTGCGCTTCAAGTGGACGATCGGTCTCTCCGCCGTGGCCGCCATGGCCCACGACGTGGCGATCGTGGTCGGCGTCTTCGCCTGGCTGGGCAAGCCCATCGACGGCGTCTTCCTGGCGGCCGCGATGACGATCATCGGTCTCTCGGTCAACGACACCGTGGTCGTGTTCGACCGGATCCGTGAGCGCTGGTTCGGCTCGCGCGACGAGGAGTACGCCCAGATCGCCAACACCGCCTGCCTCGAGACCATGCCGCGCACGATCAACACCGGCCTGGGCACGATGTTCATCCTGGGGGCCCTCGCGGTCCTGGGCGGCGACTCGCTGCGCGACTTCTCCATCGCGCTGCTGCTCGGTCTGATCATCGGCACCTACTCATCGGTGTTCACGGCTGCGCCGCTGTCGATCATGCTCCACAAGAAGTGGCCGATGTCGCGGGCCGCGAAGGTCAAGGTCGAGCGCGACCCCGAGGACTCCGGAGCGGTGGTCTGAGCCTCCTGTCCACAGCCCGTCGACGGCCCCGAGGGCCTGTCGGCGGGCGCGGCTAGGGTTCTGGGGTGCCCGCAGTGACGTCCCCGCCCGATACCAGCTCGCCAGATCCCAGCCCGCACGCCCCCGAGGGGCCGGCGCCCTCCGCGCGTGCGCTGAAGGTCCGCGAGGTCCTGGGGTCGGCGGTCTCGGCCCTCGGCGGCAGCGAGCGCGGCGGCCAGATCCAGATGGCCGAGGCCGTCGCGGACGCGATGGAGCAGGGCCAGCACCTGCTGGTCCAGGCCGGCACCGGCACCGGCAAGTCGCTGGGCTACCTCGTGCCCAGCCTGCTGCACCACGACCGCGTGGTCGTCGCCACCGCCACGCTGGCGCTGCAGCACCAGCTCGTCGAGCGCGACCTGCCGCGCCTGGTCGAGGCGGTGGGCGACCTCGTCGACGACACGTCGTACGCCGTGCTCAAGGGCCGCTCCAACTACGCCTGCCTGCACCGCATCCGCGAGGGCGTGCCCGACGACCAGGGCGCGCTGGTCGACCTCCCCGAGTCGTCGCAGGGCGCCGAGGTGCTCAAGCTCCGCGCCTGGGCCGAGGAGGAGGCCGAGCGGGCCGGCACCGGTGAGCGCGACGCAGCCCCGCGCCACACGGAGCGGATCTGGCGCCAGGTCAGCGTCAGCGCGCGCGAGTGCCTGGGCGCCGCCAAGTGCGCGTACGGCGCGGAGTGCTTCGCCGAACGGGCCAAGGAGCGCGCCGGCAAGTCCCAGCTGATCATCACCAACCACTCCCTGCTGGCGATCGACGCCATCGAGGGGGTGCCGATGATCCCCGACTACGACGTCGTGGTGATCGACGAGGCCCACGAGCTGACCGCGCGGGTGACCCAGGCCGCCACGGACGAGATCACCGTCAACGAGATCGAGCGCGCCTCCCGTCGGGCCCAGCGCCATGTGGACGGCGACCAGGCCGACGAGCTCGGCGATGCGGCGGAGGCGCTGCGCAGCGCCCTCGACGCGCTTGATCCCGGCCGGATCCAGCGGATGTCCGAGGAACTCTCCGACGCCCTGGTGCTGGTGCGCGACGCGGCCCGTGCCTGCATCTCGGCCTTCGCCAAGGACGGGGAGGGCGAGGCCGACGCCGGCAAGACGCAGGCCAAGGGGATGGTCCAGGAGCTGTTCACCCACGCGGAGCGGATGGCCGCCGACCTCGACTCCGACGTGCTGTGGCTCTCCGAGGCCCGCGACCGGATCCCCGCGCGGCTGTGCGTGGCTCCGCTGCAGGTGTGGGGGCAGATGCGCGACAAGCTGCTCAGCGAGAAGACCGTGGTCTTCACCAGCGCGACGCTGATGCTCGGCGGCGACTTCAACTCCGTGGCCACCAGCGTCGGGCTCAAGCCGTCCGAGCGCGACTCCGTGCTCGGCGAGCGCGCCGACTCGCCCCCCGAGGGCGTCCTGCCCTGGCGCGGCCTCGACGTGGGCTCGCCGTTCGACTACGGCCGGCAGGGCATCCTCTACGTCGCCCGTCACCTGCCGCCGCCCGGCCGCGACGGGCTGGGGGAGCGCCAGCTCGACGAGATCGTCGAGCTCATCGACGCCTCCGACGGTCGTGCGCTCGGGCTCTTCTCGTCACGCCGCGCCGCCGAGGCCGCCGCGGAGGCGGTCCGCACCCGGCTGCCCCACCTGACGACGCTCGCCCAGGGCGACGCTCAGCTGCCCGAGCTCGCCAAGCAGTTCGTCGAGGACCCGCACACTTGCCTGTTCGGGACGCTCAGCCTCTGGCAGGGCCTCGACGTGCCCGGCGACACCTGCCAGCTGGTGCTGATCGACCGGATCCCGTTCCCGCGCCCCGACGACCCGCTGATGTCAGCGCGCCAGCAGGCCGTGGACAAGTCGGGCGGCAACGGCTTCATGCAGGTCGCGGCGACCCATGCCGCGCTGCTGCTGGCCCAGGGGGCCGGGCGGTTGATCCGCACCACGTCCGACAAGGGCGTGGTCGCGGTGCTCGACCCGCGGCTGGCGACCGCGCGCTACGGCGGATTCCTGAAGGCGAGCCTGCCGGCGATGTGGCCCACGACCGACCCGGCGGTGGTCCGCAAGGCCCTCAAGCGGCTCTCCGAGACCGCCTGAGCGGTCTGCAGCCTCTCTCAGGTGCCTGCTCAGAGGAAGGCGGACACCACGAAGAACGACACCAGCGAGACCACCAGGATCAGCGCGGTCATCCGCGCCCAGGCCGGTGCGCCGGACTCGCTGGTCCGTGGCGGCGTCGGTCGTGCGTCGCGCAGCTCGGGGGGCAGATCGGCGTCCGGACCGGCCGGCCCGGACGCGGGCGCACCGGTGCGCCAGCCGCCGTCCCTCTCCAGTCGAGCGGGGGGCTGCCGGGTGCGCAGATAACCCAGCATCGAGTCCAGCCAGACGTGGACCTGGTCGATGTCATAGGACGCCTCGTGCTCGAGCACCGTGAAGCGTGCGTCGAGGAGGTCGTCGGTCGACACGGCGGGTGGCGACTGCGCGATCGCGGTCTGCACCCGCGCGATGAAGGCGTCGACCTCCGCGGGGTCATAGCCCTCACGGAGGCGGCGGGCGGTGAAGCGGGGCGCGGAGTCCATGTGCAGACGCTAGCGCCCCGCTCGTGAGGAGGGACAGCGCCTAGCCCAGTCGGCTGCGTCCGTCCCAGCCGCCACCCTTCGGTGCGCCCCGTAGCCCGAAGAAGTCCGCCAGCGTCGGCGCGACGTCGACGGTGGTCGCCCGCACCGAGGAGCTGCCGCGGCGCACCGCGGGGTGGCCTCCCGCGAGGAAGAACGGGATCGGCCGGGTGGCGGGGTGCCCGTGGTTGCCGGGGATCGGGTTCGCCACGACGTGCGGGTCGCTGAAGCGCCAGCCGGCCCTGCAGTAGACGACCACGTCGCCGGCCTCGGGGCCGAGCCGCAGCCCCCGCGCCCGGGCCCGGTCGTGGGCGGCGAGCACGCCCGTGGTGCCGCGGGCCAGCTCCAGCATCCGGGCGACGCCGCGGGCTCGGCCCGACGCCGGTCCGGTCCAGTAGAGGAGATCGGCGCCCCCGTTCTGCGCCACCGCCACGTTGCCGGCGAGCACCGGGTCCTCGCCGAGCGGGCCGCTGAGCGAGATCACCCGATGGGGGAGCGACCAGTCCATCGAGTGGTCGGCCAGCACCAGGACCAGGGAGCGGTCCCAGCGCCCGGTCTCCTTCAGCATCCGGAGGAACCGCCCGACCTGGAGGTCGGTGGAGGCCAGGGCGGCACGGCGCAGCAGCTGCAGGGAGCCGCCGGTGAGGTCGCTGTGGCCGACCCGGTCGACGTCGCCGAAGTTCACGAACACCAGGTGCGGGTCGAAGGCCTCCACCATCTCCAGCGCCGCCTCGGTGGTGAAGTGGTCGGGCGCGTGGTCGGTGATCGGGATCAGCGGCGCCGGCTCCCAGCGGTGGGTGGCGCGGGTGCCGAAGATGCCGTAGAGGTACTCCTTGCTCAGCACCGTCCCCGTGCGGAAGCCCTGCCGGTTCATCCGGTTGATCACCGTGTCCACCCGGATGTCACGCGCCCGGTCGAGCTTGCGGGTGTCACCGAGGACCCGGTCGTAGATCTCGTTGGCGGGCACGCCGCTGCGGTCGGGCCGCACCCCGGTCATCATCATCACGTGGTTGGGCAGCGTCTCCATGATCGGCAGCGACGACGCCCGCGGGAAGTGCCGCCCGCCCTCACGAAGCGCGTGCAGGTTCGGCATCAGCCCGCTGTCGATCTCGTCGGGACGGCAGCCGTCGACCACCAGCACGTAGGCCCGTCGCCGGGTACGACGCGGGGCGGTCCGGGCCAGCGCGGGATCCGCCAGGGCGGTCGAGAAGGCCAACCCCAGCCCTCCGGCGCCCGCCACCTTGAGCAGCGAGCGGCGCCCGGTCGTCACCTGGGCCGCGCCCTCGGCGAAGCGCTCGCCCTGGACGCTGCCCGCGGCGCCCGGGGCGCTCGTCGTACACATCAGGCACCCACCGGGGCGTCGACGCGGACGACCTTGTTGGTGCCGGCCAGCGTGGCGAACGACGCTGTCCACTTGGAGGCGGCCCGCCGGTCGGCGCGGTCGCCGATCACGAACCAGTCCATCTGCACGCGCTTGGGGGTGACGTCGAGGACGCAGTAGCCGTGGTCGTCGAAGTTGAGGTACTTGATGTGCGGGTTCGCGGTCTTGATGATCGTCTCCACGGTGATGCTGAGGGTATGCGGCTTCACGTTGAGGATGTCCTTGAGGTTGTTGGAGGTCACCGACGAGCACACGAACTCCACGCCGGCGGTCTCGCGCTTGAGGGGATAGGCCCCACGGTCGTAGGGCAGGTCGCTGGCCCAGCCGGAGTGGATGTCGCCGGTGAGGAAGACCGTGTCGGTGATCCCGTGGTCGCGGATGTGGGCGAAGAGCTCGCGCCGGTCGTCGGTGTAGCCGTCCCACTGGTCGACGTTGTAGGGGGCTCCGTCGCGCGGCACGAGGTGGGTGACGTCGTTGAGCGGGTCGACGAGGTCGTTGGGCAGGGCGCCGAAGGTGACCGGTGCGATCATCACCGGGTTGCCGATCAGCTTCCACTGCGCACGGTCCTGCCGCAGGGACGTCTTGAGCCAGTCCAGCTGCGCCCGGCCGGTGATGGAGCGGTCGGGGTCGCTGACGGCCGGGTCGAGCACGGGTACGGCGACCGCCTGGTCGCGGTAGGTGCGCAGGTCCAGCAGGCTGAGCTCGGCGAGGGTGCCGAACTGCAGCCGCCGGAACAGCCGGGTGCCGTCACCGAGGGCTGCGGTGTCGTTGAGGCGCACCGGCATCCACTCGTCGTAGGCGCGGTGGGCGCGGGCCCGTCGCCGACGGAAGTCACCCTCGCCCTCGTTGTGGTTCTCCGCGCCGTCGCGCCACGTGTCGTTGGTGACCTCGTGGTCATCCCAGATCACGATGAACGGCGCCTTGACGTGCAGCGCCTGCAGGTCGGGGTCTTGCTTGTACTGCGCGTGACGCTGGCGATAGTCGGCCAGCGAGACGATCTCGGTCGCTGGCCGGTGCGTGCGGACGTTGACGTTGTCGCTGCCCATCCCGTAGTCGCCGGCGGGGTACTCGTAGAGGTAGTCGCCCAGGTGCAGCACTGCCTGGACGTCGTCGCGTGCCGCGAGGTGGCGATAGGCGCTGAACCAGCCGGCCTGCAGGTTCGCGCACGAGACCACACCGAAGCGCAGCCGGGACGGCGTGGCGGTGCGGGCCGGCGCGGTGCGGGTGCGCCCCACCCGGCTGCGCTGCCCGCGGAGCGTGAACCGGTAGTAGTACCAGCGGCCCGGCTTGAGCCCGTCGGCGTCCACCTTGACCGTGTGGTCGCGCGAGGGGCCGGTCTGGAACGACCCGCGGCGCACGATCTTGCGGAAGCGCCGGTCGGAGGCCACCTCCCAGGTGACGCTGACCCGGGGACCCTTGCCCGAACCGGGCACGCTCGCCGCGGTCGGGGTGACGCGGGTCCACAGGACGACCCGGTCGGGCATCGGGTCGCCCGAGGCGACGCCGTGCTGGAACACGGACCGCCGACTCGTGGCGGCGGTCGCCCGGCGGGTAGGGGACAGGGCAAGGGCAGCGCCGGCCCCGGCGGCTCCGGCCCCGGTGGCGAGCACGGTACGGCGGGGGAGGGTCTCGGGCGGCGACAGTGGCTCGGATGGCCTGGTTGGCGTGGTCACGGCTCATTCAACGACGCAGGAGGCCGTTGGTCTCACCGAGAACGCCCGGTGTCACCCGATGTTCACCGAGGGTTCGGACGTGCCCCGGGTCCGGGATGCCTCAGGCGTCGACGAGCGGGCGCCGGGCGGCCCAGCGGTCCGCGAGCCAGAACCCGGCCAGCACGACCAGCCAACCCACCACGGCGTCCAGCACCCAGTGGTTGCCGGTGCCGACGATCACGATCGCGGTGACCAGCGCATAGAGCCAGCCGCCCGACCGGACGAGCGGGTGGCGCACTTCGCGGTGCACCACGATCGCCACCCACAGCGCCCACCCCGCGTGCAGTGAGGGGAAGGCCGCCAGCTGGTTGGTCAGGTCGCCGAGGCCCTTGGGTGCCGAGGCATCGGCGCCCCACCAGCCGTCAGCGGCATGCAGGTGCAGGACGTCGACGTAGCCGTCGACCAGGCGCGGCGGAGCAGTGGGCAGCAGCAGGTACATCACCAGGCCCAGGACGGTGGCCGCCAGCAGCGCCGTCCGCGCCGGGACGTAGGCCGCCCGGCCCCGGAGGTAGAGCCAGACCAGCGCGACCAGGGTGACGACGTAGTGCGCCGTGGCATACCAGTAGGAAGCGGCCAGCCCCGCCCAGGAGACCGCCGCGAACCACTGGTTGAGCCCGACCTCGATGTCGAGTCCGATCAGGCGCTCGAGGTGGAGCAGCTGGATCGCCCGCTCGTGAGCGGGCTCGAACGCGTCGTCGGCCACCAGTCTGCTGGCGCTGTAGGCGACGTAGAGGGAGGCCAGGACCGCGAGCTCGAGGAGCCCTCGACGCAGCCGAGGGCTCGGCGCCAGCGCGGTCCGCGCTGACGCCCATGGGCGGGGTGCCGCCTCCGGTCGACGTGTGATCGTCACTCCCCCCACCCTCCTGCAGGCTGCCCGGACTGCCCATCAGGAATGACCCTGACGGCTCCCGCGCCCGACCCCGAGGGGTCACATGCGACGCAGGACTGCCGTGACCTTACCGAGTATTGTGGCGTGAGTCCCGTCAATTGGCTCGTACGCCGTGTTGTGGGGCAGCAGCCAGACCTGACCGTCCTTGCGCTGGAAGGTCTTGACGGTGGCCTCGCCGTCGATCATGGCGGCCACGATCTCGCCGTTGTTGGCGGTCGGCTGCTGGCGGATCACGACGTAGTCGCCGTTGCAGATCGCAGCGTCGATCATCGAGTCACCCGAGACCTCGAGCAGGAAGAGCGTGCCGTCGCCGACGAGCTGCTTGGGCAGGGGGAAGACGTCCTCCACCCGCTCCTCGGCCAGGATCGGGCCACCTGCCGCGATCCGGCCGACGACGGGCACGTTGATCGCGGCCGGCATCGCGTCGCCGATGCCGGTGGGGTCGAAGTCCTCCTCGACGACCGGGTCGGGCGCCGACATGGAGCGGCGAGCCGCCATCACCTCGGGCAGGAAGACCTCGATGGCCCGAGGGCGGTTGGGGTCGCGCTTGAGGAAGCCCTTCTCCTCGAGCACCTTGAGCTGGTGTGCGACCGACGAGGAGCTGGTCAGCCCGACCTTCTCACCGATCTCGCGCATGCTCGGCGGATAGCCGCGCATCTCGATGGAGTCCCGGATGACGTTGAGCACCCGCTGCTGACGGGGGGTCAGGCCGGTGGCGTCGGGCGGTCCGTCGGGCAGGACGGCGACCTTGCCGGCGACCTTGCCGGCGCCCTTGCCTGGCGGCTTCGCCTTGGTCGTGCCGCCGTCGTTGTCGGAGCCCTTGCCTGTGGCCATCTGCTGCGCCTCTCTGCTTGCGTGACGCGGCCGCACCGCCGCGCCCGTCGATGTCCTTACCGTAGACCGCCGACAGGGGCAGGTTCAAACATCTGTTCGAAGGGCGTGTCGGCGCGCCCCTCTTGATTCGTTCGAACACATGCTCTAACTTCGAGCATGTGTTCGATCGAACGTCTGATCGAGTGACTCCCCAGGTCCGGAGGGACTGTCGGTGGTCACTTGTAGACACAGGTCGACACGGCAGCACCGTCGGGCAACCCGTCCGATACGACCGCCGTCTTCCCCTGGAGGTCCCCATGAGCAGCATCGCCGTCCACACCGTTCGACAGCTTCCCGTTCCCCGGCAGTCCGTTCGTCGGCAGTCCGTTCGCCAGCGACCCGCGCCTCAGATGCGGCTGACTCGCCGTGGTCGCGCGGTCGTGGTGGGAGGGGCGGTCTCGCTGATGCTTGCGGTCGGCGTGGTGTTGGGCGATGGCTCCGTGGCGACCGAGAAGGCCGGCGCGGCGCCCGAGACCCGCGTGGTGGCGGTCGCTCCGGGGGACACCCTGTGGGGCATCGCGAGCGAGATTGCGGCCCCGGGCGACACGCGCGACGTGGTCGACGAGATCCAGCGTCTCAACGCCCTCGACTCGGCTGCGGTCATGGCGGGCCAGCGCCTGCGGGTCCCCGTGCTCGACTGATAGAGCCTCGACCGACCGTGCCCACCCAGGGTCGTCCGTCAGCGGGCGGCGCGCCGACCGCCGGTCGGACGAGGACGCTCGTCAGGCGGGCGGGTGATGCCAAGCTCGCGCAGGACGCGGCTCCCGAGCAGCAGCGCGGTGAACAGGCAGACGATGGCGCCGAACGAGGCGAGGATCAGGAAGCCCCAGGCGCCTGCGTCCCCGCCGCGTGCCGTGCTCCCGAAGTCGATCGCCGCGCTGACGAGATAGCCCCAGGCGATGATCGTGAGGGTGATGCCCAGGGCCAGCAGCATCAGCAGTCCACGCTTCTTGCGCGGCTCGGCTGCGGCCCGACGGGCGCCCGCCCGCTTGCCCTTCGTCCCCGTGCTCACGCTCACCATTCTCCTCGTATGTCCCGCGGTGAGCCTATCCGTCGCGTCGAACGAGCGGGCGACGAGTGGTCGGGCGGTCTACTCCATCACGATGTTGTAGCTCACCAGGCCGTCAGCCTCGTCGTCGATCGCCTGGATGACGGCGGTGTCCGCTCCCTTGACCAGGACGTGCGCCGATGCGCCGGCCGTGCTGTTGTCCTTCCAGCCCTTGTCGACGAGCTTGGCGACGGCCTCGTCGACGGCAGCCTCCACCTCCGAGTCGGGGGACACCAAGATGTTGAAGCTCGTGCCGGTGTCGGTCTCCTCGCTGGCTGTGGAGACGAGCTCGCCGGCGATCACAGGGGCGTCGGCCTCCGGGTAGCCGTCGGGCAGAGCGTCAGGGTCCGGCACCTCGCCGGTCCCGGTGGGGGACTCGAGGACGGGGCCGGCGTCCTGATCGGGCTCGTCGTCGGAGCTGCAGCCCACGAGGCTCAGTCCGGGCAGGAGAAGCAGGGCGAGGGTCAGTGCGCCGGTGCGCGACGTACGACGGCTCATGGAGTCACCTTCGGTTCGAGTCAGCGTGAGTCACCAGTCAAGCAGGTCGGGCAATGTCGCTACCAACCCGCTGACCTGCACTTTTCCGGAGGGGGTGGCGGCCGGCCAGAACTGGTCCGTACGACACGCCGGGCGCGCTTGCCTTAACTCCGGCCCGGGCGTACGGTTCCACTACATCTAGTAGTTACACCGTTGTGGTTATCCACATCTAGTTCACAATCGACTAGGGGATAGCCCACAGGTAGCCGCTTGTTATCCACAGAAGACGCAGCGTTCTCCACAGCCACGACCGCCCCGCGAGGGTCTCTGTGGCATGCCCGGAGGACGCCGTACGACGCCCGAGAGGAGCACCGCGATGCACTGTCCCTACTGCCGGAACACCGACACCAAGGTGCTCGACTCGCGCGTCGCCGACGACGGCGGCTCGATTCGCCGTCGCCGCACCTGCTCGGCCTGCAAGAAGCGGTTCACGACCGTGGAGCAGATGCAGCTGACCGTGCTCAAGCGGTCGGGTGCCACCGAGCCGTTCACCCGGGAGAAGGCGATCTCCGGTGTCCGCAAGGCCTGCAAGGGCCGACCGGTCACCGCGGACCAGCTCGACTGCCTGGGGCAGACGGTGGAGGACACACTGCGCAGTGAAGGCTGGGCGGAGGTCCCGGCGCACGAGGTCGGGCTCGCGATCCTCGGCCCCCTGCGTCAGCTGGACGAGGTCGCCTATCTCCGCTTCGCGAGCGTCTACCGGGCCTTCGAGTCCGCGGATGACTTCGAGGCCGAGATCGCGATGCTGCGAGCCGAGCGCGAGCCGCTGGCCGACCCGAGTGTCGGTGGCGTGCGCGACCCTCAGCCGACGGGCTGACCACAGACCGCCCGGCACGTAGTGGGGAAGCTGCGTGCCGGGCGCACCACGTTGAGACAGCTAGATCCCGCACCGGAGATGACCAGGCCCGGTGCGGGCGACAATGAAGTCACCAGGCGAAACAAGGAGAGGCCCATGACGGAGACTGTCAGCGGATCCAGGCGCAAGGCCGGAGCAGCACTGAAGATCGAGCGAGTCTTCAGCACCAAGGGCGTGCACCCCTACGACGAGATCACCTGGGAGCGCCGCGACGTCGTCCAGACCAACTGGAAGACCGGCGAGGCCGTCTTCGAGCAGCGTGGCGTCGAGTTCCCTGACTTCTGGAGCGTCAACGCCTCCACGATCGTCACGACGAAGTACTTCCGCGGCGCCGTCGGCACCGACGCCCGCGAGACCGGTCTGAAGCAGCTCGTCGACCGGGTCGTGAAGACCTACACCAAGGCCGGCATCGAGCACGGCTACTTCGCCTCGGCGGCCGACGCCGAGATCTTCGAGCACGAGCTGACCTGGCTGCTCGTGCACCAGTACTTCTCGTTCAACTCTCCCGTCTGGTTCAACGTCGGCACCGCCTCGCCCCAGCAGGTCAGCGCGTGCTTCATCCTGTCGGTCGACGACTCGATGGACTCGATCCTGAACTGGTACAAGGAGGAGGGCTTCATCTTCAAGGGCGGCTCCGGCGCCGGCCTCAACCTCTCCCGCATCCGCTCGTCGAAGGAGCTGCTCTCCTCCGGCGGTACCGCGAGTGGCCCGGTCTCCTTCATGCGGGGGGCCGACGCCTCCGCGGGCACCATCAAGTCCGGCGGCGCGACCCGTCGTGCGGCCAAGATGGTCGTGCTCGACGTGGACCACCCCGACATCGTGGAGTTCGTCGAGACCAAGGCGCGCGAGGAGGACAAGATCCGCGCGCTGCGCGACGCCGGGTTCGACATGGACCTGGGTGGCAAGGACATCACCTCGGTGCAGTACCAGAACGCCAACAACTCGGTGCGCGTCAGCGACGAGTTCATGCGTGCGGTCGAGGACGGCACGGAGTTCGGTCTGCGCGCCCGCGGCACCGGCGAGGTCATCGAGACCGTCGACGCCCGCGAGCTCTTCGGCAAGATCTCGAAGGCCGCCTGGGAGTGCGCCGACCCGGGTCTGCAGTACGACGACACGATCAACGACTGGCACACCAACCCCGAGACCGGCCGGATCACCGCGTCCAACCCGTGCTCGGAGTACATGTCGCTCGACAACTCCTCGTGCAACCTCGCCTCGCTCAACCTGCTGAAGTTCCTCAAGGACGACGACACCTTCGACGGTGAGCTGTTCGGCAAGGCCGTCGAGCTGATCATCACGGCGATGGACATCTCGATCTGCTTCGCGGACTTCCCGACCGAGTCGATCGGCGCGACCACCCGCGACTACCGCCAGCTCGGCATCGGCTACGCCAACCTCGGCGCGCTGCTGATGGCGATGGGTCTGGGCTACGACTCCGACGGTGGCCGTGCGATGGCCGCCGCGATCACGTCGCTGATGACCGGCACGTCCTACAAGCGCTCGGCCGAGCTCGCCGCGATCGTCGGTCCCTACACCGGCTACGCACGCAACGCCGACGCCCACAAGCGCGTGATGCGCAAGCATCAGGCGGCCAACGACACCCTGCGTCCGCTGCACCTCGCCGACGAGCAGGTCCACCGGCTCGCGACGAAGGCCTGGGACGCCGTCGTCAAGACCGGCGAGAAGAACGGCTTCCGCAACGCGCAGGCCTCGGTGCTCGCGCCGACCGGCACCATCGGCTTCATGATGGACTGCGACACCACCGGCATCGAGCCCGACTTCTCCCTGGTGAAGTTCAAGAAGCTCGTCGGCGGCGGCTCGATGCAGATCGTCAACCAGACGGTCCCGCGGGCGCTTCGCAAGATGGGCTACCAGCCCGAGCAGGTCGAGGCGATCGTCGCCTACATCGCCGAGCACGGCCACGTCATCGACGCGCCGAGCCTGAAGACCGAGCACTACGAGGTCTTCGACTGCGCGATGGGCGCGCGTGCCCTCAAGCCGATGGGCCACGTCCGGATGATGGCGGCCTGCCAGCCGTTCCTCTCCGGTGCCATCTCCAAGACGGTCAACCTGCCCGAGTCGGCCACCGTCGAGGAGGTCGAGGACATCTACCTGCAGTCTTGGAAGCTGGGGCTGAAGGCGACCGCGATCTACCGCGACAACGCCAAGGTCGGCCAGCCGCTCTCCGGCGGCAAGGGTGACAACAAGGGCGAGGACTCCAACAAGTCCACGACCGTCGAGACCAAGGTCGTGGAGAAGGTCGTCTACGCCCCGACCCGCAAGCGCCTGCCCAAGTCGCGCGCCTCGCGCACGACGTCGTTCACCGTCGGTGGCGCCGAGGGCTACATGACCTCGGGTGCCCACGACGACGGCGAGCTCGGCGAGGTCTTCCTCAAGCTCGGCAAGCAGGGCTCGACCCTGGCCGGCGTGATGGACGCCTTCTCGATCGCGGTGAGCATCGGCCTGCAGTACGGCGTGCCGCTGGAGACCTACGTCTCCAAGTTCACCAACCTGCGCTTCGAGCCCGCCGGCCTGACCGACGACCCGGACGTGCGGATGGCGCAGTCGATCATGGACTACATCTTCCGTCGCCTGGCGCTGGACTACATGACGTTCGACGACCGCTCCGCACTCGGCATCTACTCCGCCGACGAGCGTCAGCGTCACCTCGAGACCGGCTCCTACGAGCCGCTCGTCGAGACCGGGTCCGCTTCCGAGCTCGTGGACAGCCATGTCGACGCCCCGGCCGCGACCCCGGTCGAGACCAAGGACACCCACGGCGCCGAGCAGCGCGAGATCCCCGCGCAGCCGGCCAAGGAGGCTCACACCTCCGCCGAGCTGATGGAGAAGCTCACCGGCACCGCCATCGACAGCCCGCTGTGCTTCACCTGCGGGACCAAGATGCGTCCCGCCGGCTCGTGCTACGTGTGCGAGGGCTGCGGCAGCACCAGCGGCTGCAGCTGATCTGAGCCAGATGAGGGGCCGGTCACCGCACAGGTGACCGGCCCCTTCTCTGTGGTGGTGCCCGACGCCGCCGCCGGAAGGCGCCGGCCCCCGCGGAACTACATGCCATTTTGGGTATCTCGTGCGCGCACCACCTCACGCGCCTACACGAGGCGTCCGAACATCACTGCGTGCACCTCGATCTCACCGCTCATCCATCTGCACGGGCGACCACAAAGGCGCGCGCCCGGTATGTCCGGCGCGCCTGGGCCGCCGACTTCGAGGTCGGCGAGCGTGTCCGGCACTGGAGCGACGCGCCGCTGAGCCTGGGGTTGCGCGCACTCGCCCACTGGTCCTCGACCATCTGCGTCAGCACGAGCGAGCGAGTCGTGGCCCTCACCTTCGATGACGGGCCGGACTCCCGGCGCACCCCCGGCGTGCTGGATGCCCTGGCCAGGCACGGCGTGCCCGCCACCTTCTTCCTGCTGAGCTCGGCGGCGCAGCGGCATCCCGAGCTGGTGGTGCGCGCCGTCATCGAGGGGCACGAGGTGGCGCTGCACGGCGTGGACCACGACCGAGTCGTAGCGATGCCTCCAGGCGAGCTGGTCGATCGACTCCGCGACGGGCGAGCGCAGCTGCAGCGACTCAGCGGACAACCGGTCCGGCTGTACCGGCCGACCTATGGGGCCCTCGCCCGCGGCCAGGTCCCCGCGGTCAGGGCTGCGGGGCTGGAGCCGATCATTTGGTCGTCCTGGGTGAGGGACTGGGAGCCCGCCACCCCCGTCGAGGTGGCCGGCCGGGCACGCCGGGCCACGCACCCCGGCGCGATCCTCCTCCTGCACGACACCTTGGCGGACGTCGAGCCGGAGGCCATGTCGCGACAGCGTTTCGACAGCGCGACGACCGTGGAGCTGCTCCTGGAGCAGCTCACCCGGCAGGGATGGCGCTTCAGCACCGTCACCGACCTGCTCGCCAGCGCGCCGCCGGTGCGCTGCGCCTGGTTCGAGCGCCGGGCCACGCTGGCGGCGGACTCATGATGGTCTCGGTGGTCATCCCGACCCTCCAAGCCGGCGCGTTGCTGGAGGAGCAGCTGATCGCGCTGTCCGAGCAGACCTGGTCCGGGCCCCTGGAGGTCGTGGTCTGCGACAACGGCTCAACCGACGGAAGCACTGACCGCGTCGAGTCTCACCCGCGCACCCGTCTCCTCGATGCCAGTGCTCGGCGCGGTGCCGCGGCCGCCCGCAACCTCGGGGTTGCGCACGCCAGGGGAGACGTCGTGCTGTTCTGTGACGCCGACGACCTCGTCGCGCCGGACTGGGTCGCCACCATGGTCGCGGCACTCGCCGAGCACCCTGTCGTGGTGGGCCGCGCGGAGCTGCACCGCCTGAACAGCGCTCGGGTACGCGCCACGCGCTCGCTTCCCGAGGGGTTGCAGGCAGGCGGCGACCTTCCGGCGTACGCCGGTGCGGGGAACCTGGGCATCCGCCGGGAGGTGTTCCTGGCCGTCGGCGGCTTCGACGAGAGCCTGGCGCACCTCGAGGACGTCGACTTCAGCTGGCGGGTGCAGCACACCGGCCACGCCCTGTACTACGAGCCCGCCGCCGTCGTCCACGTGCGGCTGCGCGCCACCTTCGCCACTCAGTTTCGGCAGGGGCGCGACTATGGGCGGGCGTGGGCGTTGCTGGAGCGTCGCTGGAGACCACGGGTGAGCGTGAGCCATCCGCCTGCTGACGAGACGGTCACGGCTGCACAGCATCCGGCGAGCCGGTGGCGCTCCGCGCTGGTCGCCCTCGAGCGGGTCATGCGTCACCCGGTCGGTGGTGTCGGCCATGCCACCTGGACGCTCGGGTGGCACCTCGGCCACCGTGACGCCTCGGTCTTAGGGGCCGACAGTGCTGTCGCCGGCTGGTTGACCGGCGACAGCATCGACTTCCCTCCCGTGGGCTCGCCCGAGTGGCGCTAGCTAGCTCGGCGGGGCCTGGCCGCACCGTGCCGTGAACAATAGGTACTCCCACTCCATGACCCCGTCGCCGAGGTCGTGACGCTGCGCCAGCTCCACCAGCTCCCGGTCGAGCGTCTCCACCTTCGCCGGCTCGTCGGCGATCGCCCGGTAGACGGCGATGGTGGGGCCGTAGCAGGCCTTGAAGAAGTCGCGGAACTCCTCCGCGCCGTCGAAGCAGTCCACCCGGAGCGTCTCGGTGCGGGCGCTCACGTCACTCACCCGATCTCGGAGGAGCGAGCGGACGTGCGCCTCGTCGCCCCAGAGCGGGGGCGGCTGGGCTCCGGGTGGTGGCGGGGGGGCGTAGGGCTTCATGGTCGCGAACATCTGCCCGATGAAGCCGGCGGGCGTCCAGCTGATCAGCCCGATCGTGCCGGCTGGTCGGCACACGCGGATGAGCTCGTCCGCGGTCGTCTGGTGGAAGGGCGCGAACATCGCGCCCACGCACGACATGACGACGTCGAACGCGCCGTCGCCGAAGGGCAGCGCCTCGGCGTCGGCCTCGCGCCAGTCCAGCCGCAGACCCAGTGTCTCGGCGTGGCGGCGGCCCGCATCAAGCAGCTCGGGCGTCAGGTCGGACGCGACGACCTCGGCGCCCGCCCGGGCAGCCGGGACGGCGGCGTTGCCGGAACCGGCGGCCACGTCCAGGACGCGCTGGCCGGCGGTGACGCCGCACGCCTCGACGAGCCGTGGGCCCAGTGCGGGGATCACGTCGGCGGCGACGGACGGATAGTCGCCGAGCGCCCACATCGCGCGGTGCTTGGCCTTGACATCGGGTGATGCGGTGCTTGTGGCTGATGGGGTGGTCTGGCTGGTCATGCTTCCCTCCCAGGGTCGGTCCTCCCTCGAGGGTGATCGCGCCAGGCCGGCTCATCCAGTGCCGGATCTGTACCGCGGGGAGTTCACGATTCGCAGTGGCGCGACGGGCGCCTCGCGCGCTCTACTGGAAGATCCGCAACGCAGGAGGAGCCATGTCGTCCTACGGCCAGTTCTGCCCGGTGGCGAAGGCCATGGAGCTGCTCGACGAACGTTGGACGCTGCTCGTCGTACGCGAGTTGCTCGCCGGCAGCACCCACTTCAACGACCTCCGCCGGGGCAACCCCAAGATGTCACCGGCGCTGTTGTCCAAACGGCTCCGCACGCTCGAGCGCGCCGGCGTCGTACGACGTGAGCTGCTGCACGGCCGCAGCAGCTATCTGCTGACGCCGGCCGGAGAGGAGCTGCGCCCGGTCGTCGAGGGGCTGGGTGCCTGGGGCGTGCGCTGGATCGGCCGGCTCGGGGATGAGGACCTCGACCCGCACCTGCTGATGTGGGACATCCGCCGCACGATGTCGCTCGAGGCGTGGCCCCGTGGCCGCACGGTCATCACCTTCACCTTCGATGACGTGGCGTCCTCGGCCTCCCGGTGGTGGCTGTGCGTCAGCGGTGACGACGCCGACGTCTGCGACGCCGACCCGGGCTTCGAGACGAGTGCGCGCATCACCACCTCGTTGCGCACGCTCACCGAGATCTGGCGCGGGGATCGGTCGTGGGACCGGGCGCTGCGCGCG
This sequence comes from Nocardioides pacificus, assembly GCF_054775955.1. Lineage (NCBI taxonomy): Bacteria > Bacillati > Actinomycetota > Actinomycetes > Propionibacteriales > Nocardioidaceae > Nocardioides > Nocardioides pacificus. The sequence continues at coordinate 1,392,146 of NZ_BAAHCI010000005.1, forward strand.
GGCGAGGTCGAGGTCGCCGGGCCGCGCGCGCGGGAGGTGCCTCGCTGGGTGGGGCAGGCCAGGCTGGCTGCTGTGCCTCGACCCAGCTAGCGGACAACCCCGGCTGTGGTGCTCAGCCGCCGTGGTTCTCGGCGACGTCCCAGTAGAACGACGTCATGTCGGACGGCCTGGTGCTTGCGGTGTCGGCGCGATCCCACTGGATGGTCGCGTAGTTGAACTGCGTCTGGTCGAACAGGGTCGGGGAGCCCAGGACCAGCTCGGTGACTATGACCCTCTTGAGCACTGTCGTCGACCTGCACGCGGACGGCCTTTCGCAGCCTGCGAGCTCAACCCTGGAGAACTGCTTGCCCGTGGTCACAGCCTGAAGCAGGGCCAGGGTGGCCGGACCGGTGCGGGTCTCGGCCACGATGTCGGAGAAGTTCGCCTTGCCTGCGTCACCGCCACCTCCCCCGTGGGTGGTGCCCGACTGAGTGGAGCTCTGTCGCCAGCTGCGGGTGGAGATCACGCCGGCGGGTTCATCATCGGTCAGCGTGGTCGTGTAGGCGGTGTCCCCGCTCGAGGTGGCCACGGGCCAACCGCTCACGTCGTTCTCGCCGTCGTTCGCCGCGATGTCCCACTCGTAGCTAGCGGCCTGCGGGGTGCCGGGGAACAACGAGACCTTCTCCTCGGCGAAGTTCAGCGAGAGGGTCACGCTCGCCTGCGTCGGGTCCTGCTTCACGGCGATGCCGGTGACGAGCACCTCGGTCATCTGCAGCTCGAGGCTGCACTGCCTGGTGGTCTCGCCGGGCCTGCACATCTCCACGAAGGCCTCGGGCAGGTGTGATCCCTTCGCAAGGTTCGTCATCTGGCGCACCACCTGACGGCTCATCGGCATCGTCACCGTGACGTCTCCGAAGAGGACCTTGCCCGCTCCGCCGCCGCCGCCCATGTGGGTGGTGCCGGACTGGCTGATCCTCTGGGTGAAACCGGTGATGGCGATGGAGTCCCTGGCGGCCCGGTCGAACCGCATCCGGTAGGTGAGGTTGTGCGGGTTCGGGTCGGTGACGGCCTCGCCGCCCGCGCCGCCCGCAGGTCCCGGAGGGCCAGCCGGCCCCTGCGTGCCGGGTGCTCCGTCCTTGCCGTCCTTGCCCGGCGGCCCGGCCGGTCCCTCGGCTCCCGTCTCGCCCGCCGGTCCTGCCTCGCCTGCGGGTCCCGTCTCGCCCGCGGGGCCGGTCGCCCCGGTGAGGCCCTGCGCGCCGGTGGCGCCCTTGACGTTCCAGGTCAGCCGCTTCTCGTTGCGCGCGCACGACGTGGACGGCGTGACGACGCGTACGGCGCCGGTCCTCTTGTGCGAGCACGCGGTGATCTTCGTGGTGGGCTCGCTGGTGGCATGCACCAGATAGCTGCCGGAGACGACCAGCCCCAGCGCGAGCAGGGAGCTGGTGCCGAGGACCCGGGTACGTCGCAGCATGGGGTTCGCTTCCGATAGGGACGAGCAAGAGGGAGGCGGCGCGACCCGAGGGCCTGCTGGACGGTAGCCGCCGGGTGGCCTGGGCGTGGTGGCTTTGGCAGACCTTTGTCCGAGAGCCGTCGACCTCGCAGGACTCATCCCCGCGGAGCGGGCCTTGGCGGGTCGGTGCCGGTGATCCCGTTCACCGCCGCGGCGAGAGCGTGTCGTGCGAGCGGGCTCGCGATGCGCCCCCGCGACAGCAGCAGCCTGCTCGGCAGGTCGACCACGCACATCGTGACCAGCCCGGTGGCGTCCGGGTCCGTGCGGCCCCACAGGGCACTGGACAGCGTCACGATCATCGCGCCCAGGTCGTGGCGCAGGCCGTCCAGCTCGGCCCGCGTCGCAGGGTCGAGCTCGTAGGCGAGCACCGTCGCGACGTCGACCGCCATCAGCAGGCGCGCCGCCTGCTCCTGGGTGTCGGCGTAGTCGGCGAGCGCCAGGGCCGCGGCGAGCACAGCCGGCCGGGCGCCGCCTGAGCGCAGCGCCTCGTCGACGGAGGCGCTCTGGAAGGTGAGGAAGGCGCGCGCCTCGCGTGCCCACGCCCGGGCGAGCAGTGTCTCGCGGGACCCGAACGCGTGGTAGATGGCGCCGCTGGAGACCCCGGAGCGTGCGCTCAGTGCGCGGATGGTGAGGCCCGGGGTGCCCTGCTCCACCCACAGGTCGCGCGCGTGGTCGAGCAGGTCCGCCAGATCGTGGTGGCGAGGTCGGCCCACTGCTCAGCCGTTGCCGGGGCCGTTGCCGGGGCCGTCGGGCGTGCCGTCGGAGCGCCGCAACGCCTCGACGGCACCGGCATACATGGTCGACTTGATCGTGGCGAGCGTCACCCGGTCCTTGCCGGCGAGGTGCCGCACCAGGGCGCCGGCAGCGGCCGGGAGGTCGGCCTCGGGCGCCGTCGCGTCCACGATGCCGGCGGCGAGCGCGTCCGGTCCGCCGTACCGGCGTCCGGTCGTCATCGACTCCAGCGCCGCCTGGGGCGTGAGCTTGGCCTGGATGAGAGCCGCCATCCCGGGGGTGAACGGGATGTGGATGTCGACCTCGGGGAAGCAGAGGTAGCCGCGGTCGCTACGCATCACGCGGAAGTCGTGCGCCATGGCGAGCATCGCCCCGCCCCCGAAGGCGTGTCCGTTCAGAGCTGCGACCGTGGGGACGGGCAGGGTGAGCACCGTGGCGAACAGCTCATGGATCTGGGCGACGTAGGGGCCCAGCTCGTCGGGGTGGGCTCCGAGCCACTCCAGGTCGAGGCCGTTGGAGAAGAACTTGCCGGTGCCGGTGGTCACCAGCACGGCTGGCTCCGAGGCAGCGGCCACCTCGGCGAGTCCCTCCATGACGGTGCCCAGCCAGGTGGGGGAGAAGCGGTTCTCGTCCCCGCCCAGATCCAGAGTCCAGATGACGCCGTCGTTGGTCAGAGTGGGCATGGGCTCGTCACTTCCACGTGGTCCCACTGGGTGAGGGACGGGAGGCGCAGATTAACAGAACGGGCGATCTGTAACTCCGGCCTCCCGCCCACTCGTGGTCAGCCGGCGCAGCAGGCGACCTCGGGCGCGACGGTCGCGCTCATGCCCTCGAGCTCCGCACCGGCGTCGGCGATCACGACGTAGTTCTCCCAGCGCTGCCCGTCCGGGCCCATCACCCAGTGCTTGCTCTGTCGGGCGTAGCAGCACTCGACGTCGCCCTCGACGTCCAGCGAGAGTCCGGCCGCCTCCAGGCGGTCTGCCTCGGCGACCACCTCCTCCATCGACTCGCGCTCCACGCCCACGTGGTTGAGCGTGCCTGTGGCCTCAGGGTTCTCGAACAGCACCAGCTTCAGGGGCGGGTTCGCGATGGCGAAGTTGGCGTAGCCGGGGCGGCGCTTGGCAGGGGCGGTGTCGAACATCGTGGAGTAGAACTCCACCGCTGCGTCGATGTCGGCGACGTTGAGGGCGAGCTGGATGCGGGACATGATTCCTCCTAGTATCGATGGATATCGATGACCCTACATCGACGTTCATCGATGTCAAGGGGCTAGGGTGGAGTCATGAGCCTCCCCGACGCTGTGCCGCGCGACGTCGACGTCGTGGTGGTCGGAGGGGGTCAGTCAGGGCTGGCGACCGGCTTCTACCTGCGTCGCGCCGGCCTGGTGCCGGGGCGGCAGTTCGTGATCCTCGACGCCGCGAAGCAGCCCGGCGGCGCCTGGCCGCGGATGTGGGAGGGGCTGCGGCTGTTCTCGCCCGCGTCGTTCTCCTCGCTGCCGGGCTGGATGATGCCGCCCTGGAACGACGCGGAGCGCGGCTATCCGCCGCGCGGTCACGTGGTCGACTACCTCACCCGCTACGAGCAGCGCTACGACCTGCCCGTGCTGCGCCCGCACCGGGTCGGCGCGGTGACGCGCGCGGACGACGACCCCGGCGGACGGCTGCTCGTGGACGCCGGCGACCTCGTCCTCGCTGCCCGGGCGGTGATCTCGGCGACCGGCACCTGGGACCGGCCGTTCTGGCCGCGCTATCCGGGCATGGAGGCCTTCGGCGGGCGCCAGCTCCATGCGGCCGACTACCGTGCCCCGGGCGAGCTCGCCGGCCAGCGGGTCGTCGTGGTGGGCGGCGGCAACTCCGCGGCCCAGATCCTCGCCGAGGTCTCCACCGTGGCGGACACCACCTGGGTGACGACCCGGCCACCGCGCTTCCTCGCCGACGACGTGGACGGACGCGTCCTGTTCGCCACCGCGCGGGCCCGGATCCAGGCTCTCGCGGAGGGACGCGAGCACGCCGGTGTCGGTGGGCTCGGTGACATTGTGATGGTCGACAGCGTCAAGGACGCCCGCGACCGCGGCGCGCTCGTGGCCCGGCCGATGTTCGCCTCGCTCACCGCGACCGGGGTGGCGTGGGTCGACGGCACCGAGCAGGCGGCGGACACGGTGATCTGGTGCACCGGCTTCCGTCCCGCGCTGCGTCATCTCCGCCCGCTGGGGCTGCGCACCGTGGACGGCCACGTCGCCGTCGGGGGAGACGCAGGCGCCCAGGCGCTCGCAGAGTCTCGCCTGTTCCTCGTGGGGTACGGCGACTGGACCGGGCCGGCGTCCGCGACGCTGGCCGGCGTCGGCCCGTCGGCGAAGGCCACGGCGGAGGCGGTCGCTGCTGGTCTGGTGTGACGCTCGCCTCTTGGGCGCCGCTGAGATGCCGACATCGACGTCTGAACCGGGTCCGGACCTTTCACTGGAAGGGTCATGCACCACCCTCAGCACACCCGCACTCGCCGCGCCGCGCTCGCCGTACTGGGCACGGCGCTGGCCACCGCCCTGAGCACCGCCCTGCCCCTGGTCCCCGGGGCCGTCCCGGCGGCACAGGCCGCGGGAGAGGTGCCCCGGATCATGCTCGTCGGCGACTCCCAGACGATCGGCACCGCGGGCGACTTCACGTGGCGCTATCGCCTCGATCGGCATCTGCGATCGGTGGGGCAGCAGTTCGACTTCGTCGGCCCGCGCGAGGACATGGTCGACCACGTGACCGGGGTGCTCTCAGGAAGCACCGACTATGCCGACCCCGCCTTCGACCGCGACCACTTCGCCGCGTGGGGCAAGATGCTCCACACCATGCGCGACGACGTGGTCGGAGCTGCGCAGACCTACACCCCGGACGTCTACGTGGTCCTCGGCGGCACCAACGACCTGCTGTGGGGCGTCAACACCCCGGAGGGCACGGCCGAGGTCCTGGGGGACCTCGTCACTCGGGCCCGCACCGTGACGCCGGACGCGGCCTTCGTCCTCACGGAGCCGCCGCGCGGAGACCGGCCGGAAGAGGCCCGCTTCGCGACTCTGCTTCCGGCACTCGCGGCGCGGCTGAGCACCGAGGCCTCACCGGTCGTGGTGGCGCACGCGCAGGCCGGGTACACCGACGCGGACACCTGGGACGGCGGGCACCCCCACGCCGGAGGCGAGGTGAAGATCGCGGCTGCGGTCGCGGACGCGCTCGCTCTCGTCGGCATCGGGACGGACTATCCGCGGCCGCTCCCCGTGGTCCCGCTCGGGCCGACGAGGCCGGCAGTGGTCCGGGCCAGCCTGTCGGGAACCACGGCGCTGCTGACGGTCGACAGCGCTCCCGGGACGACCGCCGAGCATGTCTGGCACCGTGACGTGAGCGTGCGTGGACCGTGGGCGCTGAGTCCGAACCCCGTGTCCGGGTCGACCTGGTCGGCCAGCGGATTGCGGCTCGGACACACCTATGCGTTCCGGACGCAGGCGGCCAAGGGGCGCCTGACGGCGACGAGCTTCTCCGCCCCCGTGCACGTGGCCCTGGCTCCCCGACGTGCGGCCAGCTCCCGCGCTGTGCTCCGCCGGCGCGGGCTGGCCGTCGTGCGGTGGACCTCGGCGCCCGGGGCCGCGTCGTACGTCGTGCAGCGGCGGCTGGGTGGCGGCCCCTGGCGCACGGTCTCGCGCAGTGCCGGCACCGTGGCACGGATCAGCGGAAACCGACCGGCCGCGAGGTATGCCTTCCGGGTGCTGCCCATCGGGGTCAACGGCGTGCGAGGCCCGGCGACGGTGGTGAGCCCGCGCCGTCTGTGAGTCGCCCGTCTGTGAGTTGCCCCGTCTCTCTGAATCGCACCGTCACCGGCGACGTACACCGACCCGCTGCTGGATCTCCTCGATGATCTGCTCGGGCGGGACGGTGAACGCCGTGATCGGGATGACCAGGTCCGCGCCGGTGCCCTTGCGGTCCACGAGGACGCCGGCCGGTCCACGCTCCTGGATGCCGGCGCCGTGGATCTTCGTCCAGGCGATGGTCTCGTCGGTGTGATAGCCGCGATAGGTCAGCGCCTCGGGACCGAGCGTGAGGCGCCACCGGTGCAGCCGTCCCGTGAGGAGCCGGACGAGGTCGGGCAGGGAGGCCAGCGCGCCGACGACCGTGACCAGGGTGAAGCCCGGTGACTCGATCGCGTCGAAGTCCGTCACCGCCACCCACACCCACAGGCCGGCGACCCCGAGCAGGGCGGCCCACGCACCCACGAGAGCCCAGGCGATGAGCGCAGGCGACTCGATCACGACGGTGCCGTCGTGGCGCGGACGCAGGTCCTGACGGCGGACGGGGCCCACCAGGGACCGGGCCGCCGCGATCAGCGTCAGTCCCGTGGCCACGGCGAGCAGGGAGATCGACCACCCCATCGGGCCGTCGGCCAGAGCACCGCCCACCCCGAATCCGAGTGTCGCGAGGGTCAGCACCGACAGCACGCAGGCCGTCCACCAGCGGGGGACCAGCCGACGTCGACTCACTCTCGAGTCCTCCCGGGGGCTCACCACGGGGTTACCGCGTCCCAGGTGTCGCCGACCACGTCGCTCGCCTTGTCCCACGTGTCGGTGGCGAAGTCCTTCACGTCGTCCACGCGGTCGCCACCCCAGTCGGTGATGTCGTCCCAGTTGTCGTAGATCTTGCCGACCCCCCAGGCCGCACCGGCGGCCAGTGCACCGGCGCCGACCACCGTCAGCCACGCGGGAGCGGTGACGACCCCGGCGGCGACGAGGGCGGCCGCCCCCACTCCCACCGCGATGCTGGTCCCGGTGGTCAGCGCGGCGCGCGTCCAGTCGCCGGTCTCGATCCCGTCCTTGATGCCGAACCCGATGTCGATCCCGATGCCCACCGGGCCGCCGAGGAACCGCCCGAAGCGTCCCAGACGCCGAGCCTTGGTCGCGAGGTCGTCGACGTGAGCCCTGCCCGCGGGTGTGTCGGCCTGGCCGCGCACGCCAGGCTTGCGTGCCGCGCGGCTGCGGCGCCGGAACTCACGACGCTCGGCGGCGTACTGGCTCGCCTTCTTCATCAGTGCGAGGCCGGTCAGTCCGGCGCCGACGCCGGCGGCGAAGTTGGGGATGACCGCCTCGAGCTCGGTGAGGACCTTGTCGACGGTGTCCTTCTCCTGGGCGTCCTTGAGGTCCGCGCTCAGGTGGGTCTCGATCCAGTCCGCGAAGTCGGTGGACGCCGTCGTGGCCTCCTCGACCAGGGTGTTGTAGAGCGTGATCTTGTCGACGGCCGTCTGCCGGGCCGCCTCCTCGGGGGAGTCCTTCACCACCGGGCCCGCGGGCACGGCCGGCGGCGCCTGGATGACGGTGCCGGCGACGGTGAGACCGCCGTTCTCAGCGCGGGTGCGAAGGCCCGTCATCGTGCGCTTCATCTGCCGCAGCCGGGCGGCGTAGTCCTCGATCGCCGTGGCTGCCCTGCCGATGCGCTGCACGTGCTGATCGGTGGCGCGTACGACGGGACGGGTGAAGGCCTGGTAGCCGTCGGCTGCCGAGCCCTCCCAGCCGCCCCGGGCCACTGTGCGAGCCGCGGACTGACGATCGCCCGCGACGTCGGTGTTCTTCTTGAGCGTGTCGCGCAGCCAGTCCGCGGCGGCGTTGACGGCCGCGACGTCGCCCTCGACCTTGGTCTCGATCACCGCAGGTTGCCGTTCATCTCGGCGAACTGGGCGGCGATCTCCTGCTCGGTGAGCCCGACGTCGTCGGCGCAGTCGCGCACCTGGCTCGCCACCGCCTGGCTGATCACGGCGATCTCGCCGGCCGTGGTGCTGACCGCCTCGAGGATCTGCAGCACATAGGCGGTGCCGGCCCCGGCGTCGAGGCCCGACGGCGCAGTGGCGGCGGAGTCGTCGATGGCCTCTGCGGCGGCCTCGTGCTTGGAGGCGATTCGATGAGCCTCCCCGGCGTCCAGACGCAGGGTCATGCCCGGCCTCCTGCCGCACCCGTCCCCGGCGCACCCGATGCAGGCCCACCCGACACAGGCCCCGCCTGGCGCATCTGGGCGCGCATCTCCTCGGGGATCGGCACGTCCAACAGCTTCACGTCGAACGGCTTGACCGCATGCAGCTCGCCGAGCTTGCGGGTCTCGAACAGCAGCCAAGGCTGCTCGTCCCCGCAGCAGTCGATGAAGCGGTCGAGTGCGGTGTAGCCCAACAGCGCCACCCGCCCGTCGGCCAGCTTGATCATCCGGAAGTCAGCGACCTCGCCGCTCTCGTCCATGGTCACGGGCAGGTAGACGACCGGGGGAGCGGGCACGCCCCCGACGCCCGCCTGGGCGCCGTCGCTGATCGAGGTCTCGCTCATGACCGGCGAGGCTACCCAGGGTGGGTGGAGGTCAATCCTGTGCGAGAAGTGGTGACTGAAGTGCGGTGGTGAGGCGTCGGAACAGCGGCAGGGGGGTTGGATCGGGCTCAGGACCGAACGGGGGAGGACCCGGTGGGCAAGTTCCAGCCCTACTCGCGGCGTGAGCTGCGACGCCTGCGGGCGAGCTGGCTGCGTCGCAATGCGAGACTGATCGCGGTCGTCATGGGCGGCTGGAGCGTGATGCTTGTCCTGGTCACCCTCGTGCTCGGTACGACGCTGACCGGCGCGTTCAAATGGTATGTCCTGGGCGCCCTCCATGCCGGTCTTGTGGCGATCGCCTGGCACGCTCTCAACTCCTCCTTCCTCGCTCTCGACCGCGAGGCTCTGTGGCACGTGCGCGGCGCCTGGGGTGAGGAGAACACACGAAGCGAGCTGCAACGCGCGCGGAGGCGGCGGTTGATCTGGGGCTGGGTGGACAGCATCAACCTCCGCGCCGGAGACCTGGACCATGTCGTCGTGACTCGGCGTGGGGGACTGGTCGCCGTGGACTCGAAGTGGCGCAACACCGTCACCGCCGACGAGACCGCCGCGATGGCCCGCTCCGCGAAGAAGGTGCAGATCCGGGCTGAGGGGGTGGCTCGCAGCGTGCTGCAGGGCGAGCCCCGGAGTCGGCACCGGGCGCGGAAGAACGCCCTCACGGTCACCCCTGTCGTCGTCCTGTGGGGTGCGGCCCAGCGGACCCTCCCTGCGGGCGGCGCCACGGTCGACGGCGTGCGTTTCGTGGCGGGGCGCCAGCTCGTCCCGTGGCTGCGGAGCCTGGACGGTGAAGCAGTGCAGAAGGACGCCGCGGGAGACGTTCTCGAGCGCCTCAAGGGCTATCGGGCCTCCGCGTGGCAAGACGCGTGAGTCTCGCCCCGGTGCTCAGTCGCCCGCCGACCCCTCGCGCCGCTCGTGCAGCCGCTGCTGCGCCTCGGAGAGGAACGCCAGACACGGCGCCTCGGCGTCCGGGTGCTTCTCGGTGAGGTGGAAGGTCCAGCGGTCCATCGCCGCCATGAACCCGTTGTCCTCCCCGGGACGGTAGGCCGACCACTTCCGCTCGTCCTTGGCGACGCACTGGGTGCAGGTGATCTTGTAGACGAACTGCTCCTGCGCGCCTAGCTCGATCCGCACCCTCGCCAGGGGGCCGGCCTGCTCGGCGGCCTTCCGCTCACGAGCAGATCGGCTCGCCACCATGTCGCACCTCTTGAGTCTGTGTTCGATTGAGTCCGGGCCCGGCTGACCTTGTGGGCCCGGCTGACCTTGTGACCGGGGAAGTCGCGATCCTACTCCGGTACGACGGGCACGGACGCGGGCGGGAACCACCCTCGCCGCACGCGCGTCGTACCGGCATGTCCCGAGTCCTGATCGCCCTCGCGATCCCGCTGTCGCTGGTCCTGGCTGCGTGTGGCGAGGCCACGGCGCCGGGCGATCCAGGCGCCCCGGGGGAGTGGCAGACCCAACGTCTGTCCGCCGAGGTCGGAGCCGACCAGGCGCCCCTGCTGGGGACCTCCGGCGACGACGCGCTCGTGCTCACCGTCGCCGAGGACGGCACGCTGCTGTCCCACCTCTCGACCGGCGGAGCGCGGTTCGAGGCCGGGGAGCCGCTGTCGACGGACGCCGGGTGGCTCCAGCTCGGTGACGTGGTCGCGCTGCCCGACGGCGACTGGCTGGCGCTCGGCTCGGGCGGCGAGACGGAGACCGACGGCGACACCGAGCTGCTCCACGACCCGCTCGCCTTCCGCAGCGCCGACGGACTGGTCTGGGAGCAGGTCGAGGTGACCGGCTTCGACCAGCACGTGGACATCAACGACGTCGAGGTGGCCGGCGAGACCGTCGTCGTGGCGGGCGCCTACCGGACGGCTGAGGACCCGAGCAGCGGGGGCTTCGAGGCGCACGTGTGGACCAGCGCCGACGGCGCCTCGTTCACCCAGGTGGACCTGCCGGACGTCACGGCGCCACGGGGCTATCGCAACGAGTCCCACGTCGCACATCTCGCCGTCGCAGGTGACCGGCTGCTGGTCGGCGGGCGCCTCGACGACTCCGCCGCCCTGTGGACCTCCACCGACGACGGCGGGACCTGGCAGCGGGTCGCCGACCCGGTGCTGGACGACACCTACGACCTGAGCGGGCTGGTGGCGGTGGGAGACGTCGTCGTCGCGTCCGTCGCCGAAGGCTCGGTGACCGCCCTGCGCTCCAGCGATGCCGGCGCCACCTGGGAGCCGGTCGAGGCGCTCCCCACGGCGAGCGAGGAGGTGGGCTGGGCGCCGGCCTGGGCCGATCAGGAGCGCTTCTGGACGCTCACCGGCATCGACGACATGAGCTGGAGCCGCCCCGAGGTCTGCTACGCGGACCTCGACCAGTGTGGCCGGAGCCCCGGTCCGCGCCCGGTCACGAGCACCGACGGCGCGGCCTGGTCGGGCGTGGAGCTGCCCGGGGAGCCCGAGACGATCACCGGTACGGCGAACGGGCGCGTGCTCGCGTTGACCGTGGACGGGGAGGGCGTCGCCGTGCACACCCTCGAGCCCGGCGTCTCTCCTCCGGCGGCTCCCGAGGAGACCGAGCCGAGGACCGTCGACCTGGTGACCCTGGAGGAGGGTGAGCGGGGCGAGGTCGGCGTGCGCTACCACGCCCCGATGTATGTCCACTGCGGCATGGACTGGTTCTGGTTCGGCGACGGCACCTGGCGGCGTACCGACGACGGCCCGGACGTGGAGACCGGCGCCGGCGACGATCCTCCCGAGGGATGGGCGGTGGTGGGCCAGGTCCTCTACGGCCACGCGACGCTCACCGACGCCGATCACCTGGACTACTCCTTCGGCGACCAGGTCGTGGCTACCTACCGCCGAGCCGAGGGCGCCCCCGGCTGCGACTGACCTCGCCGAGCATCTGCACAGAACCTTCACGAGTCGTCCCCGAAACCCGACCGGCTCGACTCCTAGGCTCGCAGCATGCCAGGAACCGCACCCCCCTCCGCTCCCACGATGCCCCGGATCCTCGTGGTCGAGGACGAGCCGGTCATCAACCAGGCCGTCACCGACCGGCTGCGCGGCTCGGGGTACGACGTCGTGCAGGCGTGGGACGGGCCGGGAGCGGTCGCGACGTTCACCGACACCCCTCCCGGCCGAGGGGTCGACCTCGTCGTCCTCGACGTGATGCTGCCTGGCTTCGACGGCCACGAGGTCTGCCGGCGCGTCCAGGCGCTGCGCCCGGTGCCGGTGTTGATGCTGACCGCTCGTGACGACGAGGCCGACATCCTCGTGGGGCTCGGCGTCGGCGCCGACGACTACCTCACCAAGCCCTTCCGGATGCGCGAGCTCGTGGCCCGGGTGGCGGCCCTGCTGCGGCGCGTCGAGCGGGCGGCCGAGCTCGCCACCGCCCACGCCACGCGGGCGGCCACCGACCTCGGGGACCTGCGGATCGACGCCGCCGCCCGCCGGGTGTCGGTCGCGGGCGCCGAGGTGCACCTGACGCCGACGGAGTTCGACCTGCTGCTCTGCCTGGCCGCCAGCCCCGGCACCGTCCTCACCCGCGAGAGCCTGTACGCCGAGGTGTGGGGCTGGCAGGGGGCGTCCGGGACCCGCACCGTGGACAGCCACGTGAAGGCCCTGCGCGCCAAGATCGGCCCCGAGCGGGTTCGGACGGTGCACGGTGTCGGCTATGCGCTCGAGCCACACGCGGCGGGAGCCCCGTCGTGAGCAGCCCGCTGCTCGACCAGGTCACCTCCGTGAAGGTCAAGCTCGGTCTGCTCGTCGCCGTCAGCGTCACCGTCGCCTCGGTCATCGCGGCGACCGGCGCCGCCGGCGGGCTGCCCGTCTGGCTCAGCGTCCCGGTCACGGTGGCGCTCGCGCTCGGTGTCACCCAGCTGCTCGCCGTCGGGATGACCTCCCCGCTGCGGGAGATGACGCTGGCCGCACGCCGGATGGCGCGCGGCGACTACTCCACCCGGGTCACCGCCACCTCGAGCGACGAGGTCGGCGAGCTGGCCCGCGCCTTCAACCGGATGGCCGAGGACCTCTCAGCGGTCGACCGTCAGCGCCGGGAGCTGGTCGCCAACGTCAGCCACGAGCTGCGGACGCCGCTCGCCGCCCTCTGCGCCGTGCTCGAGAACCTCGTCGACGGCGTCGCGGAGCCCGACCCTGCCACCCTGCGCACGGCGCTCGACCAGGCCGAGCGCCTCTCCGCGCTGGCCGCGGACCTGCTCGACCTCGCTCGCGTCGACGCCGGCGAGGCGCCGCTGGCGACCACCCGGGTGCCCCTCGCCGAGCTGCTGGAGCGCGGCGTCGCCGAGGCGCGGGTGGTCGGGCGCGGTGTGCGCTACGCCGTACGCGTCTCGCCTCCCGAGCTGGCCGCCAGCGCCGACCCGGCCCGGCTGCACCAGCTGGTCGCGAACCTCCTCGACAACGCCTCGCGGCACAGCCCCGCCGGCGGAGTGGTCCGGATCAGCGCCGAGGGTACGGCGACCGGCTGGCGCCTCGAGGTGGCCGACGAGGGACCGGGCATCCCGGCCGCGGACCGTGAGCGCGTCTTCGAGCGGTTCGGCACCCTCGCCAGCGCTGACGGGGGAGGAGGCACGGGCCTCGGCCTGGCCATCGCCCGCTGGGTCAGCGACCTGCACGGCGGCTCCATCCACGTCGTCGACCCCGAGCACGGCACCGGCGCCCGGGTGCGCGTGGATCTGCCGCGGGAGCCCACCCCACGAGTCCAGGAGGCACCCATGCCGTCGACCACGGCCCCCACCACACCCACCCCCGCTCGGCCGGGCACGCCGGCCGCCCCTGCCGCGCCCGAGCCGGCGCTGGACGCGATCTTCGGCTCGTTCTGGCCGGAGAGCGGCCGGCCCGCCCACCTGCGCGCGGTGCTCGCGAGCCTCGCGGTCGGCGTGCTCGCCGGCCTGGTGCTGCCCGACCGGGACCTCGGTCTCGCGCTCTTCCTGGTCCTGCTGGCCGCGGGCGGCGTGACGCTGGCGCTGAGCGTCAACCGGCGCTCGCCGTTCACGCTGACCTGCGCCGGTCTCTGCGTCCTGCTCGCCGGGACCGTCGTCGTCCGCGACGCGGACTGGATCGTGGTGCTCTGCCTGCTGGCCGGTGCCGCGCTGTGCATGGCCGGGCTTGCCAACGGCCGCACCCTCCCGGGCTTCGTGCTCGCCGGCATCGCCTGGCCGCTCGCCGGGCTGCGCGGACTGCCGTGGCTCGGTCGCTCCCTGCTGGTCGTGCGGGGGATGGGCAGCAGCGCCGCTGCTTTGCGCACGATCGTGTGGTCGGTGCTGGGGGTGCTGGTCTTCGGCCTGCTGTTCGCCTCCGCCGACGCCGTCTTCGCCGGCTGGGTGGGAGCGCTGGTCCCCGACCTGCGGGTCGACACCTTCGTCGCCCGGGTGTTCACGACCGTCGCGGTCGGCGGCGTGGTGCTGGCCGCGGCGTACCTCGCCCTCAACCCGCCCCGCGTCGACCTCCCCGAGCGCCCCCTGCGCCCGGTCGCCCAGCGCTACGAGTGGCTGACCCCGGTCCTGCTGGTCGACGCGGTGTTCGTGCTCTTCCTCCTCGCCCAGGCCACCGTCGTCTTCGGCGGGCACGACTACCTCGAGCGCAGCACCGGGCTCACCTACGCGGAGTACGTCCACCAGGGCTTCGGTCAGCTCACGGTGGCCACCGCCCTCACGCTGGTCGTGGTCTGGGTGGCCGCTCGCAAGGCGCCGCGCGCGACGCCGGCCGACCTGGCCTGGCTGCGCGGCTCGCTGGGGCTGCTCTGTGCGCTGACCCTCGTCGTCGTCGCGTCCGCGCTCTACCGGATGCACGTCTATCAGGAGGCCTACGGCTTCACCCGGCTGCGGCTGCTCGTCGACGTCTTCGAGGGATGGCTCGGCCTGCTCGTGCTCGGCGTGATGGTGGCCGGGGTGCGGCTGCGGGCCGCCTGGCTGCCGCGCGCCGCCCTGCTCAGCGGCGCGGGTCTGCTGCTCGCGCTCGCCGCGATCAACCCGGACGCGTGGATCGCCGAGCACAACCTCGAGCGGTACGACGCGACCGGCAAGGTCGACTGGGACTACCTGAGCGGTCTCTCCTCCGACGCGACCCCCGTCCTCGCCGATCTCCCGGACGAGCTGGCCGGCTGCGTGCTCGCGGGTCACGAGCCGAGCGGCGACGACTGGCTGGAGTGGAACCTCGGCCGGCACCGCGCCGATCCGCTTCTGGGTGACCTCGCGGGTGGTGCGCGCGGCGGCTGCGGCCCGACGTACGACTAATCCACGTCCGCCAGCCACTCGTGGCACAGCCACCAGGCGTCCACCGCGGCGAAGGTGTCGAGCGGGTCCAGCCCGGTCACCTGAGTGAAGCGCTGCACCCGGTTGCGCACGGTGTTGGCGTGGACGAAGAGCTCGCGGGCCGCGCGGGCCGTGTCGCGGTCGCACTCCAGCCACCGGAGCACCGCTCGCGCGACCGGTACGACGTGCTCGCCGAGGCCGGCGCGGGCATCGCGATGGCGGGCGACGAGCCCGGTGGCGAGGTCGCGCCGGGAGAGCACGGCCGCGACGGTGGCGACGTCGCTGACGTGCACCAGCCCGCGTCGCCCGACGGCCTCGGCGGCCGCGACGGCGGCGACCGCGAACCGGTGGGCCGCCCCCGCCTCCTCCGCACCGACCGGCCCCGCGAGCCCGACGACGGTGGCGAGCCCGACCACGGTGGCGTGCTCCTTCCCGGCGAGGGGCCGTCGCGCGGGCCGCCCCGCGGTGACGGCCACGACCGCGTCGCCCACTGGGGCCACGCAGGCGGGGGAGTGCTCGCGCGCCAGCCGCTCGAGCGCCGCGGTGGCGTCCTCGTCGCTGCCGCGAGCCGCCATCACCCAGAGGGCCGACCCGCCGGGAAGCCCGACCTCGGCCGCCGCCAGCACGGCGGCCGACCCACCCTCGAGCAGGCGCCGGATCACCTCGGCGTCGCGGACCCGACGCGCGCCACCCTCGCCACGCGGGTCGCGTGCTCGGCGCTCCTGGGCGTCGCGCGCCGTCCGGTGGGCGCGGATCAGCCGGCTGCGCACCGCCTCGGCCCAGTCGTCGTACAGCTCGCGGGCGTCCAGGAGGCGTGCCGCGTCCAGGCCCTGGACCGCGGCGAGCTCGCGGGCGCGCGCCCAGATCGCCCGCTCCGCGACGTGGATCGCGCCCAGCACGCCCTCGATCGGGATGCCCTGGTCGGCCCGCGTCACCGCGAGCTCCTCGACGAAGGCGAGCTCGGCCTCGGTGGGGCCGCGGCGGCCGGCGAGCGCCCGGGTGGCCGCGGTCAGGAGGGCCCGGGTGTGGCCGGCGATGTCGGAGGTCGGCAGCGACGAGACCTCCTGCACCACCGTCCGCACGCCGGCCACCACCGACGCCATCAGGTCGTCCTCGGCGAGGACCTGCTCGATCAGGTCGACGACGCCGGCCCAGTCGGGGGAGGGGGAGGTCTGCATGGGGCGCATCCTGGCAGGTGGCTTGTGGTGCGCCACAACTGCTGGCCCGCGAGCGGTGGCCTGCGCCATGTTCCGGGCGGCGCCTACGCCCTACCGTTGTGCGGCCGGACAAGCTGTCAACAAACAGGTTGTCAGCAAACAGAGACCAACCCACGAGGAGAACAGATGAGCTCGCCCGCTCGCGTGGCCGTGATCGGCGCCGGTGCCGCCGGCCTGGCCGCCACCAAGGCCCTGCTCGACGTCGGAGCCGACGTCGTGGCCTACGAGAAGGGCGATCGCCCCGGCGGGCTCTGGGTGCGCGACAACAGCAGCGGACTCTCGCCGGCCTACGCCTCGCTGCACCTCAACACCAGCAAGGGCCGCACCGAGTTCGCCGACTTCCCCATGCCCGCGGAGTGGACCGACTACCCGTCCGCCGACCTCGTCGCGGGCTACCTCGCGGACTACGCGCAGACCTTCGGGCTGCTGGACCACGTCCGCTTCCACAGCACGGTGACGTCGGTCGACCGCGTGGACGACGGCTGGCTGGTCGGAGTCGAGGGCGAGGCACCCGAGCCTTTCGACGCGGTCGTCGTCGCCAACGGCCACAACTGGGACCCGCGCTGGCCCTCACCGGACTACCCGGGCACGTTCGCCGGCGCCCAGATGCACGCCCACGACTACCGCGACGCCGACGTGTTCCGCGACAAGCGGGTGCTGGTGGTGGGCATGGGCAACTCCGCGATGGACATCGCCGTCGACGCGTCGTACGTCGGGGGCGGACCGGTCCTGCTGTCCGCGCGCCACGGCGTGCACATCGTCCCGAAGTACCTCTTCGGCCGCCCCGCCGACGCCACCGGCGCCGCGCTGGCCGCCCTGCCGTGGCGGGTGCGCCAGGTCGTCGCCGAGACGATGCTGCGTCTGGCCGTCGGCACCCCGCAGAGCTATGGCCTCCCGGCTCCCGCCGGCGGGCTCTTCCAGAACCACCCCACGATCAGCGACACGATCCTGCACCGGCTCACCCACGGCGAGGTCGAGGCCCGCCCCGGCATCGAGCACCTCGACGGGGACCGGGTCGTCTTCACCGACGGGCGCAGCGACGAGGTCGACGTGATCGTGTGGGCCACCGGCTACCGCGTCACGATCCCGTTCCTGTCCACTCGCTGGCTCGGGGACGACCCCGAGGCGATGCTGCTGCACGAGCGGGTCTTCCACCTCGACGATCCCACCCTGGGGTTCGTGGGGCTGATGCAGTCGACCGGTGCCGCGCTCCCGGTCGTCGAGGCGCAGGCCAGGCTCTTCGCCGCCCACATCGGCGGTGACTACGCCCTGCCCGAGCACGCGGCTCGCCGGCGCGGCGCCGAGCGGGCGCTCGCCGCCGCCCGCAGCCGCTGGGGCGACAAGCGCCCGGCGATGCGCATCGACTTCGATCAGTACGTCGCGCAGGTCCCGCGCGAGATCGACGCCGGACGGGCCCGTCTCGCCGACGGTCTGCCAGGATTCGCCGGCCCAGCCACCCCCTCCGCCATCCCCTCCCTCCCCACGAACGAGCAGGTAGACGCATGAGCCGCCGCGACGCCACCGGACTGCGCGTCCTCGTCACCGGTGCCTCGGGCACCTTCGGCCGCGCGATCAGCGCCGAGCTGACGGCGCTCGGAGCCACGGTCGTCGGCCTCGACGTCGCGCCCCGCGCCGACGACCCGGTGCCGGTGCTGGCCTGCGACCTCACCGACGACGACGCCGTCCCCGTGGCGGTCGCCGAGGTGATCGCGCAGCTCGGCGGGCTCGACATCCTGATCAACAACGCCGGCATCGGCGGCCCCGCCCCGGCCGAGCTGGCCCCCGGCGCCGAGGTGCGCCGCCAGCTCGACATCAACCTGCTCGGCACCTGGCGGGTCACCGCCGCCTGCGTCGAGGCGCTGGTGGCCTCGCGAGGGCGGGTGGTGATGCTGACGTCGCGGATGGCCGTGATGCAGCTGCCCCTCGCCGCGGCGTACGGCGCGTCGAAGCGCGCGCTGGTGGCCTATGCCGACGCGCTGCGTCTCGAGCTCGGGACCCACGTCGGCGTCACCTGCGTCTATCCGTCTGCGGTGCGCAGCCCGATCCACGACTCGACGGCGTCGGCTGGGCTGTCGCTGGAGGGGATGAGCTCCTACGAGCCCCTCGAGGGCGTCGTGGACGCCGTGCTGGAGGCCGCGCTCTCGCGCCGTGCGCACCGCGACCTGCCGACCACCCGGCGCGGCGCTGTGGAGTTCTTCCTCGCCCGGCACCTGCCTGCGCTCACCGACCGCATCGTCGCCCGCACCTTCGCGAAGCGGGTCGCCTCGGGTGCCTTCGCGGGCGCCGAGCTCGCCGCCCGCGCGGTCGCCCGGCACAGGGCCCAGGAGAGGGGCCGAGGGTGAGCGTCACCCGCGAGGAGGTCGTCCAAGACGAGGGCTGGGGCAATCGCGCCCGCACCTCGCACCTGCTCGCCTACGGGTCCGGGTCGCTGGGGATGGGCGTGTGGGTCACCGTCCCCGGGCTGCTGCTCCTCTACTTCCTGACCAACACGCTCGGCGTCTCGCCGCTGATCGCCGGGCTCACGCTGCTGGTGCCCAAGATCATCGACGCGGTCGTCCACCCCGTGCTCGGGACGTGGTCGGACCGGGGCGCCCGCTTGGTCGGGCACCGGCGCCAGATGCTGGGCGTGGGGCTCTTCCTCGCCTTCGCGATGGCCGCGATGTTCACGGTCCCGGACGGGATCCAGGGTGGCTGGGCGGCGCTGTGGGTCGGCGGGTTCTACATCGTCGGCAACCTGCTCTTCGCCTGCTTCCAGGTGCCCTACCTGACCACGCCGTCCGACCTGCGCGTCGGCTACCACGAGCGGACCCGGATCTTCATGGTCCGGATGCTGCTGCTCACCGTCGGCCTGCTGGCCGCCGGAGTGCTGGCTCCGGCGCTCGTCGAGGACGGCGAGCGCGGCAGCTATGCCCGGATGGCGCTGCTGCTCGGCGGGGTGATGGTCGTCAGTGGATTCGTGGCCATCCGGGGAGTTCGTCGGCTCACCGAGACCTGTGGCTTCCGGATGCCCGACGAGCGGGCACACTCCACGCGTGCTGACCTCGCCCTCGCCTGGAGAGACCGGGACTTCCGGCTGCTCGTGCTGTCCTATCTCTTCACCGGCACCACGACCCACCTCGTCCTCGCGGCCGTGCCCTTCTATGCGGAGTACGTCCTCGACGACGGCGGTCTCACCGCGGTCCTCATGGGCGCCTTCCTCGGGCCGGCGGTCGTCGCCGGACCGGTCTGGATGGCGGCTTCGCGGGTGCTCGGCAAGCAGCGTGGCCTGCTCCTCGCCCAGGTGCTCTTCATCGTCGGCAGCGTCCTGCTGCTCTTCGGAGACGGCCTCGGCGTGCCCGCGACCGTCGCGATCGTCGTACTGCTCGGCATCTCGTTCGCCGGGCTGCAGCTGCTCGCCTTCTCGATGGTCCCCGACGCCGTCGCCGCGGCGGAGGAGCGCGGCTCGTCGCGCGCCGGTGCCTACACCGGCGTGTGGACCGCGACCGAGGCGGTCGGCACGGCGATCGGGCCCTACGTCTACTCCGCCGTCCTGGCGATCGGCGGCTTCGTGTCGGCGGTCGACGGCGACAGCGTCGCGCAGACCGACGGCGCCCTCGACGCCCTGCTCATCGGGTTCACCCTCGTGCCGGCGGTCCTGATGGCGGTCGCCGTGCTCTTCCAGCGGCTCTGCCGCCTGGACCACTCCGCGCCGCTGCGGTGAGCGAGGAGCTCCTCCTGGGCATCGCGCTGCTCGGGGTGCTCACCGGCGCGCTCGCCCAGGCGGCCACCGGCATGGGCTTCTCGCTCGTCGCTGCCCCGGTGCTCGTGCTCGCTCTCGGTCCCCGTGAGGGCGTCGTCGCCACGCTCGGCCTCGCCACGCTGGCGTCGCTGGTGCCGCTGGTGCGGGAAGTGCGCCACGTCCAGCCCGGAGCAGTGGCACGGCTGCTGGTGCCGACCCTGCTGTGCACTCCGCTCGTGGCATGGGCGATCCGGGGCGCCGACACGCGCTGGCTGGCCGTGGCCGGTGGGGTCGGCGTCATCGTGGCCGTGCTGCTGCTGGCGAGCGGACTGCGCTCGGTGTGGTTCCGCACCTCGCAGGCAGTCGTCCTCACCGGCGCGCTCAGCGCGCTGCTGAACGTAGTGGGCGGGGTCGGTGGGCCGCCCGTGGGCCTCTATGCGGCGAACGCCGACTGGGAGCCCCGCACGCTGCGGGCGAACCTGCACGGCTTCTTCGTCGTGCAGAACGCCGTGACCGCGTTGGTCCTGGGAGTGCGCCTGCCCAGCCTCCCGGAGCTGGCCGTGCTCGGTGTCGGCACGGCGGCGGGCCTGTGGCTCGCCGGGCGGATGGCGCCGGCCGCGGCGCGGGCGGGGGTGCTGGGGGTGTCACTGATCGGTGGCGTGGGGCTGCTGGCCGGCGCGGCGATGTCGGGCTGAAAGGGGTTATCCACAGCTGCACATCCGGGTCTGGTCTCGATGCCGTGAGAGGTCTTGGCTGGAGGCATGTCGAGATCACGTCGCGCCCGCCAGTCACCCCGCCAGTCGTCCCGCCCACGCCCCGAGCCGCGCATGCCGCTCGCGCCTGGTGATCCACTGGTCCGCCTCTTCCGCGCGATGGTCGCGGCCGACCGCGCCGAGGTGGCGGGCGACGCCGCCTTCGCCCTGCAGATCGTCCGCGCCCACCCGCTGGGCCCGGACGGGAGGGCGTTCTGGCGTCCGTGGCGGGTGCTCGCGCTCGAGCAGCTCGTCGAGCTGGGGCCGGCCCGACCTTGGTGGGTGACCTCCCGCTGGATGGCGGCGCAGGCCCTGCAGCACGTGGACGTCTCGACCCGTGAGCGCTGCAACAAGGCGCTCGATGTGGCGGTCGACCTGCTGGGCGGTACGGCCGGGCTCCCCGGCGTCGACCAGACCGACCGGAACTGCCAGGTGATGGACCACGACTGGGTCTACCGCCAGGTGCACCTCTTCGAGCTGGGCGGTCTCGCCGACTTCGTGCACCGTGTCGCCTCCCGTGAGCTGATCCGCGAGGCCGAGGACATGAAGGGATGGCTGCAGGCCCCGATGGGCGGCTATCGGCTGGTGGGGACGCAGCAGGGGAGCGTCACCTGGGAGGACCTCGCCGGCGACGACGTCGTCACGACGCTCGACACCGGTGCGGCAGCGCTGGTGCTTCCGGGGGAGACGGTGCTCGGCCGATTGGTGCCGGCCGGTGCCGACAGGATCTTCGAGAGCGTCCCGCTGCGCGTGGCCCCTGAGCTCGCGGCCGCTGTCGCTGCGTCTCCGGCCGGCTGGCTGACGCTGATGCGGCAGACGGACGAGAGGCCGGACACCTACCTGACTCCGGGGACAGGGCTCGCCTCCGACCTGCGGGTCGACGTCCTGGACGCGATGGGAGGCGGGCTCGGCGTGGTGCTGGAGACACTCGACCGCCTGGCCTGCGGGGACGACGCGACACCTCCTGGCGAGGTCGACCTCTGGACCGGCTGCGCCGCGGCGCTCGTCAGACCCGGCACGCTGAGCGCGCTCACCCGGCGGCTGGGCCCGCAGGACGTCCCGCTCGTCGAGCGGCTGGGCGAGCGGCTCCCGGAGCCGGCCGCCTCGTTGTGCGATCTGCTGCTGGGACGGCTCGCGGCAGCGGCGTGAACAGCGGGCTTCTCGGGGGCGAGGAGTGGCGCCATAATGGCGCCATGCCCAGTGTCCAGATCAAGGATGTGCCGGATGAGACGCACGCCGTGCTTCGACGGCGCGCGGCGGCAGCGCATCAGTCGCTTCAGGAATACCTGCGAGCTCGCCTCATCGCGGAGGCCGCTCAGCCGACGCTCGACGAGGTGCTCGATCGAGCAAGCGCACGATCGGGTGGGTCGGCTCCCTTGGCGGAGTCGGTGACGGCGCTCCGGGCCGAACGTGCTCGTCGTTGACGCGAGCGTCCTCGTTGCGGCACTGGCTGACGACGCTCGCGACGGCGACGCAGCGAGACTCAGGCTCCGGGGCGAGCGGCTGCTCGCCCCGGAGCTGATCGACCTCGAGGTCGCCTCGGTCCTTCGTGGACGTCTCGCAGGGGGGCACCTCGAGTCCGGGCGAGCGGAGCTCGCCCTCGCGGACCTGGCCGACCTTCCCCTTCAACGAGCTCCCCACCGACCACTGCTCGGGCGCTGCTGGGAGCTGCGGGCCAATCTGTCCGTCTATGACGCGGCCTACGTAGCCCTCGCAGAGGCGCTGGGGGCAGACCTCGTGACAGCGGATGCACGTCTGGCGCGCGCGCCGGGGGTGCGGTGCCGGATCGAGGTTTTGTGCTAGGTCGCCGGGTTGTCGGCGGTCCCTGCTGGACTGGTCTGGTGCCGGATCGGCGGCACAGGCCAGCGGGGGGTCTTGATCTCATCCACAGATCCCGCACGAGGGGTTCCACAATGATGCGGCCCTGACTACAATCGCTCGTATGTTTGAACTTTTCGGCTACGACCTCGAGGCAGGCTCCGGTGGCGACACTGCCGGCGTGGCCGGGTCGAGCGTGCCGGTCGAGTCGGGTGTTGATCCGGGTGTTGATCTGGGTGCGGTGTGGGTCGAGATGCTGGCCGGCATCGATGGCGATGACCTGTCTGATGGGGCGTTGGTCGATGAGCTGGCGGCGTTGGAGCGCCTCACGGGTGCCGCGGCTGCGGCGAAGGCGCGGTTGACCGCGCAGCTGCACGCGAGGCGGCTGGTGGGGGATGCCGAGCGTGGTGTCCCGACGCAGCGGTGCGGGCGGGGTGTGGCCCACGAGGTCGCGCTGGCCCGCCGGGAGTCCCCGCACGCGGGCCGCCAGCACGTGGGTCTGGCGGTGGCGTTGGTCAAGGACATGCCCGTGACGCTGGCGGCGTTGGCGGCCGGGGAGATCAGTGAGCAGCGGGCGATGGTGATGGTCCGCGAGAGCGCCGACCTCTCCGGCGAGGACCGCGCCTGTGTGGACGCGACGCTGGGGCCGGTGCTGGGGTCGATGGGCAACCGTGAGGTGATGCTCGCGGTGCGGCGGATGGTCTGTGACCTCGATCCTGAGGGTGAGGCGGATCGGGTGGAGCGGGCCAGGGCCCGGCGTCGGGTGACCAGTCGGGGTCTGGGGCACGGGATGATGCGGATCACCGCGGACGTGCCGTCGTGGGACGGGTACGTCGCGATGCAGGCCTTGCGTGAGCACGCGGACTTCCAGCGGGTCAGCGGTGTGGACACCCGCAGCCGGGACCAGGTGATGGCCGACGAGTTCCTGGCGCGCCTGGGGGAGCCCACCACCCCTCGGGCGCGGCGCATCGAGATCCAGCTGGTGATGAGTGCCGAGATGCTGCTGGGCGCGGACCGACGCACTCCGGCGCATCTGGTGGGCTATGGCCCGATCCCGGCCCGGGTCGTGGCCGACCTGCTGGCGGACCCCGAGGGCGAGGTCACGATCCGGCGGTTGTTCGCGAACCCGGCTGACAACGCGCTGGTCGCGATGGACTCGGCCGCCGAGCTGTTCTCCGGGCGGTTGCGGCGGATGGTGTTCGCCCGCGACGGCGAGACCTGCCGTACGCCCTATTGCGACGCGCCCGTGCGTCACGCCGACCACATCACCCCACGACATCAGGGCGGGGCGACGACTCTGGAGCAGGGCCAAGGGCTGTGCGCGGCGTGCAACTACGCCAAGGAGTCACCCGGGTGGCGACATCGCACCACCAGCCGACGCTATGAGCGCCACACCGTGGAGGTCACCACCCCCACCGGACACACCCACATCTCCCAAGCCCCACCGATCCCGGTGCCGGTGCCCGCAGCACCACCACCCAGCAGCACCCTCGAGCTCCACTTCGTCTCAGTGATCTACAAGCTCGACGTCGACCTCGGCGCCTAGGTTCGGTATTCCGCCCCGTGATATCCCCACATCCGAGCTCGATCGGGCACAAGATGAGGCTATGAAGCTTCGGGGTGTCCTGCCGCTGTCCGTGTGTGCGCTGCTGCTGGCCGGGACCCCGGTCGCGGTGGCCGGCCCGGGGGACGACCCCGTCGTCCGTCCAGGCACCACCCAGCGAGCCGCCCCGGCGCAGGCCGGGGACATCGGCGTGTGGGACGTCGTGCAGACCGGTGTCGGCGAGTTCGCCGTCTCCTGGACCTCGCCGCGCCCCTTGCCGATCACCTCGTCACGCCCGCAGATCGTGCAGCGTCTTACAGACAGGGGAGAGACCGACCTGGGCGCGACCGTCGTCGCCGAGAACGGCCGGACGGTGACCGTGACGGTGGCCGCCGACCGCGCGCCCGACACCTCGACCCTCGACGTCGTGCTGTCGGGGCGCACGCTGGACGGGACGAGCAGTGCGCCGCAGGAACCCGACCTCAGGGAGGTCGCACCGACCGCCCCGGAGCCGGCTCCGCTGCTCGACATCGACCCCGGTGTGCCGGGTGACCTGGCGGTGACCACGTCCGACTACACGCTCGACAGCTTCGCCTACCCGGGCATGAAGGGCGCCTTGGAGATGGTCGGACACGTGGTGCGGCCAGCGGACGGCCAGGGCGTCCAGGACGCGCCGCTCGTGCTGTTCCTGCACGGCCGGCACAACCCCTGCTACTCACCGAAGAACCCTGATCGCTACAGCAGCGCGTGGCCCTGCGACAACCGGACCCGACCGGTCCCCAGTCAGCTGGGCTACGACTACATCCAACGGGTGCTGGCGAGCCAGGGCTATGCGACGGTCTCGGTGGCGGCCAACGGGATCAACGCCCAGGACGGCGTGAAGATGGACGGCGGCGCCGCCGCCAGGGCCGAGCTGGTGCGCCGCCACCTCGATCAGTGGGCGACGTGGGCGGCCGACGACACCATGGACGTCGACCCGCGCAACGTGATCCTGGTCGGCCACAGCCGTGGAGGCGAGGGCGTCAACCGGGCCAGTCAGGACATCGCGCTCACGGCGCCCTACCGCGTCACCGGCCAGGTGCTCCTGGCGCCGACCAACTTCGCGCGTCAGACCGCGGCCTACGTCCCGACCGTGACCGTGCTGCCCTACTGCGACGGTGACGTCATCGACCTGCAGGGCCAGATCTTCACCGACATCGCCCGTGACCTGACCTCCGACGACACGTCGTTGCGCAGCACCGCCCTGGTGATGGGCGCCAACCACAACTTCTTCAACACCGAGTGGACCCCCCGGATCTCTGCGGCCCCCTCCTTCGACGACTGGGGCGGCCGCACGGGAGTCTGCGGCCGCACCAGCCCCACCCGCCTTCGGGCACCCGCCCAGCGCAAGGTCGGCAAGGCGTACGTCGCCGGCGCCGTCCAGCTGATGACCGGGCGCGACGCACGTGCCCTCGCCATGTTCGACGGGACCCACGCCCGGGTCGCCTCGGCGGGCGCCGCCGACGTCCGCACCCACGCGATCGGAGCCGGCCGGAGGATGGTGGCGCCGGGCGCCGACGCCACGCTCGCACCCAGCGAGGGGGCGCGGACCCAGCTCTGCAAGGGGCTGGCGGAGGGTCGTGGTGACGCCGCCTGCGGCCGGTTCTCCAACACGATCAACGCCCCGCACTGGGTGCCGGGCTACCCGCGCGGCATCCCCTGGACCCGTGCCTTCGAGATGGCCTGGACAGCGGCCGGACAGAGCGGCGGCCTGCTGCTCAGGCAGCCCCTCGACCTGAGCGATGCAGCCAGTCTGGACCTGCGCACGATCGTCGACCCGAGCCTGGGCAACGTCCGGCTCGGCGTCCGTGTCACCGACGCCGCCGGCGCCTCGGTCGTCGTGGCGCCCGAGCAGGACCGCCTCCTGGCGCTGCCGCGCGACCGCGGTGACGAGACGCTCGGCAAGCACATCGCCCAGACCGTGCGCGTCCCCGTCGCGGCCCTCACGGGCATCGACGTGGCCCAGGTGGCCCGCGTCGACCTCGTGGGCAACAGCCCGGACGGTCGGGTGTGGGTCCTCGACCTGGGTGCGGTGCCCGCCGGCCCGCTGGCGGCGGCACCGGACAAGCGGCTGGCCCAGGTCAACTTCGGCACGATCCGCCAGCAGGAGGGGGACTCCGGTGAGGCACAGGTCGTCGTGCCGTTCCGGGTCAGCGGCACGCTCACCGAGCCGGCCAGGTTCGTGGCGCTCGTGCAGGAGCAGGACAGCGAGAAGCCCCGGCGCGTGGTGGTCGACCTGGCCCCGGGAGCCACGACCGGTGGCGTCGAGCTGCGCGTGGTGCCCAACCTCATCGACGACCTCGACGTGCGCTGGACCTTCCTCCAGGCCTTCGCGCTCCGCGGTGCCATGCCCAGCCAAAGCATCGGGCGTGCGCTCATCCTCGACGACGACCCGACCCCGCGCGTGCGCGTGCGCACAGTCCCTCGCTCGGTCACCGAGGGCGGTCGGGCCATCTGGCGACTGACGCTGTCGGCGCCGACCGGGTACGACGTCTACCTCGACGCGCGCTTCGTCGCCGGGACCGGACCGGGTCCCCGCCTCAGCGTGGGGGACGTGCCACGGGGCTGGATGAAGGAGACGTTCGGCCTGCCGGACGTGCCTGCGGGCACGCCGTTGCTGGGACGTGACTTCCAGATCTACCGGTACCTCCCCGCCGGCACCCGCAACGTCGTGGTCAAGGTCCCGCTGCGACGCGACGGCGTACGCGAGCCCACGGAGCGGGTCACCCTGCGCTTCCGCTCGTCGCAGCCGCGCTTCGCCGAGGAGAGGACGGTCAGGGTGCGCGACGCCTCGAAGTAGACGTCGAGCCGTGAGCAACGTCACGGGGCCGTGAGTTGACGAACGGCCCGCAGTTGCTGGCACCATCGATGACCTGTCCGGGCCCCCGCCCGGTCAGAATCGCTCCGCACCCCGCCGGAGCCGCCTGGACCGCGCCGAGGCCCGTCACGTCGCCAGGTTGAACACGACCCAAGGAAGTGCAGAGACGGGCACGGGAGACCCAGGCAGTACGCCCCACGCGTGAGAGCGCGGGGCTCGGGGTGAAGTCGAGCAGCGCTCGACCGGGCACGGCGCCCGAATCCGACAGGACTCCTTCCGCAGGCGTTGCCGAGGATCATCTGTGAACCACGCCCTGAACGGCGCGCTGTCGCGCGCCCGCACCCTTCTCCTCACCGTCGTCGCCAGCTTCGTGCTGACCGGCGGGCTCGTCGTCGTGGGTGGTGCCGCACCCGCGGATGCCGCCGGCGCGAGCGTCCTCTCCACCGCGGACACGACCACCACGACCACCACGACCCAGGCCGAGCGCCGGGCCGAGCGCCGCGCTGAGCGACGGGCCGAGCGTCGTGCCGAGCGCCGGGCGGAGCGTCGGGCCGCACGCAAGGCCCTGGCCCGGCGTGGCGAGCGGGTCATCAAGGTGGCGCGCAACCAGTCGGGCGACCCCTACCAGTACGGCGCCACCGGCCCCAACGCCTTCGACTGCTCGGGTCTGACCCAGTTCGTCTACCGCAAGGCGACCGGCAAGAAGCTGCCGCGCACCTCCTCGGCGCAGGCCGGTCACTCCAAGCGCATCAAGCGTGCCAACGCGCGCCGCGGTGACCTGGTCTTCTTCCACGACGGTGGCGGTGTCTACCACGTTGCGATCTACGCCGGTCGCAACCAGGTCTGGCACTCGCCGAACTCCGGCTCGCGCGTGCACAAGGCCAAGATCTGGACGCGCAGCGTCTTCTTCGGCCGGATCCGCTGACCTTCGGGCCGAGGACGGGCGGCTGTGAGGGGCCGACTAAAGTGTTCGCGATGAGTGCGTCAGTCGAGGACTACTGCGATCTGTGTGACCTCCCGAGGTCACAGTGCCCCCACGGTCGCCCGCCCAAGCCGGTCGAGCCGGCCTCCGCGCCGGTCGCCAAGCCGGCCCCCCGCCGGACGGCCCGGACCACCAGCACCCGCACGCCCGGCGCCCCCGCCAAGCCGGTGCGCCGTCGCTGGACGCCGGCGGATGACCTCGAGCCCCACATCCTCGCCGTGCTGCGCGAGACCGGGGGCGAGCTGGACGCCGACGACGTGATGCGCGAGCTGGAGACCCGGCTCGAGGACCAGCTGCTCGCCGGTGACCGGGAGACGACGCCCGAGGGCGAGCTGCGGTGGCGCTACGCGGCCCGCAAGGCCCGTCAGTCGCTGGCGCGCCAGGGGCTGATGGCCACCGGGCGTCCCGGGGTCTGGCAGCTCACGCCCCAGGGGCTCCAGCAGGACTGACGGCGTCACCCGGCCGGATCGTGCCGGGCACGGTCACCTCGGCGTCGACGCCGAAGCACAGGTCGCCCGTGGCCGCGTCGCGCGGACGGTAGCTGGCCAGCGTCTTGAGCACGGCGGCGTCCTTCACGCCCGTCGCCGGCTCGTGGTCGATGACGGCGCAGCGCGGCACCCGCCCGCGGACCCGCACGACGGCATCGCCCAGCGTGATCTCGCGGCCCACCCACTCGTCCTCCTGGTGGGGCACATGGCCGTCCACCTCGACCGTGGCGCGGAATCGGGCGCTCTGCCCGGCCAGCTCGGGTCGCCCCATCCGAGAGGCGAGCTCACGCATCGACGCGGTCGACACGATCGTGACCGACGCGCCGTACACGACCTGTCCGCGCGGCGCCGCCGCCAACCGGACCGGCCTGCCCAGGTAGGACGAGAACAGGTCGGAGTGCGGGCCGTCGAGGAGCTCCAGCTCGGCCGTGCGACCCCAGTAGTCGCAGGCCAGTCGCTCGCCGGTGGGCGCGGGGACGCCGCGCGCCGCCTCGCCGCCGGGCAGGACGACGTCGAGCGAGCTTTCGCCCGACTCCACCGACACGGCCAGCAGCGAGGGGTTCTGCACGGTCCGCAGCACGCGGGCGGCGTCGACGTCGACCAGGCAGAAGGCGCGGTCGCCCACCGGGCCGCGGGCATCGAGCAGCACCTGGCCGTACGACGTGTGGCGGGTGCCCTTGATCGCGGCGAAGCCGACCTGCTGGATCTGCATGGGGCGAGCCTGCCACGAGCGGTCATCTGATGGTCGTCCTCTCGTCATCCGGGCGCGGCAGGGTGCTGGGCATGACTGAACTCGGGCTTCCTCGTCGCTCCCTCCTCCAAGCCGGTGTCGCAGCCGGCGCAGTCGCCGCCGTCTCCGGTGCGGCCCCGGCACGTGCCTCCGGGCCGGCGCTCGTCCGCCGCCGGCTGACCCTCCCCTCCGGCGTCCAGACCGGCGACGTCACCACCGGCTCCGCCGTGCTGTGGGCCCGCTCGTCGGGACGCGGCCGCCTCGTCGCCGAGATCACCAGCGGCCGGCGACGTCGTACCGTCCGGGGGCCCTGGGCCACCGACGCGAGCGACCTCACCGCCAAGATCGCCCTCGACGGGCTGCCGCCCGGACGCGAGTACGCCGTGGAGCTGGCCTTCGAGGACGCCCAAGGCCATCGGGGCGAGCGGCAGCGGGCGACGTTCGCCACGGCCGCGGTGCACCCGGCCCGCACCAGCTTCGTGTGGACCGGTGACACCTGCGGGCAGGGCTGGGGCATCAACCCCGACCTCGGCGGGCTGGTCGGCTATCGGGCGATGCACGAGACCCGCCCCGACTTCTTCATCCACGCCGGCGACACGATCTATGCCGACGGTCCCCTCGCCGAGGAGGTCGTCGAGCCCGATGGGCAGCTCTGGCGCAACCTGGTCACGCCCGAGGTCAGCAAGGTCGCCGAGACCCTGAGGGAGTTCCGCGGGCGGCACCGCTACACGATGCTCGACGACAACGTCCGGGCGATGTATGCCGAGGTGCCGCTGGTGGCGCAGTGGGACGACCACGAGACCACCAACAACTGGTGGCCCGGAGAGGTGCTGGAGGACCCGCGCTACACCCAGGAGCGGCGTGTCGACGTGCTGGCCGCCCGCGCCCGACAGGCGTGGGAGGAGAACATGCCGATCGCCTCCCCGCGGCGCGGCCAGACGCGGATCTATCGCAAGGTCGCGCGCGGGCCGCAGCTCGACGTCTTCTGCCTCGACATGCGGACCTTCAAGGACCCCAACACCCCGGGGCTGGAGCAGGAGCGCACGCACATCCTGGGTCAGGAGCAGGTCGACTGGCTGATTCGCGAGGTCAGGCGGTCGAAGGCGACGTGGAAGGTGATCTCCGCCGACATGCCGCTGGGCCTCGTCGTGCCCGACGGACCGGTCGACCAGGAGAGCCTCGCCAACCGCGACCCGGGCGCGCCGCTCGGCAAGGAGCTCGAGATCGCCGCGGTGCTGTCGGCGTTCAAGCGCCACGGCGTGCGCAACGTCGTGTGGATCACCGCCGACGTGCACTACTGCGCCGCCCACCACTACGACCCCGCGCGAGCCGGCTTCACCGACTTCGACCCGTTCTGGGAGTTCGTCGCCGGACCGATCGCGGCGGGCACCTTCGGCCCCAACGACCTGGACGCCACCTTCGGCCCGGAGGTGGTCTTCTCGAAGCACGCCGCCGCGCCCAACGAGTCCCCGCGGCACGGCAACCAGTTCTTCGGCCACGCCGAGATCGCGCGCGACGGGCGGCTCACCGTCAGCTTGCGCGACCTGGCCGGGACGGTGCTGTGGACGAAGGACCTGGAGCCGCGACGCGCGGGTGGATAATCGCTGAGGTGCACCCCCTCCTCCTCCTGCTCGACGACGCGGCGCTCGGCGTTACCTTCGGCGCCACGACGCTGCAGCGGGCGCGGGCCTATGTGCGAGAGGGCAACGTGCGCCAGGTGGACGTCGTCGAGGACGTCCCCCACGAGATCCTGATCGAGGCCGAGGTGGCCGGGAGTCGGGGGGTGGTCTACGACGTCGGAGTCATCGTGATGCGCTCGCGCGGCCGCGTCCTGGCTCACGGCGACTGCTCGTGTCCTGTCGTGGTCAACTGCAAGCACGCAGCAGCCGCCGTCATCGCGCTGCGCGGACGCCCGGCGTCCGCGCGCCACCTGCACGCCGTGCCCGGCTGGGGCGCCCAGCTCGAGGCGGTGCTCGACGAGCTGGAGAGCTCGCAGGCGGTGGCCGACAAGCCGCTCGCGCTGCAGTTCGAGCTGCGCCCCGCCCGCTCCGGACACGCACCGGGGATCCGGATGCGGCCGCTGCAGCGCGGAGCGCGCGAGCGCTGGATCAAGTCGGGCATGGGGTGGGGCGAGGTGGCGCGGGCGCGCTATCTCTCCGGCTACGACAAGAGCCAGGTGGAGGTGCTCGCCGAGCTGGCCCGCGCGGTCCAGGGCGACGCCTACTACTACCCCTCCAACGCGCAGCCCGAGCTCGCCGACTTCGGCCCCGCGCTGTGGCTGCTGCTGCGCCGCGCCCGCGAGACGGGGGTCGCCTTCGTCGGCGCCGGGACCATCGGCTCCGTCGAGCTGAGCGACGACCCGGTCCGCGTGCTGGCCGACGTCGTCGACGCCGCCGACGGGACCCGACTGCAGGTGGGCGCACGCCACGGCGAGCGGTGGTGGCCAGCCGGGAGCGTGGTGCCGGTCGGCGGCCACGGCCTCGCGCTGCTCGGCGCCGGGACCGGACTCACCGGGCGCTCCCGCGACCTGGTGCTGGCTCCGGCCGAGCGGTTCCTGCCGGACTCCGTGCGCCGGCTGCTGACGAACGTGGACGCGGTCGTCGTGCCGCCTGCGGAGCGCGACCGGCTGACCTCCGACTACCTGCCCCGCCTGGGCCACCACCTCGACGTGGTCTCCTCCGACGGCTCGGTGGCCGTCCCCGAGGACCACCCGCCGGTGCTCACCCTCACCGTCACCTGGGAGGGGGCCTTCCGGGTCGGTCTCGCGTGGGGCTGGCGCTATCAGCTGGGCGACGAGCGCCACGACTTCGCCCTCGACAGCGACGACGGGCTGCGCGTCGTACGACGGGTGCGCGCGGAGCGCGAGCACCTCGATCGCCTCCGGGCGGCCTGGAAGGGCTGGGACGTGGGCGCGGAGGAGCTGCTGGCCGGTCCCGAGGGCGACCCGACCCCACGCCGTGAGCTGGCCGACGTGGAGGTGCTGACGTTCCTCGACGCGGTGCTGCCGGCGCTGCGGTCCGACCCGCTCGTGGAGGTCCTCGAGGAGGGGACCGAGCCGGAGCACCGCGAGGCCGACGGCGACCTCGACATCCGCTTCGACCTGGTCGCCGGCGAGGGGGCCGGCGAGGGGGCCGGGCCGACCGACTGGCTCGACCTGTCGGTGGCGATCACCATCGACGGCGAGACCGTCCCGCTCGCGGACGTGCTGGCCGCGCTCACCTTGGGCCAGGAGCGGATCTTCCTGCCCAGCGGGACGCACCTGGCGGCCGACCACCCCGAGCTGACCCGACTGGGCGAGCTGGTGCGGGCCGCGAGCGAGCTGGTCGAGCAGGACGGCGACGGGGTCCGCGTGGGACGCCACGACCTCGGGTTGTGGGGCGAGCTTGCCGAGCTCGGGATCGTCGACGCCCAGGCGGCCCAGTGGGTGGCCTCGGCGCAGGCGCTGCGCGACCTGGCCGGCCTGCCGGAGATCGAGCCCAAGGGCATCGTCAGCGACCTGCGCGGCTACCAGCTGGAGGGGTTCCGCTGGCTGGCCTTCCTGTGGCAGTCCGGCCTGGGCGGGATCCTGGCCGACGACATGGGGCTCGGCAAGACCCTGCAGACCCTCGCCCTGATCAGCCACGCCCGCATCGAGGGAGCCGGACCGTTCCTGGTCGTGGCACCTACCAGCGTCGTCTCCGGCTGGGCGCACGAGGCGGCCCGGCACGCCCCCGGGCTCGACGTCCGCACCGTCGCGTCGTCGGCGCGCAAGCGGGGCACGGGCCTGGCCGACACCGTCGCCGGAGCCGACGTCGTGGTCACCTCCTACACGCTGCTGCGCCTCGAGGCCGAGGAGTACGCCGCGCTGCCGTGGGGCGGTCTGGTGCTCGACGAGGCCCACCAAGTGAAGAACCACCAGGGGAAGACCTACCAGGCCGTGCGGCGCCTGGACGTCCCCTTCCGGCTGGCGCTGACGGGCACTCCCTTCGAGAATCGGCTGATGGAGCTGTGGTCGCTGCTGTCGATCGTGGCGCCGGGGCTCTATCCCTGGCCGAAGAAGTTCACCGAGCACGTCGTCGTGCCGGTCGAGAAGCAGGGCGACCAGGCGGCGCTCGCGCGCTTCCAGCGCCGGATCCGGCCGTTCCTGCTGCGGCGCACCAAGGAGCTCGTGGCCTCGGACCTGCCTCCCAAGCAGGAGCAGGTGCTCGAGGTGACGCTCAGCGCCAGGCACCGCAACGTCTACGAGACCCACCTGCAGCGCGAGCGCCAGGCGGTGCTCGGCCTGGTCGAGGACTTCGACCGCAACCGGGTCGCGATCTTCCGCTCGCTCACCAAGCTGCGTCAGCTCAGCCTCGACGCCGCCCTGGTCGACGAGGCCCACGAGGGACTCGGCTCAGCCAAGCTCGACGTCCTCGTGGAGCACCTCGTCGAGCTGGTCGCCGAGGGACACCGCGCACTGGTGTTCAGCCAGTTCACGACCTTCCTGCGGCGAGTGCGTGAACGGTTGAGCGTCGAGGGCATCGACACGGTCTACCTCGACGGCAGGACGCGCGACCGGGGCCAGGTGATCGCCGACTTCCAGAGCGGGCAGACCCCCGTCTTCCTGATCAGCCTGAAGGCCGGCGGTGTGGGGCTGACCCTGACCGAGGCCGACTATGTCTTCGTGCTGGACCCGTGGTGGAACCCCGCCGCCGAGGCGCAGGCCGTCGATCGGGCGCACCGCATCGGCCAGCTGAGGCCGGTGATGGTCTATCGCCTGGTGGCCACCGACACCATCGAGGAGAAGGTGATGGCGCTCAAGGAGCGCAAGGCCGCGCTGTTCAGCCAGGTGCTCGACGGCGGGGCCGCGATGACGGCGGGCATCGACGCCGACGACGTGCGCGAGCTCTTCGGGGACTGATCCGGGGCTCAGCCGGGATGCCCTCGACGGTCGCGCTGGAGGGCGGCGAGGTCGTCGACGGTGGCGCTGAGCAGGTTGTGCGCGAGGTCGGACAGGGCCCGCGACACCGCCAGCTCCTCACCGATCTCGGGCACGTCGGGATCGTGCGGGTTCAGCCGAGCCAGGCCCGACCCGCTCATCGATGTCGCACTGCCGGTGTGCAGGCGTGCCTCGGCGTGGGTGCACCCCTCGTCCTCGCCGATAAGGACTTCGACGGTCCAGGTCCTGGTGTGCATCGCTCCTCCTCGAGCCCGGTCCTTCTCGCTCAGTCAACGACCGTCCCCCGGAATGCGGCCAGGGTCTTTCGTCACGTGGCCGGTGCCCGTTTGCCCCTCGCGCCGGGCCGGAGTGGGCGAGACGTTGGCATCACGGCCGGGCGCGGGCCGTGGGTGCCGGCGTCGGCCAGGGGCCTGCGATGACCGAGTTCATGAGATCCAGCGATGCCTTCACCTGGGCGATGGAGAAGGACGCCCGACTGCGCTCCACGGTGGTCAGCATCGTGCTGCTCGATCGCTCGCCCGACTGGTCGGTGCTGGTGGAGCGTCTGGATCGGCTCACCCGGACCGTCACCACGCTGCGGCACCGGGTGGTCGAGTCGTCGACCCCGGCCCCGCCGCGCTGGGAGCCCGACCCGGACTTCGACCTCGACTATCACGTGCGACGGGTCACCGCGCCGCAGCCGGCCACCTTCGAGACCGTGCTCGACATGGCGAGGCGCGCGGAGATGGGGGACTTCGACCGGGCGCGTCCGCTGTGGGAGGTCACGCTCGTCGACGGCCTCACCGAGGGTCGGGCGGCCCTCGTCTTCAAGCTGCACCACTCGCTCACCGACGGCATCGGGGGAGTGCAGCTGGCGATGATCCTCTTCGACCTGACTGCTACGCCCACGGATCGTGGCCCGATGCCCACGCTGCCCAACCTGCTGGACCCGGCGGTGTGGGACGGGGCGGCGCTGGTCGCCCGCTACAACGCCGACCTCGCGGGCCGGGCCGCGAGGTCGATGCTCCGCTCCGCGCCGGGCCTGGTCGTCTCCAGCCTGCTCGCGCCACGTCGTACGGCCTCCGAGGCGCTGGCGGTGTCGGCGTCGGTCTATCGCACGGTCCGTCCGATCAACCACACCGGCTCACCGCTGATGACCCGGCGCAGCCTGGTGCGTCGGCTCGGGGTCCACGAGGTGCCGCGCACCGAGCTGCTCGAGGCCGCCCACCTGGTCGGGGGGACCCTCAACGACGCCTTCCTCGCGGGCGTGGCGGGTGGGCTGCGGCGCTACCACGAGCGGCACGGGGTCGAGCTCGACGCAGTGCACGTCGCGATGCCGGTGAGTCTGCGCGCCGACGGCGACCCGGTGGGCGGCAACCGGATCACGCTGATGCGCTACGACATCCCCGTCGGTGTCGTCGACCCGGTGGAGCGGATGCGGTTGATCCACGACCTGGCCGCCCAGGTGCGAGCCGAGGAGTCCCTGCCGCTCACCCAGCTGATCGCGGGAGCCCTCAACCTGCTGCCGCGCTGGTATGTCGGCGCGATCCTGCGTCACGTCGACGTCGTCGCCAGCAACGTGCCGGGCATCCCGGTGCCGGTGTATGTCGGGGGTGCCCTGGTCGTGGGGCAGCATCCCTTCGGCCCGACCATCGGTGCCGCACTCAACGTGACGTTGATGACCTACGTCGACAGCTGCGCCATCGGCATCAACGTCGACACCGGTGCGATCCCCGACTTCGACGTCTTCCACGCCTGCCTCGTCGAGGGGTTCGAGGAGGTGCTGGGGACCGTCGAGGCGACGGCAGGCGGGTGAGCCTCGCGGGCCTGGTGCGCCACGCCGTCCGGGCGCCCTCCGGTCACAACAGCCAGCCCTGGCGCTTCGAGGTGGAGGGGGAACGGCTGTTGCTGCGGCCGGACCGCCGTCGCGCCCTGCCCGTGGTCGACCCTGAGGATCGTGAGCTGACGATCAGCTGCGGGGCTGCGCTGGGACATCTGCGGGTGGCGATCGGGCATGCCGGTCACGTCGGTGACGTGCGGGTGGTGGCCGACGACGCCCTCTTCGCGAGCGTGGGATGGGGCCCGAAGGAGTCAGGCAGGGCGGGGTCGGGCGACCAGGGCCTGTTCGCCGCGATCGAGAGCCGCGTCACCGACCGCGGGCCGTACGACGCGCGGGCCGTGCCGCCGGAGGTGCTGGACCGGCTCGCGCAGGACTCGGCAGAGGAGGGCGTCGGTCTGCTGC
This sequence comes from Nocardioides pacificus, assembly GCF_054775955.1. Classification (NCBI taxonomy): domain Bacteria; kingdom Bacillati; phylum Actinomycetota; class Actinomycetes; order Propionibacteriales; family Nocardioidaceae; genus Nocardioides; species Nocardioides pacificus. Next base: position 1,428,231 of record NZ_BAAHCI010000005.1, read on the forward strand.
TCATCGGTGACGCGGACCGCCCCGCCCTCACCGACCTGGTCGTCGAGGGAGATCGGCTGCAGTTCGCGGACCGCGCCTTCCGGCGCGAGCTGGCGGCGTGGATGCGGCCCAACCACAGCAGCCAGGGGCTGGGGATGCCGGGGTGGGTGCACGGGCTGGGCGCCGCGCCGGCCCTGGTGGGACCGCTGGTGATGCGGGCCGTCGACCTGGGGGAGAGCCAGGCTCGCAGGGACCTGACGCTGGCGGCGGCGGCACCGGTGCTGGCCGTGCTCACCACGGCCGGCGACTCCGTGGCCGACTGGCTGGCGACCGGTCAGGCGCTCTCGACGCTCGTGCTGCGCGCAGCCTCCTGGGGGCTCTCGGTGTCCTACCTCAACCAGCCGGTCGAGGTGAAGACGCTGCGCCCGCGACTGGCCGAGCTCGTCGACGGCGCCACTCCGCAGCTGGTGCTGCGGCTGGGGTACGGCGTGGGGCGGCCTCCGACGCCGAGGCTGCCCGTGGCGGACGTCCTCGGCGCCGGAGGCGACTAGCCCCTACGACAGCGGCTCGACCTCGTCGTGGTCACCGACACTCGCGGCCAGACGCGTGAGGTGGTGGTTGCCGTCGCCGAGCAGGTGGTCCAGGGCGGTGAGGTGGCTGGTGTAGCTGCCAACGCTGTACTCCGCCGTCATCGCGATCCCACCGTGCAGCTGGATCGCCTCCTTGCCCACGTGCCGGCCGGCCCGGCTGACCTTCAGCGCCGCCCGGGACGCCGCCGCCGCGACCTCCTCGGCAGAGCCGGCGACCAGCACCATCGAGGCCCACAGCGCGATGCTGCGCGCGAGCTCGAGGGAGACGTACATGTCGGCCGCCCGGAAGTTCAGCGCCTGGAAGGTGTTGAGCGGGACGCCGAACTGCTTGCGGCTCTTGAGGTAGTCGGTCGTCGTCGCCAGGGCGAACTCCATGGCGCCGATCGCCTCGTTGCAGGCTGCCACCCGCGCCCCGTCGAGGGCCCGGGCGATGACGCCGGTCCGGTCCCCGCCCTCACCGAGAGGGGTGGCGACCGCGCCGTCGAACACGATGCGCGCAGCGCGGCCCCCGTCATGGGTCGGGTAGCCCTCGCGGGCGACCCCGTCAGCGTCGCCGGCGACCAGGAAGAGCCCGGTGCCACCGTCGGTCAGCGCCGCGCTCACCACGAGCAGGTCCGCGCGGGCACCGTGCGGCACCGGCTCCTTGACACCGCTCAGCGTCCACGCCCCGCCGCTCTCCGCGGCGGTCACGGTCGTGGCCGACGCCGACCAGCGGCTGCCCGGCTCGGCGTGAGCGAAGGTCAGCACGCTCTCCCCGGCCGACAGCGCGCCCAGCACCTCGGCCCGCTGCTCGGCGCTGCCGGCCCCGGCGACGACGCCGCCGGCCAGCACGACCGACGTCAGGAACGGCTCGGGAGCCAGGCTGCGGCCGATCTCGGTGGCCACGATGCCGACCTCGATCGGGCCGGCACCCATCCCGCCGTCCTCCTCGGCGAACGGCAGGCCCAGGACGCCCATCTCTGCGAGACGGGCCCACAGGGACTCGTCGAAGCCGGGCTCCTCGGCGACCGTGCGGCGGCGCTGCTCGAAGTCGGCGTACGTCTTGCCGACCAGTCCGCGGACCGCTTCACGCAGCGCGAGCTGCTCCTCGTCGTACTCGAAATCCATGTCGTCGCCCTTCAGAGCCCGAGGATCGTCTTCGCGATGATCTGCCGCTGGATCTCGTTGGACCCGCCGTAGATCGACGCCTTGCGGAGGTTGAGGTAGACCGGTGTCGCCCGCCGGCCCCATTCGGGGAGGTCGGAGCCGTCGCCTGCGCCGGAGGCCAGCGAGGCCGGCCCGGCGATGTCGACGACGAGCTCGCTGACCTCCTGCTGCAGCTCGGTGCCGCGCAGCTTGAGCACCGACGAGGCCGGGTGCGGCTTGCCGTCGGCGGAGTCGGCGACCACGCGCAGCGCGGTGAGCTCGAGCGCGAGCAGCTCGTTCTCGAGGTCGGCGATCCGGGCCGCGAGCAGCGGGTCCTCGGCCAGCATCGGGCCGGCCCACTCCTTGGCCTGGGCCAGGACGCGCTTGCTCGCGCCCACGGGGGCGACGCCGACGCGCTCGTTGCCGAGCAGGAACTTGGCGTAGTCCCAGCCGCGGTTCTCCTCGCCGACGAGGTTCTCCGCAGGCACCCGGACGTCCTCGAACCAGACCTCGTTGACCTCGTGGCCGCCGTCGATCAGCTCGATCGGACGGACCGTGAGCCCGGGGGTCGTCATGTCGATGAGCAGGAACGAGATCCCGCGCTGCTTCTTGGCCTCGGGGTCGGTGCGGACCAGGCAGAAGATCCAGTCGCCGTACTGGCCGAGCGTGGTCCACGTCTTCTGGCCGTTCACGACGTACTCGTCCCCGTCGCGGACCGCGGTGGTGCGCAGCGAGGCGAGGTCGGAGCCGGCGTCGGGCTCGGAGAAGCCCTGCGACCACCAGATGTCGAGGTTGGCGGTCGCCGGCAGGAAGCGCTCCTTGATCTCCTGCGAGCCGAAGGCCGCGATCACGGGCCCGACCATCGAGGCGTTGAAGGGGAGCGGGGAGGGCACGGAGGCCCGCTGCATCTCCTCGTGCCAGATGTGGCGGCGAAGCGCGCTCCAGCCACGCCCACCCCACTCCGTGGGCCAGTGGGGGACGGCGAGACCGTGCGCGTTGAGGATGCGCTGGCTCTCGACGATCTGGTCCTTGGTCAGCTCGCGGCGATGCGCGACGGCGTCGCGGATCTCCTGCGGGATCTTGGTGGTGAAGAAAGTGCGCATCTCCTCGCGGAAAGCGGCGTCCTCGGCGGACAGCTCCAGCTGCATCGGCAAGCCTCCTGGGTCGTGGTGCCGGGGCCATCATGACCTGCCCCGACAACTCGCGCACCCGGTCTGGGCGGGTCGTCCAAACACCTGACGAGGGTGTCGGGCGCACCGCACGAGTCGAAGGGGCGACCGGGGCGTCGTAACCCTCGAGATTCACCTCCCGCCGACCGAGAGTTGGGGAGATGATCACCTCGGGCTGTCGTAGTGGGAGGGTGACGAGGATGAAGCTCAGGACGACCCTGCTCGCGCTCACGGGGCTGGGCCTCGCGCTCACCGGGGCGACGGTCCCCGCGGTCGGGAGCGAGACGGCATCGGCGGGGGCGCCGTCGCGGATCATCCTCACGCCCACGGCCGCTCCGGAGACCTCCCAGAGCATCAGCTGGCTGGGCGCGAGCGCGGCGGAGAGCGAGGGCGCCGTCCAGGTCAGGCCCGCGGCCGGGGGCACGGTCCGCACGGTCGCGGCGCGCTCGGCCGGGCTGTCCGGCGGCAGCTCGGTCCCGCACTTCTCGGTCACGGTCACGGGACTGACCGAGGGCACGGCCTACACCTACCGGGTCGGGCACGGCGCGACGTGGAGCTCCTGGCAGCGCTTCAGCACCGCCGACGACACCAGCGCCTCCTTCGACTACCTCTACTACGGCGACGCCCAGCTCGGCCTCGACACCACCTGGCCCCGGGTGGTGGCGATGGCTCGGGCGAAGGCCCCAGCCGCGGTCGGGTCGGTGCACGCCGGCGACCTGATCGACACCGGTGGGAACGACGCTCAGTGGGCCGCCTGGTTCGCCGGCATGGGGAGGGCGGCCGCCACGACCAACGTGATGGCCGCGCCCGGCAACCACGAGTACTCCGGCGACCGCCTGCTGCGGTCGTGGAAGGCGCACTTCGAGTACCCGCTCAACCAGCCGACCCGCAGCACGATCGGGGAGCTGGCCGCACGTGCGGACGGCGACACCGCCGTCGCGCGCCAGTACGCGGCCTATTTCGACCACTGGAGCGAGTTCGCCGCCGAGACGGTCTACTTCACCGACTACCAGGGCGTCCGGTTCATCACGCTCAACGCGACGCGCGACACGACGTTCCTGGCGCCCGAGTCGGTGCCGGCCTGTCTGAGCCTGCAGTGCCCGGCGTTCAAGGTCGCCGAGGTCTGGACGCAGTACCAGGCCGCCTGGCTCGACCACGTGCTGGCGAGCTCGCCGTCGAAGTGGAACGTCGTGACGTTCCACCAGCCGGTCTACAGCGCGTCGTCGGGACGCGACGAGCCGGTGCTGCGCAAGCACTGGTTGCCTCTCTTCGAGAAGCACGACGTCGACCTGGTGCAGATGGGCCACGACCACGTCTATGCCCGCGGGTACAAGGTCGTCGACGGGCCGGTGTACGTCGTGTCGAACGCGGGCGCGAAGCACTACGACCTGGCCCCGGCCGACGACAACGTCTGGACCCGCAACGGCGCGACCCAGGTCAAGCGCGGCCAGGACTTCTCCACCTTCCAGGTCGTCTCCGTCTCCCGCAACCGGCTCGTCTACCGGTCCTACCTCGCCGAGAAGACCTCGAGCAGCACCACGCAGCTGCCTGTCGGTGCCCTCTGGGACGAGCTCACGATCATCAAGGGCGATGACGGGAGCAAGACCGTCACCGAGGGGGCCGTGGCCAAGCAGGCGACGAGCATCCGGCTGGGCCGCGTCGTCCTCCGGCGAGGCCGCCCGGGCGTGGTGCGGGTGATCGCCTCGCAGGCCGGGTGGGCGCGTGTGGTGCTCCGTCGCGGCGAGCGCACGAGGCGTACGACGGTGCCGGTGCGAGCCGGCCGGCCGGCCGCCGCCCGCTTCGACAGAGTCACCCATCGGGGCCCTCTCCGGGCGCGGCTGGTCGTCCGATTCGTGCCGGCCGACGGCGCGTCGTACGCCGCATCATCGGCGAGCCGGAGGGTCCGGATCAGGCGCTGAGCCGCCGGTCCCAGGACACAGCAGGGCCCCAGCGCGGTGCCGGAGGACACGTCTAGTCCACGGCGGGGACACATCGCTGCCTCTGGCCGTTTCGGGGCCTGATTCGTCCGTACGGTCACCGAGTCGCGGAACTCTTTCGTGACAACGATTCGTGGGGGCAACAAGTGAACAGAATGCTGAAGATGGCGCTTGCCATAGCGCTGGCCGTGATCGGATCGGTGACCTTCGCAGGTCCCGCCGCGGCCCACCACCTCGATGTCGAGGCGTCCGTCGTGTGTGGGGACACACCGGACACCTGGGACGTCACCTGGACCGTGCGCAACTGGCAGGATCCCGATCCCGCCAACACCGCCACCGTGACCGCGTCCTCGCGTCCGGTCGTCGCCGTGGGCGGCACCTTCGCCCCCGGCCAGGCACGCACCTTCACCGAGACGGTGAGCGCGACCACTCCGCTGACCCTCCAGGTGAGCTTCCGCTGGGCCAACGGCAACGCGGGCTCCGCGACCGGATCGGCCGCCGGCTTCCCGGACTGCGCCCCGGTGCTGGTCGACGTGACCGCGGCGGCGCCGAGCGTCACCCCGGCCACCTGCACGACCGACGGCACCCTCGTCGTCCCGGCCGACACCGCCGAGGTCAGCTACACCCAGACGCCTGACGGCTCCGGGCCCGGCACCTACGTGGTGACCGCGACCGCCGGCCCCGGCCACCAGCTGGTCGGCACCGCGACCTGGACCCTCACCGTCCCCGACCGCAGCTCGGTGCTCGACTGTCTCGTGGACGTCCGCCCGGTCGCCCCGAAGGTCAAGGCAGTCGGTGACTGTGACACGACCGGCTCGGTGACGATGGCGGTCACCGAGGGCGTGCGCTACGTCCTGACCCGCGGCAACGGCAGGACCGGCGCCTACGAGGTCACCGCCTCCGCGCTGCCGGGCTACGCCCTCGTGGCCGGTGCCCGGACCGTCTTCTCCGGTGACCTCGGCGAGCGCGTCGCCTGCGAGACCGGCACCGACGGGGACCCGGCCACGCCGGACACCGCTGTTCCGCCGAAGACCCAGCCGCCGAAGACCCAGCCGCCGAAGACCCAGCCGCCCGTGAAGCAGAACCCGCCGGTGACCACCACGGGAAACCCCGTCACGGGCTTCCCCACCACGGGCACTCCGACGACCACCGTGAGCGCCCCGCCCGTGCTGCCCGCGACGGGCGCGGACGAGAACCTGATGGCCCTCTCGGCCACCGGCCTCGGTCTGCTCCTGGCCGGCGGCACCATGCTTCTGGTGAGCCGCCGCAGGGTCCCCTGCCGAGGGCTCGCCGGCTAACCCCAGCGAGCAGCGACGACGCCGGCGACCACGAGCAGGAAGCCGGCGAGCTCGAGCAGGCCGATGCGTCCTGGACGCATCGGCCTGCGGCGCGCTACCACGAAGGCCCGGACCGCCAGTGGGACGAAGGCCGGCACCAGCCACAGCCCCTCGGGCAGACCCCAGAGGAGCGCCAGCCCCAGGACGGCCGGCACGGAGGCGACCGCGAAGACGCGAGAGGCCCGGGCGAAGCGCGGGTCACGCCGCTCGCGGATCAGCGACTTCACGTGCAGCGTCGAGCCCAGCAGGAGCAAGGCGCAGAGAGCCGCCACCACCGCGAGCCGGGTGGTGGCGGCTTCGTCGATGGGAGGCAGCCAGGTCCGCTCCCCGACGGCGAGCGCGCGTACGACGAGCACCATCAGCGTGCACTCCGCGATCAGCACCAGGTCGTTGCCGAGCGCGCGCTCGCGGTTGCGACGGGCGTAGTGCAGGTTGATCGCGAAGCCGACCAGATAGAGCGCGCCCACCCACATCAGCCACGGCCGGACCACCAGGAGGGCCAGGGCCGGGGGAGCGGTGACGGCGAGCCAGAGGACGAACGGGCGACGGAAGCGCTGGGAGCGTCGCGCGCGGACCAGACCGGAGGCCGCCCACGACATCGGATAGGCAGCCACCCAGGCCAGGGCGAGCAGCAGGATCAGCGGGGTCCAGGGAGAGACGAGTGCGCCCAGCACCAGCGGCAGGATCAGGAAGGCCCAGGCGCCGTGCTGCTCGGGGAACAGGCTGCCGACGCTCCGGGGGCCACGAGTGGCGCTCGTCACGGCGGTTCCCGTTCCGGAAGTGCTCATCCGGCCCATTCAAGAGCCTCGAACAGGGCCGCAGTAGGGACCATGGTCCCGTCCGTCCCGGGTCAGGATGCCCGGTCATGGGGCTGCGAGGCCTAACCTGAGGTCATGCTGAACTTCTCCGACGTCACCCGCGAGCACGTCGAACGCGCCATGGACGAGTACGACCAGCGGGGGGAGGACGGGTTCCTGTCCCGCCACGGCTTCGGCAAGCCGCGCGAGTACGTCCTGTGGCACAACGCGAAGGCCTACGACGCGAAGGCGATCATCGGGGTGGCCTTCGGCTTCGCCACCGGCACGCCGGCCAAGGCCGCGCAGTTCCCCGACGGGCGCGAGGGCGCGGCGACGGTGCTCCAGGAGCTCGGCTACGAGGTGTTCTCGACCAGCGCCTCCTCCAAGGACCTGCCCGAGCCGACGGCCGGCCCCTGGCGCGACGCCCCCGACATCGGCATCGACGTCGCCCGCAAGGAGTGGGCCGACGCAGCGCGCGCCGTCCTCATCGAGACGGCCGGACGCTACGGCGCCGTCGTCACCTACAAGCAGCTGGGCGGCCTGGTGCGCGAGCGCACCGGCATCCGCACCGGGCAGCTGATGCACTACTGGATCGGCGAAGTGCTGACCCGGGTCGCGCGCGACTGCGCGGAGCGCGAGGAGCCGATCCTGTCGTCGCTGTGCGTGAACGCGTCGGGCAGCGTGGGCAACGGCTATGCCCTGGCCGTCTCGGAGATCCACGGTGACGCGCCGGACGACCACGACGACCACGCCGCCGAGGAGCGTCTCGCCTGCCACCACCACTTCGGTGCGGACATCCCCGACGACGGTGGCTCCGCGACGCTGACCCCGCAGGTCATCACGCTTCGCGACCGGCTGCGCAAGCAGCGCCTCGCGGAGAAGGCCGTGCCGCTGTGCCCCAACTGCCACATGGCGCTGCCGGCCACCGGCGAGTGCGACTACTGCGCCTGAGCGTCGCGAGCAGCTGACGTCGTACGGCGGTCGTCGGGCAGCCGGCGGGTCAGCCCACGGGCATCGAGGTGCTCGAGCAGTGGGAGCACCACCCGTCGGCTCGTGGCCAGCCTGACCCTCGCCTCGCTCGTCGTGAACGGCTGAGGGAGCTCCTCGAGGCAGCGCACCGCGAGCTCCGTCGCGTCCGGGAGCAGCACGATCCCCGGCGCCAGCCGGAGGACGAGGCCGGCCTTGGCCGCGGCGGCGACGCGCTTGGCGTCCAGCCCCAGCGCCGCCAGCCGGTCCGCCGTCGGAGCGGCGAAGGGAGCCGCAGCCAGCTCGGCCTCGAGCGCGGCCACGGCACGCACCAGCTCGGGGGGCAGCCCGCTGCCTCCGGGCGAGCGCACCCGGCCGCCGCTCACGCGCAGCGGCGGGCGCACCACGGCCTTGACCAGCTCCGGCGTGGGCAACCCGACCCGCTCGGTCAGTGCGGTCAGCGCGACCCCGGGGTCCAAGGGATGCGCGGCGTCGTGCTCGCGGACCGCCGCCTCGACGTCCGCGGCGGCGCGCTCGGCTCGCTCGGAGCTGATCAGCCAGGTCCCGGCCCGCTGCAGGGAGCGGTCCTCGGCCGCCACCCCGATCCGGCGGAGGACGTCGACGTCGACCACGCCTCGCCGGGCCACCTCCGAGGCGAGGTCCGGCTCGCCGGTCAGGCTCTCGAGGAGGGCCGCCCGGTCGGCGGCCGCACCCCGGCGACGCAGGGCCGGGGGCATGGGGTCGAGGACCTGGAGCCCCCAGACGCGCCTGCTGCCCGGGTCGCGCAGCAGCGCCCGGTCGCCCACCCGCAGCGGCAGCGGCTCGTCCAGCGTGATCCGGAGGTGCCGTGTGCCCAGAGGCCGACACCGGGCCGCCACGGCGGCCGCCCCGATGTGGAGCATCGGCTGGGCGGGAACGTCGTCGTTGCCTTCCGCGAGGCGTACGTCGAGCAGCGTCGTCTCCCGCCAGGCGCCGGGCGTCACGAGGACCGACCCTCGCTCCACCGAGCCGGCGTCGTCCCCGGTGAGGTTGAGGGCGACCCGCGCGACGCCGGTGGCACTGGACACGGGCTCGCCGAGCGACTGCACGCCGCGCACCCGCACCACCCGGCCGGCGTGGGCCAGCTCGTCGCCGCGGTGGATCGTGCCCTCGGGGAGGGTGCCGGTCACGACCGTCCCCGCGCCCTTGATGCTGAAGCGCCGGTCGACCCACAGGCGCACGTCCGCGTCCGGCCTGCTCGCGGGGAGTTCGTCGAGCATCTCGGCGAGGGCCGTGCGCAGCTCGTCGAGGCCCGCCCCCGTGTGCGCGCTCAGCGCTACGACGCGGGCTCCCGCGAGCGTCGTACCGGCGAGCTCCGCCGCCGCCCGCGCCTGCATGGGGGCCGGGTCGGCGAGGTCGCTGCGGGTGATCGCGACGACCCCGTGGCGCACACCGAGGGCGTCGAGGGCCGCGAGGTGCTCGGCGGCCTGCGGCATCCACGGGTCGTCGGCCGCGACGACGAGCAGCGCCGCGGGGACGGGGCCGATCCCGGACAGCATCGTGGAGATGAACCGCTCGTGCCCCGGCACGTCGACGAAGGCGACGTCCCCCACTCCGGGCAGTGAGGTCCAGCAGTAGCCGAGCTGGATCGACAGTCCTCGCGCGCGCTCCTCCTCGAGCCGGTCCGGGTCGGTGCCGGTGAGGGCCTTGACCAGCGTCGACTTGCCGTGGTCGACGTGGCCGGCGGTTGCGATGACGTGCACGGGCTCAGCGTGTCAGAGCAGGGCAAGACCGAGACTGTGCCGTGGCCCCGGATCCACCATCTGCGGGAGGCCTCAGTCGCGCGCCCGGAAGACCGCCTCGACGAGGACGGCGTCGTCGGCGGGAGCGACGGCGATCAGGTCGAGCAGCAGCCGGCCTCTCTCCACCCGGCCCACCACCGGGAGGTCGCCGAGGCGCAGCGGGCCGGCGAGGTCGGCGTCCAGCGCCACGGCGGCGCTGGGGAGGTCGACCTCCGGGGCGCCGCCCCCGCCGACCGCGGCGAACGACTCGACGGCGTGGGCGTCGACCTCGGGGGCGAGGGCGGCGGCGATGCGGCGCGCACGGGAGAGCAGTGCTTCGGGAGTGGTGGCGAGGGCCTGCGCGACCGGGGACGGCGGCCCGGTCAGGGTGGCCTCGAGCGCGGCGAGCGTCAGCTTGTCCACGCGGAGTGCCCGCGCGAACGGGTGGCGGCGCAGCCGCTCGACCAGCTCGGCGTCACCGAGCATCAGCCCGCACTGGGGCCCGCCGAGCAGCTTGTCGCCCGAGGCCGTCACGAGGGTGGCCCCGTCGCGCAGCGCTGTCGCGGCGTTGGGCTCGTCCGGCAGGCGGGGGTGGGGGGCGAGCAGTCCCGAGCCGATGTCGGCGACGACCGGCACGCCGAGCCCGGCCAGCTCGCGGACCCCGACCGAGGAGGTGAAGCCGGTGACCAGGAAGTTGCTGGGATGCACCTTGAGCACGAACGCCGTGTCGTCGTCGATCGCGTCGGCATAGTCGGCGAGTCGCACCCGGTTCGTGGTGCCGACCTCGTGGAGCACGCCGCCGACCGACTCGATCAGCTCCGGGATCCGGAAGCCGTCGCCGATCTCCACGAGCTCGCCGCGCGAGACCACGATCGTGCGGCCGGCGGCGAGCGCGAGCGTGACCAGCGCGAGGGCCGCGGCCCCGTTGTTGACGACGTGCACGCCGCCCGCCGCCGGCACCGCCTCGGCCAGGGCCGCCAGCGCCGAGCGACCGCGGCGACCCCGGCGCCCGGTCGCGAGGTCGAGCTCGACGTCGGTCGCCCCCGCAGCCACTCCCAGGGCGTCGACGGCCGCGCTCGACAGCGGGGCGCGGCCCAGGTTGGTGTGCACCACGATGCCGGTCGCGTTGACGACGCGCCGCAGCTCGGTCGCCACCGGCGGCAGCGACTCCACGGCGTACGACGCGACGTCGTCGGGGTCGACCTCGCCGGCCCGACACGCCTCGAGCGCCGCGACCACGGTCTGCTTGACCAGGCGCTCGCCGAGTCGGCCCGTGGCCTCGCGCAGACGGGGGTCGGCCAGGACGTGGTCGGTGCGGGGCGTGTCCCGTCGCGGGTCGTGCACGGGATCACCCTAGGGCCACGCGAGTGCCGTGCGGGAGGTGCGATGCGGGACGACCGACTCTGTCCGGATCCGCCGCGGCCTGCCAGCGTGGGACACCGGAGGTGAGTGCCATGAACTCCTTGGACCACTGGGAGCCCGCCGCGCACGTCGCGGTCGGCGTCGGCTTCGGCGCCGCGGCCGTCGGCAACGTGGTCGGTTTCCTGCCGCGCGCCTCGGAGCTGCTGCCGTGGTTCGCGGAGACCGCCTGGCTGCCGCCGTACCCCTGGGTGCTGGAGCGCCTGCTCCCCGTCGCGCCCGCGGTCGTGGCCGCGGCCGCCGCGCTGGAGGCCTCGATCGCCGCTCTGCTGCTGTCCCGACGTCGGGTCCCTCTCGCGTTGGGGCTGTCGACCGCCTGGCTGCTGGGGCTGATCCCCGCCGTCGGCTGGCCCTACTGGAGCGTCAACCTCGTGGCCGGCCTCGCCGTGGGAGTGCTGTGGAGACGGGCGGCGACGGCTGCGGGCGCCACGTCTGACGTTGGCGGAGGCGGACGGGAATCGAACCCGCCGGGGACAGCTGCTGCCCCCCTACGGTTTTGAGGACCGCGCCCATCACCAGACGAGGTACGCCTCCGCGGTCACCTTAGAACAGGCCCGGGCAGGTGGGGTGGGGTGGCTAGGTTGGGGCGCATGACCGACGCGACCGGACCGCTCCGTCTCACCCAGTACGCCGCGGGCGGGGGCTGCGCCTGCAAGATCCCGCCGGGCGAGCTCGAGCGGGTGCTCGCGGACCTGCCGGGAGGGCGCAGCACCGCGCGCACCGGGGACTACGGCGAGCTGCTGGTCGGCCTGGAGCACGGTGACGACGCGGCCGCCGTGCGCATCGAGGAGGGTCGCGCCGTGATCGCCACCGCGGACTTCTTCACGCCGGTCGTCGACGACCCCTACGACTGGGGCCGGATCGCCGCGGCCAACGCGCTCTCCGACGTCTACGCGATGGGCGGCGAGCCGCTCCTCGCGGTCAACCTGCTGGCCTGGCCGCGCGACAAGGTGCCGTTCGAGCTGGCCGCCGAGGTGCTGCGCGGCGGCGCGGACATCTGCCGCGAGGCCGGCACCCACCTCGCGGGCGGTCACAGCATCGACGACCCCGAGCCGAAGTACGGCCTGGCCGTGACCGGCTTCGCCGACGCCGACCGGCTGCTGCGCAACGACGGCGGCAGGGCGGGCACCGCGCTGACACTGACCAAGCCGCTCGGGCTGGGCGTGCTCAACAACCGGCACAAGAGCACCGGCGAGCGCTTCGAGCAGGCCATCGCGACGATGACCGCGCTCAACCGCGACGCCTCCCGAGCCGCGGTCGCGGCCGGGGTGCGAGCGGCCACCGACGTGACCGGCTTCGGGCTGCTCGGCCACCTCTACAAGCTGGCCCGGGCCAGCGGCGTCACCGCGATCGTCGACGCCGCGGCGGTGCCCTACCTCGACGGCGCCCGTCAGTCGCTGGCCGACGGGTTCGTGCCGGGCGGCAGCCGCCGCAACCTCGACTGGGTGCGCCCCCACCTCGACGCGTCGGTCGACGACGACGAGCTGGTGCTGCTCGCCGACGCGCAGACCTCCGGGGGCCTGCTGGTCGCCGGGGAGCTGCCCGGGCACCCCGTGATCGGCGAGCTGGTCGAGGCGGGGGAGTTCCCGCTCGTCGTCAGATAGTTCTCGTCAGGTGATGGCATGAACGCCCGTCGGAGGGGTACTTTCGCAGCCACGGGGGCTCCGCTCGGGGCTCTCCGCCTCGGGTGAAGAGGGGACCGTCATGGTGAGGACGCCACTGTCGTGGCCGGTGCTGCGCCAGTTCACCGGCTCGGATCTGCTGGGACGCGGCAAGGCCGTGCGCTCGCAGAAGACAGAGGACACCACGTCCCGCACCGTCTCCGCGGACCGCGTGGCGCGCAGCGTGTGCCCCTACTGCGCCGTCGGCTGCGGCCAGAAGGTCTTCGTCAAGGACGAGGAGATCATCTCGATCGAGGGCGACCCCGACAGCCCCGTCTCCCGCGGCCGGCTGTGCCCCAAGGGCTCGGCCAGCAAGAACCTCGTCACGAGCCCGATGCGCGAGACCACGGTGAAGTACCGCCGGGCCTACGGCACCGAGTGGGAGGAGCTCGACCTCCCCACCGCGATGAGCATGATCGCCGACCGGGTCGTCAAGGCCCGCAACGACACCTGGCAGGAGCTCGACGAGAAGGAGCGCCGGGTCAACCGGACCCTCGGCATCGCCAGCCTCGGAGGCGCGACCCTCGACAACGAGGAGAACTACCTCATCAAGAAGCTGTTCACGGCGATGGGCGCGATCCAGATCGAGAACCAGGCTCGCATTTGACACTCCGCCACCGTCCCCGGTCTGGGGACCAGCTTCGGGCGCGGCGGCGCCACCGGGTTCCAGCAGGACCTCGCCAACGCTGACTGCATCATCATCCAGGGCTCCAACATGGCCGAGGCCCATCCCGTGGGCTTCCAGTGGGTGATGGAGGCGAAGGCGCGTGGGGCCAAGGTGATCCACGTCGACCCGCGCTTCACGCGCACCAGCGCGCTCGCGGACACCTATGTGCCGCTGCGGGTGGGCACGGACATCGCGTTCCTCGGCGGCATCGTCAACCACGTGCTGAGCAACGACCTCGACTTCCGTGAGTACGTCGTGGCCTACACCAACGCCGCCACGATCGTCAGCGAGGACTTCGTCGACACCGAGGACCTCGACGGTCTCTTCTCCGGCTTCGACGACGAGACGCGCACCTATGACTCCGAGACCTGGCAGTACGCCACGCAGGAGCACAAGGGCGACGGACAGAACGAGCCGATGCAGCGCGAGACCGCCAGCGCCATGCAGCACGAGACCCACGGCGTCCAGGTGGACAGCGAGGTCCAGCGCGACGAGACACTGCAGCACCCGCGCTGCGTCTTCCAGATCCTCAAGCGGCACTTCGCCCGCTACACCCCGGAGATGGTGGCCAGCACGTGCGGCGTCCCCGAGGAGCAGTTCCTCGAGGTGGCGAATGCGTGGGCGAGCAACTCCGGCCGCGAGCGGACCACGGCGCTGGTCTACAGCGTGGGCTGGACCCAGCACAGCGTGGGCGTGCAGTACATCCGCACCGGCGCGATCCTGCAGCTGCTGCTGGGCAACATGGGGCGCCCCGGCGGCGGCGTGATGGCGCTGCGCGGCCACGCCAGCATCCAGGGCTCGACCGACATCCCGACGCTGTTCAACCTGCTGCCGGGCTACCTGCCGATGCCCAACGCCAGTGAGCACACCTCGCTGGAGGAGTGGATCGACAGCGTCCGCAACCCGGGGGCCAAGGGGTTCTGGTCCAACGCCGGCGCCTACGGCGTCAACCTGCTCAAGGCCTACTGGGGCGAGCACGCGACACCCGAGAACGACTTCTGCTTCGACTACCTGCCCCGGATCACCGGCGACCACGGCACCTACCGGACCGTGCTCGACATGATCGACGGAAAGGTGAAGGGCTACTTCCTGCTCGGGCAGAACCCGGCCGTCGGCTCCGCCCACGGCAAGGCCCAGCGGCTCGGGATGGCCAACCTCGACTGGCTCGTCGTACGCGACCTGTTCGAGATCGAGTCGGCGTCGTTCTGGCACAACAGCCCCGAGGTGGAGTCCGGCGAGATCGTGCCGGAGGAGTGCCGCACGGAGGTCTTCTTGATGCCCGCGGCCACGCACGTGGAGAAGGAGGGCACCTTCACCCAGACGCAGCGGATGCTGCAGTGGCGGGAGAAGGCCGTCGAGTCGCCAGGCGACTGCCGCTCCGAGCTGTGGTTCTTCTACCACCTCGGCCTGATGGTCCGCGAGCGGCTGGCCGACTCGACCGACCCCAAGGACCTCCCGATCCAGCACCTCTCCTGGGACTACCCGGTGCACGGCGAGCACGACGAGCCGAGCGCCGAGGCGGTGCTGATGGAGATCAACGGCTACGAGATCGCGACCGGGCGTCCGCTGTCGACGTTCAACGAGATGAAGGACGACGGGTCCACGCTCGGCGGCTGCTGGATCTACACCGGCGTCTACGCCGACGGGGTCAACCAGGCGGCGCGGCGCAAGCCGGGCTCCGAGCAGAGCTGGGTCGCGCCCGAGTGGGGCTGGGCCTGGCCGGCCAACCGCCGCACGCTCTACAACCGGGCCTCGGCCGACCCCGAGGGCCGGCCGTGGAGCGAGCGCAAGGCCTACGTGTGGTGGGACGCCGAGCTCGGCGAGGCAGGGGAGTGGACCGGTCACGACGTGCCGGACTTCGAGAAGACCAAGCCCCCGTCCTACCGACCCGCCGACGGCGCGGACGGCGTCGCGGGCATCTCCGGCGTCGACCCGTTCATCATGCAGGGCGACGGGAAGGGCAGCCTCTACGTCCCGCAGGGGTTGATAGACGGTCCGATGCCGACCCACTACGAGCCGGTCGAGTCGCCGTTCCGCAACCCGATCTACGGCCAGCAGGCCAACCCGACCCGCAAGGAGTACGCCCGCGAGGACAACCGGATGAACCCGAGTCCTCCCGAGGAGCACAGCGAGGTCTTCCCGTTCGTCTTCACCACCAGCCGGCTCACCGAGCACCACACGGCCGGCGGGATGAGCCGGTACGTCGCGCGGCTCGCCGAGCTGCAGCCGGAGATGTTCGTCGAGGTCTCGCCCGAGCTCGCGCAGATGCAAGGCCTCGAGAACGGCGGCTGGTGCCACGTGGTCACGGCGCGCGCCGCGGTCGAGGGCCGGGTGCTGGTCACCGAGCGGCTCACCCCGCTGCGTGTCGAGGGCCGCACGGTCCACCAGGTGTGGCTGCCCTACCACTGGGGCTCCGGCGGCATGGTCACCGGCGACTCCGCCAACGACCTGTTCGGCATCTCGCTGGACCCCAACGTGCTGATCCAGGAGAGCAAGGTGGGCACCTGTGACGTCCGAGCCGGCCGACGACCGACGGGCCGCGCCCTGGTCGAGCTCGTCACGGACTACCAGCAGCGCTCCGGCGTGTACGACGACCACACGGTGCCGATCGTGACGGCGCGGGGCCGCGGCGCCTCCCAGCAGGACGACGGCGACGAGACACCCGACCCGGGGAGCGAGTCATGATCGGCAAGAACAGCCTGTGGGGTCCGCTCGACCCGGCGCCCGACGCGGGCTACGACGACGAGCAGCCGCGCAAGGGGTTCTTCACCGACACCTCGATCTGCATCGGCTGCAAGGCCTGCGAGGTGGCCTGCAAGGAGTGGAACGACGTCCCCGCCGACCACTTCGAGCTGCTCGGGTCGTCCTACGACAACTCGATGTCGCTGAACTCCAACCAGTGGCGCCACGTCGCGTTCATCGAGCAGCCGGTGAAGCCGGGTCGACCGTCGGTCGACCTCGGGATGCCGGCGATGGGGGCGCCCGGGGTGACCCTGCCCGACTCCGGCACCGACGTGCCCGGGCAGGAGCAGGGCGAGCGTCCGGACTTCCGGTGGCTGATGTCCTCGGACGTGTGCAAGCACTGCACCCATGCGGCCTGCCTCGACGTCTGCCCGACCGGCTCGCTGATGCGCAGCGAGTTCGGCACGGTCGTGGTGCAGGACGACATCTGCAACGGCTGCGGCTACTGCGTCCCGGCCTGCCCGTACGGCGTGATCGAGCGGCGCCAGGGGCCGGCCGGGGCCAAGAACGTGGGCATCGCCCAGAAGTGCACGCTGTGCTACGACCGGCTCGATGCCGGCCAGACCCCGGCCTGCGCCCAGGCGTGTCCGACCGAGTCGATCCAGTTCGGCGACGTCGAGGAGCTGCGCGAGCGGGCGAGCAAGCGCGTGGAGCGCCTGCACGAGGCCGGGATCATGGACGCCCGGCTCTACGGCAACGACCCCAACGACGGGGTCGGCGGCACGGGCGCGTTCTTCCTGCTGCTCGACGAGCCGGAGGTCTACGGCTTCCCGCCCGACCCGGTGGTGACCACCAAGGACCTGCCGCACATGTTCAACCGCGCCTCGACGGCCGCCGGCGTGATGCTGCTGGGAGCGGTGCTGTCCTTCCTGGGGAGGCGATCGTGAGCGACACCGAGCAGCGCCGGGGGCGCCGCAAGCGCAAGACCCGCGACGACGTGATGGTGCCCGAGGCGGCGTTCACCTCCTACTACGGCCGCCCCATCGTCAAGGCCTCCCCGTGGAAGGCCGAGATCCCGGCCTACCTCTTCACCGGCGGGCTCGCCGCGGGCTCTTCGCTGCTCGCCGCCGGCGCCCAGTCGACCGGTCGCGACGCCCTGCGCCGCTCGGGCCGGCTCGGCGCCATCGGGGCACTGGGGCTCTCGATGTTCGCGCTGGTCCACGACCTCGGCCGGCCCTCGCGGTTCGTCAACATGCTGCGCGTGATGAAGCTGACCTCGCCGATGTCGGTCGGCACCTGGATCCTCTCGATCTACGGCCCCTTCGCCGGTGCCGCGGCCGCGGCCGAGGTGGCCGCGATGCTGCCCGAGCGCACCCGTCGTACGACGCCGGTGCGGCTGCTCGAGACGGCCGGGGGGCCCGCGGGACTGCTCGCCGGACTGTTCGCACCGCCGGTCGCGGCCTACACCGCCGTCCTGCTCTCCGACACCGCGACGCCGTCGTGGCACGCGGCCTACAAGGAGCTGCCGTTCGTGTTCGTCGGCTCGGCCGCGGCAGCATCGGGCGGCTTCGCGATGCTGACCGCGCCGACCGCCCAGACCCTCCCGGCGCGCCGGTTCGCCGCCGGCGGGGCGCTGCTCGAGCTGGCCATGGAGCACCGGATGGAGCAGTCGATGGGCATCACCGCCGAGCCGCTGCACCAGGGCGAGGCCGGCCGGCTCATGACGGCCGCCAAGGTCCTCACCGCCGCCGGGGCCGCCGGCACGCTGCTCGCCGGTCGCAGTCGGGGCGTCGCGGTGGTCTCGGGGCTGGCGCTGATGGCGGGCTCCGCCTGCACGCGCTTCGGTGTGTTCGAGGCGGGACAGGAGTCGGCGAAGGATCCGCGCTACACCGTCGTCCCCCAGCGTGAACGGGTCGATCGAGGGGAACCGGTGCGGCACCAGGACTGAGCGAGAGGCGACTGGCATGGCTGAGAATGCGTCCCGAACGGACTCGACCCAGGCTGATGCAACCCGGGCTGACGCGACAAGGGGCCGCTGGCTGCTCGTCGGGGCCGGGCTGCTGCTGCAGTTCTCGATCGGCGCCGTCTATGCCTGGAGCGTCTTCGGCACCGCCCTCGAGAAGGCGGCGGACTTCGAGCTGACGAAGGTCCAGGCCTCGCTGCCGTTCAGCGTGACGATCGGGATGATCTTCGTCGGGACCTACCTCGGCGGTCGCGTCCAGGACAAGAAGGGCCCGCGACTCGTGGCGCTGGTCGGCGGCGTGATCTATGCCATCGGCATCATTCTGGCCTCCTTCGCCCGCAGCGACGACGACCTGTGGCTGATCATCCTGGGCTACGGCGCGATCAGCGGGTTCGGGCTCGGCGTGGCCTACATCGTGCCGATCGCGATGCTGCAGAAGTGGTTCCCCGACAAGCGCGGTCTGATCACCGGTCTGGCCGTCGGGGGCTTCGGCTTCGGGGCCGTGCTGACCTCGCCGGTCGCCCAGTGGCTGATCGAGCGCAACGAGGACCAGCCGACCAAGGCGTTCCTCCCGCTCGGCATCGCCTACCTCGTGATGTCGCTGGTGGGCGCGTCCTTCTTCCGCAATCCGCCCGCGGGCTACGTCGTGCCCGGGCACGAGGAGTCGTCGTCCGCGGACGGGGACTCCGCGGCCCGCGACTACACCCAGGGCGAGGCGCTGAAGACGCCTCAGTGGTACCTGCTCACCGCGATCCTGACGCTCAACGTCATCGCCGGCATCGCCCTGATCTCGCAGGCCAAGAGCAGTGCCATCGACATCGCCGGCTACAGCGCGGGCGCGGCCGCCAGCGTGGTCGGGGCGCTGGCGATCTTCAACGGGGCCGGGCGGATCGTGTGGGCCGCCGCCTCGGACCGGGTGGGTCGGATGCCGGCCTTCGTGGCCATGCTCGGCCTCCAGGGCGTCTGCCTGCTGCTGATCCCGCACGCCTCCAGCGCGGTGCTGTTCTTCGCGCTCGCCGCGGTCATCTACCTCTGCTACGGCGGCGCGTTCGGCACGATGCCCGCCACCGCCGGCGACTACTTCGGGGTCAAGAACGCCGGGGCCATCTATGGGCTGATGCTGATCGGCTGGAGCCTCGGCGGCGTGATCGGCCCGGTCGTCGCCTCCGCACTGATCGGCAGCGACTCCGACTACACCACCGGCTACACGACCATCGGCATCCTCACCCTGGTCGCGATGGTGCTGCCGTTCATCACCAAGATCCCGAAGGGCCGGCGCGATGCCGTCGCCCGATGACGGATCCCGATGTGCGCGACCGGCTCCTCGCCGAGCAGGCGACCACCGCCGAGCGGGTGGCCCGGCTGCGTGGCGACTTCTCCGGGATGGTGGACGCCTCGGAGTCGTCCAACGCCGATGACGAGCACGACCCCGAGGGCGCGACCATCGCGTTCGAGCGCTCCCAGCTCAGCACGCTGATCCGGCAGGGTGAGCTCCACCTCGAGGAGGTGGACGCGGCCCTGGGCCGGGTCGAGGACGGCAGCTTCGGCATCTGCGCCCGCTGCGGTCGGCCGATCCCCGCCGAGCGGCTCGCCGTACGCCCGATCGCCCGCACCTGTGTGACCTGTCCTTCCTGACCCGGACGCGTCAGGGCAGGTTCTTCAGGGCAGGGGTCTACAGGGCGGGGGTCTACAGGGCAGGGCTCGAGAAGACGTAGCGGCTGGTCGGGACGAGGTCGATGCCCTCATCGGCCCCGAACGCCGCGACGCTCTCCATCAGCGTCGCGAGACGCCGGTTGAGCTCGTCGTCGTCGCCTCCGCTGCCGTAGAACGCGTGCAGGTCGCTCATCGCCGCGCTCGGGAACAGCTCCTCGACCAGCGCGTCGACCACCGGCGCGTCGGGCGTGACCGCACGCACCACCTCGTTCTGGACGTAGCCGAACGTCGCCTGGGTCTCGATCGCCACGGTCGTGTGCCGCCCGTGCCAGTGCGCGCGCCACGCCTCGTGGCTCAACCGCTCGGGGCGCCGCAGGAAGGCGACGTTGGCCAGGGTGTCGGCCCGTTCGCCGTCGGGCGCCACCGGTGGCTCCAGGGGGCGCCGCTCGCTGACCTCCCAGCCGGCCAGGCGCGTCGTCACCTCGCCCAGCACGGCCGCCACCTCCCGGGGAGCCTGCGAACCCGCGTCCTCGGCGAGCCACACGCTGACGACCGCCCGGACCGGCTCG
This sequence comes from Nocardioides pacificus, assembly GCF_054775955.1. Taxonomy (NCBI): domain Bacteria; kingdom Bacillati; phylum Actinomycetota; class Actinomycetes; order Propionibacteriales; family Nocardioidaceae; genus Nocardioides; species Nocardioides pacificus. The sequence continues at coordinate 1,448,505 of NZ_BAAHCI010000005.1, forward strand.
TCGAAGGTCTGCAGGCGCAGCATCGCGCCGGCCACGTCCGCGTCGTCCACGTTGACCTGGATCGTGCCGGCACCGGCGCCACGGAGGCGCCTGTGGAGTGCGGGCGAGAGCAGGGGATCGGCCAGCGGCTCCGCGCCCTGCCACAGGGCGAACATCAGCTTCGTCACACGCGTCATGCTTGCCGACTCTGGCACGGCTCCCGCAGGCGTGGGTGGGCTCGTCCCACTGACGTGCTCGTGTGGGACGGGTGGGCATACTCGAAGGAGATGACTGACGCAGAGAAGCCCAAGCTCGAGATCGACTGGCTGAAGACCTTCGCCGGCGCTCTTGCGGCTGTCTCCTCCGCAGTGCTGCTCTCCACGTTGGGTGCGGCGGGCACGCTGATCGGTGCCGCGCTGGGCAGCGTGGTGGTGACGGTGACGGGCGCGCTCTACTCCCAAGGGCTGGCGCGCAGCCGAGCCCGGCTGAGCCACGCCCAGGAGGTGGCCCTGGCCCGGGCGGGGGTCTCCACGTCAGAGGTGCGCCGGGCGCAGGCCGATCTGGATCCGGCGGTCGAGGAGAGAGGCTCGCTCGAGCCCGAGTCGACCGTGCGCGACCGGCTGGCTCTGCTGCCCTGGCGGCGGATCGCGCTCGGCGCCGGTGCGCTGTTCCTCGTCGCCGTGGTGGCGATCACCGCGTTCGAGGTGATCGTCGGTCGCTCGGTCTCGTCCTACACGGGAGGGACCTCGACGCACGGGGGGACGTCCCTGACCCGGCTGACCGGCGGCTCCGAGCCCGGCGGGGACCCTGACGGGCTCGACGACGAGGAGCGAGCCCCCTCGCCGGGCGACGACGTGTCCCCGGGCGAGGAGCCGTCCGAGGACGCGACCGGCGAGCCGACCGCCCAGCCCTCGACCGGGCCCACGTCGGAGCCGACGACACAGTCCACAGGAGAGCCCACGACGGACCCCAGCCTGAGCCCCGCTCCCGAGGTTCCGGCGGCCTCGCCCCCGACCCTGCCGAGCACGAGCCCTGTCGGCTGACCTCAGGCGGGTCGTTCCAGCGACCAGGGCGCGCGCAGCGCATCGACCGGCAGCGGACGCACGTCGACGTCGGTGGCCACGTGCACGACCTCGCAGGCCATGTCGGCGCGCCGGCACGCGTCGTACAGCGTGGCGGCCCAGGCCCGGTCCCGTTCATCGGGCAGACCGGCCCCCGGGCGGGCGCGCAGGAAGGCGACGCTGCCGCCCGGCTCGACGAAGTCGCGGCCGAGGTGCTCGAGGAACGAGCCGAGCTCCCAGGAGACGCCCGGCCCCGGCGCGTCGGGGACCTCGGCGACCTCGATCAGGTGGAGAGGCCGGCGGTCGGCCTCGATGAGCATCAGCCAGAGCGACGAGCCGGACCAGCCGAGGGGCTGCATGGCCTCGCGCCAGGCGGCCTCGAGGTCGGCCTGGCTGCGGAGAAGGGGGCGAGAGGGAGGCATGTCATCCATGTCCACGAGGCTGCCCGCGATCGACGTCGAGCGCGAACGTCTCTCCACAGGTGGGGGCAGGCAGGTGGGAACTGGGGTCTTGTCGGCACCGGCGGCTACGGTCGACACCGTGGACGACAGTGATGGCTTCGAGGTGGCCGGGGATCAGGCGTGGAGTGCCTTCCGTGGCCGTCTGGCCGACCGGATCGCAACGCTGACCGACGACGACCTCCTCCACATCGACGCCGGGGTGGGCGTCGACGAGGACGAGCTCGACGGCGCCAACCCCTACCTCCAGCTCGTGGGCTGGGGCGGCGACCTGGTGCGCGCCGAGGCGGCGGGCAACGCCTTCCTGGCGCCGACGCACCGTCTCGACGCGGCGGCGGTGGCCCTGCTGCACGAGATCGGCTGGGAGGAGCCCACCTACGTCCCGCCTGCTGAGCCCGACGCCGGCTCGGCCAACCACTGGATCGACGTCGAGCGACGCGAGGCCGATCTGCTCGCGGTGCTGTGCGTGCGCGCGCTGCGCGAGGTCTACGGCTGCCCCCACCCGTCCTTCCTCGATGCGGACGGGCTCCAGCTCGAGCCGGTCACCGTCCAGGCGACCGAGGCGGTGACGCTGGAGCATCCCGAAGAGCCGATCGCGGTCTTCCCCGAGACCTCCGAGGAGCTCAGCGAGCTGGTCGACGCCGCCCTGGCGCTGATGTTGGACGAGCCCCTGCGCCACGACGCCGACGGCGACCTGCCGGTGGTCGTCGGCAAGAGCGTCGTCCTGGTCCGGATCGCCGACGACGTCCCGGCGGTGGACCTCATCTGCGAGCTCGTCCTCGACGTCGCCCACCGCGATCGTGCCGACGTCGAGGTCGGCATCCTCAACCGGGACCACCCGAGTCTCCAGTTCCATGTCCACGAGGACCGGATCATCGCGCGCTACCGCCTCTGCGCGGTCCCGTTCGCCCCGGCCCAGCTGCGGGCGGTGCTCGCGGCGTTCTGCGAGGGCCTCGACGAGACCGCCGCGGACCTCACCCGCCGAGTGGGAGGGCGTCGCCTGCTCGAGGACCCCGCCGGAGGGCCCGAGCGGTCCGCGCCGGAGGGGGTGGACCCCGACCGCGACGAGCACCCGGCCCTCGCGGTGCTCCGTGAGCTGGCGGTCACCGGACCGGTCAGCGCGGAGATGGCCGCCACCGTGTGCGGGATGGACCGGGAGCTGATCGCCGGGCAGATCATGCGGCTGCGAGGCGCCCCCGACGATGACGTGACCGCCCCGCTGGTGGCGGCGTTGGGAGAGGCGCTCCGACTCGTCGTCGAGCGGCAGACGGCACAGGAGCTGGGGCGTCCGAAGCGTCGCACTGCGGGTCGGCAGAGCGTCGCGCAGCCGTCGCTGTTCCCCGAGCTGGAACCGGGCCAGGAAACCCTCGATCTTGGGTAGGCGAAGAGGCTGGACGGGAGGCCTCCGGGGGGTGTGGACTGAGACCATGCCTCGCGTCGTCCCCACCCTCCTCGCCGCCCCCGTCGCGGCCGCCCTCGGCCTGGCGCTGGCCGCCGGCCCGGCGGCCGGCTCCGACGGCGTCGTGACGGTGCCTGGCCTCGACTTCCCCGACAGCTACGTGCGGCTGGCCTATGCCGGGTGCGACGACTACTTCTCCTCCGGTGCCAGCGCGCCGCTGACCCGGATCAACCGGGGTCCCGGCCCCGTCCCGCTGGGCGAGCGCAGCTTCGGCTTCGAGCTCGACCAGCCCGGCACGGTCGCCGGCCCCGCCCACCGGGTCGACTCGCTGGTCGACACCACGGTCGCGGAGGTCCGGGTCGCGGCGGGCGGCGGCGCCCGGGGCGCGGCGTACGTCTGGTACGCCGGGGGCGACCTCGCGGAGGGCCAATCGTGGAGCGGGCGTGCGGAGCTGTCCGCACCCGCCGGCGGGTGGACGAACGTCTCGGCCGCCGGCCTGAGCTTCGCGTGGACGGCCCGCGACATGGCGACGGGCGCGCAGGTGCTCGACGGCGGCACGGCCACGGTGGCGGAGTTCACCGCGGCACACGGCGGGGACGGGCCGGGCTGGATCGTGCTGGGCTTCGGGTGCGGTGGCACATCGTTCAACATCGACGGCTTCCGCGTCGGCGGCGCCGGTGGCGTCACGACGTACGACTTCGAGGGGATGGTGCTCAGCACCGCCATCGAAGGGCCGACCCAGCCGGTGCGGGCCGGCCAGGAGGTCACGATCAGCGGCGCCACGCGCGACTTCCGCGGCCAGTCGACCGGACAGCCGATGGTGCTGGAGGCGCGCGCCGCCGGCACCCGCGCGTTCGTGCCCGTCGGCGAGCCCGTCCAGCCCGGGGACGACGGGACCGCCCGGGTGACGCTCGAGCCGCAGGAGACGACGGACTACCGCTGGCGCACCGACGAGACGGAGTACGCCGAGGGCACCCTGTCGGCCGTCCTGTCGGTGACTGTCGAGCCCGTGGTCGGCGAGCCCGCGCGTCCCGCGGCGCGTCGATGAGCGAGCTGTTCACCCCGCTCACGCTGCGCGAGCTCACGATCCGCAACCGCGCGTGGGTGGCGCCGATGTGCCAGTACTCCGCGGTCGAGGGCGTCGTCAACGACTGGCACCTGGCCCACCTCGGCTCGTTCGCCCGGGGCGGCGCCGGCCTGGTCATCACCGAGGCGAGCGCGGTCGTGCCCGAGGGGCGGATCTCCCCGGTCGACGCCGGCATCTGGAACGACGAGCAGCAGGTCGCCTGGACGCGGGTCGTCGACCTCGTCCGGTCGCAGGGCGCTCGGGCGGGGATCCAGCTGGCCCATGCCGGCCGCAAGGCGTCCACCCGGCCGCCCTGGGAGGGGCGCGACGCGGTCGCCGACGATGAGGGCGGCTGGGAGCCGGTCGGTCCCTCAGCGGAGCCCTACCCGCGGATGCGGGACCCGCGCGCCCTCGACGGTGACGGGATCCGATCGGTGATCGAGGCCTTCGGGGATGCCGCGGAGCGGGCGGTGGCTGCCGGGTTCGACGTCATCGAGATCCACGGCGCACACGGCTACCTGCTGCATGAGTTCTGCTCGCCGCTGTCCAACCACCGCACCGACGAGTACGGCGGCAGCTTCGACAACCGGGTCCGACTCCTGCTGGAGGTGGTCGCCGCGGTGCGCGCCCGGGTGCCGGAGGGCATGCCGCTGCTCGTCCGGATCTCGGCCACCGACTGGCTCGACGGCGGCTGGAGCATCGAGGACTCCGTCCGGCTCGGGGGCCTGCTCGACCGGGCGGGGGTGGATCTCGTCGACGTCTCCTCCGGGGGCAACGCGCCGGCCCGGATCGACCTGGTGCCCGGCTATCAGGTGCCGTTGGCCCGCCGGGTGCGCGAGGGTGCCGGCGTGGCCACCGGGGCGGTCGGTCTGATCACCGAGCCCAAGCAGGCCGAGGAGATCGTGGCCTCCGGCGCGGCGGATGCGGTGCTCCTCGGCCGCGTCATGCTGCGCGAGCCGCACTGGCCGCTGCGTGCCGCCCACGAGCTGGGCGTGCCGATCGGCGAGGGCATCGACTGGCCGCGGCAGTACCTGCGCGCCGCGCTCGACTGAACGCTCCCCTCCCGTGCGACGCTGGGCGCATGGACCTCAGCACGACTCCCCGACGGGCCGGACTCGCGCTCTCTCTCGCGGCACTGCTGCTGACCGGTGCCACGGGACCGGCCGGCGCTGGCGAGTCGGCGGATCCGGGTCTGGCGGTGACCGCCTTCGCCCTGGGCAGCACCCCCGACCGGGTGATCGACCGCGATGCCGACAAGCTGACCACGGTCGGTGTCGCGGCCGTCTCGCTCTCCGCCGACGGGCGTCGCGTGGCCGCCCCCACCGCCGACGTCCGCCGAGTGCTGCGCCGGGCTCATCAGCGTGGCCTGCGCGCCGAGCTCCTGCTCAGCAACTGGAGCAACCGCCTCGAGGCCTTCGACCCGCGGGCCGCCTCCCGGCTGCTGCGCAGCGACGCGAAGATCGACCGGGTGGCCGCCCGGCTGACCGGACTGGTGGTCGACCAGGGCTGGGACGGCGTCTCGGTCGACCTGGAGGGCCTCGGCCGCCAGGAGAGCAGCGGGCTGGTCGCGCTGGTCCGCGAGCTGCAGACCCGGATGCCTGCGGGGCGGACGGTGTCGGTGTGCGTCAGCGCGCGGACGTCGACGCGCGCCTACCGCTCGGGCGGCTATCGGATGGCCCCGCTCGCGGCGGCGGCGGACACGATCACGCTGATGACCTACGACGAGCACGGCCCGACCTGGTCGGGACCGGGCCCGATCGGCTCGCTCTCCTGGCAGCGCCGGGCGCTTGCCGCGGCGGTGGCGCTCGCGCCCCGGACCAAGATCGACCTGGGGATCGCCGGCTACGGCTATACCTGGCCCGACCGCAGGATGGGGCATGGGACCGGGCGCACCGTCACACCCACGGCGGCACGGCGACTGGTCCGCCACGACGGCGCCCGGGCTCGCTGGCGAGCGAAGGCGGGGGAGTGGACCGCCCGGCTCTCCGACGGGACCCGACTGTGGTGGTCCGACGCCCGCTCCTATCGAGTGCGCACCCGCCTCGCCGAGGAGCAGGGCCTGCACGGGGTGGCCGTGTGGCGGCTCGGGTCGGCAGATCCGCTGTGACCCGATCCTCTCTGCGCGAGGTCGCTCAGGCGATGACGCCTGCGGCGCGCGCCGGGGCGGCGTACGCCTCCGCCAGGCTGGCGACGGTCTCGTGCGCGTTGAGGCCACTCGGGTTGGGGACCACCCACAGCTCGGCGGGACCGAGGCGCTCCGGCTGAGGGCCCAGCACAGCCTTGCGCTGCCCGAACGCCGTCCGGTAGGCCGTGATCCCGGCGACCGCGACGACGCGGGGCGCCTCTCGCTCGACCAGTTCCACCAGCTGCCGGCCGCCCTCGAGCAGCTCGGCCTGGCTGAGCTCGGAGGCCCGCGCCGTGGCGCGCCTGGCGAGGTTCGTGATGCCGATGCCCCGGGCCCGGAGGTGGTCGCGGTCCTCGTCGGTCATCCCGGTGGACGGATCGACGCGGCGCTCGAGGATCCCGGCGCGCAGCAGCGCCGGGTAGAAGCGGTTGCCGGGGTGGGCGAAGTGGGTCTGCGTTGCCGCGGTCCACAGGCCGGGGTTGATGCCGACGAAGAGGAGCCGCAGGTCCGGCCCGAGGAGGTCGGGCACCTCGGTGTCACGGAAGGACTCGAGCTCGGCGCGTGTGAAGAGAGGCACACTGACAAGCCTCTCAGCCCATCGGTGAGACGATGGAGACAGCGTCTCGAGAGGAACACCATGAGCGACCTGCCCACCACGCCGACCCCCATGCAGCAGCCCCGTCGCCAGCGGCACCTGATGGACCCCAACAACCTCCAGGCCAGCCAGTCGTCCTCGGGCGGGATGAGCATCAGCAACGTGCAGAAGTGGGTCATGTCGACCCTGGCGGTGACCACGATCCTGCACCTCGCGGGCGGGCTGGTGCTCGCCGCGCGGATGATGGACACCATCGACTTCGCGGGCCAGGTCGGCCTGGTCGTGATCGCGAGCCTGCTCGGGGTGCTGGCGATCTTCGCCGGGCTCCTCATCCACCAGCACCGGCTGCTGAGCAAGTGGCTGCTGGCCGCGCCCGTGCTGGCCGCGGTGTTCGCCTGGCTGGTCTTCGGCCTCTGAGCTCTGCGGGTGGGCCTGCCTCAGCGCGGGCGGTAGGTGACGCCCAGCCCGTTGGGGACAAGTCGCTGCTGCCCGTCTGAAGGGGAGTTCACGACGCCGACGACCCCGTCGGGCCCCGCCGCGGCCATCGTGGAGGAGCCGCCCCCGTCGAGGTTGAGCGCGCTCTCCGCGCCGAGCTGCTGCAGCAGCAGCGCCAGCTCGACCATGGTCGCGCCGCGGCTGAAGGACTGCCGTCCGTCGACGACGACCATCAGCAGCCGGCCGGTGTCCTCGTCGATGCCGATGGCGGTGCGCGGGTGCAGCTCGCGGTCGTCCACGACGAGCGGCTGCCCGTCCTGGAGGAGCACCTTGTTGCCGCTGACGGCCACGGCGATCCTCGCCCGCGAGGCCTCCTTGAGGCGCCACCGGATCGCCAGGCGGCTGCCGACACGCAGCTTGGCCAGCTCGCGAGCCCCGCGGTCGCGCCCGACCAGCACGATGCCGCGTGGACGCTCGCCGCGGCTGAGGCGACGTGACGTGGAGCGGACCCTGCCATGGCGGACGACGACCTCGCGCACGCGCTTCCTCTGCCCGTCGGTGACCCGCCGGCCGGACGTCGGTCCCCAGCTGCGGGTGAAGACGCCGATGCCGCCGGGCGCCACGGTGGGGGAGTTGACGTTGGTGATCCGCAGAGCCGGCCGGCGGCGGATCCAGGCCCTCATCGGCACCGAGCCGATGCGCGCCTTCCCGGTGCGGGTGAGATAGAAGGTGGAGTTCCACCCCGCCTCCGGACCGTGCCGCACCCCCCGCTGGCGGTCGTGGCCCACCCCGAGCGGAGCGCCGGTGTCGCCGATGTCGAAGAAGTCGGCGTTGATGCCGGCGATCGCCGCGTCCCGGGCCAGCAGGCTCGTCAGCGGAGCACGTGACTGGACGAAGGCCGGCGACGCGTAGTCGAGGGCCACCCCTGGCACGGACGGGTCGACGGTGAGCAGCTGGACCCGCTGCGTCCCCCGGGCGTCGATCTGGTCCCAGCGCTGGAAGCTCACGCCGGGCGCCACGGTCCACGCCGTCTCGTTGCTGCGTCGGGCCACGCGTCCCGACCAGCCGAGGTCCTCGGCGATGGGGCCGCGGACCCCGTCCGAGCTGTGGCGGGGGTAGGTCGAATCCCCTGCCATGGCCGGTGAAGCCATGGCCGGGGAGGCCAGCAGCGATCCGGTGCAGGCCAGGGCGATGAAGGGGGCGATCAGAGCCGTGGACAGCGTGCGGCGTGCGGAGACCCGAGACATGGCAGCCAGCGTAGATCGACTGACGCGGTCGGTGGGCGGTTCCGGCTCACTTGCGGACGACCGGCAGATGGACGCGGGTGCCCTCGAGGACGACCGCGCCGGGCGTGCGGCTGCCCATCAGCACGAACGTGTCGCTGATCGGCGTCACCAGGACAAAGAGCGACTGCCCCGCAGGCACGTCGACCGCGACCGACGGCAGCGCGATCCGGCGTCGCTCGCCGTTGACGGGAGTCGGCTCGTTGATCGGCAGCACGTTGTTCTGCACGACCTTGGCGTCCAGCGGCGACGTGCCGATGGCGAGGGCGTAGAAGGCGCGGTTGTCGACGCCGAGCGCCGTCAGCCGTCCGGTGAGGTGCGGGGTGCCCGCGACGCGGATCGGGCCGTCGGCGACCTTCACGCTCACCGGGACGCCGACACCCGAGGTCGTGCCGAGCGTCCCCACGTCGTACGTCGTGTTGGGGGCGACCGAGGAGACCGTGGTGCAGCGGCCGGCCGCCGTGGAGAGATGGACTCGGCCGTATCCCCGCAGCCCGGTGCGCCGGCCACGCAGCTTCTCGTCCATGAAGCGCACGGCGAGGTCGGAGAACGAGCCGCCGGCCAGGCGCCTGCTGCACGGATCGGCGGTGCTCCCGACCCCCTGAGGCAGGATCGCTGGCAGCACGTGGCCGCCGTTGTAGCCCACGAAGATGCTGTGACGCCGGGCCCGCGGGGTCAGCGCGCGCTGCCAGTTGGCCAGGCCCTGCTGCAGGTTGAACAGGGTGTCGGTCGTCCCCTGGCCGAAGAGCACGGGGATGTCGAGGCGGCGCCCCTGCTGCACGTGCCACCGGGGGCCGTTGCGCTCGAAGAAGCGCACCATGTCGGGGGTTCCGGGCGGTGAGCCGTCGGGCCACTGACCCGTCGCCACGCCCTGGCCGAGGGCGACGAGCACCTCGGGCGGCAGGTCGCCGGCGCCGGCCGCGCCCAGGGCCAGCGCCCACTCGCCACGGACCACGCCCTCGGGCGCCAGGCTCTGGTTGAGGTCGTGCCAGGTGATCTCAGGGGCGAGCGCGTCGAAGACCGGCTTGCCGCGCGTCATCAGGTTCCGGAACGCCCCGACGAACTGGTAGCCGCCTCCGTAGCTGCCCCCGATCGCTCCCAGCCGCGGATCGCCGGGGCCGTCCTTGCGGACCCAGCGCTGCGTGCTGATCAGCCGGACGAGCGCCTGGACATCGCGGCCCTCGAGGTCGGGGTTCTCCACGTGGGCCCGGCCGCCGCTCTCGCCGAAGCCGCGCTGGTCGAAGGTCAGCACGCCGTACCCGCGGGAGAGCCATGTGCGGAACGACGCGGCGTCCCTCGTGCGTGAGCCCGCCCACCCGTGGCTGTGCATGACGACCGGCGCCTTGCGTCGCGCGGTGGCGCGCGCCGGCTTGAAGAGCGTGTAGCAGATCTTGACCTTCTCGGGGGTGCCCGGGTCAGGCACGCCGTCGAGGCAGCCGTTGGTCACGCGGACCTGGGGTGCGGCTGCCGCGGCTGCCGTCGCCACCGTCGCCACCGACGTCGCCGACGTCGCCGGCAGCGGGCCCGCGGTGGCGACCGCGATCGAGGGAGTGGTCACGATGCTCGTGCTTGCGGCGAGCAGGGCGGTGAGCGCGCCGGTGGCGAGCAGGGGGCGGAGTCTCATGGCTACCTCGTCTGTGCGGTCGGTCACAGGGGACAACCGTCGAGAAGGCGGGAGGTCACGGTCTCGACGGTGCTGAGTTGGAGGAGGCTGAGCCCGAGGGAGGGTGTAACGCCCGGACATGTAGGGGTGAGACTTGACGCCGAATCCCCCAGGAGGACCCATGCGACCACCACCGCCCTGGTCCGACGCACACGACCGGCTGCTGGCGGACACCGAGCCGCCGGTGCCCGACCCCTCTGTGGGGGAGGTGGAGCGTGTCTGGAGCCGCGTCGAGCGGGAAGTCGGGCACGAGGTCGGGCGCGGTCGTCGACGCACAGGAGTCCGGGTCGTGGTCGCTGCCGGCATTGGTGCAGCGCTGCTCGGCACCTCGGGGCTGGCCGCCGCCGAGCTCTACACGGCGCGCACGGGAGAGGGCCCGGTGGACGCGGAGGACCGCCGGCTGGGAGGCCCCGGTGAGAGGCTGCGGATGGCGGCGCCCGACTATGCGGAGGTCCTCGCCGAGGAGACCGCCGACATCCCGTTCCCGAGCGCCGAGGCTCGCGCGCTGGCCATGAGCGAGCAGGTCCGCGACGTACATGGCGCGAGAGACGACGAGTTCGTCACGACCGGTGCGGTGCGGGCCTGGGTCGCCGACCAGTCGCTGTGCTCGTGGGCCAACCAGTGGGCCACCGCCACCCGGAGCGGGGACGAGACGGAGCGCGCCGAGGCGATCACGACGATCCAGAGCGCCCCCACCTGGGACGCCGTCACCGCCATCGACCCCGCGCCGTACAGCCGGATGGAGTCGATGCGGGTCACCGACGGTGAGCGGACCTGGACCGAGCGGCACCGCGACACGAGCCAGTTCTTCTATCTGGACGCCCTGGGTGAGGCTGTGGAGGGGCGTGAGCCGGAGGCCGTCGCCCGTCTCCTGGCCGAGCACAACGGCTATTGCAGTGCCGAGAACATGCCGGACCTCCCGCGGGTCGGGGAGCGCTGAGGTGGACCGCGTCATCACGGCCGAGGAGTTCGAGGAGCTCTACCGCGCCACCGCTCGCGACGTGTTCGGCTACGCGCGGCGCCGGCACGCCGGTGATGTCGAGGACCTGGTCGCGGAGGTGTACGTCGTGGCGTGGCGCCGGCGCGCGGACCTGCCGGGGCCGTCGCTGCGGCGTGCTTGGCTCTTCGGGGTCGCTCGGACCCTCCTCAAGGCGGAGGGCCGCAGGCGACGGAGCGAGGCGGAGCTGGTGGGTGAGCTCGCTGCCCAGTCTGCGCCGACGGCCGCGGCCCAGGCTGCCTCGCCGGGGAGCGAGCGGACCACGGCAGTCGTGGTCGCCGCTGTCTCCCGCCTCTCGGTGCGGGATCGCGAGATCCTGCAGCTGGTGGGGTGGGAGGGGCTCACGCCGGCGGAGCTCGCCGTCACGCTCGGCATCCGTCCGGGAACTGCCCGGGTGCGACTCCACCGCGCGCGTCAGGCTCTGGCGGCGGACCAGGACGTGCAGACGCTCGTGGAGAGGCCTGGCTCCGTCCTGCTCCAGGTTCGAGACGCTGACTCCTCGCCCACCGGTGGACGCGCGGGCAGAATGGCGTGATGCCGACCCACGCCAGCACGCACCTCCAGGTCCGGATCGGCGAGCACGTGGTGTCGCGACACGGCATCAGCGTGTTCGAGGACCGCGTCTGTGTGCGGTTCGAGGTCCGGGGGCCCGAGAGCGACATGCGCTTCATCGAGGACCACGTCGCTGCCTATCGCCCGGACGGCCCCGACAGTGGCGACAAGCTGGATGGTCTGGGGGGCTCCGGAGGTGACTGCGCCGACGAAGGGAGCTACTTCGTGTGGGAATGGAAGTGGTCGGGTGAGGAGCAGATCGTGCTCCGCTACTTCGACGCAGGGTCGCTGCTGGCGGAGGAGCGGGTGGTGGTCCCGCCGGTCGGCACCGACGCTCACGCTGTGGCGGCCCTGCATGACGGCCCCTCCTTCCTGACCTTCCGCAGCTGAGCGTCCGGCCCCGGGCGTGCTGGGGCCGATGTCGGTGGGCTGTGCTGGACTGGTCTGGTCTCGATCCAGCGGTTGGGGCCAGCGGTAGGAGGGCGTCTCGATCTCATCCACAGATCCCGTTCAGGGGTTCCCCGGCCCCGTTTGCTTGCCTATAATCGATCGTATGTTTGAACTCATCGGCTACGACCTCGAGGCAGGCTCCGGCGGTGACGCCGCGGGCGCTGCCGAGTCGGATGCGCCGGTCGATCCGAGTGGCTTTGCGGGCGTCGAGCCGGGTGTGGATCTGGGTGTTGATCTGGGTGCGGTGTGGGTCGAGATGTTGGCCGGCATCGATGGCGATGACCTCTGTGATGCGGCGTTGGTCGATGAGCTGGCGGGGTTGGAGCGCCTCACGGGTGCCGCGGCTGCGGCGAAGGCGCGGTTGACCGCGCAGCTGCACGCGCGGCGGCTGGTGGGGGATGCCGAGCGTGGTGTCCCGAGTGAGCGGTGCGGGCGGGGTGTGGCCCACGAGGTCGCGCTGGCCCGCCGGGAGTCGCCGCACGCGGGCCGTCAGCACGTGGGGCTGGCGGTGGCGTTGGTCAGGGACATGCCCGCGACGTTGGCGGCGTTGGGGGCCGGGGAGATCAGTGAGCAGCGGGCGATGGTGATGGTCCGCGAGAGCGCCGACCTCTCGGTCTCCGACCGGGCCTGTGTGGACGCGACGTTGGGGCCGGTGCTGGGTGGGATGGGCAACCGTGAGGTGATGCTCGCGGTGCGGCGGATGGTCTGTGACCTCGATCCTGAGGGTGAGGCGGATCGGGTGGAGCGGGCCAGGGCCCGGCGTCGGGTGACCAGTCGGGGGCTGGGGCACGGGATGATGCGGATCACCGCGGACGTGCCGTCGTGGGACGGGTACGTTGCGATGCAGGCCTTGCGTGAGCACGCGGACTTCCAGCGGGTCAGCGGTGTGGACACCCGCAGCCGGGACCAGGTGATGGCCGACGAGTTCCTGGCGCGCCTGGG
>NZ_BAAHCI010000005.1:1461519-1661057 GCF_054775955.1 Nocardioides pacificus
GGGGCGCGGCGCATCGAGGTCCAGCTGGTGATGAGTGCCGAGATGCTGCTGGGCGCGGACCGACACACTCCGGCGCATCTGGTGGGCTATGGCCCGATCCCGGCCCGGGTCGTGGCCGACCTGCTGGCGGACCCCGAGGGCGAGGTCACGATCCGGCGGTTGTTCGCGAACCCGGCTGACAACGCGCTGGTCGCGATGGACTCGGCCGCCGAGCTGTTCTCCGGGCGGTTGCGGCGGATGGTGTTCGCCCGCGACGGCGAGACCTGCCGTACGCCCTATTGCGACGCGCCCGTGCGTCACGCCGACCACATCACCCCACGACATCAGGGCGGGGCGACGACTCTGGAGCAGGGGCAAGGGCTGTGCGCGGCGTGCAACTACGCCAAGGAGTCACCGGGCTGGCGACATCGCACGACCAGCCGACGACATCAACGCCACACCGTGGAGGTCACCACCCCCACCGGACACAGCCACATCTCCCAGGCACCACCGATCCCGGTGCCCGTGCCCGCAGCACCACCACCCAGCAGCACCCTCGAGCTCCACTTCGTCTCAGTGATCTACAAGCTCGACGTCGACCTCGGCGCCTAGCGGGTGCCCTCAGCGGCAGGGCACAGAGCCCAGCCGCGCCAGCCCCTCACGATCACCGGGACCGAAGCTGGTGACGCCGACGTTGTCGCGGTTCATCAGCTCGCGGGCGTCGCTGACGTGGTCGAGACCGACCAGGTGGCCGAACTCGTGGTCGACGATGGCCTGCGCCTCGGCGTACTGGCCCCCCGACTGGCTGAGCAGTCTGGCGAAGGCGTCGCGGTCCAGCGCGACCATGCCGGTGACGTAGCGCATCGTCCCCGGGGTGTCCCCCAGAGCGGTGCTGCCGCCCACGCCCACCACGTTGCCGGCCAGTTGCGGCACCTCCTCCTCGGTGGCCCAGCCGACGAGGACCGGGTCGGAGCGCGAGCTCGAGAGAACAGCCTCACGGTCCTCGAAGTTGCGGTCCTCGGTGGTCCCCTCCAACTCGAAGCGGAAGCCGGTCGCCGCCGAGATGTGGTCGATGGCGGTGGCGATCAGCGCACTGCCCCCGGGCGGGGCGCCTTCGGGGTTGACGACGACGCGGATCGGACGGCACGGGTCATAGCTGACCGGGTCGTCGCTCCCGCGTTGGGTGAGGCTGAACTTGTAGACGCCCTCGCCGGTCGGGACATCGGGCGCGGTGCCCAGCCGCTCACTCTCGAAGCCCGCCAGCGAGCGCACCGTCCGGGCGGCGTTGCTGGGGTGGACCATCAGGACGACGCCCACGAGCAGCAGCGAGATGACCAGGCTCCCGGCCGCCCCGGCCGACATTCCACCTCGGCCCGGCCCGGCGTGCCGCCCCCCGTCGTTGATGTCCACCCGACCATGGTGCGGCATCGGTCGTCGTGGCGCGAGCCTCAGCCTGCCCAGACTCAGCTGCCCGAACTCAGCTGCCCAGGAAGGCCGTGACCAGGTCCTGGTAGCCCGCTGCCTCCATCAGGAACGAGTCATGGCCCCACGAGGCGCTCAGCTCGTGCCGCTCGACCTCGACGCCGCCGGCGCGCAGCTCGTCGGCCAGCCGGACGGAGTGCTCGGTGCCAAAGCGCCAGTCGGAGTCGAAGGAGACCACCAGGAACCGTGTGCCTCCGGCCGCGACGCGAGCGGCGGCCTCAGGGTCCGCGAAGGGGTCGAAGTAGTCCATCACCCGCGTGAAGTAGAGGTAGGAAAGCGCGTCGAAGCGCTCGAGGAACACCGACCCCTGGTGATCGAGGTAGGACTCGATCGCGAAGTCCACGCCGAACCCGGCGTTGCCCAGGGCCTCGCCCTGGGGTCGCCGACCGAAACGGTCCTCGAGGCCCTGCTCCGACATGTAGGTCAGGTGCGCCATCATCCGCGCCACCGCCATGCCCAGACGCGGCCCCGCCCCCTCGTCGTACCGGCCCTGCGCGAAGTCGGGGTCGCCGGTGATCGCGGCGCGCGCGACCGCGGAGAAGCCGATGTTCATCGCGGTCAGCCGGCTGCTCGCGGCGACGACGACGGCGCGCTCGATCTCCTCGGGAGCGTCGATCGCCCACTGCAGCACCTGCATCCCGCCGAGCGAACCGCCGATCGCCGCGTGCAGGCGGCGTACGCCGAGGTGGGCGGCGAGCCGGCGGTGCACGGCGACCAGGTCGCCCATCGTGAGCTGGGGGAAGTCCAGGCCGTAGCGCTCCCCGGTGCTCGGGTCGATCGAGCGTGGCCCGGTGGTGCCGCTGCAGCCGCCGAGCAGGTTGGGGGAGATCACGAAGAACCGGTCGGTGTCGACGGGCCGGCCAGGACCGATCATCGTCGCCCACCAGTCGGCGGCGTGGGCGTCCCCGGTGAGGGCATGGCAGACGAAGACGGCGTTGGAGCCGTCGGCGTTCAATGTCCCGTAGGTCTCGAAGGCGACCTCGACCTCCGGCAGGGACGAGCCGTCGGCGAGCACCAACGGGTCCTCCTGCGTGAACAGGAGGACCCGCTGGCTGGCAGGGCGAACCGGCACTTCAGCTGCTCTTGGCCAGCGCCTGCTCGAGGTCGGCGATGATGTCGTCGACGTGCTCGATGCCGATGGAGAGGCGCACCATGTCTTCTGGGACGCCGGCCGCCACCAGCTCGTCGGGCGTGAGCTGGGAGTGGGTGGTGGTGGCGTTGTGGATCGCCAGCGACTTGGCGTCACCGATGTTGGCCAGGTGGCTGAAGAGGCCCAGGGACTCGACGAAGTTCTTGCCGCCGTCGCGTCCGGACTTCAGGCCGAAGCTGACCAGACCCCCGTAGCCGCGCCCGGTGAACGAGCGGTCGGCGACCTCCTTGTAGGGGCTGTCGTCGAGCCCCGGGTAGCTGACCCAGGAGACGGCGTCGTGGGCCTGGAGGTACTTCGCGACCGCCAGCGCGTTCTCGCTGTGACGCTCCATCCGCAGGTGCAGCGTCTCGAGGCCCTGCAGGAACAGCCAGGCGTTCATCGGCGTGGTCGCCGCGCCGGTGTTGCGCAGCAGCACCGTGCGGGCGCGGATGATGTAGGCCAGGTTGCCGACGGCCTCGGTCCAGACGACTCCGTGGTAGGCGTCGTCCGGCGCGGTGAGGCCGGGGAAGCGCTCGGCGTGGGCCGCCCAGTCGAAGTTGCCGGAGTCGACGATGATGCCGCCGATCGACGTGCCGTGGCCGCCGATGTACTTGGTCGCCGCGTGCACCGCGACGTCCGCGCCGAGGTCGAAGACCTTGCACAGGTACGGCGTGGGCGCGGTGTTGTCGACGATCAGGGGGAGGCCCTGGGCGTGCGCGGCATCGGCCCAGGCGCGGATGTCGACGACGTTGATCTTGGGGTTGCCGACGGTCTCGGCGAAGACCAGCTTGGTCTTCTCGTCGACGGCGGCGGCCAGCTCCTCGGGCTTCTCGGGGTCGACGAAGCGCACCTCGATGCCGAACTGCGGGAGCGTGTGGGCGAACAGCGCGTAGGTGCCGCCGTACAGCGTGGAGAGCGCGACGATGTTGTCGCCGGTGTAGGTCAGGTTCAGCACGGCGTACGTCGTGGCGGCCGAGCCGGAGGCCGTCGCCAGCGCGCCCACGCCGCCCTCGAGCTGGGTCATCCGCTCCTCGAACACCGACTGCGTCGGGTTCATGATGCGGGTGTAGATGTTGCCGGGCTCGGCCAGCGAGAACAGGTTCGCGGCGTGCTCGGTGTCGTTGAAGACGTAGGACGTGGTCTGGTAGATCGGCACGGCGCGGGCGTTGGTGGCGGGGTCCGCCTCCTCCTGGCCGGCGTGGACCGCGATGGTCTCCGGGCGATGGGTCACAAGAACTCCTTCGGTCTCGTCGAGGGTGCCCGTGAAGCGTGCTCCGTAATCCGAACGGCGAGACCGCGGTCTCACCACGTGGTCATCGCGTCGGGCGGCTAGGGTGCTGGGCGTGCGAGACAGCGCGGGGCGAGGAGTCTGGAACACGTTCATCGAGGGCGACAACCTCGACGTCCTGCCCAGGCTCGTGGCACACGTGCAGGAGCTGCCGGAGACGGCCTTCGACCTGGTCTACATCGACCCGCCCTACAACACCGGCAACGACTTCGCCTACCACGACGACTTCCGCGGCGAGCGCGCCGACGGGACCCGTCGTACGACGCGGCACGCGGCCTGGACGGCGATGATGCGCCCGCGCCTGGAGCTGGCCCGGGAGGTGATGGCGCCGTCGGGGGCGATCTTCGTGAGCATCGATGACAACGAGGTGGCCCACCTGCGGCTGCTCCTCGATGAGGTCTTCGGGGAGCACAACCTCGTCGCCCAGGTGGTGGTGAGCCTCAACCCCAAGGGCCGCCAGCTCGGACCCTTCTTCGCGACCAGCCACGAGTACCTCCTCGTCTATGCCCGCGACGTGCGGCTGTGCGCGCTCGACCCCACCTCCGCGGAGACGGTGGTGGCCGCGGACTTCCCGCTCACCGACACCGACGGCCGGCGCTATCGACGGCTGCCGCTGCGCAACACCAACAAGCGGTTCAACCCGGTCACCGCGCGGACGCTGCACTACCCGCTGTGGGGGGACCCCGCCACCGGCAAGGTCGCGACCGCGTCGTTCGCGGACGCCGTCGAGATCACGCCGGTCTTCGGCGACGGTACGCCGGCGGTCTGGCGCTGGTCGCGGCCCCGCGTCGACGAGCGGCCCGACGACCTCGTCTGCCGGGTGGTGAAGGGGCGCGGGGGAGAGCGGGTGGACATCTTCCAGAAGGACTGGCTGCACCCCGACCGCCGCAAGAAGCTGCCCACGATCTGGCTGCCTGACGAGATCGGCTCCACCGACAGCGCCGTCGCGGAGCTCAAGGAGATCGTGGGGCACGTCTTCGAGTCGCCCAAGCCGACCGGGCTGCTGCGGCGGGTGGTGGCCACGATGCCGCCCGACGCGCGGGTCCTGGACTTCTTCGCCGGCAGCGGTACGACGGGGCACGCCGTCGCCCTGCTCAACGCCGAGGACGGCGGCAGCCGGCACTGCACGAGCGTCAACTCCGCCGAGCCGACACGGGAGGGCTCCAACGCCCGCGCGGCCGGGTTCGCCACCGTCGCCCAGATCACCCGGGCCCGGCTGGCCGCCGTGGCCGAGCGGGTCGGGGGCGGGCTCGAGATCGGGAGCTAGACCCCCGTCGCCTTCTCGAGCGCGGCCAGCTCGTCGTCGAGGTGGCTGAGCAGCCGCTGCAGGCTGGGGACCGTGCGTCGGCAGCCGGTCAGCCCGAAGCCCATCTTCCCGTCGTACGACGTGCAGGTGATGTTGAGCGCCATGCCGTGGATCGGGATCGACAGCGGATAGACGCCGTCGAGCCGGGCGCCGTTGAGGTAGTGGGTCTCCTTCGGTCCGGGCACGTTGCTGATGATCAGGTTGAACGGCGGCCGCACCAGGCCCTGCATCCGCAGCATCGGCGTGAGGATCGAGGGCGCCACCCCCAGGGCGCTCATCGCGAGGATCTGCATCGGGGTCATCGACGACAGCGCCTGCTTGCCGGTCAGCATCGAGGAGTGGATCGCCTGCAGCCGGTCCGCGGGGTCGGGGAGGTCGCTGCCGAGCGAGACCATCACCGCGCCGACCGCGTTGCCACCCTCGGCGGACGCGCTCTGGGAGTCCTTGGCGTTGAGCCCGACGGGCACCATAGCCACCAGCGAGCTGTCGGGCAGTGCGCCCTGCTCGAGGAGGTAGCCGCGCAGGGCGCCGCTGCACATCGCCAGCACCACGTCGTTGATGGTGGTCCCGGTCGCTGAGCCGATCGCCTTCATCCGCTCGATCGGCCAGTCCTGCGCGGCGAAGCGGCGCGACCCGGTGATCGACTGGTTGAAGATCGTGCGCGGCGCATAGAGGGAGAGCGCGGAGGTCTCGTTGCGGATCCCGTGGTTGAGCGTGCGCAGCAGGGCGCCGGGGAGTCCTGCGGCCTCCGCGCTGATCGCCACTGCCGAGCGGAGGGCGTTGATCGGGACCTCGGCGAGCATGGCCTCGGGCGTGCGCCTGTCGACCTGCTTGCCGCGGGGGCGCGCGCCCCACGGCGGCGGAAGGTCCCGCTCATCGGGGTCGGTGGTCATCACGCTCTGCAGCAGCCGCATCGCTGCGACGCCGTCGACGCAGGCGTGGTGCATCTTCGTGTACATCGCGAAGCGACCGTCCTCGAGACCCTCGATCAGGTAGGCCTCCCACAGCGGACGCTCCATCGCCAGCCGGATGCCGTGCACGCGGGAGCAGAGCTCGAGCAGCTCACGGATCCGGCCCGGGGCGGGGAGCGCGGCGTGGCGCACGTGGTAGTCGATGTCGAACATCTCGTCCTGCGTCCACACCCACTGACCACCCGTCTTCAGCGAGCGGTGCGGTCGCTTGCTGAAGAGGGGGCTGATCTCGGCGACGTCGCGCATCTTCTCGTAGACGCCGGAGACGTAGTCGGGCCCCGCGCCCTCGGGCGTGGTGAACAGCTGCAGGCCCCCCACGTGCATGGGCATGCTGCGGTTCTCTGCGAACAGGAACCCCAACGAGGTCGGGTCGAGCGGTGTGGCCACAGAGTCTTCCCCCCAGTTGATCGAGGTCTGATACTGACGCGAGGTGACCGCGTTCACAAGGGTGCGGAGCCGTCGTCCTTCTCGGGAGACCCCATGCTGATCCGCTCCGTCCGTGTCCTGCTCCTCGTGTGCCTCGCGCTGGTGGGGGGCGTCCTGGTGGCCCCCACACCGGCCTTCGCCGCGTCGTACTCCGCGCCGCTGATGACCGCCATCGCCGATCTGCCGGGTGCCTCCGAGGTGCGCACCGGCTACTCGCGCGACCTCTTCCCGCACTGGATCGACGCCGACGGCGACGGGTGCAGCACCCGCAACGAGGTGCTGATCAGCGAGGCCGACGACCCGGTCACGCGGACGGGCACCTGCACGATCACGGGTGGTCGCTGGTTCTCCTACTACGACCGGGTCTCGTGGACGGCTCCCAGCGACGTCGACATCGACCACATGGTCCCGCTCGCCGAGGCCTGGGACTCCGGGGCCCGCGGCTGGACGACGGCGGTGCGCCGCTCCTTCGCCAACGACCTCGGCGACGGCCGCTCGCTCGTCGGGGTGACCGACAACGTCAACCAGGCCAAGGGGGACCAGGACCCGGCCACCTGGATGCCGACCTACGACAGGTGCCGCTACCTGCGCGAGTGGGTGGCGGTGAAGCACCGCTGGCGGCTCAGCGTCGACAGCGCCGAGCGCAGCGCGCTCACCGCCCACGCCTCGTCGTGCACGAACAGCACGATCACAGTGGCATTGGCCCGCTGAGCGTCCACAGGGTCTCGCCCGTGGGGTCCTCTCCACAGCCGGCGTCGGCCCGCCGCTGCGGGGCCCGGATTCTTCCTAGCGTGGCGCTGCGCCGGATCGACCGGTGCGATGACATGCAGGAGTTGAGCCATGAAGAGACTGATCGGGACCGGTACGGCGATCGTGGTGCTGGCGCTGGCGGGCGCCGGCGCCGCGCTGGCGGACGCCGGGGCGGGCTGGACGCCGCCTGACAAGACGATCGTCGAGATCACCGGCGACAAGGCGAACGGCTTCGAGATCCGGCACTACGACGGCACGGAGCTCTTCCCACCGACGGACTCGGAGGCGTTCGCCGAGTGCGGGGAGTACGACAAGCGCGTCCAGCGCGTGCGCTGCAGGACCGAGGTGCGCGTCTGGTACCGCGAGCTCGGCCGGATGAAGACCGCGCTCACCTGGGCCAAGATGTCGCAACAGTGACAGCGGGCCCGGTCGGGTGGGGGAGCCCTCTGGCAGGATCAGGACCATGGAACCGACCCCGCTCGACCGGGCGTGGAGCCGCGGTCGCACGTCCCTGCGGGCGCGCCTGAAACGGTGGCGCATCAAGTCATGGGCCATCGCGCAGTGCGCCGTCGCGGCCGGGGTCGCCTGGTTCATCGCCGCGGACCTGCTCAATCATCCGACGCCGTTCTTCGCGCCGGTGGCGGCGGTGCTCAGCCTCGGCACCTCCTACGGCCAGCGCCTGCGTCGCGTGGTCGAGGTGACGATCGGGGTGGCCGTGGGAGTCCTTGCGGGCGACCTCCTCGTCGCCCAGGTGGGAGCGGGGTGGTGGCAGCTCACGCTCATCGTCGCGCTCGCCATGTCGGCCGCCTTCCTGCTCGACGGCGGGCAGCTCTTCGTGACCCAGGCCGCGGTGCAGTCGATCGTGGTGACCACGCTGGTGCCGGACCCGGGGGCAGGGCTCATCCGTTGGACGGATGCGCTGATCGGCGGTGCGGTGGCGCTGGTCGCGGCGACCGTGGTGCCGGCGGCGCCCTTGCGGAGACCACGTGAGGAGGCGGCGGTGGTGGTGCGCAAGGTCGCCGACCTGCTGCGTGCCGCGGGCGAGGTCATGGTGAACGGCGAGGTCGAGCCCGCCCTCGAGCTGCTTGCGGACGCCCGGTCCACCGACTACCTCATCCGCGAGCTGCAGGCGGCGGCCGACGAGGGGCTCTCGGTGGTGGCGTCCTCGCCGTTCCGGGTGCGCCACAAGGGCGACTTGAGACGGATGGCCGACCTGGTCGAGCCACTGGACCGGGCCTTGCGCAGCACTCGGGTGCTCGTGCGCCGGACGGCGGTCGTGGCCTATCGGCGCCGGCCGGTGCCTCAGTCGTACGCCCTGCTGTGTGCCGAGCTCGCCGACGCGGCGGAGTCGGTGGCGGTCGAGCTCGATGCGAACCGGATGCCGGAGGCGGCTCAGGGCGAGCTGCTGCAGGTGGCGGCCGCGACCGGGCAGGTCGAGCGCACCGACGAGCTGATCGTGGAGGTGGTGCTCGCCCAGATCCGTTCGGTCATCGCCGACCTGCTGCTGCTGACCGGGATGACGCAGATCGAGTCCACCGAGGCGCTGCCGCCCCCGCGCAGGTGAGGAGGGCCCGATGAGTGCGTGGGTCCTGCACGTCGACCTCGACCAGTTCATCGCAGCGGTCGAGGTGCTGCGGCACCCCGAGCTCGACGGGCTTCCGCTCGTCGTCGGCGGCAACGGCGATCCGTCCGAGCGGGGCGTCGTGGCCACCGCGTCGTACGCCGCGCGCGAGTTCGGGGTCGGATCGGGGATGCCGCTGCGGGTGGCGGCGCGCAAGTGTCCGGAGGCGGTCTTCCTGCCGGTGGACAAGGATGCCTACGAGGTTGCCTCGGCCGAGGTGATGGCCACCCTGCGGGGCCTGGAGTGGGGCGGGGTCCCGGTGGTGCTGGAGGTGCTGGGCTGGGACGAGGCGTTCCTCGCCGCGGGGCCCGGCCACGGTGAGCTCGGGTCGCCCGAGGGGTTCGCCCTGCGGGTGCGCGAGGCGGTCCTGACAGCCACCCGGCTGCACTGCTCGGTCGGGATCGGCGACAACAAGCTGCGCGCCAAGATCGCCACCGACTTCGGGAAGCCGCGCGGAACCTGGCGGCTCACGCAGGAGAACTGGTTCCCGGTGATGGGGGAACGCGCCCCCGACGCGCTGTGGGGCATCGGCCGCAAGACGGCCGCCCGGCTGGCGACGCTCGGGATCACCACCGTGGCTCAGCTGGCGCAGGCCGATCCTGCGGAGCTTGCCGACCGGCTCGGCCCCACGATGGGGCCGTGGTACCGGCGGCTGGGGCGTGGCGTGGACACCAGTCCCGTCGACGCCACGCCGTACGTCGCGAAGGCGCACGGCCGCGAGCAGACCTTCCAACGTGACCTCGAGGACTGGGTCGTCGTCGAGCGGGAGGTGGCGGCGCTGGCGCGCAGGGTCGTCGCGGACATCGACCGGGAGGGGCGTCCGGCGGCACGGGTCGGGATCAAGGTGCGCTACCGCCCGTTCCTCACCGCGACCCGGAGCCTGACCCTGCCCACACCCAGCAACGACCCGGACACCCTGGCCGCGGCAGCGGTCTCGTTGCTCGAGCGGGTCGAGCACGACCGGCCGGTCCGCCTGCTCGGTGTCCGGCTGGAGATGGTCGACCCCGACTGACCCGGGACTGAGTTGTCGACACCGCGTCGCTATAGTTGTCGACGCACTGTCGCTAACTGACTGCAGCGCCGCCAGCCGGCGCCGTCGTCCCCGATGAAAGGTCACGTCCGGTGTTCCTCGCCCTACGAGAGATCGGCTTCGCACGAGGTCGATTCATCCTGATGGGCTCCGTGGTCGCGCTGATCGCGGTGCTGATGGTCCTGCTCAGCGGGCTGTCGTCCGGTCTGGTCAACGACGGCGTCTCGGGGCTGCAGAGAGTCCCGGCCACGTCGTTCGCCTTCCAGGAGGACGTCGCCAAGGACTCGGCGTTCTCGCGCAGCATCGTGACCACCCAGGCGGCGGACGAGTGGGCGGCGCAGCCCGGCGTCGAGGAGGCGACACCCTTCGGCAACACGCTCGTCAACGGGCGCACCGACCGCGACGTCGAGATCGACCTCGCGCTGTTCGGGATCGAGGTCGGCAGCTTCATGACCCCCGAGGTCGCCGAGGGCAGAGCGCTCGGTGAGGCCCCCCGTGAGGCCCCCCGTGAGGCACTGGGCGAGGTCGTCATCAGCGCCACCGCCGCCGAGGAGGGCGTGGAGATCGGTGACGTGGTGACGGTCGAGTCGACCGGCGCCACGCTCGAGGTCGTCGGTGTCCTCGGCGAGCAGCACACGTTCGGCCACGTCGACATCGGCTACGTGCCGCTGCGCACCTGGCAGGAGATCCGGGCCGGGGTGCGTGAGGGGGACGAGTTCTCGGACCGCATCTACGACGAGTTCACCGCGGTCGCCGTGCGCGGCGACGCCGACCTCGCAGCGGGGGACAAGGCGGCCGGCACGAGCTCGCTGACCGTCGAGGAGTCCTACGGCGCGTCTCCCGGCTACACGGCGGAGACGTCCACCCTGCAGCTCATCCAGGTCTTCCTCTACGCGATCTCGGCTCTCGTGGTGGGCGCCTTCTTCACCGTCCTCACCATCCAGCGCAAGCAGGAGATCTCGGTGATGCGCGCGATGGGCGCCAGCACGGGCTATCTGCTGCGCGACAGCCTGCTGCAGTCGGCGGTCCTGCTGGTCGTCTCGGCGGCCGTCGGGGTGGGTGTCGGAGTGGCTGCCGGAGCCGGCCTGTCCTCGACGCCGATGCCGTTCGCGCTGGAGTCCGGCCCCATCGCGACCGCGACCTTCGCGCTGCTGGTCCTCGGCATGACCGGAGCCGCCATCGCCGTCGTCCGGATCGTCCGCGTCGACCCCCTGACCGCCCTGGGAGCGAACCGATGAGCAACCCCACCACTGGCCACACCCTGGTGCTCGACGACGTCAGCCTCGTCTACGGCGACGGCGACGAGACCCTCACGGCCCTCGACCGGGTCACCCTGCGCGTCGAGCCCGGCGAGCTGGTCGCCGTCGTCGGTCCCTCGGGGGCCGGGAAGTCCAGCCTGCTGGCGGTCGCTGGAGCACTGGTCGCTCCCACCTCCGGGCGCGTGAGCATCGGGGGGACCGAGCTCGCGGGGCTCTCCCGTCGGCAGCTGACCACGGTGCGTCGCGAGCGGATCGGGTTCGTCTTCCAGACGAGCAACCTGGTCCCGGCGCTGCGGGCGATCGACCAGGTCCGGCTCCCGTTGACGTTCGGCAAGGTCGCCGACCCCTACGACCCTGCCGCGCTCCTCGACGAGGTCGGCATGGGGACCAAGGCCCGCCGTCGTCCCCACCAGCTCTCCGGAGGAGAGCGTCAGCGCGTCGGCATCGCCCGTGCCCTCGTCACCCGGCCGCAGCTGCTGCTCGTCGACGAGCCGACGGCCGCCCTCGACCGGCAGCGCAGCCAGGAGGTCGTCTCGCTGCTGGCCCGGGAGACGCGGGCGCTGGGCGTGGCGACGATCATGGTGACCCACGACCACGACATCCTGACCCACTGCGACCGGGTGTACGAGATGATCGACGGCACCCTCGCAGCGCGCTCGGCGCCGCCCGTATGACGCCGCCGTATGACGCAGCCGGGGTGAGCCAGCCCGTCCCCTGACCGAAGGAGCCCCGTGCCCCGCATCAGCGCACCCACCGTGGCCGAGCACCGGCAGCGGCAGCGGCGTGCGCTGCTCGACGGGGCACGGGCGATCCTCGGCGAGACCGGCGCTCCACCGACCCTCGCCGCCGTCGCCCAGCGGGCGGGCCTGGCTCGCTCCAGCGCCTACCACTACTTCGCGTCCTCCGAGGACCTGCTGGCCGCCGTCGTCGGCGACGTGTTCCCCGACTGGGCCAGTCAGGTCCGCGACCGGGTCGCCGCCGCCTCGACTCCGGGGGCTCGGATCTGGGCCTACGTCCACGCCAACCTCGAGCTCTTCGCCAGCTCCGAGCAGGCGGTGGCGAGCGCCCTGAGCAAGGTCGTCGACCCGGCTGTGCTCAAGGAGCCGATGGAGGCGTTCCACGCTGAGCTGCAGGGGCCGCTGCTCGAGGCGCTGGTGGAGCACGGGGAGGCCAGGCCGCAGCTGATGGCGCAGAGCATCGACACGCTGCTGCTCCAGGTCGCCCGGGCGCTCGAGCAGGGACCTGACGGTGTGCCGCTGACCAAGGGGGAGGCCCTGGACCACCTCCATCGTCTGCTGCGGGGATATCTCGACTCACCCACCGCAGGGACCGGCTGAAAGAGGTTTGGTCCGGGACCCAACCGGACAGGGCTCCGACGACATCAGTGAGGTAGGCCCTCAGCAGTCGAGCAGTCCCTCGAGCGGCCCCCCTTGAGCGGAGCCGAGAGTGAGGAGCCACGTGCGCGAGTCCGACGAAGCCGACTTCGCGGAGCTCTATGCCTCCGTGTGGCAACACCTGTTCCGCGTGTGCTTCGCGATCAGCGGTGACGCCGGCCGCGCAGAGGACGCCGTGCAGTCGGCCCTCGCCAAGGCGTACGCCTCCTGGCGACGCGTGAGTGCCGCCGATCATCCGGAGGCCTACGTCCGACGGATGGCCGTCAACGAGGTCCTCGGCGTCCAGCGCCGAGGGTGGTGGCGCTCGGAGCGCCCCGGGTCGGTGCCCGAGGTCGCCGGCCCGTCCGACTCCGGTGAGCAGGCGCTCGTGGACCGCGCCGAGCTCTGGGACGCCCTGATCGCCCTGGCGCCCCGCCAGCGAGCCGTGCTCGTGCTGCGCTACTACGAGGACCTCAGCGAGCAGCAGATCGCGGACGTCCTCGGCTGCAGCACCGGCACCGTGAAGTCTCAGGCATCCAACGCGCTCGCGACGCTGCGCCGTCGCTACGCCGCCAGCACGGTCACCGGAGGGGAGCGGTCATGAGACTCGAGGAGCAGTTGGCCGAGGCCATCGAGGAACGCCTGACGGGGCTCACCCCCGCAGTCCCCGCCCCCGCCGACGTGCGCCGGAGAGGACGGGCGCTGCGACGGCGCCGCCGCCTCGCGGCGTTGGCCGGGGTGGCGATGCTGGTCGGGGGGGCGAGCGTGGCGGTCGCGGAGCTCTTGGGGTCGGGGGCGGAGTCGGGGGTCGACACGCACCGCATCGACCCCGTGGGTCCGTTGGACTACGGCGACGGCCTGCGTGCGTACGCCAGTCCGGACGCGGACGGGGAGGTCTTCCTCGGCGGGAGGTCGTTCCCCAAGAAGGACATGGGGTTCTTGGACACCGACGCCAGCGCGACGCCGTACGGCATGGTCTTCTTCGACGGCACCGGGCGCGCCCACCTGCTCACGGAGAGTGGCGAGGACCGGTTCCTCGCGCCGGCGCCGGCCGAGCAGGTCGACGGCTTCCGTCCGTCCGTCCAAGCCGACGCGGCACTGCCGCTGGTGGCCTTCACCCAGCCCCACGCCGGGGGCGTGCGGGTGCACCTGCACGACCTCGAGACGCTGAGCAGCGTCGACACGATCGACGTCCCGTGCTCGGGCGAGGGCTGCGAGGGCGTCCGCGTGGACGGGCTCGACCGCGGGCTGGCGTTCGTGCGCACCCCCGACGGCACCTTCGTGTGGGATCGCACCGCCCGCGGGGCACGGCGGTGGACGCTGCTGGGGGCGGGGGAGCTCCGGGTGGCCTCGGCCCGCAACGGCCGGGTCCTGTGGTCCGGGGCTCGGCCCGTTCCGGCGGCCGGCAGCCCCGTGGCGACGTGGTCGTTCACCGAGGGCCCGGTCGACGCCGAGCTGTCACACGACGGGCGCTACGTCCTGTACTGGTCGACGGAGCTGACGCCGACCGAGGCAGGCGGTCGTCCGGTCCGGCTCCAGGCGGAGGGCATCTGGCTCACCTTCGACACCGATGGGTCGGTGCTCGTGGCGGGGATCGGCAGGGGCGGTCGCCACCCGATCCATGACTGCCTCGTCCCCTCAGGTGTCTGCGAGCGCATCGGCACGCTGACGGCGAGCAGCGGTGACCCGATGTTCATCGGCAACGACATGTGAGGGCGGCCCTCACCCAGGGACAGCCAACAAGCAGGATCAGAGGCTGGCGCGCAGCTCCCGGACGACGGAGTCCACGACCGCGACCAGGTCGCCGTCGTGCTCGGCGGCCACCGCCCGCTGACGCTGGTACGACGCGCCGCGGCGCGGGATCTCGGCGACCGCCCGCAGCTCGTCCTCGCACTCGAGCCGTCGGGCCACGGGGGTGAGGCGCTCGAGGAGGTCGTCGAGGTCGTCGGTGATCAGACGCTCGTGGGAGTCGGCGTCCAGGATGATGATCGCGTCGAGGCCGTAGCGCGCCGCGCGCCACTTGTTCTCCTGCACGTGCCACGGCGGCATCACCGGCAGGGTCTCGCCGGCGGCCAGGCGGGTGTCCAGGTCGACGACCAGGCAGTGCATCAGGGCGACCAGGGAGCCGAGCTCGCCGATGTCGGCGACGCCGTCGCACACCCGGTTCTCGAGGGTCCCCAGATGAGGAGCCGGACGCACGTCCCACCGGATCTCGGACAGGTCGTCGATGACGCCGGTTGTCAGCTGGTCCTGCGCGAAGGCCTCGAACTCGGCCCAGTGCTGGAACTGGAACGGCAGCCCGGCCGTGGGCAGCTGCTGGAACATCAGCGCCCGGTTGGACGCGTAGCCGGTGTCGGTCCCCGACCACACCGGAGACGACGCGGAGAGCGCCTGCAGGTGGGGGTAGTAGTTGAGCAGCGACGACAGCACCGGCATCACCCGGTCCTGCTCGGGCATGCCGACGTGCACGTGGACACCCCAGATCAGCATCTGGCGTCCCCACCACTGGGTGCGGTTGATGAGCTCCTCGTAGCGGTGGCCCTCGGTGAGCTGCTGGCCCGACCAGGTGCCGAAGGGGTGGGTGCCCGCGCCGAAGAGGTCGACGCCGAGCTCGTCGGCGACCGGGAGGACGGCCGAGAGGGAGCGACGCAGGTCGGCCATCGCGTCCGAGACGGTGTCGCAGATCCCCGTCACGATCTCGATGGTGTTGCGCAGCAGCTCCTTGTGAAGCCGGTCGGGGTCGTCGAGCCGGGGCCGCGCCGCTTCGAGGAGGCCGGCGGCGGAGTTGCTCAGGTCGCGGGTCTGCTTGTCGACGAGCGCGAACTCCCACTCCACACCGAGGGTCGGCCGGGGTGAGCCATGGAATTCGATCCGCACACCACCAGCCAAGCACACCCGGGAAGAGGAGCGTTTTGAGGGCCGTCGCCGATCCCTGCCACGATGCGTGCATGCCGGAGCCGCGCGTACTGAACCTGACGCTCGATTTCTGCCTGCGCGTGGGCGAATTGCTGCTCTCCTCAGGCGCGGGGGCCGCGGACGTGACTGCCACGATGCAGTCGCTGGCCCGCCATCTGGGCGTGCGTCACCCCGACCTCGACGTGACGTTCACCTCGCTCTCGATGTCCTATCAGCCCAACCCCGAAGAGCCGCCGCTGGTGCTGATCCGGCAGGTCAAGCAGCGAGACATCGACTATGAGGACCTCACCCTGGTCGACCACCTGGTGCGCGACGTGCTCACCGACAAGCTCGACCTCGTCGAGGCGCGCTCGCAGCTCGCCCGGATCTTCAGCTCCGGCCACAGCACCCCGCGGATCGCGATCACCCTCGGTTGGGGCCTGATGTGCGCCGGTGTGGCGATCATGCTCGGCGGAAACCTGCTGGTCGTCGGCAGTGCGTTCATCGCCGCGGCGGTCATCGACCGGCTCCAGCAGGAGCTGGCGCGGCGTCGGCTGCCGTACTTCTACCAGCAGATCGCCGGTGGCTTCGTGGCCACGGTGCTGGCGGCGCTGGCGGCGGCGACCCCCCTGGACGTGGATCCCTCGCTGGTCGTGACCGCCAACATCATCATGCTGCTGGCGGGCATCGGCTTCATGGGCGCCCTGCAGGACGCGCTGACGGGGTTCTACGTCACCGCGGGCGCTCGGATCACCGAGGCCCTGCTGGCGACCGCAGGCATCATCGCGGGAGTCAGCGGTGGTCTCACGCTGGCCGGCCTCGCCGGTGTGCAGGTCGCCCGGCTCGAGGCCCAGACGCTGACCTGGGAGACCATCGCGATGGTGGCCTTCGGAAGCGCGCTGTGCGCGTCGGCGTTCGCCTTCTCCTCCTATGCGCCCCGCCGCTCGCTGATCCCGATCGCGGTGATCGCCGGGCTGGCGGCCCTGATCGCGCAGGCGCTCGCGATGCAGGGCCTCGGCCGGGCCTGGGGCACGGCCACCGCGGCGTTCTTCATCGGCCTGGTGGCCTACGCCGCGGCGGGCCGGGTCCGCGTGCCGCCGCTGGTGGTGGTGGTGTCGGCGATCGTGCCGATGCTGCCCGGCCTGTCGATCTACCGCGGTCTCTCGCTGCTCACCGAGGGCGGCTTCCAGACCTCGGCCGGCCTCCTCGCCATGGTCACCGCCGCGTCCGTGGCGATCTCGCTGGCCTCCGGCGTGATCCTGGGGGAGTACGTCGCGCAGCCGCTCAAGCGGGAGGCCAGGCGCCTGGAGAGCCGTCTGGCCGGTCCCCGCCTCGTCGGGCCGCTGCGGGTGCGCGCCGTCCGCAAGGGGAGGCGCTCGAGCAAGGACGACGCGGACTAGAGCCCGGCGAGCCGGGTCAGCCAGACGCCCGCACTCCCGTCGTACGGCGCGGTGCGGCCGTCGAGAGCGGTCCGGACCCGCTCGCAGCTGGCCGACGCGGACGCCACGAGCTCCTCGGAGTAGCCCAGCGAGGTGCGGTGCTCGGCGAACTCGTCCTCGTCCTCGACCCACACGCGGCCGGTGACGCCGCGCACGACGTCGAGGTCGAGGTCGACGGCCCCGACGACCCCGCCGTCCCAGAACGGCGGCGTGGAGATGTCGACATAGACGTCGACCACCCCGCCGGGGGCGTGGAACGTCGAGACGGCCCAGTGCGACTCGTTGAGCAGGACGACCTGGTCGACCGGGGCGACGTACTCCGCCCCGGGACGGGACATGTGCGTGCCCGCGCGCACGCCCACCCAGTCGCCGTGCTCGTCGCCGCCGAGGAAGACGGCCTGATAGACCCAGTGCGGCGCATCGCGCCACTTGGTCATGACGATGTCGACCGGAGTGCCTGGTTGCATGTCCGAGATGTTGCCCCTCAGGGCCGAGATCACACCACCTTCGCCGGCAGCACCCTCTTGCTGACCCGCGCGACGACGTCCTGGTAGCGCGAGCCGAGCACCCGGCCCAGCTGGTGCAGCGCGTGCGCGTCGGCGCCGACCAGCACCCGGGCCTTGTCGGCGAGGACGCCGGCGACGATGATCTCGGCCGCCCGCTCCGGGGTCATCTTGGCCAGCTTCTCGTCGAAGAGCCTGGCGGTGGCGGTCTTGTCCTCGGTGCTGCTCACGCGGGCGTTGCGGGCGATCGCGGTCTTGATGCCCCCAGGGTGGACGGCGGTCACGCCGACCCGGTGCCCGGCGATCAGCATCTCCTGGCGCAGCGCCTCGGTGAAGCCGCGCACGGCGTACTTCGTGGCGTTGTAGGCGCTCTGCCCGGGCATCGAGACCAGGCCGAACAGCGACGAGAGGTTGACGACGTGCCCGTCGCCGGAGGCGATCAGGTGGGGGAGGAACTCCTTGGTCCCGTGCACCACGCCCCAGAAGTTGATGTCGACGATCCACGCCATGTCGTCGTAGTCGAGGTCGGCGACGTCGCCGGCCAGTGCGACGCCGGCGTTGTTGACGATCACGTTGACCCGGCCGAAGTGCTCGGCCACCTCGCCGGCGTACGACGCGAAGGCGGCGCGGTCGGACACATCGAGCCGGGCGCTGTGCACCTCGGGGGCGTGCTCGGCCTCGAGCAGCTCGACGGTGCGGGCCAGCCCGGGCTCGTCGACGTCGGAGACCGCGACCCGGGCGCCGCGCCGGGCCACGTCGAGCGCGAGCGCCCGGCCGATGCCGGAGCCGGCGCCGGTGATCACGACGACCTTGCCATCGAGTGTCTTCATGCGGAGTGGGCCTCTCTGTGGGTGACGACCGCGGCTTCCACGTCGTACGCCTCGACGTCGAAGCGGGTCAGCTGGCGGCGGAAGGTGAAGGTGGACTTGGGCCACAGGGTGACGTTGCGCCCGTGGTCGTCGAGATACCAGCTGGCGCAGCCGCCGGCGCTCCACACGGTGCGCTTCATCCGCTGCTGCAGGTTGTCGTTCCAGCGCTGCTGGGCGCGGGCCAGTGGCTCGACGGTGGCGAAGCGGTGGAGCCGCTTGGTCCGGATCGCGTCGCAGATGTAGGCGATCTGCGACTCGATCATGAAGACCATGCTCGAGTGACCCAGCCCGGTGTTGGGGCCCACGACGAGGAACAGGTTGGGGAAGCCGCGCACGGTGGTGCCCTTGTAGGCCGACATCCCGTGCTCGGCCCAGACCTGGGCCAGCGTGCGACCGTCGCGTCCGGTGATCGCCTCGGCGATCGGCAGGTCGGTGGCATGGAAGCCGGTGGCGACGATGAGCACGTCGATCTCGCGCTCGGCGCCGTCGCGCCCGATGATCGAGGTCGGCGTGATCTTGGCGATCCCGTCGGTGACCAGCTCGGTGTTGGGGGCGTCGAGCGCGGGATACCAGGTGTTGGAGATCAGGATCCGCTTGCAGCCGATCTCGTAGTCCGGTGTCACCTTGCGGCGCAGGTCGGGGTCCTTGACGCCCCGGGCGATGTTGCCGAGAGCCAGCTTCTTGGCCGGCAGGGCGATCTTGGGGTTGAGCGTGAACGCCGGCACGTAGAGCTCGCGGCCCCAGTAGATCGCGGTGCGGTAGAGCCGCTGCACGGCCGGCGCGTGCTGGAAGAGGAGGCGCTCGAGGCGGGTGTAGCGCCGGTCGTTGCGCGGGATCACCCACGGGGCGGTGCGCTGGTAGACGTCGAGCTGTGCGGCGACCTTCTGCACCTCCGGCACGATCTGGATCGCCGAGGCCCCGGTGCCGATCACCGCCACCCGCTTGCCGGTCAGGTCCACGTCGTGGTTCCAGTCGGCCGAGTGGAAGACCTCCCCGGCGAAGGACTCGATGCCCTCGATGTCGGGCAGCTTGGGCTCGGACAGGCCCCCGGCCGCGCTGATCACGTGGGTGGCGCTCCACTCGCCGGCGCTGGTGCGGACCCGCCAGCGCTGCGTGCCCTCGTCGTACCTGACGGACTCGACGGCGGTGTCGAACCGGAAGCGGTCCAGGACGCCCGAACGGTCAGCGACTCGACGGATGTAGGCCTGGATCTCCGGCTGGGGCGAGAACGACATCGACCAGTCGGGGTTGGGGGCGAAGGAGAAGGAGTAGAGCTGGCTGGGGACGTCGCAGGCGGCGCCGGGATAGGTGTTCGCGCGCCAGGTGCCGCCGACGTCGCTGCCCTTCTCGATGACGACGAAGTCGTCCTCGCCCTGCTCGGCCAGCTTGATCGCCGTGCCCAGGCCGCCGAAGCCGGCGCCGATGACGAGGTGCTCAACGTGGTGGGGGTCGGTCATGGGGCGCCACGCTACTGGCGCTATTGAATAAGCGTCAATAGAATGGTGGTCGTGACCCCGCGCACACCGACACCGCCCACACGAACCCGTCTCTCCAAAGAGGACCGCCGCACCCAGCTGCTCGACCTGGGGGTGCGGCTGTTGGCCACCCGCTCCCTGGACGAGATCTCCATCGACGCGCTCGCGGAGGAGGCCGGGATCTCGCGCGGGCTGCTCTACCACTACTTCGGCAACAAGCACGACTTCCACCGAGCGGTCGTACGACGCGCGGCCGACGACCTGATCGCCACGACGGCACCCCCGGCGCAGGGGGATCCCCTGGAGCGGCTGCTGACGTCGGTCGCCGCCTACGTCGACTACGTCGAGGCCAACTACGAGGGCTACCTGTCGCTGGTGAAGGGCGCCGCGAGCGGCGACGAGGCGCTGCGCGAGATCTACGAGGAGGCGCGGGCGGCGCTGACCGACCGGATCTTCCGGGAGGACGCCGAGGGCGAGATCCTCCCCGACACCCCGGCGGCGCGGCTGATGGTGCGCGGCTGGTCGGCGATGACCGAGGAGCTGGTGCTCGCCTGGGTGGTCGACCAGCACGGCATCTCGCGGGAGGAGCTGCTGGGCGCTCTGGCGGCATCACTGCCGGCCTTGGTCGAGGTCCTGCACTGAGTCGAGGTCCTGCACTGACAAGGAAAAGGGAACCGCCCGCTCCTCGACGCACGGGGGACGTGGAGGAGCGGGCGGCCCTGGCTGGACCCTCGAAGGGCTCAGAGATGGTTCCGCACGAGCGGGAAAACGGGCGGGGTCTCGGAAGGTCGGGGGTCCATCCGGTCGAACGTTCGTGGATGCTCCCCGGTTCCCGTCGAGTTAAACGCCCAAATACCGAAAATTTTCTCAGCCGCCGCTGACCACGGCCTCGAGCTGGTCGAGACCCCACATCAGGTCGGCCTCGTCGATCACCAGCGGGGGAGCGAGACGGATGGTCGAGCCGTGCGTGTCCTTGGCCAGGACGCCGCGCGCCATCAGCGCCTCGCAGACGGCACGACCCGTGCCGACGGAGGGGTCGATGTCGACGCCGGCCCACAGGCCTCGGGTCCGCACGCCCACGACGCCGTGACCCCGCATCGACTCCAGGCGCTCGTGGACCAGAGTGCCGAGCCGGGCGGCGCGGTCCTGGAACTCGCCGGTGGCGAGGAGCTCGACCACCGAGCGGCCGACGGCGCAGGCCAGGGCGTTGCCGCCGAAGGTGCTGCCGTGCTGGCCCGGGTGCAGGACCCCGAGAACGTCGCGGTCGGCGACCACTGCCGAGACCGGCACGATGCCGCCCCCGAGCGCCTTGCCGAGGAGGTACATGTCAGGCACGACGCCCTCGTGGTCGCAGGCGAACGTGCGCCCGGTGCGACCGAGGCCGGACTGGATCTCGTCGGCGGCCAGGAGCACGTTCTCGCGGGTGCAGGCCGCGCGGACACCGCGCAGGTAGCCCTCCGGGGGGAGGATCACGCCGCCCTCGCCCTGGATCGGCTCGATCAGCACCGCGACGGTCTCGGGGGTGATGGCCGCCTCCAGCGCGGCCAGGTCGCCGTAGGGCACCGTGACGAAGCCGGGTGCGAACGGGCCGAAGCCGCCTCGCGCGTCGGGGTCGTCGGAGAAGCCGACGATGGTCGTCGTGCGGCCGTGGAAGTTGCCGGAGGCGACGATGATCTCCGCGCGGTCGGCGGCGACGCCCCTGACGTCGTAGCCCCACTTGCGGGCGACCTTGATGGCCGTCTCGACGGCTTCGGCGCCGGTGTTCATCGGGAGGACCATGTCCTTGCCGGCGAGGTCGCCGAGCGCGGCGCAGAAGGAGCCGAACTGGTCGTGGATGAAGGCGCGGCTGGTCAGCGTCAGGCGGTCGAGCTGCTCGTGCGCGGCGCGCAGCAGCGTGGGGTGTCCGTGGCCGAAGTTGAGCGCCGAGTAGCCGGCCAGCAGGTCCAGGAAGCGGTTGCCGTCGACGTCGGTCATCCAGGCGCCCTCGGCGTGCGCCACCACCACCGGGAGAGGGTGGTAGTTGTGCGCCGTGCGCGCCTCGGCCTGCTCCACCAGGGCCGGTCCCCGCGGCGCGGATGCCTCGTGTGCGGGAACGGTGTCGCTCACGGATGCCGTCATGGGTGTCGCCTCCTCGATGGTCGGGCGTCGGCTCAGGATTGTCCGACAATCACTCTCCCGGCAGGGTAACGCGGGAACGGTGCGGGTCCCCAAACCGCACCTCGATCCGGCTCACGTGGTGGCGCTCGACGCTCTCCACCACGAGCGTGGTGCCGTCGACCTCGACGCGGTCCCCGGGCTCTGCGAGCCTCCCCAGCCGGGCGACGACGAATCCCGAGGCCGTCTCGTAGGGGCCCTCCGGGAGGGCGAGCCCCGTCTGCTCCGCGAACTCCTCGAGCGTCAGCGTCGCGTCGACCACGGCGACCCCGTCGCGCAGCACCCGGGTGTCGGGTGCCGGTGCGTCGTACTCGTCGCGGATGTCGCCCACCAGCTCCTCGACGAGGTCCTCGAGGGTGACGATGCCGTCGGTCCCGCCGTACTCGTCGACGACGATCGCGATGTGCACCTCCTCGGCGCGCAGGCGACTCAGGGACGGGAGGACCCGATTGGTCCCGGGCAGTCGGACGATCGCGCGCGCCAGGTCGCCCACGGTGGCCTCCGGTGAGGCGTCCAGCAGGTCGCGGACGTGGAGGAACCCGCGGACGTCGTCGAAGTCCTCGCCGGTGACCGGGTAGCGCGAGTAGGGGCTCTCCCGGATGACCTCGATCGCCTCGGCCACACGGGCGTCCGCGGCGAGGAACGTGACGTCGCGGCGGGGGCGCATCACCTCCACGAGGCTGCGCTCACCTGCCTCGAAGACGTCCCCGAGGATGCGCCGCTCGTCGGCGGTGAGGTCCTCGTGGGAGCTGACCAGCTGGCGCAGCTCCTCCTGCGACATCCGCTCGGACCCGGCGTCCGGGTCACCTCCCAGGACGCGCACGACGGCGTCGGTCGAGACGGACAGGGCCCAGATCACCGGGCGCATCACGGTCGCCAGCCGGTCGACGGGTGGGCCGACCAGCAGCGCCATGCCCGCGGAGCGCTGCAGCGCCAGGCGCTTGGGGACCAGCTCGCCGAGCACGAGGGAGAGGTACGCGATCGCGAGCGTCAGCCCGACCAGCGCCACCGTGGGGGCGATCCCTTCGGGGACCCCGAGGGCCTCCAGCGTGGGCTCGAAGTCGGGGGCCAGCCGTGAGGCGCCGTACGCCGCGGAGAGGAAGCCCATGACCGTGACGCCGACCTGCACGGTGGCGAGGAAGCGATTGGGATCCCGGGCGACCCGCGCCACCCGTGCGCCGCGGGGGCCTTGGCCCTCGAGGTGGCGGATCTGGCCCTCGCGCAGGGAGATGAGGGCGATCTCGGTCCCGGCGAAGACGCCGCCCAGCAGCACGAAGCCGATCACCAGAAGGATGTTGAGCCAGGTGTCCTGGTCCATGCCTCCAACCTAGCCGGGGACCCTCGGCGCCGGCCTGGTTCGCCCCCTGACCGGGGCCCGGGCACAATTGCCGCGTTGTGCACATTCACTTTCCGCCCGAGCTCCCGGTCACCCAGCGCCGCGAGGACATCGCCGCGGCCATCCGTGACCACCAGGTCGTCATCGTCGCGGGCGAGACCGGCTCGGGGAAGACGACGCAGCTGCCCAAGATCTGCCTCGAGCTGGGCCGCGGGGACCGGGCCGCCGGCGGCAAGCTGATCGGCCACACCCAGCCGCGCCGGATCGCGGCGCGGTCGGTGGCGGAGCGGATCGCCAGCGAGCTCGGGACCGAGCTGGGCGACCTGGTCGGCTACCAGGTCCGGTTCACCGACCGGACCTCGCGCAGCAGCCGGGTCAAGCTGATGACCGACGGCATCCTGCTCGCCGAGCTGCAGCGCGACCGGATGCTCACGAAGTACGACACGATCATCATCGACGAGGCCCACGAGCGCAGCCTCAACATCGACTTCCTGCTCGGCTACCTCAAGCGGCTGCTGCCCAAGCGGCCCGACCTGAAGCTGATCATCACCTCGGCGACGATCGACCCCGAGCGCTTCGCCCAGCACTTCTGCGACCGTCGGGGCCGGCCCGCCCCGATCATCGAGGTATCGGGACGCACCTACCCCGTCGAGGTCCGCTACCGGCCGCTGATCGAGCTGCCCGAGGAGGACGAGGAGGGCGAGGCGGTCGTCCGCGACCAGACCGACGCCATCGTCGACGCGGTCAAGGAGCTCTCCGCCGAGGGGCCGGGCGACATCCTCGTCTTCCTGCCCGGCGAGCGGGAGATCCGCGACACCGCCGACGTGCTCAACGAGCTGACCGCCAAGTCCTCGGGCTCTCGAGGACAGGGCCTCGAGGTCGTGCCGCTCTACTCCCGACTCTCGGCCGCCGAGCAGCACCGGGTCTTCTCCCCGCACACGGCCGGGCGGCGCGTCGTACTCGCCACCAACGTCGCGGAGACCTCGCTGACCGTGCCGGGCATCCGGTACGTCGTGGACTCCGGCGTCGCGCGGATCAGCCGCTACTCCGCGCGCACCAAGGTCCAGCGGCTGCCGATCGAGCCGATCAGCCAGGCCTCGGCCAACCAGCGCTCCGGGCGCTGCGGACGGGTCGAGGCGGGCATCGCGATCCGCCTCTATGCCGAGGAGGACTTCGAGGGCCGGCCCGAGTTCACCGACCCCGAGATCCTGCGCACCAACCTCGCCAGCGTCATCCTGCAGATGGCCTCCCTCGGCCTCGGCGAGGTCGCCCGCTTCCCCTTCGTCGAGCCCCCCGACCGGCGCAACATCACCGCCGGCACCCAGCTGCTCGAGGAGCTGGGCGCGGTAGCGCCGATCGGGCAGGGGGCTGTCGGTGCAGCGGCCTCGGCCCCGGGCGTCCGGCTGACCCGCATCGGCAAGCGCCTCGCGCGGCTGCCCATCGACCCCCGCCTCGGCCGGATGATCCTCGAGGCCGAGCGGCTCGGCTGCGTGCGCGAGGTGCTGGTGATCGCCGCGGCGCTGTCCCTGCAGGACCCCCGTGAGCGGCCGGCCGAGCTCAAGGCCCAGGCCGACCAGCAGCACGCCCGGTTCAAGGCCGAGGACAGCGACTTCCTGACCTGGCTCAACCTGTGGCGCTACGTCAAGCAGCAGCAGCGCGAGCTCTCCTCCAGCGCGTTCCGGCGGATGTGCCGCAAGGAGTTCCTCAACTACCTGCGCGTGCGGGAGTGGCAGGACTTCGAGTCCCAGCTGCGCCAGGTCTGCAAGGAGATGGACATCGACATCGGCCACCCGGCCGACGTCCCCGACGCCGACGGCATCCACCAGGCGCTGCTGTCGGGGCTGCTCTCGCACATCGGGCTGCTCGAGGAGCGCGACACCAAGAAGAGCGCGGGCGAGCGCCGGCCGATGCGCGAGTACCTCGGCGCCCGCGGCGCCCGGTTCGCGATCTTCCCCGGCAGCGGCCTTGCCCGGAAGAGCCCGCAGTTCCTGATGGCCGGCGAGCTCGTCGAGACCAGCCGGCTGTGGGCGCGGCAGAACGCCGCGATCAAGCCCGAGTGGGCCGAGGCGCTCGGCAAGGACCTCGTCAAGCGCACCTACTCCGAGCCGCACTGGTCCAAGAAGCGCGCGGCGGTGATGGCTCAGGAGCGTGTGACGCTGTACGGCGTGCCGCTGGTCGCCGACCGGCCCGTCAACTACGGCCGGATCGACCGCGAGCTCAGCCGTGAGATCTTCATCCGCCACGCCCTGGTCTACGGGGATTGGAGCACGCGGCACCGCTTCTATGCCGAGAACCTGCGTCTGCTGGAGGAGGCGGCCGAGCTCGAGCACCGGGCCCGGCGCCGCGACATCGTCGTCGACGAGCACACGCTCTTCGACTTCTACGACGCCCGCGTCGGCCAGGACGTGGTCAGCGGCGCGCACTTCGACCAGTGGTGGAAGCGTGAGCGCCAGAAGCACCCCGACCTGCTCACCTTCGACCCGGAGATGCTCACCCACGACACGGCCGAGGAGATCCGGGCGACCGACTACCCGGAGTACTGGCACGCGGAGGGGCTGACCTTCCCGATCAGCTATCACTTCGAGCCGGGGGCGAAGGACGACGGCCTCACCATCGACGTCCCGGTCGCGACGCTCAACCAGGTGAGCGCCGCCGACTTCTCCTGGGTGGTGCCGGGGGTGCGCGAGGAGCTGGTCACGAGCCTGATCCGCAGCCTGCCCAAGCCGCTGCGGGTCAACTTCGTGCCCGCGCCCAACCACGCCCGCGACTTCCTGGCGAAGGTCCCGGCGGGGGAGGAGCCGCTGCTCGACTCCCTGGAGCGGCACTTCCGCTCCACCACCGGTGTCGTCGTGCCGCGCGAGGCGTGGGACTGGACGAAGGTCCCCGACCATCTCAAGCCGATCTTCCGCGTCGTCGACGACGCGGGGAAGGTCGTCGGCCGGGGCAAGGACCTCGAGGCGCTCAAGGCGCCGCTGCGGCCGACCTTCGATCGGGCGATGAAGGAGGTGGCCTCCGACTCGGGGATCTCGGTCTCGGGGCAGACCGGCTGGACCTTCGGCACCATCGAGTCGTCGTTCACCCAGAAGCGTGCGGGCCACGAGGTCCGCGGCTTCCCGGCGCTGGTCGACGAGGGCGACACCGTCGGGCTCGTGGTCATCGGCTCCGCCGAGGAGCAGGAGGCGCGCCACCGGCTCGGGGTGCGCCGCCTGCTCACGCTCGAGACCCGCTCGCCGGTCAAGGCCGTGCTCGACTCGCTCACCAACGCCGAGAAGCTGGCGCTGGCCGGCTCGCCGTACCCCACGGTGGCGGAGCTGCTCGAGGACTGCCGCAGCGCCGTCCTGGGGGCCGCGGTCGACGCACGTCCCGCGGTGCGCGACCAGGCGTCGTACGACGTGCTGCGGGCCGCCGCCGGTCAGGACCAGGAGGCGCACCTGCGCGCGGTCCTGCACGACGTGATCCGGGTGCTCGACGCGTGGCGGCGCGCCGACCGGTCGTTGAGCGGACGGGCGGACATCTACCAGCTGCCGGCGCTCTCGGACATGCAGGCGCAGCTGGCGCGGCTCGTCCACCGCGGCTTCGTGGGCGAGGCGGGTGGGTCACAGCTGCGCCACTACCCGCGCTACCTCCAGGCGCTGGAGCACCGCCGCGAGCGGCTCGACGGGCAGGTCTCCCGGGACCGGCAGCTGATGGACCAAATCGGGGAGCTGCAGGAGGCCTACCTGCACCGCCTCGCCGCCCTGCCCGAGGGGCGTCCGCCGGACGCCACGCTGCGCGGCGTGCGCTGGCTGCTCGAGGAGTACCGCGTCTCGCTGTGGGCCCAGCACCTCGGCACCGCAGTGCCGGTCAGCGACGCGAGGATCCGCAAGGCCCTGGGCTGAGCTCGAGACCGCATGACAGGGCCGCCCGGCCCACGTGCGTGACGGGGCGGGGCGGCCGTGAGGGGATCAGGACTCGACGGAACCCTGGATCGCCTCGTGCTTGTCGGACTCGCTGAGCTCGGACTCCTGGCCGGCCGGCGTGATCTGGATCTTGCGCGGCTTGGCCCGCTCGGCCACCGGAACCAACAGCCTGAGCACCCCGGCGTCGTAGGAGGCCTCGATCCGCTCCAGGTCGAGGTTGTCTCCCAAGACGAGCTGGCGGCTGAACGCCCCACGCGGGCGCTCGTTCGCGAGCATCTCCCAGTCGCCGTTGCGCCCCACGCGCTCGGCGCGGACGGTGAGCACGTTGCGCTCGACGTCGAGGTCGATGCTCTCGGGGGCCACCCCGGGCAGGTCGAACTCGATGACGAAGCGCTCGCCCTCGCGCCAGGCGTCCATCGGCATGACCGCCGGACGGTTGGTGGTGCCCAGCATCTGCTGGGCGAGTCGGTCGAGGTCTCGGAACGGATCGGCAGTGCGGAGCAACATGGCATCCTCCTTCTCTTCAGATCGCCGTGGATCTGTATCGGGTGTTACACCTTTTCTTATAGTCCCGAACTAGGCTGAGTTCAAGTCCCCCACCCAGTCCCCCTACCCAGTTGCCAGCCGAGGAGCCGTCAGATGCCCGAGGAGACCCGCGGAGTCTTCGCCATCTCCGTCGCGGCCGGCATGGTCTCGATGCAGATCCAGAACCTGCGCGTCTACGAGCGCCGTGGCCTCCTCGAGCCGGCGCGCACGGCCGGCGGCACCCGTCTCTACAGCCGCGCCGACATCGAGCGTCTGCACCGCATCCGCGACCTCCTCGCCGAAGGCCTCAACCTGGCCGGCATCGCGCGGGTGCTGGTGCTGGAGGAGGAGGTGCGCGGCCTGCGGGCGCGACTGGATGCGGACGGGGATTAGGCTGACCGGATGAACGAGCGCCGCCACCACAAGCCGATGGTGCCGGGTGCGGACTTCATCGAGGCCGTCACGGGGGGCGAGGACCCGGCCGCGCTGCGCGAGGCCGCGGAGCAGGCCGCGATCCTGCTGGTCCGCGGGGCCCGCCGCCAGGGCGACCTCGAGACCGCCGAGCGCGTGCTCCGGCTGGCTGAGGACGAGGGCCTGGAGACCCTGGCCGAGCTGTGGTCGGGGGCCTCCGCGGACTCGCTGGCGGGCAGCCTGTGGCGGCTGTACCTGCTGCGCAGCTGGGTGCACGCCGAGCCCGTGGGCGTCGCCCGGGAGTTCGAGGCCGGCCGGGTCCGGGCCCAGGTCGCGCGTGTGGTCGCCGGGGTCGCGGACCCGCCGAGCCCCGAGGGGCTCAAGCAGATGGTCGACGAGGTGCTGCGCGGCATCGCCACCGGCGACTTCGCCGACGTGCTGTTCCGGGCGGCGGCGTTCGCACGCGTCGTCGCCACCGGGCGGGCCGCGCTGGGGGCACCGCCGGTCTCGGCCGGCCGGATGCTGACGCTCGCCGAGCAGCTCGACGCGGCGGGCCACCTGGAGCTGGAGCACCGCCTCGCCTAGAGATGAGGTCCGAGTTCCGACGTCCGGTGGGGACGGAACACTTGGATGTGCCACCTGGCGACGTAGACTCTCCCTCGGTACGTCGGGCCGCGGCAGCCCCGGGTCCCAAAATAAGCCGCTACGAGCGGCCACGCGCCGTGAGGCGCTCCCGGTCCGGCGTACCACCACCTCTTCCGCGGGCTCTCCTGAGCGCTTTCGCGCGCCGCCTAGGCTCGCGACATG
Organism: Nocardioides pacificus; assembly: GCF_054775955.1. NCBI lineage: Bacteria > Bacillati > Actinomycetota > Actinomycetes > Propionibacteriales > Nocardioidaceae > Nocardioides > Nocardioides pacificus. The sequence goes on from NZ_BAAHCI010000005.1 coordinate 1,490,447, forward strand.
AGCTTTCTGAGTCGTGCCCTCTCCCAGGTCCTCGGGTCGCGCCCACCTGCGGCCGCCACCGCCACGGCCAACACCACCGGCGCCACCTATGCCCCCGAGGCCGACGGACACCCCGATCCCGGCGAGGTCGTCTGGGCCTGGGTGGCCTATGAGGACGACGCCGCGCAGGGCAAGGACCGTCCGGTGCTGATTGTCGCCGAGGACGGCGACGCGTGGCTGGGGCTCTACCTCACCAGCAAGGACCACGACCGCGACGCGGCGGACGAGGCCCGGTGGGGCAGGCACTGGATGGACGTCGGGACGGGCGGGTGGGACCGCCAGGGCCGGCCGAGCGAGGTGCGTCTCGACCGGCTGCTGCGCTTCGAGCGCGCCGACGTCCGCCGGGAGGGCGCCGCCCTCGGGCGCGCCACCTTCGACGCCGTCGTCGCCGAGGCGCGACGCTTCCACGCGCTGTGAGCGCCGAGTTGGCGACCCGGTCGATCGGGGACCGTCAGGTGAGCGCACTGGGCCTGGGGGCGATGCCGCTCTCGCGTCCCGGGCGCGACGGCTCGCTGCCCGACCGGGCCCGGGCGATCGCCACCGTGCACGCCGCCCTCGACGCGGGCGTCACGCTGATCGACACCGCCGACTGCTACGGACCCGACGGTCATCCGACCGATCAGGGTCTGGGGCACAACGAGGAGCTCGTCGCCGAGGCGCTGCGCGGCCGCACCGAGGACGTCTTGGTCGCGACCAAGGCCGGCATCCGGCGCGACGGTGCGGACTGGCCGGTCGACGGTCGGCCGGAGTGGATCCGCTCGGCGGTCGAGGGCTCGCTGCGGCGTCTGGCGACCGACAGCCTGGGGCTCTACCAGCACCATCGGCCCGATCCGCGGGTGCCCTATGCGGAGAGCATCGGCGCCTTCAAGGAGCTCCACGACGCCGGTCTGGTGCAGCGGGTCGGGCTCTCCAACGCCGACCCCGCCCAGATCCGGGAGGCGCAGGCGATCCTTGGGCCCGCCCTGGTGAGCGTGCAGAACCAGTTCAGCCCCGCCTTCCGCTCCAGCCTTCCGGAGCTCGAGCTCTGTGCCGAGCTGGGTCTGGCCTTCCTGCCGTGGAGTCCGCTCGGCGGCATGCAGGCCGCGGCCGAGCTCGGCTCGTCGTACGCCGGCTTCGGCGAGGTCGCCGCGCGACACGGCGTCAGCCCGCAGCAGGTCTGCCTGGCCTGGATGCTGGGTCTCGGCGACCACGTGGTGCCGATCCCCGGTGCGAGCCGCCCCGCATCGGTGACCGACTCGTTGCGTGCGCTTGGTCTCACCCTGGGCCCCGAGGACGTCGCGCTGCTCGATGACGCCGGGTGAGTCGATATCGTGTCGGTTCGTGGCCGCCGAGGACGGGGCCCAGGACATGAGGGGAGCACGCGTGACGTCGCGCCGTGAGGAGGGCCCGGGTGCGGGTCGGGGTCTGGCCGAGGGCAGGAGGCCCGTCAGGCGTGCGCTGTTCGCCGGTCTGGCGCTGACGCTGGCGGCCACCACCGCCGCGTGCACCCAGGAGGACGACGAGCCGGGCGCGGCCCCGAGCCCGTCGGCGAGCGCGGAGCCGACCCGCCTGACCTTCGGCGTCTATGGCCCCGACGAGGAGCTCACCGCCTTCACCGACGTGGTCGAGGCCTACAACTCCCTGGCCGACAACAGCACCGTCTCGCTGCGCACCTGGAGCGACCACGAGACCGCGGTGAGCGCGATGCGGAGCGAGGCGCAGGTCCCTGACGTGTTCTTCGCGACCCGCGACGACCTGGCGTGGCTGCGCGAGGAGGAGCTGAGCCAGCCCGTCGACGAGCTGCTCGACGAGCGCGGCGTGGACTTCGGCGACGTCTACTCCCGAGACGCCCTGCAGGCCTTCAGCGGCGACAACCGGCTGCAGTGCATGCCCTACGGCATCTCGCCGATGGTGATCTTCTACAACCGCGACCTCGTCGACTTCGACGTGATGCGCGAGCGCGGCCTCGACGCTCCCAGCTCGAACGCCTCCTGGTCCCTGGAGGAGTTCACCGCCGCCGCCGAGATGGCGACCCGCCCCCGACGGGGCACCCGTGGGCTGCACATCGAGCCCACCGTCACCGGGCTCGCGCCGTTCATCGTCTCGGGGAGCGGCAACGTCTTCAACGACGCGACCGACCCCACCTCGCTGGCCTTCTCCGACGAGTCGACCCAGGGGGCCCTGGAGCAGACCCTGCAGCTGCTGCGGACCCCCTACCTCACCCTGACCGACGCCCAGCTGAGCAAGGCGGACCCGGTGGAGTGGTTCAAGCGCGGACGGGTCGGGATGATCGCGGGCTATCGCTCGCTCGTCCCGGAGCTGCGCACGGTGCCCGGCCTGAACTTCGACGTGATGCCGATGCCGACCCTCGACGAGGAGGCCACCCTGGGCGACATCACCGCCCTGTGCATGTCCGCCGACGCCGCCGACTCCGGCGAGGCGGCCGACTTCATGACCTATGCGCTCTCCTCGATCGCGGTCGAGCGCGTGGTCCGGGCGGGATACCTGGTGCCTGCCAACCTCGAGGTCGCCGAGTCCGACGTCTTCCTGCAGCCGGGGCGGATGCCGGAGGGCTCCGCGGTGTTCAACCGTCGGGTCCGCGACATCACCATGCTGCCGGTCATCGACGACTGGGAGGCGCTGGAGGAGGCCGTCGCCGCGGACCTGCGCCAACTGGTCACGGTGCCCGTGCTCGAGCTGGGTGACCTGACCACGCAGATCGACGAGGCCTCGCAGCGGGTCCTCGACCCCGACTGGACCGAGGACGACGCGACCGGCGACGAGTCTGGCGACGAGTCTGGGGACCCCGAGGAGTAGGCGGTCAGCCCCGTGGAGCAGTCAGCGGGGCGTCTGCTGGTGGAAGACCAGCTTCCACCCGTCGTCGCGACGCACGTAGTGGCTGCTGATGAGCGCGGAGTACTCCGGTTCCCCCTCGCGCTGGGCCAGCACACCGTAGGCGACGATCCCGGTGTCGGGCGTCGGCTGGAAGACCCAGAGGTCCTGCATCTCGTAGGAGGCCCACGGCTGCCCCGACAGGGACGCGATGATCGCCTCCCTGTCGTCGAGCACGAGCCCACCGGGCAGCAGCATCACCACGGTGTGGTCCAGCACGCCGGCATAGAACTGGGCTGCCTCGCCCGAGGTGGCCGAGAGGGAGCGCCAGCCCTCCTCCTCGAGGTCGACCAGCTCGCTGCTGCTCATCCGTCCGCCTCGTCGGCGACTGCTTCGTCGGCCACGGGCTCGTCCACCGCCTCGGGATCCCCGGCGCCGGCGTCCGCGGCCAGGATCGACTCCACGAGCGGCGGCGTCACCAGCTCGATCTGCCACTGGCGTGCGCCGTACCCGGCGAGCTGCTCGGCGATGCCTGCCGCGAGCGGCTCGTCGTCGCGAGCCGGGGGCGGGCTCCACAGGACCCGGCGCAGGTGGTCGGGCGTGAGCAGGTTCTCGACGGGGAGCTCGAGTCCGCTGGCGAGCCCGGTCAGCATCTCGCGCGCGAGCTGCAGGCGGCGTGCCGCGACCGGGTCCTTCTCGGCCCAGGCGCGCGGCAGCGGGGGACCGTCGCTGCGCTGGGTGCGGCTCGGGAGGTCCGCCTCGAGCATCTCCTGCACCTCGCGCAGCGCCTCGACCCAGCGGGTGGAGTAGCGCTCGGCCCCACGGCCGTGGAAGCCGCGCGTGCCGAGGAGGGCGGCGCGGTCGCCCGGCAGCGCCTGCGCGGCGGCGATGATGGCCGCGTCGGGGATGATCCGGCCCGGGGTCACGTCGCGCTGCTCGGCGATCCGGTCGCGGGTCTCCCACAGGGCGCGTACGGCGCCGAGGGCGCGTCGGCCGCGCAGCTTGTGGGTGCCGGAGACCCGGCGCCACGGCTCGACGCGGACCGTCGGCTGGTGGCCGAGCAGGTGGTGGAACTCCTGTCGCGCCCACTCGGTCTTGCCGGCCTCCTCGAGCTGCTCGATCATCGCCTCGCGCAGCTCGAGCAGCACCTCGACGTCGAGGGCGGCGTACTCCAGCCACGGCTCCGGCAGCGGCCTGGTCGACCAGTCGACGGCCGAGTGCTCCTTGCGCATCCGGCGGCCGATGATCGTCTCGACGAGCGTGGCCAGGCCCACCCGGGGGTAGCCCAGCAGTCGGCCGGCAAGCTCGGTGTCGAAGAGAGTCGCCGGGCGCAGGCCGACCTCGGCCAGGCAGGCGAGGTCCTGGGTGGCCGCGTGCAGGATCCACTCGGTGTCGCCCAGCGCCTCCTGGAGGGGAGCGAGGTCGTCGAAGGCGATCGGGTCCACCAGAGCGGTGCCGGCGCCCTCGCGGCGCAGCTGGATCAGGTAGGCACGGGCGGAGTAGCGGTAGCCCGAGGCCCGCTCGGCGTCGATGGCGACCGGGCCGGTGCCGGCGGCGAAGTCCGCGCAGACGCGGGCCAGTCCCTCGGCGGTGTCGACCACCTCGGTCAGGCCGTCGCGCAGCTCGAGCAGAGGGGCGGGCTCCGGGGGCGTCTGCGCAGTGCCCTCGGGTGTCTCTGTGGTCTCGGGTGTCTCTGGGTTCTCGTGGTCAGGCATCGTCTTCAGTGTGCCGGACCGCGCTGTCCGCGTCTGCTCGGCATCACCGTCACGCCCTCGGGCACCGGTGGGAGGCCGGCGGCGGTGCACAGCAGCTCGCCCCACGCCTCGACGTGCGGCGCGATGTCCCAGCTCTCGCCAGGGATGTCGAGCCCCTGCCCATCGGTGACGGGAAGCGGGGTCCAGGAGGCGCGGATCTCGAGCTGGGCCGTGCCGTCCTCGTCGCCCATCCCGCCGAAGCTCTCGGTCGCGACCAGCGTGACCGTCCCGGAGGGGGCGGTGTACGTCGCCCCGTGCGCCTCGAGGGCCTCCACCAGCCACGACCATCCCACGGCGGCGAGCATCGGGTCGGTGATCATCTCGGGGTCGATCTCGGCGCGGACGTAGGCGACGCAGCGGAAGGTGCCGGCCCACGCGTCGTTGCCGGCAGGGTCGTGGAGGAGGATGATCCGCCCGGTCCCGATGTCGGTGTCGTCGACGGTGACGTCGGCCGAGAGTGCGGCGGCGAACGGCGCGATGCGCTGGGGCGCCGGCATCTCCTCGCAGAAGACCTCCGGGCGCAGGCGGGCAGCGCGCATCGCCTCCACCGCGTCCCGGAACTCGGGGGGTGTGATGCCCGCACCCGTTCCCGGGTACGTCTCCTGACGCACGACCATGCGTCCACACTAGGCCCGTTCGACCCTTGTCGATGTGCCAACACGCCGTCTGACCTGCGAGGATCAACCCGTGACGAGCGACTCCCTTCCCGGTCTCCCCGCCCTGCCCGACCACCTCGCGGACAGCGCCTTCCTGCGCGCGGCGCGCGGCGAGCCGGTCTCGCACACGCCGGTCTGGTTCATGCGCCAGGCCGGACGCTCGCTGCCGGAGTACCGCAAGCTGCGCGAGGGCGTCGGGATGCTCGAGTCCTGCATGGACCCGGCGCTCGTCACCGAGATCACCCTGCAGCCGGTGCGCCGCTACGGCGTGGACGCGGCGATCTTCTTCTCTGACATCGTGCTGCCGCTCAAGGCGGTCGGGGTCGACCTCGACATCGTGGCCGGCGTGGGCCCGGTCGTGGCCAAGCCCGTCGCGACGCTCGCCGACGTGGAGGCGATCCCCGACCTCAGCGCCGAGCACGTGCCCTTCATCACCGAGGCCGTGCGCTCCCTGGTCTCCGAGCTGGGCTCGACGCCGCTGATCGGCTTCGCCGGCGCGCCGTTCACCGTCGCGTCGTACCTCGTGGAGGGCGGGCCCTCCAAGGAGCACGCGAAGACCAAGGCGATGATGTTCGGCGCCCCCGAGGTGTGGGACGCGCTGATGCGCAAGATCGCCGCGATGGCGGCGACCTACCTCGAGGTGCAGGTGGCCGCCGGTGCCTCGGCCGTCCAGCTCTTCGACTCGTGGGCCGGTGCGCTCACGCCCGCCGACTACGCCACCCAGGTCATGCCGCACTCGGCGCGGGTGCTGGCCCACGCCGGCACCCTGGGTGTGCCGCGGATCCACTTCGGGGTGGGCACGACCAACCTGCTGACCCTGATGGGCGAGGCTGGGGCCGACGTCGTCGGCGTCGACTGGCGCACTCCGCTCGCGGACGCGATCCCGCTCGTCGGTGACCGCGGGGTGCAGGGCAACCTCGACCCGACGCTGGTCTTCGCGCCCGCCGACGTGATGACGGCGCGCGCCGCCGAGGTGATCGAGGCCGGACGAGCGGCCAAGGGGCACATCTTCAACCTGGGCCACGGGGTCATCCCGTCGACCGACCCCGACCAGCTCACTCGGCTGACGCAGTTCGTGCAGTCCTACCAGCTCTGATCCGGCGCACCGCGACCCACAGCGGAACCCCGAGCAGCAGCGCGACGGCGGCGAACGGGAGGACCGCGCCGAGGACGGTGGCGGCCACGACGGTCACCCGGGTCAGGCCGTCCCAGCCCGACGCGAGGCCCGACAGGAAGCCGTCGTCGTCCTCGTCGGCCCTCGGCTTCGCGTCCGCGGTGCGCTCGATGTGCACCTTGATCGTCGCCAGGGACGTCTGGTCCTCCAGCCACGCCTGCTGCCCGGTGAGCGAGTCGAGGTCGGCCTGACGCCGGGTGAGCTGGGCCTCGATGGCCATGATGTCGCGGATGCTCTCGGCCCGGGCGAGCAGCGTCTCGACCCGCTCGAGGCTGGCCCGCTGGGCCCGGATGCGGACCTCGTTGTCGATCACCTCGGTGGTGACGTCCTGACTCTTGCGGCTCGACTCCGACCAGGGGGCGAGGTCGGCGAGCTCGCCCAACGCGGCGTCGAAGTCCCCGCTCGGGATCCGCAGCACCAGGCGGGAGTTCTTCGCCTCGCCCTCGCTGTCCGAGCGGGTCTGGGAGTCGGCGAGGGTCCCGTCGTACTCGTCGACGAGCTTCTCCACCTCGAAGACCGCGTCGGCGACGTCGTCGGTGCGCAGCGAGACCACGCCGGTGGAGATGACCGCGGGGGCGCGGACGTCGGAGCCGCCGGCTCCGGCCTTCTCCCCGGCCGGCCCGTCCGCGCCCGCACTGTCCCGGGTGACCGCGGAGTCGAGGTCGGCGCCGTCCTCGAACGAGGTCAGCCCGCCCCGTCCGGCCGAAGCGCCTGCGGCCACCGACGAGTCGCTGTCGTCGGCACCGTCGCTGCCGGAGCAGCCCGCGACGCCCAGGGAGAGTGCGGTGACGAGCGCGCCGACGGCCAGGGCGTGGAGCGGACGAGGGCGGGAGACGGGGCGACCCGTTGCGTGGCTCATGAGCATCTGACGCGGTGCCTGCTGCGCGGGTTCCCGCGCCTGCTTCGTAGGATCGGGGGATGGCATCGGACAGCGCTGACCACACCTCCGAGCGACGCGTCTGCGTGACCCGGGACCTCGCGGCCTCCGCCGGCGAGGTGTTCGACCTGATCAGCGACCCTCAGGGCCATGTCCGCATCGACGGCTCGGGGATGCTGGTGGCCACGTCGCGGGCCGACCGGCTCAGCAGGGTCGGCGACAGCTTCTCGATGGACATGGACCGCGAGCCGCTCGGCGATCTGCCGATGGGGCGCTACACGGTCGTCAACACCGTCACCCGGATCGTCGCCGACCGACTGCTCGAGTGGAGCGTCGGGGCCGAGGGACGCACCCCGATCGGCCACGTCTACGGCTATGAGATCGAGCCCCTCCCGGACGGCGGTGCTCGCGTCACGTCGTACTGCGACTGGACCGACCTGCACCCCAAGCTTCGCGACCGGCTGTCCTTCCCCGTCGTCCCCGCCTCGATGCTCGAGGCGTCGATGGACAACCTGCAGGAGCTGCTCGAAGGACCGTCTGAGACATTGGGGGAGTGAGCACAACACGGCAGGTCGTAGTCGTCGGAGGGGGCCTCGCGGGGCTCTGCGCAGCCCGGGCCCTGGCAGCCGCGGGGCACGAGGTCCGCGTCCTCGAGGGGGCCAGTGAGGTCGGCGGCAAGATCCGTCGTACGGCGGTCGGCGGCGTGGTCGTCGACGTCGGGGCCGAGGCGATGCTCAACCGCCGTCCCGAGGCGGTCGACCTGGCCCGCGAGCTCGGGCTGCCGATCGAGCACCCGACCGGCGCCTCCTCCCAGGTGTGGACCCACGGCGCGCTGCGCCCGATGCCGCGCTCGCTGATGGGCGTGCCGCTGGACCTGCCGCAGCTCGAGGCGTCCGGCGTGATGTCGGAGGCCGGGATCGCGCGGGTCCGCGAGGAGCCGACCGTGCCTCCCACGGTGCTGGCCGACGACGAGGACGTCTCGGTCGGCTCGCTGGTGGGCTCACGCTTCGGCGAGGAGGTCGTCGACCAGCTGGTCGAGCCGCTCCTGGGCGGGGTCTACGCCGGTGACGCACGGGCCCTCTCGGCGCGCGCGACGGTGCCGATGCTGGTGGCGATGCTGCGCCGCGGCTCCCTGCTCGAGGCGGCCGCGGCCATGCCCGCCCCCTCGGGCACCCCGGTCTTCGCCGGGCTCCGCGGGGGGATGGGGCAACTCACCGAGACGCTCGCCGCCTCCGGGGACTTCGCGGTCGAGGTCGACGCGCCGGTGCGCGAGCTGCGTCGCACGGACGCGGGGTTCGAGCTCGTCGTCGGGCCGACGACGGCCCCGCGCACGATCGCCGCGAGCGACGTCGTCCTCGCCACGCCCGCGGCCCCGACGGCCAGGCTGCTGGGCGACCTGGCGCCCGCGGCGGCTGCCGAGCTGGCCGCGATCGACTACGCCTCCATGGCGGTCGTCACCTTCGCCTTCCGGGCCGCCGACCTGCCCGAGCTGCCGGGCTCCGGGTTCCTGGTGCCGCCGGCCGACGGGCGCCGGATCAAGGCGTCCACGTTCTCCGGCAACAAGTGGGACTGGGTCCGTGAGGCCGGCCGGGGCGCCGGACCGGCGGGCGAGGACCTGGTGATGCTGCGCACCTCCATCGGCCGCCACCGCGAGGAGGCGAGCCTGCAGGTGCCCGACGAGGAGCTGGTGCGGGTCTCGCTCGAGGACCTGGCCGAGGCGGCCGGCATCCGCGCGACGCCGTTCGCGACCCACGTCCAGCGCTGGGGCGGCGGGCTTCCCCAGTACGCCGTGGGCCACCTGGACCGCGTCGCCCGGATCCGCGCGGACATCGCCCGCGAGGTCGGTCCCCACCTGGTCGTGTGCGGAGCGGCGTACGACGGGGTGGGCATCGCGGCGGTCGTGGACTCCGCGCAGCGGGCGGCGGCCGCCCTGGGGTGAGCCGACCCCCGCTACGGAGCGCTCGGGGCCAGCGGCACAATGGATCCATGACGTCCAACGCAGCCCGGGTTCGCGAGATCAACGACTCCATCCGCTACACGATGTGGTCGGTCTTCAAGCTCGATCGGGTGCTCGGCGACGCGGACCGCGTGGCCGAGGCCACCGAGGTCGAGCAGCTCTTCAAGGCGCTCGACGCCGAGGGCGTCGTCGTGCGCGGCGTCTACGACGTGAGCGGCCTGCGCGCCGACGCCGACCTGATGGTGTGGATCCACGCGGAGACCTCCGAGGAGCTGCAGGACGCCTACAACCGGTTGCGTCGTACGGCGTTCGGGAGTCGGCTCGCGCCGGTCTGGTCGCAGATGGCACTGCACCGCCCCGCCGAGTTCAACAAGTCGCACGTCCCCGCGTTCCTCTCCGACGAGGAGCCGAAGAAGCACGTGTGCGTCTACCCGTTCGTGCGCTCCTACGAGTGGTACCTCCTCGACGACGCCGACCGCCGCCGGATGCTCGCCGACCACGGCAAGATGGCGCGCGACTACGCCGACGTGCGTGCCAACACCGTGTCCAGCTTCGCGCTCGGGGACTACGAGTGGATGCTCGCCTTCGAGGCCGACGAGCTCTACCGGATCGTGGACCTGATGCGTCACCTGCGCGGGTCCGAGGCCCGCCGCCACGTGCGCGAGGAGGTGCCGTTCTACACCGGTGCCCGCGCCGAGGTCGCGGAGCTCCTCAACCGCCTCCCCTGACCCCCAGTCGGCGCAGTTCCACTGCCGAGTCGGCGCAGTTCCACTGCCGAGTCGGCGCAGTTTCACTGCCGAGTCGGCGCAGTTTCACTGCCGAGTCGGCGCAATTTCACCGCGGCACTCAGCCGGCGACCGGGTGATTGGCCACGAACAGGCCCTGCGGGTCGGACCCGGCGCGGATCCAGGCCAGGCGCGCCCAGACGTCGGGGTCGAAGGCGTCGCGTGCCCGGCCGGTCGCCTCGGTGAAGTTGAGCGCCACCTCGGGCGTGCACCACGCTGACATCGCCGCGACCAGCCGCTCGGCGTCGGCCAGGCCGGCGGCGGCGATCTCGGGCGTCGGCGCGACCGCGATGCCCTGGAGCAGGTACGGCGATGCGATGCGGGACAGCGCCCCGCCCCCGGGAGCCGGGCGGGCCACCGCGCCCCCGAGGTGGCGCACCTCCGCGAAGAGCAGCGACGAGGCGGACCCGTCGCCGACCTCGGCCAGCAGGGCGGCGACGGCGTCGTCCCCGAAGGAGCCCAGCATCGCGTGGGCGCCGACCGCGGGGGTCGGCCCGGGCGGGTCCATGTGGATCTGGGTGACCGCCGGCGTCGGCACCCGCGCGAAGGTGTCCAGCTCCGGGTCCAGCGCCCGCAGCGGCGCCAGTAGCTCGGCGGCCCGCTCGTCGTCCTCGAGCACCGCGCCGTCGATCACCACCAGCTGGCGCCCGCTGAGGAACGGCGGCAGCTCGGGCAGCGGCGGGAGGCTCATCACCCGCAGCGAGGTCGTGACCGACTCCGGCAGCCCCCGGGTCCACCGGGCCCACGCCCGCACCACCTCCGGTGCCCGGTCACGAGGCCACAGCAGCATGCCGGCCTGCACGTCGGCGAGCTCGAGCAGGCGCAGCTCCAGGGCGACGACGACGCCGAAGCTGCCGCCGCCGCCGCGCACCGCCCAGAAGAGGTCGCTGTGGTGCTCGGCGTCCGCGCGGACGAGCGTGCCATCGGCGGTGACCACCTCGACGGCGCTGACCCAGCTGCAGGCCAGACCATGCTGGCGGGCATAGAACGAGAGCCCGCCGCCGAGGGTGTAGCCGGCCACCGCCACGTCGGGGGCGCTGCCGTGCAGCACGCCCAGCCCGTGCGGCGCGACGGCTGCGACGACGTCGCGCCACAGCGTTCCGCCGAGGATCCGGGCGACACGTGCCTGGGGATCCACGCTCACCCCGATCAGCTCGGAGAGGCGGAGCAGGACGACGTCGTCGAGGCCGCCGTCGGCCAGCGGGCGGGCGGCGTGGCCGGTGCTCTGAGGGGCGACCCGCAGACCCGCGGAGGCGGCGGCACGCACCACGTCCACGACGTCGTCGGCGTGACGGGGGATCGCGACCGCTGCCGGTCGCTGGTCGACGGCGACGTTCCACGGCGCCCGCTGTGCGTCGTACGACGGGTCGCCGGGGAGGTGGACGGCACCCCCGCACAGGCCGCGCAGGGACTGCGCGGCGGTGGTCGCGAGGGTCGACTCGATGCTCATGTGTGCTTCCTTGGGGGATCGGGGGTCGGACAGCCACCGTGCCGTCGGTCCCCGGGGCCCCGCCATCCCTTTTCGCCGGGTGGTTCTCCTCCGGTCTCGAGGGTGGTCCAGACCCCCCACAAATGTGGGATGTCGCCGCGCCGCGCGTCGCCGCACACTCGGGTACATGCCCGGAGGTCTGCTCGGCGAGCGTGTGCGCCGTGACGTCGACGTGGTCGCGCGCGCCGGGCTGCCCCTGGAGTCGTTCCTGGCGGAGGGAGTCGAGTCGGTGTCGCGGGCGGTGGCCTGGGCGGGTGCCTGCCTGGCCACCCACGACCCCGGAACAGGACTCCTCACCAGCGCCCGGAAGTACGGCGCGCTGCTGGGGCAGGACACCCACGACCATGAGTTCGGGCTGATCGAGTACGGCACCGTCGAGCCGACCACGTTCACCGAGCTGGCCGCCGCGCCGATGCCTGCTGCCGGGGTCCACCACCTGACGCGCGGGGAGGTGCAGCGCTCGGGGCGGATGAGCCGCTTCATGATCCCGCACTTCGGGTTCAGCGACGAGCTGCGCCTGGTCTTCCGGGAGGGCCGCCACACGTGGGGTGCGATGGCACTCTTCCGCGGCCCCGACGACGCCCCCTTCGCCGAGGCCGAGGTCGCGTTCCTGGCCTCGCTGGCACAGTCCTTCGCGCGCGGGGTGCGGGCCGGGATGCTCTCCCGGCTGGCGGACGTCACGGGGTCGGCGCCGGTCAGCGGCCCCGCGGTGCTGGTGGTCGGCGGGGACGACGCGATCGTGCAGACCAGCCTGGACCTGGAGGAGCGGCTCGACACGCTCTTCCCCGGGAGGAGGCGGGCCGACGTGGTCGCGCTCATCGGGTCCCTGGTCGGCGCCGCCCGCGGCTATGCCCGGGGGCTGGTCCCGCAGCCGCCGCGGGCACGGGTGCGGGCGGCCAACGGCATGTGGCTGGTGCTGCACGCCTCGCCGCTCAGCGCTGCGGGTGAGCGTGTCGGCGACGTGGTCGTGACCATCGAGGAGGCGCGCCCCCCGGAGATCGTCTCGTTGGTGGTGGCCGCCTTCGACCTCACGCCGCGCGAGCGCGACGTCACCCAGCTGGTGCTGCAGGGGGTGGACACCAAGCAGATCGCGGCGTCGCTGCATGTCTCGACCTACACCGTCCAGGACCACCTCAAGTCGGTGTTCGACAAGGCCGACGTGCGCAGCCGGCGCGAGCTCATCTCCCGGGTCTACTTCGAGCAGTACGTCCCGCGGATGGGTGCCGAGCTGGGCCCGGCGGGCTGGTTCAGTCCTTGGGCTCCAGCGTGAGCGCCACCGAGTTGATGCAGTAGCGGTCGCCCGTCGGGGTGCCGTAGCCGTCGGGGAAGACGTGGCCGAGGTGCGAGCCGCAGCTGGCGCAGCGCACCTCGGTGCGCTTCATGCCGAGCGAGGTGTCCTCGATGTACTCGATGGTGTCGCTCATCGGCTGGTAGAACGACGGCCAACCGCAGCCGGAGTGGAACTTGGTGTCCGAGCGGAACAGCTCCGCGCTGCACGCCTTGCAGCGGTAGACGCCGGTCGTCTCGGTGTCGTTGTACTCACCGGTCCCGGGACGCTCCGTGCCGGCCTGGCGGAGCACGGCGTACTCCTCGGGCGAGAGCTCCGCACGCCACTGCTCGTCGGTCTTCTGCACCTGGTAGTTCATGGCTCAACCGTACTCGCGGCTCCGAACCGCCTGCAGAGGCGAGCCCCGAAGAGTGAACACTGTCTTGACCCGTTGGGTCTACAGATGTTCACTGACCCAATGTCACTCTCGACGCCGCGTGTGCGGCCGGTGCGCTGGGAGCGGGTCCGCTCGGTGGGCTCGCGGCTGACCACGCCGCTGCACCCCGACGACTACCTGTCGATGGTCAACCCGCTGTGGTCCGCGCGCGAGCTGCGCGGCCGGGTCGAGGAGGTCATCCCCGAGACCGAGGACGCCGCCACGCTGGTGATCCGTCCCGGCTGGGGCTGGCGCTACGACCACCGGCCCGGGCAGTACGTCGGGATCGGCGTGCAGGTCGACGGCCGGTTCCAGTGGCGCTCGTACTCCGTGAGCTCGGCCCCCACCCGCAGCGGTAGGACCATCGCGATCACCGTCCGGGCGATGCCCGAGGGACTGCTCTCCAGCCACCTGGTCGGTGGGCTCGAGCCGGGGACCATCGTCCGGCTGGCGCTCCCGGAGGGCGACTTCGTGCTGCCCGACCCGCCGCCGGCCAGGATGCTCTTCCTCGTCGGCGGCAGTGGGGTGACCCCGGTGATGGCGATGCTGCGCACCCTGGACCGGCGCGGCACGATGCCCGACGTCGTCATGCACTACTCCTCCCCGACGCCGGACCGGATGATCTTCCGCGACGAGCTCGACGCGCTGACCGAGAAGCACGACGGCCTGACGCTGCACCCGCTGCACACCGACATCGACGGCATGCTCGACCTCCGGGCCGACCTCGACCGGATCTGCCCCGACTGGCGCGAGCGGGAGACCTGGGCCTGCGGGCCCGGCCCGATGCTCGACGCCGCCGAGGAGCACTGGGAGTCCGCGGGGCTCGCCGACCGGCTGCACCTGGAGCGGTTCTCGCTCAAGCTCGGCGGCGACGGGGGAGAGGGCGGCACGGTGACCTTCCGCAACTCCAACAAGACCGCCGAGGTCGACGGTGCCACCACGATCCTCGAGGCCGGTGAGCAGGCCGGTGTCGGCATGCCCTACGGCTGTCGGATGGGGATCTGCCACACCTGCACGCTCACGCTCGTCTCCGGGACCGTGAAGGACCTGCGCAACGGCGACGAGTTCAACCAGCCGAACGAGCCGGTGCAGACGTGTGTCACGTCTGCGGTCGGCGACTGCACGCTCGACATCTGATCTCGACGTCGGGCGCTGGATCTCGACGTCGGGCGCTGAGCGCCCTGCTCGATCAACGGCTACTGCTCGATCAACGAAGGAAGGGGATTTCCGTGGCTATTGCGGACGTCAAGGAGTACACGCACCTCAGCGAGGACGAGGTCGAGCAGATCGGCCGCGAGCTCGACGCGATCCGCGCCGAGATCGAGGAGTCGCGCGGCGCCGCGGACGCGGCGTACATCAACCGGATGATCCGGATCCAGCGAGGCCTCGCCGCGGGGGGACGGGTCGCGCTGATCGCGAGCGCCTGGTCGAGGTCCGCCGGCGTGCCACGGGTGCGCAAGCCGGCGTGGGTCGCCGGCACCGCGATGCTCGGGCTGGCCAAGATCCTCGAGAACATGGAGATCGGCCACAACGTCATGCACGGCCAGTGGGACTGGATGAACGACCCGGAGATCCACTCCAGCAACTGGGAGTGGGACACCGCGCAGCCGGCCGAGCAGTGGAAGCACTCGCACAACTACATCCACCACCAGTTCACCAACGTGCTCGGCTACGACAACGACATCGGCTACGGCATCCTGCGGATGGCGCGCGAGCAGAAGTGGCACCCCTACTACCTGGGCCAGCCGGTCTACAACGCGCTGCTGGCGACGCTGTTCCAGTGGGGCGTCGCCCTGCACGACCTCGACCTGGAGCGGATCCGCAAGGGCGAGAAGGACCCCAAGGAGATGAAGCGGCAGCTGCTCCAGATCGGGCGCAAGATCCGCCGCCAGATCGCCAAGGACTATGTCGTGTACCCGGCGTTGGCCGGCCCGGACTTCCGCGCCACGCTGACCGCCAACGCGACCGCCAACCTCGCGCGCAACCTGTGGTCCTACATGATCATCTTCTGCGGGCACTTCCCCGACGGGGCGCTGCACTTCACCGAGGAGGAGATCGAGGACGAGACCCGCGCGGAGTGGTACCTGCGCCAGATCCTCGGCGCCGCGAACTTCCAGGGCGGTCCGCTGCTGCACATCCTCTCGGGCAACCTCGGCTTCCAGATCGAGCACCACCTCTTCCCGGACCTGCCGAGCAACCGCTACGCGCAGATCTCCGAGCGGGTCCGCGCCCTGTGCGACAAGTACGACATCCCTTACACGACCGGGCCGCTGCACCGGCAGTACGGCCAGGCGCTGCGCACGATCATGAAGCTGTCCCTGCCCAACCACATGACCAGCAGCGACGACCCGGCCCCGCCGGAGCGCGGCGACACCTCCGACGAGGGGGCCCGCGACCGGCGCCGCCGCTCCGACGCCGAGCGGCCGCCGCGCCGCAGCGAGCTCGGCGGCTGGTCGCGCCGTGCCTCGCAGTGGGGAGCCGACGACTGATGGACCCCGCGCCGCGCTCGTTCTCCGAGCTCCCGACCGACCCCGACCTCGGCGTGCCGGTGCCGTTCGCCTGCGGCACCGGCGAAGCCGGGGCGCCTCCCTCGGCCCGAGAGCTCGACCGGCGCCGGGTGACCCAGTGCGCGCTGAGCCGGGTCTGCGGGATCTGCGGCGCCGGACTCGGACGCCCGGTGGCGTTCCTCGGCTCCGAGGACGAGGCCGCCCGCAACGAGTTCCACTTCCCGCCCACCCACCTGACCTGCGCGCAGGCCCTGCTCACGTCGTACGACGCGGTGGGCGTGGCCGTGCTGGGCCAGTTGATCCGCCTCGACCGCTGGGTGCTCGTGACGACGGGTGGGTTCGAGTTCGTCCGGGCCGGGCGCGACCAGGTGGACAGGCGACCGGTCTTCTCGCCCAACTCGGTGCTCGAGGAGAGGCGCGTGGGGTAGGGCCCGGCTAGCCTTTCGCCATGGCGAAGCCCCCTGCAGCCGAGGTCGACGCCGGCGGGCGCGCCGTGCGTGTCTCCAGTCCGGACCGAGTGATCTACGAGGCGACCGAGCGCACGCCGGAGATCACCAAGCTGATGGTGGCGGAGTACTTCGCCGCCGTCGGCGACGGACTGATGCGTGCCCTGCGCGACCGACCGACCGCGCTCGAGCGGTGGCCGTCGGGTGTGCGCGAGGGCTTCCGGTTGGCCACGGGGCCGCAGGACAAGGACGCCGAGGCGTTCTACCAGAAGCGGATCGCCAAGGGCGCGCCCGACTACGTCGAGTCGGTGGAGATCGCATTCCCGTCGGGGCGCAAGGCGGCCGAGATCTGCCCGACCGAGATCGCGGTCCCCGTCTGGTGCGCCCACATGGGCACGTTGACCTTCCACCCCTGGCCGGTGCGGCGCGCCGACGTCGACCACCCCGACGAGCTGCGCATCGACCTCGACCCCCAGCCCGGTACGACGTTCGCCGACGCCGTGCGGGTCGCCGGACAGGCGCGGGTGCTCCTCGAGGAGCTCGGCATCGAGGGCTTCGCCAAGACCTCCGGCAACCGCGGCGTGCACATCTTCGTGCGGATCGAGCCGCGCTGGGACTTCGTCGACGTCCGGCACGCGGCGATCGGGTTCGGCCGCGAGCTGGAGCGGCGCGACCCCGGCGTCACCACCGCGTGGTGGAAGGAGGAGCGCGGCGAGCGGATCTTCGTCGACTACAACCAGAACAGCCGCGACCGGACCATCGCGTCCGCCTACTCGCTGCGCCCGCTGCCCGGGGCGCCGGTCTCCACACCGGTGACCTGGGAGGAGCTCGCCGAGCTCGAGGACCCGCGCGTCTTCAACCTGACGACGGTGCCGGATCGGCTCGCGGCCCACGGCGACCCCTGGGCGACGATCGACGATCGCGCGTTCTCGCTCGAGCCGTTGCTGGGGCTGTGGGAGGAGCAGGGCGCCGTCGAGCTGAACTATCCGCCCGACTATCCCAAGATGCCCGGTGAGCCGCCCCGGGTGCAGCCCAGCAAGAAGGTCGCCGCGCACTGGGACGAGGCGGGGCAGCGCATCGAGTGAGCCGGCGGCTGGTGGGGGCTGCAGGTTTCCCCGGTCGACCGGGGAAACCTGATGTTGTCGGCCGAAACTTCGCCCGACATGTTCAGCGATCCCCGGTCGACCGGGGAATCCGACAGCAGGCTCAGACGCCGGTGACGCCCTCGCCTCCGCCGGCCTGCTCGTCGAAGCTCTCGTGCTCCAGCAGGTGCAGCACCGGGACACCGAGGTGGCGCCGGGCCCGGGAGGTCCAGTCGACGTGGAAGAACTCCGCCACGACGTGGGGGCGGGTGAGGATGATCGCCTCGCGGCCGTCCACCGCCTTGACCTTGGCCGCCAGCGCGTCGACCGGCGATTCCGTGGCGACGTCGCCGACGGCGTCGGCCCCGACCGCGCGCAGTGCCGCCAGCGTGGTGGCCAGGTCGGCCTGCGAGGTCTCCAGGCACTCGCGACGCACCTCGTCGAGGTCGACGTCGGACAGGACCAGGCCGGGGGTGCCGAGCATGTCGCCGGCACCGAGGGTGCCCATCGAGGCCTCGACCCGGCCGGCGGCGTCCTCCACGGGCATCAGCACGTGATAGCGGACCGGCTGGTCCAAGGACTCGTGCAGCGTGATCACCTGGGCCGCATCGGCGGCCGAGAGCGCCTGCTCCACAAGCAGCACCACGTCGTAGGTCGCGGTCGTTTCGGCCATCGCGGGGTGCCTCCAGAGATCGGGTCAGCTGACGTCGAGGATCCTACTCAGGTCATAGCCCACGGGTTCGTCCAACTGGGCATAGCCGCACGACTCGGGGTCGCGGTCGGGCCGCCATCTCTTGAACTGTGCGGTGTGCCTGAGCCGACGGCCCTCCATGTGGTCGTAGCCGACCTCCAGCACCAGTGCCGGCGTCAGTGGCACGAACGACAGGTCCTTGCCCGCGCTCCACCGCGACTGCGTCCCGGGCACCCGGTCGGGGTTTGCGATCGCCCCGCCGGTCGCCCCGCCCGCCGCCATCCACTCGCCCCAGGGGTGCTCCTCCACGGGGCAGACGAACGGCGCCAGCTCCTCGATGAGCTCGGCGCGTCGCTTGGCGGTGAACGAGGCGGCGACCCCGATGTGCTGCAGGGCCCCCTCCTCGTACAGCCCGAGCAGCAGGGACCCCAGCAGCGGTTGCTCGGGGGTGGAGGTCTTGTGCAGGCGGTACCCCGCCACGACGACGTCGGCGGTGCGCTCGTGCTTGATCTTGAGCATCGTGCGCGCGTTCGGCTGGTACGGCGCGCCGAGGGGCTTGGCGACCACTCCGTCGAGCCCGGCCCCCTCGAACTGGGTGAACCACTCCTCGGCGAGCGCCGGGTCCGTGGTGATCCGGGTCAGGTGGCAGGGGCCCGTCCCGTCGAGACCGCTCAGCGCCTGCTCCAGGGCGGCACGGCGCTCGGCGAACGGCCGGTCGACGTAAGACGTGTCGCCCAGCGCGAGCAGGTCGAAGGCGACGAAGCTGGCCGGGGTCCGCTCCGCGAGCGTCGCGATCCGCGAGGCGGCCGGGTGGATCCGCTCCTGGAGCACCTCGAACTGCAGCCGGTTGCCGCCCGGTGCGGCCGCGTCCTCCTGGGCCACGAACAGCTCGCCGTCGACCACGCACCGCTCCGGCAGCTGGGTGAGCACGGCGGCCACGACCTCGGGGAAGTAGCGGGTGAGCGGCTTGGTGTTGCGTGAGGCGAGCTCGACCTCGTCGCCGTCACGGAACACGATGCAGCGGAAGCCGTCCCACTTGGGCTCGAACGCCAGCCCCGGGACGTCGCCGACGCCGTGGCGGGCCGGGTCGGGGATCCCCTTGACGGACTTGGCGAGCATGGGTTGGACGGGCGGCATCACAGGCAGGTCCACGCAGCCGACAGTAGCGGCGAGGCGCGACGACAGTAAGGTGTGTGCCTGTCCCCGAGGGGATCGATCCCCGGTTGGTCTGCCGGCAGGGCCCGCCTGACTTTGAATCAGGATTAGCGACGTAGGTTCGACTCCTACCCGGGGAGCGTGGATAACCTCACCGTCATCGTCCTTGCCGCCGGCGGCGGCACCCGGATGAAGTCCAAGACCATGAAGGTGCTGCACCCGGTCTCCGGGCGCAGCATGATCGGTCACGTGCTCGCGGCCGTGGCCGGAGTCGAGCCCGACCGCGTCGTGGCGGTCGTCGGCCACCAGCGCGAGCAGGTGGGCGAGCACATCCGCCAGCTCCTCCCCGATGCGGTCCTCGCGGTGCAGGAGACCCAGGAGGGCACCGGGCACGCGGTCCGGGCGGCGATGTCGGCGCTGGACGGGACGGTCACCGGCACCGTGATCGTGACCGCCGGCGACACCCCGATGCTCACCGGCGAGAGCCTGCGCGCCTTCGCCGCCGACCACGAGGCGGCGCAGCGCGCCGTCAGCATCCTGTCCGGCGTCGTGCCCGACCCCTTCGGCTACGGGCGGGTCGTGCGCAACGCGGAGGGCGACGTCGAGGCCATCGTCGAGGAGAAGGACGCCACCCCCGAGCAGCGCGACATCCGTGAGATCAACTCCGGCATCCTCGCCTTCGACGCAAGCTTCCTGCTCGAGGCGCTGGAGGCGATCGGAAACGACAACGTCAAGGGTGAGTACTACCTCACCGACGCGGTCCAGATCGCCCGCGACGCCGGGCTCAACGTCGGTGCCTGGCAGATCGACGACGTCCGTCAGACCGAGGGCGCCAACGACCGCGCACAGCTGGCCGCGCTCGGCCGGGAGATGAACCGCCGCATCGTCACCCGCTGGATGCTCGACGGCGTCAGCGTGATGGACCCCGACACCACCTGGATCGACGCCGACGTCGTGCTCGCCGAGGACGTCACGATCCTGCCGGGCACCCAGCTGCTCGGGGCGACCGTGGTGGGGGAGGACGCGGTCGTCGGCCCGGACACCACGCTCAAGGACTGCGAGGTCGGCGCCGGCGCGCGCGTCGTACGCACGCACGGCGAGCTCGCGGTGGTGGGCCCCGGCGCGAACGTCGGGCCCTTCTCCTACCTGCGCCCCGGTACGACGCTGGGCCGCGGCGGCAAGATCGGAGCCTTCGTGGAGACCAAGAACGCCGCGATCGGCGACGAGGCCAAGGTCCCGCACCTGTCCTACGTCGGCGACGCCGAGATCGGCGAGGGCACCAACATCGGGGCCGGCACGATCTTCGCCAACTACGACGGCGTCGCCAAGCACCGCACGGTCGTCGGGCGCCACGCCAAGACCGGGTCCAACAACACGTTCGTCGCGCCCGCGACGATCGGCGACGGGGCGGGCACAGGCGCCGGGACGGTGGTCCGCGGCGACGTCCCCGCGGGGGCCCTGGGCGTGTCGTCCGGCCCGCTGCGCATCGTCACCGGGTGGACCCGGCGTCGGCGGCCCGGTACGGCGCAGGCCGAGGCGGCCGCGGCAGCCGAGGATGGGAACACAGCAGACGGAGTGTGACCAACGTCGTCCCAGATGGCGGGTGCACGGTTTGGGAGGGGTGCCCACCGTGGGGGAGGATGCCCGAGGGTTTCGGCCAGGGTTTTCGGCCAGGGTTTCTGTGATGTACCTAGGGAGCGGCATAGCGTGAGCGGAATGAAGCTGAGCACCGAGAAGAACCTGATGCTCTTCAGCGGCCGGGCCCACCCCGACCTCGCGGAGGAGGTCGCCGAGCTGATCGGCACGGGTCTGGTGCCGTCCTCGATGTACGGCTTCGCCAACTCCGAGCTCTACGTGCGCTACGAGGAGTCCGTGCGCGGCTCCGACGCGTTCGTCCTGCAGAGCCACACCGCTCCGGTCAACGAGTGGATCATGGAGCACCTGATCATGGTGGACGCGCTCAAGCGCGCCTCCGCCAAGCGGATCACGGTCGTGCTCCCGTTCTACGGCTATGCCCGCCAGGACAAGAAGCACCGCGGCCGCGAGCCGATCTCGGCCCGCCTGATCGCCGACCTCTTCAAGACCGCCGGCGCCGACCGGCTGATCACCGTGGACCTGCACGCCGACCAGATCCAGGGCTTCTTCGACGGCCCGGTCGACCACCTGATGGCGCTGCCGATCCTCGCCGACTACGTGCGGGAGAAGTACGGCCGCGAGCAGCTCGCCGTCGTCTCGCCCGACGCCGGCCGGATCAAGGTGGCTGAGCGCTGGTCGGCCCGCCTCGGGGGAGCCCCGCTGGCCTTCATCCACAAGACCCGACGCACCGACCGCCCCAACGAGACCGTCGCCAACCGGGTGGTGGGCGAGGTCAAGGGCCGGATGTGCGTGCTGGTCGACGACATGATCGACACCGGTGGCACGATCGTGAAGGCCGCCGAGGCCCTGATGGCCGAGGGCGCCGCCGGCGTGATCATCGCCGCCACCCACGCGATCCTCTCCGACCCGGCTGTCGACCGCCTGAAGAACAGCTCGGCCGTCGAGGTCATCGTGACCAACACGCTGCCGATCGCCGAGGACCGGCACTTCGACAAGCTCACGGTCCTCTCCATCGCGCCGCTCCTGGCGCGGGCGATCCGTGAGGTCTTCGAGGACGGCTCGGTCACCTCGATGTTCGAAGGGCACGCCTGAGCGTCCCCGGGAGACCCCGGGTGTCCTCGGGTGGGCCCGGGTGGGCGCGATTCGCACCTGAGGCAGCCGCGGGCTAGACTTCTGCGGTTGCCTCGGCGAGGGAGTGCGTCCATCCGGACGCCGACTCCGTGATCGACAGGGCTGGCCACAACCTTCACCGGTGCGCCGCGCTGACTCGATCGCGCGGCGTTTTTCGCGCTCCGGCCCGGCAGCCGACGACCCATTGCACACATCCCCGCACCACCCACGCACGAGGAGTCCTGAGCATGTCTGCCGAGAAGATCAAGGCCGAAGCCCGCACCGAGTTCGGCAAGGGAGCGGCGCGCCGCATCCGTCGTGACGACAAGGTGCCCGCGGTCATCTACGGTCACGGCAACGAGCCGGTCCACGTGACCCTGCACGGCCACACCATGATGCTGGCCCTGAAGAAGGGTGGCGCCAACGCGCTCGTCGAGCTCGACCTCGACGGCGAGCTCCACCTGGCGCTGGCCAAGGAGGTCCAGCGCGACCCGATCAAGGGCTTCCTCGAGCACATCGACTTCGTCGCGGTGACCCGCGGCGAGAAGGTCACCGTCGACGTCCCCGTCCACGTGACCGGTGACGCGGCTCGCGAGACCCTGGTCGTGACCGAGAACTCCACGGTCCAGATCGAGGCCGAGGCCACGCACATCCCCGACGCCATCGAGCTGTCCATCGAGGGCGCCGCGGCCGGCACGCAGTTCTCCGCCGCCGACCTGGTGCTGCCCAAGGGCTCGATCCTGGTCACCGACGGCGAGACGCTGATCGTCAACGTCACCCAGGCCCAGACCACCGAGCAGGTCGAGGCTGAGCTGGAGGAGGCCGAGGCAGAGGCCGGCATCGAGAAGGACGAGAAGGACGACGAGACGCCCGCCGAGGGCTCCGACTCCGAGTGATCTCGACGCCAGGGCCGGGGAGAACCAGACCATGAGCGAGTCCACGCCAGACGTGTGGCTCGTGGTCGGTCTGGGGAACCCCGGCCCTGGCTATGCCGGCAACCGGCACAACATCGGCTATCTGGTGGCCGACGAGCTGGCCGCTCGGATGCGCGCGCCCTTCCGTGCTCACAAGTCCGGGCGGGCCGAGGTCGTGGAGGGGCGTGTCGGCGCGCCCGGGACCCCGGGACCCCGGGTGGTCCTTGCCCGACCCCGCTCCTACATGAACGAGGTGGGTGGCCCGGTCTCCACCCTCGCGAAGTTCTACAAGGTCGCCCCCGACCACATCATCGCGATCCACGACGAGCTGGACATCGCCTTCGGCACTCTCCGCACCAAGCTCGGGGGCGGCGACAACGGCCACAACGGGCTCAAGTCCATGCGCGGCTCGCTCGGCACCGGCGACTTCTACCGCATCCGGGCGGGCATCGGTCGGCCCCCGGGGCGCCAGGACGTGGCCGACTTCGTGCTGTCGGACTACTCCAAGGTGGAGCGCAAAGAGCTCCCCTTCCAGATCGGGGACGCCGCGGATGCGGTCGAGTGCCTGATCACCGAGGGCCTCGAGCGCACTCAGCAGCAGTACAACTCCTGACGGCCCCCGTGGCTCCCGCACCTGCTCGAGGTGGCCGAGGAGACGCGCGAGCACCTCCGATCGGCCGCGTGGCACGAGCGGTACCGTGCTGCACCTGCCGTTGTCGTGGTGGGCTCGCGACGTCGACCGGGAATGGCTGCTGTCGCTCGCCGACGATGGCGTGGGGTACGGCCTGCGCCATGCGCGCCCCGGCTTCTCCGCCGTCGTCCAGGCCGCCCTGGGATTCCCTCGTGGGCCGCGGCCCCGAGCGTGAGCCGGTCGGGGAGGGGCCGGTCGGGGAGAGGTCAGTCGGGAGTGGGGCGGAGGAACCCGGCTGCCTCGAGCACGGTCTCCAGGTGTGCCACGTAGCACTCGTCGAGGTTGGTGAAGAACCACCCCAGCTGCCCGGTGATCTCGAGTGAGACGTAGCCGTGCAGGGCGGTCCAGACCATCAGCAACAACCCGACCGGGCCGCTGTCCAACGGCTCCACGGCGTCCGCCACCAGGGCCTGCCGAACCTGCTGCAGGGCCTCGCTCAGCTGCAGCTGGCCGTCGAAGCGTGCCCGGGACGGGTCCAGCTCGCCCGACCGGGCGGCATCGAAGAAGGTCTGCAGGGGAGCGGCGTAGAACTCGTGCAGGGCAGCGGCCATGTCGACCTCGCTGCCCGAGAGCAGGAAGGCCTGGTCGGTGGTGAAGATCAGGTTGAACTCGGCCCGGTTCTCGAGTGCCCACTCCCGGTAGGCGATGCCCATGGCGCGGCAGCGGTCCCAGGTGGAGTCGGTCGTCACGCTGTCGCGGGCAGCCCGCAGCGCCAGGGCTGCGGAGGCGTAGGCGTCGGCGGCGACGGCGGCCACCAGCGCCTGCTGGGAGCTGAAGTAGCGATAGATCGCGGAGGGGGCCAGACCCACCTCGCGGGCGACGGCACGCAAGGAGAGCTGTCCGGCGCTCTGCAGCGTCAGCTGCTCACGGGCGGACGCTTTGATCTCCTCGGTCGTCAGCCTGCGGACCTGCTCGCGTCGGGACAGACGCGGCTCCTCGGGTTCCCCGGAGGGGGCCTGGGGTGACGAGGTGACACTTCCCGCCGACACGTGATTCCTCTCGCGAGATGGGTCCCCCTGGGCGTTCCTGCGCTGTCACACCCTACTGGGATCCGCAGTTCAAACGTGCCTCGCCCGTCCGAATCAATGGGACATGAAGCACATTTCGCGAGGCGTGACCTCCTGGGGATGGGTTCGTTGACAACACTGTTCGCATAAGTGGACGGTGTTCTCGTTGTCCTCTCGGGACTCACTGCGCCGTCCATCCCGCCCCACTCGCAGCGAAGGGACACCGATGTCACACGGCACACTCAACTTGGTCCCCGAGGTCGGCGCTGATCCGATCGGTCGGTCCAGGACCTCGGGTGGCCCCCAGCGCTGCACCCCGAGACGAGCCGGCCACTCCCTCCTCCTCCTGGAGACCGGCGCGCTGATTCTGGCCCTCGTGGGACTCGTGCTGAGTGGCCTCCCCGCTGTGCTCGTCGCCTCGACCGGCCTTGCCTGGGTCCTGGTGCGCGCCGCGCGGGCCGGAGGCGATGCGAGCCCGTGGGCCACCGCTCCGCGCTCGATGCTCGAGAGCGTCGTGCTCCTGAGCGCTGGCTCGGCGGCGGCAGCCGCCTGGTCGGTGCTGGCCATCGAGGAGCTGCGTCAGGTGCTGGTGACGACGATGGTCCTCGCCGCCGCAGGCCTCGCGGCGGGTTGGCTGGCTGCTCGGCGACGGGGCGCTGTGCGTGCGATGGTGGTCGGGGACGCGGCAGCCGCTCGACGAGCAGCACAGGGCTGGCGCTCTCCGTCCGTCACCGTCACCGCGATCACCGACGCGGGTGATCCGGACGCCATCGTGGATCTCCTGGACGCGCGGGCGAACGACCCGGTCGACGTCGTGATCCTCGCCCCGGGCTGCGGCCTCGCGGGCCCGGAGCTCCGCCGGCTCGGCTGGGCTCTGGAGGAGATGGGGGTGCCGCTTCTCCTCCTCGACGTCCTGGGGCCGACCGCCCGACACCGGCTCCGCCTGGTCGGGATCGGTGGGCGCCACCTGCTCGAGGTCTGCCCCACCCGCCCGCGGCTGCTGGTCCGCCTCGCCAAGTGCCTGCTCGACCGGGCTGCCGGTCTGGCACTGCTGCTGCTGGTGAGCCCGCTGCTGGTCCTGCTGGCCGTCGCCGTCCGGCTCGACAGCCCGGGGCCGGCGTTCTTCCGCCAGACCCGGATCGGTCGCTACGGGCGCCCCTTCACGATGTTCAAGCTGCGGACCATGCACATCGGGGCCGAGCAGGTCCGCAGCCGACTGCTGGACGCCAACGAGGCGGACGCCGTCGTGTTCAAGATCCGCCGAGACCCGCGGGTCACCCGCCTCGGGAGGCTGCTGCGCCGCTCGTCACTGGACGAGGTGCCGCAGCTGCTCAACGTGGTGCGCGGCGAGATGTCCCTGGTGGGACCGCGACCCGCGCTGCCCCACGAGGTCGCCGAGTACGACGAGGTGGCCCGACGTCGGCTCGTCGTCCTGCCCGGGATCACCGGCCTGTGGCAGGTGTCCGGTCGCTCCGACCTCGACTGGGAGGAGTCCGTCGCCCTGGACGTCCACTACGCCGACAACCTGACGTTCTCCGGCGACCTGGCGATCTTCCTGCGCACCGTGCGCGCGGTCCTGCTCGCCAAAGGAGCCTACTGATGGTCCTTCTCGTCGAGCCGATGACGACCTCCGGCCCCGTCCTCCTGGTGAGCACCCAGGGCGGGCACCTGGCGCAGCTGCTCTCGCTGCGTCCCTGGTGGTCGCGTCGCGAGCGGCTGTGGGTGTGTCCCGACACCCCGGACGTCCGCGACCGGCTGTCCGAGGAGCGCCTGCTGTTCTCCTACGCGCCGACGACGCGCCATCTGCCCAACCTGCTGCGCAACCTGCTGCTCGCCGTACGTGTGGTGCGTCGAGAGCGCCCCGCAATGGTGGTCAGCGCCGGAGCGGGCGTGGCCGTGCCGTTCTTCGTGGTGGCCTGGCTGCTGCGGATCCCGACCGTGTTCATCGAGGTCTACGATCGCGTCGACTCGGCGACCCTCACCGGACGGCTCTGCGGTCCCTTCACCACCCGCCGGATCGTGCAGTGGGACAGCCAGCTCGACGTGTATCCCGACGCCAGCCTGGTCGGACCGCTGCTGTGAGCGCCCTCGTCGTGGTCCTGCTGGGGACCGACCACCATCGATTCGACCGTCTGGTGGAGTGGGCCGACACCGCCGCCGGACGGCTCGCCGCGGACGCCCACGTCGTCATCCAGCACGGTGCCAGCCGATCCCCCCGCACCGCGGAGGGGCATGGCTTCCTGCGCCACTCCGAGATCCAGCACCTCCTCGGCGCCGCGCGTGCCGTCGTGTGTCACGGCGGTCCCGGCACGATCATGGATGCGCAGACCCACGGTCACGTCCCGCTGTGCGTGCCCCGCGACCCCGCACTGGGGGAGCACGTGGACGACCACCAGCTCCGGTTCGCGACGACCGTCGCGCGCGCCGGCGTCGTCCGCCTGGCCGGTGACGAGGCCGGCTTCCACAGTGTCCTCGACGGCCTCCTGAGCACCGGCCCCGTCCACGGCCGCCAGGAGGTCGTCGAGGCTTCACCTCTCCTGCTCTCGCGCGTCCGGTTGGCGCAGGAGCTGGATCAGCTCGACGGCGCGCGCCCGCTGCGTCGATCCTCGCTGCGCAGGACCTGGAAGTCCCGGGTGACGCGATGAGCATCGTCCGTGGGCTGCGCCTCGACCTCGCCATGGCCTGGCGCCACCTCGTCCTCGACCTGGTGGCCGGCTCGGGCCTGGTGCCCCGCCCGGTGCGCTGGGCGCTCTACCGTGCGCTCGGGCTCGATGTCCGGACCCCCAACATCTTCAGCGGGACCCGGATCACCGGGCGCGACCTGCACATCGGCCGCGGCACGTTCCTCAACCACGCGTGCTACCTCGACGTCGCCCAGGGCCGCATCGAGATCGGCGAGCGGTGCCACCTCGGGCCCGAGGTGATGGTGCTGACCGCCACGCACGACCTGACCGACGGCTCGGCGTCGACCCGGTCGACCTACCGCACCACCACCATCGGCGACCGGGTCTGGCT
Organism: Nocardioides pacificus; assembly: GCF_054775955.1. Taxonomy (NCBI): domain Bacteria; kingdom Bacillati; phylum Actinomycetota; class Actinomycetes; order Propionibacteriales; family Nocardioidaceae; genus Nocardioides; species Nocardioides pacificus. The sequence continues at coordinate 1,517,906 of NZ_BAAHCI010000005.1, forward strand.
CGGGGCGCGGGTCACGGTGCTGCCCGGCGCGCGGATCGGCGACGGCTGCGTGGTCGCCGCGGGCGCCGTGGTCACCGGGACCTGCCCGCCCGGGGGCGTCTACGCCGGCGTCCCGGCGCGCCGGGTGCGTGAGACCGGAGCGGTCCCGGTGAGCGCCTGATGAGCGCCCCGATGTTCCCGCGTGAGCGGGTGGTCGACCGAGCTGCGCTGCCGGTGGCACTGCTCCTCGTGGGCTATCCGCTGTGGTGGGCGCTCGGCGTGCAGTTCCCCGCGTGGCCGGTGCTGGCCGCGCCGGTCGCGGTCTGGCTCTATCGCAACCGTCGAGGTCTCGCCCTGCCGCCGGGCTACGGCGTGCTGGTGCTCTTCCTCGGGTGGGTGCTGGTCTCCGCGTTGATGCTCACCACCGTGCGCTACGCGGCGGCCTACACGCTTCGGCTGCTGCTCTACCTGGCCGTCGCGGTCTTCGCGCTCTTCGTCTGGAACGCGCTGCGGCGGGGCTTGGAGCCGTGGCGGGTGACCGGCTGGCTGACCGTGCTGTGGGCGAGCGCCGTGCTGCTCGCGGTGCCGGGCGTGCTGGTCGCCAACTTCGAGTTCACCAGCCCGCTGCAGGCGCTGCTCAGCCGAGTGGGGGCCAGCGACCCGTTCGTGGTGGCCCTGACGCACCCGGAGTTCTCCGAGTGGGACCGGCTCTACGGCGTGCCGCGTCCCAGCCCGCTCTTCGCCTACACCAACGACTGGGGAGCCGCCGTGGGCATCCTGACCCCCGTCGCCGTCCATTCCTGGCTGACCGCCCCCAGCCGCCGGTCGCGCCTGGTGATCGGGGCCCTGCTCGCCCTCTCGCTGGTGCCGGTCCTGGTGTCGCTGAACCGGGGCTGCTGGATCAGCATCGGGGTCGCAGTGGCCTACGTCCTCCTCCGCCGCGCCGCGGTCGGACGCTGGCACGTGCTCGTCGGCGTGGCGGGGTGCGGGCTGGTGGCAGCAGCGCTGTACACCTTCGTCCCCGAGGTCAACCGCGTCGTCACGGCGCGCTTCACCCACACCAACACAAGCACGCGGGAGACGCTCTACGACGCGGCTCTGGGGCTCGCCGTCCGGTCGCCGTTCTTCGGCTACGGAGCTCCACAGTCCTCGCAGGGCCTCGCCGACAGCAACGACGTCTCGATCGGCACGCACGGCCAGCTCTGGACGATCCTCGTCTCGCAGGGGTTCGTCGGAGCAGCACTGTTCGTGGCCGCGATGCTGACCATCTGGTGGCATGCCCGTCCCGCGTCGGGTCGCTCCCACGACGTCTGGCTGCACGCCACCGGTCTGGTCCTGCTGGTCCAGATCGCGTTCTACGAGGTGCTGCCCGTGCCTCTCGCCGTCGCCCTCTTCTCGCTTGCCGTCTCCGGCTTCCACCGCACGCGCGATCCGCATGCGCTGGCCCTCACCAGGAAGGAGGACGCGCATGAGCGTCCTGCACCTTGATTCCCGACCCGACTGGACCCCACCCCCGGCGACCGAGCGCCTCGTGCCGATGACCAGCATCGTGCCGTCGATGACCTCGCGGTGGTATCTCCTCGTGGTCGGACTCCTCTGGGGAGTCGCCGCCGGCCTGGCTCTCGGCACGCTGGTCCCCACGACGTACAGCGCCACAGCCGCGGTCCGCTTGGGCAGCGGCCTGGTCCCGGTGGGCCAGATGTCGGCGCCCACCAGCTGGGCCGATGACCAGGTCGGCCTGGCGACCACCCGCAGCACGCTCACCGCGATCGCCGAGGAGCTCGGCGAGGAGGGGCCCGACGTCGTGGCGCAGCGACTCACCGTCACCGCGCGCGAGAACACCTCCTTCGTGGACTTCGGCTACTCCGCCGACTCCGCCGCTCTGGCCGAGGCCGGCGCCGACACCGCCGCCCGGATCTACCTCGAGGTCGCCGAGCGTGATGCACGGGCGAACTGGCAGGCCCAGATCGACGTGGTGCAGAAGCTCATCCTCACCGCGCCGGAGTGGGAGGTCCCCGAGCTGCGGCGTCAGCGACAGGCCCTGAACCGGACGGTCGTCGACCCGGGCGAGGTCGCCGAGGGCGCCGCCGGCCAGGCTGAGCAGGGAGGCGTGAACCGGGCGGCGTTCCCCGTGGCCGGCGGCCTCGGGGGGCTGCTCCTGGCGGCCGCCCTGGCCTACCTTCTCGAGGCCCGCAGCCCCCGCGTGCGTCCTGGCCTCCCGCTCCCGGCCGGTCTGCGCGACCTGGGACGCCTGGACAGCTCCGGGGCGGGGATGATGGCCACGGTCGGCCTCCTGGAGAGCTTCCCGCTCCCCGAGGGTCGGAACAGGCACCGGCTCGGCGCCGCCATGCTCTTTCGCCACAACGAGGAGCTGCTCCAGCAGATCCGCGGGGCGATGGCCGGCGCCTCCTCCGGCAGTGAGATCCAGGTCGTGCCGTTCGACTGCCGGCTGACCGACGGTCTGCAGACCGCGCGGAGCTGCGACGGCGCGCTGCTGGTGGCGGCCACCGGGCGCACCACCCTCGCCCAGGTCGAGGAGGCGGGCGCCCGTCTCGAGCTGCTGGGGGTGCCCTGTCTGGGCGTCGTGACCGTCCCGCGCCGGGCTGCGACCCGCCGATGAGCGGGCAGCAGACCGGCCTCCCCCCGGTCTCGGTCATCGTCGCGAGCCGCGACCGGCTCCCCCTGCTGCGGCGGGCGCTGGACGCGATCTGGACCCAGGACTACGCCGGGCCCGTCCAGGTGATCGTCGTCTTCGACGGAGGAGTGCCCACGGACGCCGAGCTGCCTGCTCCTCGGGTCCCCTCCCGCCAGTGCCTCGAGATCGTGGAGAACCACCGCTCGCCCGGCGTGGCGGGGGCCCGCAACAGCGCCCTCGCCCTGACCACGGCTGATCTGGTCGCGACCTGCGACGACGACGACGTCTGGCTGCCCGGTCGGCTGCAGGTCCAGGTCGCAGAGCTGGGCCGCCACCCCGAGTCGGTCGCCGTGGGGGGCAGCGTGCGCATCGTCCGTGGCGAGGGCAGCGTCGTCCGACGCGCCCCGCGGCACGAGGTTCTCCTCAACGACCTGCTCGATGACCGGGTGATGGAGCTGCACCCCTCCGCCATGCTCTACCGGCGCGAGACACTCGACCGGATCGGCGGCTGGGACGAGACGATCCCGGGCGGCTATGCCGAGGACTACGACCTCCTGCTGCGCCTGGCCCGGCACGGCACGCTGCGCCTGGTCGAGGAGGTGGTCGCCGACATCCACTGGAACGGCGGGTCGTTCTTCTTCAGCCGGTGGCAGACGATCGCGGATGCCCTCGCGGTGGTCCTCGAGCGCTATCCGGAGTTTGCCACCTCTCCTCGGGGGCGGGCCCGCATCCACGGTCAGATCGCCTTCGCCCACGCCGCCATGGGACAGCGTCGCGAGTCGACACGCTGGCTGCGTCGCGGTTGGGCCGACCGACCGCGGGAGCCGCGGCTGGCGCTCACCGCTCTGGTGCTGAGCGGGCTCGTGAGCGCGGGATGGCTCCAGGAGACGCTCCATGCTCGCGGCCGTGGCATCTAGCGCTCCGCGGCTCGCCGATCGGGCCGTGCCGGACGACGGGTGGCAGGGAGCCCCGGGGGAGCGGCGTCAGCTCGCTCGCGGCGGTGCCATCACGCTCGTGGGCGCGATGTATGCCGCCGTCGCCGGGTTCGCGCTCACGCTCGCGGTCGGCCGGCTCTTCGGCGCACACCTCTCCGGCCTCTTCTTCGGTGCCGTCGCGGTCTTCATGATCCTCAACGGCGCTGCCCTGCTGGGCAGCGACACGGGGATGCTGCGGAGCCTGGCAGCCAATCGGGCCGTGCACGCCCACCGCGACGCCTGGGAGTCGGTGCGGGCCGGGCTGTGGCCGGTGCTCGGCTGGAGCCTGCTGCTCGCAGGCGGCCTGACCTGGGCCAGTGCAGACCTGGCACGCGCCTTCGCCCCCGATGACGTGGAGCTGGCCACCGGCTTCCTCCGGGTGCTGGCCGCCACCCTCGTGCTGTCCGCGGTCGGCCAGGCCTGCCTCAACGGCACCCGCTCCTTCGGAAGCCTGCGCCCCTTCGTGCTGCTCTACCAGGTGTGGCTGCCCACGAGTCGGTTGCTGCTGGTGGTCGCCCTGTGGGGTGCGGGCGACGACGGCACCCTGCTGCTGTGGAGCTGGGCTCTCCCGCTGCTCACGATGGACGTGGTCGCACTCGCCTACGTGCTCCTGGCCGCCCGTCGCGGACTGCGGCTGCCGGGTGCTCCCGCCCGACCCCGGCGCGAGGTGTGGGCGGAGGTGTGGCGCTTCAACCTGCCCCGCGGACTGGCCTCGATGTTCGAGATCGGCATCGTCTGGATCGACGTGATCATCGTGGGGCTGATGCTCGGTCCGGCCGCGGCCGGTGCCTATGCCGCCGCGAGCCGGTTCATCACCTCCGGCACGATGGCGATGGAGGCGCTGCGCGTCGGGACCGCGCCGACGCTCGCCGCGTCGTACTCGCGTGGTGAGCTGGACCGCGTGCAGGGCGTCTATGCGCTCTCCTCGGTCTGGCTGGTGCTGCTGTCCTGGCCGATGTTCCTGGCCCTCGCCTCCTTCGCGCCGCTCGCGATGGGTCTGGTCGGTGAGGACTTCCTCGTGGCAGCGACCGCCATGAGCGTGATGGCGCTGGGGATACTGGGCTACCTCGCGCTCGGCAACATCAACTCGGTGCTGCTGATGGCGGGACTGAGCCGAGTGACCGCCGGCAACACCGCCGTCTCGCTGACGCTCAACATCGTGCTCAACCTGGTGCTGATCCCGGTGCTCGGCCTGACCGGCGCCGCCATCGCGTGGGCGAGCGCGCTGACCGTCGACTCGGTGCTCTGCGTGGTGCGCGGGCGGCGGGCGATCGGGGTGGTCCCGCCGTGGCGCGGCGTGCTGCTCGCCGGTGCCGCCGCAACCGCAGCGTTCGGCGTGCCCGGGCTCGTGGTCCGCATCGTGGCCGAGCCCAGCTGGGGGTGGTTCCTGGCCTACGCCGTGGTCTCGATGACGGTCTACGTGACGCTGCTGCGTCGCTGGCGCGTGGCCCTCCAGCTCGACGACCTGCAGGACCTGATGAGGAGAAGACGATGACCCGGTCCCTGGCGTCTGCCCCGACGGGGCGCCGGCCGCTCACCCGGGGGGAGCCGGTGCGCGGCACCACCGACGGGCGCGCGGTGCAGATCGCCAAGGCAGCCACGCCCGCCCTCGCGAAGACGGTGGCGGAGGCGGGAGTACGCCGGCTCACGACGGCGACAGCCGGACTCCGCGAGGGTCCCGGCCTGCTCGTCGTGGGCACCAAGCGGGGTGGAACGACCTTCGTCTGGTCCACGCTGCTCGGACATCCCCAGGTGATGGCGATGGTGCCGGCCGCCAAGCACCTCAAGAGCAGCCACTACTTCTACCAGCACTTCGACCGAGGGCCGGAGTGGTATCTCGGGCACTTCCCCACGCGTCTGGCCCGCAGCCGGCACGCGGCCCGGCACGGCGGGGCACTCTCCCTGGAGGCGAGCCCCTTCTATCTCTTCGACCCTCGGGTCGCCGAGCGCGCGGCGGCCCAGCTCCCGCAGGCCAAGGTCGTGGTGCTGCTGCGTGACCCGGTCGAGCGGGCCTTCTCGCACTACCTCGAACGCTGTCGCGCCGGAGTCGAGACGCTCAGCTTCCGCGACGCGCTGCGGGCCGAGGAGGGCCGGCTGGCAGGGGAGGAGCAGCGGATGGCCGACGAGCCGCACTACTACAGCCGGCCCTGGGACTGGTACTCCTACCGGACCCGCGGCGAGTACGCCGGACAGGTGAGCCGCTGGTTCGACGCCCTCGGGCGCGACCGCGTCCTGGTGCTGCGCAGCGAGGACCTCTACGCCGACGCCGACGCCACGCTGCTCCGGATCCAGGAGTTCTCGGGACTGACGCCGACCCCTCTCACCGGCCGCAAGCGCAACGCGGTCCGCGAGCGCGAGCAGATCGATGCCGTCAGCGCCTATGCGCTGCAGGCCCACTACGCCACCCACAACGAGGAGCTCGCCGAGCTGCTCGACACTCCCGTGTGGTGGTCATGACCAGCCCGATCACCAGTCCCGTCCGTCCTCCCGCAAGGAAGTGCGCCATGCCACCGTCCCGCCCCCTTCCTCCACGCCTGTCCAGGCCCCTGGCTGCTCTCTTCGCCCTGGTCGTGGGCCTGGCCCTGCTGGCCGCGCCACCGGCGGCGGCCTACGACCCCGAGCACACGATCTTCCGTGGCAGCGCCACCAGCATGGGCCAGACCAACGGCCCCGTCTGGGCCCTCGAGATGGCCGGCGGGAGGATCTACGCGGGTGGGGGCTTCACCTCGACCCGCCCGACCGGGGCCGCCGAGGGCACGAGCGAGACCGGCCAGGCCCACCTGGCCGCCTTCGACGCGGCCACGGGGGCGCCCCTCTCGTCGTTCGCGCCGCAGCTGACCAACGACTACACCAACGGGCCCGCGACGGTGCACGCCATGGCGCTGTCCCCGGACGGCAAGACGCTCTACGTGGGCGGTGACTTCAACCGCATCAACGGCCAGAAGGCCGAGCACGTCGCGAAGTTCGACGCGGCGACGGGGGCCTTCCTGGGGCAGGTGGGCTGGAACGGCGTCGACGGCACGGTCCGTGCGCTGGCGGTCTCCCCGGACGGCAACACGCTCTATGTGGGAGGCAACTTCGCCCGCGCCAACTGGACGACGCGACGTGACGCTGCCGCCTTCGACCTGCGCGACAACAGCGTGACGGCGTGGGAGCCCAAGATCAGCGACAACGTCGTCAACGAGGCGCTGCGCGTCACCGCGCTCGCGGTGGCCGGTGGCGGCAACCGGGTCTTCATGACGGGCACCTTCCGCAAGGTCAACGGTGTGGCGGCCCAGGGCTTCATCGCCGTCAGCTCCACCACCGGCGCGAACGTCCCCAACTGGCGCGCCGACTACCTCCTCGCCTCGACCAACTGGGGCACCACGCTCGAGGTGGTCGGCAGCACGGTCTACCTCGGGGCCCGTGACGACCAGGCCGGCAGCCTCGACCGCAAGGAGGGGGTCTACTCCCTCGAGGCGAGCACCGGAGCCGTCAACTGGTATGCCCGGTGCTACGGCGACACGTTCGGGCTGCAGGCCGTCGGCAACGACCTCTACGTCGCCTCCCACGCCCACGACTGCGCCGGGGCAGGGGGGATGCCCGAGACGGCTCCCCGCACCTATCTCGCGATCCATGCCATCAACCGCACCACCGGGATCATGAAGCCCTACTTCGTGCAGACGTCGGGCACCGGTGGCTCGCCGAACACGATGCTGCTCTCGCGGGCGCTGGCCACCGACGGCACCCACCTCGTGATGGGCGGCGGCTTCTCCCGGGTCAACGGCACCGCGCAGGCCAACCTGGCGCGCTTCGCCACGGGCAGCGCGGCCCCGGAGCGGGCCGCGTGGCCCTCGGCGAAGAGCTGCTCGGGGTGCCGCTACGTCGACGTGTCGGTGCTCGAGGGCGCCGACCGCGACGACGTCGACCTGCGCTACGAGGTCTTCCGCGGCTGGGGGCTCACCGACCCGATCGCGGTCGTCGACAGCGAGTCCGCGCCGTACGCCACGGAGACGTTCACGGTCCGCGACACCGGCGTCAGCGCCGGTCAGGAGGTGTTCTACCGGGTGCGGGTGAGCGACCCGGCCGGCAATCAGGTGGTCTCGGTGCGCTCGGCCTCGGTGGTCGTCGGGCGCTGAGCCAGCAGGGCCCGGGCGTGGCCGGCCGAGGCGTCGTTGCCGGCCGCCGCCTGGCCGGCCCGGCGCACCAGCATGTCGAGCAGGAACAGCTCCGCCAGCAGCGGTGCATCCGGCTCCTGGGACCGGGCCAGAGCGGCGGCGGCGCGGAGTCTGCCGGCCGCTCGATCGGCGGGGAAGCCCCGCACGCTCGTCTCGTAGGTGTAGCGCCAGTTCCAGCGGTCGAGACCGAGAGGAGCCATCCGATGGCCGAACTCCCAGTCCCACAGCGCCAGGGTCGCGGCGCCGGTCCAGGCCATGTTCCACGGCGACCAGTCGCCGTGGCGTACGCCGTGGGGCAGCGCGTTCGCGGCCCAGCGCTCTGTCGCCGCCTCGACCTCGGTGCGCACCGCGGCCCACTCCGCGGGCAGCCGCTCGGCGTCGCGGGCCAGGTCGGCCAGCCAAGGGGACTCGTCGAGGGGCAGCGTGTTGCGGGGACGCGCGGCGGTCATCGCCTCGAGCCAGGGGTGGGTGCGCGCGGCGTGGCGTGGGCTGACCCGCCGTACGTCGTCGGGGAGCGGGTCGACGCCGAGCACCAGCGACGCCCCCCACTCGAGCAGGAAGAGCGGTCGTGGCACCAGCAGCCCGGGCACGGCCCGGGCCGCGAAGTCGGCCAGGAACGCGTGCTCTCGCAGCAGCGCTGCGCGGTCGTCGGCGTCGGCGACGACCTTGACGAAGGCGCGGGCCTCACCGGTGCTGTCGGTGACGTTGAGGGTGACCCGCGAGCCCGGTCGGATGCCTGTCGAGAGCACCAGCGCCTCGTCGACCCCCAGGGCCTCGGCCACGGTCTCCAGCAGGGTGCGCCCGTGCGTCGGGGGCTCCGCGTGGAGCAGGTTTCGCCCCGCCCGCTGGGGTGGCAGGCCGACCCTCACGCCCGCAGCCAGGCCGAGCCGCAGGATCCGTCGGGTGTCCGTGCGCAGGTGGTTGTAGCGGCGCAGCAGGCGAGCGCGGGCCACCGCCGGGGTGTCGAGGGGCAGCAGGAACCTCGGGTCGTCGACGTGGGGGACCGCGACGTACCGCTCCGCGCCCGGCGGGACCACCCCGTCGGTCCGCCTTAGGCGGGTGCCCCCCTCACCGTCGGGCCAGACCAAGGCGGACAGCCGATCCACCGCCCACCCCCTCGACCCCTAGGACTCCACCGTGCACTCTGTCACCTCATTGCGTCCTCCGAGACGACAACGCCGTCTAGGGCGCCGCGTCACGCCTGTGCTCCTCGTGATCGTCCTCTCCCTGTCGTGGGGAGTGGGGCAGGTGGCGGGATCGACGCCCGCCGAGGCTCCGGGGCCGCTGACCCGCGGGCCCGTGTGGTGGCAGCTGGTCGCCTCCGAGGAGTTCTGGTGGCTCGACCCCGATCGGTGGTCGGTCTACGAAGGAGTCCCGGGCTGCTGCCCCGCCACGGTGTGGGACCCCGATCGGGTGCAGGTGGGCGGGGGCGTGCTCACCTTGGAGAACCATACCGACGAGCAGGGACGCTGGCTCAGCGGCGGGGTCGGCGCGTGGAGCTGGGAGGACGCCAACCTCGAGCACGGACGCTGGGACGCCAGGATCCGCTTCGACCCCGGGGCGGGCGTGTCCGGCACCGCGCTGCTCTATCCCGGCGTCGGCTGGCCGCCCGAGATCAACTACTGGGAGATCTTCGAGACCTGGGGGACCCGCCAGCAGATGGCGGTGACCACCCACCACGGCACCGAGGACGACCACCAGATGCAGCAGACGATCGTGTCGGGCGACTTCACCCGCTGGCACGTGGCGAGCGTCCGGTGGACACCCACCGAGATCACCTATGTGCTCGACGGCCGGGTGATCCATGTCGAGGAGGACCTGAGCCGGGTGCCGAAGGGCCCGATGTGGCCGGGGTTCCAGACGCACGTGCACACCGACGTGGCGGGCCGGGACCCGGTGCTGCCGCCGGGGGCCTCGAGCGTGCGGATGCAGGTCGACTGGCTGCGCGTCTACCAGCCGCTGCCCACGTTAGGGTGAGTGCGTGACTTTCGCTCCCGGTACGCCGCCCGCTGAGGCCGCGACGAACGACCACGTCCTCGCCACCTGGCTCGCAACCGTCGCCGGTGACCTGCTCCTCGAGGTGCGCGGCCAGGGGCTGGAGGGCAAGGAGCTCAAGGACGCCGGTGACCGGGCCGCCCATGAGCTGCTGATGCAGCTGCTGGCCGAGCACCGCCCGGACGACAGCGTGCTGTCGGAGGAGGGCAAGGACGACAAGGCGCGGCTGGCTGCGGACCGGGTCTGGATCGTCGACCCGCTCGACGGCACCCGCGAGTTCTCCGAGGTCCCGCGCGACGACTGGGCCGTGCACGTGGCGCTGTGGCAGCGCTCCGCCGACGGTGGCGAGCTCATCGCCGGAGCCGTGGCCCAGCCGGTGCTCGGCGAGACGTTCAACACCGGCCAGGCTCCCGTCGTACCTCCGCGCACGTCGCAGCGGCCCCGGATCGCGGTCTCGCGGACCCGGCCGCCGGCCTTCGTGCAGGCGCTCGCGACCGAGCTGGACGCCGAGCTGGTCCCGATGGGCTCGGCCGGGGTGAAGATGATGACGGTCGTGCGCGATGTCGCCGACGCCTACGTGCACGCCGGTGGACAGTACGAGTGGGACTCCGCCGCTCCCGTCGCCGTGGCCCGCGCGGCAGGGCTGTTCACCTCCCGCGTCGACGGCTCCCCGCTGGTCTACAACCAGGACGACGTCTCGCTGCCCGACCTGATCGTGTGCCGCCCCGAGCTGTCCGAGGCGATCTTGGCGTTCATCGCCGCGCACGGCACGGACTGATCCACCGAGCGGGATCGCGGGGGCCCCGACGCGTCCGTCCCGGCATACTCCGGGGCATGACTGCGACCCCTGCGATCGAGGGCTGGTTCACCACAGGTGAGCGACCCGCGCTGCTCGGCACCCGGTGCCGCGACTGCGGCACCGTCTACTTCCCCCGCGAGCAGGTCTTCTGCCGCAATCCTGGCTGTGCGGGCGAAGAGTTCGACGACTACGAGTTCGCGCGCACCGGCACCGTGTGGTCCTACACCGACGCGCAGTACCAGCCGCCGCCGCCCTACATCCCCGCGCACGATCCCTACCAGCCGTTCGGGATCGCAGCGGTCGCGCTGCCCGAGGGCATCGTCGTGCTCGGCCAGCTCGCGCAGGGCTACGGCGTCGACGACGTGCAGGTGGGCTCTCCGGTCGAGCTGGTCGTCGAGACGCTGTACGTCGACGAGTCGGGGGAGCGCACCATCTGGCGCTGGAAGCCGGTGGCGACGGATCGGACAAGCACGGGCCAGACGGAAGAAGGTGCGGCATGAGCAGCGACGTCGCCGTGATGGGTGTGGGCATGCACCCGTGGGGCAAGTGGGGCCGCTCGTTCGTGACGTACGGCGTGCACGCGGCGCGGGCGGCGCTGGCTGACGCCGGGGTGGACTGGAAGGACGTCGAGCTGGTCGTGGGCGGCGAGACCGTCCGCAACGGCTACGGCGGCTATGTGGCCGGGGCGACGTTCGCCCAGGCGCTGGGCTGGAACGGCGCGCGCGTCGCCACGTCGTACGCCGCGTGCGCGACGGGTGCGCAGGCGCTGGACACGGCTCGCTCCCGGATCCTGGCCGGTCAGTGCGAGGTGGCGCTGGTCGTCGGCGCCGACACCACGCCGAAGGGCTTCCTCGCGCCCAACGCGGGGGAGCGGTGGGACGATCCGGACTGGCTGCGCTTCCGGCTGGTCGGGATGACCAACCCGGCCTACTTCGCGCTCAACGCTCGCCGCCGGATCGACCTCTACGGCGCCACGACGGCGGACTTCGCGGCGGTCAAGGTCAAGAACGCCCGCCACGGGCTGGCCAACCCCAACGCGCGCTACCGCAAGGAGGTGTCGGTCGAGGACGTGCTGGCCTCGGCGGTCGTCTCGGACCCGCTGCACCTGCTCGACATCTGCGCGACCTCCGACGGGGGAGCGGCGGTGGTGCTCACCTCGATGGACTACGCGCGACGTCACGGACTGGCGGACCCGGTGCGGATCCGCGCGATCTCCACGGTCACGCCGACGTTCCCGCAGACGATCATGGACATGCCGAACTTCTCCACCGACTCGGCCGCCACCGTGCCGGCGGCGGCGCGGACGTTCAAGGAGTCGATCGCGGACGCTGCCTACGAGGAGGCCGGGCTCGGCCCCGAGGACGTCTCGGTCGCGGAGGTCTACGACCTCTCCACCGCGCTGGAGCTCGACTGGATCGAGGACATCGGCCTGTGTCCGCGGGGTGAGGCCGAGCAGCTGCTGCGCGCCGGCGACACCACGATCGGCGGCCGGATCCCGGTGAACCCCTCGGGCGGACTGGCCTGCTTCGGCGAGGCGGTCCCCGCCCAGGCCCTGGCCCAGGTCTGCGAGCTCACCTGGCAGCTGCGCGGTCAGGCCGAGGGGCGACAGGTCGAGGGTGCCCGGGTGGGCATCACCGCCAACCAGGGGCTCTTCGGGCATGGGTCGTCGGTGATCGTCTCCACCTGAGGGGCGACGGACGCAGGTCCTGTGGACTCCCCAATTCTGGGTCTACGGGGGGCCTCCTGCGCCGCGGCACGTCACGCCGCGGCAGTCTGTCCTCCGCGGCCGCCCGCCCCGCACAGGCGCTGGCCGTCGACTCCACAGCGGTCCGTGACGATGGTGAGGACGATGGTCGATCGTGACGCGGTCGCTCCCCGGGTGCTGATCCTCGCGCGGTTGTCGCTCATCGGTGAGACGGTTGGCGCCGCACTGGCCGGCCACGGGATCTCGGTGGTGCGGGTCCTCGGTGGTGGGGTCACGACCCACACGCTCGCGCGGGAATGGCGTCGGGCCCGGCCCGACATCGTGGTGATCCTGAGTGACCTGGAGTCACCCGAGGCCGTGGAGCGGGTCTGCTCCTGGCTGGGCGCCGTCCCGGGACCGAGCATCGTGCTCACCTCGACGGCTCCTGGGGCCGAGTGGGGGGCGGCTCTCGAGGCGTCCGCGCGCGAGGTGCTTCCGGAGTCGACCGTCCTGGCCGAGCTCTCGTCGGTGCTGGGTGTCGTCCTGGCGGGACGCTCGCTGATGGACGACACCACCCGGGCGGAGCTGGTGAGGGCCTGGCGGATGACCCGCGGGGAGCATGACCGGCTGCTCGCCCGGATGGGGTCGCTCACCCCGCGCGAGCGCACGGTCCTGCGCCTCCTCTACGCCGGTGACTCCGTGCCGTCGATCGCGGAGCTCTTCGGCGTCTCCGAGCAGACGGTGCGCAGCCAGGTGCACTCGATCCTCGTCAAGCTCGGCGTCCACTCACAAGTGGCCGCGATCGCGATGTACGACGCACTGCGCCACGGCCGGTCCCCGTCCTGAGCCGCAGCAGCCAGATCAGTCGGGCAGGCGGTCTGCGCTCTCTCGGATGCCCGCGTCGTCGCGCACCGCAGCCCAGAGCTGGCGTCCCGCCGTCTCGTCGAGTCGCTTGATCCCCCCGTCCGAGCCGTGGTGGACCACAGGAGCGGACAGGTAGTCCACGTCGTCGCCCTCGAGCTCGCGCAGTGACATGGCCAGGTCGACCATGTCCGTGCTGGACCAGTCCTCGTCGACGCTCAGGTGCCCGGTGATCGCCTCCCTCTGCTCGCGCAGGCCCAGTACGTCGCGACTCGAGGCCGAGGTCAGGACGCGAGAGACAAGCTGCTCGATGAGAGCCTGTTGACGGATCGGATCGTGCAGATCGCTCGGCTCGTCGAGCGTCACTCCGGCCACGTCGACGACGTCCTCCAGACCAGTCCAGTCCAGGACCGCGAGGTGGTTCATTCGGACGTCGGTGAGCTCCTCCACCGTCTGGATCGCCGTCGACGGTGTCGCTCCGGAGACGGCGTCCTCGACGGTGGTGACGCCGCGGCGGACCGGAGCCTCGATGAGTGCGTCGTGCGGGATGGAGATCACTGAGACCCTCGAGCGGTCCCCCTCGATGTGCAGGACCATCACGCTGTCGGCGCTCTGTCGCGGGAGCCACTCCAGGCTGTCCTCTGCGTCGGTGGTCGCCACGCCCGCGCTGCCGATGAACAGGATGTTGATCGCCTTGGCAGCCGGGCCGGCGCTCGGCTGCACCGGTCGGTCCTCGAGCCCCTCAAAGACGCCTCCGATACGCTCGACCCGGTTGTTCAGCTGATGGTGTAGGTAGAAAGCTCCCGCAGTCGCGGCCAACGCGGCCAGCGCTCCCACCACGAAGAGCGACGTCAGCAGGAGGCGGACCGCGCGATGACGGGTTCCGATGAGGGACAGGTTGAACCAGTTCATGGAGCGGCACCTCCGAGACCGAGGGAGTGCAGGCCCGTGGCCAGGCGACAGCAGGACTCGACCATCGGGAGTCGGCCCCTCCCTCTCGGCACTGGAGAGAGGAGTTTCCCAATATGGTGACCCGGGCACGGAGCCCGACCGCGCTGAAGCGCGTCCGCCGAAGAATGCGGGTCTGAACCTCGAGCGTGGACCCGAGACGTTGTCGACCCATCCAGGAGCCAGTCATGACTGTCACCCTGCCGTCGCGTCGCATGCTTTCCGTGGGTCTCGTCGCCCTGGTGACGGTGCTCGCGGTCCTGGCGATACTCACCGCACGGAGCCTGGCCTCGGACGACGGAGTCGACGTGAGAGCCAGCGGGCCGGCCGGCGACCGCGCCGCCCTCAGGGCTGGTGGCCCGGAAGTCGGGGCCGAAGTCGGGGCCGCCCCCTCCCCGGCATCGCTGGAGCTTGACTGGATCGAGGACATCGGCCTGTGTCCGCGGGGTGAGGCCGAGCAGCTGCTGCGCGCCGGCGACACCACGATCGGCGGCCGGATCCCGGTGAACCCGTCGGACGGGCTGGCCTGCTTCGGCGAGGCGGTCCCCGCCCAGGCCCTGGCCCAGGTCTGCGAGCTCACCTGGCAGCTGCGCGGTCAGGCCGAGGGGCGACAGGTCGAGGGTGCTCGAGTGGGCATCACCGCCAACCAGGGGCTCTTCGGGCATGGGTCGTCGGTGATCGTCTCCACCTGAGCCGAGTCGGGCGCTAGTGACCGCGACCCCGAAGGGTGGCCCTCATCAGCCGTCGGATCGCCCACCCGGCACCCGCGGGCCTCGGACATAGGCCCGCCACTGTGCGCGGATTGGCACGACCTGGCCACGGCCCAGGGGCGAAGCGTAGTGATCTCTCCTCTACTCACCTCCAGGTGTACGTCGTGAGGATGCGCGCCGAAGCCTCCGGCTGCGCCGCGGGGACCGGCTGAAAGGACGGGTGTCGCCCATCCCCAACATCGGGTGTGATCCACGCCGTCTTCGGTGCACCGAGCCCTGGCTCGTCACTGTGGGGCAATGACGCTCGACCTTCTGATGCCGGGAGGGGAGTCAGCATTGGTGCGCGAGGACGCTGCGGTGGGTGGAGCCACGGCCTTGGTCGTCGTGAGCGCCGAGCATCCGCTGGTGGCCGAATCGCTCCGAGTGGCGCTGGCCGCTCGGGGCTTTCTGGTGCAGACCTTGGACTGGCCGAAGCAGTCGGAGATCGTTCCCGTGATCCGGCCGCGTCCGGGCGGCGTGGGAATCGCGCTGGCCGAGCTGGCCGTCGAGTCCGAGGTCGACGACGTCGCCAGGCTCGTGGATCACGTCGCGGTGCGATGGCTGCTGCTCGCCCACAAGGGCCCGAACCCGCTCTGGGGTGCGGCACTCGAGCGGGGCGTCGACGCGGTCTACCCCAGCACCACCACGCTCGACGACCTCCACGACCTCCTCGAGCGCGCGGCCCACGGTGAGCAACTGCTGGACGAGGACCGTGTCGAGGCCCTTCGAGCGACATGGCGCGGCGTGCTCGAGATGGACGCCCTGCGGTCCCGTGTGCGGTCGCTGTCCGAGCGTGAGACACAAGTGATCGAGCTCCTCTACGCCGGTGTCGGCGTCGCGGAAATCGCCATCGTGCTCGACGTCTCGCTGTCCACTGTGCGGTCCCACGTTGCGGCGGTGCTGCGCAAGTTGGGCGTCGTCTCGCAGGTCCAGGCCGCGGTCACGTACGGCGAGTACCTCGACCGGTCCGGACTTGGCAGCTCCTAGCACGGCGTCGATCGGGGATCCCCCAATTTCAGGCAACTGGCTGCCCTTCGTGCCGGTGATCGCCCGGCGATGTCGCACGTTGGTCACCACTCCGAGCGGAAGGTCAGCAACGTGTCGAAATGCGCACCCGTCACTGTCGTAGTCCCGACGCACAACCGGCCCGAGCTGATGCGCCGGGCCGTTGGGAGCGTGGTCGATCAGGACTATGCGGGCGAGATCGAGATCATCGTCGTCTTCGACGCGTGCGAGCCGTTCGTGCCCGATGTCCCATCCAGGGAGCGACGCACCCTGCGCGTCATCGCCAATCAGCGTTCGCGCGGTCTCGCGGGGGCGCGGAACACGGGCATCCTGGAGGCCGGTCACGACTTCGTGGCCTTCCTTGACGACGATGACTACTGGCTACCGGGCAAGCTCAAGGCGCAGATGCCACTGTTCGCCGTTCCGGAGCAGCCGGTGCTGGTGGGCACCGCTGCGACGTTCGACGACGGAAGACACCAACATGACCGCCCCGTTCCCTGCGGCTTGGTGACCCATGATGCGCTGCTCCGCGACCGGATGGCGGGGCTGCATTCGAGTACGTTTGTGCTGCGCCGAGACGCTCTGCTCGGCGATCTCGGTCTCGTCGACGAGAACCTTCCCGGCAGCTACGGCGAGGACTACGACCTGCTGCTGCGCAGCTCGGCAATCGCGCCGATCCTGGTTGCCAACTCACCACTGGTGTCGGTGACCTGGTCCAAGGACTCGTACTTCTTCGGCCGTTGGGGCGCCTACGCCGATGGTCTCGAGTACCTCTATGTCGAGCACCCCGGCTTCCAGCGCGACCGCAGGGCGCATGGTCGGATCGCGAGCCAGATCGCCTTCGCCCGCGCGGCGCACGGTGATCGGGCGCTCGCGCGCAGCTGGGTCCGCCGCGCCGTGCGGCGTGACCCCACACAGGTGAAGGCGTGGCTCGCCTTGGCCATCTCGTTGCGGCTGCTGTCCGCGACGCGGGTCGTGTCGGTGGTTCAGCGGATGGGCCGCGGCATCTGAACGTGCTTACGACGATCCCCCGCTAGCGCGGCGGCCCGCACGATGTGGTCGACGCTCAGGTCGTCGGCCTCGACCGACACCGCGAGTCCCCGAGCGGCGATCGTGGCCGCGAACTCGAGCTGGTGGTCGTCGACCATCTCGCCTGCGCTCGCTCGACGGGGCAAGATCACCGGAACCCTCCCCTGTTGGAGCACGGAAAGCACCGATCCCACGCCGGCGTGGGTGATCACCACGTCGGCAGCGCCGAAGGCGGCGTGCAACTCCGTGGCCGGTAGCCACTGCGTGAGCTGCGTGCCTTCGTCGTCACGCGCGACGGTCGTCCCGGTCTGCCAGCAGACATCCAGTCCTTCGAGGACCCGGCGGCAGGCGCTCACTGCCCGGTCGAACGGCCAGAGCTCGGTGCCGAGGGAGACGACCGCCGTGCGGAGGTCACCGGCCACGACGGGGTCGGGACGCGGAGTAGCCTCGAAAGCGTCGAAGACGTTGGGGACCGGCGTCCACGCCTTGTCGCCCCATCCCGTGCCTTGTACGAAGAGGCGAGCGCTCGTGAGGCGCTGTGCGAACCTGCCGGTCGACGACGGTCCGAGCACTCGTGTCGCGCTATCGATGAACCACGTGTCACAACCCCGCATACGGGCGGCGAGTAGGTGCGGCGTCGAGAAGAGCGCCCCGGTGCTGACGAGCCGGTCGGGCTTGAGGCGATGGTGCAGCCGCAGGACGGAAGGAAGGCTGAGTGCGGCCTTCGCCATCTGTCCGGAGCCCACTCGCGGCATCCAGACTACCTCGCGATCTGAGAGGAGCGACTCGGTCTGCGCCGTGCGTCCGGTGACCCACACCGCGTTGGTCGTGTCGACGCCGAGCAGGTCGGCCATGATGATCAGCTCGTCGAGGTGCCCCCCGGGTGAGGCGACCATCATGGTCCTCATCGAGCGCCTTCGAACTCGTCGCTGCGGGCGGCGAGGAGCGGTGGATCGGCGGGTCCTGGGTCCTCCCTGCGGAGCGCGAGCGCCGCAGCGGTCATCATGATCGGCAGGCCGTAGGGGACCACCCCGTAGAAGCCGAGCTCCACCAGCGACACCAGGCACAGCGTCGAGGTGGCCAGTCCCAGGGGATCGCGCCGGTTCCGCGACCGGACCCAGGCGACGAGGAAGAACCCCATGAAGGCAGCGATGGCGACCGGGCCGTTGGAAACCAGGACCATCCAGAACTGGCCCTGCGTCCCCACGGGCGGCGCATCCGGGTCCTGGCTCGTCGGCGGTACGCCGTAACCGAAGATCGGTGAGTCCGGCACCAGCGCGAGCGACTGTTGGTAGAGCGAGGCTCGGGTGGAGGTGCCGGGTCCCTCGAGGCGCGTCTCGAGTCGTGCGCCGGCCAGGTGCTGGAAGGCGAGCCCCCCGGCCACGGCCAGGACCAGGATCGCCGCGACGGCTGGCAAATTGCCGCGCAGAGCCATGCGCAGCGCGACCCACGCCGCAGCGACTCCAAGACCGATGAGCATGCCGCGGTTCATCGTGAAGGAGGCCGGGACAACCGAGATCGCGACTACCGCGCTCAGCACCCAGAAGACCAACCGATCGCGTGCGTTGTCGCTGCGGCGCAGGGTCATCATGTAGGCGATGACGATCGGCAGCAGCAACGAGTACACGTTGCCCCAGTTGTTGGCATAGAGAAAGGGTGCGCTCGGTCGCCCCGCGACCCCCAAATAGGAATCCGGGTTGTACTGCGCGAAACGTCGCACGACCATGTGGTTAATGAAGTCATTAGTGGCCAGGCCGGGTGCCACCTGGCGCAGCAGGTAGAAAGCCGGGGTCTTGACGACCGTGCCGAGCAGCACGGTGCCCAGCAACCCGCCGCCCACGACGGCGAGCCAATGGACGGTGAGGATGCCAGCGATCGTCCGAGCGGCATCGCGCCGTGGAAAGTTGTAGACGTAGAGGAAGACGACTGTGGATCCGAGGTAGATGCCGGCCCGGTAGAGGAAGGCCACCATGTGGTTCGGGGTGTCGACCATGACGATCGAGCAGAGCATCCACACCAAGAACAGCAGCCACAGCCCGAAGCCACGGGGGACGCGGGCCTGCCCGAACTGGGCTAGGTACGCCGCCATCACGACCGCCAGCGGCATCAGGATCATGTCGATCAGGCCCGCCGCCCACCAGACGGGGGTGAGTCCGAAGATCGCGACCAGCGGCCAGCGGGGCAGCAGCGGTGGCGGCGACGACGGCATGGTCATGCGGGAGAGGATCGTCCTCGCGGTGGGACCGCGTCGGAGAGCACGGACGAGGATCCTCCGTTTGGGGTATTTGGACCGGGATCCTGAGTCTCGCCGGGATCGACCGAGAACGCTGGACCCTCCGCAGAGATCGTGGGGGTAGAAGCCGTGTCGGAGTCTCTAGAGAACAGCCAGCTCGAGCTCGGCCGGTACTGGGCCATCGTCAGGGGTCGTTGGTTGGTCGTGGCCGGGTTCACCATCGCCGGCGCGGTGCTGGCCGGGGCCTACGCCGTGACCACGCCGACGTCGTACACAGCGACTGCGGTGGTGAACCTGAACGTCATCGCGGACGAGCCGTTCAACATGCAGCGATCGGCCTCTGCCCTCATCGACCCCGCCACCGAGATACAACTGGCGAAATCCTCGGCCGTCCTCACCGACGCGGCCGGGGACCTGGGCAACGGCACCACGATCGCCGACGTGCGCCGCTCTACAGAGGTGACCGTCCTTCCGGAGGCGACAGTCGCACGGATCACCTACACCGCATCGACGCTCGACGAGTCGCTCGCCGGCGCCGACGCGGTGGGCCGGGCGTTCGTCGACTCCCGGACGGCCGCAGCGGAGGACAAGGTCGGCCGGATCAACGAACAGCTCTCCGAGAGGCAGACGCAGGTCAGCACCGAGCTCAGCGTCGTCCTCAAGGCGATCGCCACCGCCTCCTCGGCCAACCAGCGGGCGGCCGCACTCAGCAGGCGCACGGTCCTGGAGACTCAGCTGACCAGTCTGCTCGAGCAGTTGAACGCGATCGCGAGCATCGACACCTCGGGTGGCTACGTGATCACCGAGGCCCAGGACAACGCCGTGGCCGTCCAGCCGCATACCCGGCTGCTCGTCCAGGTCGGCCTCGCGGCCGGTTTGGTGCTGGGCATCATCGCGGCTTTCGTCGTCAATGCCCTCGACCGTCGCCTGACGACGCCCACCGATCTCGGCAAGGCGCGCGGTGGACTGCTTCTGGCCCGTCTGTCCGATCGCGCCTGTGCGGTACCGGCACCGGCCACCGACCTCGACGCGTATCGAGGCGCGACCGAACGCTTGCTCGCCCTGCGCGGCTCCGGTTCCCGAGCGACGACGGTCGTCGACCTGACCTCGCACGAGCACCCGACAGTCGCTGCCAACCTGGCGCTGGGGCTCGTGGCCGCCGGGGGCGGACCGGTGCGGCTGGTCCTTAGCGAGGGGGACGAGGAGCTCGCAGCTGCACTGGTCGCCGACCAAGGCGGCCGCTCGGTCCAGAGCCCGATGCCGTCCGTCGGGAATGTCGCGGTGCGTCTGGGGAAGGCGCCCGCCCGCGGGAGCGCCGAGGAGCAGTTGGAGCATGTGGTTGTGGCGCTCGGAGCGAAGGCTCCGCGTTCCACAGTCTTGGCAGCAGGGCGGCGTACGGGCGCCGTGGTGATCGTCGTGGAGACCCGCCGCACCAGGCTGGGTGCGATCCGCTCGCTCGAGGAGGAGCTGAGGAGCGTCGGCGCGGAGGTAGTGGGCTCCGTGATGGTTCCGCGTGCGCACCTGAGGCCCCGTCGCTTCCCCTGGCGCCACCGGCGACGTCATGCCGCGGAGAAGCATGTCTCCCTCGCGGCTGATGGCATCTGAAACCGCCTTCGCCCCCCCGCCCGCCGCGTCGACGAGCGAGCTGGGGCGGGCGGCCCGTGGCGGGGCGATCACCTTCGCGGGGGCGGCGACCTCGGCCCTAGCCGGGTTCGCCTTCAACCTGCTGCTGGCCCGCCTCATCGGGCCGCAAGGCACCGGAGTCGTCCTTCAGACCCTCGCGGTGTTCACGATCGCGCTGGCGGCTACCAGGTTCGGGCTCGATACCACAGCCGTGTGGCTACTGCCCCGGCTCGTGCGCCATGAACCTGACCGGGTCAGGCCGGCGCTGGTGGTGACTTGCGGGCTGTCCGTCGTGATCCCCACGGTAGCCGTCACGATCTGGATGGCTATCTGGGTGCTCAGGTTTCGCGCCCAGGGGTCGGAGTTGCTCGACTCAGTCACTCTGGCACTGGTCTTCCTGCCGGTCGCGAGCCTGATGGCTGTGGCACTCGCGGCCACTCGAGCCTTCGGGGGGGTTCTCGCATTCAACGGGATCGGCAACGTGCTGGTTCCTGCCTTGCGCCCCGCCACTCTGGTGCTGGTGTGCCTGCTCGGCGGTGGAGCGGTGGCCGTCTCCGGGACGTGGGCTGCTTGTTGCCTGATCGGCGCCGCGCTCGCACTGGTGATCCTGGGGCGGATGATCCGGCGCCGCCGATACCCCTCACTCCCTGGATCGTGGCGGCCGGACCGCGCACTGGTGGGCCGGATAGTGGGCTATTCCGGTCCGCGCACGGTCATGGCGGCAATGGAGCAGACGATCATCTGGATCGACGTCCTACTGATCGGTGCGCTGCTCGGCGCGAGCGCCGCGGGCGTGTACGGCGCGGCTGCGAGGTTCGTCGCCGCCGGGGTGGTGGCCATGACCGCTCTGCGCATTGTCGTGGCGCCCCGATTCAGCGCTCTGCTCGGCGAGAACCGGCGCGAGGAGGTGGCCGAGCTCTATACCGCGACCGCCCGCTGGGTGCTGCTTCTGGGTGCGCCGATCTACCTGTTGCTCGCGATCTTCTCGCCCACCGTCCTGAGCTGGCTCGGTCCAGGATTCTCCGATGCCGCGTCCTCGATGGTGATCCTCAGCCTGGGCTCGATCGTGGTGCTCGCCGGCGGCAACGTGCAGTCATTGCTGCTGATGAGTGGGCACAGCGGGTGGGGCGCCTTCAACAAGGTGGTCGTCGTCTGCTTCAACGTGACCGGCAACCTGGTGCTGATCCCGAGGGTCGGCATCGAGGGGGCGGCAGTGATCTGGGCGATGTCGATGGCGCTGGACACCGTCCTTGCGGCCTGGCAGGTGCGCCGGGGCATCGGCATCTCGCCGGCACTGGGGGCCATCGCGGGGACGATGCTTGCTGTTGTCGGGTGCGTGGCAGTCCCTGCCCTCGGTGTCGTGCTGCTCGCCGGACAGGGCGTTACCCAACTGGTCGTCTCGAGCCTGCTGGTCGTGGCGGTCCTCGGCGGCTATTGCTTTCTCGACCGCCGCCGCCTGCGCCTCGACGAGCTGGTCGGCGTCGGTCGTCGGCGTGCCCGGGCGTCCATCAATAATGGGTAATCCGGTCCGATCTCGCCGCGGACCAGCGGTCCCTGCGGCTGAGATATCCGCCATGACGACGTTCCTCGACCGACCGGAGACCGCGACCGATGATGCCCGTGCGTCGACGAGACTGCTGCGGGTCGCCGTGGTGGGCGTCGGCAAGATGGGCCTCTCCCACCTTTCGCTCCTGCGCGCGCACCCCCAGGTCATGGTCGAGGTCGTGTGCGACGCCAACGGCTACGTGCTCGACGTCCTCGGCGCCCACACCGGCGTCCATCTCGCCAAGGACTACGTCGCGATGCTGGACGCGGTCGACATCGATGCGGTCGTCATCGCCACGCCGACGAAAGCCCACTTCCCGATGGTGCGTGCGGCACTTGAGCGTGGACTCCACGTCTTCTGCGAGAAGCCGCTGACGCTTTCGGCGCTCGAGTCCGCCGAGCTCGCGCGACTCGCGGATGAGCGGGGGCTGATCGGCCAGGTCGGCTACCACAACCGCTTCGTCGCGGCGTTCGCTGAGGCGGCCCGACTCGTGGAGCTGGATGCGATCGGCCCGATCCATCACGTGCTTGCCGAGGCCTACGGTCCGGTCGTCCTCCAGCCGCGCGGCAGCACCTGGCGCTCGCGCCGGTCCGAGGGGGGCGGCTGTCTCTACGACTACGCTGCACACCCGCTCGACCTGATGACCTGGATCCTCGGTGAGCCGACCGCGGTGCGCGGCACGACGCTTGGTCACGTCTACTCCACCGACACCGAGGACGAGGTCTACTCGACGCTCGAGTACGCCGGCGCGAGCGCGCAGCTGTCCGTGAATTGGTCGGACGAGTCCTACCGCAAGATGACGACCCGCCTGACCCTGTGGGGAAGCCAAGGCCGGATCACCGTCGACCGCCAGGAGTGTCAGGTCTACCTGCGCGACTCGGCAGTTCCGCCTGAGGGCTACCGGCCGGGGTGGAACGTGAAGTACACGACTGAGCTCACGCCGCCCGTCTGGTTCTACCTACGGGGCGAGGAGTACAGCGCCGAACTCGACTACTTCGTGCGCAGCGCGCTCCAGGACCTCAGACCTGGGGAGCCGCAAGGGATGAACTCGTTCGCCTCCGCGGCCGCGACCGATCGGGTGATCGAGATGCTGCTCGCTGACGGGAGTGGGGCCATGGCGGGCGCCGCGACCACGTCGGCCCCCGCACGCCGCACTCGACGTACGACGCGCGCAGACCAGGCGCGCGATCTTGCGATGACAGCGCTCGGCGGCCTTCGCCGCAGCGCCGGGAAGGCTCGACGAACCCTGGGGGACAAGCGCCGATGACCATGTTCACACATGCTCCGGAAGTGATGGACCGGCTCCTGTTCGGGGACAACCAGTTCTTCGGGGTCAACCACATGTCCGAGGAGAAGGCACGCGCCCAGGCGATGCGCTTCCAGGACCTCGAGGCGGTCATGAGCGTGCTCGACGCAGCCTACGACGAGGGCATCCGGACCTTCATGTGCACGACCCACGAGCGGGTCGCCGAGATCGTGGAGATCGTGCGCGACCAGCCAGAGCGCTACGCCGGCTTCACCTTCTACCCGTGCATGCCGTACGCACACAAGTACGCCAACGCCGTAACCGACTACGGGATGCTCGGTGCGCTCAGCAAGTTCCTACCCGACGACGGGCTCGTCTCAACAGCGCTGAAGGGGGGCCGGGCGGTAGCGCGCAAGGACGTCGAGAGCATGATCACGATGCTGATCGACGCCGAGATGAGCATGTTCCGCGGCGTTCGCACGCCCGTGATCTTTCTCCAGAACGTCGTCGTCGACCTGCTCCTCGGGCTCGGCTTCGACGAGGCGTTCGCGATCTTCGCCCAGCACGTGCGCAAGAGGTACGGCGCCGAGCCGGGCTACATCACGATGAACCTGGTGCGCCTGCTTGAGGTGCTCGAGCGGGTCGGCATCGAGAGTCCCATCGTCTGCAGCAACATGAACAAGCTCGAGTTCCGGATGTCCGGGGGCGCGGCGGGTTACCGCGCCGCCCTGGAGGAGCGGGAGTTCCGGGCGATTGCGATGTCGGTGTTCGCCTCCGGTGCCCTGTCGCCGCGCGAGGCCTTCGAGTGGGTGGCCGGGTTCCCGGCGATCGAGTCCGTCGTCTTTGGCGCCTCGACGCCGTCGCACATCCGCACCACCCGCGAGATCGCCGACGAGGTCTGGACTCGCGGCCCCGCCCCAGGAGTGCTGCGATGATGGCAGGCTCCGGGCGGCGATCCACCCGCGCTTGCATGACCGTCGTCACCGCGCTGATCTCGGCGGTCTCGAGCGTCTTGCAGGCACCGGCCGGCGAGCCCTCTGCACGAATAGCGTCCTCCGTTGCAGCTCCGTGGGCCTGGGGCGTCGACGGCCCCGTGTATGCCACCGCGGTGGCTGGTGACATGCTCGTCGTGGGCGGCGACTTCTCGCACGTGGTCGGGCGCGGCGCCGCGATACCGCGCCACAACCTGGCGGCCTTCTCGCTACGCACCGGGCGCCCCTTCGCCGGCTGGCGCGCCGACACCGACGGCAAGGTCCTCGCGCTCGAGGCATCGGCGAAGTCCGTCTGGGTCGGCGGTGCCTTCACCGCGATCGGCAGCAGCCTTCGGGCCCACACAGCGAAGGTCTCGCTGGCCGACGGCAGCGTGGACCCTTCGTTCGTGCTCGACACCAACGGGACTGTGCGTGCGCTCGCCCGTAGCGGGAGACGGCTCTACGCGGGCGGCGACTTCCTCGTCGCTCAGGGGATGGCGCGGCTCCGCGTGGTGGCCTCCGACGCGCGGACGGGCGCCGTCGACGACACCTTCACCGCCGCGGCCGGAGGGACCGTGCGTGCACTCGGGCTGCACCGCCGCCGGCTCTACATCGGGGGCAGGTTCTCGACGCTCGACGGGGCGGCCCGTCCGGGGATCGGCAGCGTGAACGCGGTGACGGGAGGGCTGGCCGGCCCCGTCCTGCGCTTCCCGGGCGTCCCGGCGGGGACTCCGGGTGTGGTCAACGCTATTGACGTCACTGACGACGGCCGCCGGGTGGTCGCCGGGATCGGTGGCTCGCCGTCCGACGGCGTCGGCAACCAGGCTGTCGCGTGGCGGACGGCATCCGGTCGACCGGCGTGGCGCGTGCGCCTTGGGGGTGATGGCCAGGCGGTGCGGATCTCGCAGGGCACCGCCTACGTGGGCTTCCACGGCTCCTACAGGCGTGACGACTCGGTGCACCTGCTGGCCGTGAACAGCCGCACGGGACGGGTGTCACGGCGCTTCCGGCCTGCCTTCACCGGGTCCTGGGGCGTACTGGCGCTCGCTGTATCACGCCGCTGGCTGGTCGCCGGGGGCCAGTTCACGACCGTGGACCTGAAGCAACGGGAGGGGATCGTCATCTTCCCGTTCCGGAAGAGGGGATGAGGGGACATGTCACAGCTACCGGCGCTCAAGGAGCGCATGCCTCGACCAGCGATGGACCTCGCCAACTGGACGACCCGGCAGTGGGGGGTCGCCACCTCGGCGCGGCGCGGCCGGCCCGACTTCCTGGTGATCGGGACCAAGCGCGGGGGAACCACGTCGCTGTTCAACTACCTCCTCATGCATCCGGGAGTTCTCGGCCTTTACCCGCAGGTCCGCGGGCGAAAGAGCACCGACTACTTCTTCCGCAACCTGCACCTAGGTGAGGCGTGGTACCGCTCGCACTTCCACACCGACGGCAGACTCGAGAGGGGGGCGCGCCACCTGGGCTATCGCCCCCAGAGCGGCGAGGCGTCGCCTTTCTACATGTGGGATGAGCGGATCCCGGAGCGGGTACACACGGTCGCCCCGTCGGTGAAGGCGATCGCGCTCGTGCGGGACCCCGTCGAGCGGGCGTGGTCGCATTACCAGGAGCGGGTCCAGAACGGAGTCGAGCCGCTCTCGTTCGTCGAGGCCTTGGACGTCGAGGAGAGGCGCACGAGGCATGAGCTCGAGCGGATGCGCAACGACCCGGACTACCACAGCGATGCGTGGGACTGGTACGCCTACCGGCAGCGCGGCGTCTATCTGCCCCAGTTGCTGGGCTGGATGCGGGTCTTCCCCCGTGAGCAGCTCCTGGTGCTGCGCAGCGAGGACATGTACTCCGACGTGCAGTCGGCGTTCGAGACCACGTGTGAATTCCTGGGACTGCCGGCGACGCAACTGCCCATGCGCAAGACGTTCAACGCGAGTGCCCGGGCACCGATGCCCGACTCGGTGCGGACGGAGCTGTCCGAGTTCTACCGGCCCCACAACGAGCGGCTCGAGGCCTTCCTCGGCCGGCCACTGGAGTGGTCGTGAGGACGAGGCAGGCGCCGACAGGGGGCCTCGGTCACCCTCTGGACCATGTCGTCGAGCAGTTGTGGGCACCGGCCTTCTCGCGGTCGACCGCGCTGCGCGCCGTCGTCGACCCAGAGCCCGACCGGGAGTGGCGCACCGTGGAGTCCTACTGGCTGGTGCCTAAGGAGTCCTCGGCGCAGTTCCTGGTCCCGCGGCGGCCGTGTGCGGCTGCGAGTCGGAGCCTGACCAACTACCGCCGATTACGGAGCCATTCGACCAACGTCGCACGGTTCGCACTGGGGGCGGCGGCTCGGCTCGGACTCCCGCTGTCCGCATCTGTCGTCGAGGTGCAGGCCCGTCACGATGCACCGCCGGGCACTGCAGAGCTGCTGCCTCTCGCCCAGCTCAGCCGTGCACTCGGCACCCAGGTGTTCGCGGCCACCGGGATCCGCACCAGCGACAACCGCAAGACGATGTTGCACCTGGTCAATGCACGCGGTGACCCGGTCGGTTACGCAAAAGTGGGCTGGGACGGGATGACCGACAGGCTGGTCGCCAACGAGGGTGGAGTGCTGGCCGAGATCGGCGGTGCCGAGGGACCTGCGCGGCCGCCTCAGCTGCTCGCCCGGCTCGACTACCTCGGTCATCCGATCACCGTCACCGGCCCGCTCCCGCTGGACGTGAGGGGCTCCCTGACCGACGTCGTCGCGCCGACTGCGCAAGAGATGTTCGCCTTGACGCCGGTCGTGCGGCGCGCTCCGGTCGCGCAGACAGCCCAGTGGCGGGCCGTGCGCAAGCGGCTTGTTGCGTCGCGCAGTGCGGCGCACGTCCGCGCGGTCGCCGATCACGCACTGGCGTTGGGTGGGGCGGTGGAGCGCTACGACGTGCTGCTGCCCGTGACCACCCGGTGGCACGGCGACCTCTCCCCATGGAACCGGGCGCGAGGTGCCGAAGGACAGCTGTGGATCTGGGACTGGGAGAACGCCGAGCCCGATGCTGTGGCCGGCCTCGACGCGGTCCACTGGGCGTTCTCGGTTCAGCGTCTGGGCACGCGCGACGTCAATCGGATGTCGTTGCACGACGCCCTGGCGGATGCCGACCATCACCTCACGGCCATCGGGCTCGACGTGCCCGATCGTGCGGTCGTCGCCGCAGCGTACGCCGTCACCATGGTCGAGCGTGCCTGCACCATCGCGCGGCACTCCGGGTCCTGGGAGACCGCATTCATCGGTCCTGCTGGGCTCCTGCACCTGCTTCGGCAGGCCGAACGGCTCTGCCCGAGCACCGTCGTAGACCCCTCGCCACGACTCACGGAGGCATCATGAGCAATCTTGACCAGCACATCGGGCGGCACCGGTCGATCACGGCGGAGCAGGGGATGCCCAGCTTTGCGGTGATCGGCGCCCAGAAGTCGGCCTCGACGTTCCTGCAGGACCAGATGAGCCTGCATCCCTCCATCGAGATACCCGAGGGTGAGGTGCGCTGCTTCGAGGACCCGTTCTTCACGGCGGGAGACGTCGCCCGCCTCCCCGGGCTCTTCCAGCGCCCGGCGGAGCAGACCGTCCGCGGCATCAAGCGTCCTGACTACCTCGGACGCCCCGAAATCCCGGCACGACTCCACGAGGCGCTTCCGGGCCTGCGGCTCCTCGTGGTGCTCCGTGACCCGGTCGCGCGGGCGGTGTCGAGCTACTACCACTTTGTGCGTCATGGGTTCGTGCCTCTGCGTCCGATCGACGAGGCGATGTCCGCGCTGATGGCCGGCACCTGGGATCACGACCACCCGCGGGCGCAGGAGGTCCTGACGTTCGGCCGCTACGGTGAGCACCTCGAGCGCTATCTCGGGATCTTCCCGGCCGAGCAGATCGCGGTGTTCGACCAGGGGCACCTCATCGGCCAGCCTCAGCAGGCGCTCCGCTTGGCGTTCGCGTTCGTCGGCGTCACACCGGACTGGCCGCTCCCGGAGCGTTCGGTCCGGGTGTCCAACCGTGGCGTCTACTCTGCGACCCGACTTCGGATGCTGCGCACCAAGAACCGCACCCGCTTCACTTACAGCGAGTCACGGGACCGTCGCTATCCGCGCCGGATGACCCCATGGGGGTGGGCCTACAACGCCTCCATCGTCGGCCTCGACCGGCTCGTGCTGAGCCATCTTGACCCGGGTACCCCCCCCGAGCTCTCCGCTCAGACGCGGCGGATGCTCGACGACTACTACGCTCCCGACCTAGACCTGCTGCGTGACCTGCTCGGTACCTGGGGGCTGCGGCCGCCCTGGCTCTGAGACTGGTTTGGCTCCGGGGTTTTCACCGACTCTGGTGATGCTTCCGGCGCCTGCCCGCCGATACGTTCCGAAGGTCGACGACGCAACTCGGACGGCGCCGCACCTACATCCCGCACTCTCTAGGGGTTGGTCATGCTCGCAACGCGTCGCCTTGTCGCGGTCCTTGTCCTGCTGCTCGCCACGCTCGCGCTGCCCGCCCTCGCCGGACAGTCCTTGGCCTTCCCTGCGGAGGCGGCCCGCCTGGGAGCCGCGGCCGACACGGCCGCCGGGTCCTGCTGGGAGATCAAGCAAGCTCAACCCACATCAGCCAGCGGCGCCTACTGGCTGCTCACCCCCGCCATGGCGGAGCCCCAGCAGTTCTACTGCGACATGACCACCGACGGCGGTGGCTGGGTGCTGGTGGGGCAGGGGCGCGAAGGTTGGACGATCGACTATGACGGCAAGAGTGACAGCGCGGCGCTTCTCGCCCCAGGGTCCTTGCCGCTCACCACCACGGTCCAACTGCCCAGCGACACGGTGCGGGCGCTGCTGAACGGCGGCCGCGTGGATGCGCTCGCGGACGGCGTACGGATGCGTCGGGCCACCAACGCTGCCGGGTCCTCGTGGCAGGAGGTGCGGGTGAAGTACTCCAAGTGGCCGCAGTGGACATGGACCTTCGGCGCCGAGAACCCCGTCGCCAGCTGGTCCTTCGACTCCACCAAGGGCACCGGGGGCACCTCCGCGAGCTTCGGGACGGGGAGCGGCCTCACCGTCGAGAACAACACGGCCGTGAAGGCCAACACCTACAAGCGGGGCTTCGCCTACGGCACATCGGTCGTCGGGTCGAACGCCGACACGACTTACCTGTGGTCAGCCACCAATGCCGGGAGCGCCCTGCCCGTCACCCAGGTCTACGTGCGCCCGAAGGTGCTCTCCGATGACGGCGCCTTCACCCCCATCGCCGACGGCGGTCTCGAGGGGTGGGCACAGCAGCGCCTGCCCAAGTCACAGGCGCTGGCCTCTCCCTGGGGGGTCTCCGGACTGGCGGCGAGCAGCAGCACCGAGGGCAACGTCGAGGTGCAGGCGTTCACCCAGTCCGGCTCGACCATGTACGTCGGTGGCAACTTCAAGTTCGTCCAGCAGGACGCTGCAGGCACGGGCCAGGTGAGCCAGCCGTTCCTCGCCGCCTTCGACGTCGCGACCGGGGAGTGGGTCCCGAGCTTCCGGCCGGTCCTCAACCAGCAGGTTCACGACCTCGCCACCCTGCCGAACGGAGATGTAGTCGCTGGAGGCGAGTTCACCCAGGTCAACGGCCAGGCGGTGACCGGGATCGTCGCTCTCGACCCGACGAGCGGGGCCGTCAACACCTCCTGGAACGTGACTCTCCAGAACCGGCTCACCAACGACACCTTCCGCGTGAACTCGCTCGACGTGGCGGGCGACTACCTCTACGTTGCCGGAGCCCTCACCCACTTCGCCGGCGGCAGCAGGCCGAACGCCTTCATCTACTCCCGCGGCATGGCGCGGGTGACGACGGCCAACGGCACGCCCGACGCCAACTGGAAGCCGACCCTCAACGGCACCGTGACTGACGTCTCGGTCTCGCCGGACGCCGGTACCGCCTACGCCAGCGGCTTCTTCACCACCTCCAACGGCGTCGCATCGTTCAAGGCGGCCGCCATCTCGACGTCGGCGGGTGCCGCGGCGCGGCCGTGGAGCCCGACCTGGAGCAACGCGAAAAACAACTACCAGCGCACGATCGACGCTGTCGGCAACAAGGTCTGGGTGGGTGGATCCGAGCACTCGTTGTTCCAGTTCGATCCATCGACCCTGGCGCGCACGATGGGCGATATCGCGAAGCCGCATGGAGACATTCAGACGATAGGCCATATGGACAACGCGGTCTTCGCCGGTTGCCACTGTGACGACTGGTCCTATCGCGGCGCCTACACGTGGTCTTCCCTCGGGACGGGGTGGACGGGCGCCGACGCGCTGCGTTGGCTGGGTGCGTGGGATGCCACGACGGGTGAACGGCTTCCATCGTTCACCCCCAACCTGGAGATGCGCCAAGGCACGGGCATCTGGGCGATCCAGCCCGACAGCACTGGAGTCCTCTGGGCAGGGGGTGACGTGGTCGCTGCCGCCACCTCCTCGCAGGCGGCGGCGTTCGCGGGTGGTTTCGTGCGGTTCGCCCCGAACGACTCGACCGCACCCACCCGTCCTGAGAACCTCCAGGTGACCGGCTCGACGTCCCTGACCGCCACCCTGTCGTGGTCCGGGTCCAGCGACTCGGGCGGGGGAGTGCGCTACGTCGTGCTCCGCGACGACCGGCCCATCGCCGTCACGAACGGCAACCTGACCTCGATCACGGTGCCGCTCGGCGGGTCCAACCGGTTCTTCGTCCGAGCCGTGGACCGAGCTGGCAACTACTCGGCAACCACTCCGGTGCTCGCGGTGTCGGGGGCGCATCTGCCGCCCACCGCGTCGTTCACGACGGCTTCGTTCTACTCGACGGTGCAGGTCGACGGGTCCGGGTCTACAGCGACAGACGCAGACATCGTCGACCACCTGTGGGACTTCGGCGACGGCTCGGGTGCCCGCGGAGCACATGCCGAGCACACCTACGCCACGGCGGGGACCTACATCGTCAAGCTCACGGTGACCGACTCGACCGGTGCCACCGGATCGATGTCGCAGACGGTCACCGTGACCAACGCGGCCAACCCGTCGCCGAGCGACCCCTACGGTCGTCTGGTCTACTCACTCTCGCCGTCGGTCTACTACCGGCTCGGCGAGGCCAGCGGCACCAACGCCAAGGACTCCGGTCCGGAGGGCCGCGACGGCAGCTATGTCGGCAACGTGACCCGCGGAGTCGCCGGCGCGCTCGCCGGCACCCAGGACACCGGGGTCAGCACCGGCAGCAGCCAGGGATTCGTCACTTCGCCGAAGCTGACGGCCCCACCCTCGACGTTCTCCCTCGCGATCTGGTTCAGGACCACCTCGACGTCCGGTGGACGACTGATCGGCTACAGCAGCTCGAGCACGGGGACGTCGAGCAACTACGACCGCCACCTGTTCCTGCGCAACGACGGCACCGTCGTGTTCGGCGCCTACTCAGGAGTGGAGAACCGGGTGACGAGCAGTACGCCCGTCAACGACGGGCAGTGGCACTCGGCAGTGGCGACGCTGTCGCCCGTCGACGGCATGAGGCTCTACGTCGACGGCGTCCTCGCCGGCACGAACGCCAACACGACGGCCGAGAACTTCGTCGGCTACTGGCGCGTCGGCGGCGACAACGTGTGGTCGGGCGCGAGCACGGGGAACCTCGCCGGATCGCTCGACGAGGGCTCGGTGTTCCCGACGGCGCTGAGTGGCTCCCAGGTGTCCGAGCTGCACGCCGCACGCTCGGCGGTCGACACGCCGTCGGGGGACAACCAGGCACCCACGGCGGCCTTCACATCGAGCGTTTCGAGCCTGGCGGTGCAGTTCGACGCCTCGGGCTCCACTGACAGTGACGGCACCCTGCGGACTTGGGCCTGGGACTTCGGCGATGGCACCACCGGCGCCGGACAGCTGGTCAGCCACTCCTACGCGCTGGCCGCGACCTACACCGTGCGGCTGACCGTGACCGATGACGGCGGCGCGACCTCGAGCGTCACTCACGACGTCACCACGTCCACCCCCCCGGTGGACAGCACGGTGGTGCCGAGCAAGTCGGCGTGGAGCTGGCGATACGAAGCAGCAGCGCCACCGGCCGACTGGGCAACACGTGACTTCGACGCCTCCTCGTGGAACACCGGACTCGGGGCCTTGGGCTTCGGGCCGACTGGGCTGGGCACGAACATCGACGTGTTCGCCACCACAGCGGACAGGCCGTTGGCAGCGTACTTCCGCCGGGACTTCCAGGTGGCCGATCACACGAAGGTCACCCGGTTGGTGCTGACTACCGTGGCGGACGACGGGGTCGTGGTCTACGTCAACGGCACCGAGGTCGGCCGCTCCAACATGCCGACCGGCGTCGTCACCAATAGAACCTACGCGTCCTCGGCCCGCAGAACGTCGGTCGCCACGAGCGCGCCGTACGTGGTCGAGGTTCCGTCGGGGCTACTCGTGGATGGCCGGAACGTGATCGCAGCGGAGACCCACCTCAACTACCGGGGGACTGCCGACGCGAGCTTCGACCTATCGGCGGAAATGAGGTCGGTGCCGTAGGCGTCGGTGCTAGGGCCGCTCGATCTCGAGGAACGGGCGTGACACGGCACCATTCAGCTGGTCGGTGGCCGATTGGACGATCTCGCCCATCGAGGAAACCTTCCCGCCGATCGAGAGCGGCACCCGAGAGTCGGCCGGGGTGAGGTCGCCGGTTGCGCCGAGGCCCACCCGGGTGCTCCTCGCATCGGGATCCGCAAGCGGCCAGGAGGTCACGCTGACCTCCGCCCCGTCGCGGTGGCACTCCATGTGGTACCAGACGCCCGGGACCACGGCGGCGACCGAGCGAACCGTGACCAGACCGTCGGAGCCTTGGACGACGCAGGCCGGGCGGCCGAGGTCGAGCTCAGCCTTGTAGAGAGTCTCCTCGCTGAAGAGGCCCCGCTGGACGAGGTTGTCGCCGTTGTCCTCTGGCCGTCCCTCGGAGCGCGCGTCAACGACGAAGTCAGTCCCCCAGGTGAAGGAAGCGACGCCCGGATTCAGCGCGTCCCTGTCGCCGGCGTTGGTCACCACGATCACCGCGCGCGGGTAGGGGCCGCTGGGTCGGTAAGGAGAGAAGCCGATGGCGGCGTCGTCGTCCGGACTCTCGACGGTGCGGAGACGGCCGCCCTCATGTGCCGCGATGCGGACATCGACGTCAGCATCTCCGGACTGGATGGGGCTGGCTGCTGGGCCTGCGATGAGCACGGTCACTCCCGAGCTGGGCGCGGCGGTCGGGGAGGGGGACACCGGCGTCGAGGAGCTGGGTGCTTCCTCGGCGTCGCTGAGGTCGCAACCCGTCGCCACGACGCAGAGGCCCACGCAGGCGAGGGCAGCCAGGGCTCTCAGGCTGACGGTCTCGCTATGCGTGTCATCTCTCCTGAGCATGACACGACCCTAGTGCCCGACTCGTCGGCGTGTCCCGCGAGTCGCACCGGATATACCGCTTGTAAGGCATGCCTGGTCTCTGTGGACGTGCAAGCGTCGAGCCCATCCACTCGCGGGTGCCGGGAGCCGGTATCGCGACCGACAGGTTGGAGAGAGCGATGCGACGAGCTGTCTGGCGCAGTCGTGCCTTGGGTGCTGCCGCCGTGACCTTGCTGGCGGGCGTGCTGGCGGTGGTCACGGGGCCGAATCCGCCCGCTGCGGCTGCCGCCAACGACCAGACGCTGAGCGGCACCACCTCGTCAATGTGGCAGACGAATCAGCCCGTCGACGCGATCGCCGCGGCCAACGGCGTCGTGTACGCCGGTGGGCGGTTCACCCAGGTCCGTCCACCGGGTGCGGCCAACGGGGCTGCAAGCTCAGTGTCACGCACCTACCTAGCGGCGTTCAACGCGAGCACCGGTGCCCTGATCACCACTTTCAACTTCGCGCTCAACGGGCGTGTCTACGACCTCGAAGTCTCCCCCGACAACCAGACCCTGTATGTCTCCGGGGCCTTCAGCACGGTCAACGGCAGCGCGCGCGGCAGGGTCGCTGCGATCAACCTTGCGAACAACACTCTCAACGCCTTCAACCCGAACGCCAATCGATTGGTCACCGCCTTGGCCGCGACCAGCTCGCGCGTCTACCTCTCCGGTGACTTCACCACGGTACGCGGCGCCGCGCGCGACAAGATCGCCTCGGTCTATGCGCCGACGGCGTCGGATGGGGCATCGGGCGCCCTCGACACAGGGTTTGAAGCGTCACTGGTCGCGCCCGAGCCCTCGCTGTTCACTGAGAACCCGAGCGCGCGGGCCCTCACCATGGTGGTGACGTCCGATCGCAGCCGGCTGCTCATCGGCGGAGGGTTCGACGAGGTCAACGGCACGATGACCGGCGGAGTCGCCTCCCTGAATCCTGCGACGGGTGCTGTTCAGGACTGGGCGGCGAACAGTGCGCAGTCCATCAACCTCAACTGCTCCGGCCGGACGCGCGCGATCGTCGTTGACGGAAGCAACGCCTACGTCACCGCTGAAGGAGATCCTCCGGGCTGCTACGAGGGGACGTATGCCGCGAACCTCACCACCGGTCAGCTGATCTGGAACTCGTCGTGCCTGGGAGCCAGCCAGGGCATCGTGGTGATGAAGGGAGTCCTGTACAAGGGATCGCATCAGCACGACTGCGCCTTCACACCGGGTGACGCCCGGGGCGGCTTCGTCGGCGGGCTCAGCCGCAGCTCCTTTGTCCACTACTACCTCGTCGCGCAGAGCACCAGCGACGGGTCGTTCGCCCACTGGACGCCGGCGACCAACGCGTCCGGCACCGGCGGTGTCGGTCCGCACGTGATGGCGACCGACGGCAACCAGATCTTCGTCGGGGGAGACTTCACGAGGATCAATGGCGCCGCTCAGCAGGGCCTGGCGCGCTTCTCTCCCGGAGGCTCTGGCGCGACACCGGAGGTTCCAGGACGCTCCTACAACGCTGACCCCTTCTCCGGCGCCACCCCGACACTTGCGATCAACGGCGCGATCACCGTGCAGCCGACCGCGGCCAACACGCTGACCATCGAGGTGCCGACGGTCGAGGACGTCGATAGCGGCACCCTCACGTACCGCGTCTACCGCAACAACGGTGCCATGCCGGTCTTCACCCAGACGGCCGAGTCCTTTCCGTGGAGCCGACCGGTGCTGCGCTTCGACGACGTGGGTCTGACCCCCGGAAGCACGCACTCCTACCGTGTCACCGCTAGTGACGGTGTGAACACAAGTGCCCGCTCGACCGCCGTGTCCGGCACCGTGAGTTCGTCGGCGCCGCCTCCATATGCCGTCCGGATGAGCGGTCTCGATCCGCGCGCGTGGTGGCGGCTCGACGACGCTGGCACGACCGCGGTGGACAGTTCGGGCCACGGAGTCACCGGTACCCGGATCGGCGGTGTCGGCGTGGACCCGAGCGGTGCCGTGACAGGCAGCACCGCCGCGCGACTGGACGGCTCCACCGGCTACCTCACGTCCGACGGTCAGATCTCAGCGCCCAACGCGTTCTCCCAGTCCGCCTGGTTCAAGACGACCTCGATACGTGGCGGGAACATCCTGTCCCAGTCCGACACCCGGACCGGGCCCGGCGGCATCCACGACCGGATCATCACGATGGACAACAACGGTGCCTTGGTCTTCGCCGTCAAGGGCGTCGGCCGCGGTGGACCGTTCGGATCGCCGAGCATCAGTCTGCGCAACCAGGGCCCGATCTGGAACGACGGCAGGTGGCACCACGTCGTCGGCACCTACGACGGCAACGGGCTGCTGACCCTCTACGTCGACGGCCAGCGCCAGATGTCGGTAACAGGCAGCGTGGACAACCCGGACCTGCGCCCGGTGGGCCTGCCGACCTCCTACCTGCGCGCGGGCTACGCCGACCACACCAACATCCAGCTCGTCTTCGGCATCAACTTCTACCGTCAGAAGTGGCCGGCCAGCGACTTCTTCGACGGCAGCCTTGACGAGCCGGCGGCGTGGGACCGGGCGCTGACACCGGCCGAGGTCCAGGGGCTCTTCGCAAGCGGTCTGGGGGAGCGGCCCGCCAATGCCGAGCCGCAGGCGTCCTTCAGCGTGACGGCCAACGGGGGTGCCGGGGTATCGGTCGACGCGTCGGGCTCGAGCGATGATGGGTCCATCGTCGCCTACTCTTGGAACTGGGGCGACGGCACGCCCAGCGGTTCGGGGGTCAGCGCCTCACACGTGTACGCGACCTCGGGGACCAAGACGATCACGCTCACGGTCACCGACGACGAAGGCGCCACGGCCCAAGCGACCCGCGACGTCACGGTGACGGCAGGTCAGAGCGAGACGAGCACGGTCATCGCGAGCGGCTCCTTCTGGAGTTGGAAGTACGACGGCAGCGCGCCCGGGTCTGGTTGGAACGGACTGAGCGGCAACACCTCTCAGTGGAGCGTCGGCAATGCCATCCTGGGATTCCCTGCCTCGGGTGTGACGACCAACGTCGACACCTTCGCCACCACGTCCGCTCGGCCGCTCGCGGCGTACTTCGTCAAGCGGTTCGCTGTGAGTGACGCCAACAAGGTGGTCGGTCTCGCCCTCGATGGCCTGGCGAACGACGGGGTGGTGGTCTATGTGAACGGCGTGGAGGTGACGCGCAAGAACATGCCGTCCGGGACGATCACGGCGACCACGTATGCGTCCTCGGCACGGAACGCGACGACCGCGGCCGGTGACCCGTTCGTCGTCCAGGTGCCGACCAACCTGCTCGTCACGGGGCAGAACGTGGTGGCCGCCGAGACACACCTGAACTACAGGGCCACCCGCGACATGGGCTTCGATATGCGGGCGGACCTGACCACGAGTCCGTGAGACCGAGCAGAAGGTCGCGGTCCGGCGCTCTGCCCGGACCGCGACCCTTTGCCGACTGGGTGGCTACTGCGTCAGAGCCGAGCGGAAGGCCGCCAGGGTTCGCGGCTGGCTGCCGTCGTCGATGATGAAGTTGTTCGCCGTGTCGTTGCCGTCGATCCGGTTGAAGTACACCGCGAAGGACGCTCCCTGCTGACGCAGGAGCGCGCTCGCCGCGGTGACGAACGTGGCGTTGGAGGCGTCGCCGAGCGAGGCGTCGGTGCCCCACTCCGTGAGGCCCCAAGGCTTGAGCGAACCGTCGGCGTTCCGCATCCAGGGCTGAGCCTTCAGGGCCGCGATCTTCGGCCCGAACAACTTCTCGGGGGTGTCGCTGGGGGAGTTGTGCTTCCAGCGGTATGGGTCGAAGGTCGCCATCTGGATCAGCGACGGCTCGAGCAGGCGCGCGTAGGCGTCCTCACCGGCACCGGAGCCGCCGTACCAGTAGGTCCGCACCACGGCGGGTGCGGCGGTTCGCACCTGACCCATCACCTTGTTCCACGCTGCGGCGGACTGCTCCGTGGTCGGCTTCTGGCTGGCGCCGTACCCCGTGTAGGCGTACTTGTCCTGGTTGATCTTGATCTGCGGCTCGTGCTCGTCGGCGAAGTAGACACGCGTCCCGTTGTCGGCCGCGGCGGCGTAGTCGCTCAGCGTCTTGAGACCGGAGACGAACCCGCGGAAGTACTCCTGCACCGTCGGTCCCCAGGCGGCGATCTCGGCTCGGGTGAAGGGGCCGTTCTTATAGCCGAGTGTGATGACCGGGCTGATGCCACGGTCGATCTGCGCCTGGTGGCGGCTGATGTTCGGCGTCGTCACCTGGTCGGCGTTCAGGTACGTCGTCTCGACGGCCGGGTAGGCGCCGAACGAGGTCTTGAAGGACTCATAGGAGAAGGAGCCCTTGTACAGGCCGATGGTCATCGGCCCCGAGGCGATCGGTTGCGTCGGGCTGGCCGTCGGCTCGGGGACGGGGGTCGTCGGCGTGGAGGTCGGCGTGGACGTGGACGGACCCTGGGTGGGGGTGCCGGTGGGACCCGCAGTCGGCGTGGCCGTGCTGGGGGCCGAGGTGCTCGGAGCGGGGGGCCGAGGGGTGCGCGACCAGGACTCCGGCGCGATCGGGGATCGGTAGATCGCGCGGTCACGCGCACTGCTGATCAGCAGCGAGCCGCCAAAGCGATCCAGGCTCACACCGGTCGCCGTCGTGGTCGGGAGTGCTTGGCTCGTCGGGGCGACCCCCGGGGCGGAGTAGAAGTAGCTGGTTTCAGCGTCGACGAGGACCAGGCCACGGCCTCGCGTGTCGAACGCGCCGCCGGTGATCCCGGCCGGGATCGCCCCGACCCGCGTGAGGACGTTTACCCGACGGCTGCTCACCGTCCGGGGGGCGACGTAGAGCGCACCCTGGTTGGTGCCCTGGGTGGCGACGAAGAGCCGGCCGGTGCTGGGCTGGACAAGCAGCGACTGCGCCGCCGCCGTGCCGGGCACCCGAAGCCGGTACTTGCGGGCCTTTACCCTGGTCCGCGTCAGGTTGGAAGGCTCGGAGACCCGATGCACGGTGAGGATTGCGGCGCCGTTGCGGACCTGGCCGGCACCGGCGAGCCACAGGGTGTGCTGTGGTCCCGCCGCGACGTTCTGCCAGGTCTGGCCGGCCGCGCCAGCGACGGCAAGTCGCGCGACGGTGGAGCCGTCGGCGCCCACCCCGCGGATCGACGGCTCGTCCGCAGACCCGCCGACTGTCCACAGCACGTCACGCTGGTAGGTGCTGCGGGAAACCCCGGACAGCTGCGAGAAGCGGTCGTCGCGCAGCAGGGGGGCGGCCACGGCTGCATCGGATGAGCCGCCGAGAGACACGGCACCCACCCCAAGGGCGATGACGGAGACGAGTGCCGCCGCGAGCGCCGCGTGAAGGCGGTGCTGGAGCGCGGGGCGTTCGTCCAGGGTTCGAGTGGTCGGATCGAGTGCCGCGGCCGGGCGGGCGGGCGTGAGCCCGAGCCGTCCGACCGGGTTCTGGGAAGTCACAAGCGATCTGGTCCTGCGCATGCTAACGAAGAGTCCTTCCGGAGGGGGGAAACAGCGAGCGGTCCCCCGCGCTCACCGGTCACGGAAACTATCGGCGGGGCAATCGCGGAACCAAAGTGGCGGGCCCGATTCGGCCCGATCCGGACGCGTATAGTCGATTTTTCCCCAATTTTGATGAGCCTCTCGGTTGGCTCGAGGTGCTAGTGCATCGACCCCTGCCGGGGAGCGACCGAACGACCTCGACACACGCCGCCGCGTTCGTCACAGTGGCGCCATGCCCTCCTACATCTCGCACATCAGCGTCGACTGCGCCAACGCCTACGAGCTCTCCGAATGGTGGAAGCCCGTCCTGGGATACGTCGATGTCGAGAGCGACCCCAACCTGCCCAGCCACAACGAGTGCATGATCCGTGACGCGGAGACCGGACACTCTCTTCTGTTCATCGAGGTGCCCGAGCCCAAGACGGTGAAGAACCGACTGCACCTGGACCTGCGGCCCAGCGTCGGCACCCGCGACGAGGAGGTCGGCCGGCTGCTGGCGCTCGGCGCGAGCGAGGTGGCGGACCTGCGGGGGAAGTACGGTCCGGGATCTGGGTGGGTGGTGCTCGCGGACCCGGAGGGCAACGAGTTCTGCATCCTCCGCTCACCCTCGGAGCTCGCCGCGCACGATGCGGCTGCGGACGCCGAGCCGGACTCCTGAGAGCCGTCGCTCAACAAGGGCTGCCGCCGGACCGATGCTCCCCCATACGAGCCCGGGAGTCCGGGACGGCCGCGATGCGGGGAGCTGAGCGAAATGTGGGACGTGAACGAAAACAACGGTGGACATCTGTCCCGTGACCTGCCATGCGTCGGCTGTGGCCACGCCGGCCACACCTATCTGCCGTGCTCCGACAGTTGCGGGTGCGCGCCGCCGCCGATGCCGGGGGCCGAGATCATGCGCCTGGTCGGCTGACGACGTGACTATGACAGGGGCACACGCAGGACGGGGCTCCTCTCACCTTCGCTGCCGCGCAGCAGAGCCCGCGAGCCGCGGCCGAACTCGATGGACTCCCCTTGGGGGGTCTCTGGCAGCGCCAGCCTTCGGGTGGTCCTCCCCGAGGGCCAGCGCCTGAGGAAGGCCGTTCGGTAGTCGGTCATCACGACGCGCCGCCCGCGCCGGTCGAAGGCCGCCGCGGTGATGGACGCCGGCGCCGAGCCGACCCGTTGCAGCACGTTGGACCTGTCCCGGAGCAGCCGGCGGGGGGCCCGGTAGACCCCCGCGCCGTCCCTCTGCTTGGACACCACGAAGAGCCGCCCGGTGCGCGGGTGGACCATCAGCGCCTCGGCGTCGCGCGGACCATCCGGGTAAACCAGAGGGAACCGCGCCCATCGCACGGCGCGCGGACGCAGCCGCCGGGTCTCGCTGATGCGGTAGACCCAGACCCTCGCGCGGTCACGGTCATTGTCGCCGATGTCCCCGATCCAGAGCGTGTGCCCGGGGCCGGTCGACACGTCCTCCCAGTCCACGGCCCGCGCCCCCTCCAACCGCAGCACCGCACGGGTCCGGCCCGACTCCGCCACGGCGAAGAGCGCCGGCACCCCGTCGTTGTCGTTGTGGGTGAAGAGCAGCGAGCGACCGAAGGTACTGCGCGCCAGCCCACTCGACTCCGTGATTCGAGAGTCCTCCAGGTAGCGAGCCACCGCCGCCGATCCCCCTGCTGCAGAGCCGGCAGCGGCCCCTGAACCGGCTGAGGACTCGCCAGACAGCGCGAGCGGGCCTAGCGTCGCAGTGGCCAACGTGGTGACCAGCGCGGTCGCCCGGGTCGCCGTCAGGCGCGCTGTGCGGAGTCGTGTGCTCACCATGGCGACCCAAGGTAGAGAGTGGACGGTCCCTGGGGAAGAGCGGCGGCGGGGAATACCGAACGCAGATGATGGGGCGGCCGAGGGCGTCGGACCCCGTCCTACACTGGCGATCCACCCCCTGTCACACCCGGTCAGGGGGCGCTCGTGATGTGCACTCCCTGGGAGCTCTCGTGACCCTTGCCGGTCTGGCCACCGCAGTCCTCGCCGATCCGACGCTCGCCACGGCGCTCGAAGGCGCTCAGGGGGGAGCGGTGACCTCGCTCGACCTGACGGGTCCGGCCTCGCTGCGTCCGTTCGTGGTGAAGGGACTGGTGGAGGCCGGTCGCACGGTCCTCGCGGTCACCGCCACGACCCGGGAGGCCGAGGAGCTCGTCGAGTCGCTGGGCTGCCTGGTCGATCCGCGC
The DNA here is from genome assembly GCF_054775955.1 of Nocardioides pacificus. NCBI lineage: Bacteria > Bacillati > Actinomycetota > Actinomycetes > Propionibacteriales > Nocardioidaceae > Nocardioides > Nocardioides pacificus. Next base: position 1,559,390 of record NZ_BAAHCI010000005.1, read on the forward strand.
GAGGTCGCCTACTACCCGAGCTGGGAGACGCTGCCCCACGAGCGGCTCAGCCCGCGCAGCGACACCGTCGGGCGCCGCCTGGCGGTGCTGCGGCGCCTGGTGCATCCCGGCGACGACCCGTCCAACGGCCCGCTCAAGGTGGTCGTCGCGCCCGTGCGCAGCGTGCTCCAGCCGCAGGTCAAGGGGCTCGGTGAGCTGGAGCCGGTCGAGCTGACCCCGGGGATGACGGCCCCGCTCGAGGACGTCGTGCGACGTCTCGCGGACGCCGCCTACTCGCGCGTCGACCTGGTCGAGAAGCGCGGCGAGTTCGCCGTGCGCGGCGGCATCGTCGACGTCTTCCCGCCGACCGAGGAGCACCCGCTGCGCGTGGAGTTCTGGGGCGACGACGTCGAGGAGATCCGCACCTTCTCCGTCGCCGACCAGCGCACGCTCGACAAGGCCGAGCGGCTCTGGGCGCCGCCGTGCCGCGAGCTGCTGCTCACCGACGAGGTACGCCGCCGCGCGGCGGAGCTGGGCCGCGCGCACCCGCAGCTGATCGAGCTCACCGACAAGATCGCCGCCGGCATCGCCGCCGAGGGGATGGAGTCGCTGGCGCCGGTGCTCGTCGACGACATGGAGCTGCTCGTCGACCTGCTGCCCGCCGACGCCCACGTCCTCGTGCTCGACCCCGAGCGGGCGCGCAGCCGGGCCCACGACCTGGTCGCGACCAGCGAGGAGTTCCTCGGCGCCAGCTGGGCGGCCGCCGCGAGCGGGGGGACGGCCCCGATCGACCTCGGCGCCGCGTCGTACCACTCGCTCTCGGACGTGCGCGAGCACACCCTCGACCGCCGTACCCCGTGGTGGACGATGAGCCCCTTCGGCCTCGACACCGACGTCGCGGACGCCGTCCCGGACGTCGACGTGATCGTCGGCGCGGTCGAGAGCCGAGCACTGCCGGCCCAGCCGGCCGACGCCTACCGCGGCGACGTCGAGCACGTCGTGCGCGACCTGCAGCGCTGGCTCCAGGAGGGCTACCGCACGGTGGTCGTGCACCCGGGCCACGGCCCGGCCGAGCGGACCGTGCAGATCCTCGGCGAGCACGACATCCCGGCGCGGCTCGTGGAGCGCCTCGACGAGGTGCCCGACGCCGACGTCGTCACGGTGACCTGCGCGGCGCTGGCCAGCGGCTTCGTCGACGAGACCAACAAGATCGCCGTGGTCACCGGCGAGGACATCTCCGGCCAGAAGGCCTCCACGCGCGACATGCGCAAGATGCCCGCGCGGCGCAAGAAGCAGATCGACCCGCTCGAGCTCAAGGCCGGCGACTACGTCGTGCACGAGCAGCACGGCGTGGGCCGGTTCGTGGAGATGAAGCAGCGCGAGGTGGGCGGCGCGACCCGCGAGTACCTCGTCCTCGAGTACGGCGCGTCGAAGCGCGGCGCCGCCCCCGACCGGCTCTACGTGCCGGCGGATGCCCTCGACCAGGTGACCCGCTACGTCGGCGGCGAGCAGCCCAGCCTCGACCGGCTCGGCGGCGCCGACTGGTCCAAGCGCAAGAGCCGCGCCCGCAAGGCCGTCCGGGAGATCGCCGCCGAGCTGATCAAGCTCTACGCGGCGCGGCAGGCCACCCGGGGCCACGCGTTCGGCCCGGACACCCCGTGGCAGCGCGAGCTCGAGGACGCGTTCCCCTTCAACGAGACCCCCGACCAGCTGAGCACGGTCGACGAGGTCAAGGCCGACATGATGCGCCAGGTCCCGATGGACCGGCTGGTCTGCGGCGACGTCGGCTACGGCAAGACCGAGATCGCGGTGCGCGCGGCGTTCAAGGCGGTGCAGGACAGCAAGCAGGTCGTGGTGCTGGTGCCGACGACGCTGCTGGTCAACCAGCACCTCTCGACGTTCACCGAGCGGATGAGCGGCTTCCCGGTCACGATCAAGGCGCTCTCGCGCTTCCAGACCGACAAAGAGGCGCGCGAGGTCCTCGCCGGCCTGGCAGACGGCACCATCGACATCGCGATCGGCACCCACCGGCTGCTCGGCAACGACGTGCGGGTCAAGGACCTCGGACTGATCATCGTCGACGAGGAGCAGCGCTTCGGCGTCGAGCACAAGGAGCAGATGAAGCGCCTGCGCACCTCCGTCGACGTGCTCGCGATGTCGGCGACGCCGATCCCGCGCACGCTCGAGATGGCGATCACCGGCATCCGCGAGATGTCGACGATCGCGACACCGCCGGAGGAGCGGCACCCGGTGCTCACCTACGTGGGCGCCTACGAGGACCGCCAGGTCGTCGCCGCCGTACGGCGCGAGCTGCTGCGCGAGGGCCAGGTCTTCTACATCCACAACCGGGTGAACTCGATCGACAAGGCCGCCGCCCACATCCGCGAGCTCGTGCCCGAGGCGCGGGTCGCCACCGCCCACGGGCAGATGAGCGAGACGCAGCTCGAGCAGGTGATGGTCGACTTCTGGGAGAAGCGCTTCGACGTGCTCGTCTGCACCACGATCGTGGAGTCCGGGATCGACGTGTCCAACGCCAACACCATGCTCATCGAGCGCGCCGACACCCTCGGCCTCTCCCAGCTGCACCAGCTGCGCGGCCGCGTGGGGCGCTCGCGCGAGCGCGCCTACGCCTACTTCCTCTACCCCTCGGAGAAGCCGCTCACCGAGACCGCCCACGAGCGGCTGGCCACGCTGGCCCAGCACTCCGACCTCGGTGGCGGCATGGCGATCGCGATGAAGGACCTCGAGATCCGCGGGGCCGGCAACCTGCTCGGTGGCGAGCAGTCCGGTCACATCGCCGACGTCGGCTTCGACCTCTACGTCCGCCTGGTGGGGGAGGCCGTCGACGACTTCAAGGGCTCCAAGAGCGAGGAGCTCGGCGAGGTCCGCATCGAGCTGCCCATCGACGCCCATCTGCCGCACGGCTACATCGCCTCGGAGCGGCTGCGCCTGGAGATGTACAAGCGGCTCGCGGAGGTCCGCTCCGACGAGGACGTCGACGTGCTGAACGCCGAGATGGTCGACCGCTACGGCGAGCCGCCGCAGGAGGTCTCGTCGCTGCTGCTCGTCGCACGGTTCCGCGCCCGGGCCCGCAAGGCCGGGATCAGCGAGGTCACGATCGCGGGGAAGAACGTCCGCTTCGCCCCCGTCGAGCTGCCCGACTCGCGCGTCGTACGCCTGCAGCGGCTGCACCCCAAGAGCATCGTCAAGGCCCCGCTCAAGACGATCCTGGTGCCCCGCCCGCAGACCGCCGTGGTAGGGGGGAGGCCGATCGCCGGCGTGGCTTTGCTTGAATGGGCGCGGCAGGTCATCGATTCGGTGATCGACCCCCAGAGCTGAGGAGCCCCACGTGACCATCCGCCTGCGTCCCATCGCCGGTCTCGCCGTCGCCGCCACCGTCCTGCTTTCCGGCTGCGGCACCTCGCCCGGCTCGGCGGTGAACGTCGAGGGCACGACCGTGTCGATGGGCACGCTCGACGAGCGGACGGCCGACGCGTGCGAGGCGCTGGAGACCCAGCTGCCCGAGGGACAGTTCCTCTCGCTCGCCTCGGTCCGCTCGACGGTGGCCCAGCAGGCGCTGGTGCGCGAGGTCGTCACCCAGATCGGCGACGAGTACGGCGTGCAGGCGTCCTCGGCCTACGACGACGTCGAGGCGCAGATCCGCGAGGAGAGCCCGGACGTCTCCGAGGACCTGATGGACACCTGGGTCTCGGTCAACGCGGGCAACGCCTACTACCAGGACGTGCTCGGCCAGGTGGGCGAGCAGGCGCTCGAGGACGAGGGCGAGGAGGTCTCCCCGGAGGCTGCGGCGCAGCGGGGCCAGGAGATCTTCACGGAGTGGCTGGCCGACCACGACATCCAGGTCGACCCGCGCTTCGGCTTCGACGTCACCGACGAGGGCCTGACCGAGGCCGACTACGACACGAGCGTCTCCGTCGCGGTGAGCGGCACGGCGAAGGCCGCCCTCGCCGACCTCGCCGGCGAGGGCGAGAGCTACGCGGCGTCGCTGCCGCAGTCGCAGCGCTGCGGCTGAGCCTGTGCCTGTGCCGGGGCCGCTGGACGAGTTCCACGAGGTGATGCGCCGGCTGCGCAGCGAGTGCAGCTGGAAGGCCGCGCAGACCCACCGCTCGCTGGCGCGCTACCTCCTCGAGGAGACCCACGAGGTCATCGAGGCCCTCGACACCGGCGACGCCGAGCACCTGCGCGAGGAGCTCGGCGACCTGCTGCTGCAGGTCTACTTCCACGCGGCCATCGCCGAGGAGGCCGGCGACTTCACCCTCGACGACGTGGCGCGGGACATCATCGCCAAGATGCGCCGCCGCAACCCGCACGTCTTCGCCCCCGAGGGTGGCGAGCTGGCCGCCGGCGGCGACCCGGCCGCGGTGAACGACGCCTGGCAGGCCATCAAGGCGACCGAGAAGCCGCGCCACTCCGTCCTCGACGGCATCGCGCCCACCCTTCCCGCGCTGCTGCTCGCGGACAAGGTGCTGGAGCGCCTGGAGCGCGCGGGGAAGGAGCCGGTGGCCGGCCCCGCCACCGACCTCGGCGACCGCCTGCTCGCCCTGGTCGCCGAGGCGCGTGCCGACGGCATCGACCCCGAGCAGGCCCTGCGCGACGCCGTACGCCGCACCCTCCCGCCGCCCGACTGATGCCGCCTGGTTCGCGCGCACTCAGTCCGGCGCGTGCGCGATCGTGTAGCGGATGTCGACGTCGAGGCACAGCCGGCCGTCGGCGTCGCGGGTCTCGTCAAGGATCTCCGCCACGCCGGCCAGCATCTCGGCATGCCGCTCGGCCGGGGCCTCCCGCCAGTGGCCGCGCATGGCGGTGCTGAGCGACCAGCGGTGCCACTGCTCGATGTCCGCGAACGGGATCGCATAGGTGACCGCCGACGTCCGCACCCCACGTGCTCCGGCCGACGAGAAGAGCCGTTCCACGCCCTTGTCGTGGGCGAACAGCGACGGCATCGACGTGGGCGCGGGCACTCCCGGGGGCCGCTCGGCGTAGGAGTCGAGCAGGTCGGTGATCTGCTGCCACCTCGGTGACCACGGCTCGAACGTCGCCGCACCGACCCGGCCCCCGGGCGCTAGCAGGCGCACCCACCGCCGGACCGCGGCAGCGGGATCGGGCAGGAAGAAGAGCACCATCGACGAGCCGATCACGTCGTACGACGAGGAGGGGTACGACGGGTCCCGGGCGTCGCCGTGAGCCACGCTCACGTGGTCGTCGCCCCGTCGTGCGGCCGCGGCGGCGGTCAGCTCGACCATCGCCGTCGAGATGTCGCAGGCGTCGACGCGCCCGCTCGGTCCGACGCCGTCCGCCAGCGGGAAGGTCAGGGCGCCGCGACCGCAGCCGAGGTCGAGGGCCCGCTCGCCCGGTCGCGGGCCGAGCTCCAAGCACAGCCCGCTGGCGATCGTGGTGAAGAAGGGCACGCCCGACTGGTCATAGCTCTCGGCGAGGGAGTCGAACAGCGCCGCCACCGGTGCGGTCGGGTCCTCGGGCTGGTCACCTGCGGGGGACGCGTCCATGGTCCCATCATGGTGGCGGGCCGTCGGCCCTGTGAACCGTCCAGCCGAAATGATGCGACCCGATGGCTCATGATCACGGCGGATCACAGCCATCGGGTCGCATCATAGGGGGGTCAGCGGCGCTTGCCGGTGACCTTCACGACCACGACCCGAGAGGTCGAGGGCAGGGCCGTCGCGGAGCCGGCGTAGGCCACCCGCAGACGGTGCTTGCCCGCGCGCAGGCCGCGCACCCGCAGCACGGCGCGGCCGTCGTGCAGCCGGGCCCGGGCGAGGGTGCGCCCGCGCTCGGTGACGACCACGCGCCCGGTGGCGAACCCGGGGCGGACGTCGACAGTGAGCCTGACCGGACGCCCGCGGCGGATCTGGCGCGACGCTGCCTTGACGGCCACCGACGTCCCGATCGAGTCGCGGAAGACGCGCGAGAGGCGGCCGAGCTCGATCAGCTGGGTCTCGCCCGTGGCGTCGTCGAGCCCGTCGTTGTCGGTGACCACGAAGACCCGGCCGTCCTGGGTGACGCCGAGGCCCTCCAGCTTCTCCTGGGTCCAGCCGGCGAGGTCGCGCAGCGCCGGCACGACGTCGACGGCGAGGCGCTTGTCGAGCATCCGGACCTGGCCCGACGATCCCGACGCGCCCGCCGGCACGTCGACGGTGTAGACCCGCTTGACCCGGACGGCCGGCCCGTTGAGCTTGTCGCGCTCGATGACCGCGAGCGTGTCCTGGTCGACGGCCGTGATCTCGGAGAGTCCGATCCAGTCGCCGGCGACGTCGGTCGTCTCGAGGGGGTAGCCGAACCACGTCCACGCTCCGGTCGTCACGTCGTAGCGGCCGATCCGCGCGAAGTCCTCGCCGGCCAGCGGCCGCTGGAGTGCGACGTACACCTGCTCGCGCGCGCCGCTGCCGAGCGCCGTCACACCCTCGAGGCCCTGCTTCCCGAGGCGTGAGGTGACGTCCTGCGGCAGCGCCACGGTCTGTACGACGAGCCCGGCGGCGTCGGTGCGCACGAGCGCGTTGCCGGGGCCGCTCGCGCCCTCCACGGCGAGCCAGAACCCGCCCGCGCGGCGGGCGTGCAGGCCCTCGATGTCGAGCGCGGGCCTGGCGCCGGTGGCGTCGGTGACCTCGATGACGCCGTCGATCGTGGCCGGTGCCGTGCTCACGTCGAGGGTGTGGATGCGCGCCGTCGCGTAGGCCGCGTCGCTGGCGGCGTAGAGGTGCGAGGGGTCGCCGGGCCTGGTCGAGAGCGCGCCGAGCGCGCCCCAGCCGATCGGGGTGCCGGCGGAGTCGACGGCAGGGGTGTCGGCCGAGACGATGGACGGGAAGGCCGGCCGGCCCTCGTCGTAGCGGTAGACGCCGACGGTGGCGCGGACCCCGGCCGAGGCGTCGTCCTCCTCGGAGGAGACCACGAACAGATCGCGCGAGGGGATCGGGAGCAGCCCCTCGGGCCCGTTGGTGGTGGCCAGTGCCTGCTCGAGGACGGGCTCCCGCGGGTCGCTCATGTCATAGACGGCGACGAAGTTGCTGCGCTCGGAGCCGACGAAGGCCCGCGGCCTGCCGCCGATCTCGGCGAACGCCAGGCCCTCGGGCTCGGCGCCCTTCTTGGCGGCGCGGCCGTCGTTGTGCAGGCCCAGGCGGGTCGCGAGCTGCTCGAAGGTGTTGCCGGCGTCCCACACCACCGCGCCGGTGGTGGCGTCGAAGACCGTCCAGCCCCGGGTCCCGCCCTTCCAGTCGCCCTCGTTGGCGGTGGCGACCAGGCCGTCGCCGACCCACTCCACGGAGTCCGGCTCGCGGGGCGCGGTGATCGTGCCGACCGGGTCGAAGAGGCCGTTCTTGGTGGTGTCGATGCCGCTCACGGTGGCGGAGCCGGCGCTGAAGACCTTCTCGACGGCACCGGTGGGGACGTCGATCACGACCAGGCCGTTGTTCTCCTGCAGGCTCAGCACGAGCTGGTTGCCGGCGTTGATGTCGACGTACTCCGGCTCGGGGTCCTGGGGCGTGTCGAGCCCGGCGTCGACGAACGACGCCAGCGGCGCGCCGTCGGGCTGGACCAGGTCGACGCGGCGGGTGCCCCAGGCTGCGGGCGCTCCCGCGAGGTCGACGAGCTGGACGAACCCGGCGGGCAGCTGCGGCAGGTCGCCCTCGTCGCCGCCCTCCGGGGTCGCCTCCTCGTCGCGCTCGTTCTCCATCGCGATCGCCGCGTAGGAGAGGTCGGGGCTGATCGCGATCGAGTCGGGCTGGCCGCCGAGGTCGATCGAGCGGACCCGGGTGCGGTCGCTGACCCGGATCACGTCGAGGCGGCCCGACGGTGCGGCGTACGAGCTGCTGGTGTTGACGACGACCAGCACGAAGTCACCGACGACGGCCACCGACGTCGGCTCGTCCTCGGCGTCGCCGAGCTCGCTCAGGTCGAGGGTGCCGGCGCCGAGGGGGGCGGCCGGGTCGGAGATGTCCACGAATCCGATCCGCCGGCCGGCCGCGTCGGTGTGCACCAGGGTGCGGCCGTCCGGGGTCACCGCGGAGATCTCCGCGAGGGTCTCGGCCTGGGGATCGACGCCGGCCGGCGCGTTCTGGAAGACCGGGTAGGTCGCCACGCGGTGGAAGGCGGAGGCAGGGTCTCGAGACGGCTGGTTTCGAGCCTCCGCCACCGAGGCCGGAGCGCTGGCGGCGAGGGGGCTCGCCGCCAGCGCGGAGAGGGGGAGGACGGCTGCGGCGGCGAGGGCCACGCCACGGCGTAGGAGCATCGGTGGTGCCTTTCGATCACGGGGGCCCGAGAGGGTCCCGCGCACCGTGGAGGCACCTGACGGCCGGCAGGTGGACGACGGGTGAACCGACGCTGCACCGGTGGGCGAACACTCCCTCCCCGACGAGCCGGCTCGATCAGCGGCGCATGACTCGCCGCGCCATCCTGTTCCCGGTGAACTGGGCGGTCTGCACCAGCGCGATGATGATGAGCACCGCCGCCCAGGTCACCACCGGCTCGAACTGGCGGTAGCCGTAGGTCAGCGCGAAGGTCCCCAGCCCGCCGCCGCCGACGACCCCGGCGACCGCCGTCATGTCGACGATGGCGACCAGCGCGAAGGTGTAGCCGAGGATCAGCGGCCCGAGCGCCTCCGGCAGCAGGACGGCGAACGTCGTGCGCAGCCGGCTCGCCCCCATCGCCCGCGAGGCCTCCAGCACGCCGGGGTGGACCGAGACGAGGTTCTGCTCGACGATCCGGCTGATGCCGAACGAGGCCGCCAGGGTCAGCGCGAAGATCATCGCCGAGTTGCCGATCCCCGTCCCGACCACCAGTCGCGCGGCCGGCTGGACGGCCGCGATGAAGATGATGAAGGGGATCGGGCGGAAGAAGTTGACCAGCACGTTCACCACGACGTTGACGCCGCGGTGGGGCGCGATGCCGCCCGGGCGGGTCGTGTAGAGCAGCAGCCCCAGGGCGAGGCCGCCGAGGCCGCCGAGGACCACCGTGATCCCGACGATGTAGAGGGTCTCGAGGGTCGCGGTCCACAGCAGCGAGTCGAGCTCGAGCAGGCGGTCCATCACCGCACCTCCTTCTCGTGCCGGGTCAGCTCGACCCGGGTGCCCACGTGTGCCACCGCGTCGGCGACGGCCGCGGGGTCGCCGGTGAGGGCGAACGTCAGGTGCCCGAAGGTGCGGCCCCGGACGTCCTCGACCCCGCCGTGGATGAGCTCGAAGTCGACGCGACGCGCGATGAACGCCTCGAAGACCTCGGCAGGGGAGACCTGCTCGTCGCGGAACGACAGCGTGATGATCTCGCCGGGGTGCCGGTCGCGCAGCCGGGTCAGCGCGGGGGCGTCGGGCCCCTTCTCGACCAGCGTGCTGACGAAGCGGCGGGTGGCGGGGTGCTGGGGGTCGGAGAACACGTCGTAGGTGTCTCCGGACTCCACGATCCGGCCCGCCTCCATCACCGCGACGCGGTGGGCGATCGAGCGGACCACCTCCATCTCGTGGGTGATCACCACGATCGTGATGCCGAGCTCCTCGTTGACGCGGCGCAGCAGCGCCAGCACCTCGGAGGTGGTCTGCGGGTCGAGGGCGCTGGTCGCCTCGTCGGCGAGCAGGATCCGCGGGTCCGTGGCCAGGGCGCGGGCGATGCCGACGCGCTGCTTCTGCCCGCCGGAGAGCTGCTCGATGTGGGAGTGCGCCTTGTCGGCGAGCCCCACGAAGTGCAGCAGCTCGGAGATCCGCTCGCGGTGCTGCTCCTTCGGGACCCCGGCGACCTGCAGCGGGTAGGCGATGTTGCCCCACACCGTGCGCGAGGCGAAGAGGTTGAACTGCTGGAAGATCATGCCGATCTCACGGCGTACGGCGCGCAGCTCGCGCTCGGACATCGCGCTGACCTCGCGGCCGGCGACCGTGACGGTCCCGTCGGTGGGCCGGTCGAGGGCGTTGACCAGGCGCAGCAGGGTCGACTTGCCGGCACCGGAGTAGCCGACGACGCCGAGGATCTCGCCCTCGGCCACGTCGAGATCGACGTGGTCGAGGGCGAGGACGGGCGAGCCCTGCCGCGAGCGCGCCGGGAACACGCGGCTCACGTCGCGCAGCCGGATCAGAGGCTCGCTCACGCGGTCAGCCCTTCTGGTCGCGGGTGTCGGACTCGACCTTCTTCAGCGACTCCACGAGGTCCGCGACCGGCGTCTCGAGCAGCACGGCGGTGTCGCCGGAGGCCTGCTGCACGCCCTCCTGGACGGCGGCGGTGTCCTGGTAGATCTCCACGAGCTTGCGGTACGTCGCGTCGTCCGCGTCGGCGGCCCGGGCGGCGAAGACGTTGACGTAGGGCACCGCGTTGGGGTCGCTGGGGTCGTCCTGCGCGATTGCGTCGGCGAACTTCAGACCCGCCTTCTCCACGAAGTCGTTGTTCACGATGGCCGCGGCCACGTCGTCCAGCGCAGGAGCGGTGAGGGCGGCGTCGAGCGCCTTGACCTCGACGCGCGAGCTGTCGGACACGTCGGCGAGGTCGGAGAAGATCGTGCCGCCCGACGTCAGCTCGATCAGCCCGGCGGACTGCAGCACGAGCAGGGCGCGGGCCTGGTTGCTCGGGTCGTTGGGGACCACGACGGTCGCGCCGTCGGGGATGTCCTCGACCGCGTCGTGCTCCTTGGAGTAGAGCCCCAGGGGGTAGATCGCGGTGGCGCCCACGGGCTGCAGGTCGTCGTCGTTCGCGACGTTGTAGTCGGCGAGGTAGACGATGTGCTGGAACTGGTTGAGGTCGATCTCGGCCTCGCTCAGCGCCGGGTTGGGCTGGGTGTACTCGGAGAAGTTCACGAGCTCGACCTCGATGCCCTCGTCGGCGGCGGCGTCGACGTAGGTGTCCCAGTAGGGCTCGCTGGCGTCGACGACGCCGATGCGGACGGCCTGCTCGTCCTCGTCGTCACCGCCGGTGAGGGCGACGACCAGGCCGACCACGACGGCGAGAGCCACCAGTGCGGCCAGCAGGAGGGGCCAGAGCTTGCGCTTGGGTGCCTCGACGAGGCCGGCTCCGGGGGTGGCCCCGGGGGTGGCTCCGGAGCTGCTCGAGGGGGGAGTCGATGGGGTGTGCGACACGGGAGTTCCTGTTCAGTCTCGTCGGGGGTGGGCTTGTGGCCGTCCCTCAGGGGTGTTCGGAGGTGCAACCGAGTGGAGCAGCAGGGATTCCCGGCAGCCGTCCGGTTTCACGATCCAAGACGGCCGTCTCACGGCCGCAGGCGTGGCCCGCGACGGCGACGTGCGGGAACTCACAGCGTCGCCACAACGTCACCACGGGGCCGTCCGGCCGGGTACTCGGGTCATTGGGCCCGGTCGACAGGGTCGGGCGGGCCTCCCCGGATCAGGGGTGGTCGCCGATACGCTGACCCCAGGACCCACCGGTCCGCACGACCTCCACCATCCGTTTCCGAACAGCAGGAGTTGCACGTGGCTTCCATCGCAGCAGTCGGCGCCCGAGAGATCCTCGACTCGCGCGGCAATCCCACCGTCGAGGTCGAGGTCCTCCTCGACGATGGCGTCTTCGCCCGGGCCATGGTGCCCAGCGGCGCCTCGACCGGCGCGTTCGAAGCGGTGGAGCTGCGCGACGGTGGCGACCGCTACCTCGGCAAGGGGGTCGAGAAGGCCGTCAACGGCGTGCTCGACACGATCGCACCCGCCGTCATCGACCTCGCGGCCGACGACCAGCGCCTCATCGACCAGGTGATGCTCGATCTCGACGGCACCCCCAACAAGGCCACGCTGGGCGCCAACGCGATCCTCGGCGTCTCGCTGGCCGTGGCGCGCGCCGCGGCCGACTCCGCCGGCCTGCCGCTCTACCGCTACGTCGGTGGCCCCAACGCCCACCTGCTCCCGGTCCCGATGATGAACATCCTCAACGGCGGGTCGCACGCGGACTCCAACGTGGACATCCAGGAGTTCATGATCGCCCCGATCGGCGCGCCCACCTTCCGTGAGGCCGTCCGGATGGGCGCCGAGGTCTACCACGCCCTCAAGTCGGTGCTGAAGAAGAAGGGCCTGGCCACCGGGCTCGGCGACGAGGGCGGCTTCGCGCCCAACCTCGACTCCAACCGCGCCGCGCTCGACCTGATCGCCGAGGCCGTCGAGGCCGCCGGACTCAAGCTCGGCACCGACATCGCCCTCGCGATGGACGTCGCGGCGTCGGAGTTCTACAAGGACGGGGCCTACCACTTCGAGGGCGGGACCAAGACGTCCGCCGAGATGACGGCCTACTACGCCGAGCTCGTCGGGTCGTACCCGATCGTCTCCATCGAGGACCCGCTGGACGAGGACGACTGGGAGGGCTGGAAGGAGATGACCGACCAGCTCGGCGACAAGATCCAGATCGTCGGCGACGACCTGTTCGTCACCAACGTCGAGCGTCTGCAGCGCGGCATCAGCGGCGGCCAGGCCAACTCCCTGCTGGTCAAGGTCAACCAGATCGGCTCGCTCACCGAGACCCTCGACTCCGTCGACCTCGCGCACCGCAACGGCTACCGCTGCATGATGAGCCACCGCTCGGGCGAGACCGAGGACACCACGATCGCCGACCTCGCGGTCGCGACCAACTGCGGCCAGATCAAGACCGGCGCCCCGGCACGCTCGGAGCGGGTCGCGAAGTACAACCAGCTGATGCGCATCGAGGAGGAGCTCGGCGACGCCGCGCGCTACGCCGGCGCGAGCGCCTTCCCGCGCTTCCAGGCCTGAGCAGAGCAGACACTGCAGGAGTGGGGGACGGCCGGACGGTGAGTGCACGGGACAACGCACGGTCCGCCCGCGGCAGTGGCCGCGGCGGCCCCGGCGGCAGTCGACGACCGGGCGAGCGGGGCACCCCGCGCGCCCGGTCGGTCGCGCCCGCGCCACCGAGCGGCCGGCCCGCGCGACGCCGCCCGAGGCTCACCGGTCGGGCGGCGGTCCTGGTGCTGGTGCTCGCGGTGCTCGCGGTCTCCTACGCGTCCTCGCTGCGGGCCTACCTCGAGCAGCGCACCCACCTGTCCACCCTGCGGAGCCAGATCGCCGAGCGGGAGGCCGACATCTCAGCGCTCGAGCGCGAGAAACGGCGGTGGGACGACCCGGCGTACGTCGAGGCGCAGGCGCGTGAGCGGCTCGGCTATCTGATGCCCGGCGAGACCGGCTTCCAGGTGCTCGACGAGAACGGCGAGCCGCTGGGCGCCCAGGCGGCGCTGCACGACCCGCAGGACGTCGTCCCCACCGAGCCCACCGCCTGGTGGACCACCGCCTGGGGCTCGATGGAGCTGGCCGGCCGGCCGCCGCGAGCCGACGACGGCCCCGCCGACGAGATCGGCCCACCCCCCACCGAGAAGGGCGACGAGTGAGCGACCACCAGGCCGCCGAGTCCCAGGCAGCACCCATCGCCGAGCAGGACGTCGCGGCGATCGCCGAGCAGCTGGGCCGTGAGCCGCGCGGCATCCACGAGATCGGGCACCGCTGTCCGTGCGGCAACCCCGACGTGGTCACGACGGAACCGCGGCTGCCCAACGGCACGCCGTTCCCCACGACCTTCTACCTCACCTGCCCGCGCGCGGCCTCGCGCATCGGGACGCTCGAGGGCACCGGCGTGATGAAGCGGATGCAGGAGCGGCTCGGGGAGGACCCCGAGCTGGCCGCGGCCTACGCCGCCGCCCACGAGCGCTATCTCGAGGCGCGCTACGCCATCGGCGAGGTGCCCGAGATCCACGGCATCTCCGCCGGTGGGATGCCCGACCGGGTCAAGTGCCTGCACGTGCTGGCCGGCCAGTCGCTCGCGCAGGGCCGCGGCGTGAACCCGCTGGGCGACGAGGTCCTCGACCTGCTCGGCGCCTGGTGGGAGAGCGGGCCGTGCGTGGGCGCGTCGGGGGCCGACGCGGGCGACACGGGCGACGCAGCCCCGTGATCGCTGCCATCGACTGCGGCACCAACACCATCAAGCTGCTGATCGGGGACCTGCCCGACGTCGCCGTCCGCGAGAACCGGATGGTGCGCCTCGGCGAGGGCGTCGACCGCACCGGCCGGCTCTCCGACGCCGCGCTGGAGCGGGCGTTCGCGGCCCTCGACGAGTACGCCGCGCTGATCGCCCGGCACCCGGTGGAGCGGATCCGCTTCTGCGCCACCTCCGCGACCCGCGACGCCTCGAACGCCGAGGTGTTCACCGCAGGCGTGCGGCAGCGGCTCGGGATCGAGCCGGAGGTCGTCGCCGGGTCCGAGGAGGCGGCGCTCGCCTTCGACGGCGCGGTGCGCAACCTGCGTACGCCGGCCGCCGCCCCGGTGCTGGTCGTGGACATCGGCGGCGGCTCGACGGAGCTGATCCTGGGCTGCCCGTCCGGCCCCGAGGGCGGGGAGGGCCCGGCTGCGGCGTACTCGATGGACATCGGGTCGGTCCGCCTGCACGAGCGCCACCTCCACACCGACCCGCCCACGGCCGACGAGGTGGCCGCGTGCATCGCCGACATCGACGCCGCGCTGGACGCCTGCCCGGTCGACCCGGCCGCGGCCGCGAGCGTGGTGGGAGTCGCGGGGACCGTCCTCACGCTGGCCGCGGGAGTCCTGGACCTGCCGGCGTTCGACTCGACGGTCGTCGACCAGTCCGTGCTCGGTCACGACGAGGTGCACGCTCTCGTCGAGCGCCTGCTGGGGATGACGGTGGCGCAGCGCCGCGATCTCCCCTACATGCACCCCGGCCGCGCCGACGTCATCGGCGCGGGCGCGCTCATCCTCGACCGGGTGCTGCGGCGCACGACGCTGGAGACGGTGACGGTCTCCGAGGCCGACATCCTGGACGGGATCGGCTGGTCGATCAGCTGAGGGGCGCCTCTGTCGGCGCCCCTGTTCGTCACCCCGGTTTGTCGCCTCGGGCCGGGGGTACCGACGGCACATGAGCCACCAACAGTCGGACGAACCGATCGGTGCGCTGGTGCATCGGCTCTCGGAGCAGATCCCCCAGCTCATCCGCAGTGAGCTGCGCCTCGCGCAGGCGGAGATGACGCAGAAGGGCAAGAAGGCCGGCCTCGGCATCGGCATGTTCAGCGCCGCCGGCCTGCTCGCCTTCTTCGGCCTGGCCACGCTGATCACCACCGCGATCCTCGCCCTGGCCCTCGTGCTGCCCGCCTGGGCTGCCGCGCTCATCGTGACCGGCGTGCTCTTCGTGGTGGCCGGTGTGGTGGCGATGGTCGGCAAGAAGGAGGTCGCCCAGGCGACGCCGGCTGCGCCCGAGACCACCATCCACAGTGTCAAGGCCGATGTCGACGCGCTGAAGGGCGGACACGCATGAGCGGCAAGCACGAAGGTGAGCCCGTCGAGCCGGGAAGCCCCGAGGCCATCGAGGCCGACATCGCCCGACAGCGCGAGCAGCTGGCCGACACCGTCGACGCCCTGCAGCGCCAGCTCGACTTCAAGACCCGTGCTCAGGACAAGCTCGCCGAGCTGCGGCGTCAGGCCACCGACGCCGACGGCAAGCCCAAGCCGGCTGTGTCCGCCGGCGTCGCGGGCGCCGTCGTACTGCTCGTGGGGCTGATCGTCCTCAAGCGGCGTCGCAGCCGCGACTGAGCACCACCCCCCGACCACCTCCTCCAGCCCCTCAAGGGAAAGGAACCCCCCATGTTCAAGAAGCTCCCCCTCCTCGCCGCAGCCGGTGTCGGCTATGTCCTCGGTGCCCGTGCGGGCCGCGAGCGCTACGAGCAGATCGCCGCGACCACCCGCAAGGTGGCCGGCAACCCCAAGGTGCAGAGCGCGGCGAAGTCCGCCCAGGACACCGTCGCCACCCAGGCGCCCGTCGTCGCCGACGCGGTGAAGGACAAGGTCACGACCGCTGCGTCCGCCGCGGCCGACAAGGTCCGCAAGGACGACGGCAGTGACGGCGCCCCCGGTGATGTCAGCGTGACGCCCGGCGTCACGCCGCCGCCGGCCGGCTACTGAACCGCGCGGCGCCACCTGATCCGTCGTACGAGGTCCTCGGTGAGGATGGGGGAGTGAGCGAGCTCCTGCCCCATCCCCTCACCGGGGACCTCTTCGCGTCCCCGGTCCCGCCGGGCACCGGCTGGCCCGGAGACCCGGCGGACCAGGCGACGCCGGTCGCGCAGGACGCCGACGACGTGCGCCGATTGGTCACAGACGACCACCCCCATCCCGAAATCGCTGCCGTTGGGGACCAAACGGCAGCCCTGGCCGCCCTCGACGCCCGCGTCTCCGTCTGCCGGGCCTGCCCCCGCCTCGTCACCTGGCGCGAGGAGGTGGCGCACTCCAAGCGGGCGTCGTTCCGGGGCGAGCCCTACTGGGGCCGGCCCATCGGTGGCTGGGGGTCGCCGACCCCGCGGGTGCTGATCATCGGGCTGGCGCCGGCGGCCAACGGCGGCAACCGGACGGGGCGGATCTTCACCGGCGACCGGTCCGGGGACTGGCTGTTCGCGAGCCTCCACCGGGTCGGGCTCGCCAACCAGTCGACGAGCGTGCACGCCGGGGACGGGCTGGAGCTGATCGACACCCGGATGATGGCGGCGGTGCGCTGCGCCCCGCCCGCCAACAGGCCGAGCGTCGAGGAGCGCGACACCTGCGCGCCGTGGCTGCACGCCGAGCTCGCGCTGGTCGCGCCGAGCGTGCGGGCGGTGGTGGCGCTGGGCGGATTCGGGTGGGATGCAGCCCTCGGCGCCTACCGCGCGATCGGGTACGGCGTCCCGCGGCCCAAGCCGCGCTTCGGGCACGGCGTCGAGGCGGTTCTGGCCGCCCCGGAGGGCAGCGCGCTGCCTCCTGTGACCCTCATCGGCAGCTATCACCCGAGCCAGCAGAACACCTTCACCGGACGGCTCACGGAGACCATGCTGGACGACGTGCTCGGCCGGGCTGCGACAATGCCCGGGTGACCCTCCACGCCATCACCGTCCTCGGCCACGACCGACCCGGCATCATCGCCGAGACCACGGGCATCCTCGCCGGTCTGGGCCTCAACCTCGAGGACACCACGATGACCCTGCTGCGGGGTCACTTCGCGATGACGCTCATCTGCGAGGGCGACGCCACCGACGCCGCGATCGTGGAGGGCCTCGCCCCGCTGACCGCCGACGGCACGTTGACCGTCACCGTCCGCGAGGTGCCGCGCGAGGACACCGCCGCGGTGGGGGGTACGTCGTGGGTGCTGACTGTGCACGGCGGCGACCGGGCCGGCATCGTCTCCACGATCGTCGGAGAGGTCGCGAAGGCGGGCGGCAACATCACCGACCTCACGACCCGGCTGGCCGGTGATCTCTACCTGCTGATCGCGGAGGTCGACCTGCCCTCCGGTGCCGACGTCGAGGCCGTCGAGACGGCGTTGCGCGACGCCGCGGATGCCCTCGGGGTGGACGTGTCGCTGCGTGCGGTGGAGGCCGACGAGCTGTGATCGACGAACGCCTCGCCGCCTGGACCGAGGACGAGCTGGGCGTCGAGGGCAGGATCCTCGATGTCGTGCGCGCTCCCGCGAAGGTGCTCTCCACCGTCGGTGCGGA
Source organism: Nocardioides pacificus (assembly GCF_054775955.1). Taxonomy (NCBI): domain Bacteria; kingdom Bacillati; phylum Actinomycetota; class Actinomycetes; order Propionibacteriales; family Nocardioidaceae; genus Nocardioides; species Nocardioides pacificus. Next base: position 1,576,842 of record NZ_BAAHCI010000005.1, read on the forward strand.
GGTCGACCCCACCGCCCCCGACATCGTCCAGCTCGCCGCCGACCTGGTGGCCACGATGCGCGTCAGTCCCGGCTGCGTCGGGCTGGCCGCGCCCCAGGTCGACGTCTCGGCGAAGGTCTTCTGCGTCGACGTCTCCGCGCACCCCAAGACCCGGGAACACCACGGCACGTTCGTGCTGTGCAACGCGGTGGTGGTCGAGTCCTCGCGCAACGAGAAGGCCCGCGAGGGCTGCATGTCGGTGCCCGACTTCACCGGCGACGTCAAGCGTGCGACGCGGCTCGTCGTACGAGGTCAGCTGCCCGGCACCGGCGAGCAGGTCGAGCTCAGCGCCAACGCCTTCGAGGCGCGGGCCCTGCAGCACGAGATCGACCACTGCGAGGGTCTGCTGTTCCTCGACCGGGCCGCGGGTGCCCACGCGATCTATGCCCGCAAGACCTACCAGTAGGACCCGCGGCCCCGGCCGAGCCCCCGTATCCCAATGGCAGAGGAAATCGCCTTAAAAGCGACTCAGTGTGGGTTCGAGTCCCACCGGGGGCACCACGCAGGCGAAGCCGGGCCGCCGAGCCGGGAACGTGCAGTCCCGTCAGGGTGTCGGGGCCCGCAGCAGTGACTCCGTGATCTGCCGCGAGCGTCGCGACAGCACTGCGAGGAACGTCAGCCCCCCGGCGACGCTCCCGAGGATCACCGCGAGGCCCCAGTCCTCCCCGAGCCGCAGCAGCACGAAGATGGCCACCGCCGCGACGCCGGCGGCGATGAGCTGGGCGCGCACGAGCAGGGCGAGCACATCGGCATAGATCGCCCAGGCGACGCGTCCGGGCACGGGCTGGCGAACAGGCTGGCCAATGGGATGGGGGGCATCAGGAGACCGGGTCACGAGCAGCACCGTAGGCGACCCGGGCGCAGGACCCCGCGAGGAGAGGCGCGCCGGCGGACGTGGAGAATGTGCGGGGCACGTGATGTTCGAAGGCGGTTCATGCGCGCGCCGGGGCGGGGACACCGCTGTGTCGGTGGTGGCCTGCCACGCTGGCCGCTCAGTCGGACGGGCACGTCAGAACGGGGGAGTCGCATGCGCACGGTGATCGTGGTGCCGACCTACAACGAGGTCGACAACCTGGCCTGGATCGTCGGCAGGGTCCGCACGGCCGTGCCCCAGGCCGACGTCCTGATCGTGGACGACGGGTCCCCGGACGGCACCGGCGAGGTGGCCGACCTGCTGGCCGCGGCCGACGCGCAGGTCCAGGTCGTGCACCGCACGGAGAAGGCCGGCCTCGGCGCGGCCTACGTGCACGGGTTCACGGTGGCGCTGGAGCGCGGCTACGACGTCATCGGGGAGATGGACGCCGACGGCTCCCACCAGCCCGAGCAGCTGCCCGACCTGCTGCGCGCCATCGACGCGGGCGCCGACCTCGTGCTCGGCTCGCGCTGGGTCCCGGGTGGGTCGGTCGTCAACTGGGCGCTCTCGCGCCGCCTGCTCTCGCAGGGCGGCAACCTCTACGCCCGGCTCCTGCTCGGCATCCCCGTGCGCGACGCGACCGGGGGGTTCCGGCTCTTCCGCGCGTCGACGCTGCGGGCCATCGACTATGCCTCGGTCCAGTCGTTCGGCTACTGCTTCCAGATCGATCTGGCCCGCCGCACGCTCGAGGCCGGCCTGTGCGTGGAGGAGGTCCCGATCGAGTTCGTCGAGCGGACCCTCGGCGAGTCCAAGATGAGCGGCTCCATCGCGCTCGAGTCGCTGTGGCGGGTCACCGGATGGGGCTTCGCGACCCGCTTCGGGCGGCGCCCCCTGGCCGTTGCCCGGGAAGCCGATCCGGTGGGCCCTTGAGCGTGCCCACGACCGGGGCCGCACCCGATGTCGAGCGCCCCTCCAGCCGGCTGCTGCCGCTGGCGGTGGTGCTCGTGGTGCTCGCCCGCTTCCCCGGCCTGCTCTGGCCGCTGAGCTCCGACGAGGCCGGCTTCCTGCTGGTCTCGCGCGCCTGGGACCCGACGCCCGACAGTCTCTACGGCACCTACTGGGTCGACCGGGCCCCCATCCTGATCGGCACCATCCGGCTCTCCGACCTCGCCGCCGGGGCGTACGGCGCTCGCCTGCTCGCCGCTGTCTTCGCGGCGCTGCTGGTGGTCGCCGTCCACCGTCTCGCGGCCCTCGTCGCCGGACCGGTGGCCGGGCGCTGGGCCACGATCATGGCGGTCGGGCTGCTGGCGAACCCCTACCTGAACGCGTGGACCGGCAAGGGGGAGGTCTTCGGGACCGCACTGGTGGCGCTGGCGTGCTGGTGGGCGGTCGCGGCGGTGCGGCGTCCGCCCGGCCTGTCCCGCGTCGCGCTGCTCCTGGCCGCAGGCGCGGCCGGTGCGCTCGCCGTCGGCATGAAGCAGAGCCTCGTCGGCGGGCTGGTCTTCGCCGGGGTCTTCTGGGTGGGGGCGACCTTCGCCGGGCGGGTCAGCGTGCGCGAGTGCGTCGGCGCTGCGCTCGCACTGCTCACGGGAGCCGCCGTGCCCGTCGTGGCCACCGTGGCCTGGGCGGTGTCGCACGGGATCCGGCTCGAGACGCTGAGCTATCAGGTGCTCGGGTTCCGCTCGGACGCCTCCGCGGTCATCGCGGACGGCAGCATGCGGATGGTGCTCATCCGCGGAGCGCTGCTGCTGCTGGTCTTCGTCACCGCGGGGATGGCGCCGGCGCTCGTGCTGCTCGCGAGCTCGGTGCGGCACCTGGTGCCCCACCATGCGCCGGAGCTCACCGCGCTGGGGGCGATGCTCGCGGTCGACCTGGTCGGGGTGGCGCTGGGCGGCAGCTACTGGCGCGCCTACCTGATCCCGCTGGTCCCCGGCGTCGCGCTGGCGGTGGCGTTCGTCGCGCTGCTGCCCGGCTGGCGCCGGCGCGCGACCCGGCTCCTGACGCTCTCGGCCTGCGCCCTGTCCGTCGTGCTGCTGGTGCAGTGGACGGCGACGCGCACGACCGGCCTGCTCGGCCCGGAGTCGCACAACATCGGCACCGCCATCAAGGAGGTGGCCGAGCCCGACGACACGGTCGTCACGCTCTATGGCATGACCGCGCTCGAGGAGGCCTCCGGGCTGCGCTCGCCCTACGAGCACCTGTGGAGCCTGCCGATGCGCACGCTCGACCCCGAGCTCACTGATCTGAAGGCGCTCCTCGCCGGACCCGAGGCACCCACCTGGGTGGCCGAGCTGATCTCTGCCAACTCCTGGAAGATCGACGAGTCGGGTGAGCTGCGCGGTCTCCTCGCCGAGCGGTACGTCGTGGCCGGTGAGCCCTGCGACTCGACCATCTGGCGCCTCGCGGACGAGCCGCGCCCCGAGCTGCCGGACGTCGACTGCTCGGCGCCGTGGACGCTGTGGACCGACTGACCGACTGACCGATTGACCGGCTGACCGGCTGACCGACTGGGGCTCAGCAGCCGGCGTCGTTGATGTCGCCGTCGAGCAGGACGCCACCCCCACCTGCTCGGCGCACGCCGTACGCCGAGCAGTAGTAGAAGCTCAGCAGCTCGTCGCGGCGCAGCGTGACCGGGTCCCAGCGTCCGCCGCCGGTCGGCTCGAGGTAGCGGAACCGCTTCGCGAGCAGGGCCCGGTCGTTGCGGCGGTGCTTGAGGTAGCGGTCCAGCCACCGCTGGACGTAGACGCTGCTCAGCGCCTGCCCCCAGCGGCTCGCGGGGAGCACCAGCGGGATGTCGGTGTAGTCCAGGTGCGTCGAGGCGCGCGGGACCATCAGCATCGCGTCGACGCCGGCGCGCCGCCACGCGTCGAAGCCGGTGGCGCGCTCGCGACGCGGGTCGGGGCCCTGCGGGGAGAGGGACGGGGACAGCGAGCTGCCGCCGCTGGTGAGGTACGGCGAGACCGTGAAGCCGTAGTCCGACTGCAGCGCCAGCGCGGGCACCACCGGTCGGTTGCCGGTGCCGTCCAGCAGACCCGCCGAATCGGGTCCGGTCAGCTTGTCGAGGGCGACCACCGCGGCCACCCGCCGGTCGGTGGCCTGGACCTTGGAGACCGCGGCAGCGCCCATCGAGTGCCCGACGATCGCGATCCGCATCCGGCGCCCCGGGGTGTGCGGCCGCGGGTCGCGCGAGCGGTCGAAACGGCGCCACAGCGGGTTGTGCCCGCTCACCGGGGCGCCCGCGGCGGCCGGGTTGGCATAGGGCCGGGCCGGGGTGGAGACGAAGAAGTCGAGGGCGTCCTCGGTGCCGACCACGAAGTTCGACAGCTGCTGGGACGGGACGCCGGGGCAGCCCAGCTGCTCACCGTCGCGCGGGGTGGCGAACGGGTTGCAGAAGGGCAGCGCGTCGATGGGGCCCTCGTGAGGCAGCGTCTCGCTGGTGCCCTGCCCCTGGACGTCGTAGGTCAGCACGACGTAGCCGCGCTCGGCGAGGTCCTGGGCGAGCCAGAGGTACATCCCCTCGGAGCCCTGCACCGATCCCGTGGTGATCACGACGCCGGGGAACGGTCCGCGCAGCCGCTTGCCGGTGTAGGGGTCGCGGGCGCCCGGCCGCGGGGCGTGCACGGTGCCGCGCAGCAGCGCGCCGTACCGGTTGGTGAAGGTGACCTTGCGGCTGATCCCGCGGGTGCCTGCCCAGCCGGCGCGCAGCGGGTTGCCGGCGTTCCAGCCCGGCACGACCAGACCCGGCGTCAGCGCGAGCCGCGCCGGGGTCGCCACCTGGGCCAGCAGCTGAGCGACGCTCACCTGGGTGGCGCTGGTGACCAGCCCCGGGAGGTAGGCGGGGTTGCGCAGCTGGCCGCCCGGTCCGGTGATCCGGCCGTAGGCGTCGGCGATGTTCGCCGCGTCGCGCGCGACGTACGCCGGGGTGCCCGGCTCGGGCGCTGCCGAGGCTGCGGGGACCACGGTGGCCGTCAGCGCGAGTGCCAGAGCGGGGGCCAGCGGGGAGGCCAGGCGGGCGAGTAGGCGGGCGAGCAGGGACATCGGTTCTCCTCCGGAGGGGGCTGCGGTGCCCAACGAGCAGCGCCGGCCGCCGTCACGCGCAGGGTCTTCGCGCAGAGGTAACCTCCGGCCTCCGGCGCCGTTGGTAGAACGTGTTGCACATGAGCGCTCGGGGTCCGCGTCCGGTTCTGGTCTGGCTGCTGAGCGTGGTGATGCTGCTCGGCTCGCTGCTGGCGCTCGACGCCTCGCCGGCCGTGGCAGCCCCCGGCGCTGCCCCCGTCGCTGCCGCCGAGCGATCACCCGCACCTCCGCCCCAGCTGCGCCGCCAGGGGCGGTGGCTGGTGGACCCGCAGGGCCGTGTGGTGATCGTGCACGGGCTCAACCTGGTGTGGAAGCGCAAGCCCTACGCCCCGCCGGCGACGAAGGCCGGGTTCACCGCCCGTGACGCCCGCTGGCTGGCCCGGCACGGCTTCAACGGCGCCCGGCTCGGCACCCTGTGGGCCGGCCTCACCCCGGACGAGGCCGGCGTCGAGGACCCGGCCTACGTCGCGAAGTGGCAGCGGGTGATGGACCAGCTCTCGAAGCGCGGGATCTGGATGATGCTCGACTTCCACCAGGACCAGTGGCACGAGACGTACGGCGGGGAGGGCGCGCCCGACTGGGCAGCGGTCCGCCCCTCGCCGTACGACCTGCTGCCGCCGGTGAACGCGCCCTTCCCGACCGGCTACTGGACGCCGGAGGTCTCCACGGTCTTCGACGACTTCTGGGCCAACAAGGGGGGCGTGCTCGACGGGTGGGTCGACGCGTGGAAGGTCGCGGCGCGGACCTGGCGCCGTCAGCCGCACCTGATGGGCTACGACCTGATCAACGAGCCGTGGGCCGGGAAGGAGTGGGCCGCCTGCCTGATCGGCGGCTGCGCGTCGACCTACGAGCGGGAGCTGCAGCCGGCGTTCGAGAAGGCACTGCGCGCCATCCGTCGCATCGACGGCGAGAACGTCGTGTGGTGGGAGCCCCAGCAGTTCGCCGGCGGCCAGCAGCTCGAGACCTTCTTCACCGACGTGGCCGGGGAGGACCAGCTCGGCCTGTCCTGGCACAGCTACTGCCCCGAGGTGTTCCTGGAGTCGCAGGGCCTCCCGATCGGGGACGTGGAGAAGTGCACGGACTTCGCCGGCGAGCGTCAGGAGCACGCGCTCGACCAGGCGAGGCGGATGCGCGCCGTGCCGCTGATGAGCGAGTGGGGCGCCACCGACAACGTGCGCGCCGTCGAGATCGACGCCGCCGCGGCCGACAGGCACCTGATGGGCTGGACCCACTGGGCCTACAAGTTCTGGAACGACCCGACCACCGCCGACACCGACCAGGGCCTCTTCCGTGACGACCGGGACCTGTCCACCGCCAAACGCGACAAGCTGCGCGTGCTGGTGCGCACCTATGCGCAGGCCACCGCGGGCACGCCGATGGCGATGTCGTTCGACCCGCGCAGCGGCGACTTCCAGTTCCGCTACCGCCCCGACCGGCGGATCTCGGCGCCGACCCGGATCTTCGTCAGCCCGCTGCACTACCCCGAGGGGTACGACGTGCGCGTGCGCGGCGGTCGGGTCGCGGAGCGCACCGCACGTCAGGTGCTGGTCCGGGCCCGCGGGAAGGGCCAGGTGACGGTGCGGATCACCACGCGGGTCCGCTGATCGGGGCCCGGCTCGGCCCGGGGCTGAGATGTTCCTGAGAGTGGGAACACCGGGGCCCGACCCCTCGTTGAACCTGACACAACCGCACGATGCGCGCTGACCCCTAGACTGGGCAGCACGCTTGATCGTCACCCGACGGTACCCCCGGCCTCGAGGAGAGACCATGCAGAGCAACAACCCGGTGTTCAGGCGCTCGGCCGAGTTCAACGGGTCGAGCACCAACCAGACCTACCCCGGCGGCTACGGCCAGCAGGGATATGGGCAGCAGGGCCAGCAGGGCTACGCCCAGCCCGGCTACTCCGACCCGTCCACCTGGGACATGACCCGCCAGGCCCCCCCGGCGCAGCAGGACCGGATGACCATCGACTCGGTCGTCCAGGCCACCGGCGTCTCGCTGGGCGTCGTGATCGTGACCGCGTTCGCGACCTGGCTGCTCACCCCCGAGATCACGGCCGAGACCGGGGTCTCCGGCTCGCTGATGCTCGCGTTCCTCGTCGGCTCGTTCGGCGCCTTCGCGATGTCGCTGGTCAACTCCTTCAAGCGCGTCATCAGCCCCGCCCTGGTGCTCGTCTTCGCGGTCCTCGAGGGCATGGCGCTCGGCGGCCTGAGCAAGATCTTCGACGCACAGTTCGGCGACGGTGTCGTCACCAACGCGGTGCTGGGCACCTTCGCGGCCTTCATCGGCACGCTGGCCGCCTACAAGTTCCTCAACATCCAGGTCAGTGACAAGTTCCGCAAGATGGTCGTGGCCGCGATGTTCGGCATGGTCGCGCTCGGCCTGCTCGAGCTGATGCTCTCCGCCTTCGGTGCCTCGTTCGGGCTCTTCGAGACCGGCGCGCTCGGCCTGATCTTCGCGGTCGCCGGCCTGGCGCTCGGTGTCTTCATGCTGATCCTCGACTTCGACTTCGTCGAGAAGGGGATCGCCGCCGGCCTCGAGCAGCGTGAGTCGTGGCGCGCGGCGTTCGCGATGACCGTCAGCCTGGTCTGGATCTACACCAACCTGCTGCGTCTGATGGCGATCTTCAGCTCCGACTGACGCAGCACCCACCACACGTCGTACGACGAGAGCCCCGGGCAGTGCGCCCGGGGCTCTCGTGCGTTCGGGCCGGGCTACTCCGTGTCGGTGGCCGGCGCGAAGCGCGCCGTCATCGCCGCGGAGATCGCGACGTGGCGCTCCAGGAACGCCCGCTCGTCGAGCTTCTTGCGACGCAGCCAGCCGGTGACCTCGTCGTTGCACTTGCTGGCGTTGCACGAGCCGCAGGCCGGCGCGATGTTGTCGAGGGTGTAGCGCCCGCCGCGTGAGATCGGCAGCACGCAGTCGCGCTGCAGCGGCTTGTCGCTCACGCCGCAGTAGGCGCAGCCGCCCCACGCCGACTGGAGGGCCTCCCACTGCTCGGGGCTCAGGTCGTGCTCGACGCGTCCCATCCGGACCTTGCGTCTGCGCGCATAGCGCGCCTTGCGACTCCGGTTGACCGCCACCGCACAAGTCTAGGAGCGGCCCGGTCCGAAGTGTCAGCCGAGCAGCCGGCTGATCCAGCGGCGCGTGTCGGCGGGGTCGATCACGTCGTCGAGCTCGAAGACGGTGGCGGCGTTGAGCGCCTTGCCCTGCTCGTAGGCGAGCTCGATCATCTCGTCGAGGAAGCGCTGCCGCTCGGCCTCGTCCTCGATCGCGTCGAGCTCGCGGCGGAAGCCGAGCTTGACCGCACCCTCGAGGCCCATCGCGCCGACCTCCCCGGTCGGCCAGGCCAGCGTCGCCAGCGGCACCTTGAAGCCACCGGCCGCCATCGCCATCGCGCCCAGCCCGTAGGCCTTGCGGACCACGACCGTGACGACCGGCACCGTGAGCCGCGCGCCCTTCGTGAAGAGCCCGCCGAACCGGCGCACCGACCCGCTGCGCTCGGCGTCCGGACCCACCATGAAGCCGGGGGTGTCGCACAGCGAGATCACCGGCAGCCCGTGGCTCTCGCAGAGCTCGAGGAAGGCCGCGGCCTTGTCGGCGCCCTCGCTGTCGATGGCGCCGCCGAGGTGCTCGCTGCTGTTGGCGAGCAGTCCGTAGGGCCGTCCCTCGACCCGGACCAGCGCCGTCACGATCCCGCGCCCGAAGCCGCGGCGCAGCTCGAGAACCGAGCCGGTGTCCGCGAGCAGCTCGACCAGGCGTCGTACGTCGAAGGCCCGGACCCGGTCGAGGGGGACGACGTCGCGCAGCTGCTCCTGGGGGGCGCACTGCCAGTCGTCGTGGGGTCCATCGAAGTAGGAGAGGTAGCGCTTCGCCACCGCGACGGCCTCCGTCTCGTCCTCGACCAGCACGTCGATGACGCCGTTGGCGCTCTGCACGTCGGAGGGGCCGATCTCCTCGGGGCGGTGCACGCCCAGGCCGCCGCCCTCGATCATCGCCGGGCCACCCATCCCGATGTTGGAGTCGCGGGTGGCGATGATGACGTCGCAGCAGCCGAGCAGGGCGGCGTTGCCGGCGAAGCAGCGTCCGGCCGCGATGCCGACGAGCGGGACCTGCCCGCTCAGCCGGGCGAAGCGGTGGAACGTCGAGAGGTCGAGCATCGCGACGACCGGCATGTCGGTGTCGCCGGGCCGCCCGCCCCCGCCCTCGGCGAAGAGCACCACCGGAGTCCGCAGCTGCTCGGCGAGCTCGACGAGGCGGTCGGTCTTCTGGTGGTTGCGCAGCCCCTGCGTGCCGGCCAGCACCGTCGCGTCGTACGCCAGGACCGCGCAGCGGCGCCCGTCGATCTCGGCGATCCCGGTGATCAGCCCGTCGGCGGGGGTGTTGGCGACCAGGTCCTCGAGCGAGCGACGGCTGCGCTGGGCGGCGATGGCGAGGGGGCCGTACTCCACGAGCGTGCCCTCGTCGCAGAGGTCGTTCACGTTCTCGCGCGCGGTGCGCTGGCCGCGCTCGCGGCGCCGGGCGACGGCCGTGGGGCGAAACTCGTCGAGGCCGAAGGAGTGGCGGTGCACGACCTCGGCGACGTCGGGGCGCAGGGTGTCGCTGTCGTCGGGCTTCGGGTCGGCCGCCGTGGGGGACGGGTCGGCCGGTGCCTGGGCCTCGCGGAGCACGACCAGCGGCTGGTCGCGCCGTACGCCGTCGCGCAGGGCGACGCTCACCGCGGTGACCTCGAACCAGCCGGATCCCGCGGGTGCCGTGATCGGGTGCTCCATCTTCATCGACTCCAGGACCAGCAGCGTGCCGCCGGCGGGGACGAGGTCGCCGGGGCCGGCGCTCAGCCGCACCACGGTGCCGATCATCGGGGCGCGTACCTGCAGCTCGTGAGTCACGGTGGACACCTTTTCATGCGACCTCGGCCCCGGGGCGCTGCGCAGGCCCTAGCCTCCTCGCATGCGCCTGAAGCTCGGTCGTCCCGACCTGGAGAGGTATGCCGCTCGCTTCGACGTGCCGGCGGCCCAGGGACCCTTCGCCGTCACGTTCCTGGGGGTCTCGACCCTGCTCGTGGACGACGGCAGCTGCGCCGTGATGACCGACGGGTTCTTCTCCCGGCCCTCGCTGCTGCGCGCAGGCGTCCGGCGGATCGCCCCCGACCGTGCGCGGATCGAGGCGGCGCTGGCCCGGGCCGGGGTCGACCGGCTCGAGGCGGTGGTGCCGGTGCACACCCACTACGACCACGCCCTGGACTCCGCCGTCGTCGCGGAGCGGACCGGTGCGCTGCTCGTGGGCGGCGAGTCGGCGGCGTACGTCGGGCGAGGGCACGGCCTGACCGAGGACCGTCTCCGCGTCGCCGTCGCGGGGGAGTCGATCGCCCTCGGGGACTTCGAGCTGGTGCTCATCGAGTCCGACCACTGTCCTCCCGACCGCTCGCCCGGGGTGATCACCGAGCCCGTGGTCCCCCCGGTGCGCCGCGATGCCTACAAGTGCGGCGAGGCGTGGTCGATCCTGCTGGCGCACGGCTCCGGGCGGACCGCGCTGATCCAGGGCAGCGCCGGCTTCGTGCCCGGGGCTCTTGCGGGATGCAGCGCCGACGTCGCCTATCTCGGGGTGGGACAGCTCGGGCTGCTGGACGAGGACTACCTGCGCGACTACTGGGCCGAGACGGTGGAGGCGGTCGGCGCGCGCCGCGTCGTACTCATCCACTGGGACGACTTCTTCCGCCCCCTGGACCGGCCGCTTCGGGCGCTGCCCTATGCCGGCGACGACCTCGACGTCACGATGCGGGTGCTCGGCGACCTCGCCCGGCGGCAGGGGGTCGTGCTCAGTCTGCCGACGGCGTGGCGGCGCGAGGATCCGTGGGCCTGACGTCCGCACCGCCCCCATGTAACGCGGGGTTATCGTGACTGCCACAGCGTTCTAGCGCTGCGGTAGCCGCGATAACCCCGCGTTACAAGGGGGCAGTGGGGGCTAGCGTGCGGCCATGACCTTCGCCGTCACGACGTACGCCGGCCCGGCCGGGGACCACAACGAGCGCGCCATGCGGGCCGTCTCCGCGGTGGGGGAGGCGCTGGGGCGACGACTCGGGGTGGCGCCGGTGTGCGTCGGCTCGCCCGGGGCGCCGCTGGACCAGGGGTGGGAGCCGGAGCTGGTCCACGCCACGCCTGCGCTGCGGGAGATGGCCGCGCGCATCGACGACGTGCTGAGCGGCGGGCTGACGCCGATCTCGGCGATCACGCGCTGCGCCGTGGCGCTGGCGACGCAGCCGGTCGTGCTGCGGCACCGGCCGGACGCCGTGGTCGTCTGGCTCGATGCGCACGGCGACCTGAACGTGCCGGCGGACACGGGCACCGGCTACCTCGGCGGGATGGCGCTGTCCGGGCCGCTGGGCTGGTGGGACTCCGGGCTGGGCGCCGGGCTGCCCGCCGAGCAGGCGATCCTGGTCGGCGCCCGTGACCTCGACCGGCCGAGCAGGAGCATCTCGACGCGGGGCGGGTCGCGCTGGTCGCGGGCGGTCCGTCGCTGGGGGAGCGGCTCGCCGAGGCCGTGGCGGGGCGGCCGGTCTACTTCCACCTCGACTGCGACGTGCTCGAGCCCGGTGTGATCAGCACCGACTACCGGGTGCCCGGCGGGCTCACGCTGGCCGACCTGCGGGCGTGCGCCGACGCGGTGGCGACCGGCGAGCTGGTGGGGGCGGAGATCGGTGAGCTGGAGGGGGAGGGGACTGCGAGCATCGACGAGCTGCTGGACGCCCTCGACCCGCTCTGGAGCGGGCCGCGGAGCTGAGGTCAGCCGATGGCCGGCTGTGACTCCCCGTCGGCGGCGCCGCTCGGACCCTCGTCCGCCTCCTGGCTGGGCTCGTCGTCGTCCTGCGGAGCCTCGGCCTCGGCCTGCGGGTGCCGGCGACGGTGGCGGATCTCCGCCCAGCGACCGCGTACGCCGCGGCGCGCGCCGGCCACCTCGGTGCCGTCGACCTCGGTGCCCGGGGTCCGGGCGGCCTGGACCGCCGCCGTCGCGATGGGCAGCACGCCCTCGCCGCGGAAGGCCTCGGGGGCTGCCTCGTCCTCGGGGATCAGGCCGAGCGCGGCCAGCGTCGAGGGCAGCAGCACCGCCGCCAGCGAGCGGTAGCCGTCCGCCGAGGGGTGGAACTGGTCGGGTCCGAAGAGCAGCGCGGGCGCCGCCTCGAACTCCGGGCCCAGCACCGAGCTGAGCGAGACGGTCCGTCCGCCCGCCTCGACGGCCGCGATCGTCTGTGCCGCGGCGAGTCGGCGCGACCAGGTGCGGGCGATCTGCTTCAGCGGCGGCGCGATCGGCTTGATGGTGCCCAGATCCGGGCAGGTGCCGACGACGACCTGCACTCCGGCCTCACGCAGCCGTCGTACCCCCTCGGCGAGGTGCTGCACCGACTGCGACGGCAGCACGGTGTGGGTCACGTCGTTGGCGCCGACGAGGATCAGCGCGACGTCGGGCTCGATGGGCAGGGTGCGGTCGATCTGGGAGGCGAGGTCGGAGGACTGGGCCCCGACGACGGCGAACTCGCGCAGGTAGACGCGCCGGTCCGCGCGCGCGGCCAGGCCCGAGGCTAGCCGGGCTCCCGGCGTCTCCTCGACGCGCTCGACGCCGTACCCGGCCGCGCTCGAGTCGCCGAGCAGCGCGACCTTGATCGCGGGCCCGGGGCGGCCGCGGCCGTACCAGCCGGTCGCGTCCGGGGGCGGCTCCTCGGAGACGGTCCCGATGGCCTTGCGGGCGAGCTTGGCCTCGGCGGTGAGCACGCCGTACAAGCCCGCGCCGAGGACTGAGAGGCCCCCGCCGCCGTAGGCGGCAGCCGAGGCGAGTCTCCTGGCGGCAGCAGCTTTCCCCACGGGGCCACTCTACGAGGGGGTGCGTGGGTTTGCTGCCCGACGGGTGCGGTGGCACATTGGGCCGGTGCAGTATGTGGACTCCCTCCTTGACCTGATCGGCAACACCCCGCTCGTGCGGCTGTCCCGATCCCTCGACGACCCCGACACCGACGCAGCCGCTCGCCTGGCCGGCACCACGACCGGGCCGATGGTCCTGGCGAAGGTCGAGTACCTCAACCCCGGCGGCTCCATCAAGGACCGCATCGCGGTCCGGATGGTCGACGCGGCCGAGAAGTCCGGCGCGCTGCAGCCCGGCGGCACGATCGTCGAGCCCACCTCCGGCAACACCGGCGTGGGGCTGGCGATGGTCGCGCAGGAGCGCGGCTACCAGTGCATCTTCGTGTGCCCCGACAAGGTGAGCGAGGACAAGCGCAACGTCCTCAAGGCGTACGGCGCGCAGGTCGTCGTGTGCCCGACCGCGGTGGCCCCCGAGCACCCCGACTCCTACTACAACGTCTCCGACCGCCTGGCCTCGCAGCCCGGCGCGTGGAAGCCGGACCAGTACTCCAACCAGGAGAACCCGCGCTCGCACTACGAGACCACCGGCCCCGAGATCTGGGCGCAGACCGACGGTCGGATCACCCACCTGGTGACCGGCGTCGGCACCGGCGGCACGATCAGCGGCATCGGGCGCTACCTCAAGGAGCAGAACCCGGCCGTCCAGGTCGTCGGCGCGGACCCGGCCGGCTCGGTCTACTCCGGCGGCACCGGTCGCCCCTACCTCGTCGAGGGCGTCGGCGAGGACTTCTGGCCGACCACCTACGACAAGTCCGTGGCAGACCGGATCATCGAGGTCTCCGACGCCGACTCGTTCGCGATGACCCGTCGCCTGGCCCGCGAGGAGGCGCTGCTCGTCGGCGGCTCGTCGGGCATGGCGGCCTGGGCCGCGCGCCAGCTGGCCCGTGAGCTCGCCGGCACCCCCGAGGGCGAGAACGCCGTCATCGTCGTGGTCCTGCCCGACTCCGGTCGCGGCTACCTGACGAAGGTCTTCAACGACGAGTGGCTGGGCCAGTACGGCTTCCTCGCCGCCTCATCGGAGCAGACCGTCGGCGAGGTGCTGCGCGGCAAGTCCGGCGTGCTGCCCGACCTCGTGCACACCCACCCCAGCGAGACCATCGCCGAGGCCGTGCACATCCTGCGGGAGTACGGCGTCTCGCAGATGCCCGTCGTCCGCGCCGAGCCGCCGATCGTGGCGGCGGAGGTCGCCGGCTCGGTCTCCGAGCGGACCCTGCTCGACGCGCTCTACGCCGGCACGGCCAAGCTGACCGATCCCGTCGAGGACCACATGTCCCCGCCCATGCCGACGGTCGGCGCGACCTCGTCGGCCTCCGCGGCGGTCGAGGAGCTCGAGGCGGCCGACGCCGTGCTCGTCCACGAGGACGGCAAGCCGGTGGGCGTGCTGACCCGGCAGGACCTGCTGGCCTTCCTCGCCCGCAGCTGAGTCAGGGGTGGAGGAGCTGGGCCAGCTCCTCCACGCCGTCGACCAGGCGGGTGCCCGGGCGGGCCCATGAGGCGTTCGCGTCGACGGCGTGGACGGGCACGCCGTCCGGGAGCACCCCCGATGCGACCAGCTCGTCGGCGAGCCGCTGCGACTCCGCCCGGTCGAAGCCGCACGGCGCGCAGACGATGACGTCGGGGGCGGCGGCGTGCACGTCCTCCCAGGTGACCCGGACCGACTTCTCACCGGCCGTCCCGAGGACGGCATCACCGCCGGCGAGCGCGATCATCTCCGGGATCCAGTGCCCGGGCGCGAACGGCGGCTCGGTCCACTCCAGGAGCATCACCCGGGGCCGCGACCTGCCTGCGACCCGCGCCGCGACCGCGGCCAGCCGGCGTCGTTGGTCGGCCACGAGCGCGTCCGCCTCGTCGAGGTGGCCGGTCGCCCGCCCCAGCGTGACGATCGATCCCAGCACCTCGTCGAGCGTGTGCGGGTCGATGGTGAGGACCTCGGCCCGGCACCCGAGGTGCGCGAGCGCGTCGTCCACCACCGAGACGTCGACCGCGCACACCGCGCACAGGTCCTGGGTGACGACGAGGTCGGCGTCGAGCCCGGCGAGCGCCCCCTCGTCGAGGTGGTAGAGGTCGACCCCGCGCCGCATCGCGTCCGCCACCCAGGCGTCGATCTCCGCGGGCGCGAGCCCCTCGGGCATCGCCGAGGTCGACACGATCGTGCGCTCGCGTGCCGCGGCGGGGAAGTCGCACTCGAAGGTCACCCCCACCACGTCGTCGCCCGCCCCGATCGCGAACAGGATCTCGGTGGTCGACGGCAGCAGGGAGACGATGCGCATGGCGGGGATCCTCCCAGGTGTCGGTTTCCCCGGTCGACCGGGGAAACCTGATGTTGTCGGGTGAAGTTTCGCCCGACAACATCAGCGATCCCCGGTCGACCGGGGATTCATGCAGCCCTATGAGCCCCTCAGGCCCACCACGGCCAGTCCGGTGACGGCTGCATAGGGTGCAGGCATGGACGACCCCACCACCACCGTCCTGCTCCTGCTCGGGCTGGCGGCGCTGGCGGCGGGGTTCGTCGACGCGGTGGTCGGCGGGGGCGGACTGATCCAGCTGCCGGCGCTCGTCATCGGGCTGCCGGGCGCGTCGCCGGTGCAGCTGCTGGCCACCAACAAGCTCGCGAGCATCTGCGGCACGACGGTCAGCTCGGTGACCTACTTCCGCCGGATCCGGCCGGACCCGCGCACGTTCCTGCCGTTGATGGCGTCGGCCTTCGCGGGATCGCTGGGCGGAGCGCTGATCGCGAGCCTGATCCCGCGCTCGGCGTTCGACCCGATCGTGCTGGTGGTGCTGGTCCTGGTCGGGGCCTACGTCGTGATGAAGCCCAGCGTCGGCGAGCTGACGCTGCTGCGCTTCGAGGGCCGCCGCCACCTGTGGGCGACCGCGCTCACCGGGCTGATCGTCGGTTTCTACGACGGCGCGCTCGGTCCCGGCACCGGCTCGTTCTTCGTGTTCGCGCTGGTGGGGCTGCTCGGCTACGGCTTCCTCGAGGCCTCGGCCAAGGCGCGGATGGCCAACTGGGCCACCAACCTGGCCGCGCTGGTCATCTTCGTCCCTCAGGGTGCGGTGCTCTGGCACGTCGGGCTGCTGATGGGCGTCGCCAACCTCGTCGGCGGCTACCTCGGCGCCCGCCTCGCGGTGGCCAAGGGCGCCGGGCTGGTCCGGGCCTTCTTCATCATCGTCGTGTCGGCGTTCATCGTGCGCATCGGCGGCGACGTCCTCGGGTTCTGGGGATGAGCGTCTCCTCCTACCTCGTCCCGGCCCGCGACGGCGAGGCGTCGATCGAGATCAAGCGCTCCCGCTTCCTCGCCACCGTGGCCCGCGTCGAGGACGAGGCGGCCGCCCGCGCGGTCGTCGAGCGGCTGCGCAAGCAGCACTGGGACGCCCGCCACCACTGCTCCGCGTTCGTGCTCGGTCCCGACGGGGCGCTCCAGCGCTCCAGCGACGACGGCGAGCCGGCCGGTACGGCGGGCGCCCCGATGCTCGAGGTCCTCCGCGGCCGCGAGGTCTCCGACGTGGTCGTGGTCGTCACCCGCTGGTTCGGCGGCATCCTGCTCGGCGCGGGCGGCCTGGTCCGAGCGTACGGCGACGCGGTGCGCGCCGGCCTCGACGAGGTCGGCACCCGGCGTCGCGACCTGGTCCGGGAGTTCACGCTCAGCGTCGACCACGCCGACGCGGGCCGGCTCGAGAACGACCTGCGCACCCGCGGCATCGCGATCCTCGGCACCGACTACGCGGCCCGCGCCACGTTGCGGATCGGCGTCGCCGACGAGACGGCGGACGCGCTGCCCGGGCTGCTGGCCGAGCTCACCGCCGGCTCCGCGGTCGCCGAGCCCGCGGGTGAGCGCTGGGTCGATCGGTAGGAGGGGTCGATCGGTAGGAGGGGTGGATCGCTGACCGGACGGACCGCGGGTCAGCCCACGTCCCCGTCGACGTAGACCCAGCGCCCACCCCGCCGCGCGAACCGGCTCCGCTCCACCAGCTCGTCGACCCCCGCGGCGGTGCGGAACCGCGCCCGGAACGCCACCACGCCCTCCACGTCGTCGGGGCCGCCGGCCACCACCTCGACGACCTCGAGGCCCAGCCACTCGAGGCCCGGGTCGGCGGTGAGGTCGTCGGGACGGGTGCGCGGGTGCCAGGTCCGGAAGACGTGGTCGAGGTCCCCGACCGCATAGGCCGAGTAGCGCGAGCGCATCAGCTCCTCAGCCGTCCCCGCCTGGCGCTGCTGGCGGTGCAGCGGCCCGCAGCACGCGTCGTACGCATCGCCCGAGCCGCAGGGGCACACGCGCCCGAAGAGCTCCTTGAGGTCTACTGAGTCAGCCACGCGCCGCAGCGTAGCCTCGGGCCATGAGCATCCCCGTGGCTGTCTCCGAGCTCCCCGCCACGCTGACCGGCTTCGGCGTCGGCTACCTGCTGACCGCCGGGGACCCGGCCGAGCGCCCGGGCGTCAAGGCCGTCTCCGTCGCCCCGGACCTGCGCGACGGCGTGCTCGTCGTACGCGCACCGGGCCGCGGCTCGCTGGCCAACGCGACCCACCAGCCGGCCGTCACCGTGCTCTACCCGCCGCGCGAGGAGGGCGGCTACTCGCTGCTCGTCGACGGGCAGGCGCAGGTCGCCGGCGACGACGTGCTGGTCACACCCACCTCCGCGGTGCTCCACCGACCCGTCGACCAGGGGGCGGTCGATCAGGGGCCCGCGCACCCGTGAGCGCGCCGTTCTGGATCTCCGCGTTCCTCGACCTCGCGCCCGGGGAGCACGGGGAGGCGACCCGCTTCTGGGCGGCGGTCACGGGGTACGACGTGTCCCCGGCGCGCGGCGCGCAGGGCGAGTTCACGACGCTCGTGCCGCCGGACGGCGACGACCACCTCCGCCTCCAGCGACTGGGCGATGGTCCGTCGCGGATCCACCTCGACGTGCACGTCGAGGACCCTGAGAGCGAGGCGGAGCGGGCCGTCGGCCTGGGGGCGAGCGTCGTCGCCCGGCCGCCGAAGGGGTACGTCGTGCTCGCCTCGCCGGGCGGGCTGGTCCTCTGCCTGGTGACGCATCCGTCGCGTCGTCGGCCCCCACCGGCGGACTGGGGCGGGCACCAGAGCATCCTCGACCAGGTGTGCATCGACGTCCCCGGCGAGCACTGGGACTCCGAGCGTGCCTTCTGGTCCGCGCTCACCGGGCAGGCGCCGCGGGCCTCGACGGTCAGCGACTCCTTCGTCGCCCTGGAGCGACCGCCGGGGATGGCGCTGCGGCTGCTGATGCAGCGCCTGGACGAGCCGACCGGCGCGGTGCGCGCCCACCTCGACCTCTCCACCACCGACCGCGCCGCCGAGGCCGCCCGCCACGAGGCGCTCGGGGCGAGCATCCAGGACATCCACGAGCGCTGGACGGTGCTGCGCGCCCCCACCGGCACGTCGTACTGCCTCACCGACCGGGATCCGCGGACCGGTCGGCTGCCCTGATCCGGCTAAGGTGCGCTGGTTGCGTTCTGCAACGAGCGGCCGACATCGGCATCACCGACGGGGGGGCGACGTGAGCAGCGGGACCATCGACGCGCGCCGGGCCCACCACTGGCTGACGTTCGGGGTGCTCGCGGTAGCCGTCTCGGCGTTCACCCTGCTGCAGTCACTGATCGTGCCCGTGCTGCCGGAGGTACAGCGTGAGCTGAGCACCGACCAGGCCACGGTCACCTGGGTGCTCACCGGCTACCTGCTCTCCGCGTCCATCTGCACCCCCCTGATCGGACGCATCGGCGACGTCGTCGGCAAGAAGCGGATGCTCGTCTTCGTGCTCACCGCGCTGACGGTGGGCTCGGGCATGGCGGCGCTGTCCACCACCGTCGAGTGGCTGATCGTGGCGCGGGTCGTCCAGGGTGCGGGCGGGGGAGTGCTGCCGCTGTCCTTCGGGATCATCCGCGACGAGTTCCCCCGCGAGCGCGTCAGCTATGCCATCAGCGTGATCGCCTCGCTCTCCGCGGTCGGGTTCGGCATCGGGATCGTGGTCGCCGGACCGATCGTCGACGGGCTCGGCTATCCCTGGCTGTTCTGGCTGCCGATGATCGCCACCGCCGTCGCGGGCCTGACCGCCGTCGTCCTGGTGCCCGAGTCGCCGGTGCGGACCCCCACCCGCCTGCCGGTGCTGCCGGCGCTGCTGCTGTCGACGTGGCTGGTTGCGCTGCTGATGGCGATCAGCCACGGCAACGACTGGGGCTGGGCCTCGGTGCGAGTGGTCGGTCTGCTCGTGGTCGCCGTCGTCGTCCTGGTCGTTTGGGTGGTGCTCGAGAGCCGGATCGAGGTGCCGCTCATCGACATGGCGATGATGCGACGCCGTGGGGTGTGGACGACGAACGTCGTCGCGGCCTGCGTGGGCTTCTCGATGTTCGCCTCGTTCGGCTTCCTCCCGCAGTTCCTGCAGACGCCGCCGTCGGCCGGCTACGGCCTGGGCGCCAGCATCAGCGAGTCGGGGCGGCTGATGCTGCCCTCGGCGCTGGGCAGCTTTCTGATCGGCTTCGCGACCGCGCCGCTGGTCCGGGTGTTCGGCGGGCGCCGGGTCGTGGTCACCGGCACGCTCACCAGCGCCCTGGCCTTCACCCTGCTCGCGCTCTTCCACGACGAGGCCTGGCAGGTCGTGGCGGTGACCTCGATCCAGGGGTTCGGCTCGGGTCTGGTCTTCTCCAGCCTCGCCGGGATCGTGGTCGCGTCCGTGCCGCCGTCGCAGACCGGAGTGGCCAGCGGGATGAACGCCAACATCCGCACCATCGGCGGTGCGGTCGGCTCGGCCGTGATGGCCGGGGTCGTGACCTCCCACATCGGTGTCGGCGGGCTGCCTGCCGAGCGGGGCTACACGATCGGCTTCTCGGTGATGGCGGGCCTGATGGTGGTGGCCGCGCTCGCCGCGCTGGCGCTGCCCGACAGCCACGAGCAGCACACGCACGACGCCCTCGAGGACGCCGACAACGCGGGTCTCGGGATGGTCGCCGTCGGCTCCCGGCCGTCGATCGAGGGGCCGTCGCGACACCGGCGCAATCCGGATGCCGGCGACGGCGCCGGTCACTAGGCTGCCTCACCATGATCGAACGCAGGGACCCGCCGATCGCCGGCGACGAGATCACGACGCTGCGCGGATGGCTCGACTTCCACCGCGACACGCTTCGTCTCAAGACCGCCGGCCTGGACGCGACGCAGCTCGACACAGCCCTGGCCCCCAGCTCGCTCACCCTGGGCGGACTGCTCGCGCACCTCGCGTTCGTCGAGGACTACTGGCTGCCGCACGTGATGGCAGGGCGCGACCCGGCCGCGCCCTGGGCCGGGATCGACTGGCGCGCCGACCGCGACGCCGACTTCCACCTGGCGGCGGGCAGGGAGCCCGGTGAGCTGCACGCGCTCCTCGACGACGCGGTCGCCGCCTCCGACCGGGTCCTCGACGAGCTGCTGGCCGACGGCGATGGCCTGGAGCGACTCTCAGCGCGGAGCCGTCACGGCAACCACGTCAGCCTGCGCTGGACGCTCACGCACCTGATCGAGGAGTACGCCCGCCACAACGGCCACGCGGACCTGATCCGCGAGGCCCTCGACGGGAGCACCGGCGAGTGAGCGACATCAGGGGGGCCACCGCCGACGACTGGCCCGCGATCTGGCCGATCTTCTCCGAGACCGTCGCCGCCGGTGAGACCTACGCCTACCCCGCCGACCTGTCCAGCGAGCAGGCGCGGGCACTGTGGGTCGAGCCCGCGCCGGGGCACGCCGTCGTACTCACCGCCGAGGGACAGGTCCTCGGCACCGCCAAGATGGGGCCGAACCGTCCCGGCAACGGCGCCCACGTCGGCACCGCCAGCTTCATGGTCGCGCCCGAGGCGCGCGGGCGCGGGGTGGGTCGCCGGCTGGGGGAGTACGTCGTGCAGTGGCACCGCGACGCCGGGTTCCGCGCGATCCAGTTCAACGCCGTCGTGGAGACCAACACCGCGGCCGTCCGGCTGTGGGAGAGCCTGGGGTTCACGATCGTCGGGACCGTGCCGGGCGCGTTCCGCTCGCCGGCGCACGGCTACGTCGGTCTGCACGTGATGCACCTGGACCTGACGACGGACTGAGCGGGACCCTCGCTGGCACCCGGCCTCCCTTGCGCCCCGGACTAGCGTTGAGGGCGTGACCCACGGACCCTCCTCCGCTGCCTCGACCACCGCGATCCCCACCCCCACCATCTCCACTCTGGGGGAGCTGCGCGCCTCCGGGCACGAGCTCCGCAGCCTGCGCGCCGAGATCCGCGCCAACCTCCTCGCCGCCCTCGCCGAGGGCCGCGACCCCTGGCCCGGCCTGCACGGCTTCGAGTCGACGGTGATCCCGCAGATCGAGCGGGCGCTGATCGCCGGCCACGACATCGTGCTGCTCGGCGAGCGCGGGCAGGGCAAGACCCGGCTGCTGCGCACGCTGGTGACCCTGCTCGACGAGTGGACGCCGATGATCGCCGGCTCCGAGCTCGGCGAGCACCCCTACGACCCCGTCACCCCGGCGTCGCGGCGGCGCGTGGCCGAGCTCGGCGAGGACCTGCCCGTCGCCTGGCGCCACCGCAGCGAGCGGTACGCCGAGAAGCTCGCGACGCCGGACACCTCGGTGGCCGACCTTATCGGCGACGTCGACCCGATGAAGGTGGCCGAGGGCCGCTCCCTGGGCGACCCCGAGACGATCCACTTCGGCCTGATCCCGCGCAGCCACCGCGGCATCGTGGCGATCAACGAGCTCCCAGACCTGGCCGAACGGATCCAGGTCGCGATGCTCAACGTGATGGAGGAGCGCGACATCCAGATCCGCGGCTACGTGCTGCGCCTGGACCTCGACGTGCTCGTCGTCGCGAGCGCCAACCCCGAGGACTACACCAACCGCGGACGGATCATCACGCCGCTCAAGGACCGCTTCGGTGCGGAGATCCGGACCCACTACCCGACCGAGCTGGTCGACGAGGTCGCGGTCATCCGGCAGGAGTCCCGGATGGTGGCGAAGGTGCCGGACCACCTGATCGAGATCCTCGCCCGCTTCACCCGCTCGCTGCGCGAGTCGTCCGCGGTCGACCAGCGCTCGGGCGTCTCCGCGCGCTTCGCCATCGCCGGCGCCGAGACCATCGCCGCCTCGGCGCTGCACCGCGCGACCGTCCAGGGCGAGGAGGTGGCCGTCGCCCGCGTCGTCGACCTGGAGACGGCCGTCGACGTGCTCGGCGGCAAGGTCGAGTTCGAGACCGGTGAGGAGGGCCGCGAGCAGCAGGTCCTCGAGCACCTGCTGCGTCTCTCGACCGCCGAGACCGTGCGCCACCACCTGCGCGGCATCGACTTCGCGCTGCTCGTCGACGCGATCGAGGAGGGTGCCTCGGTGACCACGGGCGAGCAGGTGAGCGCCCGCGACTTCCTCGCCGGGCTGCCGGTGCTGGGCGAGTCCGACCTCTACGACCAGGTGACCGACCGGCTCGAGGCAAGTGACGACGGCGAGCGCGCCAGCGCCATCGAGCTCGCGCTGGAAGGGCTCTTCCTGGCCCGCAAGGTCGGCAAGGAGTCCAGCGAGACCGGCGAGACGACGTACGGCTGATGGCCGGTCCAGGGAAGCACCCGGCCGACAAGAACCGGGCCGACAAGCACCGGGCCCGCTACGCGCGGTACGACGGCGGGCCCGACCCGCTGGCACCGCCGGTGGACCTCGCCGACGCGCTCGACGCGATCGGCGAGGACGTGATGGCCGGCTACTCGCCCGAGCGCGCCATGCGGGAGTACCTGCGCCGCGGCAGCGACAACCAGCGCGGCCTCGACGACCTGACCCGCCGGGTCGCCGAGAAGCGCAAGGAGCTGCTCGCCAAGCACAACCTCGACGGCACCCTGCAGGAGGTGCGCGAGCTGCTGGACCGCGCCGTGCTCGAGGAGCGCAAGCAGCTGGCGCGCGACCTCGACGACGACGCCCGGTTCGCCGAGATGCGGATGGGCAACCTGCCCCCCTCGACGGCGGCGGCGGTCAACGAGCTGGGCGACTACCAGTGGCGCAGCCCCCAGGCCCGCCAGGACTTCGAGAAGATCAAGGACCTGCTCGGCCGCGAGATGCTCGACCAGCGCTTCGCCGGCATGAAGCAGGCGCTGGAGGGAGCGACCGAGGAGGATCGCGCGGCGATCGCCGAGATGCTCGCGGACCTCAACGAGCTCCTCGCGAAGCACGCTCGCGGCGAGGACACCGCGCAGGCCTTCGAGCAGTTCATGGACAAGCACGGGGACTTCTTCCCCGAGCAGCCGCGCGACATCGAGGAGCTGCTCGACGCCCTGGCGGCGCGGGCCGCGGCGGCCCAGCGAATGCGCAACTCGATGACGCAGGAGCAGCGCGACGAGCTCGACGCCCTCGCCGCCCAGGCCTTCGGCTCTCCTGAGCTGATGGACCAGCTCTCCGCGCTCGACGCCAACCTGCAGACGCTGCGACCCGGCGAGGACTGGTCGGGCTCGGAGCAGTTCGACGGGGAGCAGGGGCTCGGCCTGGGGGACGGCACGGGCGCCCTGCAGGACCTCGCGGACCTTGACGACCTCGCCGAGCAGCTCGCCCAGTCCTATGCCGGCGCGCGGATGGACGACGTCGACCTCGACAAGCTGGCGCGCCAGCTGGGCGACGAGGCGGCCGTCGACGCGCGCACGCTGTCGGAGCTGGAGAAGGCGCTGCGCGACTCCGGCTACATGAAGCGCGGCACCGACGGGCAGCTGCGGCTCTCGCCCAAGGCGATGCGTCAGCTCGGGAAGGCGCTGCTGCGCGACGTCGCGCAACGGATCTCCGGACGGCAGGGCAACCGCGACCTGCGGCGCGCCGGCGCGGCGGGGGAGCGCAGCGGCGCGACGCGGGAGTGGGAGTTCGGCGACACCGAGCCGTGGGACGTCACCCGGTCGGTGCTCAACGCGGTGACGCGTACGGCGGGGGAGGGAGGTGTCCTCCCCACCACGTCCGGGCGGCGTCCGGTGCGGCTGGAGATCGGCGACGTCGAGGTGATGGAGACCGAGGCGCGCACCCAGGCGGCGGTCGCGCTGCTGGTCGACACGTCGTTCTCGATGGCGATGGACGGACGATGGGTGCCGATGAAGCGGACCGCGCTCGCGCTGCACACGCTGATCCGCAGTCGTTTCCGCGGCGACCACCTCCAGCTGATCGGCTTCGGCCGGCACGCGGAGGTGATGGACATCGAGGAGCTCACCGCGCTCGACGCGATGTGGGCCAAGGGGACCAACCTCCACCACGCGCTGCTGCTGGCCAACCGGCACTTCCGCAAGCATCCCAACGCCCAGCCGGTGCTGCTGATCTTGACCGACGGTGAGCCGACCGCCCACCTCGAGCCGGACGGGGAGGTGTGGTTCTCCTACCCCCCGCACCCGCTGACCGTGGCCTACAGCGTCAAGGAGCTCGACGCGGCCGGACGGCTGGGTGCGCAGACGACGTTCTTCCGGCTGGGGGACGACCCTGGTCTGGCGCGCTTCATCGACCAGATGGCGCGTCGGGTCGACGGCCGGGTGGTCGCGCCGGAGCTCGACGATCTGGGGGCCGCGGTGGTGGGCAGCTACCTCGGGTCCCGGCGAGGCGGCGCCGGCGGAGGCGGGGGCACGAGTGGGGGCAGGTTCGGCGACATGTTCGGGGGCCGCGGCTTCTGGGTCGGCGACTGAGTCCCACCATGTGAGCCGGCTCATGTTCAGAGCCGGTCTAGTCAGGGAAGGGTGGGCAGGTGCCTTCCCTTCCCGATCCCCGGCAGGACCTCGCCACGAGGGCTGCCTCGTGGCCGCTCCTCGCGGTGGCCGCGGGTGTGACCGTGGTGACCGTCGGGGTGGGCGCCGTGCTCGTGGAGCCTGCCCCCGGTCGGCTCGTGGCCACCGACGACGGGCAGATCGCCGAGCTGACGGGCGCCCGCCCGGTCAATGCCGCCCGGTCCGGAGCCCCGGAGGTCCTGGGAGGGACCCATCTGCGACGGCACTCGGCGAAGCCCTCGCCCGCGTCCGGTGCGTCGTCCTCGCAGGGCTCGCCGTCGCGGCGAGGGCCGGGCGAACAGCCGCTGAACGGCGCGCCCGGGCCTGAGGAGACGGATCCGCGCCCGGGCTCCGATCCTTCGACGAGCGAGCCGTCGCCCCTGGTGACCACCGAGCCGGAGCCCGACTCGTCTCCGGCTCCTTCTCCGTCCGGAGGCGCCTCGCCGACGTCCGAGCCGACCTCCGCGCCCACGAGCGATCCGGACCCCACACCGGAGCCGGAACCGGAGCGCGACCCCTGGCCGCCCAAGCCGTCCTGGTGGCCCTGGTAACGAGCCCAAGGGCGGGCCAGGAAGCTCAGCCGTGGACCCGCTGCAGCTCCTCGCCCATCTTGGCGACGACCGCGTGGAGCGCCTTGAGGGGACGGATCATCACCGTGAACTCCTGGATCAGCCCGTCGGCGTTCCAGGTGATCCGGTCGATGCCATGCACCTCGAGTCCCTCGACGGTGGTGGAGAACTCCAGGATGGCGTCGCTCTCGCGCACCCACTCGTCGTCGTACCGGAACCCGTCGCCCACCCCGTTGTCGAGCACGACCATGGCAGCGGAGAGGTACGCCGCGACGAGGTCGCGGCCCTCCTGGGGCCGGTGCACGGCGGGGGAGCGGAAGATCGCGTCCTCGGCGATCATCGCGGGGAGCAGGGAGGAGTCGCGCGAGGTGAAGACCTCGTGCCAGCGCTGCAATCCGCGAGCGGCTGGGGTGGTGTCGTCCTGGTGGTTGGTGTCGGGCATGGGACGACCGTAGCGGCCTACTCGCCGGTGCGGCCGTCGATGCGCTCGCGGAGCAGGTCGGCGTGCCCGTTGTGGCGCGCGTACTCCTCGATCAGGTGGACCAGCACCTCGCGCACGGAGATCGGCCCGTCCTCGCTCGACCCTGTGCTCGAGAGGTCGGCGGTGTCGTGGACGAACTGGTCGGTGAACGCGCACTCCGCGCGCCAGGCCGCCCAGGCCTCCTCGACCGCCACCGGGTCGGCGACGTCGCCGTCGAACGCTGCGTCGCGGTTGTCGGGCTGCCGAAAGTGGAAGTCGACCTCCTGGCCGGCCAGCCGGCGACGGGACCACGACAGCTCGACGTCCGCGAGGTGGCGCACCAGCCCGAGCAACGACATCGTGGACGGCGGGACCGAGCGCCGCGCCAGCTGGGCGGCGTTGAGCCCCGAGCACTTCATCTCCAGCGTCAACCGCTGGGTGCGCAGGTATTCCAGGAGCGTGGTGCGCTCGTCGCCCCGCGATGGTCCGCCCTCACGGGGATCGTCCTCCGGGTCCACCCACATGTCGGGGCGGGCGCGCGAGGGGCCTGCCGTCTTGGAGACGAGCTCGACGAGGTTCCCGTCGGGGTCGCGCACGACCGCGTTGCGGTTGTCGTTGCCGGCATCGTGCGGCTCCTTGACGGCCGGGGCGCCCGCCGCCACCAGGTCGGCGTACGTCGCATCCACGTCGTCGTTCCACAGCACGAGCGCCATCGCAGGGGTGCCCGGGGTGCTGTCGATCCCGTGCACCCGCCTGGCTGCCTCGACGGTGCCCAGCCCGAGCGTGAAGCCACCGGCCGCGAACTCGATGTGCTCAGGTGTCCCGGACGCGGGCGTCCTGAACGTCTCGGCGAGCCCGAGCCGGTCGCGGTAGAACACGATGGCGGCCTCCATGTCGCCGGTGAAGACGTTGACCATGCCCGAGGTGATCATGGAGGGCACTCTAATGCGCCGGACCCCGCCCGCCCCCTCGTTGGTCGAGCAGGTTGCGCAGCCCCCTCGCTGGTCGAGCAGGTTGCGCAGCAACCGACGTCGAGACCACCCGTAGACGCGCCGAAACCCCCGCCCGGTGCTGCCTACGACGGGGTCCGGGGCGGTACAGCTACTGGTCGGGTGGTGGTACGGCGCGCGACCGGTCGCGGGTCACGTCGAGCGTCCCAGTGTGATCACGCAGGTACTGATACCCCTGCGGACTCGTCCACAGGAACGTCCCGGGATCGATGACGGTGTAGGACCACGGCGAATGCGTCTTGTGACGGTGATGCCGCCGACACAACGGAGCCAGATTGCACGAACACGTATCTCCGCCGGCCGCGTGTTCCCGGACGTGGTCACAGTCCGCCCGGTGCCCATCAGGCTTGAGCTTGCGGGCTGGTCGGGTGCACCACGGGAACACGCAGCTGTGGTTGATCAACCCGATGCGCTCGACCAGTCGGTCGGGGACCTCGTAGGCGTTGACGTGGACGTGGTCCTCCAGATCGATGACCGGCTTCACCACGACCTGGGTGTCAGGGTTGGCGCACCAGTCGCGGACCTGATCGACCGAGACGAAGGAGCGGGTGTTCTCCACCCGGGCGAGGTGGATCCCGTCCCGGACCCCGTCGCGATCAGCGCCGACGCTGTTGTCGAGGCTCCGGGCGCGCAGGGCGTCGTGGGAGAGGTGGACGTAGAGCACGACCTGACGCGGACGACGTCCCGCGCCACGAGCGGGGGCCGGGCCGTCAGGGGCCGTAGAGGATGAGCGCGGTTGATCGGAAGGAGGGGGTGAGTCGGATCCACCGCGCTGAGCGGGTGCGGCGACATCGTCGGGGGTGCCGGGGTCATCGCTGGTGGTGTTGAGGTCGAACGCCAGCTGCTGACGGGCGAGGTCCGCGACCGCCTTCGCCCGGCGGACATCGAGGGGCTCCTCCGAGCCCAGGGCACGCTGGGCCTCCGCACCCGCTGCCACGGCGGCGTCGAGGTCCATCGCGTCCGCGATGTCGAGCTCGCCTCGGATCTGCATGGTGCCCTCGTAGGAGACCTGGTCGGTGTCCACATCGAAGCAGCGCCCGTCGGCCGCGGCGCGGCGGCGCTGTTCGGCGTCCTCGGGCTGGAACCGGACCCGGGCCTCCTCGATCAGCCGGTCCAGGGCCGCGATGCCGATCTTGTGCGCGACCGGCGCGACGTGACGGTCCACGAACGCCGCACCAGCGGGCACGAGGCTCATCGTGGCGTCGGCGATGCGGCGGGCCTTCCACGCCACCAGGTCACCGGCACAGACCCGCTTCCACACCTTCGGGAGGCGATACCTGAGCTCGACGGCTTGGCCGATGTAGCGGTTGCCGGCGTCGGTGGAGAGTCCGACGGCGAGGGCGAACTCGGTGATCGCGAACTCCGCGACCAAAGGTGCACCGGGCCCGGCGATGGGGAGGCCGTGGTCGCCGTACCCGTCGTGGGCCATTGCGGCGTCGGTGAGGGAGTCGACCGAGTGCATCGCCGCCCAGTCCACGGCCAACCGAAGCTGTCGAGCCTCTGCCGCATCAGCTCCGACACGGGTGATCCGGGCAGCCTCCAGCACCGCGGCGGCGGTGTCGGGGGCGGCTGTCTGGGTCATGGATCTATTGGATCAGGGACCGCCGACAGTGACCCCGCCCAGAAGCGGGGCGACGCGCCATCTGTGGAGAACTTTTTTCGCGGGTGGGTCTCGACGTCGGTTGCTGCGCAACCTGCTCGACCAGCGGGTGGGGCTGCGCAACCTGCTCGACCAACGAGCGGGGCTGCGCAACCTGCTCGACCAGCGGGTGGGGCTGCGCAACCTGCTCGACCACCGAACGGGGCTGCGCAGCCCCGAGGCTCAGACGGTCTCGGGGAACGGCACGCCGGTGGCGGAGTGGCAGCGGTAGCCGTTGGGGACCTTGACGAGGTACTGCTGGTGCATGTCCTCGGCGTAGTAGTAGGCAGGCGTCGGGGCGACCTCGGTGGTGATCTCGCCGTAGCCGCGGTCGGTGAGCGCGGGCTGGTAGGCGCGGATCATCTCCTCGGCGACCTGGCGCTGCTCGTCGGAGGTGTAGTAGATCGCGGAGCGGTACTGCGTGCCGAGGTCGTTGCCCTGGCGCATGCCCTGGGTCGGGTCGTGGACCTCGAAGAAGGCGCGCACCAGCGCGGCGTACGAGACCTTCGTGGGGTCGTAGACGACGCGGACGGCCTCGGTGTGGCCGGTGCGGCCCGAGCAGACCTCCTCGTACGACGGGTTGGGGGTGATGCCGCCCGCATAGCCGGCGGAGGTGGACCACACGCCCGGGATCTGCCAGAAGATCTCCTCCGCGCCCCAGAAGCAGCCGAGGCCGAAGAGCGCGACCTCGAGGCCGTCGGGGACCTCGTCGGTGACCAGCGGAGCGTCGAGGACCAGGTGCCGCTCGGCCAACGGGAACCAGCGCTCGGGGCGGCCGGGCAGTGCCTCGTCTGCGGTCGGCAGCGTGGACTTGTTGCGGTTCAGGAACACGTGAACTCCCAGGGGCTCGGGGCCGCCCGGAGGCGGGCCGTCGTCGGCGGCGGTCATCGGGGTCAACAGCGGACGGCCCGCAATCGTTCCCGAGATCGTGCCTGTCCCCGGACAGCACTACAGTCGGCCAGATGAGCGAGCAGGAGCACCAGTCCAAGTCCGGCTTCGAGACGCGTGCGATCCACGCCGGCTATGAGCCCGACCCGATGACGGGGGCGGTCATCCCGCCCATCTACGCGACCAGCACCTACAAGCAGGACGGTGTGGGCGGCATGCGCGGCGGCTACGAGTACAGCCGCTCGGGCAACCCCACGCGCACCGCGCTCGAGGGCAACATCGCGGCGCTGGAGGAGGGGGAGCGCGGCTTCGCGTTCGCCTCCGGCCTCGCCGCCGAGGACACCCTGATCCGGGCGCTGTGCCGACCGGGCGACCACGTCGTGATCCCCGACGACGCCTACGGCGGCACCTACCGGCTCTTCGACAAGGTCGAGAAGGTCTGGGGTCTCGGGTACGACGCGGCGCCGGTCTCCGACGTCGACGCGGTGCGCGCCGCGATCCGCCCGGGCGAGACCAAGCTCGTCTGGGTCGAGACGCCCACCAACCCGCTGCTCAACATCGGCGACATCGAGGCCCTCGCGGCCGTCGCCCATGACGCCGGCGCCCTGCTGGTCGTCGACAACACCTTTGCCTCGCCCTACCTCCAGCAGCCGCTGACGCTGGGTGCCGACGTGGTGGTGCACTCCACCACGAAGTACTGCGGCGGTCACTCCGACGTGGTCGGCGGGGCACTCGTCGTGAAGGACCTCGACGTCGCCGAGAAGGTCGCCTTCCACCAGAACTCCATGGGCGCCGTCGCCGGCCCGTTCGACTCCTGGCTGGTGCTGCGCGGCCTGAAGACGCTCGGGGTCCGGATGGACCGGCACTGCGACAACGCCGAGCGGATCGTCGAGTTCCTCACCGCCCACCCCAAGGTGGCGCAGGTGATCTACCCCGGTCTCGAGGAGCACCCCGGCCACGCGGTCGCGGCCAAGCAGATGAAGCGCTTCGGCGGCATGGTCTCCTTCCGCGTCACCGGCGGCGAGCAGCACGCGCTCGACGTGTGCGAGCGCGCCGAGGTCTTCACTCTCGGGGAGTCGCTCGGCGGCGTCGAGTCGCTCATCGAGCACCCCGGCCGGATGACCCACGCCAGCGTCGCCGGCACCGACCTCGAGGTCCCCTCCGACCTGGTCCGGATCAGCGTCGGCATCGAGACCGTCGAGGACCTGCTCGCCGACCTCGACCGTGCCCTCGGCTGACCCGCAGCCGGTGAGGGAGGGAGCCGTCGTCTGCGTCGACTTCGGCTCCACCTTCACCAAGGCAGCCCTGGTCGACCTGACGCAGGCCCGCATCGTCGCGGCCGCCTCGCACCCGACCACGATCGACACCGACGTCCTCGACGGGTACGACGCGTGCCTGGCGTCGCTGGCCGAGCATGACCCCCGTGCGCGTGACGCCGAGGTGCTCGCCTGCTCGTCGGCCGGAGGCGGCCTGCGGATCGCCGTCGTCGGCAACGAGGAGCTGGTCACCGCCGAGGCGGGGCGCCGCGTGGCGCTGTCCAGCGGCGGCACGGTCGTCGCCGTCCTGGCGGCCGGCCGCGGCGACGACCTCGCGGCCGGCGTGGAGAGCAGCCGCCCCGACGTCGTGCTGCTCACCGGCGGCACCGACGGCGGCAACGCCGAGCCCCTGCTGGCCTGCGCCCGTCAGCTCGTCGACGCTGGCTGGCGGGGACCGGTGGTGGTCGCCGGCAACGTCGAGGCCCGCGACGACGTGGCGGCGATCCTCGGCGCGGCGGGCACGCCGTACGTCCTGGCCGACAACGTCGTGCCTCGCATCGGGATCCTCGCGCCAGACTCGGCGCGCGCCGCCGTCCGTGAGGTCTTCCTCGCGCACGTCATCGGCGGCAAGCACCTGAGCGCCCGCGCCGACTTCGTGGCCATGGTCCAGGGCGCCACGCCCGACGTGGTGCTGACCGGTGTGGAGCTGCTCGCCCGCGGCCTCCAGCGGGACGAGGTGACAGGTGAGGGGGCAGGCGAGGGCACAGGTCACGACGGCATCGGCGACGTCGTGGTGGTCGACGTGGGCGGAGCCACGACCGACGTGCACTCGGTGGTCGAGGTCGACCCGGACACCGGCCTGGTCGAGACCGCCCCCGGCGGCGTGGGCCTGTCGCGCGAGGTGGTCGCGACCACCCCCGTGACCCGGACCGTGGAGGGGGACCTCGGCATGCGCTGGTCGGCGGTGTCGACGCTCGAGGCGGCCGTGGCCGAGGGACTGGAGGTCCCCGACGGCCTGGCCCGAGCGGCCGCCGCGCGGCGCGACGACCCGTCCCTCGTGCCGACGGACAGCGCAGGAGCCGACGACGACGAGGCGATCGCGCGCGCCGCGGTCCAGCTGGCGATGCGCCGCCACGCAGGGCGCTCCCGGGTCAGGCTCGGCGACGACGGCAGGGTGCTCGAGCGGACCGGCAAGGACCTGCGCGAGGTCGCGTTGCTGATCGGATCGGGTGGCGTGCTGCGGCACGGTCGCCCGGGGGTGGCAGGGCGGGTGCTCGCCGCCAGCACGGGCACGGACGTCCCCGGCGGCTGGCAGCTGCCCCGGGCGCCTCGGGTCGTGGTGGACACCGACTATGTCCTGGCCGCGGCCGGGCTGCTCGCGGCCCGACATCCCGAGGCGGCCCACCGGCTCGTCCGGCGGCTCGCGGGTGGGGACGATGGGTAGCCTGACCCGGTGAATGACGAGGTGGGAGGGAACCCCTCCGGCGAGCCCGGTGTGCCTGCTGCAGGGGAGGCGCGCGACAGCGGTGGGCCGGGGGAGGGACGCCGGCTCCTGCTGCCGATGATCAAGCCCCGCAGCCGCGGGCGGCTCGACCTCCCCGCGGGGGCCGAGCGGCCCGATCGGGAGGACGAGGAGAGCCTCGCCGAGCGGCTCACCCAGCAGCTCTCCCAGCAGTGGGCCCAGATCCGCGCGGAGCGCCGCACGGAGCCCGCCGTGATCACCTCAGGGCGCTCCAACTTCACCCGTGCCCAGGTGCCCTGGGGCCTCGACCTCGCGGCCGCCTGGGCCTGGCGCTTCCTGGTGATCGCCGGTGCCGGCTATCTCGTCCTCTGGCTCTCGGCGAAATTCGCGCTGGTCACCGTCCCGGTGGCCGTGGCACTGCTGATCTCGGCTCTCGCCACGCCTGCGGTCCGTGCGATGCACCGCGTCGGGATCCCCCGCGGGCTCGCCGCGGGGCTGGTGATCGTCCTCGGGCTCGCCGCGCTGACGGCCCTGCTCACCTTCGTGGGCCAGCAGATCGCCGACGGCTCGTCCCAGCTGGCCGACCAGGTCGTGCAGGGGCTCGGCAAGATCCGGGTCTGGCTCAAGGACGGTCCGCTGCACGCGAGCGACTCCCAGATCAACAGCTACATCGAGCAGACCCAGCGGGGCATCACCAACTGGAGCAAGGACGGTGGTGCGGTCAGCTCGGTAACGGAGCTGGGGTCCGCCCTGACCAACGTGTTCGCGGCGTTCTTCATCGTGCTGTTCTCCACCTTCTTCTTCCTCGCCGACGGCGGCCGGATCTGGGCCTGGGTCGTCCGGCTCGCCCCGCGCGCGGCCCGCGAGCGGCTCGACAGCTCGGGCCGGGTGGCGTGGGTCTCGCTGACGCAGTTCGTCCGGGCCACCGTGATCGTCGCGCTCGTGGACGCCATCGGCATCATGGTCGTGGCCGCCATCCTGGGGGTGCCGTTCCTGCTGGCGATCGGGGTCCTCGTCTTCATCGGCGCCTTCGTCCCGATGGTCGGCGCCACCGTCGCGGGCGCGGTCGCCGTCCTCGTCGCCCTGGTGGACCAGGGGCCGGTGACGGCCCTGCTGATGCTGGGCGGTGTGATCCTCGTGCAGCAGATCGAGGGCCACATCCTGCAGCCCTTCCTGATGGGTCGCTTCGTGTCGGTGCACCCGCTCGGCGTCATCCTCGCCATCACGGCGGGCATCCTCGTCGCGGGCATCGCCGGGGCGCTGATCGCGGTGCCGCTCGTGGCGGCCGTCAACGCGGTGGTGCTGCACCTCGCCGACGAGACCGATCCGGGAGACGACCCCGTCGAGGAGCTCAGCGAGGATCTGAGACCCGACGGACCTGAGCAGTTCGACGACGACGGCAACCCGCTCGCCGACAAGGTCGGCTCCGACAGCCCCGCGACGACGGAAGGCCAGGACCATGACTGAGCCCGCTCTCCCCGGCCCCCCGCGGGTCGCGCTCGCCGACATCGAGGCCGCCCGCGAGCTGCTGCGCGGCGTGGCGATCGAGACGCCTCTGGACCAGTCGCGCTGGCTCTCCACGCTGGTCGGCGGCCCGGTCGGACTCAAGTGCGAGAACCTCCAGCGGGCCGGGTCCTTCAAGATCCGCGGTGCCTACGTCCGCATCGCCGGGCTCTCCGAGGATGAGCGTGCCCGCGGCGTGGTCGCCGCCAGCGCCGGCAACCACGCCCAGGGCGTGGCGCTGGCCGCGTCCCTGCTGGGCATCCGGGCCCGAGTCTTCATGCCGGAGGGTGCTCCGATCCCCAAGGAGAAGGCGACGCGCGGCTACGGCGCCGACGTGGTCTTCCACGGGCGCTACATCGACCAGGCGCTCGTCGCCGCCAAGCAGTACGCCGAGGAGACCGGCGCGGTGCTGATCCACCCCTTCGACCACCAGGACATCGTGGCCGGGCAGGGCACCTGCGGGCTCGAGATCCTCGAGCAGGCGCCGGATGTGCGCACGGTCCTGGTGCCGACCGGCGGCGGTGGCCTGGCCGCCGGGGTCGCGACCGCCATCAAGGAGACCCGCGCCCGCGCCGGGCACCACGACGTACGCATCGTGGCGGTGCAGGCCGAGGGCGCTGCGGCGTTCCCTGGCTCGCTGGCCGCCGGGCACCCGGTGCCGATCGGGGACATGCTGACGATGGCCGACGGGATCGCCGTCGGCTGCCCCGGCGAGGTGCCCTTCGAGGCGGTACGACGCTACGTCGACGACGTCGTCACGGTCTCCGAGGAGTCGCTCTCCCGAGCGCTGCTGGCGCTGCTCGAGCGGGCCAAGCTGCTCGTCGAGCCTGCCGGAGCAGCAGCGGTGGCGGCGCTGCTCGACAACCCGTCTGCCTACGAGACCCCGGCCGTCGCCATCGTCTCCGGGGGCAACATCGACCCGCTGCTGCTCGGCAAGGTGATCCGGCACGGTCTGGCCGCAGCCGGGCGCTACCTGACGCTCGGGGTCCAGATCCCCGATCACCCCGGAGGCCTCGCGGGCCTGCTCGCCGTGCTGGCCGACGCGGGTGCCAACGTGCTCGAGGTGGTGCACGGTCGGGTCTCACCGTCGCTGCGCCTCGACGAGGTCGAGATCCGTGTCCAGCTGGAGACCCGCGGCGAGCCGCACGCCGAGCAGGTGCTCTCGCGCCTGCGGGCGTGCGGCTATCGCGTCGTGGAGTGACTCAGCCGTATGTAGGGACTCAGCCGGTGTAGGGGACCGCGTCCACGATCTCGACCTGGAGCTCCTTGCCGTTGGGTGCGGTGTAGGCGACCTTGTCGCCCTTCGACGCGCCGTTGATGGCGGTGCCCATGGGGGACTGGGGGGAGTAGACGACCAGGTCGCCCTCGTCGATCTCGCGCGCGCCGAGCAGGAACTCCTCGGTCTCGTCGTCGCCCTCGAAGCGGATCGTGACCAGCATGCCGGGCTCGACGACGCCGTCGTCGGGGGGCGTCTCGCCGACCTCGGCGCGGCGGAGCATGTCCTCCAGCTGAAGGATCCGGCCCTCGAGCTTGCCCTGCTCCTCGCGAGCGGCGTGGTAGCCGCCGTTCTCCTTGAGGTCGCCCTCGTCGCGGGCAGCCGAGATCTTGGCGATGACCTCTTGGCGCACGGGGCCCTTGAGGTCCTCCAGCTCGGCCCGGAGCTTGTCGTACGCCTCCTGGGTCAGCCAGACGGTCTTCGGTTCGGTGGACTGCGTCATCGTTACTCCTGCCGTGATTCACAGGTGCGAGGTCGCACCTGTTTGTCTCGTCTGGTTGCCGTCCTGCCGGGCGCGTCGGGGAGACGTGCGGGTGCGGCGCAACGTGGGCGGGCACTTCGTGCGAGCTCCGTCGGCTGCACGAGCCAGTCTCCTGGGCGGCCCTGCGGGACAGTGAGAAAGATCCAGACTAGCAAGGAACCCCGCAAACGTCGGGTCCTCGCCGAGTCCCAGTCAGCGGGGAAGGTCAGCGAGGCCGGTTCTGGTCCTCGGTGGTGCAGCCGAGGAGCTCCACGGAGGTGGCCCGACGCTCGGTGCGGATCTCCACGTCGTTGCGCCCGTCCACCGGGGTGAAGGCGAGGTCGCCGACCGCCGTCTTGTCTGCAGCCAGGGCGCGCACCCGACACTCGGCCTCGACGCCGTCCTTGAGCTGGACCTCCACCGAGGTGCGGGCCGTGTGCTCGTCGACGACCTCGAAGGTGACCTGGCTGGACTGCACGTCGGGGCTGGCCTGGTCGAACCCCGCCCAGGCGACCATGACCACGATCGCCGCCGCGATCGGTGTGAGGACGGCGAGCAGCACGACCGTCTTGCGCGAGAAGGACCGACGGCCGTAGCGCTCGGCGAGGAGGGCGTCCTGGGAGTGGTCCGAACCTGCCGGGTCACGCTGCTGGGTCACCTCTGCATGGTCCCACCTAGAATCGGCGCATGCCGAACCGCCCCCGCGCTGGCCTGCGCCTGATGCACGTGCACGCCCACCCCGACGACGAGTCCAGCAAGGGTGCGGCGTCGACGGCGAAGTACGTCGCCGAGGGCGTCGACGTCCACGTCGCCACCTGCACCGGAGGGGAGCGCGGCTCGATCCTCAACCCCAAGATGGACCGCCCCGAGGTGCTCGCCAACATCTCCGAGGTGCGGCGCCAGGAGATGGACGCCGCCCGCGAGATCCTCGGCGTGCGCCAGGACTGGCTCGGCTTCGTCGACTCCGGCTGGCCCGAGGGCGACCCGCTGCCGCCCCTGCCCGAGGGCTGCTTCGCCTCGGTGCCTGTCGAGGAGGCCGCCGAGCCGCTGGTCCGGCTGATCCGGGAGTTCCGACCGCACGTCCTCACGACGTACGACGAGCGCGGCGGCTACCCCCACCCCGACCACGTGATGTGCCACAAGATCTCTGTGGAGGCGTTCGCCGCAGCCGGCGACCCCGAGCGCTACCCCGACGCAGGGGAGCCGTGGCAGCCGCTGAAGCTCTACTACCACCACACCTTCAACCGGCCGCGCACCCAGGCGCTGCACGACGAGATGGTCGCGCGCGACCTCACCTCGCCGTACGCCGAGCGGCTGGAGAAGTGGAAGCCCGAGCCCGACTGGGACGCCCGGATCACCACCCGGGTGCCGTGCGGCGAGTTCTTCGCGGTGCGCGACCAGGCGCTGCTCGCCCACGCGACGCAGATCGACCCCGACGGCCCGTGGTTCGCTGTCCCGCTCGAGGTGCACCAGGCGGCCTGGCCGACCGAGGACTACGAGCTGGTGTCGAGCCACGTCGTGGCCCCGACCCCGGAGGACGACCTCTTCGCGGGCATCACCCTGGACGAGTAGGCGACCGTGCGGGTGAGACACTGGGCGGCATGGACGTCCTGATCGTGCACAGCCTGACCCTGCTCGCCACCCTCGCCGAGGAGGGTCCCGAGCCCAAGGACGTCAAGGCCGGCTGGACGGCGTTCGCGATCTGGATCGGTCTCGGCCTCGCGGTGGTCTTCCTGGCCTTCTCGATGACCAAGCGGCTGCGCAACGCGCAGGCGTCGAAGGACGCCGGCCGGTACGGCGACGAGCCGACGCCGACCGACGCCCAGACCGAGTCCGAGGACGGGCCGCGGGCCTGAGTCGCACGGCGGGACGCGCTCAGCGTCGTACGACGCGCACCAGGCAGTCGTAGGCCGTTCGCCCGCCGGACGGGTGCTCGTGCGTGCCGGACGCGTCCGTGACCACGCGCTCGACGCGCTCCGCGCGCACCACCTCGAGGTCGAGTCCCTCCAGGTCGCCGAGCACGTCCTCGGCCGTCATCAGCACGCGCTCGTCCTGGGGCCCGCCCGTGCCCTCGGTGAGGTTGGTCGTGTCGTGGGCGACCACCAGCAGCGTGCCGCCGGGCGCCAGCGCCTCGAACGCGTTGCGCACCGCCGCACGGCGCTCGGTCGCCGGCAGCTGCAGGTAGGCCAGGACCGCGAGGTCGTAGGTCCGGTCGGGCTCCCAGGTGGTCGCGTCGGCCCGCACCCACTCGACAGGCCGGGCGACCGGGACCTCCCCGGCGAGCCGGCGCCCCTTGTCGAGCGCCACCGCCGAGAAGTCCAGGGCCGTGACGTCCCAGCCGCGGGTGGCCAGCCAGATGGCGTTGCGCCCCTCGCCCGCCGCGACGTCCACCGCGGACCCAGGGGAGAGGTCGGCGCACTCGCGGGCCACGAACTCGTTGGGCTCCGCGGACCAGACCAGCTCGCGCGCCGTGTAGCGCTCGTCCCAGTCAGAGGTGTCCATGCTCAGGCGTGCTTGCGGTCGTCGGGCTGACCGGCGGCCTCGGCTGCCGTCTGCGCCGCGAGCTCACGACGGATCTCGTCCATGTCGAGTCCGCGGACACCGTCGATGAGCTGGTCGAGGGCGGCCGGGGGAAGGGCGCCGGGCTGGGAGAAGACGAGGATGCCCTCGCGGAACGCCATCAGCGTGGGGATCGAGGAGATCCGCGCGGTGCTGGCGAGCTGCTGCTGCTCCTCGGTGTTGACCGAGCCGAACCTGATGTCGGGGTGTGCCTCGGACGCCGCCTCGTAGGTCGGCGCGAACTGCCGGCACGGCCCGCACCAGGAAGCCCAGAAGTCCACGAACACGATGTCGTTGTCCAGGACGGTCGACTCGAAGTTCTCGACGGTCAGCTCGAAGGTGGCCATGGCGTCCACCGTAACGCGGTGCCGGAGAGCACCCGGTGACCATCGTGGTGACCAGCGGCTTGCTACGGTCTTCCAAAGATCATTGGAGGATTGATGGACAGCATGCAACGCAGAGGTCAGGTCTTCGACCAGCTCGCGGTGGTCGGCAAGGCCTTCGGCTCGGCCCGCCGCCTCGAGCTGGTGGAGCTGCTCGCGCAAGGAGAGCGCACCGTCGACGCTCTCGCCCAGGCGGCGGGCATGGGCGTCAGCACGGTCTCGGCGCACCTGCAGGTGCTCAAGCTGGCCAACCTGGTCCAGACCCGCCGCGAGGGGACCCGCATCCACTACCGCCTGGCCGGCGACGACGTCGCCCGGCTCTATGACGCGATGCGCACGGTCGCCCGTGAGCGCTCGGCCGACGTGGAGCGGGCCCTGCAGGCCTACCTCGACGTGCCCGGGTCCGGCGAGGTCGACCTGGTCACCCGGGTCGAGCTGGAGCGCCTGATCGAGCAGGAGGCGGTCGAGGTGATCGACGTGCGCCCCACCGAGGAGTACGCCGCCGGGCACATCCCCGGTGCGCGAAGCCTGCCGCTCGAGGCGCTGGCCGCGGCAGCCGACTCGCTGCGAGCACTGTCGCTGCCCGTGGTGACCTACTGTCGCGGGTCCTACTGCGTGCTGGCTCACGACGCCGTGCGCCTGCTGGGTGCCGAAGGAGTGCCGGCCCGTCGGCTCGAGGACGGGATGCTGGAGTGGCGCACCCATGGCCATCGCGTCGAGATCGGGGCCCTTCCATGAGTGCCCCGAAGGCCCCGAGTGCCCCGAAGGCCCTGAGCACCCTGAGCACCCTGAGTGCCCTGCGCGCCTGGCCGGTACGGCGCTGGCTCGCCGCCGCAGGAGCCGCGATCCTCTTCGTGCTCGCCGTGGCGATCCCCACGGACCTCATCGACAACCCCGTCTTCGGACGCGAGATCCCGCCCACCTGGTGGGCCTGGCCGTCGCTGCTCGTCTCGTCCGTGCTCGCCGGACTGCTCGTCGCGTCGTACGTCACCGGGCCGGAGTCCACCCCCACCGACCGCGGCTCCACGCGCGGCGGCTGGGCCGGCAGCCTGCTGACCTACTTCGCCGTCGGCTGCCCCGTCTGCAACAAGCTCGTCCTCGTCGCGCTGGGCAGCGCCGGCGCCCTCACCTGGTTCGAGCCGGTCCAGCCGGTCCTCCAGGCTGTCGCCGTCGCGCTGCTGGCCTGGGCCCTGCGCCAGCGCCTGCGCGGCGAGCTCTCCTGCACCATCACCCCCGACCGAGAGGCATCGCGTGTCTGATCGCAAGAGCCCACTCGTCCCGATCGCCGTCGCGGTCATCGCCATGATCTCGCTGATCCTGATCGTCGTCGCCTCGGGCGGCGAGGAGGAGCCGCAGCGGGCCGCCGACGTCGTCCCCGGGGGCAGCAGTCCCCGTAGCGGCGTCGAGGGCTCCGACGACCCACTCGAGCAGATCGTCCGTCGTGAGGAGGGCGACCCGATGGCCATCGGGGACGTGGACGCCCCTGTGGTGATGATCGCCTACTCGGAGTTCCAGTGCCCGTTCTGCGGCAAGTTCGCCCGTGACACTGCCCCGACCCTCGAGGAGAAGTACGTCGACGAGGGCGTCCTGCGCATCGAGTGGCGCGACTTCCCCTACCTCGGTGAGGAGTCGGTGCTCGCTGCCCGGGCCGGCCGAGCGGCGGCCGCGCAGGCCTCCTTCTGGGAGTTTCACGACGCGATGTTCGCCGATCAGCTGCCGCCCAACAGCGGGCGCCTCACCGAGGACCACGTCGCCGGCATCGCCGAGGAGATCGGCCTCGACGTCGAGCGCTTCCGCGCCGACCTGGACTCGGAGCCGGTGCGCAAGCTCGTCGACGCGGACTTCGAGGAGGGCCAGTCGATCGGGGTGACGGGCACCCCGTCGTTCCTCATCAACGGCACGCCGATCGTCGGCGCCCAGCCGACGGAGGTGTTCGAGCAGGTCATCGAGGAGGCCAGCGGAGCCGCCTCGTGATGGAGGTCGGGCTCCTGGCGGCGTTCGCCGCCGGAGTCCTCGCCCTCCTCTCGCCGTGCAGCGCACTGCTGCTGCCCTCGTTCTTCGCCTACGCGTTCGCGAGCAAGCGGGCACTGGTGCTGCGCACGCTGGTCTTCTACCTCGGTCTGCTGATCACACTGGTCCCGCTCGGGACCGGTGCCGGCGCGGCGTCCTCGCTCTTCTACGGCCACCGCTCCACGCTCATCGCCGTCGCCGGCTGGTCGATCATCGGGCTGGGGGTGCTGCAGATCCTCGGGCGGAGCTTCGCGATGCCATTCGCGGGACGACTGCAGGGGTTCGCGGCGGCCCGGTCGGGGGCCGGCTGGCTGCCCACCCTGGTGCTGGGCGGCGTCTACGGCCTCGCGGGGTTCTGCTCGGGGCCCGTGCTCGGAGCGATCCTCACCGTGGCAGCCACCCAGGACACCCCCTGGAAGGGCGGCGCGCTGCTGGCCGTCTATGCCCTGGGGATGGCCGCGCCGCTGCTGGTGCTGGCGGCGCTGTGGGACCGCCTCGACCTGGGTGCCCGGCCCTGGCTGCGGGGACGCACCCTCACGCTGGGGCCGCCCCGGTGGGCGCCCTGGCTGCGGCTGAGCGTGCACAGCACCTCCCTGCTGGCGGGCGTGATGTTCGTCGGGGTCGGGGTACTGTTCCTCCGCTTCGACGGCACCGCCGGGATCACCGGCGTGCTGGGCATGGGCGACACCGTCGACCTGGAGTTCCGACTCCAGCAGGCGGCTGCAGCGTGGGCGGCGCGCGTGCCGTCGTGGGCGGTGCCCGCGACGATCATGCTGGTGGCCACCGGCGTCGCCTGGCGCCGTACTCGGGAGAGCGATCCGCAGGACGAGGCGGAGAGCGCGCGCGAAGGTGTCCGGGTGGACGTCTAGCGCGACGCCGTCGGGGTGGAGCATGCTCTGGGAACCACACCGACCTCAGGAGGATCAGTGACCGACCACTCGGCAGCCGCCGACGCGCACGAGGAGCAGCGCGGAGCGTTCGCGTCTCGTCGCGTCTTCATCCTGGCCGCGATCGGCTCCGCCGTCGGGCTCGGCAACATCTGGCGCTTCCCCTACGTCGCCTACGAGAACGGCGGCGGGGCGTTCGTGCTGCCCTACCTGATCGCGCTGCTCACGGCCGGCATCCCGTTCCTGCTGCTCGACTACGCCATCGGCCACCGCTACCGCGGCTCCGCGCCGCTGTCGTTCCGGCGCGCCGGGGGCTGGGCCGAGGGCATCGGCTGGTGGCAGGCGGGCATCTGCGCGGTGATCGGCATCTACTACGCGGTGATCATCGCGTGGGCCATCCGCTACATGTTCTTCTCGGTCGACGAGGCCTGGGGCAACGACGCGGAGGCCTTCTTCGGCGGCGAGTTCCTCCAGGTCGGCGACTTCGAGATCAGCACCGACGTCGTCCCGGGGGTGCTGCTGCCGCTGCTCCTGGTCTGGGCGGCGACGCTGCTGGTGATGGCCCTCGGCGTCCAGCGCGGTCTCGGGTCCACGGCCGTGGTGTTCATCCCCGTGCTCGTGCTCGCCTTCGGTGCGCTCGTCGTGCGCTCACTGTTCCTCCCGGGGGCCGCCGACGGTCTCGACGCGCTGTTCTCGCCCAACTGGTCGGCGCTCGGCCACGCCTCGGTGTGGGCTGCGGCCTACGGCCAGATCTTCTTCTCGCTCTCGATCGGCTTCGGCATCATGATCACCTACGCCTCCTACGTCGGGAAGCGCACCGACATGAGCGGCTCGGGCCTGGTCGTCGGCTTCGCCAACTCCGGCTTCGAGCTGCTGGCCGGGATCGGCGTCTTCGCCGCGCTCGGCTTCATCGCCCAGGCGCAGGGCGTTGCCGTCGACGAGGTCGCCGCAGGCGGCATCGGGCTCGCCTTCATCGCGTTCCCGACGATCATCTCCGAGGCCCCGGCCGGCGCGCTGATCGGCGTGCTGTTCTTCGGCTCGCTGGTGATGGCCGGCTTCACCTCGCTGGTCAGCGTGCTCGAGGTCGTCGTGGCCGCGGTGCGCGACAAGTTCGAGCTCAGCCGAGTGGCCGCGGTGATGGTGGTCGGGCTGCCGGCCGCACTCGTGAGCATGGTGCTCTTCAGCACCACCAGCGGGCTGCACGTGCTGGACATCCTCGACAACTTCATCAACAAGTTCGGCATCCTGCTGGTCGCGATCGTCAGCATCGTGGTGGTCGCCTGGGTGCTGCGACTGCTGCCGACGCTCGAAGGACATCTCAACCGGAACGGCTCCATCCAGCTTGCCGGCTGGTGGTGGGCTCTGGTCGCGATCGTGATCCCGATCGTGCTCACGCTGATCCTGGGGCAGGAGTTCTACGACGAGCTGAAGGACTCCTATGAGGAGTACCCGTCCTGGATGATCCTGCTTGTCGGCTGGGGTGCCGTCGCCACGGTGATCGTGGTGGCCGCCGCGCTCACCGTGCTGCCCTGGAAGAGGGGCACCTCGCTGGCCGCACCGCCGGACGACCCGATCGGGCCACGAGGCCCCCGAACCTCAGACGGCTTCACCAAGGAGGCAGGACGATGAGCACCGGAGCGATCGTGATGATGCTGCTGGCGATGATCATCCTGTGGGGCGGGCTGATCGTCGCGGCGATCAACCTCAGTCGCAGCGAGGAGTCGATGGACGACGTGCCGATCCGCGACCTCTAGCCGACCTGGAAGGACGCTCGCGAGGCGAGCAGGTGGTCGGCCAGCCCGGTGGACTGGGCGCGCAGGTCCGGGATCGCGGCGACCTCCCACTCGACGCCGCGCCGGGCCGCGCCCACGACGTACACCCGCGGGTCCACCAGCCCGTCGGCACCGACGATGCGGCCGTCGGGGTCGAGATCGAGGCCCAGTCCGAGCCGATGGGGCCGGAGTGCGCCGCGCTCCAGCAGCGCGTCGACGAGCGGGTTCCAGCCGGGCGTGGGGACCGGCGCCGGCCCGGTGCAGTTCACGACGTGGTCGAAGGACCCCTCCTCCAGCTCGTCGACCCGGGTCACCCGCAGCACGCCGTCCGCACGCAACTGCGAGATGTGGGTCGCCATCGTCGGTGACATCCGGTGGCGCAGGGTCTCCCAAGTACGGGCCGTCTCGGCCACGAAGCGGTCCTGGTCGGCAGGGGAGAGGATCGCCCACAGGTCGTTGGCGTGGACGCGGAGCGAGTCGACGGCGTCG
Source organism: Nocardioides pacificus (assembly GCF_054775955.1). NCBI lineage: Bacteria > Bacillati > Actinomycetota > Actinomycetes > Propionibacteriales > Nocardioidaceae > Nocardioides > Nocardioides pacificus. Next base: position 1,620,066 of record NZ_BAAHCI010000005.1, read on the forward strand.
CGCCAGTCGCCGCCGACCTCGGCCAGCTCGTTGATCCGCTGACTGACCCGGTCGACGAGCTCGTCGAGGGTCGACGCCCCCGGGTGGAACACGTCGTGCAGGCGCTGACTGCCGAGCCGGTGGGCGTTCGGGAGTCGACCGCTGCGCGAGACGGCCGTGAAGCGAGTCCCAGGCGATGCTGCATGCAGCTGAGCGACGACGTCCGCCATCGTCAGTCCGGTCCCCACCAGCAGGACGTGCTGAGCGCCGGCGACCGAGGCGGTGAGGTCCTCCGCCCACGGGTCGTCGTGGACCGGCGCGTGCCGGCGCCAGGACGGGGCGAGCGGACGCGGCGGGGGGCTCCCCAGGGCGAGCACGACCACGTCGGCCGGGGTCGCCCATCCCTCGGCCAGCTCGACGCTGAGCTCGCGGTCGGGCCCTTCTCGGACATCGCTCACCGTGCCGAGCGCCCGGCGCAGCATGCTGCCCTCCGGCACGTCTGTCGCGTCCAGCACCTCGGCGAGATAGTCGCCGTAGAGCGCCCGGGGAAGGAACGACGTGGGCTCGGCCGGGATGCCTCGCGCGGCGCACCAGCGCAGCAGGTGGTCGGGATCGCCCTCCACCGCGCTCAGTCGTCCGGCGAAGTTGTTGAGCGTGTGCAGCGGGTCACGGGTGCGGTAGGCGAGCCCCGGGCCGAAGCCCTCGTCCCTCTCCGCGATCAGGATGTCCACCGGTCGCGCCCGGCCGGCGGCGCGCAGCAGGCCGCTCGCGGTGATCACCCCTGCGGCTCCGCCTCCCACGACCACCACCCGGGTCGGTCCTGCGTCGACTTGGCCCGACGGTACGAGATTCCTCATCGTTCTGCCTCCTTCTCACCCGCTGCTGGGGGTCCACTCCGCGAGCCGCCTTGCGTGACGTCCCGTCGCTGTGTCTAGTATTCCTACCAAGTTAGTCAACTTACAACTCGAAGGTGGCGACATTGAGCACTCTCCGCATCCCCGAGTACGACGAGCCCCCGGGCCCGGTGACCGACGACCTGTTCCGAGCGGTCTTCCGCGACCACGCCGCCCGCGTGGTCGTCGTCACGGCTCCCGGCGACGCCGGACCGGCCGGCTTCACGGCGACGTCGCTCGCCTCGGTCTCGCTGCGCCCGCCGATGGTGTCCTTCTCCGTCGCCCGGTCCGGCTCGGCCTGGCGGACGGTGTCGCGCTCGCGCCGGGTGGCCGTCCACCTCCTGGCCGAGGACCAGGACTGGCTGGCGAGCACGTTCGCCACCAGCGGCATCGACCGGTTCGCCGGTGTGACCTGGCGCAGTGCGCCGCGAGGGGAGCCGCTCATCGACGGCTGCGCGGGCTACCTGGGCTGCCAGGTGGTGCAGCACGTCCCGGCCGGGGACCACGTCGTCGTCCTCGCCCGGGTGACAGAGGTCCGGATGAGCCGGGCCGGCGCGCCGCTGGTCTATCACGACGGCGCCTACACCTCGGTGGCGCGATGACGACCCTGGCGTCGCCGCCGGTCGCGCCTGCGGTGCCCGAGCCGGCGGAGAAGCGCCGTGGCCCCCGTCGCCGTACCGGCCTCTCGTGGCTGCGCCGCTGGGTCAGCCCGGTGCTCCTCGTGCTCGGCTGGCAGGCCCTGAGCAGCACCGGCATCCTCACCGCCGACGTGCTCGCCTCCCCGTGGCAGATCCTGGCCACCGGGTCCGAGCTGCTCGCCGACGGCACCTTGCAGGCAGCGGCTGCGATATCGGTGACCCGGGTCGTCGTCGGGTTCACGATCGGGGCCACCGCGGGACTGCTGCTGGCCGTGGTCGCCGGGCTGTCCCGGCTGGGGGAGGACGCCGTCGACCCGGTGATGCAGATGCTCCGCACGCTGCCGCACTTCGGGCTGATCCCGCTCTTCATCGTCTGGATGGGGATCGGCGAGACACCCAAGGTCGCGCTGATCGCCCTGGGTGTGGCGTTCCCGCTCTACCTCAACACCTTCGCGGGCATCCGCAGCGTGGACCGCCGCCTGCTCGAGGCCGCCCACGCCCTCGACCTCACCCGCGCCCAGCGCCTGCGCCACGTGATCGTCCCCGGCGCACTGCCGCAGGCGCTGGTCGGTCTCCGGCAGAGCCTGGGCGTCGCCTGGCTCTCGCTGATCGTCGCCGAGACCGTCAGCGCCGACTCCGGGCTCGGCTACCTGATCAACGACGCCCGCGAGTTCCTCAAGACCGACGTGATCGTGGTCGGGCTGGCCGTCTACAGCCTGCTCGGCCTGATCACCGACACCCTCGTCCGACTCATCGAAAGGAAGGCGCTCGCATGGCGCTCCTGACCACCACCCACCCCGACGCCCCATCCGTCGCCACCGTCACCGAGCTGCACCGCTCCTACGGCGCCGCGCAGGTCCTGCGAGGGCTCGACCTGTTGATCCGGCGTGGAGAGTTCGTCGCCCTGCTCGGGCGCAGCGGCTCCGGCAAGTCGACTCTGCTGCGCACCCTCGCCGGCCTCGACCCGGCGTCGGCCACGGAGCTGGCCGTGGACGGCTCGGTCTCGGTGGCCTTCCAGGAGCCGCGGCTGCTGCCGTGGCGCAGCGTGGAGGCCAACGTCGCGCTGGCTCTCGCCAACGCCCCGGATCCGGGCCGACGCCGCGCTCGCGCATCGCTCGCCCGCACGGCGCTGGGGGAGGTGGGGCTCACCGACAAGGCGAGCGCGTGGCCGGGGCACCTCTCCGGCGGCCAGGCCCAGCGGGCCTCGCTGGCCCGGGCGCTCGTGCGGGAGCCCGACCTGCTGTTGCTCGACGAGCCCTTCAGCGCACTGGACGCGCTGACTCGCATCGACATGCACCGACTCGTCATCGACCTGTGGGAGCGTCACGGTCCGGCCGTCCTCCTCGTCACCCACGACGTGGACGAGGCGCTGGCCCTGGCCGACCGGGTGCTGGTCCTCGACCACGGCCGGGTGGGTGCGCAGTGGCCGGTGACCGTTCCCCGCGATGAGCGGCTCGACCACCCGCGGGTGGCATCGCTGCGTGGCGAGGTGCTGGGCGCGCTCGGCGTGGACCCGGTGGCGCACGATCCGCGCGCCGCTCGGCGTCCCGAGAGCGGTGCGGCATGAGGCGCGTCGGCCCGGGGGCCCGCATCGCCGCGGTCGCCGTCGTGGCGGCGACGGTGCTGGCCGGCTGCGCCGGTGCCGAGGGGCGCAACGCCGACGCGGTCCGCGAGGACGGCAGCGTCGACCTCGCCAAGGTGACCCTCGTGATCGGCGACCAGAAGGGCGGGTCCAAGGCGCTGCTGGCAGCGGCCGGCGAGCTCGACGACCTGCCCTACGAGGTGGAGTGGAAGGAGTTCACCTCGGGCCCGCCCCTGCTGGAGGCGATCAACGCCGGCGCGGTGGACGTCGGCGCGGTCGGCAACACGCCTCCGCTCTTCGCAGCGGCGGCCGGGAGCGACCTCCTCGTCGTCGCCGGCGACACGATGGGCGCCGAGGGCGACGCCATCGTAGTGCCGGAGGACTCGAGGATCGAGGACGTCGCGGACCTCGAGGGCAAGGACGTAGCCGTCGCCAAGGGCAGCTCGGCCAACTACAACCTCCTGGCCCAGCTCGAGGAGGCGGGCGTCGCCTTCGACGACGTCGACGTGCAGTACCTCCAGCCCGCGGACGCGCTGGCCGCCTTCAGTGCCGGCCACGTCGACGCCTGGGCGATCTGGGACCCCTACACCGCGCAGGCCGAGCTCGAGCACGGCGCCCGCGTGATCGCCGACGGCGCCGGTCTCGTCAACGGCATGCTCTTCCAGGCTGCCGCCCCCGAGGCCCTCGAGGACAAGGCGACGGCGGCCGGCATCGAGGACTACCTCGCGCGCCTCGCCCGGGCCAAGGTCTGGAGCAACACCCACCGCAAGGAGTGGGCCGCGGTCTGGTCGGAGGAGACCGGACTGCCGCTGCCCGTGACGACGCGCGCCGCCGAACGGCGGGTGGCGACCCCCGTGGCGCTCGACGAGGAGGTCATCGCATCCGAGCAGGCGATGGCCGACGCGTTCGTGGCCGCAGGGCTGCTGCCCGACGAGTTCGAGGTCGCGCCGTTCTTCTCCGACCGCTACGACGACACGGTCCTGCGCAGCTGGACCACCACCGAGATGGAGTGACGAATGAGGATCGAGCTGCACTGGTTCCTGCCCACCACCGGAGACTCCCGAGGCCTGGTCGGAGGCGGCCACAGCGTCCCGCAGGGAGTGGGACTCCCGACAGGAGGCGACGGGAGCGCCACGGCCATGCGCGAGGCGAGCATCGACTACCTCGCGAGCGTGGCGCGCACCGCCGACCAGCTCGGGTTCGAGGGAGTGCTGACGCCCACCGGGACGTGGTGCGAGGACGCCTGGCTGGTGACCGCCGCGCTGATCCGCGAGACCCGGCGGCTGAAGTTCCTGGTCGCCTTCCGTCCCGGCGTCACCAGCCCGACGCTCGCAGCCCAGATGGCGGCGACCTTCCAACGGATCTCCGAGGGCCGGCTCCTGCTCAACGTCGTGACCGGTGGCGAGCCTGTCGAGCAGCGCCGCTTCGGCGACCACCTCGACCACGCCGCCCGCTATGCCCGCACCGACGAGTTCCTCTCGGTCGTGCGAGGGGCCTGGACCCAGGCGCCGTTCGACTTCGCGGGGGAGCACTACCAGGTGGAGGGGGCCCAGGTCCGCGGCGAGCTCGACCCGCTGCCGCAGATCTACTTCGGTGGGTCGTCGGAGCCCGCCGGGCCCGTGGCCGCCCGCCACGCCGACGTCTACCTCACCTGGGGTGAGCCGCCCGAGCAGGTGGCGCAGAAGGTCGCGTGGATCCGCGACCTCGCCGCAGCCGAGGGGCGCCGGCCGCGGTTCGGGATGCGCGTCCACACCCTGTCCCGCGACACCAGCGAGCAGGCCTGGCAGCAGGCGCAGGGGCTGCTCGATGCGTTGGACCCGCGCGAGATCGACAAGGCACAGCGCGTCCTGGCTGCCAGCGAGTCCGTGGGCCAGCAGCGGATGCGGGCGCTGCACGGCGGGCGCTCGTCGTACCGCTCGGCGCACGACCTCGAGATCTCGCCGGGCCTGTGGGCCGGTGTCGGGTTGGTCCGCGGCGGTGCGGGGACGGCCCTGGTCGGCAGCCACCAGGAGGTCGCCGACCGGATCGAGGACTACCACCGCCTCGGCATCGACGAGTTCGTGCTGTCCGGCTACCCGCATGTCGAGGAGGCCTACTGGTTCGCCGAGGGCGTGATGCCGCTGCTGCGGAGCAAGGGACTGCTCGGCGACGATCGTCCGGGGTGGGTCGCCGAAGCGGTGGGGCGTACGGCGTGAGCGGGTCGGCGTGACGGGTCAGCCTCGGCGGCCGAGCAGGGCGAGCAGCCGGGCCTGCCGGTCGGCGTCCGCGGGGACCTCGGGGCCGCGTCGACACACACCCTCGCTGTAGAGCGCCTCGCCGAAGCCGGCCGCGCTGGACTCCACGAAGTCCAGCTCCTCCTCCGTGAGCCGCTCCTCGAGGCCGGCCGAGGTCGCGAGGTCCCAGCGGTGCACGACCAGGTCGAAGCCGTAGAAGCGCAGCAGGGTGTCGCCGACGGTCGTGGGGCCGAAGTGCCCGTCGTACTCTCGCTCGGCCACGGCCGGGTCGGCGAGCGCCGCAGCGAGGGCGTCAGTGTGAGCGTGCCAGGCAGCGGCCGGCTCGGCGTCCGGGGGCGGCTCGGGGAGCTCCACGCCCTGCAGGGTGAGGAACTCGCGCTCGGTGTCGATCACGTGGCGCAGCACGTCGCGGGCGGTCCATCCCTCGCACGGGGAGGGCTGGTCCCAGGCCGCGGCGGGCAGCCGGTCGCAGACGGCGCCGAAGGGGCCGGTGAGTCGCAGGAAGTCGGTGGCGGGGAGCGTCGAGGTGTCCATGCACCGAAATGTAGGCGCGGTGCGAGAGGCTGTGCTTGATGAAATCCGACAAGCGCCTCGATCCGGTCGAGCGGGCCCACCTGGTGGATCCCGCCGACCGCTCCTGGCGCATCGAGCGGCACGCGCCGCCACCGGAGCTCACCGACCTGCTGCAGCGCTTCTGGATCCCGCTGTGGAGTGTCCCGCCGGGGGAGGAGTCGACCCAGCAGGTGCTGCAGTACCCCGTCTGCCTGATGGTCGTCACCCCCGACTACGCGCGGTTCTACGGCGTCGTCTCGGGGCTCTCCTCGACGACGCTGACCGGGACGGGCTGGGCGGTGGGGGTGATGCTGCAGCCGGCGGCCGGCTCGCTGCTGACCGGCGGGTCGGTCGCTCGCTGGACCGACCGTCACGACGAGCTCGCGGTCGCGCTGGGTGAGCCGGGCGAGCGGGTCGCCGCCCGGGTGCGAGCTGCGATGGCCGGCGGTGCCGAGCTTCCCGGCTCTCAGGGGGAGGCGATGGACGCCTGCGCCGACCTGCTGCGGACTCTGCTGCCCGTGGACGAGGAGGGCCTGCTCGTCAACGAGATCGTGGCCCACGTCGAGGACGACCCCGAGCTGCTGCGCGTCGACCAGCTCTGCGAGCGGTTCGCGCTGAGCGAGCGGGGACTCCAGCGGCTGCTGCGGCGTCGTACCGGACTGAGCCCGAAGTGGCTGATCCAGCGCCGGCGCCTGCAAGAGGCAGCCGAGCGGCTGCGCAGGAGCGACGAGACCCTCGCCGCGACCGCGGCCCACCTGGGCTATGCCGACCAGGCCCACTTCACCCGCGACTTCCGGCGGGTGACGGGGATGACGCCGGGGCAGTTCGCCCGGCGGTTCCGATAGGGCTACCTGAGGGAGTACGTCGCCAGGGAGACGCCGATGTAGTGCGAGGCGAAGGCGAGGATCGTGAGGGTGTGGAAGATCTCGTGGAACCCGAACCACTGGGGCCACGGATCGGGACGCTTGAGCCCGTAGACCACGCCGCCGAAGGTGTAGAGCAGCCCGCCCACGATCACCATGACCAGGGCGGCCACGCCGGCGGTCCCGAGGGTGCGCGCGCCGTCCGCCATCGCGGGGATGAAGAAGACCGCCGCCCAGCCCAGGGCGATGTAGATCGGCGTGTAGAGCCAGCGCGGTGCACCGGTCCAGAAGACCCGGAACAGCACGCCCAGGATCGCGCCGGTCCACACCACCACCAGCAGCGTGGTGCGTTGCTGGCCCTCGAGCAGCAGCAGGCTGAACGGCGTGTAGGAGCCGGCGATCAGGATGAAGATGTTGGAGTGGTCGAAGCGCCGCAGGAACGCCCACGTCTTCGGCGACCAGGTCCCGCGGTGATAGATCGCGGAGACCGTGAACAGGATCATCGCCGAGGCGATGAACACGATCGAGCCGATCCGGGTCATCGTCGTGGGGGAGAGCACGATCAGCACGATGCCCGCGGCCAGCGTGGCCGGGACGGTGCCGAGGTGCAGCCAGCCGCGCAGCTTGGGCTTGATGTCGGCGATGGCCTCGCGCAGGTGATCCCCGGCTTCGTGGCGCAGTTCGGAGAGGCGAGGGTCCATGGGGGCTAACTTACCCTTCCGTAGGTTGAGCAAACGCGACGTGCGAGTCAGGTCACGAATCATCTTCGGCACACGGTGTTCGCGTCATGAGTCCGAAGTCCCGCCGGTACCATCGGCCAGGTGGCGGACTGGAAGAGCGGGCTTCGACGGGTGCTCTACCCGGCCTACGAGGCACGGATGGTCCGCCGACTGCCGCACGACAAGCTGCCCAAGCACATCGGGGTGATGCTCGACGGCAACCGCCGCTGGGCGAAGGCCGTCGGTGCCGACACCGCGCACGGCCACCGCGCGGGGGCGGCCAACATCGAGCCCCTGCTGTGCTGGAGCGAGGAGGTCGGCATCGAGGTCGTCACGCTGTGGCTGCTCTCGACCGACAACCTCAACCGCGCCCCCTCCGAGCTGGAGCCGCTGCTGGCGATCATCGAGGACGCGGTCGCCTCGCTGGCCGACGAGCGACGCTGGCGGCTCAACCCGGTCGGGGCCCAGGACCTGCTGCCGGCCGCGACGGCGGCCAAGCTCAAGAAGGCGGCCGAGGAGACCCGCGACGTCGACGGCATGCTCGTCAACATCGCGGTCGGCTACGGCGGACGGCGCGAGATCGCGGACGCCGTACGCTCCCTGCTCCTGGAGCACGCCGAGAAGGGCACCTCGCTGGAGGACGTCGCCCACAGCCTGGACGTCGACGACATCTCCGACCACCTCTACACGCGCGGCCAGCCCGACCCCGACCTGGTGATCCGCACCTCCGGCGAGCAGCGGCTCGGCGGCTTCCTGCTCTGGCAGAGCGCGAAGTCGGAGTTCTACTTCTGTGAGGCCTTCTGGCCGGACTTCCGGCGCGTGGACTTCCTGCGTGCCCTGCGGGCGTACGCCGAGCGCGAGCGCCGCTTCGGCTCCTGACGGGCCTCGCGACGACTCTCGTCGGCCCGAAGGAGAGCGACATCACCTCGTAACACAGCATTCACCCCGCAGACGGGCGTGTCGCGCTTGCGTCGACGTCTCGCGGCGTACCGTCGACGCCATCGGCGAGTGGGGAAGCTCGCCGCCACCGGAAGGCCCGAACGTGTCCGAGCACGACTGCTGCGAGCGCCAGTCCCGCTGGCGTGCGCAGAGGGGCCGGCACTCCGGTCCGCGGGCATCCTCCCGGTCCGTCAGCACGAGATAGGGCCGGGGCGAGGAGTGCGCGTGCCGGGCCGTGAGGGGTAACACCATGGCGACCACGCGCACGTACGTGCTCGACACCAGCGTCCTGCTGGCCGACCCCGGCGCGATGCGCCGCTTCGACGAGCACGAGGTCGTGCTGCCGGTCGTCGTGATCACGGAGCTGGAGGGCAAGCGCCACCACCCGGAGCTGGGCTTCTTCGCCCGCGCCGCGCTGCGTGCGCTGGACGAGCTGCGGATCCAGCACGGTCGTCTCGACCAGCCGGTCCCGATCGGGGAGGCGGGCGGCTCCCTGCGCGTCGAGCTCAACCACACCGACGCCGACTCCCTGCCGTCGGGCTTCCGCCTCGGGGACAACGACACCCGGATCCTCGCCGTCGCCCGCAACCTCGCCAACGAGGGCCACGCGGTCACGCTGGTCTCCAAGGACCTGCCACTGCGGATCAAGGCCTCCGCGGTCGGACTCGACGCGGAGGAGTACCGCGCCGAGGCGATCCACGAGTCCGACACGGGCTACACCGGCATGGCCGAGCTCGAGCTGGCGGCCGCCGACCTCGACGAGCTGTACGACGACGGGGTGCTCGCCCTGGACGCGGCCCGCGAGCTGCCCTGCCACACCGGGCTGGTGCTGCTCTCCGAGCGGGGGACCGCCCTGGGGCGGGTCGGTCCGGACAAGCAGGTGCACCTGGTCCGCGGCGACCGTGAGGCGTTCGGCGTGCACGGGCGCTCGGCCGAGCAGCGGATCGCGCTGGAGATGCTGCTCGACCCCGAGGTCGGGATCGTCTCCCTGGGCGGCCGGGCCGGCACCGGCAAGTCGGCGATGGCGCTGTGCGCCGGGCTCGAGGCGGTGCTCGAGCGCGGCCAGCACAAGAAGGTCGTGGTCTTCCGCCCGCTGTTCGCGGTCGGCGGCCAGGAGCTCGGCTACCTGCCCGGCTCGGAGTCGGAGAAGATGTCGCCGTGGGGACAGGCGGTCTTCGACACGCTGGGCGCCATCACCTCGCGCGAGGTGATCGAGGAGGTCCTCGAGCGCGGCATGCTCGAGGTGCTCCCGCTGACCCACATCCGCGGTCGCTCGCTGCACGACGCGTTCGTGATCGTCGACGAGGCCCAGTCCCTGGAGCGCAACGTGCTGCTTACGGTGCTCTCGCGGATCGGGGCCGGGTCCAAGGTGGTGCTCACCCACGACGTGGCCCAGCGCGACAACCTCCGCGTCGGCCGTCACGACGGGGTGGTCGCGGTGGTGGAGAAGCTGAAGGGGCACCCGCTCTTCGCCCACGTCACGCTCACCCGCTCGGAGCGATCGCCGATTGCCGCCCTGGTGACCGAGATGCTCGAGAACGTCACGCTCTGACGCGTCGTACGGCGACCTCTCGGTGAGGCCGCCCACACCGGCCCCAGGCTCCGGCTCGGGGCCGGTGTGACGTGTGGTGACCCCTGTGACGACAGAGGCCGGATGTGGGGAACTTCATCGGCTGGATTCGTGCGGTTCGGTTTGCAGACATCTGCCGAACCATGCAAGGTGGCCTGTGGTCGGGAGCCAGCCCCCGGCCGTTCTCCTGCTGCCTACCCCCGTGAGCACCTACCTGTGACCAAGCCCGAGAAGTACGTCCCGAAGCACCGCCAGGCGCCCGCCCGGCCGCCGATCGGACAGACTCCCAAGCTCGTCCTGCGCAACTCACTGCTCCTGTCGACGGTGGCGGTTGCCGCCACCGGAGTGTCGATCGCGGGCGGGGTCCTCGACGGGAGCTCCGCCACCGAGGAGACCACCGTGGCCGCCGCCGCGCTCCCGGACGTCCCGGTGGACGAGCTGAGCGAGGCCGAGCTCGCCGATCGTGAGGTCGCGACCCGCTCCGACCGCCGCGACAGCGCGGACCCGGTCAAGGAGGCGGCGCTGACCCAGGAAAGCGGTCGGGCCATCACCGGCGCCGAGACCCTGGCCGACGACGACCCGCGCGACATCGGGCGCGCACTCCTCGGGGAGTACGGCTTCGGTCCCGACCAGTTCCAGTGCCTCGACTCGCTCTACGTCAGCGAGAGCAACTGGCGCGTCGACGCCGACAACCCGACGAGCTCGGCCTACGGCATCCCGCAGGCGCTCCCCGGCGAGAAGATGGCCTCGGCCGGTGCCGACTGGGCCACCAACCCCGTCACCCAGATCCGCTGGGGCCTCGGCTACATCGCCGACGTCTACGGCACCCCGTGCAGCGCCTGGTCGTTCAAGCAGGCCAACAACTGGTACTGAGGTGGCGTGCTCCTGACCGTTTCACGAGTTAACTCGTGAAACGGTCACCTCCCACGTGAAGGTTCGTGTGGGAAGTGACCGTTTCGTGTGGTCAGTACGACGCGCCGCGGGCGCCCCGGCTCAGGGGTGCGTCATCGACTCCACGTCGAGACCGGCGTCGAGCTGCTCCTCGGTGAGCTCGCCGCGCTCGAGGAAGCCCATCGCGATGATGGTCTCGCGGATGGTCGCACCGTCGGCCATCGCCTTCTTGGCGACCTTGGCCGCGTTCTCATAGCCGATGTGCTTGTTCAGTGGCGTCACGATCGAGGGCGACGACTCGGCATAGCGGCGCATCCGCTCGGCGTCGGCGGTGATGCCGTCGACGCAGCGCTCGGCGAGCAGCACCGAGGAGGTCGACAGCAGCCGGATCGACTCGAGCAGGTTGCGCGCCATCACCGGCATCATCACGTTGAGCTCGAAGCTGCCGCTGGCCCCGGCGTGGGCGACGGTCGCGTCGTTGCCGATCACCTGGGCGCACACCATCAGCGTCGCCTCCGGCAGCACCGGGTTGACCTTGCCGGGCATGATGCTCGACCCGGGCTGCAGGTCGGGCAGGTGGATCTCCGCGAGGCCGGTGGTGGGGCCGCTCGACATCCAGCGCAGGTCGTTGCAGATCTTGGTGATGCCGACCGCGATCGTGCGCAGTACGCCGCTGAGCTCGACGAGTGAGTCGCGTGCGCCCTGGGCCTCGAAGTGGTTGCGCGCCTCGCTGAACTCCTGGCCGGACTCGGCGGAGACGACCTCGATCACCCGGGCCGCGAAGCCGGGCGGGGTGTTGATGCCGGTGCCCACCGCGGTGCCGCCCAGGGGCAGCTCGCGCACCCGGGGGAGTACGGCGTCGAGCCGCTCGGCCGCGTAGCGCAGGGTGGCGGCGTAGCCTCCGAACTCCTGGCCGAGCATCACCGGCGTCGCGTCCATCAGGTGCGTGCGCCCCGACTTCACCAGGCCGGAGAACTCCTCCGCCTTCGCCTCGAGGCTCGCGGCGAGCGTGGCCAGCGCCGGCTGCAGGTCCTCGGCGACGGCCAGCGCGGCCGCGACGTGGATCGAGGTGGGGAACGTGTCGTTGGAGGACTGGCTCGCGTTGACGTGGTCGTTGGGGTGCACGTCGACGCCGGCGCGCGCGGCCAGCGAGGCCAGCACCTCGTTCATGTTCATGTTGGAGCTGGTGCCCGACCCGGTCTGGAAGACGTCGAGCGGGAAGTGCGCGTCGTGACGTCCCTCGATGACCTCGGCGGCGGCGGAGCGGATCGCGCCGGCCTGCTCCTCGGTGATCACGCCGAGCTCGGCGTTGACCGCGGCGGCCGCCGACTTGACCCGGGCCATCGCCTGCACGTGGCGGGACTCGAGGGTGGTGCCGCTGATCGGGAAGTTCTCGATCGCGCGCTGCGTCTGGGCCCGCCACAGCGCGTCCTTCGGGACGCGGACCGCGCCCATGGAGTCGTGCTCGATGCGGTGCTCGGCCTGGTTCAGGTCGCTGGACTCGCTCAGATCGCTCATGGCCTCGACGGTACCCACCAGCGCCGAGACCTCACGACGTCCGTGGGCTGGTCCTCACGCGCGAGCGACGTACAGCCAGTAGGTCTCCTCGCGGCCCTGGAGCTGCACGTCGTACCCGCGTGCCTCGGCGTTCCCGAACACCTTGTGCAGGGCCGCCTCCAGGTCGTCCGAGGGCGAGGCCGACCAGATGACGAGGGTCCCGCCGGGGCGCACCGCCCGGCGAGCCGCCGCCAGAAGCGGAGGCTCGTAGATGATCGCGTTGGTCTCGTGCACGAGGTAGTCGGGCCCATTGTCGACGTCGAGCAGCACCAGGTCGTACGCCGCGTCACCGGCCTCGACGAGGGCCAGGGCGACGTCGCCCACCACCAGCCTGATCCGCTCGTCGGCCAGCAGAGCGGGGCCATGGGGGATGGTCCCGTCGCGCATCCACTCGACCAGCGCCGGCTCGATCTCCACGACCGTGCACCGCTCCACCCGGTTGTCGGCGAGGACCTCGTGCATGGTGAAACCGAGCCCCAGGCCACCGACGAGCACCGTGGAGGCCTGCTCGGCGAGCTCGAGTGCCGCGGTGGCCAGGGCGCGTTCGCTCGTGGTCTCCACGGTGTCCATCACGAAGATCCCGTTGGCGCGCAGCTCCAGGACCGCCGGGGCGCCGGGGGCGCGGCGCTCGCGCAGCACCAGCTCCCCGCGTTCGGACTCGGCCCGGGCGATCTCGACGTGTTCCACGGGTCCATCTTGCTGCATGCGTCGACGAGGCCCGCATGACGTCGGCGGTCAGCGGGTACCAGCCGCCACGCCACCGACGGAGGGAGCAACCATGAGCTCGCAGGACGACAATTCCGGCAAGCAGGTCTCCGAGGTGTCCGCCCTTGGCGCGGTCGAGGACGCCGACGACCCGATCTACCCGGAGGATGCCACGGCCGGCTTCCCGACGGACCTCGAGTCGCAACGCCCCCAGGAGGGGACGGCGGGTCCGCAGGCGCACCCCGAGCACGGGCGTCCGCGCCCGGGCGACCAGTCCTCGACGGACTGACCTCAGCCGAACCTCAACGCGGCTCGACTCCTGCGCAGCCCCCCGTGCTGCGCAGGCGATGAGGCACGCCATCTCAGACATGGAGGAACGATGACGACCACCCCGAGCACCAAGGAACGAGCGCAGGACGCCGCGTCCACGGCGGCCGACGAAGGCAAGCACGTCGCCGGCGTCGCGAAGGACGAGGCGCAGAACGTCGCCGCCGAGGCGGTCAACCAGGCCCGCGGCCTCGTCGACCAGGCCCTCTCCCAGGTCGACGAGCAGTCGCGCACCCAGCGCGACCGCGCCGTCGGGATGCTGCAGAGCCTGAGCGACGACCTGGAGCAGATGGCCACGCAGGCCGGCAGCAGCGGTCTCGCCAACGACCTGGCCCGCGAGATCGCGCAGCGGGCGCGGGCGATCAGCGCTCGCCTGGACGGCCGTGAGCCCAACGAGATCCTTGACGACGTGCGCAGCTTCGCGCGGCGCCGCCCGGGCACCTTCCTGCTGGGCGCGCTCGCGGCCGGCGTGGTCGCCGGGCGCGTCGTACGCGGCGCCAAGGCGGCGCAGGACTCCGGACCCTCCGCCTCAGGGGTCACCCAGTCGGGCTCTGTCAGCGCCGTCGCCGCGACGCCCGGCGCTCCGCTGGCCGCCCCTGCCACCCACGGCTACCAGACGATGGAGCCCGCCGGGACCGACGTCGCCGGCGACCCGCTGAGCGGTGGCGGACCCATGGGTGAGCCCACCACGGGCGCTCCGGAGACCGGCACGTCGCTGTACGGCGGGCCGACACGCCCCGACACCACCGGTTCGACCGCGACCACGCCGTCGTACGGCCAGAGCGAGATCGCCGCGCCGCCCGCCGACGAGGGGCTGAGCGGGGGGACCCGGTCGTGAGCACACCGACGAACCCGGGTGGTCACGTCGAGGTGACGACCCCCGCCTATACCACCGAGTCGGAGCCTCGCGGCACCGGTGACAGCCGCAGTCTCGGCGAGATCGTCAGCGACGTCACCGACGACCTGACGACGCTCATCCGCCAGGAGATGGAGCTGGCGAAGACCGAGATGAAGGAGGAGTTCAGCAAGGCCGGCAAGGGTGCCGGTCTGCTCGGCGGGGCCGGTATCGCCGGCCACCTCCTGCTGATCTCCCTCACCCTGACCCTGATGTTCCTGCTCGACAACTGGATGCCTCTCGAGGTGGCGGCCCTCATCGTCACCGTGGTGTGGGGCATCGTCGCCGCGGTCCTCGCACTGACCGGCAAGAAGGCACTCCAGGAGAGCAACCCGCAGCTGCCGGAGACGCAGCAGAGCCTGAAGGAGGACGCGCAATGGGCACGAGCACAGAAGAGCTGAACCAGGACATCGCCGGGACCAGGGAGTCCCTGGCCGCCGACCTCGACGCGCTGCAGGACCGGGTCAGCCCGGCCGCCATCGTGGAGCGCCGCAAGGCCGCTGCGCGGGGCCGCGTCGCCTCGGTGAAGGGCCGGCTGATGGGCACCGCCCAGAGTGCGCGCAGCAGCGCCGGCTCCTCCGCCTCCGGCGCGAGCGACAACGTGCGCGGCACGGCCGAGAGCGTGAAGGGCTCTGCCCAGGACGCGATGGGCGCCGCGGAGGAGCAGTTCGAGGGCAGCCCGTTGGCAGCCGGCCTGGTCGCCTTCGGCGCCGGGATGCTGCTCTCCGCCCTGCTGCCCGCCAGTGACAAGGAGGCCCAGGCCGCCCAGCGGCTCGTCAAGCAGGCGCAGCCGCTGGTCGACGAGGCGAAGTCGGTGGGTGCCGAGGTGGGCGAGCAGCTCAAGGGCGTCGCGGCCGACGCGGCCCAGGAGGTCAAGGACACCGCCCAGGAGTCCGCCCAGCGCGTGCAGGAGGAGGGCGCCTCCTCCGCCGACAGCGTGAAGTCGGACGTGCAGGGCAGCTGAGCCGCACCGCCACACGACGACGGGTCGTGTGCCTGCCGCCGCGCCGAGGCGCGCTGTGGGGCACACGACCCGTCGTGCGTCAGGGCCTACTTCTCGGCTGAGCGCACCCGCAGCCCGGTGACCGGCACCGTGACGGTGCCGGAGGGGTCGGTGAAGAAGTCGTTGCCCTTGTCGTCCACGACGATGAACGCGGGGAAGTCCTCGACCTCGATCTTCCAGACCGCCTCCATGCCGAGCTCGGCGTACTCCAGCACCTCCTGGCTCTTGATGCAGTCCTGGGCCAGGCGGGCGGCCGGCCCGCCGATCGAGCCGAGGTAGAAGCCGCCGTGCGTGTGGCACGCCTCGGTGACGACCTTGGAGCGGTTGCCCTTGGCGAGCATCACCATCGAGCCGCCAGCAGCCTGGAACTGCTCGACGTAGGAGTCCATCCGCCCGGCCGTGGTCGGGCCGAACGAGCCCGACGCCATCCCCGCGGGGGTCTTGGCGGGTCCGGCGTAGTAGACCGGGTGGTCCTTGAGGTAGGCCGGCATCTCCTCGCCGGCATCGAGGCGCTCCTTGATCTTGGCGTGCGCGATGTCGCGCGCCACCACGAGCGGGCCGGTCAGTGACAGGCGGGTCTTGACCGGGTGCTTGCGCAGCTCGGCGAGGATCTCGCTCATCGGCTGGTTGAGGTTGATCGGGACCACCGCGCCGCCGGAGATGTCCTCGGCGACGCCCGCCTCGGGCATGTAGTGCGCGGGGTCGGTCTCGAGCTGCTCCAGGAAGACGCCCTCGGGCGTGATCTTTCCCAGCGCCTGGCGGTCGGCCGAGCAGGACACCGCGATCGCGACCGGGCAGGACGCGCCGTGGCGGGGGAGGCGGACCACGCGCACGTCGTGGCAGAAGTACTTCCCGCCGAACTGCGCGCCGATCCCGAACGACTGGGTGAGCTTGAAGACCTGCTCCTCCAGCTCGAGGTCGCGGAAGCCGTGCGCGTCCATCGAGCCCTCGGTGGGCAGGTTGTCGAGGTAGTGCGCGGAGGCGTACTTCGCGGTCTTCAGCGCGAACTCCGCCGACGTGCCGCCGATGACCACGGCGAGGTGGTACGGCGGGCAGGCCGCGGTGCCCAGGGAGCGGATCTTCTCGTCGAGGAAGCTCAACATCCGATCCGGGTTGAGGATCGCCTTGGTCTCCTGGAAGAGGAACGACTTGTTGGCCGAGCCGCCGCCCTTGGCCATGAACAGGAACTTGTACTCCGGCTTCCCGGACGTCTGCGGCGTCGAGTAGATCTCGATCTGGGCCGGCAGGTTGGTGCCCGTGTTCTTCTCGTCGTACGTCGTGAGCGGGGCGAGCTGCGAGTAGCGCAGGTTCAGCTTGGTGTAGGCGTCGTAGACGCCCTGGCTGATCGCCTCGCCGTCGTCGGCGTCGGTCAGCACGCCCTCGGACTTCTTGCCCATCACGATCGCGGTGCCGGTGTCCTGGCACATCGGCAGCACGCCGCCGGCGGAGATGTTGACGTTCTTGAGCAGGTCGAGCGCCACGAAGCGGTCGTTGCCCGACGACTCCGGGTCGTCGATGATCCGGCGCAGCTGCGCCAGGTGCGCCGGGCGCAGGTAGTGGGCGATGTCGTGCATCGCCTCGGAGGTGAGCCGTTGGATCGCCTCCGGCTCCACCTGCAGGAACGTCCGTCCGCCCACCTCGAAGGTGGAGACCCCGTCGGTGGTGACGAGCCGGTAGGGCGTCTCGTCCTGACCGAGGGGCAGGAGGTCGGAGTAGCGGAACTCGGGGCCGGAAGCGGCAGCAGTGCTCACGGATCGTCAGATTACTCCCGGTCGGGGGCTGCTCCCTCGCCGGGCTGGGGTGGGGCGCTGCAGGTTTCCCCGGTCGACCGGGGATCGCTGAACATGTCGGGCGAAACTTCGCCCGACAACATCAGGTTTCCCCGGTCGACCGGGGAAACCGACCGGCCTGTCGCGCCCGCCGGGGCTGCGCTATGGTCGGCGGCATCCACCACGGGTGCTCGCGGCAGCGGGCTGAGATGGGGCTATGGCCGCCCTGACCGTCGAACCTGAACCGGGTAATGCCGGCGAAGGAAGCGAGGAGCTCTCCTGTGTTGCCACGTGTCTTCTGTCTGGTCGCCCCCCACGACGATCTGTCCCTGCTGCCCGACCTGGCCGCCGCCGGCGTGGACGGGTTCCAGATCCGCGCCAAGGGGCTCCGCGACGCCGACCTGCTCACGCTCGTGCGTCTGGTCGTGCGCGCCGTGCGCCCAGCCGGCGCCCAGGTCGTGGTCAACGACCGCGTGGACGTGGCGCTCGCCGGGGAGGCCGACGGGGTACACCTGGGGGCCCTCGACCTGCCGGTGAGCGTGGTCCGCCGGATCGCCCCCGCACTGGTCGTCGGGGGGACCTGTCGCGACGCGTCCCAGGTGCACGAGGCACGGCTGGCCGGCGCCGACTACGCCGGGTTCGGGCCCGTCTTCGCGACCACCTCGAAGCAGGGCCTCCCCGCACCCCTGGGTCCCGACCGACTGGGCGCAGCCGCCGGGCAGCTGCCCCTGATCGGCATCGGCGGGGTCGACGCGGGCAACGCCGCCCAGGTGATGGCCGCGGGCGCCCACGGCGTGGCCGTGATCGGCGCTATCTGGCGACAACCCGACCCTCTCGCCGCAGCCAGGGACCTCGTCTCCGCCGTCGGCTGATGCGCGTCCAGGTCCTCGGGGCCGGGATCATCGGGCTGGCCTGCGCGGACGAGCTGGTGCGGCGCGGCCACCGGGTCACGGTCGTCGACCCTGCTCCCGGCCGGGGCGCGTCGCACGCCGCCGCCGGGATGCTCACCCCCGCCGCGGAGGCGTGGTGGGGCGAGGAGGGGGTGCTCGACGTCGGGCGGCGCGGCCTCGCGCTCTGGCCGGAGTACGCCGCACGGCTGGGCGTCGAGCTGACGCGCACCGGCACGCTGCTCGCCGGCTGCGACGCCGGCGACCTCCAGCAGGTCGATCGCCAGGGCGAGCTCCTCGCGCGGCACGGCATCGCCGTGCACCGGCTGGGGCGTCGTGAGGCCCGCCGCCTCGAGCCCGGGCTGGGGCCACGGGTGGGCGGGGGACTGCTGCTCCCCGAGGACCCCAGCGTGGACCCCCGGGCGGTCGTGGCCGCGCTGCTGGCGCGGGTGCCCGTGCAGACGGGGCCTCCCCACGAGGGCGCCGAGGTCACCGTCCTCGCGACCGGCTCGAGCCTGCCCGCGCCGTTCGCCCACCTCGTCCGGGGTGTCCGCGGGGAGATCGTCCGGGTGCGCAGCGACGACCCGCCGACGTGCACGGTGCGGGGCTGGGTGCACGGCGAGCCCGTCTACGCCGTACCGCGGCGCACCGGCGAGGTCGTCGTCGGCGCCACCTCCGAGGAGCACGACGCACCGCCGGTCCCCACGCTGGGCGGAGTCGCCCGGCTCCTCGAGGCGGCGCGGACGCTGCTGCCCGGTCTCGAGCGGGCCGAGCTGGTCGAGGCGATCGCCCGCGACCGGCCCGGCACCGCCGACAACCTGCCGCTCGTCGGTCCCTCGGACGTCGCGGGCGTCGTGCTGGCCGCCGGCCACTTCCGCCACGGCGTGCTGCTCGCGCCGCTCACCGCCCGCCTGGTCGCCGACCACCTCGAGACCGGGGCCGTCGAGCCGCTCACGGACCCGCGCCGCCCCGCGCTCGTCTCCGGCCACCTTCCTGCCTGTCCCTCCACCTCAGGGAGCCCTCGATGACCATCACCCTGAACGGCCTGCCCTTCGACCTGCCCGACGCCTGGTCGATCGCCGACATCCTGGCCGGGCGGGAGAGCCGCGGCCTGGCGGTCGCCGTCAACGATGCGGTCGTGCCCCGCGGGCAGCACGCCACGCACGTCCTCGTCGACGGCGACCGGGTCGAGATCGTGACGGCGGTGCAGGGCGGATGAGCCTCGTGATCGCGGGGGAGACGATGGGCTCCCGGCTCTTCCTCGGCACCGGCGGCCTGCCGAGTCCGGCGCTCCTCGAGCCGGTGCTCGAGGCCGCCCGTCCGGCCCTGGTGACGGTGTCGGTACGGCGCGTCTCGGGGACCGGCGAGAGCGGGCTGCTCGCCACCCTGCGGCGGGCCGGTGTGCGCGTGCTGCCCAACACCGCCGGCTGCCTGAGCGCCCGCGAGGCCGTGCTCACCGCGGAGCTGGCCCGCGAGGCGCTGGAGACCGACTGGGTCAAGCTCGAGGTGATCGGCGACGAGACCAGTCTCCTGCCCGACGCCGTCGAGCTGCTCGACGCGGCCGAGACGCTGGTGCGCGGCGGGTTCGTGGTGCTGCCCTACACGACGCCCGACCCGGTCCTGGCCCGCCGGCTCGCCGACGTGGGCTGCGCCGCGGTGATGCCGCTGGGCTCGCCGATCGGCTCCGGACTCGGGATCCTCGACCCGCACGCCCTGGAGTCGGTGGTCGCCGCGGTCGACGTGCCGGTGGTCCTCGACGCCGGTGTCGGCACGGCGAGCGACGCGACGCTCGCGATGGAGCTGGGCTGCTCGGCCGTGCTGGCCGCCTCCGCGGTTACCCGCGCCGAGGATCCCGTGCGGATGGCCGGTGCGCTGCGGCTGGCGGTCGAGGCGGGTCGGGCCGCTCGCGAGGCCGGTCGGATCCCGCGGCGCACGGTGGCGCGGGCCTCCAGCCCGATGCAGGGACGGGTCCGATGACGCCGCTCGCCGCGGCTCGGCTGGTGCTGCTCACCGACCGCTCCCGCCTCCACCTCGGCCGAGGGCTGCTGCGCACGGTGCGCGAGTGCGCCGACGCCGGGCTGACCCACGTGATCGTCCGCGAGCACGACCTCCCGGCGGGGGCCCGCGTCGCGCTGGTCGCGCAGCTGGCCGCGGTCGACGGGCTGAGCGTGCTCTCCTCGCGCATCGTCGACCCGTCCGCGGCCGGGCTGCACCTCGCCGCCGCCCAGAGCGTGCCCGCCGGCTGGGACGGCCGGTGGGGGAGGTCGTGCCACAGCGTCGAGGAGGTACGACGCGCCGCGGCGCAGGGGGCCGCGTGGGCCACGCTCTCGCCGTACGCCGCGACGGCGAGCAAGCCGGGCTACGGTCCCGCGCTCGACGCGTCGGCGTTCTCCGCGAGCCGATCGGCCGGCGTCCCCGTCTGGGCGCTGGGCGGGATCACGCCGGACAACGCCGGCGCCGCCCTGGCGGCCAGAGCGCACGGCGTGGCCGTGATGGGAGCCGTGATGGGCGCCGCCGACCCGGCCGCCGTGGTCCGGGCGCTGCTCGCCGCGACGACAGCCGAGGTCGGACACCGGACCGACGGGTGCGAGGTGGCGCGGTGAACCCCGACGTCCTGCTGACCGTCGCCGGCACCGACTCCGGTGGGGCCGCGGGCGTCGCGGCCGACCTCGCGACGTTCGCCGGTCTCGGCGCCCACGGCTGCTGCGTGGTCACCGCGGTCACCGCGCAGGACACCACCGGCGTGCACGCCGTTCACCCGGTGCCGCTCGAGGTCGTCTCCCGCCAGCTCGACGCGGTGCTGGGCGACCTGCCGGTCGCGGCGGTCAAGACCGGGATGCTCGGCGACGCCGAGGTGGTCCGGCTGGTGGCGCGCCGGCTGGGGGGAGGCCCGGACATGGGGGCGCGTCCCCTCGTGGTCGACCCCGTCCTGGTCGCGACCAGTGGAGCCGTGCTCGGCGACGCGGCCGTGGTCCGCGCCTACGTCGAGGACCTGCTCCCGGTCGCGGGGGTGGTGACGCCCAACGCCGACGAGGCGCGGTCGCTGCTCGGTGCGGCGCCGGACGCGTGTCCGCGCGACCTGGCGGCCGCGCTGGCCCGCCTCGGCCCCCACGTGGTGCTGACCGGCGGCCCGGCGCCCGGTGCCGCCCCCAGCACCTGCACCGACTGGGTCGCCTGCCCCGGCGAGGACCCGGTGGCGCTGACCCATCCGGCCGTCGCCACCGGCAACGACCATGGCACCGGCTGCACCTTCAGCGCCGCCCTCGCCGTCCACCTCGGCCGGGGGATGACGCTGCTCCCGGCCGCGCGCCGCGCCGCGGCGTACACCGCTCACCAGCTGCGGATCAGCCGCGGCTGGACGCTGGGTCGCGGCCGCGGCCCGGTCGCCCATGTCGGCGCCCACCTCGCCACCCATCCCGGCAGCCACCCCCAGGAGACCCGATGACCGTCCACCCCGCCCACTCCCGCGTGCTCGTGCCCGCCCCCGGATCGCGCCCGGACCTCGCCGTACCCGTCACGCGCGTCGCGCTGACCAACGGCGAGACCTTCGACCGCTACTGCACCTCCGGGCCCGGCTCCGATCCGGCGGTGGGGCTGCCTGCCCTGCGTGCCGCGTGGATCGAGGAGCGCGGCGACACCGAGGCGGGGCCGTCCGGTGCCCGCCGCGCCGCGGCCGGGCGCACCGTCACGCAGATGCACTACGCCCGTCAGGGGATCGTCACGCCCGAGATGGAGTACGCCGCGGCGCGCGAGGGCTGCGACGTCGAGCTGGTGCGCAGCGAGGTCGCGGCGGGCCGCGCGATCATCCCGGCCTGCGTCAACCACCCCGAGTCGGAGCCGATGGTGATCGGGCGACGCTTCCTGGTGAAGATCAACGCCAACATCGGCAACTCCGCGGTCACCAGCAGCATCGCCGAGGAGGTCGACAAGCTCACCTGGGCGGTGACGTGGGGCGCCGACACCGTGATGGACCTCAGCACCGGCGACGACATCCACGCCACCCGCGAGGGCATCCTGCGCAACTCACCCGTCCCGATCGGGACGGTGCCGATCTACCAGGCGCTGGAGAAGGTGGACGGCGTCGCCGAGCGCCTCAGCTGGGAGGTCTTCCGCGAGACGGTGATCGAGCAGTGCGAGCAGGGCGTCGACTACATGACGATCCACGCCGGCGTGCTGCTGCGCCACGTCCCGCTGACCGTCGAGCGGGTCACCGGCATCGTCTCGCGCGGCGGCGCGATCATGGCCGGCTGGTGCCTGGCCCACCACGAGGAGAACTTCCTCTACACGCGTTTCGACGAGCTCTGCGCGTTGCTCGCGTCGTACGACGTGAGCGTCAGCCTGGGCGACGGCCTGCGGCCCGGGTCGCTCGCCGACGCCAACGACGAGGCCCAGCTCGCCGAGCTGCGCACGCTCGCCGACCTCACCGAGCGCGCCTGGGCCCACGACGTCCAGGTGATGGTCGAGGGTCCCGGCCACGTGCCGCTGCACCTGGTGGAGGAGAACGTCCGGCTCCAGCAGGACTGGTGCCACGGCGCGCCGTTCTACACCCTCGGCCCGCTGGCCACCGACGTCGCGCCGGGCTACGACCACATCACGTCCGCGATCGGGGCCGCGGCGATCGCCATGCACGGCACCGCGATGCTCTGCTACGTCACGCCCAAGGAGCACCTCGGCCTGCCGAATCGCGACGACGTGAAGACCGGCGTGATCACCTACAAGCTCGCCGCGCATGCCGCGGACGTCGCCAAGGGACACCCGCGGGCGCGGGAGTGGGACGACGCGCTGAGCCGGGCCCGCTTCGAGTTCCGTTGGCACGACCAGTTCGTGCTGGCGCTCGACCCGCAGACGGCCGAGGAGTTCCACGACGAGACGCTGCCGGCGCCGGCGGCCAAGACTGCGCACTTCTGCTCGATGTGCGGGCCGAAGTTCTGCTCCATGAGGATCAGCCACGACGTGCGCGAGCAGTTCCGGGCCCGCGAGGAGATGGACCGCAAGTCGGCCGAGTTCGTCGAGCTGGGCGGCACCGTCTATGTCGAGGCCGCGCAGTAGCCCCAGGTGGAGGCCACGCGCTGCCCCGGGTCGATAGGCTGGCGGCATGGAGGGACCAGGGCCGTGGGCCAACGATCCGGCGCAGCTGAGGATCTCGGATGCCGACCGGCACCAGGTGGCCGAGTTCCTGCGTGAGGCCGCGGGGGAGGGACGCCTCGATCTCGACGAGCTGGACGAGCGGCTCGGGGCGACGTACGGCGCGAAGGTCTACGCCGACCTCGTCCCGATCGTCGCCGACCTGCCCGGCCAGCTGCCGGCCCCCGTCCAGCAGGGCGGCGTGCCGGTCGTCGGCCAGGCGCCCGGTCCCCTGATGCCCGGTCCGGTGGTGCCCGGCCCCGCCGGCGGCTTCCTCCCGCGCCACGACGCCAGCCTGGCGATCCTGAGCGGCCAGGATCGCAAGGGCCCCTGGGAGATCGGCCCGACCCACAACGCGTTCACGCTGATGGGCGGGATCACCCTCGACCTGCGGCAGGCGCGCTTCTCCAGCATGGAGATCGTGATCAACGCCAACGCGGTGATGGGCGGCATCGACGTCGTCGTCAACCAGTGGACCCGCGTCTCGATCGAGGGCCACGGCATCATGGGCGGCTTCGAGATGGCGCGCGACAAGGTCGCCCCCGAGATCGGTCCCGGGTCCCCGCTGGTGCGCGTCCGCGGCATCGCCCTGATGGCCGGCGTGACGGTGACGCGCAAGCGGATGCCCGGCGAGCCCCGGCCCAAGCGCCTGCGCAAGTCCTGAAACAGCCCAGTCGGCGCAAGTTCACCGCCGAGTCGGCGTGAATTCACGCCGACTGGCCTGTGAAAGTGCGCCGACTGGGCTGTGAAGATGCGCCGACTCGGCTGGGGTCAGGAGGCGGGGTCCTCCTGGGCCGTCTGCTCGGCGGCGATCTTCTGCTCGCGCTCGTGCTGCTGGGCGATGTTCTCCCGCGCGTTGCCGTCCGCGTCGTACGACGGGACGTGACCGGCGTGGGCGAGATCGATGGTGAGGTTCTCGCCGGTCTCGGGATCGAACAGGTGCATCTTGGAGGAGTCGACCCAGATCTCGGCGTCGTCGCCCTCCGCGATCGTGCTGGACCCGTCGAGCGAGACCACCATCTGGGTGCGCAGGGACTCACCGTCGAGGTCGCGCTCGAGCTGCTCGAGCTGGGACTGCACCTCCGGCGGTGCCTCGAACGGCACGTAGGCGTAGGCCTCGTTGCCGAGCCACTCGACGACCTCGACCTTGGCGCGGAACGTCGAGCCGCGCGTCTTCTCGGGATCGACGACCGAGGCGTCGTTGAAGTGCTCGGGGCGGATGCCGGCGATGAGCAGCCCGCGGCCCTTCACACGCTCGGCCTTGTCGGCCGGGATCTCCACCTTGCCGAACGGCAGCTCGACGGTGGTGCCGTCGACCGTGGCCGGCAGGAAGTTCATCGGCGGGGAGCCGATGAAGCCGGCCACGAACAGGTTGCCCGGGTTGTTGTAGAGCTCGCGCGGTGACGCGAGCTGCTGGAGCAGCCCTCGCTTGAGGACGGCGACGCGGTCGCCCAACGTCATCGCCTCGGTCTGATCGTGGGTGACGTAGACCGTGGTGATGCCGAGCTTCTTCTGCAGCCGGGAGATCTCGGTGCGCATCTGGCCACGCAGCTTGGCGTCGAGGTTGGAGAGCGGCTCGTCGAAGAGGAACGCGTCCGCGTCGCGCACGATCGCGCGGCCCATCGCCACCCGCTGACGCTGACCACCCGACAGGTTGCCGGGCTTGCGGTCGAGGTGCTCGTCGAGCTCGAGGGTCTTGGAGGCCTCGCGCACCTTCGCGTCGACCGTGGCGTTGTCGGCCTTGGCCAGCCGCAACGGGAACGCGATGTTCTCGTAGACGGTCAGGTGGGGATACAGCGCGTAGTTCTGGAACACCATCGACAGGTTCCGCTCGCGCGGGGCCAGGTCGTTGACCCGGCGCTCGCCGATCATCATGTCGCCGGAGGTGATGTCCTCCAGACCCACGATCATCCGCAGCAGGGTCGACTTGCCGCAGCCGGAGGGCCCGACCAGGATCACGAACTCCCCGTCCGCGATGTCGATGGAGACGTCGTTGACCGCCGGGAAGCCGTCGCCGTACTTCTTCACGATGTTCTTGAGCTGGATGGCAGCCACGGATTCACCCCTTCACCGCGCCGGACGTCAGCCCGGCCACGATCTTGCGCTGGAAAATCAGGACGATGAGCACGATCGGGATCGTCGCGATGACGGCTCCCGCGGCCAGCAACGACGCCGGCCGGTTGAACGGATCGTTGCCGACGAAGAACGAGAGCGCCGCCGGGATCGGCCGTGCGGTCTCGGTCGAGGTCAGCGAGATCCCGAAGACGAAGTCGTTCCAGGCGAAGAAGAACGTCAGGATCGCCGCGGTGAACACGCCCGGTGCTGCGAGCGGCACGATCACCTTCCGGAAGGCCTGCCACGACGTGGCGCCGTCGACCTGGGCGGCCTGCTCCATCTCCCAGGGGATCTCCCGGAAGAAGGCGGACAGGGTCCAGATCGCCAGCGGCAGCGTGAAGGACATGTAGGGGATGATCAGGCCGGGCCAGGTGTCGTAGAGGCCGAGCGTGCGCCACATGTCGAACAGCGGTCCGACCAGCGACACCACCGGGAACATCGCGATGACCAGGGCCATCGTGAGCACGAACTTCTTGCCCTTGAACTCCAGGCGGGCGATGGCGTACGCCGCCAGCGTCGCGATGATCACCGACAGCAGCGTCGCGATCAGCGAGATCCCGATGGAGTTGAAGATCGCCCGGCGGAACTGCTCATTGTCCCACACGTCGATGTAGTTCTGCCAACCGGCGCTGGTTCCCTCCTGGGGGAAGAAGCCGGGGTTGCCGTTGGTGATGGAGTCCTGGGACTTGAACGACAGCGAGATGATCCAGGCGACCGGCAGCAGGCACCAGGCGAGGATCAGCAGGCAGCCGAGAGTGATTCCGACCTTCTTCATGTCACGACTCCTGCCTGGCCTGTGCCAGATCGACCTTGAACAGCTTGACGATCACCCACGCGATGAGGATCACGGAGAGGAACAGCAGCACCGAGAGCGCCGAGCCGATGCCGAGCTGGAACTGCTCGATCGTCTGGCGATAGGTGAGGAACGAGATGGACTCGGTGTTCACCGCGCCTGCGGTCATCACGAAGATGTTGTCGAAGATGCGGTAGGCGTCGAGGGCTCGGAAGAGGACCGCCACCATGATCGCGGCCCGCATGTTGGGCAGGACCACCTTCCACATCCGCTGCCACCAGGTGGCGCCGTCGACCTGCGCCGCCTCCACCATGTCCTCCGACACCTGCGCCAGCCCGGCCAGCAGCAGCAGCGACATGAACGGCGTGGTCTTCCAGATCTCCGAGACCATGATCGCGATCACCGCGGGCGTGGTCTCGCCGAACCAGTTGAAGTTGTCCTCGATGAAGGGCAGCCAGGCGTTCACGAACCCGTTGTTGTTGCTGAACGCGAACTGCCAGGCGAAGCCGGAGACCACCGTGATGATGCCGTAGGGGATCAGGATCGAGGTGCGGATGACGCCCCGGGCGAAGATCACCCGGTGCATGACCAGTGCGAAGACGAACCCGATCACGAGCTCGACGGCCACTGTCACCAGCATGTAGAGCACGGTGACGCCGGTCGTCTGCCAGAAGAGCGGGTCGGTCAGCGCGGTGACGTAGTTGGACAGCCCGACGAACTCGCGGTCGTCGGGCGCAGTCAGCGAGTAGTTGAACAGCGACAGGTAGAGCGCTCGCAGCATCGGGAAGGCCGTGACCAGGAGCATCACGGCGATCGCCGGCGCGACGAGCTTCTGACCGAGGCTGTTCTCGGCCTTGGAGCGGTCGCTGGTGTCAGGACGGCTCTTGGGGGTCTTCTTGGTGGCCGCCGGGTTGGCGATCGTCGTCTCGGTCACAGGAGCGCCTTTCCTTGCAGGACGTCCTCGAGGAACTTCGCCGACTCCTCAGGGGTCGACTCGGGGTCGACGTCGGCGGGGGAGTGCCAGCGGCTCTGGATGGCGCTGGAGATCATCGCGTAGAAGGCGCTCTTGGGCCGGGGGCCACCGGTGTCCACGCTCTCCTGGAACAGCTTCAGGAGGTCGGGCGGGTAGGCCTCCGCGAGCTCGGGTGCGGCGTACGCCGAGGCGCGGGCGGGCATCAGGCCGTTGTTGACGGCGAGCTGCACCTGGGCCTCGGTGCTCGTGACGCAGACCGCCGCCTCGCGGGCGAAGTCCGGGTGCTTGGTGAAGGCGCCCACGCCGATGTCGATGCCCCCGATCGGGGGCTTGGACTCCTCACCCTCCACGGTGGCGGGGTAGCGGGCCCAGCCGAGGTCCTTGAACTGCTCCTCGGTGATGCCGTTGGTGTCACTGGGCTCGTAGTTCTTGAAGACGAACGTCCAGTTGACCATGAACTCGCCGGGGCCCTCCTCGGGGAACATCAGTCCGAGGGCGGTGCCCTCGTTGGAGACGGTGAAGTCGTCCTGCCGTGCTTCGGAGTCGGCGAGCTTCTCGATGATCCCGGCGGCGAGCTTGCCCGCCTCGGAGTCGATCTCGATCGTCGCGTCCTTGCCGGCCTCGGTGTCGGTGACGATCGCGCCACCCGCGCCCTGGATCATCGCGCTGATCCACACGACGTAGCCCTCGTACTTGTTGGCCTGGACGCCGACGGTGCCGCCGTTCTGGTCCGCGGCCTCGATGATCTGGTCCCAGGTGACCGGCTGGCTCATGTCCAGACCGGCGGCCTCAGCGAGTGACTTGCGATACCAGAGCACCTGGGTGTTGGCCCACTGCGGAGCCGCGTAGACCTTGTCCTCCCACTGCACGGTCTCGGCGGCGCCCTTGAGGACGTCGTCCTCGATGAGCTTCTCGCCCTGCTCGCCCTCGAACTCCAGCAGCCAGCCGGCGTTGGCGAACTCCGGCACGAAGACCGGGTCGAGGCTCATCAGGTCGGTGGCGTCGTCGTCGGCGGCGAGCCGGCGCGCCAGCTGGGTGCGCTGGTCGGTGGCGCTCGAGGGCAGCAGCTGCACCTCGATGTCGTAGTCGTCGGTGCTGCACTCCTCGGCGAGCGTGGTCAGTGTGTCCACCCCGTCGGGGTTGACGTACCAGTTCAGCGTCGGCTTGCCGTCGTCGCCGGAGGCGATGCCGCAGGCGGTGAGCAGGCTGCTGGTCAGCACCACCACACCGGCGAGCGCCAGCCCGGACCGGCTCCGTGGGGTCTTCCTCCGGTTGCGGCCCTCCGACCGCCCGGAGGGTTGGGGCTTCGTCATGGAGCTCCTTCCCTTCCCGTCGCAGGCGCGGGTGGCCCACGTCACACGTCTAGTCCGCTCTGGGCAGTATGTCCACCCTGTTGAGCGCTAATCCCCGAAATGCAAGGGACTTGTGAGACGGGAGGGAAAGGAGCGATCCGGCCGGGGGAGCCGGATCAGGCCCGGTCGGCCGTGCGTCGGATGACGTCGACGAAGGTGTCGAAGAGCCCCTGGGGCAGGTCGTGGCCCATCCCCTCGATCGTGACGAGCTCGGCGCCGGGGATGGCCGCCGCCGTCGCGCGGCCGCCCGAGACGTGCACCATCTTGTCGGCGAGGCCGTGGATGACCGCGGCGGGGATCCGCAGACTGCGCAGGGGCTGGGAGCGGCTGGGCTGGGTCAGGATCGCGAGCATCTGACGCAGCACACCGGCCTGGCTGACCCCACGGTCGTAGGTCTCCTCGCCGCGGCGGCGCAGCTCGGCGTCGTCCTCGGGATAGCCGGGCGAGCCGATCAGCTTCGACATCGCGATCGTGCCCTCGGCGTAGGCCTCCCGGCCCGGCTTGCGGGGCGCGATCATGATCGGCAGCAGGCGCGGGTGCTGCCACCCGACGGTGCGCTTGCCGGTCGTCGACATGATCGAGGTCAGCGAGCGCAGCCGGCCCGGGTGCTCGATCGCCATCGTCTGCACGATCATCCCGCCCATCGACACCCCGGCCACGTGGGCCGAGGTGATGCCGAGGTGATCGAGCAGGCCGATGCCGTCGCGCGCCAGGTCGCTGAGCGAGTACGGCGGGCGCACGGGCCGGCCGAGGAACGCCTGGAGGATCTGCGCGCGAGTGACCCGCTGGGGCAGCTTCGTGGACCGGCCGGCGTCGCGGTTGTCGTAGCGGATCACGAAGAAACCGGCATCCGCCAGTCGCACGCACAGCTCGCGGGGCCACCACGTCATCGGCCCGCCCAGCCCCATCACCAGCAGCAGCGGCTCGTCCGCCGGGTCCCCGAACGTCTGGTAGCACAGCTCCACGTCCGGGCTCACCGGCGCGAAGAGCTCGTTGGAGACCGGCTGATCAGAGGGGAGACCGGGGGTCGGGGAGGCGCTCATCCCTGTAGTCAACAGGCAAAAGCGGCGAAACCGAACCCCGGTCCGTGAAAAATACCGGCGTCCACCTACAGACATCCGGCCCGGTGCGGGCTTACCGTCGGTCGCTATGGGCTCACCCTTGGCGCCGTTCCTCACCCCGCACGGCTTCGCGCCGCCCCACGTGGCGGCCGTGCTGCGCGAGGGGAGCCTGCTGCCGGAGGCGGCCCGCTACTTCGTCCGGCACGTGGGCGACGGCCGCGCCCGCCGCGCCACGTCGTACGTCGACCGGGTCCCGCTGCGCGGCGGCGAGCCGGTGGTGCTGGTGCCCGGCTTCCTGGCCGGCGACGCCTCGCTCTCGATGATGGCGCGGGCGCTGCGCCACCAGGGCTACCGCACCTATCGCTCCCACATCCGGGCCAACATCGGCTGCACCCTCGACGCCGCCGCCCAGCTCGAGCGCCGTCTCGACCAGGTCGCCCAGCGCCGGGAGAGCAAGGTCCAGATCGTCGGGCACAGCCTGGGCGGGATGCTGGCTCGCGGCCTCGCCCACCGGCGTCCCGACCTGGTCTCCGGCGTCGTGACGATGGGGAGCCCCACGCTGGCACCGGGCGCGCACCACATCAGCCTCAGCGCGAGCGTCGACCTGCTGGTCCGGCTGAGTCGCGCGGGGGTCCGGGGGGTGATGGCCGCCGAGTGCGTCGCCGGAGCCTGCGCCCGGCAGAGCTTCGAGGAGGCGCAGGGACTCCTCGCGCCGCACGTCGGCCTGACCGCGATCTATTCCAAGCGCGACGGCATCGTCGACTGGCGCGCCTGCGTCGACCCGCTGGCCCACGCCGTGGAGGTCACGGCCTCCCACATCGGGATGGCCGTCGACCCGCGGGTGCGCGACGCCGTCGTGGAGGCGCTGGGGCGGCACGCGGCGCATGCCGCCCGGGTGACCCCGACGGTCTCGGGATCAGTGGTCGAAGTCGATGGCCGAGTAGGCGCGTAGCTTCTCGAGGCTGTGCTCGGAGGTGATCCGGCGGATCGTGCCGCTGCGCGAGCGCATCACCAGTGAGTCGGTGGTGGCCCCACCGCCGCGGTAGCGCACGCCCTGCATCAGCTCGCCGTCGGTGATGCCGGTGGCGACGAAGAAGCAGTCGTCGCCGGTGACCAGGTCGTCGGTCGAGAGCACGAAGTCGGGGTCGAGGTTGTGCCCGGCGTCGAGGGCGCGCTGGCGCTCCGCGTCGTCCTGGGGCCACAGCCGCGCCTGGATGACGCCGCCCGTGCACTTCATCGCACACGCGGCGATGATGCCCTCGGGAGTGCCGCCGATGCCGAGCAGCAGGTCGATGCCGGTGCCGGGCCGGGCCGCCATGATCGCCCCGGCGACGTCGCCGTCGGAGATGAACTTGATCCGGGCGCCCGCCTCGCGGATCTCCTGGGCCAGCTTCTCGTGGCGCGGACGGTCGAGCAGCACGACCGTGACGTCCTCGGGGCTGGAGCCCTTGGCCTTGGCGACCAGGCGGATGTTCTCCGCGACCGGCAGCCGGATGTCGACGACGTCGGCCGCCTCGGCTCCGGCGACCAGCTTCTCCATGTAGAAGACCGCCGAGGGGTCGTACATCGTGCCGCGCGGCGCGACGGCCAGGACCGCCACGGCGTTGCTCATGCCCTTGGCGGTCAGCGTGGTCCCGTCGATCGGGTCGACGGCGACGTCGCACTCGGGGCCGGTGCCGTCACCGACCTCCTCGCCGTTGTAGAGCATCGGCGCGTTGTCCTTCTCGCCCTCGCCGATGACCACGGTGCCCTTCATGCCGATCGTCGAGATCATCACGCGCATGGCGTTGACCGCGACGTTGTCGGCGCCGTTCTTGTCGCCGCGCCCCACCCAGCGGCCGGCCGCCATCGCGGCTGCCTCCGTCACGCGCACGAGCTCGAGCGCGAGGTTGCGGTCGGGCATCTGGTCGGTCACGGACAGCTCGGGAGGCACGCTCTCAGACATGGGCGGCACCCTACCGGCTCGGCCGGGACACGCCGAGCGTCTCGGCTGCGGTGGGCAGGTCGGCGGCGTAGCGCCGTACCGACGTGGCCTTGACGCTCAGCCACACCTCCCGCCCGGGGACCAGGCCGAGCTCGGTCGCGGCGCCCGGGGTGACGTCGGCGAGCAGGTCCCGCTCGGCGGCCACGAGGACCCGGACGGCGGCCCCGTGCGGGACGACGCTGCTGACGGTCCCGTGCCAGCGGTGCCTGGCCGAGCCCTCCGGCTCAGCCAGGGAGACCGTCACGTCGTGCGGGCCGAAGGCGAGGAACGCGTCGCCGTCACGCAGCACGTTGAGCCCCACCAGGCGGGCGACGTGCTCGGTGCGCGGTCGCGCCGCGACCTCCTCCGGGGAGCCGACCTGTGCCACGCGTCCCTCGTCGAGGACCAGCACCCGATCGGCCAGCGTCAGCGCGTCGAGGGCGTCGTGGGTGACCAGCAGCGCGATCCCGTCGTACGCCGCGAGGTGGCGGGCCAGCTCGATGCGCAGCGCGGTCGCCACCCCGACATCGAGGCCGGCGAACGGCTCGTCGAGCAGCAGCAGCGCCGGACGGGTGGCCAGCGCCCGGGCGATCGCCACCCGTTGGGCCTGGCCTCCGGAGAGCTCGCCGGGGCGCCGCCGGGAGAGCTCGCCGACGCCGAGCCGGTCGAGCCAGGCCTGGGCGTCCTGGCGGGCGGCGCCCCGCGGTGTGCCGCGGCTGCGCAGCCCGAACGCGACGTTCTCGAGCGCACTGAGGTGAGGGAAGAGGGACTGGTCCTGGAAGACCAGCCCGACTCCGCGCAGCCGGGCCGGCAGCGCTGGGGTCGACCAGGACTCGCCGCCCACGGTGAGGTCGCCGTCGTGGGGGAGCAGACCGGCGAGCGCCTGGAGGAGCGTGCTCTTGCCGGCGCCGTTGGGGCCGATCACCGCGATCACGTCGCCGGGGGCGGCGTCGATCGCGGCGTCGAGGCGGCCGGGGACCGCGATCCGGGCGTGCAGGTCCGCGTCCCGTCCCAGCGGTCCCGACCCGGGCGCGCTCCTGGGCGCGCTCACGGGCGCACCAGCCACTGGTTGCGCAGCGCGGCGAGGATCGCGACCGAGACCAGCAGCAGGATCATGCTGAGTGTCCTGGCCACCTCGGGGTCGCGCTGGAGCTCGGTGTAGATCAGCGACGGCATCGTCTGCGTGGTGCGGGGGTAGTTGCCAGCGAACGTGATCGTCGCGCCGAACTCGCCCAGCGACCGGGCCCAGGCCAGGACGGTGCCGGCGATGATCCCGGGCAGCGCGAGCGGCAGCGTGATCCGGCGGAACGTCGTCCACCGGGTGGCGCCCAGCGTCGCGGCCACCGCGTCGTACCCCCCGCCGGAGGCGCGCAGCGCGCCCTCGACCGCGAGCACGTAGAAGGGCAGGGCCACGAAGGTGTGCGCGAGGATCACCGCCGCCGTCGTGTAGGGGACGCTCTGCCCGGTCAGCTCGCGCAGCAGCGACCCCAGCGGGCCGTTGCGTCCCAGTGCCGTGATCAACGCGACGCCCGCGACCACCGGGGGCAGCACCAGCGGCACCGTCACCGCCGCGCGCAGCAGGGAGCGGCCCGGGAAGTCGACGCGGGCCAGCAGCCAGGCGAGAGGCGTGCCGAGCACGAGGCAGGCCACGACCGTCGCGCCCGAGGTGAGCCCGGTCAGCCAGAGCGCGTCGAGCACGGCCGGGGTGCGCAGCTGGTCGACGAACGACCCCCACGGGGTGTCGAGCACGAGCGTGACGAGCGGGATCACGAGGAAGAGGGCGGCCAGCGCGGCGGGTACGACGAGCACCGCGGGCGGGCGTCCCAGCAGTGGGCCGGAGGAGCGAGCCACGTCAGGCCCCGGGCTCGGCGAAGCCGGCCGCCTCGAGCACGGCGCGTCCCTCGGCGGAGAGCACCAGGTCCACGAACTCCCGGGCCAGGTCCGGCTCGGCCGCCTGGTCGAGGACGCCGATGGGGTACGTCGTGGCGTGGGCGTCCGCGTCCGGCACGTCGATCACGCGCACCCGGTCGCCGGCGGCGACGGCGTCGGTGGCGAAGACGAGGCCGGCGTCCGCCTCTCCGGAGAGCAGCCGGGCCAGCACCGCCTTGACGTCGACCTCGAGGCTGGCCGGCTCGTGGGTGATGCCGCCCTCCTCGAGGACCGCGGCAGCGGCGGCTCCGCAGGGCGCGGTCTCCGCGCACACGACGTAGGTCACCTCGCCGTCCAGGTCCGCGAAGTCGGCGATGCCGGCCGGGTTGTCCGCGGGTGTGGCGAGCACGAGCGTGTTGCTGGCGAACGGCGTCGCGGCGTCGGCCAGCGCCCCTGCGTCCTCGGCGTCGGCCATCGTGGCGAGATCGGCGGTGGCCAGCACGTCGGCCGGGGCGCCCTCGGCGGCCTGGGCGGCCAGCGTCGCCGAGGAGTCGAGGGCCAGGTCGACCTGGACCCCGGGGTGGGCGTCCTCGAAGTCGGCTGCGAGCACGGTGAAGGTCTCGGTCAGCGACGCTGCGGCCAGCACCGTCAGTCGCTCTCCCGGCTCGTCGGCCCCTCCGGAGCACGCTGCGAGGGGGAGCGCGGCAAGCGTCGCTGCCAGGGCCGCCGCCGGCCGTCGGCGGGGCCGTCTCACGGTCGCTCCACGATGACGTTGGTGGACTTGACCGAGGCGATCGCTCGCGCGCCGGGCTCGAGGCCGAGCTCCTCGGCGGCCTCGCTGCTCATCAGCGAGACCAGGCGGTAGGGGCCGCAGATCAGCTCGACCTGCGCCATCACGAGGTCCTTCTTGACCCGGGTGACGATGCCGGGCAGCCGGTTGCGGGCGCTCACCGCCGAGGCGCGGGTCTGCTCCCGGTCGGGGTGGTCGGCGAGCGACTCGGCGAGCACGGCGAGGTCGGTGCCGCGGATGACGCTGCGCCCCGCGTCGACCTCGGCCGGCAGCCGACCGCCCTCGACCCAGCGCCGTACCGTGTCGTCGCTGACGCCGAGCACCTCGGCTGCCTCCGCGATTCGATAGGTGGTCACAGTGAGAGTGTGCCGCATCTGCGGTGAATGGGGCACGGAGTCGCCGCATCTGCGCCTGACGATCTCCGTTGTGGAGCGACCGCGCGGGGGCCCGGCCCGGCGTGCGCTCCGGGCGACTGTGAGGATGTGCGCGTGAGTGAACAGCCTGGCCGCTACCAACGCAGTGCCCCCGGACTCGTCGGCGCGATGATCGTGCTGCTGCTCGCGGTGGCCGCGTTCGTGGGCTACCGCGCGCTCTTCCGGGCCGAGCTCGAGGTGGAGCCCGAGGCGCTCGACTACCTCGAGTTCGTGGCCGCCGCCCAGAACAACGGGGTCGAGGTCGTCTACCCGCCGAGCCTGCCGAAGGGCTGGATCGCCACCAGCGCCGGCACCAGTGGCGCCGAGCGCCCGAGCTGGCGCCTGGGGATGCTGAGCGAGACCGAGCGCTTCGTCGGCGTGCGCCAGGAGGACCGCGCCCTCGACGAGATGATCGAGCTCGCCGTCGGCGAGGACGACGCCGAGGAGGTCCAGGAGGGCGAGCCCGTGCAGACCCCCGGGGCCCTCGCCGAGGAGTGGCGCAGCTTCGACGCCCCCGACGAGGACGTCATCCTGGCCGCGGAGGTCGGTGAGAACCTGGTGCTCGTCTACGGCCGGCTGGACCGCGAGGCGCTGGCCGACTTCGCCCAGACGCTGACGACTGAGTCGCTCACGACGGAGCCTTCGCCCGCCGAGACCGACTGAGCGTCCCGACCACGACGGTGGCGTCCAGCTCGTCGTCGCGTACGACGCGCGCGGCGAGGCCCTGCGCCCGCATCAGGGCGGCAGTCGTCGGTGCCTGGTGGATCGCGGTCTCGACGAGCAGGTGCCCGCCCGGAGCCAGCCAGTCCGGCGCCGCGCCGATCACGCGACGCTGCACGTCGAGACCGTCGTGGCCTCCGTCGAGCGCGACGCGATGCTCGTGCAGGCGAGCCTCGACCGGCATCAGCGAGATCTCATCGGTGGGGACGTAGGGCGCGTTGGCCAGCAGCACGTGCACCCGGCCCCGCAGCCGGTGGGGGAGCGGAGCGTCGAGATCGCCCTCGTGGGCAGTGCCGCCGACCCGGGCCAGGTTTTTGCGAGCGCACGCCACCGCCGCGGGGTCGACGTCGCACGCGTGCACCTCGGGATGCAGCCCTCGCTCGTGCAGGGCGCCGGCGAGCGCCGTACCGGCCGCGGCCGCACCGCAGCACAGCTCGACGACGACCGGCCCTCCGCCTGGATCGGCGTCGTCCGTAGTCCGGAGCAGCCGATCGGCCTCGGCGACCATCAGCTCGGTGCGCCGGCGGGGGACGAACACGCCGGGGGCGACCGCGAGCCGCAGCCCGGCGAAGTCGACCCAGCCGAGCAGGTGCTCGAGCGGCGCCCCCGCGACGCGGCGCGCGAGGAGCGACTCGAGCTCCGCCTCATCGGCCGCGGAGCCCTGCAGCAGCGTCGCCTCGGCCTCGGCGAAGACGCACCCCGCGGCGCGCAGCCGCGCCACCAGGGCGGGCGCGGGCTCGCTCAGCTGTCGTCCTCCTCGTCGTCGGCGACCGCCGCGTCGAGCCGGCTGCGGGCGCCGTCGAGCCAGCGCTGGCAGGTCGTGGCGAGCTTCTCCCCGCGCTCCCACAGCGCCAGTGACTCCTCCAGGGTGGTGCCGCCGGCCTCGAGACGGCGGACCACGTCGATCAGCTCCTCGCGGGCGTCCTCATAGCTGACCGCCTCGTCCTTCTGGTCTGCTGACTGCTCAGGCATCGCTCTCCTCGTCGTGGGCGGGGTCGTCGGGGGCCGGGTCGTTGTGGGCCGGAGCGTTGGGGGTCGGAGCGTTGGGGGTCGGGTCCGGGTGCGTGAGTGCCTCGACCCGCGTGGTCTGGGCGTGCACCCGGCCGTCCGCGACCCGGACGCTGACCTCGCCCCCGGGCGCGACCGCGTCGATGGAGGTCACCACGTGCCCGTCCGCGTCCTGGAGCACGGCATAGCCGCGGCGCAGCGTCGCCAGAGGGGAGAGCGCGCGGGTGCGGGCCAGCTGGTGGCCGACGTCGTCGGCGGCCCGGTCCAGCGAGTGACCGAGAGTGCGGCGGGCGCGCTCGCGCAGCCGGTCGATCTCCTCGGCGCGGGCGTCGAGCAGGCTCCGCGGGTCGGCCATCGCCGGGCGGGAGCGCAGCGCGTCGAGGCCGGCCTGCTCGCGAGCGATCCAGTGGCCGAGCAGGCTGCGGAGCCGGTCCCGCGAGGCGGCGATGCCGCGCTGCTCCTCGGCCATGTCGGGCACGACCCGCTTGCCGGCGTCGGTCGGTGTCGAGGCGCGCCAGTCGGCGACCAGGTCGAGCAGCGGCGAGTCGGGCTCGTGGCCGATCGCCGAGACCACCGGGGTGCGCACTCGGTGGACCGCGCGGATGAGTGCCTCGTCCGAGAAGGGGAGCAGGTCCTCGACCGAGCCGCCGCCCCGGGCGATCACGATCACCTCGACGTCGGCGTGCCGGTCGAGACGCTCGACGGCCTCGATCACCTCCGTCGCGGAGCGCTGGCCCTGCATCGCGGCGTACGCGATCTCGAAGCGGACCGCGGGCCAGCGGCGGCGGGCGCTCTCGAGCACGTCGCGCTCGGCGGCCGAGTTGGGGGCGGTGACCAGGCCGACCAGGCCCGGGAGGAAGGGCAGGGGCCGCTTGAGCTCGCGGGCGAAGAGGCCCTCGGCGGCCAGCAGCTGCCGACGGCGCTCGAGACGGGCCAGCAGCTCCCCGAGGCCCACCATCTTGATGTCGCGGGCATAGAGGGAGAGCGTGCCGCGGTTGGCGTAGTAGGACGGCTTGGCGTGCACCACCACGCTCGCGCCCTCCACCAGCGGCGGGTTGAGGCCGTCGAAGAGGGTGCGCGAGCAGGTCAGCGGCACCGAGATGTCGGCGACCCCGTCGCGCAGCGTCATGAAGACCGTGTTGAGTCCCGGTCGGCGGCTGATCTGGGCGACCTGGCCCTCGACCCACACGGCGCCGAGCCGGTCGACCCAGCCTGCGATCGCGTTGGCGATCTGCCGGACGGGTGCCGGCGACTGGGGGGAGGTCTCCATGGCCACGGGCGCGAGCCTAGGTCACGGGACCGACGTTGGTGTCGCCCTCTCCCCGCCCCCGTAGACTGGCGCGCATGAGCATCGACGTGGGGATCCCGTCCGTCCTCTCCCCCG
Source organism: Nocardioides pacificus (assembly GCF_054775955.1). Lineage (NCBI taxonomy): Bacteria > Bacillati > Actinomycetota > Actinomycetes > Propionibacteriales > Nocardioidaceae > Nocardioides > Nocardioides pacificus. The sequence goes on from NZ_BAAHCI010000005.1 coordinate 1,657,634, forward strand.
AGGAGGCGGAGAAGGCCGTGCTGCTGGCGGCGCCACGCGGCTACTGCGCCGGCGTGGACCGGGCGGTGATCACCGTCGAGAAGGCCCTGGACCTCTACGGTGCCCCCGTCTACGTCCGCAAGCAGATCGTGCACAACAAGCACGTGGTGGCCAACCTGGAGTCGCGCGGGGCCATCTTCGTCGAGGAGCTCGACGAGGTGCCCGCCGGCAAGACGGTCGTGTTCTCCGCGCACGGCGTCTCTCCCGAGGTGCACCGCCAGGCCGCCGAGCGCGAGCTCAAGACCATCGACGCGACCTGCCCGCTGGTGACCAAGGTCCACCACGAGGCCAAGCGCTTCGCGGCCGACGACTACGACATCCTGCTGATCGGCCACGAGGGTCACGAGGAGGTCGAGGGCACCGCGGGTGAGGCGCCTGAGCACATCCAGCTCGTGCAGAGCCCGGCCGACGTCCCCAACATCGTGGTCCGCGACCCCGAGCGCGTGGCGTGGCTCTCGCAGACCACGCTCTCGGTCGACGAGACCCTGGAGACGGTCGCCGCGATCCGCGAGCGCTTCCCGCACCTGCTCGACCCGCCCAGCGACGACATCTGCTACGCCACCCAGAACCGCCAGCTGGCCGTCAAGGAGATCTCGCTCGACGCCGACCTGGTGATCGTGGTCGGCTCGGGCAACTCCTCCAACTCCGTGCGCCTCGTCGAGGTCGCGCTGGAGGCCGGCGCCAAGTCGTCGTACCGCGTCGACGACGCCAGCGAGATCGACGAGGCCTGGCTCGACGGCGTACGCACCGTCTCGGTGACCTCCGGGGCGTCGGTGCCCGAGGACCTCGTCGACGGCGTGCTGGCCTACCTGGCCGAGCGGGGCTACCCCGACGCCAAGGCCGTGCACAGCGCGGAGGAGTCGCTGATCTTCGCGCTGCCCGTCGAGCTGCGCCGCGACCTGCGTGCGGCCGAGGCCGCGGCGCGAGGCTGACGACCATGGCGCGCTACGTCGATCTGCACCCCGAGAACCCCCAGCCCCGGCTGGTCACCAAGGTGGTCGAGGCGCTGCGCGACAACGCGCTGATCGCCTACCCGACCGACTCCGGCTACGCGCTCGGCTGTCAGCTGGGCAACCGCGACGGGCGCGACCGGATCCTGAAGATCCGCCAGCTCGACGACCGCCACGACTTCACGCTGATGTGCAAGGACTTCGCCCAGCTCGGGCAGTTCGTGCAGATCAACAACGCCGCCTTCCGCGCGATCAAGGCGGCGACCCCGGGCCCCTACACGTTCATCCTCCCGGCGACGAGCGAGGTGCCCAAGCGGCTGATGCACCCCAAGAAGCGCACCGTCGGGGTCCGCATCCCGCAGCACCCGCTCGTCTCGGCCCTGCTCGAGGAGCTGGGCGAGCCGATGCTGACCAGCACGCTGATCCTCCCCGGCGAGGAGGGCCCCCGGACGATGGGCTGGGAGGTCAAGGAGGACCTCGACGTCGACGTCGACATCGTCATCGAGTCGGGCGAGACGCCGGCCGTGCCCACCACGGTCGTGGACTGGTCGGAGGGCGTGCCCGAGGTGGTGCGCCACGGCGCGGGCGACCCGGAGCCGTTCGAGGGGTAGGTCTCAGGCAGGCAGCTGCCGGGTGCGTACGGCGAGCGCGGCCAACGCCAGCACGTAGCCCACAGCCAGTGACGTCGCGTGGGTGAACAGCCCCGAGATCACGGCCTGCACCACGCCGTCGCGCTCGTCGGCGACGGTGCCGGGGGCGACGGCGGCGAGCAGCAGGAAGACCGCCAGCATGATCAGCGGCGGCAGGATGCCGACCGTGAAGAAGTCGCCGGGTCGCACCAGAAGTGCGAGCCCGAGGCAGAGCACGATGAAGCACAGGTCGAAGAAGAGGCTGAGCCGCCCGCTGAGGAACAGGTCGAGCACCACGGTCGTGAGCGCGACGGCCACGCCGAGGACGATGACCTGCCGGCCCGGCTCCTGACCCTCCACCCACAGGGAGCGTGTCTGGCTCACGAGGTCACGGTAGGACCCGGGTCAGGCCCCGCGTGCGCGGCGCGCCGAGCCGAGGTCGAGCTCTGCGTCGGGTCCGTGGGTCGCGTCATCGTCCTGCTGGAGCTCCACGGCGCCGAGCGAGCGGGTGGTGGCCTCGACCTGACGCGGGCTGGGCAGGTCGGCGTCGGTGACCGCGAGGTCCTGGAAGCGTCGCGCCGTCACCAGCACACGGCTCTCCAGCGAGCCCACCGCGTGGTTGTAGCTCTTCACCGCCGCCCCCAGCGAGCGACCGACCTGGTCGAGGTGGCCCCCCACCGTCCCGATCCGCTCGTGCAGCTCCCGGCCCAGCCGGTGGATCTCGCGCGCCTGCTCGGCGAGCGTCTCGTGGCGCCAGCCGTGCGCGACCGTGCGCAGCAGCGCGATCAGCGTCGTCGGCGTGGCCAGCACGACCTGGCGCGCGGCCGCGTGCTCGAGCAAGTCGCGGTCGGTCTCGAGGGCCGCGGAGAGGAACGACTCCGCGGGCACGAACAGCACCACGAACTCCGGGCTCTCGTCGAGCGCCCGCCAGTAGCGCTTCGCGGAGAGCTGGTCGACGTGGGTGCGCAGCTGACGCGCGTGGCGGCGCAGGTGGGCGTCGCGCTCGTCGTCGTCCTCGCACTCCGCGGCGTCGAGGAACGCGTCGAGCGGCACCTTGGCGTCGACCACGACGCACTTGTCACCGGCCAGTCGGACCACGAGGTCCGGCCGCAGTGGGCCGCCGTCGAGCACGACCTGCTCGGAGAAGTCGCAGCGGTCGACGAGGCCGGCGAGCTCCACGGCGCGACGCAGGTGCAGCTCGCCCCACTGCCCGCGCACCTGCGGCTTGCGCAGGGCGGTCGACAGCGCGTGCGTCTCGCGGCGCAGCCCGTCGGTGGTGTGCCGCATGTCGAGGACCTGCTGGTGCAGCTCGCCCTGCCACACGGCGCGGTTGTGCTCCAGATCGCGCATCTGGTCGCCGATCCGCTCCAGCCCCTCGCGCACCACCGCGTCCCCGGCCGCCCGCTGCTCCAGCGCCGCCAGTGCCGCCGGCAGCGCCGCGGTCGCCGGCGCCCGCCCCCGCGCCCACAGCACCCCCAGCGCCGCCCCGGCGATCATCCCCACCACGAGCAGCACCAGCGCCAGCACCAAACCAGTCACGTCCATGACGCCAGCATGGACGACGCCACCGACAGTGCGGGGCGTCCCACGAGTCCCAGGCGCCACACGTTTCACGAGTTAACGTGGGAAACGGTCACTTCCCACGCGAAGGATCACGTGGGAAGTGACCGTTTCGTGTGGTCAGTACGGCGTGCGACGGGTCCTCCCGACTTCGGGCCCGGAAGCGACCGTTCAGAAGGAAGACTCGCCAGGGCTCACGCTCACCAAGGCTTGTGAGGCCCGCGTCTTCCTTCTGAACGGTCGCTG
>NZ_BAAHCI010000005.1:1661129-1700393 GCF_054775955.1 Nocardioides pacificus
CAACCACCAGCCTCACCCACCAGCCTGGGCCGCCAGCACCCGGGCCGCCTCCCGTTCGGCCGCGACGTTGGCGACCCCGGCGCGGGAGCCCGCGAGCTTGGCGCGCAGGTGCTCGCCGACGGTGATCGGCGGGTACGGCGAGCCGTCGCCGACGCAGGTGGGCAGCGTCTCGATGAGCGCGTCGATGTTGCCGTCGTGGAAGTACGCCGCGCTCCGGCGCCGCTGGATGGTGCCGTCCACGATCGGCGGCTTGACCCGGTGCAGCGTCGACATCCAGCGCTCGTTGGTCCACCGGGCCATCAGGTCGCCGAGGTTGATCAGCAGGGCGCCCTCGGCGGGCATCACGTCGTGCCACGAGCCGTCGGCGCCGAGGACCTGCAGACCCGCGACCCGGTCGGCCCAGAGCACCGTGACGATGCCGTAGTCGGTGTGCTCGCCCATCCCCGTCAGGTCGCCGTCGAGGTCCAGCGCGCCGGGCTCGAGGGCGTAGTTGTTCATCCGCAGCACGTCCACGCTGTGGTCGGTGTACGGCGCGAAGAACCCGGGCGCGAGTCCGAGCGCGTCCGCGAAGAGCCCGGTCAGGGTGCGCGCCACCCGCGAGGCCTCGGCGAAGTACGCCTCGACCGCCTCGACGAAGCCGGCCACCTCGACGGGCCAGACGTTCTCGGGATAGTCCAGGGCGGGGAGGTCGAGCTCGGGGAAGTCCGAGCATGCCGCGCCGACGTTGAACGCCTCGAAGAAGTCGTTCATCCGGTTCGCCGGCGCGAGCCCCAGGCTCAGGCTCAGCGACTCGGTCTTGGGCGGGGCATAGCCCCGGTTGACCTCCGGCGGCGTGCGATAGGCCAACTTCTCCTCCAGGGGCAGCCCGAAGAAGCCGTCGAGCGCCGCCGCGAAGGCGTCGAGCACCGGTTGCGGCACGCCGTGCCCGACGATCTGCACGAAGCCGACGGTGCGCGCCGCCTCGTCGAAGGCGGCGGCCGCGCTGGCCCGATCCGCAGGCGTCCCACCCGCGACGTACGGCGAGATGTCGACGGTGGGGACGTGGAAGCTGCTCATGCGGGCTCCTCCTGGAGGGTGGGCGCGTCGTCGGGGATGGCCGCCACGGCCGCCTCCACGCGGCGGGCGAGGTCGGCCTTGTCGGTCTCGTCGAGCCAGCAGGCCTCGACGGCGTTGCGGGTGAACGTCGCGAGCTGGTCGCGGCCGTAGCCGAGAGCACGTGCGAGCACCCGGAAGTCGTTCGTGGGGTCGGTGCCGAACATCGGCGGGTCGTCGGAGTCGATCGTCACGCACAGCCCGGCATCGACCATCTCCGCGATCCGGCGGTGGGTGCCGTCGCCCGACCCGGAGTAGCGCCCGATGTCGGAGCTGACCGGGGTGCAGTTGAAGGGGACCCGCTCGGCGACGCACCGCACGGTGATCTCGGGGTCGTCGACGACGTGATAGCCGTGGTCGACGCGGCTGCAGCCGAGCTCGTCGAGGAGGGTCAGGATGTGCGCCGGGGGACCGGACTCCGAGTGGGCGGTGCGCTGCAGCCCGTGCCGCCCCGCCAGCCGGTAGGCCTCCACGAAGCCGCCGGGCGGCCCGTTCACCTCGGCGTAGTCCAGCCCGATCCCCACCACCTCGTCGACGCGGTGGGCGACCACCTCCTCGACCAGCCGCACGGCCTCGGCGCCGCTGCGCTCGCGGTTGATGCCGACGACGAGCCGCGCGTCGATGCCGGTGTCGGCGTGAGCGTCGCGCATCCCCGCGAGCACTCCTTCGAGCAGCCGCGGGTAGGGCACCCCGGGATGCCCGGGCGGGCTGAGCTGGATCTCGCGGTAGAGCACGCCGTGCGCGGCCCCGCCCTCGGTCAGCGACTCGTAGGTGATCCGGTGGAAGTCGTCGACGTCGCGCACCACCGAGCCGACGACGTCGAGGACCCGCAGGAACTCCCCGAGGTCCTCATAGCTGGCGTGGTCGTAGAGGTCCTCGGCGCTGCGCGGTCCCCGCGGCCCGTCGAGCGGTACGTCGTGCTTGCGCGCGAGGTCGACGACCGTGGCAGCCGACACCGTGCCGATCAGGTGACAGTGCAGGCTGACCTTGGGCAGGGCCGCCACGAGCGCCTCGAGCGTCATCGCGCCGGCACCTTGGCGAAGCGGGCAAGCACCAGCGACTCGACGAGCTGCGCGATCAGGTAGAGCACCAGCGAGGCGAGCGTGATCACGACGACCAGCGCCCACACCCGGCTGATCTGCGAGCGCGCGGCCGCCGACACCACGGCGTACCCGATGCCCTGGCCGGTGGCCAGCCACTCCGCGAGCAGCGCGCCCGTGATCGCGCCGGGCACGGAGATCCGGATCGACGCGAACAGCGCCGGCAGCGCGGACGGGAACGCCACTCGGCGCAGCACCGCCCACGCACCGCCGCCGTAGACCTGCACGACGTCGCGCATCTGGTCCGAGACCGACCGCAGTCCGAGCACGATGCTGACCAGCGCGGGGAAGAGTACGACGATCCCGCTCATCACGGCGACCGCGCCGAGCCCGCGCCCGACGGTGAGGATGATGATCGGCGCGAGCGCGATCAGCGGGACCGAGCGCAGGATCATCGCGACCGGCATGGCGGCGCTCTCCAGCGGCTTCCACAGCACGATGGCGGCGGCCAGCACGATCGCCGCGAGCATGCCCGCGACGAACCCGATACCGGAGTCGAGCAGGGTCCGGCCGAGCAGCGCCCGGATCTCGCCGCGCGCCTCGGCCGCGTCGTCCTCGGTCACGAGGTAGGCCCACACATCGGTGGGCCCCTTGCCGACATAGTCGGAGACGTCGAAGACCCGCAGCCCGACGACCCACAGCACCAGCACCACGCCGAGCACGAACATCATCGTGGTGACAGTGCGCAGCAGCGCCCGGGCGATCATGACGCCGCCCCTTTCGACCACGGCGTCACCAGCCGCGCGACCAGCCCGAAGGCGGCGTACGCCGTGCCGGCGACGAGCGCGCAGCCCAGGCCGATGCCCCACGCCTGCTCGACGTCGATGTTCTGCTGGGCGATCTTCAGGGCGAGGCCGACGCCGCGCTCGATGCCGCCGACGTACTCGCCGAGGATCGCGCCCAGGAACGCCGCGGGCGCCGCGATCTGAAGGGAGGCCAGGATCGAGGGCAGGGCCGAGACGAGCTGGACCCGGCGCAGCTGCTGGAGGCGGCCCCCGCCGTACACGCTGACCACGTCGAGGCTGGTCCGGTCGGCCGAGCGGAAGCCCAGCACGGTGCCGACGACCGTGGTGAAGAAGACCGACAGCGCGGCGAGGGCGACCGCGGTGCCGGAGCGCTCGCCGGGGTCGGGGACGCCGATCACGATGTAGAGCACCGGCGCGATCGCCACGATCGGGATGCAGTAGCTGATCACCGCGACCTGCATGATCACCGGCTCCGCGAACGGCACCAGCAGCACGAGCGAGGCCAGCAGCAGCGCGGCGACGTTGCCGTAGAGGAAGCCGACGCCCGCCTCCTCGATGGTCACCGCGAAGTGGGTGGAGTAGAAGGCCCAGCCGTCGTCGAGCATCGAGGTCACGACGCCACCCGGAGTGGGCACCCGCGCGTCGGCGAGCAGCGTGACGGCGGCCAGCCACCACACCGCCACGGTCGCGACCATCCCCCCGAGCCCGGTGAGCAGCGAGCGGGTCCGTTCCCGGCTCACCGCTCAGGCCTCCTTCGCGGAGGCGGGGTCGTGCCCGAACAGCAGCTCCGAGGCGCGGTCGTGCAGCGCGTGGAACTCCGGTGTCCGCATCATCTCGGGCAGCCGGGGCCGGGGCAGATCGACGTCGATGACCTCCTGGATCCGGCCCGGCCGCGCGCTCATCACCGCGACCTGGTCGGAGAGGAAGATCGCCTCGCTGATGCCGTGGGTGACCATCAGCGTGGTCGCCGGCTTCTCGGTCCAGATCCGGAGCAGCTCCACGTTGAGGCGCTGGCGGGTCATGTCGTCGAGCGCCCCGAAGGGCTCGTCGAGCAGCAGCACCGACGGCTTGACGACCAGGGAGCGGGCGATCGAGACCCGCTGGCGCATGCCGCCGGAGAGCTGCGCGGGCTTGGCCTTCTCGAAGCCCTCGAGCCCGACCAGACGGATCAGCTCCGCGACCAGCGCGTCGTCGGGCTTGCGGCCCGACACCTCGAACGGCAGCCGGACGTTGGCGAGCACCGAGCGCCAGGGGAGCAGCGCCGAGTCCTGGAAGGCGATGCCCAGCTCGTGGTCGCGACGCAGCTCGAGCGGCGTCCTGCCCTCGACCAGCGCGGTGCCCGACGACGGCTGCTCGAGCCCGGCGAGGATCCGCAGGATCGTGGACTTGCCGCAGCCGGAGGGCCCGAGCAGCGACAAGAAGCTGCCCTTCTCGGTGAACAGCGTGACGTCGTCGAGCGCGGTGACGCTGCGGCGCCCGGAGCGGAAGGTCTTGCTCAGGCGCTGGATCCGCACGCCGGTCCCGCGGGAGCCCCCGGCGCTGTCCTGGTCAGCGCTGGGGACTCCCGCGGAAGTCGTGCCGGTGATGGTCTCGGACATGCTCAGGAGGGGAGCTCGGTCAGCTCGGGCTTCTCCTCGAGGAGCTCCTCGAGCAGGGATAGGTCGAAGAGCTCCTCGACCGTGATCTCGATGCCGGCGGCCGCCAGGGTGGCGATGCACTGCTCCATCAGCTCGTCGGTGATCGTGAACAGGCCGTTGGCCTCCACGTCGGGCGTGACGATCAGGCCGGTCTGCACCTCGGACTGCTCGACCTCCTTCGCCATGTCGAGGTCGAGGTCCGCGCCGTACTCCTCGACGGCCAGGCGGGCGCCCTCGTCGGGGTCGGTCAGCGCGTCCTGCCAGCCTCGGATCTCGGCCTCGAGGAAGGCCTTCACCTTGTCGGGCTCCTCCTCGATCATCTGGTCGGTGGTGATCACGCTCTCAGCGACGAACGGCAGCCCGTTGTCGGCGAAGGGGAGGTTGGTGACCTCGTTGCCGTCCATCGACACCGTGATCGACTCGTTGGTGATGTAGGCCAGGAACCCGTCGACCTCGCCGTCGACGACGGGGGACGGGTCGTACTCCACCGGCACCTTGGTCACCTCGTCGGGGTCGATCCCGTTGACCTCGAGCAGGGCGTCGAAGAGGGTCTCGTTGCCGCCGGCCTGCACCCCGATCTTCTTGCCCACCAGGTCCTCGGGCGTGGCGATGTCGGCGCCGTCCTTCAGCGAGAGGATCGTGAACGGGTTCTTCTGGAACTTGGTGCCGACGATCTTCAGCGGCGCCTCCTCCTCGGCGATGACCTGCGCGGTGGCGACCGCGTTGCTGAGCGCGAAGTCGGCCTCGCCGGAGGCGACCATGGTCTCGATCGGGCCCGGGCCCGGGTTGAGCTTGACCTTGGCGAAGCCGGCGTCCTCGTAGTGACCGTTCGTGTCGGCGAAGAACTCCCCGACGAACTCGGCGTTCTTGATCCACGACAGCTGCAAGGTGATGTCGCCGTAGTCGGCGCTGCCCTCCGCGGCGCTCGCGGCCGCCGGCTCGTCGTCGGAGCCGCAGGCGCTCAGGCTGAGACCGGCCACGGCGATGAGGGCGGTGAGGCTCGCCGCGCGGCGGCCTCGGAACGACAGGGTCATGGATGTACTCCTTGGTTGGAGCGCCGGACCGGCGCACGTCGTGGGTCGAGCCCCCGAGATGAGAGGACGCTAGGAGCGGTGGATTTCGGTCCTGGGCGGCCCAGGTTTCGGTCTCGTTAAAACGCACGTTTCACCGTCGGGGCCCGCCGGTGGGCAGGCTGAAGCGGAGGTTTCGAGGGCGCGCCAGACCGGTCGTGTGCCTGCGGACGCGCTGGAGCGCGCCCTCGGGCACACGACCCGGAGGAGGAGGGGCTTTCAGTAGTCGGTGCGGGCCGGGTCGGCGCGCCACGCCTCGAACGGCGCGACGCCGGCGGCGAGCTCGAGCCGCTCGACCCGGGTCGGCCAGGTGTCGCGATCCTGGGCGAGCAGCTCGTAGAACGCGCGGTCGTCGAAGCCGCCGTGAGCGGCGTCCTCGCGGTCGGCGGCGTAGACGATCCGGTCGAGCCGGGCCCACAGCGAGGCCGCGGCGCACATCGGGCAGGGCTCGCAGGAGGTGTAGAGCACGCAGCCGGCCAGCGAGAAGTCGCCGAGAGCCTGCCCGGCCGCGCGGATCGCCTGGACCTCGGCGTGGGCGGTGGGGTCGTTGTCGCGGGTGACGCGGTTCTGGCCGGTGGCGACGAGCTCGCCGCGGCGTACGACGAGCGCGCCGAAGGGCCCGCCGCCGTCGGCGACGTTGGCCACGGCCAGCTCGATGGCGCAGGTCAGCCAGTCGGCGTCGGTCCGGGGGGAGGCGATGGCGTTCATGCGTGGTCCTTGGGGTCGGGGAGAACAGCGGAGGTGGTCTGGAGCAGCCGCCACACCCGGTCGCGGCTGAGAGGCAGCTCGTGGGGACGCACCCCGAGGGCGTCGCGTACGGCGTTGGCCAGCGCGGGCGCCACCGGGTTGTAGGGCGCCTCGCTCATCGACTTGGCGCCGCGCGGGCCCAGCGCGTCGTGGGTGTCGGCGAAGAGGACCTCGGTGTCGGGCACGTCGGCCATCTGCGGCACCCGGTAGCCCCGGAACGAGCGGGTCAGCACCTCGCCGTCGGCGAGCACCATCTCCTCGTAGAGCGCGCTGCCGATCGCCTGCGCGACCCCGCCCTCGACCTGCCCGCGCAGCTGCTCGGGGTTGATCACCACGCCCGCGTCGACGGCCTGCACCGAGTGCAGCACCCGGACCTCGCCGGTGCGCCGGTCCACGGCCACCCGCGCGCCGTGCACGTTGAAGGCGACCGAGCGCGGCGAGCCGTGGTGCTCGCCGGTCGCGGTCAGTGGTGCGTCGAGCAGCTCGTCGTACGGCGCGAGCGTGCCGTCGTCGCGTCGTACGCCGTCGGGGCCGGGCTCACCGCCGCCGGCGAGCTTGTCGAGCTCGTCGCGCAGGGACCGGGCGGCCGCCGCGACCGCCCCGCCGGCGACGACCGAGCCCGTGGATCCGTAGGCGCCGGTGTCGTAGCCGCCGACGTCGGTGTCGGAGGAGCGCAGCGTGATCTGCGCCGGGTCCACGCCGAGCTCGGCGGCGACGATCTGGGTGTGCACGGTCGCGGTGCCGTTGCCGAACTCCGCCGTGCCCACGCCGATCGTCACGGTGCCGTCGGGGTGCAGCGTGACGGTCGCGTCGGCGTGGTGCCCGCGTGGCGGGATCGTCGCGATCATCGAGGCGGCCATCCCCTCGCCGACCGCCCAGCGGGCGGGGTCCAGGTCGTCGGCGACCGCGTCCGCCAGCGAGCGCTCCACCAGGTCCAGGCACTGGTCGAGGCCGTAGCTGCCGAAGACCAGGTCGGTGTCCGCCGGCCCGTTGACCACGAAGTCGTCGCCGGGGACGACGACGTTGCGCCGCCGGATCTCAGTAGCAGTGAGGCCGAGGTCGCGGGCCAGCTCGTCGAGCGCCGACTCGATGGCGAAGATGACCTGGCCGAGCCCGTAGCCGCGGAACGCGCCCGAGGGCACGTTGTTGGTGTAGACGGCCTCCGCGTCGAGACGCTTGTTGGCGCAGCGGTAGAGGGCGATCGACTCGTGGCAGCCGTGGAACATCACGCCGGGGGCGTGGTTGCCGTAGGCGCCGGTGTCGGTCAGCACGTCGAGCGCCATCGCGGTGAGCACGCCGTCGGCGTCGGCGCCGAGGGTGACCTCGACGCGCATCGGGTGACGGCACGGCACGAGCGTGAACTGCTCCTCGCGGGTCAGCTCCAGCTGCACGGGGGCGGGCTCGCCGCGCTCAGCGAGGCGGAGGACGGCCAGCGCGACGAGGTCCTCGACGAGCATCTCCTGCTTGCCGCCGAAGCCGCCGCCGACGCGGGCGGCGAGCACCCGGACCCGGTCGGGCTCCAGGCCAAGGACGTGGGCGAGCTCGTCGCGGACGAGGTAGGGCACCTGGGTGCTGGTGCGGACCACGAGCCGGCCCTCGTCGTCGATCCAGCCGCGGGCGCCGTGGGTCTCCAGCGCGGCGTGGCTGACCCGGCCGGTGCGCCAGGTGCCGGTGACGACCGCGGCGGCCCCGGCGAGTCCGGCCTCGACGTCGCCGACCTCGCCGTGGGTCTGCGCGACGACGTTGCGCTGCGGCTCGGCGATCCGCGAGCGCATCGTGGACTTGTCGCCGTGCACGAGCGGGGCTCCCGGGGACCGGGCCGCCTCGGGCTCGAAGACCGCCTCGAGCGGCTCGTAGGTCACCTCGATCAGCCGCACCGCCGCCTCGGCGATCGCCACCGACTCGGCCACGACCGCGGCGACCCGCTGGCCGCGGTAGCGCACGACGTCGTCGAGCATCCGGGTGTCGTCGGGGTCGTCGAGCCGGCTCTCGTGCCGCCCGGTGGAGTAGAGCACGTCGGGCACGTCACGGTGGGTGAGCACCAGCCGCACGCCCGGCAGCGCCTCGGCGCGGACCGTGTCGATCGCGGTGACCCTGGCGTGGGCGTGCGGGCTGGTGAGCAGCTTGAGGTGGAGCACCCCGTCGGTCGGCAGGTCGAGGGTGTAGCGCTCCTGCCCGGTGACGATGCGCGGGCCGGCGGGGGCTGCCAACGAGGTGCCCCAGCTCCCGCAGCCGCCTCCACTGCCACCTGGGGCGCCGCAGCCGGGGCGCTCGACGTTGCAGGCTCCCTGCAGCGCGTCCTTGATGGAGCGATAGCCGGTGCAGCGACACAGGTTGCCCTTGAACATCCGCGGGACCTGGTCCGGCTCCACCAGGTCGTCCAGCCGGCCCTCCTCGTCGGCCAGCGACGCCGCGGTCACGACGTACCCCGCCGTGCAGAAGCCGCACTGGAAGCCGCCTGCCTCGACGAAGCGGCGCTGGACCGGGTGCAGCTCCTCGGGCGTCCCCAGCCCGGCGGCCGTCGTGATGTCGCGGCCCTCACCGCGGGCGGCCGGGAAGATGCAGGAGTGGACGGCGGCGCCGTCGACCATCACCGTGCAGGCGCCGCAGTCCCCGGAGTCGCAGCCCTTCTTCACGTCCAGGCTGCCCTGCTCGCGCAGGAACGTGCGCAGGCACTGTCCTGGGGCAGGGGCGGCGTCGACCGGCTCGCCGTTGACCAGCATGCTCATGACGTCCTCCCGGTTCGGGTCCCGAGCAGCTCTTCGCACACCTCGACCGCGAGCGTCGCGGTGACGGCCCGGCGCCAGTCGCGCGGGCCGTGTGGGTCGTCGAACCAGCAGTCGACGGTGCTCAGCAGCTCCGCGAGGACGGCCTCCAACGACTGCCCGGGCCGCAGCCCGGGGTCGGCCAGTCGCAGGGGCCGCTCGGTGCTGGCGGTGACGACGAGGTGGATGTCGCCCCGCGAGGTCAGCCGTCCGGTGACCACCGCCGAGGACCGCCCGATCGGGCTGAGCGCGATCTTGCGGAACGCCGTGCGCAGCGTGCGCCGCGGGTCGAGGCTGGCGGCGGGCACGTCGACGGCGCGCAGCACCTCGCCGGGCGCCAGTGTCGTGCGGCCCGGCCCGGTGACGAACGTCGCCACCGGCTCGCGGCGCTCGCCGCCGTGGGGAGTCCACACGACGACCTCGGCGTCGAGCGCGGTCATCAGCGAGATCATCGAGCCCGCGGGCAGGGCCAGGCAGAGGTTGCCGCCGACGGTCGCGGTGTGCTGGACCTTGAACGACATCAGCAGCGCCTCGGCGCACTCGCGGACGATGCGGGAGGCGGGCCCCAGGACGACCGGTGGTACGGCGAGCAGCTGCTCGATCGTGCACGTCGCGGCGACCCGCAGCCGGCGTCCCTCGCCGGCGCCCACGTGCTCCCACGCGGGCCAGCCGAGCGCGGTCAGGTCGACGAGCCCCGTGGTGAGCGGCTGGGGCTCGGAGAACAGCCAGGTCCCGCCCGCCAGCAGCGTCTCGCCGGGCGCGAGCACGAGGTCGGCGCGGCTGCGCGCCGGGCGCAGGCTGGTGACGGTGCCGAGGTCCATCACTCCACCTCCCCGAGCCGGCCGTAGGCGCGGCTGATCCCCGACACGCGGGTCCGTGCGGCGCGGCCGACCTCGGAGAGCACGCCGTCGGCGATCACGCTGACCAGGCTCATCGCGCCGGCATAGCTGTCGAAGGCCAGCCCGGACGCGACCGGGCACTCCAGCCACACGCCGGCGTGGGCGGCGTGCTCCACCGCGGTGGGGTCGGCGACCAGGACGACCTCCGCGTCGGTGGTGGCCGCCTCCGCCATGAACGCCGCGAAGCCCGCCGGACGTCGCCGGAAGCCGACCACCACGAGCGCGTCCCCGCGGCGCAGGTCGGCGAGCTCCTCGCCCATCATCTGGCCCGGCAGCGGCGCGAGGTGTACGTCGGGGCGGGCGTGCGCCAGCTGGGAGCGCAGGTGCAGGGCGACGGGGTGGCTGTTGCGCCAGCCGACGACCGTGACCCGTCGGGCGCGGGCCAGGCAGGCGACGACCTCGGCGAGGCGGGGCTGGGCGACGGCGCGCCGTACCGCCTCGGCCTCGGCGGCGACGTGAGCGGCCAGGTTGGGCGTCCCCTCGACCCGGTGCGGCTCGCCCGCCTGCCGCAGCCCGCGCAGGTGGTCGCGGACCTCGTCGAAGTCGGCGAAGCCGAGGCTGCGGAACAGCCGGCTCATCGTCGCCTTGGAGACCCCGGCGAGCGCCGCGAGCTCGGCCGCGCGGTAGGTCGCGAGGTCGTCGAGGTGCTCGAGCAGCGTCTCGGCGGCGCGCTTCTCCTGGGGCGAGAGCTCGGCGTGGTGGGCGGTGATCCGCTCGTCGATCCTCATCGCCGGTGCCCTCCCCGGACCGCCGCGACCGCGAGCACCGCGGCCGTGAAGGCGTCGAGCCCACGGGCCACGTCGACCTCGCGGACGTCCTCGTCGGGAGCGTGGGAGATGCCGTCGTGGCAGCGCACGAAGAGCATCCCGATGTCGGTGGTCGCCGCGATGGCCATCGCGTCGTGCCCGGCCCGGCTCCAGAGCGCCAGCGGCTCGGGATCGCCGGTGGTCGCGATCCCGGCGACGACGGCGTCCTGGAGCCAGCCCGCGCACGGGGCGGCGGGCGCGCTGTGGGTCTCGGTGACCTCGAGGGTCAGCCCGCGCGCGGTGCACAGTCCGTCGATCTCGGCCCGCATCGTGTCCCACATCGCGTCGCGCTCGGGGTCGGTGGCGGCGCGCAGGTCGAGGGTGAGGTCGGCCCGGCCGGCGATCACGTTGACCGCGCCGGGGTGCACCTCGATCCGGCCCACGGTGGCTATGCAGTCCGAGGCCCGCCCCAGCCGCTCGATGGTCGTGACGGCCTCGCTCGCACCGGCCAGGGCGTCGCGCCTGCGGTCGTACGGCGTGCCGCCCGCGTGGCGGGCCTCGCCGAGGATCGTCAGTGCGAACCGTCGGGCTCCCGCGATCGTGGTGACGTAGCCCAGGGACGCGTCGACGGCCTCCAGGTGGGGGCCCTGCTCGATGTGCGCCTCCAGATAGCCGACCAGCTCCTGGGGTGCCCGCGCCGCCTCGCCGACCCGGGCGGGGTCGAGGCCGAAGTCCACGAAGGCCTGACGCAGCGTCGTGCCGTGCTCGTCGGCCAGCTCCCACCAGGCGTCGTCCCAGGTACCGGCGACGGCTCGGCTCCCGAGCAGGGCGGTGCCGAAGCGCGCGCCCTCCTCGTCGCCGAAGCCGATCACCTCGAGCGCGAACGGCAGGTCGTCCACGAGGGACCCCAGCCGCTCGACCACGGCGATCGCCATCACCACCCCGAGCATCCCGTCGTAGCGCCCGGCGTCGGGCACGGTGTCGAGGTGGGAGCCGAGCAGCAGCGCGGGCAGGCCGGGCTCGCGGCCCTCGCGGCGCCCGCACACGTTGCCGGCGGCGTCGACCCAGGTGCGCAGCCCGGCGCGCTGCATCCACGAGGCGGCGAGCGCGTTGGCCTGGGCGTGCTCGGGGGTGAGGTGGATCCGCGTCAGCGAGCCGGGCGTCGAGGTGAGCCGAGCCAGCTCGGCGCAGCGGGCGAGGGCCTCGGCAGCGGTCGTCATGACGCGTACACCTCCCGCGCGGCGCCGACGCCGCCACCGGCCGGCACCGGGGCACCGCCGGCCCGCAGCACCTGCTCGAGCGCGGCGAGCGTGAGCAGCACGGCGTCCTTGCGGGCGTTGTAGCCCATCGTCCCGATCCGCCAGACCCGCCCATGCAGCGGACCGAACGAGGTGCCGATCTCGATGCCGAAGTCGTCGAGCATCGCCGCGCGCGCCCGGTCGCCGTCGATGCCGTCGGGGATCTCGACGGCGACGACGTTGTTCATCTTGTGGGCCGGGTCGCCGAAGACCCCGAGCCCCAGGCCGCGGACGCCGGCCAGCATCGCCGCGCCGTGCAGCCGGTGCCGCTCGACCGCGGCCTCGAGGCCCTCGTCGACGAGGAGCCGGGCGCACTCGCGCGCGCCGTACAGCATCGTGGTGGCCTCGGTGTGGTGGTTGAGCCGGCGCTCGCCCCAGTAGTCCATGATCATCGCGAGGTCGAAGTAGTTCGACGCGATCCGGGTGCCGCGGGCGGCGTCGCGGTCCTCGCGGATGCCGGCCTCGACGTGGCGGCGGTCCTCGATCACGTCGACCGCGCGCGGCGACAGCGAGATCGGGGCACTTCCCGACGGGCCGCCCAGACACTTCTGCAGCCCGGCGGAGGCGACGTCGATGCCCCAGTCGTCCATCTCGAAGACGTTGCCGCCCAGCGAGGCCGTCACGTCGCAGTAGAGCAGCACGTCCTGGCGCCGGCAGATCTCGCCGAGGTCGGCCAGCGGCTGGCACATCGTGGTGCTGGTGTCCCCTTGGACGAGCGCGAGCACCTTGGGCCGGGTGGCGACCAGCGCCTCCTCGATCTGCTCGGGGGTGAACACCTCGCCCCACGCGACCTCGATCGTGTGGACCTCGGCGCCGCAGCGCTCCGCGATCTCGGCGAGCAGGTGGCCGAAGCGACCCAGGATCGGCACCAGCACCCGGTCGCCCGGCTCGAGCAGCGAGACCAGCGCCGCCTCGATGCCGGCGCGCGAGGTGCCGTCGACGAGGAGCGTCTGCTCGTTGTCGGTGCGGAAGACCTCGCGGTAGAGCTCCATCACCTCGCCCATGCAGGCCGTCATCGCAGGGTCGAACTGGCCGACGAGCTGGGCCGACATCGCGCGGAGCACCCGCGGGTCGGCGGTGATCGGGCCGGGGCCCATCAGCAGCCGCGGCGGCGGGTTGATCTGGTCGAAGCCCATGGGAGTCCTTACGGTCAGGTGGTGCCTGCGGGGGAGCCTAGGAAACCGGTGTTTCACCCGTGTTGCCGTTGCGAGTCCTTGGTTTCATCGCGCCTCAGCTCCCTGCCCGCAGGAGCCGACCCCGGCGCGACGAGCCGGCCGCCCAGCACGGTGTGCGTGACCCGGGCGTCGAACCGCTGCCCGTCGTACGCCGACAGCGGGTTGCGGTGGGCGAGCTCCTGCGCCCGCACCACCAGCGGGGTCGCGGTGTCGAGGACCGCGAGGTCAGCGTCGGCGCCCACCTCGATCCGGCCCTTGTGCGCCAGCCCGACCAGGTCGGCGGTGCCCCGCGCGGTCCACCGGCTGACCTGCGCCATGGAGATGCCCCGGCGCAGCGCCTCGTGGGCCAGCGCGGTGAAGCCGACCTGGAGCCCGGCGATGCCGCCCCAGGCCAGCTGGAGGTCGCCGTCGCCGCGGAGCTTCTCGGCGGGCGTGGCGGGGGAGTGGTCGGTGACCACGACGTCGATGACGCCCTCGGTCAGCGCCGCCCACAGCTCCTCGCGGTTGGCGGCGTCACGGATCGGCGGACAGCACTTGTGGACGGCCGAGGCGTCGGGGATCGTCTCGGCCGCGAAGGTCAGGTAGTGCGGGCAGGTCTCGACCGTGAGCATCAGCCCCTCGGCCTTCGCCTCGGCGATCAGCGGCAGCGCGCGGGCGCTCGACAGGTGCAGCACGTGCACCCGGGCGCCGGTCTCGCGTGCGCCCCGGATGACGCGCCGGATGGCCGCGGTCTCGGCCTCGTCGGGACGCGAGGCCAGGAAGTCGGCGTAGGCGCGACTCGGCCGAGCGGGTGCGGCGTCGAGCACCTCGGGGTCCTCGGCGTGCACGATCATCAGCCCGCCGAAGCGGGCGACCTCGCGCAGCGCCGCGGAGAACCCGGCCGGGTCCAGCGGCGGGAACTCCTCGACCCCCGAGGGCGACAGGAAGCACTTGAAGCCGAAGACCCCGGCGTCCCACAGCGGCTCCAGGGCGGCGACGTTGCCCGGCACGGCGCCGCCCCAGAAGCCGGTGTCCACCCTGAGCTGGTCCCGCGCCGCTGCGCGCTTGGCCTCGAGCCCGGACAGGGTAGTGGTCGGCGGGATGCTGTTGAGCGGCATGTCGATGACGGTGGTGACCCCGCCCAGCGCCGCCGCCCGGGTGCCGGAGGCGAACCCCTCCCACTCCGTGCGGCCGGGCTCGTTGAGGTGGACGTGGGTGTCGACGACGCCGGGCACGACGTACGCCGTGTCCGGGGCCTCGAGCACGCGCGCGCCCTCGGGGAGCGGGTGGTCGAAGGGGGCGACGGCGCTGATCCGGCCGTCGTCGACCAGGACGGTCGCGGCGACGATCGAGTCGTCCACGACGACCTGACGCCCCCGCACCGCCTGCAGCTGCCCCGGCTGCGCTCGCCCCGCGTGGGTCATCGTCGTCGCCTCAGCAGAACCCGGGGACGCCGGCCCACAGCTCGGGGACCTGCGGCGCACCCTCACGCTGGACGGTGGCCTGGATTAGCCCGTAGGGCCGGTCGGCCGCGAAGAAGACCTGGTTGGGGTTGTCGAGCCCGAACGGCTCCAGGTCGACGAGGAAGTGGTGCTTGTTGGGGCACGAGAGCCGGACCTCGGCGATCTCCGGATGCGCCTCCAGGACGGCCTTGCCCATCTCGAAGATCGTCTGCTGCAGCGCCAGCGAGTGCAGGTCGGCGAAGCGGGCGAGCATCAGGTCGCGCACCGCGACGTACGTCGTGTTGAAGTCGAGCGAGCCCAGGTCGGCGCCCTCGGCATAGCGCCACCACGCGGTCACCGACGTCGCCAGGATCCGGTCGTCGGTCTCGCCCAGCGTCGTGTAGCGATCGCGCGGGAAGCCGGAGAACTCCGAGCCGGTGGACTTGAGCACCGTGCAGTCCTTGAGCCCGGCGATCACGTCGACGCGCTCGCCGTCGCGCTGCACCACGGCGGTGCGGGTCTCGCGGCCCTCGCGGACGAACGCGTGGTCGTGCGGGGCTCCGTCGACGCCGATCCGGCCCCAGGAGTACTGCTCGGCCTCCCACCGGCCCCCGCTCACCCAGTCGAAGGAGTCGACGAAGTGCTCACCGAGCCGCATCAGGAGCTCCTCGGGCGAGCCCACGCCGTGCTCGCGGGCGAAGGCGTAGAGCGTGTTCTTCTGGGTGTCGGTCGCGACGACCCGGGCGTTGTCGCCGACCGTGTGCGCCTCGGTGAAGTCGCCGCGCAGCTGCGAGGTGACGCTGAGGTCCTCGATCTCGTGGACGCCGCCCTGGGGGAGGGCGTCGTCGCGGGTGATGCGCACCAGTCGGCACTCGGCCTTGCCGTACTGGTTCGGGCCCAGGACGATGCGGCCCCTCTCTGCGGTGGCGTCGGCCAACGGGTCAGCTCCCTCGGTAGGTGGTGTAGGAGTAGGGGCTCAGCAGCAGCGCCAGGTGGTAGTGCCGGCCCGGGCCGGCGTCCCGCTTGCCGTCCGGCGGCGCGGCGACGCCGAAGACGACGCGCACCTCGGGGAAGAGCGTGTCGCGCCCGGCCGCGGCGTACCACGGACCGGTGGCGAAGACGAGGGTGTGCGGGCCGGGTGCCAGGTCGGCGTCGAACCGGATCCGCCCGTCGTCGTCGGTGACGGCGTGCGCCACCTCCGAGGAGTCCGGCCCGAGCAGGCGTACGGCGACGCCGGCGCCGGGACGGCCCAGCGCCGCGTCGAGGACATGTGTGCTGCAGGTGGTCACGCCAGGACCTCGCGGAGGCGGAGGATCGCGATCTCGCGCAGCTGGTCCGCGACGACGGCGTCCTCGGTGTCGGGGTCGTTGTGCATCCGCTCCTCGAGCGCGTCGAGGATCTGCTGGGAGGTCAGCCCGCGGGCCCGGATCAGGAAGATCCGTCCGAACCGCTCCTCGTAGGCCCGGTTGCCCTCCGAGAGCCGCACGAGCAGGTCCGCGTCCATCGGGTCGATGGCGCGTTGGTCCCGGGCGCTCATCGCGGCGCTGGTGCCGAGGCCGCGGTGCTTGGCGCCGATGCGCGGGTGGTCGGTCAGCGCCTCGTCGACCTCGTCGCGCGACCACGACCGGGCGGCGAGGTCGGCGACCCCGACGAGCTCGTCGACGTCCGTGTAGGGCCGGCCCGCGACGAGCTGGTCGACCCACGAGCCGATCGCGGCACACGGGCGTACGACGCTCGCGGCAGCGTCCGGCGCGAGCCGGTTGAACTCCTCGACGTCCACGGGGACCTCCCTTCCGCCCCTGACCGTAGGGGCCGGTTGTAACGCGAACCGGAACATTCGTTTCTTCGACGTTAAACCCGAAACCGTCCGTTCGGGACCCTGTCGGTCACGCGGTGAGAGCGGCCGCCAGGTGGAGGAGCTCGCGGTCGCGCCCCGGCGCGGCCACCAGGCAGACGCCGCAGGGCAGATCGCCGGCCGCGCCGGTCGTGGTCCCGGGCGTGGTCCCGGTCGTGGTGGGAAGGCTGACCGCCGGCAGGCCGCCGATCCCGGCCAGGCAGGTCAGCGCCATGGTCGCGTCACGGACCGCCTGCAGAGCTCCCGGATCACCTGCCCGCAGGTGGGGGGCGACCGACGAGGCCGACGGCAGCACCAGCACCCGGTCGCCGACCAGGTCGCGGATCACGCCGCGGGCCTCGGCGACCCACGCGCCGGCATCGGCGGCGACGCCGTCGTCGATCCGGGAGGCCGCCTCGAAGCGGCCGCGGACGTCGGCGCCGACGTGGTCGAGTCGTCCGTCCAGCCAGGTCCCGCGGACCTGCCACGCCTCCCAGGCCTGCAGGGTCTGGAAGGCGGTGAGCCAGCTCGGCAGGTCGTCCAGGGGCCAGTCCTCCTGCGTGGTCGGCCAGTGCTCGGTCGCGGCCATCACCGCGTCGGCGACCTCGGGGGCCGCCAGGGCCAGCAGCCCGGGCACCACGACCAGCTCCGGGGCGGACAGGGCGTCGCGCCCCGGGGGCAGCAGCACGTCGCCGACTGCCCGCAGCGTGGCGGCGTCGCGGGCCAGCCAGCCGACCGCGTCGAACGAGGGCGCCAGCGGCAGCACGCCGGTGAGGGGGACGGCGCCGTGGGTGGTGCGGATCCCGAAGAGCCCCTGGTAGGCCGCGGGCACCCGGATCGAGCCGCCGGTGTCGGTCCCCAGCCCGATGACGGCGTGCCCGAGCGACACGGCGCTGGCCGAGCCCGAGGTGGAGCCTCCGGACAGCCGGTGCGGCGCACGCGGGTTGGGCGGGGCGCCGGTGTGGACGTTGGTCCCCGCGAGGCTGTAGGCGAACTCGTCGGTGCGGGCGATCCCGCGCACGGCGGCGCCGGCGCCGAGCAGCCGGGCCACCGCCCAGGCGTGCTCGGTCTCGACGGGGGCCTCGGCCAGCCAGGTGGGGTTGCCGGCGCCGACGCGGTGACCGGCGACGGCGTACAGGTCCTTGACGGCGACGTCGACGCCACTCAGCGGCCCGGGTGAGGTCGGCGGCACGAGCGGATCCCCGACGACCCGCCAGACCCGGGTGTCGAGTGCGGGGGGAGAGGCGCTGACGTGCGCCGCCGTGACCGCCCAGCCCTGGGGGAGGCGCGCCCACAGCTGCGTCTGCTGCCCGCGCCCGCCGCTCGGCAGCCCACCACTGAGCAGCTCGGTGATCGCGACCACGAGGGCGTGGTCCTCGTCGACGGCGCGCACGTGCAGCTCCACGATCCGGCGCGGGGGAGCGCCGCCCCGTCCGCCGCGGAAGGCGCTGATCATGTCGTGGCCCACGAGCAGGCCGGCGGCGTCGCCGCGCAGCGTGTCGGGGCTGGGAGCGAACAGCCGGTCCAGCGCTGCGAGATCGTTGCTCATCAGCGCCTGCTCGTAGTCCCAGAACGCTTCGACCAGGCCGTCGGGGACCACCCCGCCCTGGCTGTCGGATCGGGGCTCGGGCCGGATCTCGCTCATCCGAAGTCCGCCGTCCGGATCCTGGCGTGGACCCCCTTCACGAGGTCGACCACCTGGGAGATGTCGAAGTCGGTGGCCGCGCTGAGGTAGGCGTAGGCCATCCGCGGGTCCATGCCGTAGCGCGCTCCGAGCAGCGCGATGGCGGCCCGCACGCAGCCCTGCACGGCCACGTCGAGGTCGGGGTCCATCCCGGTGGGCACGAGGTAGTCACTCGTCCGGGCCAGCGGCCCGGCGAGCTCCCCGAACTCACGCACCGCGTCCTCCCGGGGGAGCACGTCGAAGCGGAGGGTGGCCCGCAAGGAGGCCTCCATCGCGGTCAGCGACACCTCGCCGTCGCCCTGGGCGAAGTGCGGGTCGCCGACGTAGGCGAGCGCCCCCGGCACCTGCACGGGCAGGTAGAGCGTGGCGCCGACGGTGAGCAGGTTGATGTCGATGTTGCCGCCGTGCGCCCCCGGCGGGACCGAGTGCGGCCGCTGGTCGCCGGCGACGGCCACGCCCATGATCCCCAGGAAGGGGGCGAGCGGGAACGCCACGGTCGGCTCGCCTCCGGGCCTCACCGGCAGCGTGCCCTTGAGCCCGTCCGGGTCCTCGCGCACGCCGGCGAAGGCGCTGAACACCGCGTGGCCCCCGAGCGGGTACTCGCCCGCCAGGGCGCCCCGGCCGTGCCGGTTCGAGATCACGCCGTACGGCACTCGCGGCAGCGTCTCCACCACCGTGATCGCCAGCAGGTCCCCGGGCTGGGCCCCGCGGACCTCGATCGGTCCGGTGACGACGTGCGGGCCGTCCGGGCCGGGGGTGTGCACGACGTCGGAGGCGGCCAGGGCGATCGCGTCGGCGAGCACCCCCTCCACGCCGTACGGCGCGAAGAACGCCCGCGGGTCGCGGCCCTGGTCCTCGAGCAGGCCCTCGTGGCTGATCGTGTCGATGGTGACCTCGGTGCCCGGGTCGACGCTCAGCACGGGGGAGTCGGCCGCGCAGGGGAGCCGGCCCCACAGCACGTGGTCGAGGGTGGAGGGCAGATAGGTCGCGGAGCGGATGGGGCCGGCTCCGGTCTCGAGGATCATGCGCCGAACCGTAGGGAACGGTTGTTTCAGCGATGTTGTGCTGAAGGGTCCCCAGGTTTCGGCAGCGTCACCTCTCGCGCCAGGCCCGGACCTCGTCCATGATCTTGCGGAAGTGGGTCGCGCGCAGCACGTCCTGCTCGAGGGCGAACGTCTCGAAGCTCAGCTGGGCGATCTCCTCGACGCTGCGCTCGGTGACCTCTGCGCGCCGCTCGCGCCACACCACGAGCTGGCCGTGGTTGTTGTCGATGGTGCGGAAGCTCAGGTGGGGATAGAACGTGTCGATGAACCACACCAGCTTGTAGACGTCGCCCATCCACGCCTGGTCGGTGCTGCCGAGCCAGCTGCGCACCGTGAAGAAGTTCTGCCGGTCGGGGATCGAGGCGAGGTACGTCGGGGGCCGGACGTCGTCGATGACGATGAGGCCCTTGGGCTGCAGGTGGTGCAGCGCGTTGGTGAGGTCGCGCAGGGTCTGCTCGAAGGTGTGCAGCCCGTCGAGGTAGATCACGTCGAACAGCTCGTCGGGGGCGACGATCGAGGCGAAGTACTCGTCACTGGTGACCTGGTGGTACTCCGCTGTGGGGTCGGCCTTCTCGGCGGCCTCGTGGTCGAAGAGGAACACCGGGTCCACGGCCACCTTGCGCGCGGCGCTCTGCCGGTCGAAGGTGTGCCCCTTGTTGACCCCGACCTCGAGGTAGCGCGGCTCCTCGTAGAGGGAGAGCAGGCGGCGTACCACCATGGCGCGGTGGATGACCTTGGACTTCCCGGGCGCTGCGGACTCGTCGGGATTCTGGGGCTGCTGCTCGGGCACGTCGGTCTGCTTCACGGGTGCGTCCTGTCTGTGGGGTCGAGGTCGAGCTCGTCGAGGAGGGCGTCCAGCTGCTGCCGGGTCGCCTCCGCGGGCACCTGGCCGTGCAGGTGGCCGCAGGCGGTGTCGATGACGTCCTGCATGGGAGTCGTGCCGTCGGGGGAGCGGTCGTCGCCGACCGCGAGCACGCGCAGGCCGGGCGGGGCGAACGCCGACAGGTGCAGCGCCGAGCCCGTGGGTCCCGCGATGACCGCGGCGCCGGCGACCGTGCGGATCTGCTCGTCGATGCTGAGCCGCTCGGGGCTGACGACGCTGAAGCCCGCTGCGGCGAAGGCGGCGTCGAGCTCCTCGTCCCGCTCGGGGGTGGAGCGGTGGCCGCCCCGAGGGGGCGGTCGGGTGCCGTCGCGCTGGGTGCGGTTGAACTCCGTGCGGGAGAGGTAGACCCGGGCGCTCGGGTCGCGCGGAGGGGCACCCGCGCCGGCGGCGACCCGGCGCCAGACCTCGACGGCCTCGGGTCGGGCCCAGCCGGCCATCACGACCGGTCGCGCCGCGACCAGCAGGTGCTCCACGCGCAGAGGGCGCGGACGGACCATCTCCAGCGGGAGGTCGCCCAGCCCCGCCATCGTCAGCAGGCGCTGCTGCCAGTCGGTGACGCCCCGGACGCGGGTGGAGCGCCGGTGGAAGACCAGCCCCTCGACGGCCGGCTCCTGGGGCCAAAGGGTCGGCAGGGTCTCGGTGATGAAGTGTCCGAAGTGGCCCATCCAGTGGCCGCCGTACAGCCAGGTCCCCGTCAGCGTCTTGAGCCCGTCGGGCACCTCCACGACGGCGGGGTCGGCTGCGACGTGACGGTTGCCGCCGAGCCCGCCGATCATCTGCGAGGCCCGGACCAGCGCGCCGTCCCGGTCGTGGACGGCGCCGCGAAGCCAGCGGTCGGGGCGCCGCAGGACGTTGAGCTCGCCGTGCTCGATGTGGGTCAACAGGGCGTCGTCGACGGTCTCGACGCCGCTCGGGCCCTGCACGGGCACGGGGAACGACGGACGGGTCCACGGCATGGCCAGGAGACTAGACCAGCCCCGCTCAGTCGAGGTCGACCACGACCGGCGCGTGGTCGGACGCGCCGGTCCCGGCCCGCTCCTCGCGGTCGATGAACGCGTGCGTCACCCGTTGGGCCAGCGACGGCGAACCGAGCACGAAGTCGATGCGCAGGCCGCGGTTGCGCTCGTAGCGCTGACGGTAGTAGTCCCAGTAGGTGTAGACCTCCGGACCGGGCGTGTGCGGCCGCACCACGTCGACGTACCCGTCGTCGAGGAACGCCTGGAACGCCGCGCGCTCGGGCGGGGTCACGTGCGTGGACTTCGCGAACTGCCTGATGTCGAAGACGTCCTCGTCCAGCGGGGCGATGTTCCAGTCGCCGACCAGCGCGGTGTCCTCGCCGAGCCAGGAGCCGGCGGCCTCGCGCAGCCGGGCCAGCCACTCGAGCTTGTAGACGTAGTGCGGGTCGTCGACCTTGCGGCCGTTGGGGACGTAGAGCGACCAGATCCGTACGCCGCCGCACACGGCGCCGATCGCCCGGGACTCGGCGGCGACCGGGTCCCCGAAGCCGGGCATCTGCTCGAAGCCCACCTGGACGTCGTCGAGGCCGACCCGGCTGATCAGGGCCACGCCGTTCCACTGGTTGGTCCCGCAGGCGGCGACCTCGTAGCCGAGCGACTGCAGCCCCATCAGGGGCAGCTGGTCCTCGCGCGCCTTGGTCTCCTGCAGGGCCAGCACGTCGACGTCGTGGCGCTGGAGGAACGCCTCGACGCGGTCGATGCGGGAGCGGAGGGAGTTCACGTTCCAGGTGGCGATGCGCATGGGAGGAATCTACGGGGAGCGCCGGGCCCCTCTACGCTCCTGCCTCATGGACACGATCACCGAGGCGACCCCGGGTGCGCGGGTAGCCGCTGGACTCGTCCACTTCTATACCTCCGTCGGCGTCGTGCTGGCGCTGCTGATGGTCCACCTGTCCTACGAGGGCGAGGTGGAGGCCGTGCTGTGGCTCTTCCTCGCCGCGATGGTCATCGACGGGACCGACGGCTTCCTCGCGCGCCACCTGCGCGTCAAGGAGGTGATGCCGGGCTTCGACGGGGCGCTGCTCGACAACATCGTCGACTACATCACCTACGCGTTCGCGCCGATGGTGCTGCTGTGGGCCAACGGCTACCTGCCCGACGGCGCCTGGGGCGGGGTCGTGGCGGCGCTGCCGCTGCTGGCGTCGTGCTACCAGTTCTGCCGCTCGGACGCGAAGACCGACGACCACTTCTTCCTCGGGTTCCCGAGCTACTGGAACATCGTCGCGTTCTACGTCGTCGTCTTCGGCTGGGGCACGGGAGTCACCGCGGCCGTGCTGCTGGTGTTCGCCGTCCTGGTCTTCGTGCCGGTGAAGTACCTCTACCCCTCCCGCACCGAGCACCTGTGGACGCTCAACATGACGCTCGCGGTGGTCTGGCTGGCGCTCTTCGGCGTGATCGTCGCGCAGCTGCCCGACCCGAACCCGTTCGTCGTCGCGCTGTCGTTCGGCTACCCGCTCTACTACACCGCCGTCAGCCTGTGGCTGACGTTCCGCACGCACCGCTGATCGGCGGGTCTAGGCCTCGAGGAACTCCGTCAGCATCCCCGGCGTCGAGGCGTCGGCCAGGGCGACGGCGACGTCCAGGGGGACGTCGGTGACGACCAGCCGCTCGGACCCGGCGGCGGTGGTGGCCACCAGCGTGGCCAGCCCGCTGCGCCGCTGGAACCAGGTCTGGCTCACGACCCAGCCGATGATCCCGTCGGTCTCCAGGGCGCTGGTGATGCGGGCGAGCGACGGAGGCCGCGCGACGAGGTGGTCGTGCACGAGCGCGTGGCCGAGGTTGGCGTAGGAGCCCACCGCGACCGCGACCCCCACCGCCGCCAGGACCACGAGCGTCACGAGGGGCAGCCACCACGGCCAGTCCAGCGCGAGCGTCACCCCGGTGGCCAGGGCGGTGATGATCAACGTCGGCCACTGGCAGCGCACGTGCCGACGGCGTCGGGCTCGTGGACCGTGGGCGACCATCGCGGCGTCGAGGACGCCGTCGGTGCCGAGTACGTCGTGACCGACGCGTCGTCCGATGCCGACGGGGCTGGGGGGCAGCACCTTCGTCGTACCGCCGGTGCCGGTGCCGGTGGCCAGGGTCGCGAGCTCGGCGCCGCCGGCCAGACGCAGCAGCAGGGGCTCGCTCAGCTCCACGCCGCGCACGCGCGCCTCCTCGACGCTGGTCGAGCGGGTCGTGAACAGCCCCGCCGTCAGGCGCAGGTTGCCTGCCTCGCGCAGGAGACGGAGGTCCCACCACTGGATCACGTAGCCGCCGATCGCCACCACCAGCCACACCAGGAGGGCCAGGAGGGTCCCGACGACGACGAGGAGGAGCAGAGCCTGGGCGCTCACCCAGTCCCACGCCGACTCGACCTGATCGGCCTCGAGCAGGGGGACCTCGCTGAAGAGCTGGGAGCCGGCGCCGATGACACCGGCCAGCACGACCAGCCGTCCCAGGCTCAGCGGGGCGAAGCGGAGCCAGGACCAGTCGATCCGGGCCAGCTCCTGGGCCGGGGGCATGACGGACCCGGACGGGGGCTCATTCGGGTCTCCGGTCGTGGGGTCCCCCGAGGCGGCCGCACCCTGCGCGACCGCGACGCGCGTGAGCAGGACCTGGCGCAGGCGGTCGGCGTCCGGGGCCGTGAGCGCCTCCAGCTCGATGCGGGTGTCGTCGACGCCGGTGCCGACCTGCACCTTGGTCATCCCCAGGATCCGGTGCAGCAGCGGCGCCTCGAGGTCCACGCTGCGCACCCGGTCCAGCGGGGCGGTCAGCTGGGTCTTGTTGAGCAGTCCACGGCGCACCTCGAGCTGGGTGGGCGTCACCCGGTAGAACGTCGTGAACCACGGGATGAGGCCCACCAGCAGGGCGCCACCCAGCAGCACCGGCAGCATCGCGAGCGACCAGACGACGTCCTGGCTGCTGATGCCGATGACGGCGACGATGAGGGGCACGGCGAGCTGACGCAGCGTCTTCACCGGCCCGATCACCATCAGCTGGGGAGCCAGCCGCAGCCAGCCGTCGGCGTCTGGTGGGGGGCCCGGCTGGGGACTGGGGTGGGGACTCGGCCGGGGGCCGGTCTGGGGGTCAGACGTCACGTGGCGTCGCCCTCGGTGGCGCCGGTGATCGCGGTCAGCTCGGCGACGGTCAGTCGGGCCACCTCGTCGTCGAGGCCGAAGACCGTGATCGGGCCTGCGGCCGAGGCGGTGGTCACGGTGATCGAGCGCAGCTTGAACAGCCGCATCAGCGCGCCCTGCTTGGAGTCGACCGTCTGCACGCGCGACAGCGGGGCGACGCGCTCCTCCCGGGTGATCCAGCCGCTGCGGGTGAAGACCGCCACGGGAGTGACCTCCCAGCGGTGGATCCGGAAGCGCACCGTCGGCATCGCCACGACGTACGCGATCGACGCGACCACCACGGTCACGAGCCCGGCGCTCGCCCACCAGGGACGCCCGGGGATGAACCAGTAGCCGATGCCGAGCGCCACCCAGAGCACGAGGGCGTTGAGCGCGGCCACCACACGCCAGTAGGAGACGGCGCGTGGCGAGACGCTGTGCGCAGGGTCGCGGAGGGACGGGCCCCGGTGACGCGGGGCAAGAGGGGTGCTCACCTCAGCACCATAGGCACATGCCTCCCTCGACGCGCGCCCGCCTCAGGAGCGAGCCCGGCCTTCGGTGGTCGAGCAGGTTGCGCAGCCGACCTCGCCTTCGGTGGTCGAGCAGGTTGCGCAGCCGACCTCGCCTTCGGTGGTCGAGCAGGTTGCGCAGCAACCGACGTCGAGACCCAGCCGCACTTGCAGAGCGAGCCCCTGCGAGCGTCTCCGGGCCGGACTCCTTATTGGCGTCGGGCGTAGCGGACCGACCCGTCAGGCATCCAGTGGTGGTCGTAGCCGGCGTCGTGTGCCCGATGGTGGTGGTGCGAGCACAGCAGCGCGAGGTCCTCCCGGTCGGTGGTGCCACCGCGAGCCCACGGCTCACGCCGGTGGTGGGCCTCGCACCAGGTGGCGGGGATGGTGCAGCCCTGGGCCTGGCATCGGGGGTGGCGCAGAGCGTGGGCGTGGCGCTGGGCGGTGGTGAAGAAGCGCTGTGCCCGACCCAGGTCCAGCACCTGGCTGCGCCCATCGAGCACGGCGGGCATGATGCGGGTCTCGCAGGCGAGGCGGCGGAGCTCGTGCAGGGAGATCTGGTCGCCGTCGATGTCCTGCGAACCCGTGCCGGTGCCGGTGAGCGTGGCGCTGCCGGTGTCGGTGCGCAGCTGGTCGAGACCCACGGTGACGATCACGGTGATGGGGGACCGACCGTGGGTAGGGAGCCTGTCGACAGGAAGATGCTCCAGCAGGGCGCAGAACGCCCGCCCCATGAGCTGGTCGTGGGGGAGGCGCTCACCGGTGGCGGGGTCACGCTGGTCGCCCGAGCCACCGTCCCTCGTGCCGCTGCCCTCCGCGCCCTGTTCGCGTCGCGGTGAGGTGTGGGCGTGCAGGGCGTTGGTGAGGATGCCCGCGGTGGGGGTGGGCAGGTCGATGGTGATGCGGGTGAGTCCGGGGCCGAGGCTGCGCGTGGTGAGACGGGTCTTGGCGCGAGCGGCCTGCTCTTCGCGCTCGAGCGCTTGGCGGGCGATGTCGTCCGCGATGTCGGGGGCGACGACGTCGAGGATGCGCCGGGCCAGGCGGGTGAGGTCTTCGGGGCCGAAGTCGGCGGCGTGGCCGATCAGTGTGTGCTCCGCCTCCGCCATGGTCGCTGGGCCGAGCCGCTCGGCCGGCAGTGCGTCGAGGGCGGTGGTGATGACGCGGGCCTGAGCCGTGTTGAGCCGGCCCTCGCGCAGCGCGGTCCCGGTGGCGGGGTAGGTGTGCTCCAGGCTGCTCGCGAGGCGGCCCTCGTTGGCGCAGGCCCCGGGGTGGGTGCGGGTGGTGTGGGCGAGCCAGGAGGCAACGCTCCTGGCGCCGTGCTCGTGCGCCACGTCGGAGGCGTTGGCCAGGACGCGCAGCTTCAGGCCGGCGAGACGGGCCTCCAAGCCGGCGAGGTCGACGAGCAGGTCGGCCTTCGCGGCGGTGGGCAGGAAGAGCGGGTCCACGCCGGCGGCCTCGTCGAGGGCAGCCGCGACGGTCTCGACGCACGCCTGCAGCGGGTGCGGAGTCGGGCCGGCGGACTGCTTCATGGACCCGACGTTAGGGGTCGCCACCGACGATCCCCGGCCCGTCGAGCCAGGGCTGTGGACAATCCGTTCGTCGTACGAACCTGTGGACGGAAAGTGGCGCACCCCGCCTGTGCTCGCCGTAGTCCACCTTGCTGATTGCGGCTGTGATCCCGCGCGCCCGTAGACTCGCGCCCCGTGGCTCTCACCATCGGTATCGTCGGACTCCCCAACGCGGGCAAGTCGACCCTCTTCAACGCCCTGACCAAGAACGACGTGCTCGCGGCGAACTACCCGTTCGCGACGATCGAGCCGAACGTCGGTGTGGTCGGTGTCCCCGACGACCGCCTCCCGAAGCTCGCGGAGGTGTTCGGCAGCGCCAAGATCCTGCCCGCCACCGTCGAGTTCGTCGACATCGCCGGCATTGTGGCGGGTGCGTCCCAGGGCGAGGGGCTGGGCAACAAGTTCCTGGCCCACATCCGTGAGTCCTCCGCGATCTGCCAGGTGACGCGCGTCTTCCGCGACGAGGACGTCACCCACGTCGACGG
This sequence comes from Nocardioides pacificus, assembly GCF_054775955.1. NCBI lineage: Bacteria > Bacillati > Actinomycetota > Actinomycetes > Propionibacteriales > Nocardioidaceae > Nocardioides > Nocardioides pacificus. The sequence goes on from NZ_BAAHCI010000005.1 coordinate 1,687,946, forward strand.
CGAGGTCAACCCCGGCAACGACATCTCGACGATCCAGACCGAGCTGATCCTGGCCGACATGCAGACCGTCGAGAAGGCGATCCCGCGCCTGGAGAAGGAGGCGCGCGGCAACAAGTCGCTCGTCGCCAACCTCGAGGCCGCCAAGGAGGCCTTGGGCCACCTCGAGGCCGGTACGCCGATCATCGCCACCAAGGTCGACCGCGAGCTGATCCGCGAGCTGTCCCTGCTGACGGCCAAGCCGTTCATCTACGTCTTCAACTGCGACGCCGACGAGCTCTCCGACGACGAGCTCAAGGACAAGATGCGGGCGCTGGTGGCGCCGGCCGAGGCGATCTTCCTCGACGCGAAGTTCGAGGCCGAGCTGGTCGACCTCGGCGACGACGACGAGGCGCGCGAGATGCTCGCCGAGATGGGCGTGACCGAGCCCGGTCTCGACGTGCTCGCCCGGGTCGGCTTCGACACCCTCGGCCTGCAGACCTACCTCACCGCCGGCCCCAAGGAGACCCGCGCCTGGACGATCCCCAAGGGCGCCACGGCCCCCGAGGCGGCCGGTGTCATCCACACCGACTTCCAGCGCGGCTTCATCAAGGCCGAGATCGTCTCCTTCGACGACCTGATGACCGCCGGCTCCATGCAGAAGGCCAAGGAGGCCGGCAAGGTCCGCATGGAGGGCAAGGACTACGTCATGGCCGACGGCGACGTGGTGGAGTTCCGCTTCAACGTCTGACCGATCACCGTTCGACCGGTCACCGTCTGCCCAGGTCAGAGGCTGCGCCCTCGTGGGACATCAGGCTGGCATCCTCCAGGACACGGCGTTGTCGTCGAAGGCGCTGTAGTCGTCGTCGTTGTCGAAGTACACCGTGTCTGGAGTCGCTGAGCCGTCGTCAGCCACGTAGACCAGACACGCGTCCTGCGGCACGTCCAGCTCGTCGACGGATATCGGTAGCTCCTGGCAGGGTGCGAAGTCCGTGAAGACCGACAGGTGGGTCAACGGCACGTCGTCGGCCCACAGGCCGAGGTACTCGTCGAGCTCGATCGGGCGATCGCCGGACTCCGGGGTGACCTCCACCTTGAGGTAGTACGGCGTCCGGCCGTCGTCGGCGCCGATGGTCGCCAGGTCGGCTGCGGTCCCCTCGATGACGTCGACGACCTTCAGGGACATCGTGCCGGCATCCGCGGTGCGCGTGACCCGGGCCGTCTCCCCGAAGCTCAGCTCGGTGCCAGGAGGGGTCAGCTCCTTGCCAGGAGAGGCCGGCTCGGTGCGAGGAGGGGTCGGGTCGGGATCGTCGGAATCACAGCCGGTGAGGGCCGTCAGCGACATGACTGCGGCCAGCGTGATGCCGGTCCACACACGATGGGGCATGGACGTCATTCTCCTGTGCTCGCTCAATGGATGCTCGACCGGTGATGGGGGTCGTTCCCCTTGGCCAGCTCATAGCCGTCGATCTCCTCTGCGAGTTCGCGCAGCTTGCGGTTGCGCTCGGCGATGCCGGCATCGGTGTCCTTGAAGTCGATGACGAGCTCGATCAGCCACTCGGCCACGCGATGGGATTCCTTGCTCTCGTCGATCAGGAGGTCGACCGCCGCATCGACCAGCCGCCGATAGGCCAGGTAGGGACCCGAATAGGTGGATCCGATGATCCCGACTTCAGGGAGGGTGTTGCGCGTCCACTCGTTGGCGACGTCGGTGGACGGGTTGCCCGCCGCGTCCGCGCCGCCCAGGATCCGGGCCAGGCCGGCCTGGTGCCTGGCGATCAACTCGCACGCCGCGGCGGCGTTCCTCAGCTTGCTGGGCAGGAGCTCGATCCGGGACTGGAGCATCCGCTCGAAGTCCTCACGATCCCCCTGCTTCTTGCGGTTCTGGGTGAGTGAGTAGTTGTCCGGGAAGGAGCGCAGGTCCTTGAGCATGGCGTCGCAGCTGCCATCGATGGCACGTTCGGCGGCGGCGAGATCCGCCTCGATCTTCTTGACCTGTTCCTTGAACGAGTCCCACTTCGCCGCATACGTGTTGCCCTCGAGCAGCAGGGACTCGTCGCGGGCGAACGGCACCACCTCGTTGAACAAGCGACCCACCGCGACGGTGCTCGTCACCAGGCCCATGGCGATGCCGAACGGCGGAAAGGCCCTTCCTGCTGTGGCCCCGAGCAGGCCGGCGACGGCCGATGTGGCTCCCAGCACCGCGTCCACACCCGCGCCGCGGCCCTCGCCGCTACCGGCGAAGCTCGCAAAGTCCGCTGTCGCTGCCAGGAGGAAGTCCCGCAGGCTCTTGTATGTCTGGTTCCACGCATCCGCCTCGGCTGTCATCGCGAGGCCTGCTGCATAGACCAGCGACTGCTGTCCGCCGATGGTCTTCCAGATGTCGGTCGCATAGGTGCGCTGGAACAGGTCGACGGCCACCGACGTGTTGTCGACACTGATGTCGAGCTCGCTCAGCGCGTCCCACAGATCGAGGTCAGCGGAGGACGGGGCCGATCCACTGGATCCGAGCGCAGGCGCGTTGCCCACGTAGAGCTGGCGCGCGACCGTGGCCAGGCTGTTGATCTGGTTGGTGAATGCGGCGGGGTCGGGACTGCCTGTGACCCACGGGTCGATCCACGAATCGACGTAATCCTCGATCTCCTGCCACTTGGCCTTGGCATCGAAGACGCGCACCTCGTAGGCGTTGTCGTTGGCGTCGACATAGTTGACCCCGGGGCTCAGAGACTCGTCTCCGGCCAAGAACTTCTTGTGTCGCCAGTTGCCGGCGGAGTCGCACACGATGTCCGCATCGTTGACGGCGTTGAGCTCGACGACGTAGTGCCATTCACCGCCGTCCTTCTTGCGCCACGCCACGCCGCCCAGGTCCCCCGACTCGATGGCGCCCTTGGCCATGAAGGCGTACTTGATCGCGTCGACCAAGTCGTCGCGGAGTCCGCCGGCGAGCACTTCGTGTGGGCGAACGACTTCGGCGTCCATGGTGGTCATCCCCTGTGGTCAAGCGAATCGGAGCCTGTCGGACGGCTTCCTGCCCGCAGGCGAGGGGGATAAACTCGGGGGCCCTGAATCTGTCGCGCTCACCTGTGGCGCGGTGGCTCTCTCCGGCCGTGAACGCTCCGCCTCAACGTGTGAATCCGGCGCTGAGCGTCATCAGTTCGGCCAAGCGGGGGAGCTCTGGGCCGCTAATGTCGTCGGATGGCTACCGAGATCTCCGCCCCGCGGCAACGACGGCTTCGCCTGTTCAACCTGGCGGCGGGGGTCCTCCACGCCGTCCAGGCAGTGGTCGTCGTGGTCCTCGCCACGGACTTCGCTCTGCCGGTGACGGCGACCTATCTCGCCGGTCCGCCCGGCACGACGCCCCAGGAGCCGACGGTCCTCTTCGACCTGCCGACCGGTCTCGCGGTCGCGGCGTTCCTGGTGCTGTCCGCGCTGGCCCACCTGATCGTGATCACGCTCTGGTGGCGGGGATACGTCAGGGACCTGTCGCGCAGGATCAATCGCGCCCGTTGGGTCGAGTACTCGCTCTCCTCATCGCTGATGATGGTGGTGATCGCCCAGCTGGTGGGGATCGGTGACGCCACCGCTCTGGTGGCCATCGCCGGCGTCAACGCATCGATGATCCTGTTCGGCTGGCTTCAGGAGAAGTACGAGGAGCCCGGCGGGGGCGGGTGGCTGCCCTTCTGGTTCGGCTGCATCGCCGGGGCGGTGCCCTGGATCGCCGTGGTCCTCTACGTGGTCGCGCCGCAGTCGCCCTCGGATGCCACGCCGCCCGGCTTCGTCTACGCGATCGTGGTCTCGCTCTTCGTGTTCTTCAACATCTTCGCGCTCAACCAGTGGCTGCAGTACCGCGCGAAGGGCCGCTGGGCGGACTACCTGTTCGGCGAGACGATCTACATCGTGCTGAGCCTGGTGGCCAAGTCCCTGCTGGCATGGCAGGTGTTCGGCGGCACACTCGCGGGTTAGCCGCGGCAGGGCCTCTAGCCCCAGTTCTCGGCCCGGGTCAGGCAGAACGGATGCCCCGCAGGGTCGAGGAGCACCCGCCAGGTGTCGCCCGGCTGCGGGTCCGCGACCGTGGCGCCGAGCTCGACGGCCGCGCGCTCGGCCTCGTCCAGGTCCGCGACGGCGAGGTCGAAGTGGAACTGCTTGCTGCCGCTCTCGTTCGGCCAGGTGGGGGCGGCATAGCCCTCCACGCGCCCGAACCCCAGGGCATGGGTCGGCCCCGTGAGCATCGCGTAGTCCGCCTCCGCGTGGGCCACCTCCCACCCCAGCAGTCCGGACCAGAATCTCGCGCTCGCCTCGGGGTCGGCGCAGTCCAAAGTGATCATCGCCAGGCGGGCGATCGGGGTGCTCATCGTCTCGTCTCTCCTCCTCATCGGTGACTGGTGGGGACAGCCTCCTCGGATCCGATGGGCGCGGATAGGAGAAACCCGCCATTCATGCCCTATGGTTGAACTCGTTGAAGGGATGGCTCTGCTAGCCATCCTGGCCGCACACCATGTCGCGGCTTGTATCTCGCACTCCTGGTTTTCGGTTCGCTGGACATCAGCACAGGTGGATGTCTTCAGCGCCTCGGGGGCACACTGCCCCCGACACGAGAACAAGGGAAATATCATGGCTTCTGGAACCGTCAAGTGGTTCAACGCCGAAAAGGGTTTCGGCTTCATCGCGCAGGATGGCGGCGGTGAGGACGTGTTCGTTCACTACTCCGCTATTCAGTCCGGCGGCTACAAGTCGCTCGACGAGAACCAGAAGGTCGAGTTCGACCTCGCCCAGGGCCCCAAGGGTCCCCAGGCTGAGAACGTCACCGTCTCCTGATTCACCTCGAAGGGCCCCGATCGCTTCTGCGGTCGGGGCCCTTCGTGCATTTCTAGCTCGGTGTCTGCCCGGTGCGGACGAGCTCCTCGGCGACCCGGTTGAGCTTGATGTTCCGACCCTGCGAGACCCGGCGCAGCACCGCGAAGGCCTGAGCGGGGGACAGAGCGAAGCGCTCCATGAGGATGCCCTCGGCCCGGCCGATGACGGTGCGGGCGACGATGGCCGTCTCCAGGTGCGTGACGTTCTGCGCTTCCGCCAGGGCCACGGCGACATGGGTGGCGAGGGCCCCTGCGTTGTTGACGTCCTCGGTGTCGAAGGCATCGGGCCTGAGGGAGTAGAGGTTCATCGCGCCGAGGGTGTCGGCGGCCGTGAAGAGCCGGTAGCTCACGATGCTGCCGACGCCGATCTCCTGGGCGACCCGTGGTCCCCAGGTGGGCCAGCGAGGGTCGGCCGCCAGGTCGCGGCTCAGCACGATCTCGTGAGTGCGGAGGGCGTCGAAGCATGGTCCCTCCTTGAGCTCGAACTGCAGGGAGTCCAGCCGTCTCAGGGCGTCCCCGCTCCCGGCCGGGGTATCGATGCCGTGCGGATTGACGATGGACATGCCTGCAAGATCGCAGCCCTCGATGATCTCGATGGCGACGTGGACAGCCTCGTCGAGCGTCTCCTGCGTGCTCGCCTTCTCCTGCATGGAGCGAGCAGCATCGGCCAACTGCCGGAGCATGTCGGGGGATCCCATGTCCGGACGGTACGTCCGGTCGCGCCCGGTCTCCAGAGTCGATGGACACCATCGGCTGTAGACACCCCGACGCCGGTCCCGTAGGTTCGACGTGTCGGGTTGGGATGACAGCCAGCGGCTTGAGAACGGATCGCCGCGACAGCCCTCTCGAGGGAGCACGATATGCCCGTCGCTCGTCCCCCCCTTCGACGCCGGCCACTGCGGCACCGCATCGCTCGACGCCCTCCGGGCCTTCGCGCTGATGGCGCCTGCCTATCCGTGAGCGTGGCGCCTCCCGGCGCCGTCCGGCCGGTGAGCGAACCCGGTCGCATCATCTCCGCACTCCTCACTCACCAGGGGCGCGGACAAGGGGGGTGCGGGGGCACCACTCACGCAGCCGCGTGTCCCCGCGCACCCACCCCGCGACTCCGAGCTGACCTCCTGGCGCGGACGCGCCGTCCACGAACCCCTCCAGCAGAGGACCGACCATGCACCAGGTAGTCGTCCAGACCCGGCGGTATCTCGCCAGGATCATCAACCAGCACTCGCACTGCTCCCCTGCCCGTCGACGTCGACCGTGACGGTCGGGGCCGGCGGGCCTGGATGAGGTCTGCAATGAGCGGCGCGAGTGACACCTGGGGATCTCGAATGGCCGGCAGCGCGCCGGAGTGGTCGCACTCGACGACGCGCGATGCCCTCCCGATCAGTGCCTCTCAGGTCCGCGCCTTCGTCACTCATCACCTCGTCGACCACCGGCTGCCGTACCTCGTCGACCCTGTGCGTCTGGTGGCGAGCGAGCTGGCCACGAACGCGCTGGTGCACGCGCAGACAGCCTTCAGCGTGACGCTGGCCGCCTCTGACACGAGGGTCCTGCTGACCGTGCGGGATCGTTCGCTGGTGCTCCCCGAGCGTCGTGCTGCCCACGCCACGGACAACACGGGCCGCGGACTGCAGATCGTGGACATCGTCAGCCTGGAGTGGGGGATCAGCGAAGACGGGGCAGGCTCCAAGGAGGTCTGGGCATCCTTCGCCGTGGGGGGAGGCCGAGAGCTCTAGCCCTGCGGCCTCGTCACCGAGGCCCCCGAGACCCGCGCGCCGTCGTGGCCGTGACGCTTGCGATCACCGGGACCACCGTCAGCAGGGGGATGAGCAGCGCCCCCGCACTCAGCACGCCGTACGTCGCGAGGTCGACCGGGGGCACGGCCAGGCCGAGCAGGCCGATGCTCACCCCGAGGACCGCGGGGACCACCGTGGCCGTGCCGATCAGCCACGCCACCAGACCGATGACCAGCGCCTCGATCCCTGCCATCGCGATCAGCTGACGGCGGGTCGCGCCGGTGCGCCACAGCAGGAGCAGCTCGGCGCGGCGTCCGGCGGTCGCGAGGACCAGGGCGTTGGCCGCCGCGATGGCGACGAAGCCCAGCAGCAGGAGCAGCAGCACGGTGGAGAGAGTGCTGTCCGCGTCACCCGCGGCTCGCACCGAGGCGACGTACGCCGCCTCGTCCTGCGCCTTCAGACCCAGCTCCGCGACGGCGGAGGACGCGGCCGAGTCGCCGGTGCGCAGCAGCACTGTGTCCGGCCGGACCGCGACCCCGTGCGCCGCGGGCGTGGCCTGGCCGACCAGGTAGCCGCCGAACCCCAGGCCCCGGTCGTACGTCGCGACGACCGTCGTCCAGGTCAGGTCGCCGCCGTCCCAGCGCATCGCGATCTTGTCGCCGACGTCCTTGCCGGTCTCGAGGCGAGCGTCGCGACTCAGCGCGACGGTGTCGGCGCGGTCCAGGTCGCCGAGGTCCCCGTCCATGACGCCCGGATCGAGGGTCCCGGCGAGGTCGCCGGCCGGGAGGGTCTGGACCTGCATCGGCTCCCACTCGAGCGGGCCGAGCCACGCGGACTCGTCGTCGGTGCGCACCTGGACGGGGACGGAGGCCAGTGGGATCGCCGCCTCCACCCCAGGAGCGGCGGCCAGCGCGCCGACGGCGGACTCGTCGATCCCGGCGCCGGTGACGACCAGGTCGGCGTCGAGTCCCTCCCCGAGCTCCTGTGCCGCGGCGACCACGAGCGTGTCGTCGACGGTGGCCTGCACGGTGCCGACGCCCAGCGCCAGTGCCAGCGGAACCACCACTGTCGTCAGGCGCCGCGAGAAGCCACGGGTGTTGGCCAGCGCCACCCGGGTCGCCGGGCCGCCGCGGACCCGGCCGGTCCGGTCGAGGACCCAGCCCACCAGCGCGGGACCGGCGAGCGCCACCGCCCCGATGAGGAAGAACGCCGAGACCGCCGCCGCGGCGCTGCCGATGGCTCCCGGCACGGCGACCGGGCTGAGCGCCGAGAGCAGACCCAGGACCGTCACCACGATCGCGCCGATGCGGCGGCCGCGCCCGATGCCGGCCGGCTCGACCACGCTCTGCGCGACGGCCGCGGTGGGGGAGGTCCGCAGCGTCTCGCGGGTCGCGAGCCGGGCGGCCAGGTAGGTGACCGGGAGCAGAACGAGTGTGGCGACGACGACCGGGACCGGCGAGAGGGACATCGCGAAGCCCGGCTCGACGATCTCGGAGGCGGCCAGTACCGGTGTCAGGCGGCGCACGGCCACCAGGCCGACGAGGGCGCCGATGGGTGCGGCCACCGCTGTCACCAGGGTGATCTCGCGGCCGACCAGCCGGCGCACCTGCTGGCGTGTCGCGCCGACCACGCGCAGCAGCGCGAAGTCGCGCTGGCGGCTGCGCAGGGCGAGCGAGACAGTGGCGGCGACCACGAAGATGACGAGCATGGTTGCGGTCCCGGTGAAGGAGAGCGCCAGGGCGACCAGGAGGCCCGCGTCGCCGGGGGAGCGGAGCCCGGACTCGATCAGCACGCCGGTCCCCGAGAGCATGATCCCGGCCAGGGCCACGACCACGAACGGCGCGACCAGGCTCGGCCAGTGGGCGACGGCACCGGAGCGCGCGAGACGCCACATCGCGCTCACCTCTCCAGCCCGAGCATGCGGTCGGCGACGGCCGGCGCGGTGGGGTCGACGAGCTGGTCGACCAGACGGCCGTCGGAGAGGAACAGCACCCGCTCCGCGGCGGCCGCCACGTGGGCGTCGTGGGTCACCAGCACGACGGTCTGCCGGATCCGGCGGGCCGTGTCGCGCAGCAGGGTGAGCACCGCCTCGCCGGTGCGGGCGTCGAGCGCCCCGGTCGGCTCATCGGCGAAGACGACCGTCGGTCGGGGGAAGAGGGCGCGCGCGATCGCGACGCGCTGGGCCTGTCCGCCGGAGAGCTCGCCGGGACGACGCCCGGCCATCCCGGCCAGCCCCACCGCCTCGAGCAGCTCCGCCTGCCAGGCGAGGTCGGGCGCGCGGCCCGCGAGGACCATCGGGAGCTGGATGTTGTCGGCGACGCTGAGGTGCGGGATCAGGTTGTAGGCCTGGAAGACGAAGCCGACGTGGTCTCGGCGGAAGCGGGTCAGGGCGTCGGGTGAGAGCGCGCTGATGTCACGCTCGCCGACGATGATCCGCCCGCTGGTCGGGGTGTCGAGCCCCGCCGCGCAGTGCAGCAGCGTCGACTTGCCCGAGCCCGACGGGCCAATCACGGCGGTGAACGAGCCGGACTCCAAGGTCAGCGAGACGCCGCGCAGGGCGTGGACGGCGCCCGGCCCCGCGCCGTACTGCTTGTGCACGTCGAGGAGGTGCAGCGCGGTGCCGGTGATGGGGCCGCTGATAGCGGCGGTGGAGTTGGTCGGGGAGGCGATCATCGCGGTTTCCTCGGTCGCAGGAGAGGGACACCACGAACCTAGGAAGATCCGGCCTCCGCAACGAGCCGCGCGAGACGGAGATCGCGAGGTTGCATCCTTCGATGCAAGCGCCCGGCCGCGAGTCCGCGAGCCTCAGTCGGGGACGGCCACGACCTTGTTCTGGTAGGCCCAGACGGCGGCCTGGAGCCGGGAGCGGACGCCGAGCTTGGGCATCATCCGGGCGAGGTGCGACTTCACCGTCGACGTCTCCAGGACCAGCTGCGCGGCGATCTCGTCGTTGGACAGGCCCTGGGCGAGCAGCAGCAGGATGTCGAGCTCGCGGGCGGTGAGCAGCTCCGAGGCGCGCCCGGCGGTGACCGGCACGATCTCGCGGCGGGTCACCACCTCGCGCAGCACCCGCTTGGTCAGTGCGTCGTCGAGGGTGCCGTTGCCCCGGGCGACGCTGCGGACCGCGGCGATGAGCACCTCGGGCTCGGCGTCCTTGAGCAGGAAGCCCGACGCCCCCGCCTCGAGGGCCCCGAAGAGGTAGTCGTCGATGTCGAATGTCGTGAGCACCAGCACCGGCACCGGATCGGCCACTCCGGGGCCACACAGCTCCCGGGTGGCGCTGATGCCGTCGCGGCCGGGCATCCGGATGTCCATGCAGACCACGTCGGGGCGCAGGGTGCGGGCGGCCTCGACCGCCTCATGGCCGTCCGCGGCGACGGCGACGACCTCGAGATCGGGCTCGGCGTCGAGCAGGGTCTTGAGCCCGGCGCGCACCAGCGCCTGGTCGTCGGCGATCACGACACGGATCATGCGTCCTCCGCTGCTGGGGTGGCTTCGGGGGTGGCGCCTTCGATGGTGGCCGGCTCGAGGGTCGGGTCCCGGGGGATCCGGAGCGTCACCTGCCACCCGCCGTCAGCGGTGGCACCATGGTCGAGGCTCCCGCCGGTGAGGTCGGCCCGCTCCTGCATCCCCACCAGGCCGAAGCCGTGCCGGCCCTCGTCCGCAGGCGTGGCCTCGGGCCGGTCGTTGCGCACCGTGACCAGGACGGCGTCGGGCGAGCGGTCGTCGACGGTCACCTCGGCACGTGCCCCGGGAGCGTGCCGGGCGGCGTTGGCGAGTGCCTCCTGCACCATCCGGTACGCCGCGAGCTGGGCGAGCGGACCGACGCCGGCACCGAGCGGGCGGGGCCCGGTCAGCACCGTCAGCCCGACGTCACGACCTGCTCCCCGGACGTCGTCGACCAGCGCGGCGATGCCGGCGAGCGACTCCGGTCGCACCCGGTCGGGATCGGTCGCCTGCGCGTCGTCCTCGCGGAGCAGCCCGACCAGGCTGCGCAGGTCGCGCAGCACAGCGGTGCTCTGCCGGCGCACCTGCGCGACCGCGGCCTTGGCGCCGACGGGGTCGGAGTCGATCTGGGTGCCGATCGCGGCCGACATCACGGCGATCCCGGAGAGGTGGTGGGCTGCGATGTCGTGGAGCTCGCGGGCCATCGCCGTGCGCTCGCGGGCGACGGCCGCCTGCACGAGCAGCTCGTGCTCGCGCTCGAGGGCGGCGGCGCGGCTCTCGCGGGCGGCCCGGATCTCGCGGCGGGCGGCGACCACGACCGCGATGACGAGGGGGAGCGTCACGGTGCCGATGCCCTGCAGCAGCCCCAGGCCGATGGCGGAGGCGATCGGCTCGTCACTGCGCAGGGCGTTGGTCATCCCCCCGGCGCCGATCAGGACCGCAGCCAGGGCGAAGGTGGGCCAGGACCGCGAGAACGGCTGTGCGATCCCCAGGGTGAAGGCGGCGACCAGCACCGCGGGCTGCGCCAGGCTCATCGCGTCGCCCAGCCCCCACAGGGCGCACAGCAGCATCCCGAGGGCGGTCGCGAGCAGCACGACCTGTGGCGCCGTACGACGCCACAGCAGCGCGCCGGCCTGGAGCAGGAGCGTGGCGGCTCCCAGCCACCAGGCCATCGCCGACGGGTCGGGCTCGATCAGACTGGTCTCGGGGGCAGCGCTGGTGACCGCTGCGAGCGCAGTGAGCCCGAGGACCGCGAGTGCCCCGACCCCGAGCGCTACCCACAGGTCGAGGGTGGCTGCGCTGCCTCGACGTCTCACGGCGGGAACGCTACCGGGCTTCAGGCGCTGACCACGTAGCCGTCCCGGAGCGCTGCCTGGATCTCTCGGGCCAGCGCGCTCCCGGTGTCCTCCCAGGCGAAGATCGCCGCATCGTTCTGCCCGGTGGCATGGTCGTAGGCCTCGCCTTCGGCTCGCCAGGTCGTCAGCCTCGAGGCCAGGTCCGGAGGGAGCCGCAGGATCGCGACATCGAGCGACCGATCCGACAGTCGCAGCTCGACGGGCCGCGTCTCGCGAGGCTCCGGCACCCGGATCCCTGAAGGCACCTCGGCCCGGAGACGGCGGAGCAGGTCCTGCGCCCGAGCGAAGTGCGCGTCCTCCCAGGCCTCGCTGGGTGTCGACGCCAACGAGGCGTAGTCCTCGTTCCAAGCCATCGCGTCGTCGTACAGCTCGCGCGAGATGCCCAGCCACGCGTGCAACTCCTCGAAGTCGTCGCTGAGGTGCTCCTCGTCACTCCAGAACGGGCCCGCGTGGGTCTCGCGACGCAGCAGCACGCATCGGACGTCGGGAGCCGTGTCCTGGAGGTCAGCGGCATCCGCAGGGGCATAGGCGTACCAGCCGAACCTCTCGCTCATCCCTGCACCCTGCCCCGGAGCAGGTCGGTCGCGAAAGAGACACGAAGATCCTGCGGCCAGCACGTGACCCGGGCCAGCTCGCCGCTGTCGACGTCCCAGGTCACGAGGTACTGCTTGGCCGCGTCCTTCGGGATCACCGTGAACAGCACGGTGTCGTCGTCGAGCCAGGCGAGCGGGGTGAGGGTGTCGCCGTACCACCCGTTCGTGGTCGCGGTCGGCACCGGGAGGAAGGCGCGGGTGGCGAGCGTCTCGCGGTCGAGCGCGATCAGGCCGTCGTAGTCGTCGACCGCGCGGGTCGCTCCCTGCCCGTCAGGGCACCTCCACCAGCGAGCTCAGCGTGCTCACGTTGCCGCCGAAGTCGTAGAGGGTCAGGTCGGCCTGGATCGTGGTGCCGGGCTCGAGCGCGACGAAGTCGTAGGTGAGGTCGTCGGTGAGCGAGTAGAGGCCGACGTCGGTGGTGGGCTCCCAGGCCTGCTCACCGTCGGCGCCGACGGTGAGCACGTCCGGGACGATGATCCCCTCGGGGTCGG
>NZ_BAAHCI010000005.1:1700474-1872179 GCF_054775955.1 Nocardioides pacificus
GCCGGACACCTCGTCATAGGTGTAGAGCGTCTCGCTGACGAACTCGCCGGTCTCGACGTCGAGCACGATCGAGAGCAGCGCGTCCTTGGGGTCGGTGCGGTCGGGGTCGGTCGAGGCGTAGTAGGTCATCGGGACGTCGAAGAAGCCCGTGGACAGGTCCTCGCTGAGGTCGAGCTCGACATAGGCGTACGCCGAGTCCTCGCCGTCGCTGATCTCCATCAGCGTGAGGTCGTAGTTGCCGGACGCGGTCGGCGCCTCCCCGCTGTCGTCGAAGTCGGCGATCTCCTCGCCGAAGTAGGTCAGCGACCCGTCGTCGTTGACCAGCGCATAGCTGATGGTGGCCTCGGTGATGTTGTCCAGCGCGGCCGGGTCGAACGTGCCCGTGAGGGTGATGCTGCCGTCGTCGTCGAAGCTGACGTCCGCGCCGGCGTCGGGGTCGACGAAGGCGGGCTGCTCGGCGGCGGGGATGGCCTCGCCGGCGTTGTAGTAGCTGTCCAGGAACCCGTCCCAGGTGCCGGCACTGGCGACGTCCTCGTAGGCCGGGTCGGCGAGACCCGCGACCGGCGGGAGATAGATCGACAGCCCGGTGGCGCCCTCGGTGCCCTTGCCCTCGACGTCGTCGATGACCGCGGCGTCCAGGGCGCCGGTGACGGCGTCGGCCTGGTCCGCGACCTCGGGGGCGGCCTCGCCGATCGAGGAGGCGAGCAGTCCGAGGTCGCTGAGGTGCTTGTCCTGGGTCTCGTCGGGGCTCTTGCCGAAGGCCAGCGTCGAGGCCTCCGCCTGTCCGACGGTCGCCGCCACGTCGCCCGCCTGCTCGGCCAGCTCATCGGCGAAGGCGGCGACGGCCTGGTCGACCTCGTCCATCTTGGTCAGGTCGACCAGCGAGAGCGTGATCTGCTCCTGGGTGCCCTGCTCCTCGGCCTGGCCGGCGAAGCCGGCCAGCAGCTCCTTGCCGAGCTCGTCGACGCTCGTGTCCGGGTCGTCGGCGAGCACCTGCAGCGAGCGGTAGTCCCAGCCGTGGCCGGGCTCGAGCTCCTGCGAGGCGACCATCCGGTCGGCCAGCGGAGCGACCGCGCTGGCCACCTCGTAGTTGGCCATCAGGCAGGCGTCGAAGCCCAGCAGGTCGAGCTTGTCGACGCCGGCCTCCTCGAGCCCGGCGGAGATCGCTTCGGTCATCTCGGCCAGGTCGAGCACGTCCCAGTCGCTGCCCTCGTCGGGCCCGATCCCGGGCCACGACGAGCCGTGGTCGGAGATGATCAGCGCATAGTTGCCGGCCCGGTTGTCCTTGATCCCGGCGGCGATGAAGTTGGCGAGCACCGCCGGGTCCGCGGAGTTGACGTCGCCGAGGTCCTCGACGACCTCGCTCGCCCCGTCCGCACCGATGTCGAGCACCCGGCCGCCGACCCAGTCGCCCTGGTCGAGCAGCGGGTCCTCGCCGTACCCCGCAGAGCGGTCCATGAACTCGCGCACGTGCAGGTTGTCGTTCGAGCCGACCTCGCCGATCTCGTTGACGTCGGCGACCATGAACGGCTCGAGGTTGGTGTCGGCCATCGAGTAGTGCAGCACCGTCCAGCCATCGCCCTCGCGGCCGGTGTGCTGCACGGCCGATTCATCGGAGTCGGAGTCGGAGCCGCCTCCGCCGCAGGCGGCGGTGAGCAGGAGCAGCGCCGAGGAGGCGACGAGGAGGCGCATCGAGCGCGCGGGGAGGTGAGGCACTGCTGAACCGTAGGGTTCCGGCGCACTTCCCACGGCCTCGCCGGACGAAAGTTGACCGACGTGACTAGTCCGGTCCTCACCCCACCGACGCGAGCTCCTCGACCGCCGGTCGCCACCCGGGCGGCCCGAACACGTAGCCCAGCTTGTCGCGCATCGTCGGCGCCCGCCGCACGTCGCGCGCGATCGCGGCGTACTCGTGGGTCTGCAGGCGGAGCAGGTGGTGGGTGCCGACCGGCGAGGTGAGCCCGTACGTCGGGCGGTGCAGCTCGGGCTGGAAGGAGCCGAAGACCCGGTCCCACACGATCAGGATCCCGCCGTAGTTGCGGTCGAGGTACTCCGGGTCGCTGCCGTGGTGGACGCGGTGGTGCGACGGGGTGTTCAAGACCAGCTCGATCGGGCGCCACAGGGTGCGGACCCGCTCGGTGTGGACGAAGAACTGGTAGACGAGGCTGATCGAGAAGCCGAGGAAGATGAGCGCCGGCGGCACCCCGAGCAGGGGGAGCGGCAGCCAGAAGACGATCTCGTGGGTGTTGTTCCACTTCTGGCGCAGGGCGGTGGCGAAGTTGAAGTACTCGCTCGAGTGGTGGGCCTGGTGGGTCGCCCACACCAGCCGGACCCGGTGGGCGACCCGGTGCGCCCAGTAGAAGAGGAAGTCGACGCCCAGCACAGCGAGCGCCACGCTCCACCACGCGTCGACCGGCAGCTGCCAGGGGGCGACATAGGCGAAGAGCACGGCGTAGAGCACCAGCGCCCCTGTCTTCTGGATCGTCATCGTGACGGTCGACACCGCGCCGGTCGCGATGCTCGCCAGGGCATCGGAACGCGAGTAGCTGCCGGGCTCGCCGTCCTCGAGCAGGCGCGCGGCCAGCGCCTCGATCGCGATGAAGAGCAGGAAGAACGGCGCGGCGAGCGCGACGGGGTCGCGCAGTGGCTCGGGGATCGAGCCCCAGAAGTCGGCGAGCATGACGGCCCTTCCTCGGACGTGACGGCGGTCACGCGACGATAATTGACCGCTGGGTCAATCGGCAAGACTGACTGCAGGGTCAATTCGGCCGGCGACGACCGTAGGGTGGGCGCCATGGCCAAGGACCGCTCGGGACACGTCGGCACCCGCGGCATGCCGCGCGCCGAGCGGGAGGCGCAGATCCTCGACGCCGCGATGGCGGAGTTCGGCGAGCGCGGCTATCACCAGGCCTCCGTCGACGCCATCGCCGCGCGCGCCGGGATCTCCAAACCGCTGGTGCACGCCTACTTCGGCACCAAGGAGCTGCTCAACGTCCGCTGCGTCGAGTCGCTGACCGAGCTGCTGCTCGAGGTGATCGTGCCGGTGGTCGACGGCGGGGCCGAGCCGGGGATGACGATGGCGCTCGAGACCATGCGGACGATCTTCGAGACCCTGCGCGAGCGGCCCCAGGACTGGATGGTGCTGTACGACGTCTCGCTTCCGGCCGGCACGCCGGTGCACGCGGCGGCCACCCTGTGTCGCGACCGGATGACCGAGCTGGGTGCGGTCGGAGCACGCGCGGCGCTGTCGCGTCACGCGGGCGACGAGGTGGACCCGCTCGAGGCCTCGATGATGAACCACGTCTGGCAGTCGGTCGTCACCTCGCTGATGACGTGGTGGTTCGAGCACCCGGAGCAGACGCCTGCCGAGCTCACCGCCCGCTTCGGTCGTGTGCTCAGCGCCCTCACTGACGTCTGAAACCCGCGGTCTCTGGAAGCAGCGTCTACGCTGTGCTGCGATGGCGTGAGGGGGGTCACATGACGCTGGGGCATCCGGAGCGGGCACTCACGCGCGGTGGCGCGACTCCGGTCCGCGTGCTCTGCGCCGTGCTGATCCTGGCCCCTGTGCTCGCCCTGGGGCTGGCCGGGCTGGCGGGCGCGACCCTGCCCCAGCTCGAGCTGCTGGCCGCCTGCGCCGCGTTCGCCGCACTGATGGCGGGTGGGCTGCTCACTGCGGGCCCACGCCGCCACGCCATGCCGGCGCTGATGGCCGTGATGGTGATCTACGTCGTCCTGCTCTGCGTGGTCGCGGGCACCTTGGGGTCGGTGCTGAACGGCCCGCCCTTCTTCTCCTACCTCGCCTGGGCGATCCCGGTCGCCTTCGTCGTGCTGCCGCCCGGGAGAGCGCTGCTGATCTCCGGTTGGGCCGTGTTCTGCGCCATCGTGATGACCTGGCTCGCCGGGGACGTCACCTCCTGGGAGGACGCGGGGCGGGTCGGCCTCATCGTCACCACCCTGGTCGTGATGTTCACCGTGACGGCGGTGCTCGTCCTGCGCCTGCGCCGCAACACCGAGCGGCAGTGGATGCTCGCCGAGTTCGGCCGGCGCGCGCTGGGGCACGCCGACGAGCTGGCGCTCGTGGCCGATGTCGAGGCGACCGCACGGCGACTGATCGGCCGCGAGGTCACGGTCTCCATCAACTCCTACGGCGAGCGGGAGTCCGGACCGGGGGTCACGGTCCCCGTGCCGCTGGCCGCCGGCGGCTTCCTGCAACTGCACGCCGCACCGGCGGCGTCGTGGCAGGACGTGGACGACGACGCCCTGCACCTCGCGGGGCTCGGCGCGATCGCCGTACCGGCTCTGGAGCGGATCGCGTCGCTCGAGTCGGCCTCGCACGCGGCCCTGCACGACGCGCTCACCGGGCTGCCCAATCGTGTGCTGGCGCTGGATCGCCTCGAGCATGCCCTCACCCGCCGGGACGCGGCGGTGGCCGTGCTGCTGCTGGACCTCGACGACTTCAAGGCAGTCAACGACAGCTATGGCCATGTGGCCGGTGACGAGCTGCTCAGCCAGCTGACCGGCCGCCTGCTGACGACGGTCCGTCCGGGCGACACCGTCGCCCGCCTCGGGGGCGACGAGTTCCTGGTCGTCGCCGACGAGGTGGATGATCCGGTCGCCGCGTTCGGGCTCGCCGAGCGGCTCGCCGAGGCCTGGTCGCGGCCGCTGGCGGTCAACGGCGTCGAGCACTACGTCTCCGGGAGCGTGGGCCTCGCGCTGTCACACGCCGCCTCCACCCCCACCGACCTGCTGCGCGAGGCCGACGCGGCGATGTATCGCGCCAAGCGGACCGGCCGCGGCCGGGTGGAGCTGTACGACGAGCGGATGCGTGAGGAGGTGAGCAACGAGCTGGCCTTCGAGAGCGACCTGCACCGGGCCGTCGAGGACCACCAGCTGCGCCTGGTGTTCCAGCCGATCCTCGACCTGCGCACCGGTGAGCCGGTCTCCCTGGAGGCCCTCGCCCGGTGGACGCACCCGGTCCGGGGCGCCGTGCCGCCCGACCAGTTCATCCCCGTGGCCGAGCGGATCGGCCTGATCCGCGACGTGGGGGAGTGGACCATGCGGGAGTCGGCCCGGGTCCTGGCTCAGCTGCAGAAGTCGCGCGGGGGAGAAGCAGTGGGAAGGCTCGGCGTCACCGTCAACGTCAGCCCCGTCCAGATCGAGGATCCACGCTTCGTGAGCCTGGTCCAGGAGGTGGTCTCCGACTCCGGGCTGCCCCCAGGCTGGCTGGGTCTCGAGGTCACCGAGGGACTGCTGCTGGCCGACATCGAGGCGGCGGCCAAGGTCCTGGACGCGGTCCGGGAGGCGGGCGTGCGGGTCCTGCTCGACGACTTCGGCACGGGCTACAGCTCGCTGTCCTACCTGCACCGCTTCCAGCTCGACGCGATCAAGATCGACCGCTCCTTCGTGGCCCGGCTGGGGGTGGACCGAGCCGCTCGCGCGATCGTGGGCGCCGTGGTGAGAATCGGCGACGAGCTGGGGCTCGAGGTGATCGCGGAGGGCGTCGAGAACGAGGAGCAGTTCGACCAGCTCCGCCAGCTCAGCGTGGGCCATGCCCAGGGGTTCGGGCTGGGGCGGCCGATGCCCGCCGACGACGCCGGCGCCTGGCTCGACCGTGACCGGGCAGACGCGTCCTCGTGGACCGGCCGGATCGCCGTCAAGGGGATGCCCGGGACCGACTGATGCTGGGCGACGTGGACGCGGACGGCGAGACCGAGCCCGTGGACTCCTTGCCCAGACGTTGACGCGGCGGCCGCCGGCGGGAGAGGTTGCCGGGGAAGCCCGGCGCGGGCCCGGGCGCTCTCGGGAGGTCACCGTGTTGCGACGTGTTGCCGAAGGCTCGACCAGGATCGTGGAGAGGTGGATCCCCGGGTCCTTCTTCTTCGCAGTGGCGCTGACCGTCGTCGTCGCCGTGATGGCGCTGACGATGACGGACGTGGGTGCCAAGGAGCTGGTGCTCGGGTGGGGCGACGGCCTGGCCGGGCTGCTGGCGTTCATGACGCAGATCGCCCTGGTGCTGCTGCTGGGCTACACCCTGGCCAACCTGCGTCCGGTCCGCCGGCTGCTGGCCCGGGTGGCCGGTCTGCCGCGGACCCCGCGCGCGGCGTACGCCTTCCTGGTCGTGGTGGCGGGGCTGGCATCGCTGCTCAGCTTCGGCCTGGGGCTGATCGTGGGCGGGGTGATGGCCGTCGAGCTGGCCCGGCAGTTCCGCGACCGCGGCGTGCCGCTGCACTACCCGCTGCTGGTGGCGTCGGCCTACAGCGGCTTCGTCGTGTGGCACATGGGCTACTCGGGGTCCGGGCCGCTCAACGCCGCCACCGAGGGGGGTGTCTATGACACCGTCCTCGAGCGCGACCTGGTGCCGGTCTCCGAGACCACCTTCGCGGTCTGGAACCTGATCGCCGTCGTCCTGGTCCTCGGCCTGCTGGCCCTCGCCCTGCCGCTGATGGCGCCCCGTGACGGCCAGGTGCGCGAGGCGCCCGAGGCAGCGTTGGCCGAGGAGCCCGACGGCGTGCCCGTGGCCGCCAGCGAGGAGGGATCGCCCGCTGACCGGCTGGAGCGCTCCCGTGCCGTCACCGGACTGATGGGTGTGCTCCTCGGCATCTATCTGGTCGTGCACTTCATGGACCGCGGGTTCGACCTGACGCTCGACATCGTCAACTGGACGTTCCTGTGTCTCATCCTGCTCGTCGTCGGCAACGCGCGCGAGCTGGCCGGGCTGGTGTCTCGTGGTGGGCGCGCGGTCGGGGAGGTGCTCCTGCAGTACCCGCTCTATGCCGGGATCGCGGCGATGATGACCGTGAGCGGGCTCGTGGAGCTGCTCAGCGAGGCGGTGGTGGACGCGGCCGGGCCGCGGACGCTGGGGCTCTTCGCGTTCCTCGCCGCCGGCCTGCTCAACATGTTCATCCCCTCGGGAGGCGGCCAGTTCGCCGTCCAGGCGCCGATCTTCGCGACCGCCGCCGACGGCCTGGGCGTGGACCAGTCGGTCGTCATCATGGCGATCGCCTACGGCGACCAGTGGACCAACATGATCCAGCCGTTCTGGGCCGTGCCGCTGCTGGCCGTGGCCGGGCTCAAGGTGCGCGACATCCTCGGCTACACCAGCGTCGTCCTCGTCCTGTCCGGCATCGTGTTCGCCGGGACGCTGCTGGTGGTCGGCGCCGGGTGAGCCCTCCGCCTCACGGGGTGGCCCGCAGTGCCGCCTCGGCCCGCTCGACAATCTCGTCCACCGACGAGGAGACGTCCAGGGCGATCCCGCTCTCGTCCGGCTCCAGCTCCTCGAGTGTCTCGAGCTGCGAGCGCAGCAGGGAGGCCGGCATGAAGTGCTCGCGCCCCGACATCCGGTCGGCGAGGAGCGACTCCTCGCCATGGAGGTGGACGAAGAACGTGTCGGGATCCGCGCGGCGCAGCACGTCGCGATAGACCCGGCGCAGGGCCGAGCACATCAGCACGGTGCTGACGCCGGCCTCACGACACTCGGCGGTCCAGTCGGCCAGCGCCTCGAGCCAGGGCCAGCGGTCCTCGTCGGTGAGCGGACGGCCCGACGACATCTTGGCGATGTTGGCCTCGGGGTGGAAGTCGTCGCCCTCGGCCGACTCGAGCCCCAGGTCGGCCGCCAGGCGCAGCGCGACCGTCGACTTGCCCACCCCGGAGACGCCCATCACCACCAGGTGACGCGTCGCCATCAGAGCACCACCCACAGTCCCACGCTCAGGACGAAGGCGCTCAGGCCCAGGGTGGTCTCCAGAACGGTCCAGGTCTTCAGCGTGGTCTTCTCGTCCATGCCGAAGAGCCGGCTGACCAGCCAGAAGCCGGAGTCGTTGACGTGGGAGAGCACGGTCGCGCCGGCGGCGATCGCGATCACCAGTGCCACCAGCTGCGGGTCGCCCAGGTCGGCGGAGCGGGCGGCGGGCGCCAGCAGTCCGGCCGCGGTGGTCAGCGCGACGGTGGCCGAGCCCTGCGCGACCCGAAGCAGTGTCGAGATCAGGAAGGCCTGCAGGATCAGCGACATCCCCAGGTCGGAGAGTGACGAGCTCAGCGCCTCGCCGATCCCGCTGAGCTCGAGCACCCCGCCGAACATCCCGCCGGCGCCGGTGATCAGGATGATCGAGCAGATCGGCGCCAGCGCCTTGTCGAGGATCGTGGTCACGTCGGCCATCGAGCGGCCCGGCTTGCCCAGCACGAGGATCGCGACCAGCACGGTGATCAGCAGGGCGACCGAGGTGTTGCCGAGGAGCATCAGCGACTCCACCCAGGTGGCGCCCTCCTCGATGACGCCCGCGGTGACGAGGGTGTTGAGGACGGTGTCGAAGGAGATCAGCACCAGGGGCAGCAGCAGCAGGCCCAGTACGGTGGCGAAGGCCGGAGCCGGGCGTTCCTCGCCGGGGGTCTCCTCCATGTCGCCGAAGATGGTGGTGGGGAGGTCGACGTGGAAGCGCTTGGCGAGGACGCGCGAGACCAGCATCGCCCCGACGTACCACGACAGCACCGCGACCGGGGCACCGATGAGCAGCGTCAGCCCGATGTCGGCGCCCAGTCGCTCGGCCGCCGCGACCGGGCCGGGGTGGGGCGGGACGAGGGCGTGCATCGCGGCGAAGGCGCCGGCGGCGGGCAGCGCGTAGAGGATCAGCGACCCCCCGAAGCGGCGGGCCACCGTCATGATGATCGGCAGGAACACGACCAGCCCGGCGTCGAAGAAGATCGGGAAGCCGAAGAACAGGGCGGCGATGCCCAGCGCCAGCGGCGCGCGCCGTTCGCCGAACCGCCCGATGAGCGTGTCGGCCAGCACCTGCGCGCCGCCCGTGATCTCGAGGAGCCGACCGATCATCACCCCGAAGCCCACGAGCAGCGCGACCGAGCCGATCGTGTCGGCGAAGCCGAAGATGAGGGCGTCGGGCACGTCGCCGACAGGGATGCCCGCGGCCACCGCCGTCAGCACGCTCACCAGCACGAGCGCCACGAAGGCGTGCAGCTTGACCTTCATGATCAAGATGAGCAGCAGCGCCACGGAGGTGGCCGCGATCATCAGCAGGACGGCTGTGCCGTAGGCAGGTTCGATTGCTTCCACGGCCAGCACGCTGCCTCACCGAAGTGACGTGCGCAACAGGACCCGTCAGTAGTCTTCGGCTGCCGATGCTCCCGTGACGCGCCCCGTGACGCGCTCCGTGATCGCCCGTGCCAGGGCCTCGGGTGCCTCCTCAGGGATCCAGTGGGTCACACCGGGGAGTTCCACGAAGCGGTAGTCCGCGCTCACGTGGTCGCCGCACGCCTCGGCGGGCACCCGCCCGATCGCGGTGTCCTGGTCGCTCCAGACGAACGTCGTGGGCACGGTGACCGGCGGCAGCGACGCGAGGTCGGAGCGCATCGCGCGATACCAGGCGAGCGCCGCGGTCATCGCGCCCGGCTCCGCCAGTCGACGCACGTAGGTGTCCTGCTGCTCGACCGGAACCCCGGGGCCGTACATCGCCCGCAGCCTGCGTCCGTCGTCCTCGAGGAGCAGCTCCTCGGCGCGGCCCTCCCTCCGGAAGACCTGGATGTACGACGCGCGCTCGCGCTGGTCCGGGTCGTCGCGAAGCGCCGCTCCGTAGGCGGCCAGGTGGGGCACCGACACGGCGGTCAGGGTCTCGATGCGTTCGGCGTGGTGCGCCGCGACGTACCACGCCACCGAGGAGCCCCAGTCGTGGCCGACGAGGTGGAAGCGGTCCAGACCCAGGGCGTCGGCGAGCCCGATCACGTCGCCCGCGAGGACGTCGGTCGTGTAGGCGGCGACCCCCTCGGGTCGGGCGCCGGGGGAGTAGCCGCGCTGATCCGGCGCGATCACCCGCAGCCCGGCCTCGACGAGGTGCGCGGCCACCTCCCGCCAGGACAGCGAGGTGACGGGGAAGCCGTGCAGCAGCAGGACGGGCGTGCCGTCCTCGGGTCCGGCGAGGCGGACGTCGAAGGTCATCTCGCCTGCGGTCACCGGCACTGTCGTATCGAACATCAGGTCACTGTGTCAGGGTCACGTCGTCGACGCCACGGGCGGCTCGGTCGTCAGGCCCGGTCGTCAGGCCCGTTCGTCAGGCCCGTTCGTCAGGCACGGCGGAAGAGCGCTCTGCCCGGGGAGCCGGTGATCCCGTGGACGACGGTGCTGGTCACCACGAGCAGCGATCCGGCGGCCAGCACCGTCTCGGGGACGGCGAAGCGCTTGGCCTCCAGGGTCAGGTAGAAGAGCGCGGAGATCCCGATCGGGCCGAACCAGCCGAGGTAGAGCGCGTCCTTCAGCCGGAGGCCCAGCGGCCGAGCCAGCGCCAGCAGCACGGGAAGGCGCCGCAAGAGCAGCACCGCGACGGCCAGGGCCGGTCCACGCCACCCCAGGTCGGCCCACGCGGACCAGGGGATGACCGCGCCGAGGACGAGGAAGAGGGGAAGCACCGCGAACCGGTTCACGGCCTCGTCGAAGGACAGCTCCAGCGTGCGC
This sequence comes from Nocardioides pacificus, assembly GCF_054775955.1. Classification (NCBI taxonomy): domain Bacteria; kingdom Bacillati; phylum Actinomycetota; class Actinomycetes; order Propionibacteriales; family Nocardioidaceae; genus Nocardioides; species Nocardioides pacificus. The sequence goes on from NZ_BAAHCI010000005.1 coordinate 1,710,931, forward strand.
TCGTGACCGGTCGCCACCATGTTGAAGGCGAGACCCCCGACGAAGACCGCCAGGACGCCGTCGGTCCTCAGCAGTCCCGAGGCGCCCAGGATCGCGAGGGCCAGCACCACGGTGAACAGCAGCGCGGGCCCGTGGGCAGTGGCCCCATGGGCCTCGCCACGGCGAAGGGCCTGTCCGCCCACCCAGCCCAGCGCTGCGCCGACCACGACCGCCCCGATCACCTGCCACAGCGACTCGGTGATCGCCCGGCCTGCGGTCAGCGGCCCGGCCACGGCCAGGGCGGCCAGCACCAGGGGCAGGGCGAGACCGTCGTTGGCTCCCGACTCGAGGGACAGGATCTCCCGGTCGCGCGCCGGCAGGTCCTGCTCGGCGGCCTCCCCGGTGACGACGCTGGACGCCAGGACCGGGTCGGTCGGCGCCACCGCCGCCCCCACCAGGAGCGCCGTCGCAACCGGCGCCCCCAGGATCACCCAGCTGAGCCCCGCCGAGACGGCCGCCATGGTGGGCATCGCCACGAGCAGCAGCACCGTGACCGGTCCCAGGCAGTGGCGGATGTCGCGCACCGGATAGCGCAGCGCGACCGCCATCACCGACACGGCGAGCAGGATCCGCGTGCCCTCGTGCAGTGACGCGTGCTCCGCCGTGAGGGGCGCGAGGTCGAGGGCGCCGGTCACCTCGCGCCCCAGGGCGATGCCGAGGATGAGGGCGAGCAGCGGCTCGGACAGCGGGAGGCGGCGGAGCCTCGCCGACAGGGCGGCGACCAGCAGGCCGAGGGCGCCGACACTGACGAGCAGCAGGTTCAGGTCCATGCCATCGGGGTGCCCGATCGACATGAGGCCAATCCGCCCACCAGCGAGTGACCTCGGACCACGTGTCGAACCACCTGCCGTCGACGTACCCTCGCACCGGCAAGGGACACGGAGGGCAGGAGGCGGCGGTGCGTGAGAGTGGAACGGTGCCGGAGGAGACCGTGGAGGCCTTCATCACCGCGAGCCGTGCCCTGGTCAGGGTGGCGGCGCGCTCCTTCGAGGTGGCTCCAGAGGTCACCCTCGCGCAGCACCGGATCCTGGTGCTGCTCGGCGAGCTCGGTGCCCGACGCATCCACCAGGTGGCCGACGAGCTCGGCGTCAACGCCTCCAACGCCTCTCGGCTCTGCGACCGCCTCCAGCGGGCCGGTCTGGTGGAGCGTGCGCGGTCGGAGACCGACGGGCGTGTCGTGTGCGTCTCCCTGACGGCGGCGGGGGAGTCCGTGCTCGCTGCCGTCACCGAGACCCGGCGCAGGGAGATCGCCGGCATCCTCGAGCGACTTCCCCCCGCCCGGATCCGGGACATGCTCGACGTCCTGCAGGACTTCAACCGCGCCTCGGGCGAGCCGCTCGACCAGGAGTGGGTGCACCACCTGCCCTAGATCGTTGCGCATGCGCATGGATCGCTTGCCCGCCGGGTACCCGGTCCCCATCAACTGCACCGGCTCCAGACCCAGGACGAGTAGGCCGCGAAAGGACCAGGTCCCATGTCATCGCATCACACCCAGCAGCCCTCACAGAGCAGTGATGAGGACAAGAGCAGGCAGGACTCGCATGAGCGGCGCATGTATGTGCGCTTCGCTCTGATGATCACCACGTCCACCGTGGTGATGTTCGCGCTGATGTACTCCAACGTCTTCGTCCTCGACCACGTCAGGTGGAGCGAGGAGCGCTTCTACATGGCGCTGCTGATGGCGGGGGCGATGGCCTTGGTGATGCTCGCGTTCATGCGGAGCATGATGTACAAGAACCGCGCCTACAACATCGTGATCGTCGCGGTCGCGCTGCTGCTCGGCGCCGGCGGACTGTACCTGTCCCGGTCCCAGGCCCTGGTCGACGACCAGGCCTACATGAACGGAATGATCCCGCACCACTCCATCGCCATCTTGACCAGCGAGCGGGCCGACATCGACGACGTCCGCGTCCGGAAGCTCGCCGACGAGATCATCGCGGCGCAGCGCAGGGAGATCAAGGAGATGGACTGGCTCGTCGAGGACATCGAGGAGAACGGTCCGGCCACCACGCAAGAGGAGGCGCGAGAGCGCCCCGTCCCGGACTTCGAGGGCAGTGCCTCCGCTCAGTCCGTCGAGGACAACCCGCTCGCGACGGCGATCCGGAAGCTCGGCTTCGCGTGATCGTCGGCGCGGGCGCAGTTGACGGTGGTGCGCTCGCCGGTCCTCAGGTCAGCTCGCTGAAGCGCTCGACCTTGGCCTGCGGACCGGACACGATCACGATGTCGCCCTGTCGCACCACCGTCGCCTCCGTCGCATGGGTGAAGTCGCAGCCGGTGCGCTTGACGCCGACGATCGTGACGCCGAACTTCGTGCGCACGCCGGAGTCCGCCAGGGTGACGTCGAGGATGCTGCGCGGCGGCGTGGTCTTCACGATGGCGTAGCCGTCGTCGAACTCGATGTAGTCCAGCATCCGGCCCCGCACCAGGTGGGCGACGCGCTTGCCCATGTCGTGCTCGGGGCGCACCACGTGGTGGACGCCGATCTGGCTGAGGATGCGGGCGTGGGAGTGGCTGATCGCCTTGGCCCAGACGTTGGGTACGCCGAGGTTCATCACGACCGAGGCGGAGAGCAGGCTGGCCTCGATGTCGTTGCCGACGCCGATCACGGCCCGGTCGAACTCGTTGACCGAGAGCTGGCGCATCGCCTCCTCGTTGGTGGAGTCGGCCTCGACCACATGGGTGAGTCTGCCGGCGAGCGACTGGACGATCTTGCGGTCGCTGTCGACGCCGAGGACCTCGGTGCCCTCCTTGACCAGCTCGAGGGCCAGGGATCGGCCGAAGCGGCCGAGGCCGATGACGACGACGCCGTGGGTGTGCGTGGACCTAGCCAATGATCGGCCGCCCTTCCGGTAGCTCGTACAGACGTTGCCGCTCGCGCAGCGCGAGAGCGGAGACCAGGGTGATCGGACCGAGGCGGCCCAGGAACATCAGTGCGGTGAGGACGAGGTGGCCGCTGGTCGGCAGATCGGCGGTGATGCCCGTCGAGAGTCCCACGGTGGCGAAGGCGGAGACCACCTCGAAGAGCACCTCGTGGGTCTCCAGCGCGGTCAACTCCATCAGCACGATCGTGGCCGTCATCACCGCGCCGACGGACAGCAGCGCCACGGTGAGCGCCTGGCGCGTCGCGCGGTCGTCGATGCGGCGGTCGAAGGCGTCCACGTTGCGCTCGCCGCGGACCTCGGCGTAGATCACGTAGAACAGCACCAGGAAGGTCGTGACCTTGATGCCGCCGGCCGTGCCTGCGGAGCCGCCGCCGATGAACATCAAGACGTTGGTGCCCAGCAGCGTGCTCTCGTTCATCTGCCCGTAGTCGAGGGAGTTGAAGCCGGCGGTGCGCGGCATCACGGCCTGGAAGAACCCGGCGAGCAGGCGCCCGGGGGTGTCCAGCGCGCCCAAAGTGGCGGGGTTGGTCCACTCGTTGACGGTGACGAAGAGGGTGCCGCCGACGAGCAGCACGACCGTCATCGACAGGGTCATCTTGGTGTGCAGGCTCCAGGTGTGGGGCCGGCCCAGCTCCTTGCGCAGCTCGAAGAGGACCGGGAAGCCCAGGCCGCCGAAGATGACCGCGACCGCGATCGGCAGACAGATCCACGGATCGCCGACGAACCCCATCAGACTGTCGGAGTAGAGCGCGAAGCCGGCGTTGTTGAACGCCGAGACCGCGTGGAAGACACCGTGGTAGAGCGCGGTCGGCAGCGACTCGTCGTACCCGATCCAGAAGCGCAGCGTGAGGCACAGCGCGGTCAGGGTCTCGAAGATCAGACTGACCTTCACCACGCCCGTGACCACCGACCGGACGTCACCGAGCCCGACCGCCTTGGTCTCGGCCGCGGCGGTGAGCCGGGTGCGCAACCCCATCCGGCGTGACACCAGCAGCCCCAGCAGCGAGGCCAGCGTCATGATCCCGAAACCGCCGACCTGGATCAGCGCGAGGATCACGCCCTCCCCGAAGCCCGACCAGTACGTCGGGGTGTCGACGACCGCGAGCCCGGTGACGCACACCGCGCTCGTCGAGGTGAACAGCGCCGTGACGATCGGGGCGCTCCCGTCGCCGGTGCGCGAGATCGGCAGCATCAGCAGAGCTGTGCCGAGCAGCACGGCACCGCCGAACCCGAGGACCACGGCCTGCGCCGGATGCCGGATCACCCGCCAGGGCGAAGGCCGGTGGCGCGAGAGTCCGACGATGTTGAACACGGCGGGTGACTTCCGCTCGCAGGGAGATGACGAGACAGCGTAGATCCAGCGCTCCCGGGGTCGGCACTTGGGACCATCGGCCCTGTTTGCGGACGGGCGACCGTGACGAAGGTGGTGGCAACCAGGGAGAGCCGATGACCATTCTCGATGCCAACCAGACCTCGTCCGCAGCCGCCTCCAGCGCCTCACCGAACGACGGCGCCCCACCAGACGGGGCCGGCGACCGGCTCGCGCAGGTCGACGAGATGGTCGCCGCCGCGGCCGAGGCCGCCGAGCGGTTCCGCGAGCTCGACCAGCAGCAGGTCGACGCGATCGTCGACGCGATGGTGCGCGCCGGCGTCCGGGCCGCCGCCGAGCTGGCCCTCGTGGCCATCGACGAGACCGGGTTCGGCGTCTTCGAGGACAAGGTGGTCAAGAACTACGTCGCCACCGAGTTCCTCGCCGACCACCTGCGGGGCAAGATCTCCGTCGGCGTGATCGAGGAGGACGTCGAGCGCAACATCACTCGCGTGGCGGAGCCCATCGGCGTGGTGCTCGCGATCACGCCGGTCACCAACCCCACCTCGACCGTCCTCTACAAGGCCATCGTCGCGGCCAAGACCCGCAACGCGATCCTCTTCCGCCCCTCGCCGTACGCCGTGGAGTCGTGCCGGCGCTCGGTGGAGATCCTGCGCGAGGCGGCGGAGGCAGCCGGCCTGCCGCCGGGCGCGCTCCAGGTGATCCCGGACGCCGCGCACGAGGTGACCCACTATCTCTTCAAGCACCCGCAGGTCGACTTCATCTGGGTCACGGGCGGACCGCGCATCGTGGCCCTGGCCAACGCCGCCGGCAAGCCCGGCCTGAGCGTCGGCCCCGGCAACGCGCCCACCTACATCCACCGCAGCGCCGACGTGAAGGGCGCCGTGGTCGACATCCTGATCTCCAAGACCTTCGACGCCTCGGTGATCTGCCCCGCTGAGCAGACCTGCATCGTCGACGACGCGATCTATGACGAGATGGTCGCCGAGTTCCAGCGGATGGGCGCCTACCTCCTCGCCCCGGACGAGGCCGCGGCGCTCGCGACGTTCGCGTTCGGCGGCGGCGACAAGGTCGCGATGGAGGCGCTCGGCCAGCAGGCTCCCGCGCTGGCCGCGCTCGCCGGCATCTCGGTGCCACCGGCCACCAAGATCCTGCTGGCCCCGCTCCCGTCGGACCTCGTCGAGCTCGAGGCGCACCCGCTGGTGCAGGAGAAGCTGATGCCGGTGCTCGGCCTGGTCCGGTCCACCAGCGTGGAGCACGGGGTCGCCGTCGCGGTCCTGGTCACCGAGCACGGCGGGCTGGGGCACACCTCGGCTGTCTATGCAGGCGACGACGCCGTCGTCGACGCCTATGCCAAGGCCGTGCGCACCGGCCGGATCCTCGTCAATGCGCCGACCGCGGTCGGCGCTCTCGGCGGGGTCTACAACAGCCTGCCCCCGACGTTCTCGCTCGGGTGCGGCACCTGGGGGGGATCCACCACGACCGAGAACGTGAACTACGAGCAGCTGCTCAACATCAAGACGGTCTCCCGGCGACGGGCGCCGTCCCAGTGGTTCCGGGTGCCGCCCCAGACCTTCTTCAACGCCGGCGCGCTGGAGAACCTGCGCGAGATCGAGTGCGAGTCCGTCGTCGTCGTCACCGACGCCGACAGCGAGCGGCGCGGCGTCGTCAACCAGGTCCGCGCCCAGCTGCGCAGCCCCTACGTCCAGGTGTTCAGCGAGGTCGAGCCCGAGCCGGCGGAGACGACCGTGCGCGCCGGGGTGGCGCTGATGGAGCGCGCCCGTCCCGACCTGCTGATCGCGATCGGCGGAGGCTCGGTGCTCGACGCGGCCAAGGCGATGCGGCTGTTCTACGAGCACCCGGAGGAGAGCCTCGAGCAGCTCACCTTGCCGTTCCTCGACCCGCGCAAGCGGGTGGCCGTCTATCCGACCGCGCCCCACACGGTGCGGCTGGTGGCGATCCCCACCACGTCGGGCACCGGATCCGAGGTGTCACCGGCAGCGGTCCTCACTGTCGGCGACCACAAGGAGACGCTCGTCGACTACGGCCTGGTCCCGGACATCGCGATCGTCGACCCGCTGCTGACGCTGAGCCTGCCCCGCGAGGTGACCATCGACAGCGGGGTGGACGCGCTCACCCACGCCCTCGAGGCGGTGGTCTCGATCTTCGCCTCGCCCTACACCGACGCCTTCTGCGTCCAGGCCGCGCGGCTGATCTTCGACGCGCTGCCGCAGGCGGCCGAGCACCCCGACGACCTGACGGCGCGCACCGACATGGCCAACGCGGCCACGCTCGCCGGGCTCGCCTTCTCCAACGCGTTCGTGGGCACCAACCACGCCCTCGCGCACGCCGTGGGGGCACGCTTCAAGATCGCCCACGGCCGCGCCAACGCGATCTTCCTGCCCCACGTGCTGCGCTACAACGCGTCGCTGCCGACCAAGTTCATGCCGGCGCCGGGCTACTCGTCGTACGTCGCACCGGACAAGTACGCCCAGCTCGGCCGGGTCGTGTTCGGCGGGCGGGAGCCGGAGGAGAGCAGGCGCCGCCTCTTCCAGGGCGTCGAGGACCTCCTCGAGCAGCTCGCGATGCCGCGCACGCTGCGGGAGCTGGGCGTCGCGCCCGAGGAGTTCGAGGCCGCGCTGCCGGAGCTGGCGATGACGGCCTTCGCCGACCTGAGCAACCGCACCAACCCGCGGATGCCGCTGGTCAGCGAGCTGACCGACCTGCTGCGACAGGGTTACGGGGGCCAGGGTCGCGGGGGAGCGAGCCAGGGAGGCTGAGCGGGACCCACCGGCGCAGCGCGGCGTCCAGCTCCTCGGGGCTCACCGGCTTGGCCACGAAGTCGTCCATGCCGGCGGCAGTGCAGCGCTCGCGCTCGCCGTCGGTGACGCTCGCGGTCATCGCGATGACCGGGAGGTGGCCAGAGGAGCGAGCGTCGTCGCCCTCCCAGGCCCGCAGCCGCCGGGTGGCCTCATAGCCGTCCATCACCGGCATCTGGCAGTCCATCAGCACCGCCGCGAAGTCGCCCGACTCCAGGGCTGCGAGGGCCGACACCCCGTCCTCGGCGACCTCCGCGGTGAAGCCCAGCCCCTGCAGGAGGCCGACCGCGACCATCTGGTTGATGTCGCTGTCCTCGACTACCAGCAGGTGGCCGCGGTGGACGCGGGCCTCCGCTGAGATCGGCGTCGACACCGGTGCCTGCTCGTCGCCGGGGATCGCGTCGAGCACCCCCAGCACGGCCTTGCGCAGCTCGGCGAGGTGGACCGGCTTCGCGACCCGGGCCCCGACGCCGGCGTCACGCGCCTCCCGGTCGCTGACCTCGGCGCCCGCGGTGAGCAGCACGATGCCGAGCGGGGGGCCGGCCGGGTCGACCGGGTTGGTGCTCAGCAGGCCCGCCAGTGCAAGCCCGTCCATCCCGGGCAGGCCGAGGTCGATCACCGCGAGCTCGTACGGCGTGCCGCGGTCGGCCGCCTGCTCGATGCTGCGCACGGCCGTCCGGGCGGAGTCCACGACGTCCACCCGCATCCCCCAGGCCGCGAGCTGCTCCTCCAGGATCGAGCGGTGGCTGAGATTGTCGTCGACCACCAGCGCCCGCACCCCGCCGAGCGGGCTCGGCACGGGGGCAGGGTCGTCGCCGGTCCGCTCGAGCGGGACGGTGAACCAGAACGTGCTGCCCAGCCCGGGCTCGCTCGTCATGCCCACCTCGCCGCCCATGGCGCTCACGAACTGGCGCACGATGGCCAGGCCGAGCCCGGTCCCGCCGTACTGACGGGTGGTCGTGGAGTCGGCCTGGGAGAAGGCGTCGAAGAGGTCGGCCTGGGCCTCCGGCGGGATGCCGATGCCGGTGTCGGCGACCTCGAAGCGCACGACGGCTCGTTCGCTGTCCCGGTCGTCCACTCCGGCCCGGACCACGACCTCGCCGCGCTCGGTGAACTTCACGGCGTTGGCGACGAGGTTGAGCAGGACCTGGCGCAGCCGCGACGGGTCACCGCGCAGCCCGAGGGACGCGAGCTCCGGTGCCGCGTGCGCGACCAGCTCGAGGCCCTTGGCCCGGGCGCCCTCGGCGACCGTGTCGGCGGCGTCCTCGACGATCTGCAGCACGTCGACGTCGATGGTCTCGAGCTCGAGCCGGCCGGCCTCGACCTTCGAGAAGTCCAGGATGTCGTTGATGATCGTGAGCAGGCCCTCGCCGGCCGTGCGCACGCCCTCGGCGTAGGTCCGCTGCCGCTCGTCCTGCTCGGTGGTGAGCAGCAGCCGGGTGAGGCCGATGACCCCGTTCATCGGGGTGCGGATCTCGTGGCTCATGGTGGCCAGGAACGCCGACTTGGCGCGTGATGCCTCGAGGGCGGCGTCACGGGCCTGGGCGAGCTGGTACTCGATCTCCTTGCGGTCGGTGATGTCGGACAGTGACACGACGATGCCGCGCACGTCGGGGTCGCCGATCAGGTTGACGATGCGGGCGCTGAGCCAGGAGGGACCGGGGCTCGTTGGGTCGGTCTGGACCTCGACGGTGTGCGGGACGCCCGGGGCCCGCAGCGCGGCGTCGAAGGCACGGGCGAGCTCGCTGGTGTCGTCGAGACGGAGCCGCTCCAGCCAGGCCTCGCGCGAGCGGGGAGGCTCGGAGCCGAGGAGGGACCGGTAGCGCTCGCTGCCGGAGAGCAGCCCGGCATTGCCGTCGACGACGATGACGGCGTCCGAGCTGTTGGCCGCGAGCCGGGCGTGGAAGCGCCGGCTCTGCACGACCTCGGCCCGGCTGGCCTGCTGGGCCGAGAGCATCCGGGCAGTGCGCCAGAACGCCAGCCCGATGAGCACGACCATGCCCGTGAAGAGGGTGTAGGAGTGATAGCCCGCATCGCGGGCGTTGTTGACGATGGAGAGGACCGGCGGCACCAGCAGCGGGAGGATCGCGATCGAGATGCGGCCCAGGTGCCGGCCCGGGAAGTCCGACTCGGCGTCCTCGACCCTCGTCCCGGAGGGCGTGTGCCAGGTGCCCCGCGCCATCAGCACGGTGCCCAGCAGCCAGCACGGGCCGAGCACGCCGAGCACGAGGTCGTTGCGGCTGTAGACGTTCATCACCACGTCGGCGGTCACCCAGCAGCCGATGCCCACGGCGAAGCTCCGGCCGACCAGCTCTCGACTGCGCCGGATGCTCAGCGCGCGCAGCACCAGTGCCATCACCACGGCGTCGGCGATCGGGTAGGCGCCCCACACCAGCCGCGCCGGCAGGGAGAGGTCGAGGTCGCGCCCGAGCTGGGCGGAGAGGTTCCACAGCACCAGCACGAGGACGGTGACGACGGTCAGCGCGTCGATCACGGTGTCCGGGTCGACCCGGCGCCGTCCCGAGCGCGGGAACATCGCCACGATCAGGGCGCCGCCGAGCAGGGGGTAGGTGGCGAAGTGGGGGATGTCGGACCACCTGATGTCCTGCGGCCCGCCGAGCCAGTCCTCGGCCAGGTAGAGCACGTCCCCCAAGGAGGAGACGCTGATCCCGGTGGCGACCAGCAACCCGAACAGACGCATCGACTCAGGCGCTCGACGCGCGCCCATCCAGGCGTAGGTGCAGGCCAGCGCCAGCCCCGCGACGTACGCCGCGTCGCGCGGTGCGTTCGTGGGCGCGGTGAACACCACGACCGCTGTGACCGCGAGCAGGGAGAGCCCCACCAGCCAGATCAGACAGCGCCGTGTGCATCGGCCGACCCCCTCGGCGCTCATCACGGTCCAACCCCTCTGCAACCCGATATCTGGTGGTTGCACGTTCATCCTCCCCGTGCCGACAGGGACTGTCAGAACTCAGTCACGTCCCGCTGTCAGTGCGTGGAGGAGGGGACCCACCGGCTGAGCACGGTGTCGAGCTCCTCGGGGCTGACGGGCTTGGAGACGAAGTCGTCCATGCCGGCGGCCATGCAGCGCTCGCGCTCGCCCTCGGTGACGCTGGCGGTCATCGCGATGACGGGGATCCGGGTGAGCCCCTGCTCGATCTCGCGCAGGCGGGTGGTGGCCTCGTAGCCGTCCATCTCGGGCATCTGGCAGTCCATCAGCACGGCGACGAAGTGCTGGCCCTGCCGCTCCTGCCGCTCGAGAGCCTCGAGGCCGAGTCGACCGTTGTCGGCGACCTCGGCGGTGTAGCCGAGCCGCTTGAGGATGCCGAGCGCGACCATCTGGTTGATGTCGCTGTCCTCCACGACGAGCACGTGACCGCGGTGGTCTCGCGCCGCAGTGGCCGGGGCGGGCTCGGGGCGGCGCACGTCGCTGGACAGCGCGTCCTGCAGGGCCCTGTTGAGGTGGGAGAGGTGCACGGGCTTGGTCAGCCGGGCGCCGATGCCCGCCTCGCGCGCGTCCTGGGCGGAGATGTCAGGGCCGGAGGTGAGCAGGACGAGCCCCGGCTTGGGGGTCTCGGGTGCGGCGCTCAGCCGGTGCGCCAGCTCGAGGCCGTCAATCTCGGGCATGCACAGGTCCAGGACGGCCAGGGTGTACGGCGTGCCCGCGCGTGCCTGCTCCCGGACCCGGGCCAGGGCCTCCTGGGCGCTGGGAACGACGTCGACCTCCATGCCCCACGCCGAGAGCTGCTCGTCGAGGATGAGCCGGTTGGTGTCGTTGTCGTCCACGACCAGCACCCGCTGGTCCTCGAGTCCCGCCGGGCAGGGCGGCGCCGCTGCGGCGGGATCCTGGGCGAGCTCGAGCGGCACGGTGAACGAGAACGCGCTCCCGGCGCCGGGCTCGCTCGTCACGTCGAGCCGGCCGTTCATCGCAGTGACGAGCTGGCGCACGATCGCGAGGCCGAGCCCCGTCCCGCCGTACTTGCGGGTGGTGGAGGAGTCGGCCTGGGAGAAGGCGTCGAAGAGCCCGACCCGGAACTCCTCGGGGATGCCGATGCCGGTGTCGCTGACCTCGAAGCGCACCACGACGTGGTCGAGTCCCTCCTCGGCCCTGCGGTCCTGCAGGTCGGCGCGGATCACGACCTCGCCGTGCTCGGTGAACTTCACGGCGTTGGAGGCGAGGTTGAGCAGGACCTGGCGCAGCCGCGCGGGGTCGCCGCGCAGCCCCACCGGCAGGTCGGGGGAGCAGTAGGACAGCAGCTCCAGGCCCTTCTCGCGGGCCGGCCCGGCGACGGTGTCCGCGGCCTCCTCGAGGACGTGGAGGAGGTTGAAGTCGATGGTCTCGAGCTCGAGCTTGCCGGCCTCGACCTTCGAGAAGTCGAGGATGTCGTTGATGATCGTCAGCAGGCCCTCGCCGGCCGTCCGGACGCCCTCGGCGAAGTTGCGCTGGGTCTGGTCGAGCTCGGTGGTGAGCAGGAGACCGGTGAGTCCGATGACACCGTTCATGGGTGTGCGGATCTCGTGGCTCATCGTGGCCAGGAAGGCCGACTTGGCCCGCGAGGCGTCCAGCGCCGCGTCGCGGGCGTCGGCGAGCTCCTGCTCGAAGACCTTGCGCTCGGTGACGTCGGAGAGCGCGACGATGACCCCGGCGACGTCGGGGTCGTCGAGCAGGTTCACCAGGCGGGCGCTGAGCCAGACGAGGCCCTTGTCGGGGTGCTCGATGCGGAACTCGGAGACGAAGGGCGTGCCCGGGGTGGCGATGACCTCATCGAAGAGCGGGATCATCCGCGCCTGGTCCGCGGTCAGCACCCGATCCCGGGTGCTTCGTCCGTCCACGCCGTCGGGCCCGAGCAGACGGGCGATCTGGTCCGCCCCGCTGACCACCTCCCCCTCGGCATCGACGACGGCGACGGCGTCGGAGCTGTTGGCGGCCAGCAGGGCGGCGTGCCGGTGACTGCGACGCGCCTCGCGCCGTGCGCTGCGGTCCGACTCGATCAGTCGGGCGGTGCGCAGGAACGCCAGGCACAGCAGCAGCGCCATCGCCACGGGATAGGCGCCGTTGTCGGGCGGGTTGTCGTGGGTCACCGACCACACGTTGAGCGCGGGGGGCACCGCCAGCGGAGCGATGGCGATCGCGACCCGGCCCAGCTTGTGGGTCGAGTGCATCTCGTCGATCAGGTCGTCGCTGTCCATGCTGGGCACGGCGCGGGGGCGCTGCCAGACGGCGGCCGCGAGGAGGAGGGAGCCGAGCATCCAGCCGGTGTCGTTGAGCCCCGTCAGGGCGTCGCCCTCCGGGAGGAACAGGTAGGCCAAGTCGGCCGCCAGCCACATCACGATGCCCGCGGCCAGGGCGGGCCCCACCCACGGGCGTGAGCGCCGGCTCACCAGGGCACGCAGGACGACCGCCAGGAGGGCGCCGTCGACTACCGGATAGGCAGCCCAGACCCCGCGCGTCAACGGGGAGACCGAGGGGTCGGTGACGATCGACTCGATCGACGTGGACCACAGCAGCAGCACGGCGACGATGATCACGGTCGCGGCGTCGATGGCGGCGTCGAGGTTCATCCGCTGGCCCGGGTAGGTGCGCACGAGGAGCAGGAAGACCGCCACGCCCAGGAAGACATAGCTGCTGAGGTAGGCGATGTCGGCCGCCGACACGTCCGGCGAGGGCCCGACGAGGTCGTAGGCGCCCCAGATCAGGTCGCCCACGGCAGACAGTGCGACGCCGGTGGCGATCAGCATCGCCACGGTGTGGGAGTGGCGCGGCACCCGCCGTACTCCCCAGATCGCGAGGACGGCCGCGGCGGTAATGGTGCCGTAGTAGGTGACGTTGCCGGCCACGCTGAACGGCGTGACGAGGTGGATGAGACAGGCGGCGAGACCGGCGATCACGATCGCCCACCGGACCCGTGGGCCGGGCACGCGTGAGGGGTCGCCCGAGGTCAGGCTCTCACCCGACGGTCCCCGACCCTGTTCGCGCATGCCCACCCTCTTCGCGGCTCACCAGGACCCCCCGGGTGAGACGACGCGTCGTACTCGTGCCAGTCATTGTGTTGTCGGTGCGCGCAGTCTGTCAGGGTTCTGACCAATGTCCTCAGTCGATGGCCGGTCGGGGCGCAACCCCCCAGATGGGGCATGGACGGTGCACGCCCGACGCGCGAGGGTGTGACGCATGACACCTCAGCTTGGCGCGCGCGCCGCCGTCGCACTCCTGGGGGGAGCCCTGGCTCTCACCGGCCTCTCTCCAGTGACGGCCGCGGCCGTGACCACAACCACGGCCCCGGTGGCCGAGTCGCGTCCTGCTCAGCCGGCCCGGCCCATGCTGAAGGTGATGAGCCAGAACCTCTACCTGGGCTCCAGCCTGAATCCCGCGTTGGCGGCCACCACGCAAGCGGAGTTCGTGGGCGCGGTGGCCACGATCTATGGCACCGCCGTCGCGACCGACTTCCCGACCCGGGCGGGCGTCATCGCGGACACCGTCGCGGCACGCAAGCCCGACCTGATCGGGCTGCAGGAGGTGACCCGCTGGCTCGCCCAGCCGCTCACCGCGGAGGCGACTCCACCCAGCTATGACTTCCTCAAGATCCTGCGCCAGGAGCTGCGCGAGCGCGGGATGAGCTATCGAGTGGCCTCGGTGTCGGAGAACGCCGACATCGGTCCGGCGCCGCTGGTCGCGCCGGCGTTCGGCTGTCGTGCTCCCCAGTCTGCGGAGTGGGCCCCCGACTGCCTGGTCAAGCTCCAGGATCGGGACGTGATCCTGGAGCGGGTCGCGACCCCCCGGTTGAAGATCACCCGTGCCGTAAGTGGCCGCTACCAGGCGCAGGAGGTGCTGGCGCCTCCCGGTGGCGCGCCGGTGTCGTTCGCTCGCGGTTGGACCTACGTGGACGGCAAGCACCACGGAGTGCCGTTCCGCTTCGTCAACACCCACCTCGAGGTGGAGGGCTTCGCGGCGACGCAGGAGGCCCAGGCGCGGGAGTTCCTGGCCGGCCCTGCGCGCACGCGGGGGATCGTCATCGCCGTCGGCGACTTCAACTCCGCCGCCGACCCGGCCACGACCGACCAGCCGACCGCGACGTACGGCGCGCTGACGTCGCGGTGGTTCCAGGACGCCTGGAGCGTCAACCCGGGCCGGCCGGGCCTGACGTGCTGTCAGAGCAGCGCGCTCACCAACCTCGACTCACGCCTGCGCACCCGGATCGACCTGGTGCTCACGCACGGGCGGGTCAAGGTCAAGTCGGCCCGAACCGTGGGGACGCGCCCGTTCACCACGGAGGGGTCCGGTCCCTACTGGGCCAGTGACCACGCGGGCGTGGTGGCGCGGCTCCGGCTGAACCCGGAGGCCCGGGGCTAGAGCGTCAGCGGGGGCGCGACCCGCCGCTCTTGCGGTCCTTGAGCTTCTCGACGGCCGCCTTGATGCGGGCCTGGTTCTCGGGCTTGCGGGCCTCGTCGAAGGCCTTCTTGGCGATCCCGAGCGCGGCGACGTTCCTCATCAGCTTCATGGCGTGACGGTACCCACCGAATGGTTGGAGCAAGCCTCTCTCGCCGAAGGCCGGGTCAGCGACGGGCGGTGGCGGTGAAGGCGTGCGTCGCCGCGTCCACGATGTCGGCGGGGGAGGCCTCGAGGCGTCCCTCGAGCCAGGTCGTGACCAGCTCGGCGACTCCGCCGATGAACATCAGTCCGGCCATCTCGCCCTCCTGGTCGGCCCAGGCGCTGGGGCCGTAGAGCTCGTGCGCCTCGAGGGCGGCGAGCTGGGCGAACTGGCGCAGCAGCTCGTTGCGGCGTGGCCGCAGTGAGGGCAGAGCGGCGGAGGCGACCATCGCGACGTACCCCTTGCGGGGGTCGGTGGTGAGGATCTCGACGAAGGCGCTGATCGCGGCACGGATCCGCTCGGTGGGACCGCCCTCGGCGGACTCCAGGACGGCCACGCTGCGCTCGGCGATCTCGTCCGCGATGCCCTCCATCACCGCGGTCAGGGCGGCGTCGAGATTGGTGAAGTGCTCGTAGAAGTAGCGCTCGGTCAGCCCTGCCTCGGCGCACACCCGGGTCATCGTGACCGCGGGACCCTCGCGGCTGCCCCAGACCTCGAGGGCGGCCTCGAGCAGGCGCCGGCGCCGGTCGGCGGAGCGGTCGGCAGCGCTGACTCCGCGGTACTGCCCCTCTTTGACGGCCATGGAAGAGATGTTGACAGACGGTCCTGTCTGAATCAAAGTGGGGCGCAGATGTCGTCTGCATCACACGTCCGTGCCCCTCGGGAGGCCCCCATGAACGCCACCGCCCCATGACCGCGACCGCCCCCCTGCCCACCCGGCCCCGTGAGCTCGGACGCCCGCGCTTCGGCTGGCCGGTCGTGGGCGAGCTGCCGACCTACACCCGCGACCCGATGGAGATGTTCCGCCGACACTGGGAGGCGGAGGGGCCGGTGTCGGCGATGCGTGCGGTGGGCGAGCCCTGGGTGCTGCTGCTCGGGCCGGACGCCTGCGAGACGGCGCTGCGCAACGCCGACAAGGCGTTCGCCAACGGGCCGGCGTGGACCTATCTCGTGGGGCCGTTCTTCAAGCGCGGGCTGATGCTGCTCGACTTCGAGGAGCACCACCTGCACCGACGGATCATGCAGCAGGCCTTCACCCGCGACCGGCTGACGGGCTACGCCGCCGGGATGCACCCCGTCATCGTCGACGGTCTCGGCCGCTGGGAGGCGGGTGACGGCTTCCAGGCCTACCCGGCGCTCAAGCAGCTCACGCTCGACGTCGCCGCCGAGACGTTCATGGGCGGCGCCGAGCACACCACGCCGGCGGAGATGGAGCGCGTCAACGAGGCTTTCATCGCCTGCGTCCAGTCCGCCACGGCACTGATCCGCAAGGACGTCCCGTTCACCCGCTGGCACCGCGGGATCAAGGGGCGCCGACTCCTGGAGGAGTTCCTGCGCAGCTATCTGCCCGCTCGCCGCGCGACCCGCACCGACGACCTGTTCTCGGCGCTGTGTCACATCGAGACCGACGACGGCGAGCGGTTCAGCGACGACGACGTCGTCAACCACATGATCTTCTTGATGATGGCGGCGCACGACACCTCCACGATCACGCTGTCCACGATGCTCCAGCAGCTGGGCCAGCACCCCGAGTGGCAGCAGCGCTGTCGCGAGGAGTCCGAGGCGCTCGGTCCGGCGCCGAGCCTCGACGAGCTCGACCAGCTGACCTCGCTCGACCTGGTGATGAAGGAGTGCCTGCGCCTGGTGGCGCCGGTGCCTGTCGTCGTACGACGCACGGTCAAGGACACCGAGGTGCTCGGCGTGCGGATCCCGGCCGGGCGCTTCGTTTCCCTGGCGCCGCAGTTCAGCCACCTGATGGAGGAGCTCTGGACATCCCCCGAGACCTTCGACCCCGAGCGCTTCGCCGAGCCCCGCCGCGAGGACAAGTCCCACCGCTATGCGTGGGAGCCGTTCGGTGGCGGCGTGCACAAGTGCCTGGGACTGCACTTCGCCGGCGCCGAGATCAAGGCCGTGATGCACCACCTGCTGCGTGACTTCACCTGGTCGGTCGACCCCCGCTATCGCGCTCCGATGAACAACCACTCGCTGCCGTTCCCCCAGGACGGCCAGCCGATCGACCTCGCCCGCCGCTGAACCCCCGCCGCTGAACCCGGCGCTCACCCTCCCCCCAGAAGAGAGCAGGAACCCATGTCCAAGACCCCACTGCGCAGCCTGCGCGGCTCCCGCGTCGTCATCACCGGAGCCGGCCGCGGCATCGGTCTCGCCACCGCCCACCAGTTCGCGGCGCAGGGCGCCCACGTCGTGATCGGTGACCTCGACGACGACGTCGCGGCCAAGGCTGCCCTGCAGGTCGGGGGAGGGGCGGTGGGTCACACCGTCGACGTCGCCGACCGCGGCTCCTACGCCGCCTTCATCGAGTACGCCGCGGCGCAGGGGCCGATCGACATCCTGGTCAACAACGCCGGCATCATGCCGCTCTCGCCGCTGGTGGAGGAGACCGACGACTCCACCGACCGGATCATCGACATCAACCTGCGTGCCGTCATCACCGGCACCAAGCTGGTCGCGCCGGGGATGATCGAGCGCGGGCACGGCCACGTCATCAACGTCGCCTCGGCCGTGGGCCGGGTCGGGATCGCCAACGGCGCGACGTACAGCGCCAGCAAGTATGCCGTCGTCGGCTTCACCGAGGCGATGGCCTCCGAGCTCGCCCCGAGCGGGGTCGACGTGTCGTGCATCCTGCCCACCGTCGTCGCGACCGAGCTCGCGGCCGGGGTGTCGGCGACGCGAGGCATGAAGCCGGTGAAGCCTGAGGAGGTCGCCGCAGCGATCATCGGCGTCGCCCAGCGTCCCCGCTTCGAGACCTGGGTGCCGAAGTACGCCAAGGGCATCTACTACTCGTCCAACATCCTGCCGCGGCGGCTGCGCGACTCGATCAGCCACGCGATGGGGGCCGACAAGACGCTCACCGACATCGACCGCGGGGCGCGCGCGGAGTACGAGCGTCGGGCGGCCCAGTCGCACTGATCTGCTACTGCCGGTTGCGGCCGTAGACCTCGGTCCGGTCGCGCCCGGCACGCTTGGCGACGTAGAGCGCCTCGTCGGCGTCGTCGACGACCGTGCTCGGATCGGTGCTGGCGTTCCAGCGGGCCACCCCGGCTGAGAACGTCTGCCCGTCCGGCACGGCGGCGCGCAGCCGCTCGACCAGCGTGACGAACTCGTCGAGGTCCATGTCCTCGACCAGGACCGTGAACTCCTCGCCGCCGTAGCGGGCGAGCGTGCCCACCTCGCCCACCAGCTGGCTCATCGCACGGGAGACATCGCGCAGGAGCTGGTCGCCGGTGGGGTGGCCGTGGGTGTCGTTGTAGGTCTTGAAGTGGTCGAGGTCGAGGATCGCGACGCACACCGACGTGCCGAGCTCGCGGCCCCTCTCGCAGGCGCGGGCCAGCTCGTAGTCCCAGCTGCGGCGGTTGGGGATGCCGGTCAGGGCGTCGCGACGGGCCACCGTGGCGAGCTGACGCGACTGGGCCTGCACCTGGGTGATCAGGCCTCGCATCCGGGTCAGGACGAGTGCGGACATCGCCAGGGAGCCGATCCCGATCAGCAACCAGGGGACGTCGTTGCCCAGCGCTCCGGTGAGCAGCAGGACGAGCGCGGGCAGGGTGGAGGCGAGGCTCAGCACCACGAGGCTGCGCCGCTGGCTGCGGTGCTCCTCCTCGGTCGAGGGTGGGCCGATCGGCGCCGAGTGGCCGGGGCTCAGCATGGCGCAGGCGAGCAGGACATAGCCGGTCAGCCAGCCGGCCTCCAGCGCCATCGGAGAGTCGGCCATCGGGATGTCGGCGCGCAGGCTCTCGGCCACGTCGGCGACGAAGGTCGCTCCGATCGCGGCCATCAGGAACCCGTAGGCCCAGGTGAACCCGTCGGGGGCCGTCCACAGGCGGACGAGCACGAAGAGCAGCAGCAGATCGCCGAGCGGGTACGCCGTGGTGACCAGGTCGGCGGCAAGGGTGGTGTCCCGCTCCGTGGCCAGGGGGACGAGGACGAAGACTCCGAGCGCCACACCCACTCCGACCGCGGCGATGGAGGCGTCGAGCAGCGACTGGAGACCGCGGTCCTCCTGCGAGCGCACCAGCATCAGGCCGCCGCTGGCCATCACGATGTAGCCACTGATGTAGATCGCGTCGGAGAAGCCAGGATGGGAGTAGCTGTCGAAGACCGAGTATTCGATGTTCCAGACGACGTCGCCGAGCACCCAGGTGGAGAAGCCGAGCACCACCACCAGCCAGCCCCGGAAAGGCGCGGGGCGGTTGATCATCAGCCCGAGGAAGGCCACGGCGATCGATGACGTGGCGACGACGCTGTAGATGTTCTCGCGGGCTGCCATCGGGAGCGGAAGGATGATGTAGAGCGCGAGGCCAACGAGCAGACAGCCGATGCTGATCATCGCGAAGCGAGAGCCGCCGGGCCCACTCCGGGCAGGGTGCAGGTGCGAGTGTCGCTCGCTCGCCATTTGCATCCCCCTTGACAGAGCTGTGGCCCGAGACAATCGGCCCAGCATCAACCCTAGGGACGCCGACACCTCGTTCTTGCTAACCGCGGGTTTCAGACGGAAACGGTCTCGCTATCCCTGGTTGGTGTCGGGGTCGCCCGTCTTCGTTGGTCGAGCAGGTTGCGCAGCAACCGACGTCGAGACCCGCCCGACCAGGGCGCGCGCGGCACTCGTTGATCGAGCAGGGCGCGCAGCGCAGACCGGAGGCGGTCCGCCCCGTTCGTTGATCGAGCAGGGCGCGCAGCGCCCGACGTCGAGATCCCCCGTGTTCTCGGGGTGCTATTCGCGGCGTGGTCGGTGTCTGACCCAGTCGGGTGGTTGGGCTGGTGGTCGGTCGGGGTCTCGCTGTCGCCTTCTTGGCGGCGGCTGGAACTCCGGCAGCCCATCGCTGGGGTTGAGCCTGACTTCCCAGGGCGTGTGGTGGATGGTGCGGTGGTGGTGTCCGCACAGAAGCACCATGTTGTCCAACGACGTGGGGCCGCCATCGGCCCAGTGGGTGATGTGGTGGGCGTGGCACATCACCGGCGGCCGGGTGCAGGCGGGGAACGCACAGTGCCGGTCGCGGACGACGAGGGCCCGCCACAACGCGGGGGTGACCAGTCGGTAGGCCCTACCGACATCGAGCTGCTCACTCGGACCCCCGAGGGCGATCGGGATGATGTCGGCATCACACGCCAGCCGGCGGGCTGTCGCGGCGGAAATGACGAGTCCTTCGTCGGTGACCCCGAGCCCGGCGGTGAGGTCTGCGGCCAAGCCGGTGGTGGTGCCGGTGTGGTCGAGGCCGAGCAGCGGCCAATCGATGTTGCCCTCGGGCGTCGCAGGCGCGGTCCGGTTCAGGTGGCCGACCAGAGCTTGGTAGTCGATGGTGACCGTGACCCGGGGCCTGGCGCCGTGGCACTCGGGGGCCTGGTCGGTGTCCAGCCCGTGCTGAGCGTTCTGAATCAACGCGTCCCACAAGCGTGCGCCGTGATCGCGGGGATCGATCACCTCACCACTACAACCGCCATCACCGGTGCCGTTCTCCTCACCGGAGTCGAGCGCGGGTTGGGGCTTGGTGAGCGGCAGGAGTGCTGCTCTGAGGATGGCGGCGTCCTCGACGGAGCCGCGTCCTTTGAGGCGGACGCCGCCGGCGCCGTCGTCGATGATGGAGAGGAACCGGTTGAGGTGGGCGGCGCGTTCCTCGCGGTCGAGGGCCTTCTCGAGATCGCGTTCGGTGCGCTCAGGGTCGATGACGTGGATGAGGTGGCGGGCTGCTTTGGCGAGCTCGGAGGCATCCAACACCCCCGCCTCCGCGAGCAGGAGTGCCTCGGCCTCGGCGCGGAGCTGGGGGTTGGTGGGGAGCTGCTCGATGGCGTCGACGATCACGGCCGCCTGTTCGGGCGAGACGTCCCCACGTCGTAGGGCTTCGAGGGTGGCGCGGCGCTCACCGCGCAACAGGCCGGAGTGGTCGACCGCGCGTTTGCCTTGGGCGCGGCGCAGGCCGGCGAGGTGGGTGAACCAGTCCCCGGTTGAGGCCCACGCCAGCTCGGTCTTCGCCGCGGCACGCGCGTGGACCTCGGCCAACAACTCGGCCTCGACGGCGGCGAGGTGAGCGCGGAGAGCTTCGAGGGCGGCGACGCCTTCGAGGAGGTCATCGCACGGGCGGGTGGCCCACAGCACGGAGTCCAGCCCGGTCAGGGCATGGTCGGCCAGACCGACCATCCCGACGGCGCCGCCGATGGCACCGGGTCCGGTGTCGTCGGGGGCGTTCGGGGTGGTCGCCATGCAGATCACTCAAACAGGTGCCACCGACATTGACCCCTGGTTTGACCTGGTCTGGTCTCGGATTGTGGACAACATTCGAAACTTTTTCTGGCGGCCCATCAACTGTCCACAGGGGCGGGTTGGAGATGGGGGTCTCGACGTCGGTTGCTGCGCAACCTGCTCGACCAACGAGCGGGGCGGCGCAACCTGCTCGACCAACGAGCGGGGCGGCGCGGCCTGCTCGACCAACGAGCGGGGCGGCGCGGCCTGCTCGACCAACGAGCGGGGCGGCGCGGCCTGCTCGACCAGCGAAGGGGCCGGCCTGGTCCGGGTGTCACCGGCCCGTAGCCCGTCGCGAGCGCGTGGATTTCCGGCACGTCTGAACACTGTTCGCCGGGCCCTCTCGTCCTAGCCTTCTTGCCATCATGAGATCTGTCGTCACCCGTCGCCCGCTGAGCTCTCGGAGCTGGGCGCTGTCTGCCCTCGCCGCCGCGGCCGTCGCCCTCGCCACCCTCGCCGGATTGCCCGTCGAGTCCTCGTCGTCCGCCGCCTCCGCGGCTGTGACTGACGTCCGGCTCGCTGCGTCCTCGTCGCGGACGGAGGTGTGGCAGACCCCGGAGAAGGCGTACGCCGAGAACCCGACCAACCCGCTGGCCAACCGCATGTGGGGGGTGTACGACGGGCCGCAGGACCAGGTCTACGCGCCGTACCAGCGCGCGTCGGGCACCACGAAGCAGCTGCTCGGCAAGATCGCGCTGCGTCCGCGGACCAAGTGGTACGGCTCCTTCGTCCCCGACGGCTCCATCAAGAAGAGCGTGCAGAGCTACATCGCGGCGTCGCAGGACGGCAACCCGTCCAAGCTCGTGCAGTTCGCGGTGTTCCGGATGGAGCCGTGGGAGCACGAGGCGTGTGAGCGGCGCTCCACCAAGGCCGAGAAGACCAGCTATCGCCGCTGGATCCGCAACCTCGCCTCGGGCATCGGCAAGACGCCGACGCTGGTCGTCATGCAGCCCGACGGCCCGTTCCTCTTCTGTGCCCCCGACCGGGCCGCGAAATCGAGCTTGCTGACGTTTGCGACCAAGACGCTCAGTGCGTTGCCCAACACGGATGTCTACATCGACGCCGGCGCAGCCGACTGGTGCGAGAACGACCGCGGCAACGACCCCGCGCGCTGCGCCCAGATCCTCAAGAGCACCGGCATCCGGTATGCCCGCGGGTTCGCGCTCGACTCGACCCACTACACGGGGCCGGTGGAGAACATCGTGCACGGCTCCAAGATCGTCGACATCCTGAAGCGCGAGGGCTACGGCGCCAAGCACTTCATCATCGACACGGCCAAGTCCGGTCGCCCGATGAGCTGGAACGACGTCATCCCGGCCGTGCGTGGGGGACTCAAGGACAACGCCCGCACGTGCAGCACCATCACGATGACCCGCTGCGTCACCCTCGGCATCCCGCCGACGGTGCGCGTCGCGGACGCCCAGTGGGGGATGAACAGCTCGGTGCGTGCGCTCGCGGCGCGCAACGTCGACGGCTTCGTCTGGTTCGGTCGGCCCTGGCTGGAGAACCAGGCCGCCCCCTACATCGCTCGTCGGGCGCTCGACATGGCCCGCACCACGCCGTACCCCGGGCCGAAGTAGCAGGCGACACCTGCCTAGAGTTCCGCCATGCCCTCTGAGTTCGACCGCGACATCGCCGTCACATCCATCGGTCCTGGCGAGCACGACGCCCACCTCCACGCCGGCTGGTCGGTGGGGGAGGGGATCAACGGCGGCTACCTGCTGGCGCTGATCGGCAACGCGCTGCGAGCGACGGTGCCGGGCAAGCCGGACCCGATCTCCGTGAGTGCCTATTATCTGTCGGCCTCCACCGCGGGGCCGGCGGCGGTAACCACGCGGGTGCTGCGTGACGGGGGCAGCATCGCGACGATGTCGGCGGACCTGCACCAGGGTGACGACGCACGGATCAGCGTGCTCGCGACGTACGGCGATCTGTCGGCGCTGCCCGACGACGTGCGTACGACGGCGCAGGAGCCGGCCATGCCCCCGCCGGAGGAGTGCGTGTCGACGCGCGACTCCCCGGAGGAGATGCGCAAGGCCGCGCCGCTGATGGAGCGCTTCGACATGCGCATCGATCCGGCCTACATCGGCTGGGCGGTGGGCGACCCGTCGCACGAGGGGGCCCTGCAGGCGTGGTTCCGCTTCCCCGACGGTCGTGAGCCCGACCCCATCTCGCTGCTGCTGGTCCTCGACGCGCTGCCGCCGGTGACGTTCGACCTCGGGATGCCGGGCTGGGCGCCGACGCTCGAGCTGACCGCGCACATCCGGGCCACGCCCGCGCCGGGGTGGCTCAAGGTCCGCCACGCGACGCGCAACATGGCGGGCGGGATGTTCGAGGAGGACTGCGAGATCTGGGACTCCACGGGACGGCTTGTGGCGCAGAGCCGGCAGCTGGCGCGGCAGCCGCGCTCGAGGTAGCTCCAGGGCCTCAGGCCGGCAGCGTCTCCGGATCGTGCAGCGCCGGGCCGAGCATGCGCCACCAGCTGGCGGCCCGGCGGTGCCACTCGGAGTCGCACGTGGCGAGCTCGTCGAGGGCGTTGCTGCCGGACATGCCGACCGCGAACATCGCCGAGTGTCGGATGGCGGGGATGTCGGTGACCCGCGCGCAGTGGGCGATGCTCGTCGCCTCTTGAGGGTCGAGGGTCACGGGGCTCATCCCGAGGGTGAGCAGCGCCCGGGACTGCACGGGTGCGCGCGATTCGGTGAGCGCCAGCTCGGCGACCTCGGTGCGCCGGCGGCCGTGGCCGACGAGGGCGAGGACGCCCCAGGCGCGGGCGGCGACGAAGTCGTTGGGGTCCTGGGCGAGCTGGAGACAGCAGTGGGCCACGGACGCGGCATAGGGGCTGGCTGCCAGGAGCAGTCCGGCCTGGATGCGCCGGGTCTTGCGGGAGTGGAAGAGCGCCTCGCGGATCAGCTGCTGGAGCATCGGGTCGGGTTCGGCGGCATGGGGCGCCGGGGTTTCGGCCTGTACGGCGGTGGCGAGGCCGCGCGCCACGGTGCGGGCCACGTCGACGGGCACCAGCTCGCCGCTGTCGCGCGCCCACTCGAGGGACTGGACCATGCGCGGGTCCTTGAGGCTCTGGCGGACGCGCTGGAAGGAGTCGAGAGGAAGCTGCACGGCGAGGTCGATGGCGTCGAGCCCTCGCCGGCCCCCTGATCCGCCGGAAGTGGTCCGCAGGCTGTGGATCGCGTGCCGGACGAGGATCTGGGTCTCCTCGGGGGAGAAGTGGTGGCGGGCGAGCTTGCCGGCCGCGACGCTCTGCGCTCCGGAGCTGAGCACGCGGTGCTCGCTGGTCATCAGGCGCAGGACGAGGTCGCTGGCAGCCTTGTCCTCGATCTCCTGGAGCAGGTTGAGGGTGGGGATGACGACCTGGACGTCGGGATGCATGAGGTGCTCGCCGAGTGCGCGGAGCATGTAGCGGCGGGCGACGGGGTGGGCCATCAGCAGCGAGGCGGCTTCGTAGCGTCGTACGTAGGAGGCGCCCACCGACCGGGTGAGGTCGGCGACCAGCGAGGCGGAGAGGTCCATCCAGCTGCGCTCGGGGAGATAGACGCGGTCGTAGCGCGACAGCTCGACCGCCAGCGACAGCCAGTCGCCACCGCTGGCGCCGCCGACCTCGACGATGCCGATCAGCTTGTCGAGGTCGTCCTCGGCCCCAGCCAGGGACGGGGGAGTACGACGGGCGGCGGCCTCGGTGCCGAGCGCGCGCTGGAGGCCGCGGGCGACGGCGAGCAGCGCGCCGGAGGGTAGGTCGAGCGCTCCTTCATAGGCGACCACTACAGAGTCGGCGATGGGCTGGTTGCCGGACTCCCAGCGGCTGAGTCGCGACGCGTCCGAGGCGACTCCCTGCTCGTGCAGCCGCTCGAGGAAGAACTCGCGCCGCGACATCCGCTCGTCGGGGGACAGAATCCGCGAGACCGCGAGCAGCCAGGCCAGCCGCTTCGGCACGGAGATCGTCGCCGATGTGATCGGACTGGTGTCCTCAGGCAGTCGCTGTGGCCGTCCACGCCGTCGGCTAACACTCATGAAGCTGTGGTCCCCCTGACCAGTCATGTCCGAGCTCACGCGCGCGTGAACTCTAGAGCAGCAGGCGGGGTGGCCCCGAACGCCCTGTGCTCCCGCTCGGGACACCCCCTGGTCCCAAGGTCAACGCGCGAGAGTACACACCGGTTACGTCCCCGAAACATGTTTCTTGCGCGTTTTGCTTCGAGTTACAACAAGCCCGCAAGCGTGTGGGCTGAGACCTTAGTCTCCCTACTGCGCACGAGCGGGAACTCGTGAACACTGCGCGCCCTCTCTGGGTGCGCACGCGGACGGGGATGAACGACTCCGGCCGTGAATAACACTCCGGAAGGAACAGCAATGAACAGCAGCGGCATTAAGCGGGGGCTGGCGACGACCGCCATCACCGCTCTGGCGGTGACGGGTCTCCCGTTCTTCGCCTCTTCGGCTTCGGCAGAGTCCCTTGCATCTGGCACGACGGCGACGGAGCTCCTGTCGCCCGCCGGCACGGACGACGTCTCCATCAAGAACGACGGGCAGAACACCACTGTCAGCCTCGTCGCCAACGCTCCGGCGGGCGCCGACAAGGTCGAGTTCACCTACACTCCGGCCGGCGGTACGGCGCAGGTCATCGGGTCGGCTACGCGTAGCGCCAATGGTCAGTTCGCCCTCGAGTGGACCCCGGCAGCGGCCATCTACAACACCACCGTCACTGTCACCGCCCAGGGCATGACGAACCAGAATGTGGCCGTTGGCGCCCCCAGCGTTGTCACCGGCGTGGTCGTCTCCACCACCGCGGAGTCCGTCGAGCTCAACTCGAACGACTCGGTGGGCTTCTATCTCCCGAACAATGGCTCCACGGCCGGAACCGCGATTGTGTCCGGCACGACGTCGTCCCTGACTGTCGACCCGACCATCGCGACCGTCGAGGGTGGCACGGGCGCGGGCACTGTCGAGATCGCTGCTGCGACCGCCGGCGCCACCAGCCGCGCCTTCAAGGCGACTGTCCCGGTCACCTCCACGCTGCTTGATGAGACCGGCACGAACGCGCTGAACCAGTTCGCGGTTCGCTCGTCCGTCGGCGGCACCAGCGACGCCCAGGCCTTCAACGCCTACAAGCAGACCATCAGTGGCCTGACCGCTACGACCAAGCAGGCCCAGGTTGCTGGCGCCACTGGCACCACCGAGGTCACTGTCACCGTGGTGGACCAGAACAACAAGCCCGTCGCGGGCGCCGCTGTTGCTGCTGCCGGCGGCACAGGCAATGGCACGCCCTCGAACGGCGGCGTGACCAACGCCAGTGGTCAGGTTGTCTTCACCGGCGTCACGGTCGGTGCGCACAAGTACTACGCGGATGACAACGCCAACGGTGCGTACGACAACGGCGCCGAGTACGCCCAGGACGTGACCATCACGTCCTACACGGCTGCTCCCGACTCGATCGCCTTCGCCTCGAAGGACGGAAACGCTTTTGACGTGGACGAGGTTGCCGCTGGCGACCTCCAGGTGACGGTCAAGGACCAGCAGGGCAACCCGATTGCTGCGACGGTCCAGTACGCGTGGGACTACGTCCCCTTCAAGCCGACCGACACGGACAAGGCGCGGACCTACACCATGCCCGCTGCTTCGGCTGGCACCGACGGTAAGGCCGAGATCGCGCTCCCCGCGACCGCTTCCTTCCTGCCGGGTGGAACGTTCACGCTGAACGCGTACGTGAACCGCGATAACACTCCCGGCCAGGGCACGGGCGACCTGTCCATCGCGCCTGCCTCCCTGAAGATCGGTGAGTCTGACGTCGTGTGGGGCGAGAAGTCGCCCGCACAGCGCAAGGCTGGCACCGTCCAGGAGTTCGCTGGCAAGCTTCAGCTTGCTGACGGCACCACCCTGGGTGGTCGCGACCTGGCGATCACTCTCGACACGACGCCCGCCGGCAACGACGCGATCGTCTCCGCGCAGGCCAGCCAGCCTGCCGGCACGACCCGCACGGGTGCGGAGTCGGCGACTGTGAAGACTGCGTCTGACGGTTCCTTCGCCATCTCGCTGACGGACCCCGCTGTTACGCCGGCGACCGGCCAGACCGACGAGCTCGGTGACGTTCTCACGGCGACTGGCACCGCCGGTGGCGTGGGCGTGGACGCGACCGAGGCGCTGACTGTCGACTGGCTGGTCAACGCGACTGTCGCTTCCGTTGGTCTGACTGCGGACGTCGACACCACGGCGGGTGAGAACGACTCCTACGAGGAGCTGGTCGACAACGTCGCGACGCCGGGTCGTCCCGTGACCTTCCAGGTCCGCGTGACCAACAAGGCTGATGGCACTGGCACCCCGATGGCGAACCAGACGGTGACCCTCAAGACCGACAACGGCTTCTTCACCACCCCGGCTGCCACCGAGGCTGGCCTCGTTGCAGAGCCCGCTAAGGCTGCGGGTGGTCTGTACGGCTCCTGGAAGGACCTTGGCAAGGAGACCACGGTCACCACTGACGCCGACGGTAAGGCGTGGGTGACGGTGGCCATTGGTCGCGACTCCGGCTTCGATGACGACGGCAAGGTCAAGTCCACGATCTCGGCCACGACGGGCGGTGTCTCCAACACGAGCCCGATCACCGTGGACTGGACGTCGAACGACGCGCTCAACCCCGGCTCTGTCGAGGTTGCACTCGCCGACAACCAGACCGTCGAGTCGCTGCCGAAGGCGCCCACGACGGAGACGGTGAAGTTCGACGTATTCACCAAGGACCAGTTCGGCAACCTGACCGCGGAGAGCGTCACGCTGTCCGAGAACGCTGCCAACGCTTCGCTCAGCAGCCTTTCGGTCACGTCGCAGTACCTGGGCGACGCCCCCGCCGTCACCGCGTCCGGCACTGGCGCTGGCGACATGACCGTGACGGGTTCCTGGACCAACGCGTCCAACGTGTGGACCGACAGCGACGCCGTTCTGGCGGGCTTCCAGGCTCAGCGCACCACGGCCACCAAGACCGTGACCGACGAGTCTGAGACCGTCTCTTGGTACGTCGTGGACTACACCGCGTCTGAGTACTCGATCAGCCACTCCGGCGGGGCGACCCAGCCGGTGGGCAGCACGGTCACCACGACCTACAAGGCTGTCGACCAGAACGGTGAGCCGATCCAGGGTCTCAGTGTTCGGTTCTTCCGCACCGGCCCGGACGACCTCCAGGACGGCGACGGGAACACCACCGCGACCACCAACGCCCAGGGCGAGGCGACCTACGTCTACCAGGGTGCCAAGGCGGGCACGGCCACCGTTACGGCAGTCGTTCGCGACTCCGCTGGCGACCTGATTCCTGAGGCCCGCCAGACGGACACCGTGACCTTCGGCGCGGAGGAGATCGAGCCGCCCAAGTACATCAAGGTGGACCTGAGCGGCCCGAACAACGGGCGCAAGCGTGACGCTCTCCGCGTCACCACGACGCCTGCGGCCGGCGGTGCTTCGGCTCAGCTCTACCGCGTCGCCAACGGCGGTCGGGTGCTGATTGCCACGAAGAACCTGTGGAGCACCGGCAAGACCACGTTCCGCGTGCGCGACACCAACAAGGGTCGCTTCACCAAGTACGTCGTCCTGGTCCGTGCGACCGACGCCACCCGCCAGGGTCGCGCCGTCACGCGCGTTCGCTGATCTAGCGACGCTCTGCTAGGGCAAGGCCCCGGGGCGGTGTTCGCACCGCCTCGGGGCTGAACCCCGGCCCACGGGGGTTAGCTCCCGCGGCCCCCGGTTCCACAACTTCACAAGTCGGGACACACAGACGCGGTCCGGGCCATTCTCTGTTCGCCGCTGCGCGAGAATGGTCCGGACCGCCCTGTTGAATCTACACAGTCGGCCGCCCTGCGTGATGCAGGGGCGGCCGTTTTGCGTTCCCGGCGTGTCAGGAACGGGTGACGTGCGGGCGCGCAAGCCCGCAGATCCACCGGCGACGCGGGTGCTCCGTGACCGTCCAGAGCAGGCCGGTCTCTGGCCACCACGTCAGGTCCTCAGGACCGAACGGCGTCGCCCGACGGCGCCGGCGCATCGAGCCCGGCTCCCCGACGTACACCGAGCCCAGCCCCCAGGGGCCGTGCGACGTGGTCGCGTAGAGCTCGCCGTCCGCCCGCACCGCGCCCTGCATCCCGGCCACGCCAGTGGTCTCGACGCTCAGCGGATGCGTGCGGCCCTCGGCATCGCGCCAGGGGAGGAAGCCCGCGTCCAGCGGGAAGCGCGCCAGGCGCCGGGTCTGCTTGCGTCTGCCGTACTCGCCCACCAGCAGCTCCGCCGGCGATGTGCTCCGATCCAGGCTCAGGAACGAGTAGCGCAGCCGCTCCACCCCCTCCGCGGTCTCGGCCCGGTGGGTGAAGCGCACCGGCAGCACATAGCGATAGCCGAGCGTCTCGGCCGCGTGCGCGTCCGGCACTCGCAGGATGTCGTCCACGTGGAAGGTGTGGAAGCCCGTCGCCGTCGCTGCGACGTGCAGCCACGAGCCGGCCCAGACGATGCCGCCCGCGTGCATGCTCAGCGGGACGCACCCGGCAGTTTCGCCGTCGAGGGTCGCCGTGACCAGCAGGACGTGGCGATAGCGCCGCGTCGTCGGGTCATAGAAGCTGATCCGCGAACCGTGCTTCTCGCCCCTGGTCTCCTTGGCATACCAGGTCGTCACGAAGTGCTCCCGCCCACCGGCAGAGCCCCACGAGATGCCCTGCGGCCACCACTGCGGGTCGCGTCGGTCGGCGGCGTCCCAGGTGAAGACGCGGCGTACGGCGCGGCCGGGCGCCCACGTGCGGCGTCCCTGACGGTTGAGGTCTGCAGTCACGGCGTCCACGCCGACCCGCCCGCCGTACCGAGCGGCCAGCGCGTCGATCTCGGCGACGTGCTCGTCGCCCCGTCGCAGGCGCAGGTCGGGCACGGGTGCGCTGTCGGTGACTGAGTCAGGCATGAAAGAACCGTAGTCACCGACCCCAGGTCGGTGGCTACGGCTCGTGGGCAGTCAGAGCGTGCGGATCGGGCTCCGGCTCAGCGTCCCGGACGCAGGGGGTTGCGGCCCTTGCGGACCTCCCGACCGTCGCTCATCCCGTCACGGTCGGTGTCCTTCTTGCGCGGGTTGGTCTTGTAGCGCTTGACCTCCGCACCGTCACGCAGACCGTCGCGGTCGGTGTCCGCACGCCGCGGGTTGGTCCCCAGCCGGCGCTCGCGAGCGTCGGTGAGCCCGTCCCTGTCGCGGTCGCGCTGCTTCGGGGGGTCGGGGATGGTCGGCGTGCCCGGGGTGGTCGGCGGCGTCGGCGGGAGAGTCGGGTCGGTGGGCGTGGGCGCCGGGGACTTCGGGTCGAGCGGGTTCGTGCCGGCGGCGACCTCCGCTCCGTCGACGTGGCCGTCGCCGTCGGTGTCGGCCTTCTTGGGGTCGGTGCCGAGCAGCTTCTCCTGGGCGTCCATGAGGCCGTCCTTGTCGGTGTCGACCTTCGCCGGGTCGATGCACTCCAGGCCGCCCACCGGGGCGGTCGCGCTCACGCTCATCGGGAAGATGTCGCCCTCGAGGAGCGTGACGCCCAGCAGAGCGACCTTGACGTGCAGGGCGCTCGCGCTGCCGGACGCGGCGGTGGCGCTGACCTGCTGGGTCAGACTCCCGGTCGAGATCTCGGCCTTGAGCAGCGGATTCTCCGGCAGCGCGAACGACTGCGCACCGTTCGCCGGGATAGGCACCGGCTGACCGGCCATCGTCGCGGCGACCGTGGGCGGCGTCCACGTCACCCGCCCGGGGGCGGTGCCATCGGCGTACGCCGTGAGCTCGGGGCGGCTCGCGAGCCTGACCACCAGCTGGCCGCCGAACATCGAGAAGCTGCCGGCCGAGCCCTGCACCCGCGACTCCACCGCGCGGGCGTCGTAGTCACCGGGCGTCGACGACGCGACCAGCCGGGTGGTCTCCGAGACCGACGCCCCTGCCGGCCAGGAGAGCAGCGACAGGCTCGGCGGCTGGGGGAGCGGGAGAGGAAGTGGCAGGGAGGGAAGCGTGATCGACCCGAGCTCGACGCCGGCCGTCGTCACGCTCGACGACGTCAGCGTGGTGCCCGCCGGCAGGCAGGTGTCGTCGCCGGCCCAGCGCGCGTGCGCGCTCGTGGACGACGCGCCCACGCTGCCGAACCCGGGGATCGCACCACCCGGGGTCGCGTCGCTCACGGGGGCCGCGTTGTCCGCGGCCGAGGCGCTCTGCGTGACGCGCGGGAGTCCCGGAGGCAGCTGGCCGGCCAGGCCCGTGCCGCCCAGCACCGCCGCGCTCGCACCGGTGCGCGGCGACCCGGAGGAGGTGACGCTGCCGGTGACCTCACCGAGCGCCACGTCGGCCAGCGACGGCAGCCCCGGGAGGCTGATCGCGCCGAAGCTGACGATCTCGCCCCGGGCGCTCGCGGCGTACGGCGCCGGCACCGGGTCGGCGTGAGCGGGGGCGGCGAGACCCAGCGAGAGCGCGGATGTGGCGAGAGCCGTCGCGACGAACATGTGAGAAGCCGGACGGGCCCTGCGTGGGCGAGCGATCATGAGGGGTCAGCCCTTCGGTGTGACGGTTGAGACCTGGCCCGGATTCTCTGGACCCCGCGTCGCCGGCATGGTGTTGTTGCGACAGCCGGGACCCTCGACAACAAATCGGTGCAGGAAGGAGCGAGGCCATCAGCGAGCCCCGCATCCCCGTGGTCGGCGCAGCGATCGTGCGCGGTCGCCGCGTGCTCGCCGCGCGCCGTACCTCCCCTGCGGCCGCGGCCGGACGCTGGGAGTTCCCCGGCGGCAAGGTCGAGCCCGGCGAGACCCCGGACGACGCCATCCGCCGCGAGGTCGCCGAGGAGCTCGCCTGCACCGTCCGCGTCATCGGCTGGCTCGCCGGTGTGGTCCCGATCGGCCTGACCCACGAGCTGGAGGTGGCCGTCACCGAGCTGGTCGACGGCGACCCCGTGCCCGGTGAGCACGACGCCGTGCGCTGGCTCGCCCCCGAGGAGCTGGGCGACGTCGACTGGCTCGAGCCCGACCGGCCGTTCCTGCCCGAGCTGGGGCGGGTGTTGGCGGCGATCGGCGGTCCTCGGGAAGAATCGTCGGTCGTGAGAGGCATCTTCTTCGAGGAGGACGACGCGCGCGCCGCTGTGCGCGTGCTGTCCGGGGCTGGATACGAGGCCGAGGTCGTGCGTGAGCGGCTGGCCGGCGAGGACGACGACGAGGACCACCCGTGGGCAGTGCTCAGCGATGCGCCGGAGGCACGGCTGGAGATGGTCGTGGACGAGTACGACGGGTGGCTGGACCGGGGCGACGAGCCGGCGACGCCACCCATCGTCCTGCCCACCGCCCCCAAGCGGGTGAAGCGGCCGGATCGGCTGCCCGACTAGGCTTGCCTGCATGACGCAGACTCCCGACCAGCGACTGCTGCTGGTGCACGCCCACCCCGACGACGAGTCGATCGGCCAGGGCGCCACGATGGCGAAGTATGTCGCCGAGGGGCGGGGCGTGACGCTGGTGACCTGCACCGGCGGCGAGATGGGGGAGATCCTCGTCCCCGAGCTCGAGCACCTGGCCGCCGACAAGGAGGACCGCCTCGGCGAGCACCGCAAGGGCGAGCTCGCCGACGCGATGGCCGCGCTGGGGGTCACCGACCACCGCTACCTCGGCGGGTTCGGGCGCTTCCGCGACTCCGGGATGAAGTGGCACGAGGACGGCCACGCGGTCGCCGCCGACGACATCCACGCCAACGCCTTCTGGGCCGCCGACCTCACCGAGGCCGCCGACGAGCTGGTCAAGGTGATCCGCGAGGTCCGCCCGCAGGTGCTGGTGACCTACGACCAGTTCGGCGGCTACGGCCACCCCGACCACATCCAGGCGCACCGCGTCGCGATGTACGCCGCCCAGCTCGCGGCCGTCGCGTCGTACAAGCTGGAGCTGGGGGAGCCCTGGGACATCGCCAAGATCTATTGGGGCGCGATGTCGGAGAGCCGGATGCGCGCCGGCCTGCGAGCGCTGCGCGAGGCCGGGGACACCGCGTCGTTCGAGGGGATGGACCCCGACGGGCCGCTGCCGCACTTCGTGACGCCCGACGACCTGCTTGCCGCCGTCGTCGACGGCACCGACTACTTCGAGCAGA
Organism: Nocardioides pacificus; assembly: GCF_054775955.1. NCBI lineage: Bacteria > Bacillati > Actinomycetota > Actinomycetes > Propionibacteriales > Nocardioidaceae > Nocardioides > Nocardioides pacificus. Next base: position 1,743,940 of record NZ_BAAHCI010000005.1, read on the forward strand.
AGATGGCCGCGCTCAAGGCGCACGCCACCCAGATCACCGTCGACGGACCGTTCTTCGCGCTGTCCAACAACGTCGGCAACGAGGCCTGGGGGCTGGAGTTCTTCCGGATCGCCAAGGGCACCCAGGGTGAGCTGAACGACGAGGGGTTGGAGACCGACCTCTTCGCCGGGCTCTGAGGGTGGAGCTCCTCGCTCGCACTGGACTCGCCTTCTATAGCCTGGTCGCCGGCCTGCTGACCAGCCTGTCGCTGGTCGCGCTGCACAGCCGGTGGTGGGGGATGTCGCTGGGACTGGCGGCGACCGTCGCGATGCTGGTGGCGACGCCGCGCGTCTGGTGGGGGCGACCCGCGTTCTGCCTCGGCTGGATCATCATCGTGGCCCTGGTGATGACCGGCCGGCCGGAGGGTGACTTCGTGCTCGCCTCGGACACCTCGGGCTACCTCGTGCTGGTCAGCGCCTTCGTCGTCATCGTGTGGGGGCTCGCGACGATTCCACGGCGGGCCAAGCCTCCCGCCTAGGATGGCGCGGTGACTCCTGACCCCGCCACGACCACGAACGAGAGCAAGGGGGGACGCGTCGTCGTCCTCCTGGTGCTCGGGCTGGTCCTGCTCTTCGGTGCGCTGTATGCCGCCGCCTATGCCTTCGCCGGCGCCAACGTGCCACGCGGCACGACGGTGTCCGGCGTGGAGGTCGGCGGGATGAGCAAGGAGGCAGCCCAGGACGAGCTGGAGGAAGAGCTCGGCGAGCGCACCAGCCGCACGATGACCCTCGACGTCGACGGCCGCACCCAGCAGGTCGCGCCCGACAAGGCAGGCCTCAGTGTCGACTACGCCGCCTCCGTCGCGGACGCCGGCGCGGAGCGCAGCTGGTCGCCGAAGCGACTGTGGGACTACTACACCGGCGGCGACGACCTCGACGCGGTCGTGGAGACCGACGACGAGTCCGTCGACGCGGTCATCGAGCGGCTCAACAAGGGAGTCGGCACGCCCCCGGTCGAGGGCGGCATCGCCTTCAAGGGCGGCAAGGTCAAGGTCACCGAGCCCGTCGTGGGCGAGGCCGTCGACCCGGAGGAGACCCGCGACGCCCTCATGGCGGCGTACCTCTCCGAGGACGGGCGCGCCGAGCTGGAGCTGCAGCCGGCCCCGCCGGAGGTGGACGAGGCGGACGTGCAGGAGGCGCTCGACGAGTTCGCCAACCCGGCCGTCTCCGGGCCGGTGACGCTGGTCTTCGACAAGAGCAAGGTCGACCTGCGGCCCGCCGACATCGGCAAGGTCGTCACGATGGTCGCCGAGGACGGCGAGCTGGTGCCCGAGCTCGACGAGAAGGCTCTGACCGCGCGGGTCAAGGGCAAGGTCGGCGATGCCGGCGCGCCCGTCGACGCCCGGATCGAGTTGGTCAACGGCAAGCCGAAGGTGATCAAGGGCAAGCCCGGCGTCGACTACGACCCCGCGGACATCAGCGACGCGTTCCTCGAGACCGTGGTGGCGCCGTCCGGCCAGCGCGAGATCGAGGTCAAGGCCTCGGTCGTGGAGCCCGACTTCACCACCGAGGACGCCCGCGCGCTGAAGATCAAGGAGCGGGTCTCGACGTTCACGACCTACTACCCCTACGCCGAATATCGCAACACCAACATCGGCCGCGCCGCCGAGATCATCGACGGCACCGTGCTCGAGCCGGGCGAGGTCTTCTCGATGAACGACATCGTGGGGGAGCGCACCCGCGAGAACGGCTTCACCGAGGGCTTCATCATCAGCAACGGCATCTTCAAGGAGGACCTCGGCGGCGGCGTCTCGCAGATGGCGACCACGCTGTTCAACGCGATGTTCTTCGCCGGGCTCAAGGACGTCGAGCACAAGCCGCACTCGTTCTACATCGACCGCTACCCGGTCGGGCGCGAGGCCACCGTCGCCTGGGGCGCGGTCGACCTGCGCTTCGAGAACGACACCGACTACGGCGTGCTGGTCAGCGCCAAGGTCTCCCCGGCGAGCTCGTCGAACCAGGGCGCGGTGACGGTCAGCATGTACTCCACCAAGATCTGGGACATCGAGAGCGTCACCGGCGAGCGCCACAACTTCACCCAGCCCCAGACGCGGACGCTCGACACGCCGGACTGCTATCCCAACAGCGGGTACGCCGGCTTCGACATCGACGTCACCCGGATCTTCAAGGAGCCCGGCTCCGGCGAGGTCGCCAAGCGCGAGGTCTTCTCCACGACGTACACGCCGTCGGACTCGGTGGTCTGCAAGCCGCCGCCCGCGCCCGGTGGCGGCGGCGGTGGCGGCGGGGGCCGCAACTGAGCGTGACCGGCTGCTTGCGGTAGCCCCTGCCCGCTCCTCGGGTCGTGTGCCCGAGCACGCGCCATCGCGCGCTCTAAGGCACACGACCCACGGCTGGGACGGCGGCGCGGGGCGCAGCTGAGCGTGACCGCTGTCACGTCGGCTCGTTGAGGGGGACATGCGTCGTGTCGCCCTCGGAGTCCTGGCCGTCCTCGCCCTGCTGGTTTCGATGATGGGGCCGGTGTCGGCTGCGCCTGCCCCGGCCCCCAGCCTGCCGCTGCCGACCCTGGGCTTCCCGCCGGACGGGGCCAACGACTGGTCGTGCCAGCCGACGCGCAAGCGCCCCACGCCGGTGATCATCGTGCACGGCACCTTCGGCGACCAGAAGTCGCTGCTCGACCCGCTCTCGCGGGCGATGGTCGACCGGGGCCTCTGCGTCTATGCCCTCGACTACGGCAACCGCGGCACCGGCCCGATCGCGGCGTCGGCGCGTCAGCTGAAGAGGTTCGTCGCCAAGGTCCGCCGCTCCACGGGCGCCGCGAAGGTGTCGATGGTCGGGCACTCCCAGGGCGGGATGATGCCGCGCCACTACATCAAGTTCCTCGGCGGCAAGAGGGTCGTCGACGACCTGGTCGGCATCGCGCCGTCCAACCACGGCACCGCGATCAGCGGCGGAGGCTCGGCCCTGCAGGCGCTCACCGACCCGCTGCTCGGCGTGTTCTGCGTCGCCTGCACCCAGCAGGTCGCTGGCTCGCCGTTCCTGAAGAAGCTCAACGCCGGCGACGAGACGCCGGGCAAGGTGAGCTACACCCAGATCACCACGCAGTACGACGAGGTGGTCGTGCCGCACACGTCCGGCTACCTGCGCCCCGGGCCCCGCACGACCAACGTGACGATCCAGGACAGCTGCGCCGCCGACTTCGCCGAGCACCTGCTGATCCCGATGAGCCGCACCGCCATCGCCTGGACGCTGAACGCGCTCACGAGGCGTGGGGCGGCGGACCCGGGGTTCCGGCCGGCCTGCTGATCAGCCGGGCGTGAGGTAGCGCGCCGTGTGGTGGCTGACCAGCCCCAGCGCGCCGTAGAGCGCCAGTGCGGCGGTGTTGTCGGCCTCCACGTGCAGCCACACCGTGGTGGCGCCGGTCTCGCCCGCCCAGTCGAAGAGCTCGTCGAGCACCAGGCCGGCCAGGCCGCGGCGGCGGTGCTCCGGCGCGACGTGGAGGCCGTGCAGCGCGAGCCAGTCGCGGTGCAGGCTGCCGCGGCCGCTGGCCAGCACGGTGCCACTCGCGTCGCGGACCTCGACGACGGCGTGGGTGCCGTCCACCAGCAGCGTCGCTTCGGCGTCCACGCTGGCGCGCAGGCTGCGGCGAGCCCGTCGGGCCTTGGCCAGCGAGCCGACGCGGAACTCCGCCTCGCCACCGGCGAGCGGCTGCCAGCCCCGCTCGAGCAGCGCCCGCTCCGCGTCGCTGCCGGCCTCGACCTGGATCAGCGGGTCGCGGTCGCGCTCGGTGTAGAAGGCCACGACGGCCGCCAGCGCCTCGTCGTACGACGTGCCGGGCTCGCCCATCGCCAGGCAGGAGTTGGCGCGCTTGAGGGGACGTCCGACCGGGGCGGGGTCGCAGCGCAGCACCCAGTCGCTCGCCACCCCGTCGAGCAGCGGGACCCGCTCCATCTGCGGCCACAGCGCCAGCGTGTGCTCCTCGCAGGCACGGGCCGAGAGCCGGTGGTGCACCGAGGGGCGTGGCGGGACCGGCTTGCCGGAGACGATGTCGGCGATCCGGATCGCCACCGCGACGCCGTCCTCACGCCGTACGACGACCTCGGCGTCGTCCCAGGATTGGGCGACCCCGAGGGTGTCCGTCAGCGCCGGACCGCCGGTGGGACCGGTCTCGCCGCGAACCACCCGGCGGATGACGACGCGCTGGCCGACCACGTGCGGACCCAGCAGGTGCTCCCCGGTCGCGGGCTCCTCGGAGGTTTCGCTGGACACCTGTCCAGTATCAGGAACGGTGGGTTCCGGGCGATCGGGCATGGGGGGATACTAAGGTTTGCTGAGCACCCGCTCTCGCAACGCGTTCTTCAGGAGGAACTGGTGACCTACGTCATCGCCCAGCCGTGTGTCGACCTCAAGGACCGCGCGTGTGTCGACGAGTGTCCGGTCGACTGCATCTACGAAGGCAAGCGGATGCTCTACATCCACCCCGACGAGTGTGTCGACTGCGGTGCGTGTGAGCCCGTCTGCCCCGTCGAGGCGATCTTCTACGAGGACGACACGCCGGAGCAGTGGAAGGACTACTACACCGCCAACGTCGCGTTCTTCGAGGACCTCGGCTCGCCCGGCGGCGCCGCCAAGATGGGTGAGATCGACAAGGACCACCCGTTCATCGAGGCGCTGCCCCCGCAGAACCAGGAGTGAGCTCGCGCCGGGTCGGAGAGGACCCCGTCTCCCGGCGGCTGCCGGACTTCCCCTGGGACCAGCTCACGTCGTACGCCGCGCAGGCGCGCGCCCACGCCGATGGGATCGTCGACCTCTCGGTCGGCACCCCGGTCGACGCGACCCCCGAGGTCGTGCAGGCCGCCCTGCGTGACGCCGCGAACTCGCCGGGCTACCCGCTCACCATCGGGCGTCCGGAGGTCCGCCAGGCCGTCATCGACTGGCTCGGGCGACGCCTCGGGGTGACCGGGGTCGGCCTGGACGGCGTGCTGCCGGTGATCGGCTCCAAGGAGCTGATCGGCTCGATGGCCTGGCACCTCGGCCTCGGGGCCGGCGACCTGGTCGCCTACCCGCAGCTGGCCTACCCGACCTACGAGGTCGGCGCGGCGCTGGCCGACGCCAGGTCGATCGCGACCGACTCCCTGACGGCGCTGGGACCCGAGGTCCCGGCGATGCTGTGGATCAACTCGCCGTCCAACCCCACCGGCAAGGTGCTGCCCGTCGACCACCTGAAGAAGGTCGTCGACTGGTGTCGGGAGCGGGGGACCGTGCTGGTCTCCGACGAGTGCTACATCGAGATGGCCTGGGAGCCCGAGCACGCCCCGATCTCGGTGCTGCACCCCGACGTCTGCGGGGGCTCCCACGAGGGGATCCTCGCGGTGCACTCGCTGTCGAAGCGCTCCAACCTCGCCGGCTATCGCTGCGCGTTCGTCGCCGGCGACCCGGCGCTGGTCGGCGAGCTGCTCGCCGTCCGCAAGAACCTCGGCCTCCAGATGCCCGGCCCCCAGCAGGCCGCGATGATCGCCGCCCTCGACGACGACGCCCACGTGGCCGAGCAGCACGCCCGGTACGCCGCGCGCCGCGCTGTCCTCAAGGAGGCGTTCGAGGGCGCGGGCTTCCGCATCGACCACTCCGAGGCGTCGCTCTATCTGTGGGCGACGCGTGACGAGGACTGCTGGGAGACCGTCGACTGGCTGGCCGACCGGGGGATCCTGGTGGCGCCGGGTGAGTTCTACGGTCCCGCCGGCGGACGGCACGTGCGGATCGCCTTCACCGCCACCGACGAGCGGGTCGCCGAGGCGGCTCGGCGGCTGGCCTGACTCCGCCTGGCCTGACTCCGCCGGGGCCCCGACTAGTCGGCGACGTCCACGTGGACGTGGTCGCGGTGCTCCAGGATCGCGGCCGTGCGGGCGTCGCGGCCGTCGGTGTCGACGTTGTACTCCCGCCAGCCCGCGCCCGAGCGGCGCGAGGTCCAGATCTTGTCGTCGAAGATGACCGTGTCGATGTCGAGCCGGTCGGACTGCGCGACGAGATAGCCCGCCATCGCCCAGCCGCGCCGCTTGTTGGCCTGGTTGACCGGCCGGAAGAACGCGTCGATCGCGCGCCCGTCGTAGTGCGCCGAGCCCTCCTGGTGGCCGCTCGAGACGCCGTCGGGGTCGAAGCCGCCCAGCGGCACGTTGCCGAAGGCGACCTTGAGGTCGCGTCGTACGGTGGCCGCGCGCTTGGTCAGCCCCGCGTCGTCGAGCTCGTCGGACTCCTCCTCGCGGGTGTCGTCGACCGTGCAGGTGAACGCGCCGTCGGGGGAGTTGCCGGTCAGCGCCGAGGCGAGCACCCGGCCGTCCTCGGCGTGGTCGGCGTAGGCGTCGGGGAAGGCCGAGCGCTGCACCGCCTGGGCGGCCTCGGTGATCGGCATCGACTCATAGCCGTCGATCTCCACGAGCGCGTCGTAGAACTTGTTCGTCGCATAGACCGGGTCCTGGACCTGGGCCTCGGTGCCCCAGCCCTGCGAGGGGCGCTGCTGGAAGAGACCCAGTGAGTCGCGGTCGCCGAAGTCGATGTTGATGATCTTCGACTCCTGGTAGGCGGTCGCGAGCGCGATCGACGCCGCCCGCGCGGGCAGGCCGCGCTTCACGGAGATCGCGGTGATCAGGGCGGCGTTCTCCGCCTGGTCGACGGTCAGGTCGACCTCGCGCCCACCCACGCTCGCTGTACAGCCGCTCTGGCCGGGGATCCGGACGAGGCCCTCCTGCACGGCGAGGCCCGCGACCAGCACGAGCGCGAGCAGGCCGATGCCGCCGCCCGCCCACGCCAGACGCTTGCCCACCCGCGACACCTGGGTCCTTCGCGCGCTCAGTTGGCGTGCAGTGCGGCGTTGAGCGCGATGCCCTCGCCGCGCCACGGGACGGCCTCGATCGCGCCGGTCACCGAGTTGCGGCGGAACAGCACGTTGGAGGCGCCCGACAGCGTGATCGCCTTGACGACCTGCGGCTTGCCCTCCATGTCCTTGACGGTGACCTTGGTGCCCGCGGTGACGTAGCAGCCCGCCTCCACCACGCAGTCGTCGCCGAGCGAGATGCCCAGGCCGGAGTTGGCGCCCAGCAGGCAGCGCTCGCCGACGCTGATGGTCTCCTTGCCGCCGCCGGACAGGGTGCCCATGATCGAGGCGCCGCCACCGACGTCGGAGCCGTCGCCGACCAGGACACCGGCGGAGATCCGGCCCTCGACCATCGAGGCGCCGAGCGTGCCGGCGTTGTAGTTCACGAAGCCCTCGTGCATGACGGTGGTGCCCTCGGCGAGGTGCGCGCCGAGGCGGACCCGGTCGGCGTCGGCGATCCGGACGCCGCTGGGCATCACGTAGTCGACCAGGCGGGGGAACTTGTCGACGCCGAAGACGGTGACGTGGTGGCCGGCCGCCTTGAGGCGGGCCCGGGTCATCTCGAAGCCCGCGACCGCGCACGGTCCGGCCGAGGTCCACACCACGTTGGTGAGCAGGCCGAAGACGCCGTCCATCGAGATCTCGTGGGGCACGACGAGGCGCGACGACAGCAGGTGCAGGCGCAGCCAGACGTCCTCGGTGCTCGCGGGGGCGGCCGACAGGTCGGCGATCTCCACGCGCCGCACCTCACGCCGTACGGCGCGCAGGTCGTCGTCGCCCTCGAGCGCGGTCAGCTCCGCGGGCGCGGTCGCGTCGGCGGGGGCATCGCCGAGCGCGGGCTCGGGGAACCAGACGTCGAGGATGGTGTCGTCAGCGGTCAGGGTGGCGAGGCCGAAGCCCCAGGCGTTAGCGGCGGTCACACTGCCCAACTCTACGGAAGGGGCCCCCACCCCCTTGTAACGCGGGGTTATGCGATCCACCACAGCGTTATTTCGCTGTGGTGGACCCGATAACCCCGCGTTACACGAGGGGTGGGCGCTGAGGCTCGCCATCGGATTGGTCGCCGCACCAGCGGAGGCGTAATCTGACCCGCAAGGCGTCTGAGCCGTCATCAGCGGCGAGCCTCCGGAAGAACGGCGCGCGAGCGCTCACTAGAACCGGACGGGTGGGCCCGTCACAGCCTGCGATGAAGTGGTCGTCCGCGTGCGGGCGGCAAGCGAGGTGGTACCGCGGCGTGAGTCGTCCTCGTGGTCTCGACAAGCTCGACCGACGATGACCCGACCGACGTCCCGCCTCAGGAGAAGCCACCGATGACCTACCCGAAGGTCGCCACCAGCGGCGCCAGCTCTGTCCCGTCCTCCCCGCGCTTCCCGGAGATCGAGGAGAAGGTGCTGGAGTACTGGAAGGGTGACGACACCTTCCAGGCCAGCGTCGACGCGCGTGACGCCGGGGCCGACGGGGCCAACGAGTTCGTCTTCTACGACGGCCCGCCCTTCGCCAACGGGCTGCCGCACTACGGGCACCTGCTGACCGGCTACGTCAAGGACATCGTGCCGCGCTACCAGACCATGCGCGGCAAGCGCGTGGAGCGCCGCTTCGGCTGGGACACCCACGGTCTGCCCGCCGAGCTCGAGGCGATGCGCCAGCTCGGCCTCAAGACCACCGACGAGATCCACGATCTCGGCGTGGAGAAGTTCAACGACGCCTGCCGCGAGTCGGTGCTGAAGTACACCGGCGAGTGGCGCGACTACGTGACCCGCCAGGCGCGCTGGGTCGACTTCGACAACGACTACCGCACGCTCAACCCCGACTACATGGAGAGCGTCATCTGGGCGTTCAAGAGCCTGTATGAGAAGGGGCTCGTCTACGAGGGCTTCCGCGTGCTGCCCTACTGCTGGAACGACGAGACGCCGCTGTCCAACCACGAGCTGCGGATGGACGACGACGTCTACAAGAACCGCCAGGACCCGGCCGTCACGGTCGGCTTCGCGCTCGACGCGGTGGAGGGGGCGCCCGACCCGGTCCTCGACGGCGCGCATGTCCTGATCTGGACCACGACGCCGTGGACGCTGCCGTCGAACCTCGCGGTGATGGTCGGCTCCGACATCGAGTACGTCGTCGTCGAGGCGCCCGTGCCCGGTGGGGAGGGTACGGCGCGCTACCTGCTCGCCGAGGCCCGGCTCGCGTCGTACGCCCGGGAGCTGGCGGACGCCGACGGCGAGTTCGCCGTGCTCGGCCGCTACCGCGGAGCGGACCTGGTGGGGCGCTCCTACACCCCGCCGTTCTCCTACTTCCTCGGCCACGAGAACGCCTTCCGCGTGGTCGCCGCCGACGATGCCGTCACCACCACCGATGGCACCGGCGTGGTCCACACCGCCGGCGCGTTCGGTGAGGTCGACAAGGAGGTCACCGACCGCGAGAGCATCGAGGCGGTGATGCCGGTCGGCAAGGACGGGCGCTTCACGCACCCGGTCGAGGACTACGCCGGGATGCTGGTCTTCGACGCCAACCCGCACGTCATCGACCACCTCAAGGCCGTGACCCGCCTCGTTGGTCGAGCGTCCCTCGCTGGTCGAGCCCCGAGCGCCAGCGAGGGAGTCGAGACCCCCGAGACCGGCTCGGTGACCCCCGGCACGATCCTGCTGCGCCGCGAGACCTACGACCACTCCTACCCGCACTGCTGGCGCTGCCGCGAGCCGCTGATCTACAAGGGCGTCTCGTCGTGGTTCGTCGAGGTCACCAAGATCAAGGACCGGATGGTCGAGCTCAACCAGCAGATCACCTGGGTGCCCGAGCACATCAAGGACGGCCAGTTCGGCAAGTGGCTGGAGAACGCCCGCGACTGGTCGATCACCCGCAACCGGTTCTGGGGCTCCCCGGTGCCGGTGTGGAAGAGCGACGACGAGGCCTACCCGCGCATCGACGTCTACGGGTCGTTCGAGGAGCTGGAGCGCGACTTCGGCGTCACCGTCACCGACCTGCACCGGCCCTACATCGACGACCTGACCCGCCCCAACCCCGACGACCCGACCGGCAAGTCCACGATGCGTCGCGTCGAGGACGTCCTCGACGTGTGGTTCGACTCCGGGTCGATGTCGTTCGCGCAGGTGCACTACCCGTTCGAGAACGCCGAGTGGTTTGACGGCGGCGCCGGCAAGCAGGGGCACTTCCCGGGCGACTTCATCGTGGAGTACATCGGCCAGACCCGCGGCTGGTTCTACACGATGCACGTGCTCGCCACCGCGCTGTTCGACCGGCCGGCGTTCAGCTCCTGCATCAGCCACGGCATCGTGCTCGGCTCCGACGGCGCCAAGATGAGCAAGTCGCTGCGCAACTACCCCGACGTCAGCGAGGTCTTCGACCGCGACGGCGCCGACGCGATGCGCTGGTTCCTGATGTCGAGCCCGATCCTGCGCGGCGGCAACCTGGTCGTCACCGAGGCCGGCATCCGCGACTCCGTGCGCCAGGTGCTGATGCCGCTGTGGAGCAGCTGGTACTTCTTCACGCTCTACGCGAATGCCGCCGGTGAGGGCGGGTACGACGCGACGCCGCGCACCGACTCCACGCACCCGATGGACCGCTACATCCTGGCCAAGCTGCGCCAGTTCGTCGCCGAGACGACCGGTCAGCTCGACACCTACGACATCGCCGGGGCGTGCGAGTCGACGCGGACCTTCGTCGACGTGCTGACCAACTGGTACATCCGCCGCTCGCGCGAGCGGTTCTGGGCCACGGGCGGCGCCGACGCGGGGGAGACCGCGGACGCGTTCGACACCCTCGCCACCGTGCTGGACGTGGTGTGCCGGGTGACGGCGCCGCTGCTGCCGCTGACGACCGAGGAGATCTGGCGCGGACTGACCGGCGAGCGGTCGGTGCACCTCGCCGACTGGCCGTCGGTCGACGAGCTCCCCGCGGACGACGCGCTGGTCGCCGCGATGGACGCCGTGCGCGACGTCTGCTCGGCCGGCTCGGCGCTGCGCAAGGCCGCCAAGCTGCGCAACCGGCTGCCGCTCTCGGAGCTGACCGTGGTGGTCGACGGGGCGCAGGCGCTGCGCGGCTTCGAGGCGATCATCGCCGACGAGCTCAACGTGAAGTCCGTGCGCCTGCTCGACCTCGCGGCGCCCGAGGCCGCGTCGTACGGCGTGTCGCAGAAGCTCAACGTCAACGCCCGCGCCGCAGGTCCGCGGCTCGGCAAGGACGTGCAGCACGCGATCAAGGGCTCCAAGTCCGGCGACTGGTCGGTGGCCGAGGACGGCACCGTGACGTCGGGCGGCCTCGCGCTGGAGGAGGGCGAGTACACCCTCGAGACCGTCGCCGCCGGTGCCGCCGACGGGACCGCGACCGGTGTGCTGCCGGGTGGGGGCTTCGTGGTCCTGGAGACGACGGTGTCGGCCGAGCTGGCCGCCGAGGGGCTCGCCCGCGACCTCGTGCGCGCCGTACAGCAGGCGCGACGCGACGCCGGTCTCGAGGTCTCCGACCGGATCACGCTGACCGTCGACGGCTCCGAGTCGGTGCTCGCCGCGACCCGCACGCACGAGGCGCTGATCGCCGGCGAGACGCTGGCGACCGAGGTCGTCATCGGCGCCGGCGCGGGCGCGGGTGCAACCGAGGCCCCGGTGGGCGAAGGCGAGACGGCGACGGTGACCGTCACCAAGCGCTGACCCGTCAGAAAATCACGCTGACCCGTCAGAAACTCTCAGAGGATCGAGCGTTTCTGACGGGTCAGCTGGATTTCGAGCCGGGTCGTGCGAAGTTTGTGACGGGTCAGCGGAGCTTGGTGGCCAGTCTGCCGAGGTAGGCGCGGACGTCGTCGGGCGACTTGTCGGGGAGGCCCCAGATGGCCTCGGTGACGCCGGCGTCCTCCCAGGAGCCGAGCAGCTCGGGGGTGGGGCGCGCGGTCGCGAGGACGTGGATCGCGGGCTCGCCGGAGCGGCCGGCGTCGGCCCAGGCGGCGCGCAGGCGCTCGGCGTTGCCTGCGACGTCGGCCTCGGTGGGCGTGGTCATCCAGCCGTCGGCGTGCGCGGCGATCCAGGCGAACGTCTTGGGGCCGGCGCCGGCGCCGATCAGCAGCGGGACGTGCGCCTGGGCGGGCTTGGGCCAGGCCCACGAGGCGCCGAACGACACGAACTCCCCGGCGTACGACGCCTCGTCCTGGGTCCACAGCGCGCGCATCGCCTCGACGTACTCCCGCAGCACCGTGCGCCGGCGCCCCGCCGGCACGTGGTGGTCGGTGAGCTCGTCGACGTTCCAGCCGAAGCCGGCGCCCACCGTGACCCGGCCGCCGGAGAGGTGGTCGAGCGAGGCGATCGACTTGGCGAGCGTGATCGGGTCGGACTCGACCGGGAGGCAGACGGCGGTCGAGAGCCGGATCCGCGAGGTGACCGCGGCCGCGGTGGCCAGCGAGACCCACGGGTCGAGCGTGCGCATGTAGCGGTCGTCGGGCAGCGTCTCGTCGCCGGTGCCGGGGTGGGCCGCCTCCCGCTTCACCGGGATGTGGGTGTGCTCGGGCACGTAGAACGTGTCGAAGCCGGCCTCCTCGGCGGCGCGCGCGGCGTCCGCCGGAGTGATGCCGCGGTCGGAGGTGAACAGGACGATCCCATGGCGCATGCGCTCAACCTAGAACACGTTCCAGGCAGGCGGAAGGGAAGCTGGACACCTGTCCAACTGACGGGCTGGTTGGATGGTGCCCATGACGCAATCCGCCCTGACCCTGCTCGACCTCGAGGCAGACGTCGTCACGCTGACCGAGCAGCTGGTCAACATCGAGTCGGTCAGCCGCAACGAGGAGGCGATCGCGGACGCGGTCGAGGCCGCCCTCAGCGCCTACCCTCATCTCACGGTGTCGCGGCACGGCCACACGATCGTCGCCCGCACCGACCTCGGCCGCGCCGAGCGCGTCGTGATCGCCGGCCACCTCGACACCGTGCCGCTCAACGACAACCTGCCCGCGCGCCGTGACGGCGACCTCCTGCACGGCCTCGGCACCTGCGACATGAAGGGCGGCGACGCGGTCATCCTCCACCTCGCCGCCACGCTGCCCGACCCCGACCGCGACGTCACCTTCATCCTCTACGAGGCCGAGGAGATCGAGGCGATCCACAACGGCCTCCAGCACCTCGCCGACAGCCACCCCGAGCTGCTCCAGGCCGACTTCGCGATCCTGATGGAGCCCTCCAACGCCTCCGTCGAGGCCGGCTGCCAGGGCACGCTGCGCGTCGAGGTGCGTACGACGGGCGAGCGCGCCCACTCCGCCCGCAGCTGGCGCGGCGTCAACGCCATCCACGGGGCCGGCGCGATCCTGCGCAAGCTCGAGGAGTTCGAGCCCCGCAAGCCGGTGATCGACGGGCTGGAGTATCACGAGGGCCTCAACGCGGTCTTCATCTCCGGCGGCGTCGCCGGCAACGTCGTACCCGACGAGTGCGTGGTCACCGTGAACTACCGCTTCGCCCCCGACCGCTCCGAGGCCGAGGCGGAGGCGTTCTGCCGCGAGCTCTTCGCCGGCCACGACGTGCGCGTCACCGACACCTCGCCCGGTGCGCTGCCGGGCCTCGGAGTCCCCGCCGCCGCGGCGTTCATCGAGGCCGTCGGTGGGCAGGTCGCGCCCAAGTTCGGCTGGACGGACGTGGCGCGCTTCAGCGCGCTGGGCATCCCGGCCGTGAACTTCGGTCCCGGCGACCCCATGTTGGCCCACAAGCAGGAGGAGCACGTGCCGATCGAGCACATCACCCGTTGCGAGCAGCAGCTGCGGCGCTGGCTGGGAGGCACGCGATGAGCACCGAGCATGGGGGGGAGCACGCACGCTCCCACGTCAAGCGGCGCGGCGCCGAGATGATGCGGCGCACCCAGGTCGACGGCGGCACCACCGACCAGCGGCTGCTCGACTCGCGCGGACCCACCGACTGGGTGCACACCGACCCGTGGCGGGTGCTGCGGATCCAGTCCGAGTTCGTCGAGGGCTTCGGCGCCCTGGCCGAGCTCGGGCCGGCGATCGGCGTCTTCGGCTCGGCGCGCACCAAGGTCGACCACCCCCACTACGCGATGGCCGAGCAGGTCGGCCGCCAGCTCGCCGAGGCGGGCTTCGCGGTCGTCACCGGCGGCGGCCCGGGCGCGATGGAGGCCGCCAACAAGGGCGCCTCGGAGGCAGGCGGCGTGAGCGTCGGCCTCGGCATCGAGCTTCCCTTCGAGACCGGCCTCAACCCGTGGGTCGACAAGGGCATCAACTTCCGCTACTTCTTCGCCCGCAAGACGATGTTCATCAAGTACAACCAGGGCTTCATCGTGCTGCCCGGCGGCGTCGGCACCTTCGACGAGCTCTTCGAGGCGCTGACGCTGGTGCAGACAGGCAAGAAGACGTCGTTCCCGATCGTGCTGCTCGGCGTCGACTACTGGTCGGGCCTGCTCGACTGGCTGCGCGACACCGTGCTCGCCGAGGGCAAGATCTCCGCCCAGGACCTCGACCTGATCACTCTCACCGACGACGTTGACCTGGCCGTCTCGCTGATGGTCGCGGCCCGCGACGGCGACTGGCCGGCCGACCCCGTGCCCGAGCAGCCGGAGTAGCGACGTGGTCTGGTTCTTCGCGATCCTGATCGTGCTCGCGATGGGCGGTGTCGCGCTGGTCGCCGCCGGCCGGGGCGACCCGCTCGTCGACGTGTACGACGATCGCCCCGACGCGCTCGTGCCTGCCGACCGGCCGCTGGGGCCCACGGACCTGCGCCGGGTGCGCTTCTCGGTCGCGTTCCGGGGCTACCGGATGTCCGAGGTGGACGCGCTCCTCGACCGGCTGGCCCGGGAGCAGGAGGCCCAGGCGGCAGGCCCCGAAGATCGCCCCCACGCCGTACCACCCACCGACGCGCATGGCGGGCTCGACGTGGACTAGGGCACACTGCCCGGGTGTCCACGCAGGTGATCGTCTACATCCTGACCGCGCTCGGCGCGGTCGTCGTCGTGCTCACGCGCGTCCGGCTCCGCTCCGAGGGAGGCGGCGCCGGGCAGTTCCGGGTCGGGGGAGGCCTGCTCAACCTCCACACCATCGCCGGCACGCTGGCTCTCGTGACCTGGGTGACCTTCCTCGTCGCCCCGGAGGACTCGGCCCTGGGCGGTGCGGGCTTCGGTGTGCTCTCGCTGGGCTTCTGGTGGATCGTGGCCCTGGCCGGCCTCGCGATCCTGCTGCGCTGGGCGCCCACCAAGGGCAAGCACGCCACCAGCACCCGCGAGGACTCGTGGAGCGAAGGCCCCGCCCTGTCGATCCTGGCCCACGTCGGCATGCTCGTCGGCACCTGCGTGTTCACCGGCGCCTATCTGGTCGCCGCAGTCTGACTGGAAGGTCGCCTCGGATGTCCCACCGCTCACTGACCGGGCTCGCCGCCGCTGTCGCCCTGGCCGCCTCGCTGGCCGCCGTGCCCCCGGCCGTCTCCGCACCCACCACGTCAGCGCCCACCACGTCAGCGCCCACCACGTCGTACGGCGTGAGCGCGGCGCGGCAGTCGGCGGCCGCGCCGCGCCCCGCCGTACTCGAGAACCGGGTGATCGGCCGCTCGGTGCGCGGACGTCCGATCCGAGCCTTCCGGCTGGGGGAGCCCGGCAAGAAGAAGGTCGTGCTGATCTCGACGATGCACGGCAACGAGCGTCAGACCAAGCAGATCCTCGAGGTCCTGCGCGACGGTCCGGCGCTGCGCGGCGTCGACATGTGGGTGATCCCCAACTACAACCCCGACGGCTTCGCGCGCGGCACCCGCAAGAACGCCCGCGGCGTCGACCTGAACCGCAACTTCCCGCACCGCTGGGCCGACCTCGACGGCAGCTATGAGTCGGGCCGGCGCCCGGCCTCGGAGCCCGAGACCCGTGCGGTGATGGGCTTCTTGTCCAAGATCAGGCCGCAGCGGATCCTGAGCTTCCACCAGCCGCTGTACGGCGTGGACACCGACACCAAGAACCAGCGGTTCGCGCGCCGTGTCGCCCGCGAGCTGCGGCTGCCGCGCAAGACGTTCTCCTGTGGCGGCGTGTGCCACGGGACGATGACGATGTGGTTCAACCACAAGTTCGCCGGCGCCGCGCTCACGGTGGAGTACGCCACCTCGCCGAGCCGGCGCTCGATGCGTGTCGAGGCCCCGCGCCAGGTGCTGCGGATCTTCGAGGCGCGCCGGGCCCGCTGATCCTGGGCAGCCTGTTATCAACCTGGGTTGACGAAGGGTCGATCGTCAACGTAAGTTGATGGCCATGGATCCGGCATCCCTCCCGAAGCCCGAGGACCCCGAGGCCGCGCTGGCCGCGGTGGTGGCTCTGCGTCGACTGGCGGGTCAGCTGGAGTCTGCTGCGGTGGTCGAGGCGATCGCCCAGGGCTGGACCTGGGCCCAGGTGGGGGAGGCGCTCGGCGTCAGTCCCCAGGCGGCCCACAAGAGGTTCGCACCCGAGGTCCGCGCGCGGCGCGGCACGTGATCCGGAGGATCTGCAGATGGGACTCATGAACGCCGTGCGGGACATGCGCACGATCAAGCAGCTGTTGACCACGGCGGAGGCCGAGGCTCGGAGCGGGGGCGAGGAGCTCCCTGGGCCCGAGCACCTGCTGCTGGCAGCGACGGCGCTCCCCGACGGCAGCGCCACGCGCGCCCTCGAGCAGGTCGGCGTGACGCCGCACCAGCTGCGCGAGGCCGTCGTGGAGGTGCACCGCAGCGCGCTGGCCGCGGTCGGGATCGACGTCGATGTGGAGACCGAGCCGGCCTTCCAGAGCCCGGCCACCGGCGCGATGCGGTCGACTCCGCAGGGCCAGCGGGTCTTCCACGAAGCCGTGGCCCTGTCGAAGTCGACGAGGCCGTCGGTGCTGACCGGCGCGCATGTCGTCGTGGCGGTGTGCACGCTCGAGCGGGGCACGGCCGTCCGGGCGCTCGCCAGGCTCGGCGTCGACCCGGATCGGCTGCGCGCCGCCGCCTGTGCGGAGGCGGGGCTCAGCGCCCTGTGAAGTCCGGCTTCTGCTTGGCGATGAACGCCGTCACGGCCGCCTCGTGGTCCGCGGTGGCGCCCGTGCGCTGCATCATCCGGCTCTCGAAGGCCAGCGAGTCCTCGAAGCCGTGGCCAGCGGCGTACGCCACCGACTGACGGATCGAGGCCAGCGCGACCGTCGGGCCGGATGCGAGCCGGACGGCCAGCTCGCGGACGACTCGCTCCAGCTCCGCGGCCGGTACGACGCGGCTGGCGAGGCCGATCTCCAGAGCCTCGTCGGCGGGCACCGTGCGCGGGAAGTAGAGCAGGTCGAGCGCCTTGGCCGGGCCGACCAGGCGCTGCAGGGTCCAGCTGGCGCCGGTGTCGCAGGAGAGCGCGACGCCCGCGAACGCCAGGTTGAAGCCCGCGCTGTCCGCCACGACGCGGATGTCGCAGGCCATCGCCAGGCTCGCGCCGGCGCCGGCGGCCACGCCGTTCACGGCTGCGAGGACCGGCTTGTCCATCGTCGCCAGCGCGGTGACGATCGGGTTGTAGTGCTCGTCCACCGTGCGGAAAAGCTGCTCGCTGGAGTCGCTGTGCAGGATCTCGATGTGCTCCTTGAGGTCCTGGCCGACGCAGAAGGCGCGCCCGGTGCCGGTCAGGACCACGCAGCGCACGGCCGGGTCGGTGGCGACCTGGGTGACGACCTCGCGCAGCGCGACCTTGGTGGCGACGTCGAGACTGTTCATCGCGGAGGCTCGGTTGAGCGTGATCGTCGCGACGCCCTCGGAGACGTCGAGGAGGACGGGTGCGGACTCGGCAGACTGGGTGTCGGACATGGCGCGACCCTATCGCCGTGGGACGCCCGTGGGAGCGGCGTACCGTCTCCGTACCAACCCCGTGCCACGCCGGTGCAGAGACCGTTGCCCGACCTGTGGTCGGCGTCACCTCGTCGATGGGGGATAATGGTCTGCGCGCGCGGCGCCCCTGGGTCCTCCAAGGCCCGATTCGCCGGTGCGCACGTACTCACAACACGTACTCACAGAAGAGGTGCACGGATGGCGGCAATGAAGCCCAGGACGGGTGACGGTCCGCTGGAGGTCACCAAGGAGGGCCGCGGGATCGTGATGCGCGTGCCTCTCGAGGGTGGTGGCCGCCTGGTGGTGGAGCTCAACGCCGAGGAGGCCGGCGCGCTCGGCAACGCCCTCAAGGACGTCGTCGGCTGACCTCGTGACTGCCTCTCCCTCCCTCCCCAGCCAGGTCTCGCCGCCGGAGTTCGCGCTCAGCGCCGCCGCCGCCCACGCCATCCTCGGTGTGGAGGTGGTGGCGCTTCCGGTCGTGCCGGCGGGTGTCGACTCCGGGGACGACTCCACCGGCGCCGTGCTCCTCGGCCCCGGTGCCGACGAGCTCTCCGAGGCGCTGGGCGTCGACCTGCTCGAGCTCCTGGAGCAGCAGGAGGCCACCGGCCGCACGGGGGAGATCACGTCGTTCCCGGTGCTGACGCGCGGCACTCTCGACAACGAGCAGCTCACCACCGTGCTGCTGGTGGGGGTGGGGGAGCAGGAGCTGGTCGACTTCCGCCGCGCGGGCGCCGCGCTGGCCCGCGCGACCAAGGACCGCTCCAGCCTGGCCACGACGCTCCCGGCGATCGCGCCGGCCGGTGGGCTCGAGGCGTTCGTCGTGGGCGCGATGCTGGGCTCGTTCGTCTTCCACTGGCGCTCCGAGGGGCCGGAGCACCACCCGGTCGGCCGGATCGTGCTGGCCGGACTGCCCGACGCCGACGGTGACGAGCGGTCCCTCGAGCTCGACCGTGCCCTCGCTGTCGGGGGCGCCTCGTGGCGCGCCCGGGTCCTGGCGACCGTGCCGTCGAACCTGAAGAACCCCGCCTGGCTCGCCGACCAGGCCCGCCTCGCCGCGGACGAGGCCGGCCTCGAGATCACCGTGCTCGACGAGGTCGAGCTGGCCGCGGAGGGCTTCGGCGGCATCGTCGCGGTCGGCCAGGCCTCCGCCACGCCGCCCCGGCTGATCCGTCTGGACTACACGCCGCCCGGCGCCGATCGTCGTACGCCGCGGATCGTGCTGGTCGGCAAGGGCATCACGTTCGACACCGGCGGCCTGTCGATCAAGCCCGGCGAGGGCATGGTCAACATGAAGCGCGACATGACCGGCGGCGCCGTCGTCATCTCGGTGATGGCCGCGCTCGCCGACGTCCGTTGCCCGGTCCGGGTCACCGGGCTGGTCGCCGCCGCCGAGAACGCCGTCAGCGGCAACGCCCTGCGCCCCGGCGACGTGATCCGCCACTACGGCGGCCGCACCAGCGAGGTCACCAACACCGACGCCGAGGGGCGTCTGGTGATGGCGGACGCGCTGGCCTTCGCCGCCGCCGAGCTCAAGCCTGCGGCGCTGGTCGACATCGCCACGCTGACCGGCGCGATGAAGGTCGCGCTGGGCCTGCGCACCGGCGGCTTCTTCGCCAACGACGAGGCCCTGGCCGCGTCGATCCGCGAGGCCGGCGAGGTCTCCGGCGAGACGCTGTGGCGGATGCCGCTGGTCGCCGACTACGAGGAGAAGCTCGCCTCCAAGATCGCCGACGCCGACAACGCCGCCGGGGGAGCGGGCGCCATCACCGCGGCCCTGTTCCTGCAGCACTTCACCGGCGACGTGCCGTGGGCCCACCTCGACGTCGCCTCGGTCGGCGACGCGCCGGCCGACCTGCACGAGTGGACGGCGGGGCCGACCGGCTTCGGCGCCCGCGCCCTGCTCGCCTGGCTCGGGCGGCCCGATCCCCTGGAAGGACTCTCGTGAAGGGTCTCACCGTCCGCTGGTCGCTCGCCGACGCTCCCGCAGGAGTCGAGGACGAGCTCGCGTCGTACGTCGCGGAGACCTCGCACGCGAAGTTCACCGGCATGAGCGGACTGCGCTTCAAGACCTGGCGGATGCGCCGCGGCGAGTGGTTCGAGGGCTGCTACGTCTTCGCCACCGACGAGGCCCGCGCCGAGTTCCAGGCCGGCTTCACCCCCGGCGCCGCCGACGCACCGGGCTCCAAGATCATCGGCAGTGCCCCCATCCTCATCGAGGAGTGCGACATCGTCGCCGTCGCCGAGGGCTGGGAGGGCTTCGAGCCCACCCCCCGCGCCTGACCCCGCGCAAACGCGCACCCAAAAGGGGCCGAGTCGGCGCAAGTGCACGCTCAAGAGATGCTGAGTCGGCACAAGTGCACACAGAACCGTGTGCGTTAGCGCCGACTCGCGTCGTACGGCGTGTGCGTCAGCGCCGACTCAGGCGCCGGACTCGGGGGACCAGACCTTCTTCGCGGCCAGCAGGCCGTCGCCGACGGGGAGCAGGACGGACAGCAGACCGTCGTGCTCGGCGATGCGGTGGCCCAGCGAGCGGATGGCGACGGTCTCGGGGTCGCGCTGGGAGGGGTCGGCGACGCGGTCGTGCCACAGGGCGTTGTCGAAGACCACGATCCCGCCGGGACGCAGCAGGCGCAGCGCCTCGTCGAGGTAGGCGTCGTACTCCTGCTTCTCGCCGTCGCAGAACACCAGGTCGTAGTGACCGTCGGTCAAGCGCGGGAGCACCTCGAGGGCGGAGCCGGAGATCGTGCGCGCCCGCTGGGCCGGGATGCCGGCGTCGGCGAAGCTCTGCTTGGCGAGGCGCTGGTGCTCGGCCTCGATGTCGACGGTGGTCAGCACACCGTCCGGGCGCATGCCGCGCAGCAGCCAGAGGCCGGAGACACCGGTGCCGGTGCCGATCTCGACGACCGCCCGGGCCTCCAGGAGAGCCGCCAGGAAGCGCAGCGCGGCGCCGGCACCGGGGCTGATCGGGACCACGCCCACCTCGTCGGCGCGGCTGCGGGCGCCGGCCAGGACGTCGTCCTCAGCGACGAACGCCTCGGAGTAGGACCAACTCGAGGGCTTGATCGGGGTGGTGATGATGACCTCCTGGGGCGCGAATGCCTGCGTGAGCCGGGCAGACGACCGACTCGGGCGACTCTATCGCGACCCGGGCACCCGGCGGCCGGAACTAAAACGGCCGGTCGGATCGTTGACGAGACGGAAGAACTGGTGGAACCCGTGGTCCGTTCACAGGAACCTCTCAGTCGCGGTTCCTACGGTGAGGAGGCACAGGCTTGTTCACGAAGAGCACGCCCAAGGGTCAACGCAGGAACCAACAGGAGGACACGGTGGACGCCGCCGACACCAGCGACCAGACGGGCAACCAGTCCGGACTGAGCTGGGACGAGATCGTTGAGCAGCACTCGAGCCGGGTCTACCGGCTCGCCTACCGCCTGACCGGCAACCGCCCCGACGCGGAGGACCTCACCCAGGAGGTCTTCGTGCGCGTCTTCCGCTCGCTGTCGACGTACTCGCCGGGCACCTTCGAGGGCTGGCTGCACCGGATCACCACCAACCTCTTCCTCGACCAGGCCCGCCGCAAGCAGCGGATCCGCTTCGACGCCCTCTCCGACGAGCGCGCCGGCCGACTGGCCAGCAGCGCCCCGGAGCCCGACATCGCTGTCGCCGACCGCACCTTCGACGACGACATCGAGCAGGCGCTCGCCACGCTCCCACCGGACTTCCGCGCCGCCGTCGTGCTCTGTGACGTCGAGGGGCTGAGCTATGAGGAGATCGCCGACATCATGGGCGCCAAGCTCGGCACCGTGCGTTCGCGCATCCACCGTGGCCGGGCCATGCTGCGTACGGCGCTCGCCCACCGGGCGCCCGCCGAGGGCCGCATCCGCTACGCCGGTCCGATGCTTCCCGACACCGACCGTGCGGGAGGGATGAGCCGATGATGCAGCACCTCGGACACCTCGGACACCTCGGACACCTCGGTCACCTGGGCGACCGGGTCAGCGCCCTGCTCGACGGGCAGCTGCCGCCGGAGGAGGAGGAGCGCGCCTGGGCGCACGTCCACCGCTGCCACCCCTGCCGCGACCTCGTGGAGCGCGAGGGCTGGGTGAAGACCCGGCTCGCCGGCCTCGACCTCTCGCACGCCGACCCCTGCCCCGATCGGCTCAAGGGCTCCCTGCTGGACGCCTCCGCGCTGCGGGCCTCGGCGCTGCGCGCCGCCGCTTCCCAGCCCCCGATGCCGGTCGGGGGCCACCTGGCCTGGGCCGACCGGCCGCGCCACCGTGCCGGGCTCGCCGTCCTCGGCACGGGGGCGCTGGGCGCCGCCATGGTGGGCGTGCTGGCGCTGGGTGCGGTCTCCGGTGGCTCCACCGGCCTGGAGCGCCGCACGCCCCCCGCCGAGATCGCCCCGGGACGTCAGGTCGCGCCCACCCCCACGACGCCCACCGCCCGACCGTTGGCGAGCACCACGACCACGCCGCGCGTGTCACGCACCGGTCCCGCGCTGGTCCGCCAGCAGATGATGGAGTGAGATGGACCCCGTGAACCCGCAGGACGAGCCCCGCCAGCAGCCCGACGACGCCTCCGCGGACGGCGCCTCTCCAGAGGACGGCCGTGCCCTGGACGCAGGTGACGTGGACACAGGCGTGGACGCGGGTGACGTGAAGTCGGGCGGCGAGCACCCCGACGTCGAGCAGACTCTCCCGCTCCAGGGTCAGTGGGCCCCCCCGAGCGTCGGCGCGCCCCGGGTCCAACAGCCGTGGGGGACCGCGCCCCTTCCCCAGCAGCCGGCCCAGCAGCCGGCCTTCCAGCAGTCGCAGCAGGGCCCGCCCTCCTACGGCGGCTCGTTCGGTGGCCCGCCGCCCTACGGCCAGTCCTTCGGGGGCCAGCCCATGGGCGGCCAGTCGATGGGCGGGCAGTCGATGGGCGGGCAGTCGATGGGTGGCCAGCGCCCCTACCCGATGCCCCCGCAGCCGCCCGGCAACCAGTACTCCATGGCGCCACGGCCGATGGGTCCTCCGGCCCAGAAGGGCCGCGTGCCCGGCTGGCTCTGGCCGGCCGTCGCCGCCCTCGCCCTCGTCGTGGGGCTGGCGGGCGGTGCCCTCGGTGGCGCCCTGGTGCAGGACTCCGACGGCGACGGGACCGGTCTCGTCAGCGGCGGGCTCGACAGCGTCGACACGCGCACCGATCCGCCGCTGGAGGCCGAGAACGGCTCGGTCGCCGCGGTGGCCCAGGAGCTGCTGCCCAGCACCGTCCAGATCCTCGCGGAGTACGGCGGGGAGGACGCGGGCGCGACCGGCTCCGGCTTCGTGCTCGACCAGCAGGGCCACATCGTCACCAACAACCACGTCGTCGCCGACGCGGCCCAGGACGACGGCAAGATCGAGCTGATCGACCACAACGGCAAGCGGTACGACGCCACGGTGGTCGGTCGCAGCCCCGTCTACGACCTCGCGGTCCTCCTGACCGAGGAGCCCGACGGTCTCGTCCCGGCCGCCCTCGGCGCCTCGGAGACGCTGCTCGTCGGGGAGAGCGTGGTCGCGATCGGCTCCCCGCTGGGCCTGAGCTCCACCGTCACGTCGGGGATCGTCAGCGCCCTGAACCGCCCGGTGACCACCGGCGACAGCGAGAACGAGTCGTCGTACATCAACGCCGTGCAGACCGATGCCGCGATCAACCCCGGCAACTCCGGCGGCCCGCTGGTCAACCTGCGCGGCCAGGTCGTAGGGGTGAACTCCGCGATCGCCACCACCGGCGGCGGCTTCGGCGGCGAGTCCGGCAACATCGGCGTGGGCTTCGCGATCCCGATCGAGCAGGTGCGCATCACCGCGGACCAGATCCTCAAGACCGGCGAGGCCCGCTATCCGGTGATCGGGGCCGAGGTGCGCATCGGCGGCTCCGAGGGCACCGGCGCCGAGATCAAGAAGGTCAACGAGGGGACGCCCGCCGACAAGGGCGGCCTGCGCGAGGGCGACCTGGTCACCGAGGTCGACGGCGATCGCGTCACCGACGGGATCTCGCTGATCGTCGCGATCCGCACCCACCAGCCCGGTGAGACGGTCGCGTTCACCATCGAGCGCGGTGGGGACGAGGAGACCGTCGACATCAAGCTGGGGTCGGAGATCGGCTAGGTTTCGAGACGCTCGCTCCTCAACCCTCCGGGCGGGTCTCGGCCTCCACGAACGGGTGCTGGTCGACGAAGTCGCGGGTCTCGGCGTACATCCGCTCGATGTACTGCTCGAGCACCGCGGACTCGACGCGCCACTGGCCCCGTCCGCCGATCTTGATCGCGGGCAGGTCGCCGCGGCGCACGAGGGCGTAGACCTGGGCGCTGGAGGTGTTGAGGATCTCGGCCACGTCGGCGAGCGTGAGGAAACGGGGGGTTGCGGCCATGGGACAACTCTGCCATCCCGCCGGGCGGGGGCAGTGCGGGTGGTGCGCGTCCTGTGGACAACCAGATGACCGCCGGGGCCCGGTGACGCCATGATGAGCGCGTGAGTCAGAACGCCGAGACCTACGACGCGCCCGCGGCGACCCGCGCCACCGCCCCGGGCTGGCGGGACCCGCGGATGTGGATCGGGGTCGCCATCGTGGCGGTCTCGGTGGTGGTGGGAGCGCGCGTGGTGGGCGGCGCCGACGCGACGATCGCCGTGTGGGCGGCCGCTGAAGAGATGGGAGCCGGGGACACGGTGCTCGCCGCCGACCTGGTCCAGCGTCGGGTGCACTTCGACTCCGACGAGGACGCCGCGCGCTATCTCGCGGCCGACCAGCCGCTCCCCGAGGCGACCCAGCTGACCCGCAGCGTGGGGGCGGGCGAGCTGCTGCCGGTCTCGGCCCTGGGCTCGCAGGAGGACAGCGGCTCGGTGGAGGTGCCGCTCGCGGTGGCGCTGGTGCCGCCCTCGGTGCGGGCGGGCTCCGTGGTCAACGTCTGGGTGACCCCTCCGCCCGGGTCGGTGGACACGAAGGGTGCGGGCCAGGACGCCCAGCTCGTCCTGGAGGAGGTCGTGGTGATCGAGGCACCGCGCGCGTCCGACGACTTCGGTGCCACCGGCGATCGTCAGCTGGTCGTGGCGGTGCCACCTGAGCAGTCCGAGGAGCTCGCCGTCGCGCTGGGCGCCGCGGCGGCCGGGACCGTCACCGTGACGCGGCAGGGCTGAGCCGTGATCTGCGTGCTGGTGGTCGCCTCGGGGGCGACCTGGGAGTCCGCCGCGCTCGGCGTGCTGCAGGAGCGCCCCGGCGTCGTCGTGCTCAAGCGCTGCGTCGACGTCGACGATCTGCTGGCGTCGGCGGCCGCGGGACAAGCCGACGTCGCGGTCGTGGCACTCGATGCGCCCGGCCTCGACGTCGCGGCGGTGGACCACCTGCGCCGCCACCGGGTGCGAGCCGTCGGCGTCGTGCCCGCCACGCTCGAGCCGGACACGGCCAGGCTGCGAGCGGGCCGGATCGGGATCCACATGCTGGTGCCCGCCACGTCGCTCGATCAACTGGCCGACACCGTCTCCGCCCTGGGAGCGGACCTCGGCTGGGGGCCCGGGCCCAGCAGTGGGCCCAGCGGTGGGCCCAGCGGTGGACCCAGCGGTGGACCCAGCATCGAGCTGCCGCCCACCGTCGAGCGTCCGGCCGGAGCCGAGAGCGACGAGCCGCCCGAGCCGCCCACCGAGGGACGGGTCATCGTCGTGTGGGGCCCGCAGGGGGCGCCCGGACGGAGCCTGCTGGCGACGTCCGTCGCCGCGGAGCTGGCCCGGCGCTCGGTGCCCACGACGCTGGTCGATGCCGACCCGCTGGGCGCGTCGGTGGCCCAGCAGCTCGGCATCCTCGACGAGGTGTCCGGCCTCCTCGCCGCCGCGCGGCTGGCCGGCAGCGGCGAGCTCGCCGACCGGTTCGGCACGGTGCAGCGTGCCCTCGGCCCGCACCTGCGCGTGATCACCGGTCTGCCGCGCCCCGACCGCTGGGTCGAGGTGCGCTCGGGCACCGTCGAGCACCTCCTGGAGCTGGGGCGCGCGGTGGGACACGTCGTGGTCGACACCGGGTCGAGCCTCGAGGACGACGCCTCGGCGGACCTGGGCAGCCGGCCGGCCCGCAACCAGATGACGCTGGCCGCCGTCCAGGCCGCTGACGAGCTCGTGGTGGTCGGCAACGCGGACCCGGTGGGACTGTCCCGGCTGGCCCGCGGCCTGGTGGAGCTGCGCGAGATCACGGCAGGAGCCCCGGTGCGGGTGGTGGTCAACCGGATGCGGCCCACGCTCGGTTGGGCCGAGCGCGAGATCGCCGCGATGGTGGAGGGGTTCACCCGCCTGCGCGGCCTGCACGTCCTGCCCGACGACCGGGCGGCCGCCGACCGCGCGCTGGTCGCGGGGCGCAGCGTGGTCGAGTCCGGCGACTCCGCACTCACCAAGGGCCTGGTGGCGCTCACCGATGCGCTGGCGCCGCACACCGTCGGTGCCCACCCCCGGCGACGTCAGCCGGGGGCGCGACCGGCGGTGCTCAAGCGGCGAACAGCAGGTACAGCCCGCCCGCGGTGAAGCCCACCATCGCCACCAGCATCGGCAGCTGACCGATCAGCTGGTGCTGCTTGGGCAGCAGCTTCACGGCGCGGTCGTGGCTCGCGATGACACCGAGCACGTGGCCGATGACGATGGCGACCACCTTGGTGTTCGCCAGGAACGTCGGGTGATAGGTCAGCCAGGTGTTGGGGGTGAGGTCTGCGGTCCCCAGCAGGTTGCTGCCGTTGCTGAACGGGTCGCTCATCTGGATCAGCGTCTGCTGCCCGTAGCCCACCAGCATGCTCAGGTAGTGGGCGATGATGTAGCCGACGATGATCGGCACGATCGCGTGCGCGAGCAGGTCGGGCAGCGCGCCGCGTCGTACGTCGGGACCGACGCCGGTGGCCATGCTGGCGATCACCAGGATCAGGCTCACCCCGACGCAGAACCCGATCAGGGCCAGGTTGTTGAGCAGCTCGGTGGAGGCGTCGGTGCCCTGGGTGTAGCTCACCCAGCGCGGGGACTCGCTGAAGGAGTCGTAGGCGGTGCTGCCGAAGAGCACCCCGACGACGGCGACCAGCCCGGGGCGGACCTCGACGGTGTCCAGGTTGGCCAGCGGGCTGCGCAGGACCAGCTCGCGGTCCTCGCCCACGGGGCGCCAGCCGAAGACCGACAGCTTGCCGACGAGCGTGGAGTAGACCTCGAACGGGTCGGCGCTCTCATAGAAGCGGTTGCCGAACAGCGACCCGCCGATCAGCATCACCGCGACGTAGAGCGCGCACCACAGCCGGGTCGGGCCCACCTCGGCGGAGTAGGGGTAGACCAGCTCCAGCCAGACGAACGCGAACAGGCCGAACGCCGCCGGCCAGTAGCCCAGGCGCTCGGGGTAGGTGAAGATCCCCCGGTCGGGGTCGCTGCCGCTGACCCGGGCGATCAGGGCGTTGATCGTGCGGACCGGGCTGATCGCCTTCCAGAACGGGCCGAACAGCAGCGACAGCGGGACCAGGCCGACCCAGACGAAGACGTAGAAGATGCCCAGGAAGGGGTTGGTGGCGAGGTCCTGGCCGAAGATCGCGGCCGTGGCGGCGTAGAGGAAGAAGGCCAGCCCGAAGACCTGCAGGGCGGCGGCGAACCATCGCGACGCCACGAGGTCCTCGAGCCAGGCGGGAGCCGGTCGGCCCCCGCTCTCACCGGTGTAGCGGGGGGTGCGCCACGCCACCGCGAGCACCGTGAACGAGACCACCAGGGCGGCGACGGCCCCGACGATCGCCAGCTCGGGCGAGATCGGGAGGTCCTTGGCGCCGCCGATCCCGTGCGCCGAGATGTTGCCCGAGGAGAGGCTGGTCGACCAGAGGCTGTTCACGTCAGCTGACTTCGAGCTGCACCACGGTCAGCGCGGGATCGTGCAGCTCCACCTCGACCACGCCGGGCGTGTCGACGGTGATCTCGTGCTCGGACGTCCCGGCCTCGAAGGCGATCTCCTGCTCGGGCGTCGAGTGCACGTGCATCTCGCCGGCCACGTCGGAGCTGATCGCGAAGACCACCGGCTCGCCCAGGGCCGCCTCGACGCGGTCGCCGCTGGGGGAGACCTCGCCGTCGGCGATCGTGACCTCGATGACGGTGCCCTCCGGTGCGTCGGCCGAGGGGGAGCCGGTCGAGGGCGCAGACTCCGAGGAGGGGGCGGACGGGCTGGACGAGCTCGTCGTGGGCTCGTCGGCC
The DNA here is from genome assembly GCF_054775955.1 of Nocardioides pacificus. NCBI lineage: Bacteria > Bacillati > Actinomycetota > Actinomycetes > Propionibacteriales > Nocardioidaceae > Nocardioides > Nocardioides pacificus. The sequence goes on from NZ_BAAHCI010000005.1 coordinate 1,771,778, forward strand.
TCCTCCGAGTCGTCCCCACACCCGCCGGTCACCAGCACCAACAGGGCGGCGACGGCCGCGGCCGACACCTTTCCAACACGAGCCACCACAGTCTCCTTCGTGTGTTCACGATCACGTCCGGGGCGCCGCTTCGCTCACGGCTCTGCCAGAATGCCATGTCCATGCATCGCCGGACGAAGCGGCCGCACGCCCCACCGGGCGTGGAGCAGCCGACGGCGGGTCCCGACGCGACGAAAGGCAGCCGATGACCGAGCGACTCCGGCCACGCGACTTGGCGTTCCTCGCCGGTGAGTCGCCGACCGCGCCCCTGCACAACGCGACCCTCGAGATCTTCCAGCCGGGGCGCTCGGGCTTCGACTACGGCCAAGCGGTGGACCTGCTCCGTGACCGGATCGCGTTCGTCCCCCGCTACCGCCAGCGGATCCAGCCGGTCCCCGGTCGGCTCGCGAACCCCACCTGGGTGGACGACCCGTCCTTCGACCTCGGCTACCACGTGCGGCGCTCCGCGCTGCCGCGCCCGGGGACCATGGACCAGCTGCTCGAGCTGGCCGCCCGCATCGTCTCGCGACCGCTGGACCGCAACCGACCGCTCTGGGAGGTCTACTTCATCGAGGGGCTCGAGCACGGCCGCGTAGCGGTGCTGGCCAAGTCCCACCAGCTGCTGGTCGACGGCGTCGAGACCGTGGACCTGGGCCAGGTGATGCTCGACGTCAGCCCCGACGTCCCCGTCGTGGAGCACGACGGCTGGGCGCCGCAGGGGCGCCCGAGCCCGGCCAACCTCGTCGTGGCCGCGCTGCGCGAGTCCGTGGCCGACCCCTCATTGGTCGCCAGCACCGTCATCGGCAACACCGGCGCGGCGCTGCGCGCGGTCGGATCCGTCGTGCACGGAGTCGGGGCCGTGGCAGGAGCGCTCACCAACCGTCGCCCCGTCCACGACTCGCCGATCCACGCCGAGCTGTCCCAGCAGCGGCGCATCGTCACGGTGCGGACCCGCCTCGAGGACTACCGCAAGGTGCGCCGGACGCACGGCGGCACGGTCAACGACGTCATCCTCGCCACCGTGACCGGCGGCCTGCGGGCGTGGCTGATGACCCGTGACGACACGCTGCGCCATCCTCGGCAGCTGCGCGCGATGGTGCCGATGTCGGTCATCGACGACGAGCTCGAGGCGACGTCGCTGGGGACCCAGATCGCCGGTCACCTGGTGGACCTCCCGATCGGCGAGCCGAGCCCGGTCGTGCGGCTGCACCAGGTCTCCTACTCCTTCAAGGCGCACGGCGAGACCGGGCGAGCGGTGGGCGCGCAGCGCCTCGCGGGCATCGCCGGCTTCGCACCCACGACGTTCCACGCGCTCGGCTCACGGGTGGCGGCCACTGAGCGTCGCGCCTTCGACCTCGCCATCACCAACGTGCCCGGCCCGCAGTTCCCGCTCTATGCGGCCGGGGCGCAGATGCTCGAGACCTACCCCGTGCACCCGCTGCTGCCCGGACATGCCCTGGCGATCGGCGTCACGTCGTACGACGGGTGCGTCTACTACGGCATCACCGCCGACAGGGACGCCCTGCCCGACGTCGATGTGCTGGGTCAGTGCGTCGCGGAGGCCCTCGACGAGCTCGTCGACAGCGCCAGTGAGAGCCGCCCGCGCGCCCCGCGGGGCCGGGGGAACGCCCGCGGTGCGAGCAGCCCGAGCAGGAAGACCACGAAGAAGACGAAGAAGGCGACGACATGAGCGTGCGGGTCTACGTCCCCACCACGGCCCCCGGGCTCGCGCGGCTGGCCGAGCAGGGCCGGCTGGACGGTCCGCTGCGCGCCCACGCCGTGACGTCCGCGCTGCGGGCGGAGTGGAGCGACGGCGACGACGAGGGCTGGGAGTACGCCGCGTTGATGGCCGCCGCGGCCGACTCCGCCGCGCTCCGCTCCGTCGACGAGCGCCCGCGCCGCTACGTGGTCGCCGCGGACGTGCCGGAGGCGTGCGTCGTACCCGCGACCGGAGAGGGGGACGACGTCACACTCGTCGACGTCTCCGCCGACGTGCCGTGGAAGAACGTCGCGGCCGCCCACGTCGACACCGAGGACTGGGCGGGCGACGCACCCGATCCCGACGAGGACCTGGCGTGGTTCGCGACGCAGGAGATCCAGCACCTGCTGTGAGGCTGCCGTCCGTCTGCCGGGGTCTGATGGCCCGTTGAGCGGGCTGGACCCGTCTGACACGATCGGCGGATGGACGCCATCTCGTTCCCCCCGACTCCCATCAACGAGCCGAACCTCACCTACGCCCCCGGCAGCCCCGAGCGAGAGACCCTCGTCGAGGAGCTCGACCGTCTGGAGGCCAGCCAGCGCGACCTGCCCGCCTACATCGGCGGTGCGTGGCACTCGGGCGGCGGCGCGGAGATCCAGGTCGTGCAGCCGCACGACCACGCCCACGTGTTGGGCGTGACCCGCGACTCGACGCAGGCCGACGCCCAGGCGGCGATCGACGCGGCGGCCGCGGCAGCGCCGGGCTGGCGCGAGATGGCCTACGAGGACCGCGCGGCCGTGCTGCTGCGCGCGGCGGACCTGCTGGCCGGGCCCTGGCGCCAGCGGATCAACGCCGCGACGATGCTCGGGCAGTCGAAGACCGCCTTCCAGGCCGAGATCGACGCGGCGTGCGAGCTGATCGACTTCTGGCGCTTCAACGTCCACTACGCCGGCGAGATCATGGCCGAGCAGCCGATCGCCAACGCGCCCGGCGTGTGGAACCGCACCGACCACCGCCCCCTCGAGGGCTTCGTCTATGCCATCACGCCGTTCAACTTCACCGCGATCGCCGGCAACCTGCCGACCGCGCCCGCCCTGATGGGCAACACCGTGATCTGGAAGCCCTCGCCGACCCAGCAGCTGGCCGCCAGCCTGACCATGGAGCTGCTCGAGGAGGCCGGGATGCCGCCCGGCGTCATCAACATGCTGCCCGGGCACGGTCGCGACGTCTCCGAGGTCGCGCTCGCGCACCCGGACCTCGCGGGGATCCACTTCACCGGCTCCACCCCGACCTTCCAGCACCTGTGGGGCGAGGTCGGCGCCAACATCGCCGGCTATCGCTCCTACCCGCGGATCGTGGGGGAGACCGGCGGCAAGGACTTCATCCTGGCCCACCCCTCGGCCGACCCCGACGTGCTGCGCACGGCGATGGTGCGCGGCTCGTTCGAATACCAGGGCCAGAAGTGCTCGGCCGCCTCGCGGGCCTATGTCCCACGCTCGCTGTGGCGTCGGATCGGCGACGACCTGATCGCCGAGGTCGAGGGCATCGCGATGGGCGATGTCACCGACCTGTCCAACTTCATGGGCGCGGTCATCGACGACCGCGCCTTCGCCAAGCACCGCGAGGCGATCGCCCGGGTGGACGGTGTGGCGCACCTCGACCTGGCGGCCGGCGGGCAGACCGACGACTCCGTGGGCTGGTTCGTCCGCCCGACGGTGGTCGTCTCGACCGACCCGACCGACGAGATGTTCTCGACGGAGTACTTCGGCCCGATCCTCGTCGTCCACGTCTACGAGGACGACGACTTCGAGACCGTCGCCCGCCAGCTCGAGTCGATCGCGCCGTACGCCCTCACCGGGGCGATCCTCGCCCGCGACCGTCGTGCCGTGGCCTGGGCCGCCGAGGAGCTGCGCTTCGCGGCCGGCAACTTCTACATCAACGACAAGCCCACCGGGGCCGTCGTCGGCCAGCAGCCGTTCGGTGGAGCCCGCGCGTCCGGCACCAACGACAAGGCGGGTGCCCCCGCCAACCTGCTGCGCTGGACGTCGCCGCGCTCCATCAAGGAGACGTTCGTGGCGCCGACGGACTACCGCTACCCGCACATGGGGTGAGGGGGGTTGGGCTCTGCATGATTCCCCGGTCGACCGGGGAAGACTGATGTTGTCGGCCGATACTTCGCCCGACAAGTGCAGCGATCCCCGGTCGATCGGGGAAACCGACACGAGCCACAGGGTCTACCATCGAAGGCGATGAACGCCGACCTGCTGCCGCTGCACATGGGCTCCCTGCACGCCTACGAGCAGGTGCTCGTGGTGCTGCTGGCGTTCGGGCCGTTCGTGGCGCTGGGCGTGGTGGCGGTGTTCCTGCGTCGGCGTGACGCCCGGGAGGCGGAGGCGGCGAGCCAGGAGCCCACCGTCCCGCCTGCTCAGCCCTCGGGGCCGGCCCCGCCTGCTCAGCCCTCGAGGAACGGGTAGTCGGTGTAGCCCTCGGCTCCGCCGGTGTAGTAGGTGCGCGAGTCGGGCTTGTTGAGCTCGGTGCCCAGCGCCCAGCGGCGCGGCAGGTCGGGGTTGGCCAGGAAGGGCCGGCCGACGGCGACGGCGTCGGCGAGGTCCTCGTCGAGGAACGCCTGCGCCACGTCGTGCGTGGTGATCGTGCCGAAGCCGTCGTTGACCACGGTGAAGCCGTCGAAGCGCTTGCGCAGGTGCTGGACGAGCTCGGCTCGCGGGTCGGCGAGGATGCTCAGGTAGGCCAGACCGAGCGGCGCGATGGCCTCGACCAGCGTGGTGTACGTCGCCTCGAGGTCGGCGGGGTCCTCCTCTGTCGCGCCCTGGACGTTGTGGGCGGGGGAGATCCGGATGCCCACCCGCTCGGGGCCGATCGCCGCGGCGAGGGACTGGGCCACTTCGATGGTGAGCCGGGCCCGGTTGGCCGGGGACTCGCCGTACTCGTCGGAGCGGCGGTTGGCGCTCGGGGCCAGGAACTGGTGCAGGAGGTAGCCGTTGGCGGCGTGGATCTCGACCCCGTCGAGGCCGGCCTCGACGGCGTTGCGTCCGGCCTGCACGAACTCCTCGACGATGCCCGGCAGCTCCTCGGTCGTCAGCGCGCGCGGGATCGGGTAGGGCTGCATGCCGGTGCCGGTGAAGATCTGGCCCGGCGCCGCGATCGCGCTGGGGCCGACGGTCTCGGCGCCGTGCTTGTTGTCGGGGTGGCCGATCCGGCCGGCGTGCATCAGCTGCATCACGATGCGCCCGCCGCGGGCGTGCACGGCGTCGCCGACCTGTCGCCAGCCCGCGATCTGCTGGGGGGTGTGGATGCCGGGGGTCCCGGCGTAGCCCTGGCCCACGGCGCTGGGCTGGGTGCCCTCGGTGATGATGAAGGCGGCCGAGGCGCGCTGGGCGTAGTACTCCACCGCCAGCTCGGTCGGGACCTCGCCCTCGCCCGCGCGGTTGCGCGTCAGCGGCGCCATCACCAAGCGGTGGGGCAACTCACCGAGGGGGCTGGCAGCGGGGGTGAAGAGGTCGGTCAACGAGATCAGCTCCTGGAGCGTGGGGGGATGGCCGTGCCCCTGTCCCAACCGGGATCCGGGCACGGCCATTCCCACGCGAGCTGTGACCTCAGCCGGCCAGGTAGTCCCGGCCGACCCGCTCCTCGGCCTTCAGCGCCTTGAGCAGCAGGTCGCTGATCAGGCCCTCGATCTTGCCGCCGACGAGCGGGATGTGGACCTTGACCTCGAGGTCGACGGTCTCGGTGGTGCGCCCGTCGGTCTCCACGAGCCGGATCGATCCGGTGATGTCGCCGGGCTTGTGGGGGATCGCCAGGTGGATGTCGGCGTGGCTCAGCGACGTCCAGGTCTCCTGCTGCACGATGTGGATCTCGTCGCCGACGAACTTCCTCGCGAAGCCCGGGATCGGGTCGGCGGACTGGTGCTCGTCGATCGAGACGACCTTGCGCTCGCCGTCGTGGGTGACGCTCACCTGGTGGCGCAGCACGTGGCGGGCCTCGCACACCCGCTCCCGGAAGGCGGCGTCGCCCAGCATCGCGGACACCTGCGCCAGCGGCGCGTCGTAGACGAGGTCGTAGGTGAGGCGCTTGGACATCAGCGCTCCTCCCTCAGCCAGGCGGTGCCGACCTCGTGCTCGACGTCCATGCCCTTGCGCACCTTCTCCGCGAGCAGCTTCTCGAGCTTGCCGCCGACGAGCGGCACCTTGACGCGTACGTCGAGCTCCACGACCTCGCGGGTCCCGTCGCCGTCGGCCTCGAGCCGGATCGTGCCGATCATCTCCGACGGCTTGCCGGGCGCGTCGATGCGCAGGGTGCCGCCACTCGCGTCCGCCCACTCCTCGATCTGGACGGCGCGCGTGGAGTCGCCGGCGAAGACTCGGGCGAACGACGGCAGGTCGTCGGTGCGCTGCAGCTGGTCGACGGTCAGCGAGAACCCGTCTCCGGAGGGCTCGAGGGCGACCTCGGCCGAGTGGACGTCCTGGGCCGCCGCGGAGGCCTCCCGGAACGCCGGGTCGGCGAGCATCGCGAAGACGGCGGCGGGGGGAGCGGCATAGGACAGCTCGTGTCGGAACCTCATGGGGGACATGATGACCTAACCCGGGGACGGGACCCGGGTTACGGTCGGCTCATGGTCGCTGACGAGCAGACATCCGCCCAGCAGGACAGCCAGCAGGACAGCCAGCCGCGGGAGGGCTTCGTCTCGTTCGGTGAGCAGGGTGCCCAGCTCACCTACGGCAGCTACCTGCGCCTGCCGCAGCTGCTGGACTGCCAGCACCTCGAGTCCGACCCGCCGGCCCACGACGAGCTGCTGTTCATCACCATCCACCAGGTCTACGAGCTGTGGTTCGCCCAGCTCCTCCACGAGCTGGGCGCGGCGCGGGACGCGATGTTCGCGTCCGCAGACGAGGCGGGCAGGGGCAGCGCCCGCCGGCTCTGGTGGGCCCAGCACCTGCTCACCCGGGTGCACGTCATCGAGCGGACCCTGGTGCAGCAGGTCGACGTGCTGGAGACGATGACCCCGCAGGACTTCCTGGAGTTCCGCCAGCGGCTGGCCCCGGCGAGTGGCTTCCAGTCGGTCCAGTTCCGCGAGCTGGAGTTCCTCTCCGGGGCCGGTGACCGCGCCTACCTCGACCGCTTCCGCGGCATCACCGCGGACGAGCAGGCCCGCCTGGAGCGCCGGCTGTCCGAGCCCACGCTGTGGGACGCGTTCGTCGACGTGCTGGTCGGTCACGGCCTCGCGGCCGATGACGACGCCGCCGTGCTGGCCTCGCTGCACACGGTGGCCCACGACCGCTCGTCGTACGCCGAGGTGTGGGGGCTGGCGGAGGCGCTGCTGCAGCACGACGAGCTGGCCGCGAGCTGGCGGGCGCGGCACGTCGTGATGGTGGAGCGGATGATCGGCGCACGCTCGGGGACGGGCGGCTCCAGCGGCGCGGGCTATCTGCGCTCGCGACTCGACCTGCGCTACTACCCGTTGCTGTGGGAGGCGCGCTCAGGGCTGTGACCGGCCGACGCCTCGCTAGGATGTGTCGAGCGTCACGAGGCGTCGAGTAACACCGGGACGCCTGCGTGACAGGTAGGTGTCGACAGCGCCTGTGCGCCGACGAACTTCCGAATGGTGATCTGGATGAAGCCTCCTGGCGACCGGCTGCGGCTCGACGTGGCCAAGATCGATCCTCCGGAGCACCTCGTGCACCAGCTCGCGGAGCTGGCGCGGCGGAGCACTCCCACGCCCGCGCCAAGCCGTCGCCCCATCGCGGTGGTCGCCGCGACCGCGAGTGCCGTGCTGCTCTCGGTGGGGGGCGCCTGGGCCACGGGCACCGTCAGCCTCCCGGGCCTGCCGCAGCCGAACCAGCAGACGCCCACGGCGCCGGGATCGTCGGGCCCTGAGTCCGCCACGACGTCGGTGCCGGAGTCCGAGTCGGTGCCGGCCGGCACCGGACCGTCTCCCCAGGGCAGCAACCAGGGCGACCAGAGCCACGGGCCGAGCCAGGGCCGGAGCCAGGGCACGGCCACCGGGGACGGATCGCCCGAGCGCAGCAACAACAGCAGGCCCGGCGCCCCGGGACAGACACGCACCGATCAGCCGGAGCGCACGCGGCCGGTGGAACCCACGCCTCCGACCAAGCCAGCCAAGCCGATCAAGCCGATCAAGCCCAGCAAGCCGACCAAGCCCGCCAAGCCGACCAAGCCCGCCAAGCCGATCAAGCCGATCAAGCCCTCGCAGACGAACGAGCCGGTCCAGCCGGTCGAGCCGAGGACGGCTCAGCCGCCGGCACGCGGCAAGACGGTGGAGCCCGGACTGCACGATGCGGATGGCTGACGACGACGTCGTCACCCGCGCGAAGGCAGGAGATCCGGAGGCTTGGCGCGAGCTCCACAGGACGCATGCGGGGAGACTGATCGCCTGGCTGGCCACCCGCTCCAGCGGGGACAGCATGGTGGGGCCCGAGGACGTCGCCGCCGAGGCCTGGCTGGTGGCGGCCGCGAAGATCGCGGACTTCGACGGCACCTCGGAGCAGTTCGCGGGCTGGCTGTTCGGCATCGCGCGCAAGGTGGGCGGGTCGATCCGGCGGCGCTCGGAGCGGCGCCGTACCTATCCGGGCGAGGTCGAGGACCAGATGCCGTCGACGCCCGACCCGACCGTGGCCCTCGACGGGCAGGACTGGGTGCGGCACGCGATCGCGTCGCTGCCGCCCCGGGAGCGCGACGTCGTCGGGCTGGTCGACGGTCTGGGCTTCGACAACCAAGCGGCAGCCGCAGTGCTGGGGATCAGTCCCGTCGCGGTGCGGGTCGCCCGGCACCGCGGGCTGCGCCGGCTCCGCAACCGGCTGCCGGAGTCCGTCCGCCCCACGGTGGGAGTTCAGGACTAGACAGACAGCGACCGTCGCCTCCCACTCAGGGATGGGGAGAGGCGACGGCCGCTCGACCGGTGAGTCAGGTCAGCCAGTCAGTCCAGGGGTCAGTCCTCGGTGGGGGTCTCACCGGCGCCGGCCTCGCACGTGGCGAGGCGCTGCTCGGCCTTGGCGAGCCGCTGCTGCTGAGCACGCTTGGTCGACTTGGCGTCCGACTTCGCGGCCCGGGCCTTGGCGAGGGCGCGCTTGGCCTCGGAGCGCTCGCGGGCGGTGTCGGCGCGCGAGGTCTTGGCCTTGGCCTTGGTCACCTTGACCTTCTGGCGCTCGAAGACGGCCGTCAGCCGCTCGAGGGCGGCCGTCGCGCGGTCGACCTGCTGCTCCTGCTGGGCGCACGGCGCTGCCGGCGGCTCCTCGGCGGCGGTGGCGGTCGAGACCGTGGCGAGCGAGCCGACGGTCATCGTGAGGCCGGCGACGACACCGGCGGTGCGAGTGGTCAGGTGCAAGATGATGCTCCTTGTCGTGAGGGTCCCGCGAACGGGGCTTTCACCCTCCACCTGCCGCGAGAGTGTCGCGGTGTTACACGTGCCGGGCGCGAGATCGGTGTCCGGTGCCTCGTGTTGTCCCGCTCACACCTGCGTCCTAGGGTCGGGGGCGTGCCCATCACCCTCGAGGACGACAAGGCAGAGCTGCTCCGGAGGGCCACCGACCTGGCCCTGGAGGACACCACCCCCGGCGGTCCGCCGCGGGAGGACGTCGCCGCCCTGCTGACCAGCTACTACCGCCACGTGGCGCCGGAGGACGTCTGCGACCGCAGCGACGTCGACCTGATCGGCGCGCTCGGCTCGCACTACCGACTCGCCGCGCACCGCCCGCAGGGGACCGCACGCGTGCGCGTCCTGACCCCGTCGATGGGCGAGCACGGCTGGACGGCGTGCGGTCACTCGGTCGTCGAGGTGGTCACCGACGACATGCCCTTCCTGGTCGACTCGCTGACGATGGCGCTGACCGGCCAGGACCGTGGCGTGCACGTGGTCGTCCACCCGCAGTTCGAGGTGACCCGCGACGTCGCCGGCGAGCTCCGCTCGGTCGCCCCCGCCGAGGAGGGCGTGGTGCCCGGGGGGAGCGAGGACCCGGACCGCTCGGGCGCGATCCCCGGCGGGGAGACGCTGCGCGAGTCGTGGATGCACATCGAGATCGACCGGCTGCCCGAGGACGAGGACGTCTCCGCCCTCGAGCACCAGCTGGAGAGCGCGCTGCGCGACGTCCGGGAGTCGGTGGAGGACTGGGACAAGATGCGTGCCCGGGCGCTGCAGATCGTGGCGGCCGTCGAGCAGTCGCCGCCGCCGCTGCCCGCCGAGGAGCTCGAGCAGAGCCTCGGGCTGCTGCGCTGGCTGGCCGACGAGCACTTCACCTTCCTCGGCTGTCGCGACTACGACCTGGTCCGTGAGGGGGAGGACGACGTGCTGCACGCCGTACCCGGCTCGGGGCTGGGCATCCTGCGCGCCGACCCGGACCTGAGCGATACCGCGCCGCTGCCCCCCGAGGTCGCCAAGCGGGCCCGCGAGAAGACGCTGCTGGTGCTCTCCAAGGCCAACTCCCGCGCCACCGTGCACCGCCCCGTCCACCTCGACTACGTGGGCATCAAGCGCTTCGACGCGGCCGGCGACGTGGTCGGCGAGCACCGCTTCCTCGGGCTGTTCTCGAGTGCGGCCTACACCGAGTCGCTGACGCGGATCCCGCTGCTGCGCGAGAAGGCGCTCGAGGTCCTCCAGCGGGTCGGCTTCGACCCGCGCAGCCACGCCGGCAAGACGCTGCTCTACACGCTCGAGAACTACCCGCGCGACGAGCTCTTCCAGACCCCGGTCGACGAGCTGGCCCCGATCGCCGAGGCCGTGATGTACACCCGCGAGCGGCGCCAGCTGCGGGTCTTCGTGCGTCGCGACACCTATGGCCGCTACCTCTCGGTGCTCGTCTACCTCCCGCGCGACCGCTACAACACCGGTGTCAGGGAGAGGTTCGCCGCGATCCTCAAGGAGCGGCTGGGCGGCGACAACATCGAGTTCAACGCGCGGGTCGCGGAGTCGGTGCTCGCTCGCGTGCACTTCGTGGTCCGCCCGCCGGCGGGTCGGCTGATCGAGGAGGCCGACATCGAGGACCTCGAGCGCCGCCTCGCGGAGGCCGCCCGGTCCTGGCGCGACGACTTCATGGCCTCCGTCGTCGGCGAGTACGGCGAGGCCGTCGGGTCGCGGCTCGGGCGTCACTACGCCGGGTCGTTCCCCGAGGCCTACAAGGAGGACTTCTCCCCGCACACCGGTGCGGCCGACGTCGGCCGGATCGAGCACCTCGGCCGCACCCAGGGCGACGAGGGGCTGGACCTGACCCTCTACCGGCCGGTGGGGGCGGGGCCCCGGGAGGGGCGGCTCAAGGTGTTCCGCACCGGGGCGCCGCTCTCGCTGTCGCAGATCCTGCCGATGCTCACCTCGATGGGCGTCGAGGTCGTGGACGAGCGCCCCTACGAGCTCGAGGGGCTCGCCCGCCCGACCCACGTCTACGACTTCGGTCTGCGCTACGACACCGAGCCGCCCGCCGGGTCCAAGGAGCTCTTCGAGGAGACCCTGCTCGCGATCCGCGACCAGGCCGCGGAGATCGACGGCTTCAACCAGCTGGTCCTCGCCGCGCAGCTGAGCTGGCGCCAGGTGACGGTGCTGCGCGCCTACGCGAAGTACATGAAGCAGGGCGGCACCCCCTTCGCGCTCTCCTCGATCCAGAACGCGCTGATCGGCAACGTCGACATCACCCGGCTGCTCGTGCAGCTCTTCGAGGCGCGCTTCGACCCCGGCCGGGGGACCGTGGGCGCGACCGACGAGGCGCGCCGGGCGCGGATGGACGAGGTCGAGCAGCGCATCGAGCGGGCGCTCGACGACGTGGTGAGCCTCGACCACGACCGGATCCTGCGCTCCTACCTGATCCACCTCCGCAGCACCCTGCGCACGAACTTCTTCCAGCAGCGCAGCAGCGGCGGCTGGCACCGCTACCTCTCCCTCAAGCTCGACCCCTCCGGCATCCCCGATCTGCCCGAGCCGCGGCCCCGCTTCGAGATCTTCGTGCACTCCCCGCGCGTCGAGGGCGTCCACCTGCGCTTCGGGTCGGTGGCGCGCGGCGGGCTGCGCTGGTCGGACCGGCGCGACGACTTCCGCACCGAGGTGCTCGGCCTGGTCAAGGCCCAGATGGTCAAGAACACCGTGATCGTCCCGGTCGGGGCCAAGGGCGGCTTCTACTGCAAGCAGCTGCCCGACCCCGGCGACCGCGAGGCCTGGATGGCCGAGGGGATCGCCTGCTACCGCACGTTCATCTCGGGTCTGCTCGACCTCACCGACAACCTCGTCGACGGCGACAACGTGGCGCCGCGCGACGTGGTCTGCCACGACCCGGCCGACTCCTACCTGGTGGTGGCCGCGGACAAGGGCACCGCGACGTTCTCCGACATCGCCAACGACGTCGCGGCGAAGTACGGCTTCTGGCTCGGTGACGCGTTCGCCTCGGGTGGCTCGGTCGGCTACGACCACAAGGCGATGGGCATCACCGCCCGCGGCGCGTGGGTATCGGTGCGCCGCCACTTCCGCGAGATGGGCATCGACTGCCAGAGCGAGGACATCACGGTCGTCGGCATCGGCGACATGTCCGGCGACGTCTTCGGCAACGGGATGCTCTGCTCCGAGCACATCCGCCTGGTCGCCGCCTTCGACCACCGCGACATCTTCCTCGACCCCGACCCCGACGCGGCGGCCTCCTACGCCGAGCGGCGCAGGCTCTTCGAGAAGCCGCGCTCGAGCTGGCGCGACTACGACCCCGAGCTGATCTCGGAGGGCGGGGGCGTGCACAGCCGCACCGCCAAGTCGATCAAGATCACGCCCCAGGTGCGCGCCGCGCTCGGCCTCGACGACGCGGTGGTCAAGCTGACCCCGGCCGAGCTGATCCGCGCGATCCTGCTGGCCCCCGTCGACCTGCTGTGGAACGGCGGGATCGGCACCTACGTCAAGGCGTCCACCGAGTCCCACGCGGACGCCGGCGACAAGGCCAACGACACGATCCGGGTCGACGGCGGCGAGCTGCGGGCGCGCTGCGTGGGGGAGGGCGGCAACCTCGGCCTCACCCAGCGGGGCCGCATCGAGTACGCCGTGAGCGGGGCGGACGGTCGCGGGGGGCGGATCAACACCGACTTCATCGACAACTCCGCGGGCGTCGACACGTCCGACCACGAGGTCAACATCAAGATCCTGCTCGACCGGGTCGTGGCGGCCGGGGAGATGGCCGGGGAGGAGCGCGACGAGCTGCTGGCGTCGATGACCGACCAGGTCGCGGACCTGGTGCTGCGCGACAACTACGAGCAGAACCTCGCCCTCTCCAACGCCGCCAGCCTGTCGACTCCGCTGCTGCACGTGCACGAGGACTGGATGAAGCGCCTGGAGCGCGAGGGCCTCATCGACCGCGACCTGGAGGCGCTGCCCTCCAGCCGGGAGGTGCGCCGCCGGCTCGAGGTGGGCGAGGGGCTGAGCCTGCCCGAGCTCTCGGTGCTGCTCGCGTGGACCAAGATCGCGCTGGCCGACGAGCTGCTGGCCTCCGACCTGCCCGACGACCCGTTCCTGCGCGCGGACCTCTACGCCTACTTCCCCGAGAAGATGCGCCAGGGCTACCGCGAGCAGATGGACGAGCACCCGCTGCGTCGCGAGATCGTGGTGACCCAGGTCGTCAACGACCTCGTCAACGGCGCCGGGATGACGTTCTGGCCGCGGCTGGAGGGGGAGACCGGCGCCTCGGCGGCGGAGCTCACCCGTGCCAACTTCGTGGCCCGCGAGATCTACGGCTCGCTGGCGCTGCGCGACGAGCTCGCGTCGTACGACAACGTGCTGGACGCGCGGGTCCAGACGCAGATGCGCCTGGAGATGCGCACGCTCGTGGAGCGGGCTTCGCGCTGGCTGGTCAACAACCGGCGCCCGCCGGTGGACTCCGAGGGCGTCGTGGACTTCTTCGGCGTCACCATCCAGCGCGTGGTCGCGCAGCTGCCCGAGCTGCTCACCGGGCACGAGCGCCACGCCTTCTCGAAGCGGCGCGACGACCTCGTGCAGCGGGGAGTGCCCGAGGAGCTGGCCACCCGGGTGGCGGTGCTGCCCCCGGCCTACATGCTGCTCGGGGTCGTGGAGACCGCGACCCGCGAGGGGCTCGACCCCACCGAGGTCGCCCGGGTGCACTTCGCCGTCGGCGAGCGGCTCGGGCTGCCGCCGCTGGTCAGCCGGATCCTGGCCCTGCCACGGGAGGACCGCTGGCAGACGATGGCCCGGGCCGCGCTGCGCGACGACCTGCACGCCGTGCACGGCCAGATCACCGCCCAGGTGCTGGCGTCCACGCCTCCTGGCGACGCGCCCGAGGCCCGGGTCGCCGCCTGGGAGGCGCCCGGTGGGCCGCGCGCCGAGCGGGCGACCGACACGCTCGAGGAGATCTGCGCCGACGACGGGGCCGACCTGGCCCGGCTGTCGGTCGGGCTCCGGGTGGTGCGGGGGCTGCTGGTCGGAGGCTGAGCGGGGAGCCGAGTGGGGGCGCTTGGCTAGGCTCGACGGCGTGTTCCGTCCTGTCCTCGCCGGTGACCTGATGCGGGTGGCGGCTGCGCTCAGCGTCGTCGTCGCCGCCGTGCAGTACGGCGCGGTGCCGGCGGCGCTGTTCTTCCTGGTCCTCGGCGGGGCGATGGTGCCGCGGGCCCTGGGAGCGCCCTGGGGCCTCGACCTGGCCTACGTCACCGCGCTGCTCCTGGCGGGCTGGGCCGCGGTGCTCGACCTCTATCGGAGCGTCCCGGGGCTCGACCTCGCGGTGCACGCGGTGGCCACCGGGATGATCGCGCTGATGGTGCACGTGCTGCGCCTCAAGATGGGCGCTCCCGCCGACTCCTGGGCGACCACGGTGTCGCTCGCGCTGGTCCTCGCGGTCGTGTGGGAGGTCGGGGAGTGGTGGGGCCACCTGACCCTCGACGACCGGATCCAGGTGGGGGCCGCCGACACGCTCAGCGACCTGGTGGCCGGCGGGCTCGGTGCCGTGGCCGCCCTGTGGCTCTCCCGGGCCCCCGTCCCGGTCCGGCAGCCGGCCTCCCGGTGAGGCCCACCGTCTCCGTCGTGATCCCGGTCCGCGACGACGCCGACGCGTTGGCGCGCTGCCTGGCCCGGCTGGCCCGCCAGCGGGTCGCCCCGTTCGAGATCGTCGTGGTCGACAACGCCTCGAGCGACGACAGCGCCGCCGTCGCCGCGTCGTACGGCGCGCGGGTGGTGCGGGAGCCGGTGGTCGGGATCCCCTCCGCCGCCGCCACGGGGTACGACGCGGCGCGCGGCGACGTGATCGCCCGCTGCGACGCGGACTCCCTGCCCGGAGCACGGTGGGTGCAGCGCATCGCCGACCGGATGGGCCAGGACCCCGGGCTCGACGCGGTGACGGGGACCGGCTGGTTCCACGACGTGGTGCCGGTGTGGCGGTGGGTGCTGGAGCTGGCCTACCTCGGCTCCTACTACCTCTTCACGCACCTCGCTCTGGGCCACACCGCGCTGTGGGGCTCGAGCATGGCGCTGCGGCGGACCACCTGGGAGGCGGTCCGTGCGGACGTGCACCGCGACGACCCCGAGCTGCACGACGACATGGATCTGGCGTTCGTGCTGGGACCGAGCCGGCGGATCCGGCTCGACCCGCTGCTGCGCGTCGGCGTCTCGGGGCGCTCGCTGCGCGGCCGGGCCCAGCGCCGGCGCCGGCTGGAGCGGGCGAAGCGCACCCTGGCCGCCAACTGGGCGGTGGCGCCCCCGTGGATCCGCTGGCAGCAGCGCCTCACCCGCCCGCACCGCCCGATCACCCGACGAGCGGGCCTCAGCGGAAGAGCGCGTCCCAGAGGAAGAGCTGGGTGATCAGGAACCCGCTCAGGTAGTTCAGCCACAGGAACCGTCGCCAGCCGGCGTTGGCCTGCATGCACTCGCCCTCGGTGAGGGTGAGGAACGGCGCCACGTTGGCGAGGTAGGGCAGCGCCAGCAGGGCGCTGAGCAGCCACGGCCAGCCGGTGGTGAGCAGCAGCGCCGCCGCCGCGACGTACGCCGCGGCTGCGAAGCGCACCGTGGGGGCGGCGCCCAGGACGGTGGCGATCGACGAGATGGATCCGCCGCGATCGGCCTCGATGTCCTGCACGGCACCGAAGGCGTGCGAGGCCACGCCCCACAGGAAGAAGCCGGCCAGCGCGGCGAACGCGGTCCAGGTCAGCGGCGCCCCGGCCAGCGCCAACCCGAGCACCGCCGGGCTGACGAAGTGGGTGCTGGAGGTGAGCGAGTCGAGGAACGGTCGCTCCTTGAAGCGCAGCACAGGCGCGGAGTAGGCGATCACCGCGAAGACGCTGACGGCGAGGACGGCGTGCGAGGCGGGGGAGCCGAGAGCCACCAGCGCCACCAGGAAGGGCAGGTTGAGCAGGCCGGCCAGCCACAGCGTGAGCCGGTGTACCCGGCGATCGAGGACCACGCCCTCCATCCCGCCCTTGCGGGGGTTGCGGATGTCGGACTCGTAGTCGAAGACGTCGTTCACGCCGTACATCAGCAGGTTGTAGGGCACGAGGAACCAGATCGTGCCGAGCACCAGCGTGAGGTCGAGCCCCTCGCCCGCGAGCAGGTAGGCCGCCGCGAAGGGATAGGCGGTGTTGACCCAGCTCAGCGGGCGCGAGGAGCCGACGACCTGGCCGAGCAGCCGGGCGGTCGACCGGGGGGCGAGGTCGGTGCTCATCGCCGGCTCCCGCCCAGCAGGAGCCACAGCGAGGGCAGCGCGGCCACGACCGCCACCGGCCAGGCGAAGTCCTCGATCGGCGCCAGCCCGATGTGCAGCCCCGAGATCTGGTCGTCGGAGTAGCGGAACAGGTCGAGGCCGATCATCAGGTTGTCGAAGACCGCCGTGAGCACCAGCAGCACGACGGCGGTGATGCCGGTCGCGGTCCACCACACCCGGTCGGGGCTGCGGCGGAGCACGGCGATGAGCAGGACGACCAGCGCGAGGCCGACGAAGAACGCGGAGAGGCTGAGATAGGTCATCTCAGGCCACCGCCCGATGGGTCGGCGCGGGCCGAGCGCCGCGCCGCCGCAGCACGTGCAGGGCCAGTCCGTGCACGACCATCGTGTGATAGCAGAGGAACACGATGAAGAAGAGCTCCTCCAGGGGCAGCTCGGGCGCCAACTCGATGCCGGTCATCGCCGACGACTCGCCGCGGGCATAGATCTCGAGGGCGATCGCGACCAGGTCCCAGGCGAGGAACAGCACCAGGCCAGCCCCCAGCACGATCAGCGCCCGGCCCGGGCGCGCGAAGAGGAACAGCGTCCAGCGCCGGTCGACGAGCCCCATGCAGAACGTCGAGGCGAGGATCGCGAGCAGGTAGAGCCACTCGGTCATGCGGCCCCTCGTCCCGGAGCAGGCGCGGCGGCCCCCGCGGGCCCGGTGGAGCGGTCGCCGCGCAGCCGCTTGAGCACCAGCTCGGCGCTGATCAGGCACATCGGCAGGCCGATGCCCGGGATCGTGCTGGAGCCGGCGTAGAAGAGACCGTCGACGCGCTTGGACACGTTGCCGGCGCGCAGGAAGGCGCTCTGGCGCAGCACGTGCCCGGGCCCCAGCGCCCCGCCGGACCAGGCATTGAGGTCGTGGTCGAAGTCGCCGGGGCCCACCGTGCGGCGCACCTCGATCCGCTCGGCCAGGTCGGGGATCCCCGCCCAGGCGGCGACCTGGGCGATCGCGGCGTCCGCGATCTTCTCGACCATCGGGTCGCCTGCGCCGTCCACGCCGCCGCGGCCGAGCGTCACGTCGGCGGGCACGGGCACCAGCACGAAGACGTTCTCGCAGCCGTCGGGGGCGACGCCGGGGTCGGTCGCCGACGGCTTGCAGACGTAGGCCGACGCCGGGTCGGGCACCCGCGACGGCGAGCCGAAGATGTCGGAGAAGTTGGCGTCCCAGTCGTCGGTGAAGAACAGCGAGTGGTGCTCCAGCTCCGGCAGCCCGCCGCGGACGCCGAGGTAGGCCAGCACGGCGCCGGGGCCCGGGTCGCGACGGTCCCACCACGTCTGGGGGTAGGTCTGCAGCGACTCCGGCAGCAGCCGGGTCTCGACGTGGTGCAGGTCGGCGGCCGCGACCACGACGTCCGCGCTGAGCTCGCGCTCCACGCCGTCGGCGCCGCGGTGGACGACGCCGGTGGCGCTCGCCCGGGAGCCGCGCCTACGACGAGCACCCGTCGGTCCCAGACCGGCGACCGGGGCGGTGGTGATCGCGGTGACCTCCGCGCCGGTGCGGATCCGCACGCCGTGGTCGCGAGCCAGGCCGGCGATCGCGTCGATCAGCTGCGTGAAGCCGCCCTGGGGATAGAGAACGCCGTCGGCCAGGTCCATCCAGCTCATCAGGTGGTACATGCTCGGCGTCCGGTCGGGCGAGGAGCCGAGGAAGACAGCCGGGTAGCCGAGGATCTGGCGCAGCCGAGGGTCGGAGAAGCTGCCGGCGACATGGGTGGCCAGGGAGCGGGTGAGCAGCCGGGCGAGCCGGGGGCCCCGGGCGAGGATGTCGCGGTGCAGCAGCGAGCGCGGTGACTCGAAGCTCGTGTAGAGGAAGCGCTGCACGGCCATGTCGTAGGTCTCGCGGGCCGAGGCCAGATAGCTGCGCAGCCGGCCACCGGCGCCCGGCTCCAGGGACTCGAAGAGGGTGACGTTGGCCTCCTCGGAGTCGCGGATCTCGACGGGCTCGTCGTACTTCTCGAAGAAGACCTTGTAGCCGGGGTCGAGCCGGACCAGATCGAGCTGCTCGGCGGCCGAGGTGCCCATCAGCTCGAAGAAGTGCTCGAAGACCTCGGGCATGAGGTACCACGACGGGCCGGTGTCGAAGCGGTAGCCGCCGCTCTCCCAGGAGCCGGCCCGGCCGCCCACCTCGTCGCGCTGCTCGAGCAGGTCGACCGACCAGCCGTCGCGGGCGAGCAGGGCGGCGGTGGCGAGCCCCGAGATCCCGCCGCCGATCACGATCGCGGTGGGGGCGGGCGGGCGGCTCATCGGGCACCTCTCAGCAGGGAGGCGGCGATGACGCGCGCCTTGACGGGGTTGGGGACGCGGACCCGCTCGGTGCGGATGCGCGTGGCGGGCACCCCGCGCATCCGGCGCGAGAGCTCGGCGAAGAGGGCGTGGGCGGCGCAGACGGCGCGGCGGCTGCTGTCGGGCAGCCGGGGGATCACCCGGGCGGCCGCCGCGAGGTCGGCGTCGATGTCGTCGAGCAGCGCGTCGCGCTGGGCGTCGGTGAGCCGGGCCGGGTCGAGGTCGGGGAAGTAGCGGCGGCCGAGCTCGTGGTGGTCTCCGGCCAGGTCGCGCAGGAAGTTGATCTTCTGGAACGCCGCGCCCAGGCGCTGCGCGCCGGCAGCCAGCTCGTCGTAGCCCGCGGCGGCCGCCGGGTCGGTGACGAACGCCCGCAGGCACATCAGCCCGACCACCTCGGCGGAGCCGTAGATGTAGCGGGCGAAGCTCTCCGGGTCGTGGCGGTCGACGACGAGGTCGGTGCGCATCGCCTCGAAGAACGGCGTGATCAGCTCGGCGCCGATGCCGCACCGACGCGCGCTGCGGGCGAACGCGTGGACGACGAGGTTGGCGCTGTGACCCGACCCCATCGCGGACAGCGTCTCGGCCTCGAGCTCGTCGAGCAGGCGGGCCTGCGCCTCGTGGGTGCCGCCGGGGCGGGGGGCGTCGACGATCTCGTCGGCGACCCGGACCAGCGCGTAGACGTTGCGCACGTGGGTGCGGATCGGCTCGGCCAGGAGCCGCGACGCCATCCCGAACGACGTGGAGTAGGCGCGGATGACGAGCGCGGCGGTGGCCTCGGCGACCTCGTCGTAGGTCAGGTAGGCCGGGGCGACCCCGTTGCGGGGGGACGTCCCGGCTCCGGCGACGCGCTCTCGAAGGCCCATGCCGCTCATGCTGCCCCCTTCAGGAGCTCGTCAGACATGGCGCCGACCCAGTTCGTCAGATCGACGGCGCCCAGCTCCGCCGCCTGGGCGACGGCGGCCTCGAGGTAGCCCTGGGCGAGCTGCTCGATGAACGCGCGCGAGCCGCCGGCCTCGAGCGCGCGTCGTACGACGTCGGCCTGCTGCTCGCTGAGGGCGGGGTCGCCGAGGTGGGCCGCGATCTCGGGCCAGGTCGTGGTGGTGCGGGCGTGCACGATCAGCGGGGTGCGCTTGCCCTCGCGCAGGTCGCCGAGCGCACTCTTGCCGGTGCGGGCCGGGTCGCCGAAGACGCCGAGCAGGTCATCGAGGAGCTGGAAGGCGACCCCGAGCTGGCGGCCCACCTGGCCCAGGCCCGTGACGGTCGCCGGGTCGGCGCCGGCGAGGACGGCACCCGCCTGCATCGGCAGCTCGAAGGAGTAGACGGCCGTCTTGTGCTCCTCCATCGTCAGCACCTCGCCCAGGGAGGGGCCCAGGGACGGGTCGGCCCGGCCCAGGTCCAGGCTCATCCGCACATCGGCGAGCTCGCCGACCGCCGAGACGTGCAGCGCGTGGTCGAAGAGGTCGAGAAGGGCGCGGATGACCTCGGGGGGAGCCGGGCAGGTCGCGACGGTGCGGATGGCCGCGGCCAGGGCGAGGTCGCCGGTCAGGAGGGCACCGGCGACGGCGTAGCCCCGCGCCGCGCGGGGCTCGGCGCCGCGCTCGCGGATGTCACCGATGAAGCGTCCCGGCACGCTCGGCCGGCCCCGTCGGGTGTCGTCGCCGTCGATGACGTCGTCGTGGATCACGAAGGCCGTGTGCAGCAGCTCGACGGCGGCGCCGACCGCGGCCACGGCGGCGCGCGCCTCCTCGTCCGCGTCGGGGACGAGGCAGTCGTGGACCGCTGCCACCAGGGCGGGGCGGAAGCGCTTGCCACCGCGGGTCGCGTCGGCGAGGGCCGTCCAGAGCGCCACGTGGTCCTCGCCGAGGGTGGCGCCGCGAGCGGCTCCATCGGCGAGCACCCGGTCGAGCACGCCCTGGACGTCGGCCGGGGTGGTCATCGTGAGCCTTCGCCCGCGGGCCAGCCGGCCGCCTCGATGCGGGGGAGCTGCTCGAGCAGCCACGGGCTGAGCGCCCAGGGGGCGGCCTCGGCGGCGGCCCGGAGCTCGTCGATGCTCACCCAGTGCAGGTCCATCACCTCGTCGGGGTGCGGGGCGGGGGAGCCGGTGGTCCGGGCGGCATAGACCGGGCACACCTCGTTCTCCACGATCCCCGAGGCGTCCACCGCGCGGTAGCGGAAGTCCGGCACCAGACTGACCACGTCGGTGACCTCGAGCCCGAGCTCGTGGGCGGCGTAGCGCTGCAGCGCCTGCACACTCTCCTCGCCCGGGCGGGGGTGGCCGCAGAACGAGTTGGTCCACACCCCGGGCCAGGCGCGCTTCGACAGCGCGCGGCGGGTGAGCAGCAGACGGCCGGCGTCGTCGAAGAGATAGCACGAGAAGGCCAGATGGAGCGGGGTGTCGAGGGTGTGCACCTCACCGCGGGGGGCACTGCCGATGGGACGGCCGTCGTCGTCGAGCAGCACGACCTCGTCGGCCGGCTCCTCACCGGTGGCTGCCCGCCGGTCGGTCGAACTCGTCATGGGATCCCTCGCTCCATCGTCGGTGCCAGCGAGATTACTAGATAAACTAGTAACTCGTAAAGTAAGGTATCTCAGGTGACCGCCGACCAGCCCCCGATGCCGGAGCCGCGGATGACCGCGTCCTACGACGCCGGCGTCCGTGAGCTGCTGGTCGCTCTGCGCGACTTCACACGTGCCGACCAGGAGATGCGCCGGCGGCTGAGCGCGACCATGCGGATGAACGTCACCGATGTCCAGGCGCTGCGTCATGTCATTGATTCGGAGCGGACGGCCGGTTGGACGACCCCGCGTGAGCTGGCGGCCTATCTGGGCATCTCGACCGCGTCCACCACCAAGCTGCTCGACCGGCTCACCGCCTCGGGTCACCTCGTCCGCGCAGCCCACCCGAGCGACCGCCGCTCGGTGGTGGTCACCTCCACCCCGCACGCGCGCGAGGAGGTCCGGACCCGGCTGGGAGCCATGCACGAGCGGATGCGGGAGATCGCCGAGGCGGTGCCGTCCCAGGCGCGCGGGGCGGTGGTCGCCTTCCTGCAGGCGATGGCGCGGGAAATGATCGAGACAGGCGCCGTCGACCCTCTGCTTCCAGCCCCGGAGGCGTCTCCGGCTGACTAGGCTGAGGCCATGGCGCTGGAGCAGTCCGTCGAGGCAGGTGTGGCCGAGCAAGCCCGGAGGGTGCGCGAGGGGGAGACCTCCTCTCGGAGGCTGGTCGACGCCTCGCTGGAGCGCATCGCGGAGCGGGACCCTGCGCTGAACGCGTTCAGCGTGGTCCTGGCCGACGCCGCGCGCGCCGACGCCGACGCCCGCGACGCCGCGCTCGCGTCGGGCGCCGAGCCCGGTCCGCTCCACGGCGTGCCGATCGCCGTCAAGGAGGAGGTCGACGTCGCGGGCTGCGTCACGACGTACGGCGGTCGCGGCAACAGCACGCCGGTCGGCGAGGACGGCGAGCTGGTCCGCCGACTGCGGGAGGCCGGCGCCGTCCTCGTGGGCAAGACCACGATGCCCGAGTTCGGCGCCTGGCCGTTCACCGAGTCGGTCGCGCAGGGCATCACCCGCAACCCCTGGGATCCCTCGCGCACGCCGGGTGGCTCCAGCGGGGGTACGGCGGTCGCCGTCGCCACCGGCATGGTGCCCGCGGCGATCGGCGGGGACGGCGGCGGCTCGATCCGGATCCCCAGCGCCTCGTGCGGGCTCTTCGGCCTCAAGCCGCAGCGCGGCCGGGTCACCACGGCGCCGATGCGGCACCTGTGGTGGGCGCTGGGCACCGCCGGTCCGCTGACGCGCAGCGTGCTGGACTCGGCGATCATCTACGACGTCATCCGCGGCAACGTCGACACCGACCTCTACCGGGCCGGGCCCGCTCCGTCGTTCACCGAGGCGGCCCAGCGCGAGCCGGGCCGGCTGCGGATCGGCTGGTCGGTGCAGCCCGTGACCCGCGGCGTACGCCCCGATCCCGTGCACGTGCGCGCGGTCGAGGAGACCGCCGCCCTGCTCGCCGACCTCGGTCACGACGTGGCCCGCGTCGACCCGGGCTATCCCGACCCGACCGCGGCGTTCGTCCCGCAGTTCTTCGCCGGCATCCGCGCCGAGGCCGAGGAGGTCGAGCACTTCGACCGCCTCGAGCGGCGGACCCGGGAGACCTATCGCCTCGGCAGCTGGGTGCGGCCGCTGGTGCTGAAGGGGGCGCTGCGCGAGACCGAGCGCATCTCCCGGCGCGCCAACCGCGTCTTCGACTCCGTCGACGTGCTGCTCACCCCGGTGACCGCCCACCGTCCCCGCCCGGTCGGCGTGCTCGACGGCGTGGGCACGGTCCGTGCCGCCCTGCGCGCGATGCCCTCGATCGCCTACGCCGCGCTGTGGAACGTCGCCGGCAACCCGGCCGCGTCGGTGCCCGCCGGGATGGCGCCCGACGGGCTGCCCACCGCCGTCCAGCTGGTGGGCCGCACCGACGACGAGGCCACGCTGTTCAGCCTCTCCGCGCAGCTCGAGGCGGTCCGTCCCTGGGCCCAGCGCCGCCCGCCCCGATGAGTGCCATCGAGGTCTCGGGACTGACGAAGCTCTACGGCGACTTCCGCGCCGTCGACGACGTGACCCTCGACGTGGGCGCGGGGGAGTTCTTCGGGATCCTCGGGCCCAACGGCGCCGGCAAGACCACTGCGCTGGAGATGATCGAGGGGCTGCGCCGGCCCGACGCCGGTGAGATCCGGGTCTTCGGCGAGAGCCCGTGGCCGCGCAACCCCGCGCTGCTGCCGCGCATCGGCGTCCAGCTGCAGGCGTCGTCGTTCTTCGAGCGGCTCACCACGCGCGAGCAGATCCAGACCTTCGCCGCGCTGTACGGCGTGCGGGCCGGCGCCGCGGACGAGTGGCTGGAGCGGGTGGGGCTCAGCGACAAGGCCGACGCCCGCGTCGAGGATCTCTCCGGAGGCCAGGCCCAGCGCCTCTCGATCGCCTGCGCCCTGGTCCACGACCCCGAGCTGGTCTTCCTCGACGAGCCCACCGCGGCCCTGGACCCGCAGGCGCGCCGCAACCTGTGGGACCTGCTCTCCGGACTCAACGACTCCGGCCGCACGGTGGTGCTGACGACGCACTACATGGACGAGGCCGAGGTGCTCTGCGACCGGGTGGCGGTGATGGACCACGGCCGCCTGCTGCGCCTGGACTCGCCGGCCGCGCTGGTGCGCGACCTCGACGCGCCCACCCGGATCACCGTGGCCCCCGGGCAGCTGTCGCGTGACGAGGCGGCGGCGCTGCCCGGTGTGAGCGCGGTGGCCGACGACCCGGACGGCCTCGTCCTCACCTCGCGCGAGCCCGCTGTGGTGCTGACCCGGCTGGCTGAGACCAACAGGCTCGACGGCGTGCGCGTCACCTCCGGGACGCTGGAGGACGTGTTCCTCGACCTCACCGGACGGGAGTACCGCGCATGAGCGCCCGGGCCTTCACCAGCCTGTCGGCCGCCATCGCGAAGGGCTTCTTCCGCGACCGGGGCTCGGTGTTCTTCGCGATCGTCTTCCCGCTGATGTTCCTGGTGCTCTTCGGCGGGGTGCTGTCCAACCCCACGCAGTCGCGCATCGACCTGATCCAGGTGGGGGAGGTCTCGCTCATCGACGACTTCGACGCCGCGACCCGGGCGGCGTTCGAGGACACCTTCGAGGTGACCCGCTCCACCGACGCGGCAGGGGCCGTCGACGAGGTGCGCACCGGCGACGCCGACGTGGCCCTGCAGATGGTGGACGGGGAGACGGTGGACGGGGAGCTGGTCGCTCACTACACCGAGACCGACCAGACGGCCGCGGCGATCACCCGCGGGGCTCTGCAGGCGTTCGTCGACGGCGCCAACGTCGCGGCGTCGGGCCGCCCCCCGACGTACGCCCTGCGCACCGAGCGGGTCGAGGACGACTCGCTGGAGACCATCCAGTTCGTCACGCCCGGCCTGCTCGGCTGGGCGGTCGCGATGAGCGCCAGCTTCGGCGCCGCGGCGACCCTCCAGGGCTGGCGGCAGAGCAAGCTGCTGCGCCGCCTGCAGCTCGCGCCGGTCTCGACCCGCACGGTGGTCGCGGCCCGGATCGCGGTCACGGTCGGGATCGCTCTGGTGCAGATGGCGATCTTCCTCGGGCTCGGGGTGGCGGCGTTCGGCCTGAAGCTGACCGGGTCCTGGCCGCTCGCGATCCCGCTGGTCGTGGTCGGCACGCTGTGCTTCATGGCCGTCGGGCTGCTCGCCGGCGCGGTGGCCAAGACCACCGAGGGGGCGGTCAACATGGCCAACTTCCTGGTCCTGCCGATGGCCTTCCTCTCCGGGTCGTTCTTCTCCCTCGACGGAGCACCCGGGTGGCTGCAGACGGTGAGCAGCCTGATGCCGCTGCGCCACCTCAACGACGGGATGCTCGACGTGATGGTGCGCGACCAGGGCTGGGCGGGCATCGGTCAGCCGATGGCGATCCTGGCCGGCTTCGCGATCGTGGTCACGCTGATCGCCGCCCGGCTCTTCCGCTGGGACGCCGACTGAGCCGTCGGGCTCAGCCCAGGGGAGCGGCGACGAGCTTGAACGCGGCGCCGGCGGGGTCGGCGACCGCGGCGAGCCGGCCGTACGGCGTGTCGTCGGGGCCCTGCAGCACCCGGCCGCCCAGCGCGCCGACCCGGTCCAGGGCGGCGTCGACGTCGTCCACGCGGGCGTAGAACATCCAGTGCGAGGTGGCGTCGGGGGTCAGGAGGCCACCGTCCATGATGCCCGCGAGCGGCTCGGAGTCGTGCAGCGCGTGGGCGTAGCGGAACTCGTCGGAGTCGCTGAGCGTCTCGGTCCGCCAGTCGAAGACGTCCTGGTAGAACCCCAGCGAGGCCTTGAAGTCGGTGCTGTAGGTCTCGAACCAGGCGGGGGCGCCCACCGCTCCGACGTCGGTGAAGCCGGGGTGGTCCGACGGCTGCCAGGCCCCGATCTCGGCGCCGGCCGGGTCGCGGACCACCAGCATGTGCCCGGCGCCGCCGACCTGCATCGGACCGGCCAGCACCGTGGCGCCGTGGGCCCGGGCCCGCTCCGCAGTCGCGAGGACGTCGTCGGTGCGCAGGTAGACCGACCAGGCGGTCGGGCCGGCGTCGATGCCGGCGCTGTCCATGCAGCCGCCGACCGGAGCACCGTCGCGCAGGAACAGGCGATAGCCGTGGAACTCCTCGGACGGCGCGGTCGCCTCCCAGCCGAGGAGGTCGCGGTAGAAGTCGACCGCTCCGTCGGGGTCGGAGGTGAACAACTCGATCCAGCAGGGGGCGCCGGCGGGGGTGGACACGGTCATGGATCTGCTCCTCGCAACGAGTGGGTGTGCTGCGAGGTCCGACCGGTGTGCCGCGCGAGAATCATCGCCGGCGGGGCAGGCGGGGTCAGCTGGCCTTCTTGGCCGGCGTCCTCTTGGCGGGGGCCTTCTTGGCGGGGGCCTTCTTCGCCGCGGACTTCTTGGCGGTGCCCTTGGCGGGGGTCTTCTTGGCCGGGGCCTTCTTCGCGGCCGCCTTCTTGGCGGTCGACTTCCGAGGGGCTTCGTCCTCGGCGTCCTCCGTGTCCTCGGCGTCCTCGGCCGGCTTCTCGCCCCGGGCCGTCTTGGCCGCGTCCACCGAGCGCTGCAGGGCGGCGAGCAGGTCGACGACCTCGCCGGAGGACTTGGTGGAGGTCTCGGTGCGCTTGACCTCGCCGCCCTCGATCTTGGCCTTGACCAGCGCCTCCACGGCGCCGGCGTAGTCGTCCTCGAACTCGCTGGCGTCGAAGTCGCCGGCGAGGGTCTCGACGAGCATGTGCGCCATCTTCACCTCGGAGTCCTTGACCTCGCCGGTGTCGATGTTGAAGTCGGGCTTGCGGACCTCGTCGGGCCACATCATGGTCTGGAGCACGATCACGTCGTCGCGCACCCGCAGCACCGCGACCGTCGTACGCTGCCGCAGCGCCACCGTGACGACCGCCATCCGGTCGGCGTCCTTGAGCGCCTGGCGCAGCAGGGCGTAGGCCTTGGCGCCGGCCTTCTCGGGCTCGAGGTAGTAGGACTTCTCCAGCAGCAGCGGGTCGATCTGCTCGGTGGGCACGAACTTCTCCACCGAGATCTCGCGGCTCGAGGTCGACGGCAGCTCGGCCATGTCCTCGTCGCTGAGGATGACCATCTCGCCGTCCTCGGTCTCGTAGCCCTTGGCGATGTCGGCGTAGGCCACCTCCTCGCCGTCGATGGAGCAGATCCGCTGGTACTTGATCCGCCCGCCGTCCTTGGCGTGGACCTGGCGGAACGACACGTCGTGGGACTCGGTGGCGGCATAGAGCTTCACCGGCACGCTGACCAGCCCGAAGGAGACCGCGCCCTTCCAGATCGCACGCATTCCTCGCACCCTTCTCGCACACCGTCGGCCGACCCTCGGACCAGTATTGCCCTCTCTACCCTCCGTGCGCTGCCCCCAAGCCTGTGAGAATGCGACCCATGCGCCCGATGCTCGCCACCCGCGGCTCCCACGTCCCGACCGGCGACGACTGGGTGCACGAGGTGAAGTGGGACGGCATGCGCGTGCTGGCCCGCCTCGATCCCGACGCCGACTCTGACGCCGACTCCGGGCGAGTGGTCCGGCTGACCAGCCGCAACGAGAACGACGTGACGGTGTCGTTCCCCGAGCTGCAGGAGCCCCCCGAGGGGCTGCTGGGCCGCTCGGCGCTCCTCGACGGCGAGGTCGTCGCCTTCGCCGACGGGATTCCGACCTTCGCCGCCCTGGGCGACCGGATGCACGTGCGCAACGCCCGGCGCGCGGCCGCCCTGGCGACGACCAACCCGGTCACGTTCATCGTCTTCGACCTGCTCGCCCTCGACGGCGACGACCTCACCCGCCGCCCGCTCGCCGAGCGCCGTGAGCTGCTGGAGGGCCTCGGGGTCGGGTCGGCGACCTGGCAGGTGCCCCCGTGGTACGACGACGGCGACATGCTGCTGCGCGCCACCGCCGCCCAGGGCCTCGAGGGCGTGGTCAGCAAGAGGCGCTCCTCGCGCTACGAGCCCGGGGCGCGCAGCAAGGCGTGGCTGAAGTTCCCGCACCGGCGGCGCACGTCGTACGTCGTGGGCGGCTGGCGCGCGGAGACCGGGTCGGACACCCGGCTCGGTGCCGTGCTGGTGGGGGAGCCCACGCCCGACGGGCTGGTGTTCCGCGGGCGGGTCGGGAGCGGGATCACCGGACGCACCGGTCCGGCGCTGCTCGAGCAGCTCGGCCCGCTGGCCCGCGCGAGCAGCCCCTTCGCCGACCCGATCCCGCGCGTCGACGCGCTCGGCACCACCTGGGTCGAGCCCGTCGTCGTGGTGGACGTGGAGGCGCTCGGGCTCGGCGGGCAGGGCCGGCTGCGCCAGCCGTCGTACCGTGGCACCCGCCCCGACCTCGGACCGGAGGACCTCTGATGCCCCGACTGCTCGCCCGCGTCGCCGCCGTCGCCGCGCTCGCGCTCGCCCCGCTCGCCGTACCCGCCGCCACGCCGGCCGCGGCTCCCGGCCCCGGGCCCGGCGGCTCGATGACCACCCGTCTCGACGGGGTGCCCGTCCGGATGGGCCCGAAGACCCGCCAGGTGCTGACCGTGAACCCCACGCGCGGTCACCACGCGCGGGTGACCTGGTGGGTGCGCACCGACAGCGGGTGGAGGGCCGAGATGCGCACCCGCGACGGCCGGATCGGGTACGGCGGACTGGTGCCGGGCCACCGCCGCCGGCAGGGGACCGGGACGACGCCGCTGGGGACCTACGCGCTGCCCTCGGCGTTCGGGATGCACGCCCCGCGGAAGACCTGGGACCTGCCCTACCGGCGCGTCCGTCAGGGGGACTACTGGGTGCAGGACAACGCCTCGCGGTTCTACAACCGCTACCGCAACAAGCGCCAGGGTGGCTTCCGCTGGCGGCTGCCGGCCAGCGACCCGAACTCCTCGGAGCGGCTGCTCGACTATCGCCGGCAGTACGAGTGGGCCGTCGTCACCGGCTTCAACCGAAAGCAGGTCCGCCACCGCGGGTCCGGGATCTTCCTGCACGTCAACGGCTCCGGGGCGACCGCCGGCTGCGTGAGCGTGCCGCGGCCCTTCATGCGCGCGTTGATGCGCCGGATCGAGGCGACCCCGACGGCCCGGATCGCGATCGGCAGATGAGCGACGTCCAGGTCGAGGTCGACGGCCGGCGCCTGAAGATCAGCAACCTCGACAAGGTGCTCTACCCGAGCACCGGCACCACCAAGGGCGAGGTGCTCAACTACTACGCGCAGGTCGCGCCGGTGCTGCTGCCGCACCTGGCCGACCGGGCGGTGACCCGGATCCGGTGGCCGCACGGGGTGCAGGACGGCAGCTTCTTCGAGAAGAACACGCCTCCCGGGACGCCGTCGTGGGTGCGCACGGTGAAGGTGCCGACCACGGGGTCGCGGGCCGGCGCCTCGTCTCGGGGCGCCGACGAGATCGTCTTCCCCATCGTCGACGACCTGGCCACGCTGACCTGGCTGGTCAACCTCGCCTCGCTGGAGCTGCACGTGCACCAGTGGACGGTGGGGCGCAACGGCCGCCCGCGCAACCCCGACCGGCTGGTCATCGATCTGGATCCCGGCGAGCCGGCGGGGCTGCACGAGTGCTGCCAGGTGGCGCTGCGCGTCCGCGACGAGCTGGCCGAGCGCGGTCTCGAGTGCCGGCCGGTGACGAGCGGGAGCAAGGGGCTGCACCTGTATGCCGACCTGCCCGGCCGGCGCCGCGGCTCGGACGCGACGACCGCGCTCGCCAAGGAGGTGGCCGAGGGGCTGCAGGCCGAGCTGCCGAAGCTGGTGACGGCCACGATGACCAAGGCCAAGCGACCCGGCAAGGTCTTCTTGGACTGGTCGCAGAACAACGGCTCCAAGACCACCGTCTCGCCCTACTCCCTGCGGGGCCGTGAGCGGCCCACCGTGGCCACCCCCGTGACCTGGACCGAGGTCGAGGCGGGCGCCGAGGACCCGTTCGGTCTCGAGCAGTTCCGTCTCGAGGAGGTCCTCGAGCGGGTGGCCGAGCACGGGGACCTCTTCGCCTGACGTGACGGCCTGACGTGACGGCCCGACGTGTCCGGGCCGTGGCCCTCTGTGCCCCTTTCGTGCATCGGACCGGGTCTGAATGTGGAAAAGCCCGGGCTATGCCACCCGTCCGCCTATGCTTCGCATCGTGGACCCGCACGTACTCGTCATCGAGGACTCCGACGACATTGCGATGCCGTTGGTGCGGATGCTCGAGCGCGAGGGATACGTCGTGTCCTGGACCGAGGACGGCGCCAGCGCACTGGCCCACCTGGCGAGCAAGCCCGTCGACGTCGCGATCCTCGACCTCGGACTGCCGGACATGGACGGCCTCGAGGTCTGCCAGCGCGCACGTGACGCCGGCTTCGAGGGCGGGATCATGATCGTGACCGCGCGCGCCGAGGAGCTGGACCGCGTCGTCGGGCTCGACTACGGCGCCGACGACTACCTCGCCAAGCCGTTCAGCGTCGCCGAGCTGCAGGCCCGGGTGCGCGCCCTCCTGCGGCGCAGCGCGCCACGGCGTCCCGCGGAGGTCGTGATCACCGCCGGGCAGCTGCGCATCGACGTGGCCGCCCGCCGGGTCTTCTCGGGGGACCGCGAGATCCAGCTCACGACCAAGGAGTTCGACGTGCTCGCGCTCCTCGACGGCGCCCGCGACACTGTGGTGTCGCGCCAGAAGCTGATGGACGAGGTCTGGGACCACAACTGGTACGGCTCCACCAAGACCCTCGACGTGACCGTCGGCCGACTGCGTCAGAAGCTCGACGAGGCAGGGGTCCAGGAGAAGGTCGTCACCGTGCGCGGGGTCGGCTTCCGGCTGGAGACCGCGTGAGCACGCCGCGCCCCGTCGAGACCTGGCTCACCGACATGGACGGCGTCCTGGTCCGCGAGGAGGTCCCGATCCCCGGCGCCCAGGAGTTCATCGAGGCGCTCAAGACCTCGGGCCTGCGCTTCCTGGTGCTGACGAACAACTCGATCTACACCCCGCGCGACCTGCGTGCCCGACTGCTCGGCGGCGGGATCGACGTCCCCGAGCAGGCGATCTGGACCTCCGCGCTGGCGACCGCGCAGTTCCTCGCCGACCAGCGCCCGCACGGGTCGGCGTACGTCGTGGGGGAGGCGGGGCTGACCACCGCACTGCACGACATCGGCTACGTGATGACCGACCGCGATCCCGACTACGTGGTGCTGGGGGAGACCCGGACCTACTCCTTCGAGGCGATCACCAGGGCGATCCGGCTGATCGCCGGCGGCGCCCGGTTCATCGCCACCAACCCCGACCCGAGCGGCCCGAGCCAGCAGGGGCTGGTCCCCGCGACCGGGTCGGTGGCCGCGCTGATCAGTGCCGCGACCGGTCGCCAGCCCTACTTCATCGGCAAGCCCAACCCGCTGATGATGCGCAGCGCGCTCAACCGGTTGGAGGCGCACTCGGAGACGACGGTGATGATCGGCGACCGGATGGACACCGACATCATCAGCGGGCTCGAGGCCGGACTGCGCACCGTGCTGGTGACCACCGGCTCCACCAGCCCCGAGCAGATCGAGACGTTCCCCTACAGCCCGACCCGCGTCTTCGACTCGATCGCGGACCTCGTCGAGCTGGTGGAGACGGGTTTCTGAGCCGACTCGCCGTAGGGTGGGCCCGTGTCTGAGGTCTCGCCCGCTGTCCGCCATCCCACCCCGAGCGCGATCCAGCACCTGGATGTGGCCGCGAAGGCCCTGCTCGTCCTGCTGCTGGTGATGGCGACGCTCAACCCCGAGCTCGGCAACGTCGAGGGCAAGGGCGCCGGATTCCGGACGATCGGCTATTCCCTGCTGGCCTTCACGGTGCCGGTGATCTGGTACCTCCGCTGGCGCGAGCGCGCGTCGTTCCCGTGGCTCGCGGACCTGCTGGTCACCGTCACCTGCTTCACCGACACCCTCGGCAACCGGATGGACCTCTACGACGCCGTGTGGTGGTTCGACGACTGGATGCACTTCATGAACACCGGTCTCCTCGCCGCCGCCGTGCTCCTGCTGACCCTGCACAACAGCGCCACCCTGGGAGCCACCCTCGAGCGGGCGCTCGCCTTCGGGGTCCCGGCGGCGCTGGCCTGGGAGATCGCGGAGTTCTTCGCGTTCATCAGCAAGTCCTCCGAGCGGGCGGGCGCCTACGTGGACACCCTGGCCGACATGACGCTGGGGACGATCGGCACCGTGGTCGCCGCGTTCGTCGTACACCGTCTGTGGCAGCGGGGGCGGCTGGCCACCACTGCCCCGCAGCTCGCCGGCCGGCTCTAGATGTACCCGGCCATCAGGTTGGTAGCAGCCGGCTGATGGGTGGTTGGCCTCCGAGTGCGCTGTGGCGGCGGACAGTGTTGTAGTGCTCGAGCCAGGGTGCAAGGGCGGCTGCGCGGGCGGCGTTGGTGGTGAAGGCCTGGCGGTAGGCCCATTCGGTGGCCAGGGTGCGGTTGAGGCGTTCGACCTTGCCGTTCTGCCAGGGGCAGTGGGGCTTGATGAACTTCTGCTTGATGTCGAGTTCTGCGCACACGCCCTTGATGTCGGCTGAGTGGCGGTAGGCGAAGGCGTTGTCGGTGATCAGCCGCTCGATGCGGGTGATGCCTTTGGTGGCGAAGTAGGCCGCGGCCCGTTGGAGGAACGCTGCACAGGTCGTGCCCTTCTCGTCGGGCAGGACCTCGGAGTAGGCCAGCCGGGAGTAGTCATCGACCAGCGAGTGCACGAAGTCGTAGCCGGTCTTGGCCTGGCGGTCTCGGTTGCCGTTGCCGCGGCCGTGGGCTCGCCAGCCGCCGCCGTCGGGGATGCGGGCGAGCTTCTTGACGTCCATGTGGACAAGCTCGCCGGGCCGTTCGCGCTCGTAACGGACCGCAGTGGCCTTCGAGGACCGGATCACCTCGCCGGTCATCGGGTCGCACTCACGCAGGTAGGGCACCCCATGGCGGCGCAGGATCCGCGAGACCGTCCGGGCCGGCACGCCGACCTTTGGGCCGAGCACGTCGGGCCCGTCGCGATGCTTGACGCGGGCAGCCAGGACCTTCTGCTCGACCTCAGCGCTGGTGCGGGTCGCCATGGTGTGCGGTCGCGATGAACGCGTCACCAACCCGGCCTCACCCTGGCGGTGAACCGGTCGATCCAGGTCTTCACGCACTTGCGAGACACGCCCATCGCAGCGGCGATGCTGGCTTGGGTCCAGCCGGCCTCATGGCGTTGAACGATCAGTCGGCGACCGTGAACAGTCAGCCGGGCATTACCGTGGGACACGAGAACCTCCGGGTTGGAGTGGGCCTTAGACAAGCCACATCCCATTCGGAGGTTCTCGCTCGTTCAACCAGGCGCGCCGCTACCAACGTCCTGGCCGGGTACATCTAGAGCCTTGTCTGGGCCTCGACCAGATTGCGGCCCGCGTCCTTGGCCCGATAGAGCGCCTGGTCGGCGGCGCGGAGCATGTGGTCGACGGTGACGCCGTCCGGGCGCCCGTCACCGACGGCCGCCACCCCGACACTGGTCGTGATGACCCCCCACGGAGCGTTCAGCTCGTGGGGGATGGCCAGGCCCTCGATCGCCTGGCGCAGTCGCTCGGCGAGGACCGCTCCGCTCGAGAGGGCCTGCTCGGGGAGGATGACCAGGAACTCCTCGCCGCCGTAGCGGTAGGAGGCGTCACCGGCCCGGCACTGCTGGAGGATGGTGGTGGCGATCTGCTGCAGGACGTGGTCCCCGGCCTGGTGGCCGTAGTGGTCGTTGTAGGACTTGAAGCGGTCGATGTCGCACAGCACCATGCAGTAGCTGTGCCCGTAGCGCTGGACCCGGGTGGTGAGCGCGTCGAGGTCCTCGCTCAGCTTGAGGCGGTTGCCCAGGCCGGTGAGCGGGTCGGTGCGGGACTGCTCGCGCAGCTGGGCGGTGAGACGCTCGAGGTCGCCGTTCTGCTCGCTGAGGCTGCGGTGCGCCGAGGTCACCCGGTCGGCGCTGCGCAGCCGCGCCTGGAGCTGCTGGGGGTCGAGCGGCTTGGTCATGTAGTCGTCGGCGCCGGCGTCGAGTCCCTGGACGAGGTGGGAGTCGCCGAGTGCGGTGAGGAAGATGAAGTAGGGGTAGGCCCGGTCGCCGGTCTCGCGCACGCGACGGCAGAGCTCCAGGCCGTCCATCTCGGGCATCATCCAGTCGCTGATGACGACGTCGATCCCGGGCGACTCGCAGAAGACCTCCCAGGCGCGCAGTCCGTCCTCGGCGACGAGGACCTCGTGCCCGGCGTTCGCCAAGTGGGTGCGCAGGACCAGCCTCGAGACCTCGTCGTCCTCGGCAACCAGAATTCTCACGCAACGCCTCACTTTCCACTTCAGCGTACGGGCGGACCCGGCCTCAGGCGCACTGTTACGGCGCCTCATCCGTCCAGCGAGACATCTCCTCCCACTCCCGGCACGATCAGCCCGCTCTCGTAGGCGACGACGACGGCCTGGGCGCGGCTGGACAGTCCGAGCTTGGACATCACCCGCTTGACGTGGGTCTTCACGGTCGACTCGCCGAGCACAAGTCGGCCGGCGATCTCGGAGTTGCTGAGTCCGCTCCCGATCAGCTGCAGCACCTCCGTCTCCCGGGGGGTCAGCCCTGCCAGCGCCTGGACCGGTCGCGACAGGGGAGGGCTGCGTCGGGCGTGGGTCTCCACCAGGCGCTGGGTGATCCGCGGCGAGATCAGTACGTCGCCGGCGACGACCGACTGGAGGGCGGCGAGGATCCGCGGGGGAGGGGTGTCCTTGAGCAGGAAGCCCGACGCGCCCGCGCTCAGGGCGGCATAGACGTACTCGTCGAGGTCGAACGTCGTCAGGACGACGACCTGGGGAGTCGTCTCGTCGTCCTGCCTGTCCTGCCTGTCCTGTCCTCCCTGCCCGGTCGGCCGGGCGAGGATCAGCCGCGTCGCCTCGATGCCGTCCATCACCGGCATCCGGATGTCCATCAGGACCACGTCGGGACGGGTCGCCGCGGCGAGCGCGACGGCGTCGGCGCCGTCCGCCGCCTCGCCCACGGGCTCGAACCCGGGGGCTGCCGCGAGCAGGGCGGTCAGGCCGCTGCGGATCAGCGCCTGGTCGTCGACGACGAGGACACGGACGGTCATGACGACTCCACGAGGGGCAGCCGGAGCAGCACCCGCCACCCGCCCGCCGGACGAGGGCCGGCGTGCAGCACGCCGCCGTAGAGGGCCGCCCGCTCCCGCATCCCGCGGATGCCGTGTCCTGGTGGGGTGGTCATGGCGGGCGAACCGGCGCCGTCGTCGGCGACGTCGACGGTCAGCACGCCCTCGGCCTCGGTGATCGACACGGTCGCGGAGCCGGCGGGACCGGCATGCTTGAGCACGTTGGTGAGCGCCTCCTGCACGACGCGGTAGGCGCACAGGGCGAGCCCGGGGGGCAGGTCGGGGGTCGGGGTGGGGGTGCGCAGGTCGACGTCCAGCCCGGTGCCGCGCAACCTTGCCACCAGGGCCTCGACCTGGCCCAGCCCCGGCTGGGGGTCGTACGGCGCGGTCTCGGTCTCCTCGTCGCGCAGGGCGTCGAGCATCCGGCGCAGGTCCAGCAGTGCCTCGCGCCCGGCCGCGCCGACGTGTCCGATGGCCGTCCGGGCGACCGCCGGGTCGGTGTCGAGGACGTACTCCGCGAGGCCCGACTGCAGCGCCACCACCGACATGTGGTGGCTGACCACGTCGTGCAGCTCGCGCGCGATCCGGGTGCGCTCCTCCGCGACGGCGCGAGCCGCCTGGGCGGCGGCGTCCTCGGTCTCCCGGGCCCACTCCTTGGCCCAGCGCCGGGTGGCGTCGCCCAGCGCCCAGGCGACCAGGCAGGTCACGCCCGCCTGGACGGCCATCGCCCAGGTGACGCCCTCCACGGTGCGGTGGGCGAGGGCGATGACCGCGATGGCCCCGGGGAAGAGCGCGGCCGCCACCCGGCGGGGGCGCAGCGTCGCGACCGTGAACATCGCGACCATCAGGCCGCTCGGTCTGCGGCACACCACCGTGCCGGGCAACCGCGCCGGCATCCCCGGGCCGCACGCGGTCGGCTACGAGCGCTTCCCCGGGCCGGACGCCACCGCAGAGGACCCCGACTACGGCGACGCGATCGACGCGACCCGGCAGAACCCGACCTGGGGCGGCGCGGCCGGCGAGATGATCAGCACCACCCGCGACACCAACCGCTTCCTGCGCGCGCTGGTCAGCGGCGAGCTGCTGCGTCCGGCGCAGCTGCGGGCGATGCAGCGGACCGTGGCGACGAGCAAGGAGTTCCGGCAGAACTGGCCCGGCGCGCGCTACGGCCTCGGCCTGATGTGGGTGCCCACGTCGTGCGGCGGCTCGTGGGCCCCCGGCGGCGACAACAGGGGCTTCCAGACCCGCAACGGCGTCACCCCTGACGGACGGCGCAGCGTGATGGTCACGATCAACACCGACTCGTTCCAACGCGACGAGGGAGTGCCGGCGACGAAGCACGACAAGACCACCGCGCTGATCGACCACGCGCTCTGCGGGGTCTGACGATCTCAGGTCGGTCAGCAGGTCCTGCGGCACGACGGGGATGTCTGATTCCCACCCGTCACACAAGTATTTGTTGTCCACAGCCGTGGGAACTGCCTCTAGATCGCGCGTCCGCTCAGCGGATATAACTCTTCCGGGAGCCTCACTCGGGATGGGTACTCATGACGATGACCTCGGCAAACGGCCACAGCACTCTGCACGGTGCGCACGGTCACGCTGCCCTCCTCGAACTGCTCGACGAGCAGGTGCGCGAGATCGTGCGCCGGGAGAACATCGACCCTCAGCGCGACGCCGTCGTCGTACGGCGCATCGCGGAGTCGGTGGTCCGCGACCACGACGAGCGCAGCCTCACCGGGGCGGTGGCGCCGGTGGCCGACCCCGCCTCGGTGGTCGGTGAGCTCCTCGCCCGGGTCTCCGGGTTCGGGCCGCTCCAGGCGTTCCTCGACGACCCGAGCGTCGAGGAGGTGTGGATCAACGATCCGAGCCGCGTCTTCGTCGCCCGCAACGGGCGCCACGAGCTCACCAACCTGGTGCTCACCACGGCCCAGGTCCGAGAGCTGGTCGAGCGGATGCTCAAGTCCAGCGGCCGCCGCATCGACATCAGCCAGCCGTTCGTCGATGCGATGCTCCCGGAGGGGCACCGGCTCCACGTGGTGCTGGAGGGGATCAGCCGTGGGTTCTCGGCCGTCAACATCAGGAAGTTCGTCCTCAAGGCAGCGCGGCTGCACGACCTGGTCGAGCTGGGCAGCCTGACGCCGCGAGCGGCCTCCTTCCTCGAGGCGTCCGTGCGCGCCGGCCTCAACGTGCTGGTCGCCGGCGCGACGCAAGCCGGCAAGACGACCATGCTCAATTGCTTGGCGGCGTCCATCCCCGGGAGCGAGCGGGTGATCTCCACTGAGGAGGTCTTCGAGCTGCGCTTCCCTCACCCGGACTGGGTGCCGCTGCAGACGCGCCAGTCGGGACTAGAGGGGACCGGGGAGATCCGGCTGCGGGACCTCGTCAAGGAGAGTCTGCGGATGCGGCCGAGCCGGATCATCGTCGGCGAGGTCCGGGCCGAGGAGTGCCTCGACCTCTTGCTCGCGCTCAACTCGGGCCTGCCGGGGATGTGCACGATCCACGCCAACAGCGCCCGAGAGTCCCTGGTCAAGATGTGCACCCTGCCCCTGCTGGCTGGGGAGAACATCTCGTCGAGGTTCGTGGTCCCGACGGTCGCCAGCTCGGTCGACCTGGTGGTGCACCTGGGACTCGACCATCGTGGCGTGCGCCGCGTGAACGAGATCGTGGGAGTGCCGGGCCGCGTCGAGAACGACAACATCGAGAGCGAGGTCCTGTTCACCCGTCAGGCCGGGGAGCTGCGCCGCGTGCACGGCATGCCTCCCCATCTCGAGCGTTTCGAGCGGGTCGGGATCGATGTCCACCGGTTGCTCAACGAGGGCGTCTGATGGGTGCGCTTCTCGGGCTCGGGGTGGGCGTCGGCCTGATGCTGGTGTGGTCGGCGTTCTTCCTTCCCCGACAGCCGCGACGGGCGCGCGTGCGAGCCGGACGGCTCACGCACCTGCTGGCCCGTGCCGGGCTGGGGCAGGTCAGCGCCTCCAGCCTGCTCGTGCTCTGCCTCGTGCTCGCGGTCGTGGTGGCCGTGACGATCCAGCTGGTCTCAGGGACCCCGCCGGTGGCGCTCACCTTCGGGGTGATGGCGGGCTACAGCCCGGTGGCGATCGTGTCCGGACGTGCGCGTCGGCGGCAGCGTGAGTTCGCGGAGGTCTGGCCGGAGGCGGTGGACAACCTTGCCTCCGGCGTGCGCGCCGGCCTCTCGCTCCCCGACGCACTCGGGGCGCTCGGCGTCCGAGGCCCTGAGCCGCTGCGCGATGCCTTCGACCAGTTCGCCCTCGACTATCAGGTGACCGGTCGCTTCGGGGAGTCCCTCGACAAGCTCAAGGACCGGCTGGCGGACCCGGTCGGGGACCGGGTCGTGGAGGGCCTCCGGGTCGCCCGTGAGGTGGGTGGGGGCGAGCTGGGGCGGCTGCTGCGGAACCTGTCGGGCTACCTGCGTGACGAGGCGCGGACCCGCTCGGAGATGGAGTCGCGGCAGGCCTGGACCGTCAACGGCGCGCGCTTGGCCGTGGCCGCCCCGTGGCTGGTGCTGCTGATGCTCTGCTTCCAGTCCGAGGCGATCTCGCGCTACTCGTCCCCCGGTGGGGTCTTCGTGCTCGCGGTCGGAGCGGGTGCCTGCATCCTGGCCTACCGCCTGATGATGCGACTCGGCCGACTGCCGACCGAGCGGCGGATCCTGTCATGAGTCTCACCTGGTGGGGCGCCCTGCTGGGCGCCGTCGTCGGCGCCGGGCTGCTGCTGGTCGGGCAGCGGATCCTCGTCATCCGCCGCCCGCAGCTGGCGCTGCGTGTCCTGCCCTACGTCCGCGACCTGCCGCAGGTGGGTCGGACCCCCGCACTGCGGGTGGCGACAGCGACGCCTGTCGTCGCCGTGAGCGGGGTGTTCGGCCCGTCGCTGCGCTCGGCCGCTGACTGGGTGGAGCGGATCCTCGGTGGTGCGACGTCCGTCCGGCGACGGCTCGAGCGCGCCGGCATCGACAAGAGCGTCCACGAGTTCCGCATCGAGCAGGTCCTGTGGGGGCTGGTCGGGTTCGTGCTGGTCGCCGCCTTCGGCGTGCTGGAGGCGCTGCGCAACCCCAGCGGCTCCGTGGGGACGCTGATCTTCTGCCTGACCGCCTTCGTGACGGGTGTCCTGGCCCGTGACTACCACCTGACCGGCCAGGTCCGCGCCCGGGAGCGGCGGATCCTGGCGGAGTTCCCCACCGTGGCCGAGCTGCTGGCGTTGGCGGTGGCCGCCGGCGAGAGCCCCGTGGCTGCGCTGGACCGGGTGGTCCAGCGCAGCGGAGGAGAGCTGTCCGGAGACCTGGGTCGGGTGCTGGCCACGATCCGCACCGGGGCTCCGGTCGGAGAGGCGTTCGACGGCCTGGCCAAGCGGACCGGACTGCCGCTGGTGGCGCGCTTCGCCGAGGGCATCGCCATCGCGGTGGAGCGGGGGACCCCGCTCGCCGACGTGCTGCACGCCCAGGCCGCCGACGTCCGTGAGGCCGGCCGGCGCGAGCTGATCGAGGTCGCGGCCCGCAAGGAGGTCTTCATGATGGTGCCGGTCGTCTTCCTGGTCCTCCCCATCACGGTGCTCTTCGCGTTCTGGCCCGGCATCGTCGGGCTCAACCTCACCACTCCCTGAAGCGTTCTCCACACCGATGAGAAGAGGAATCGATGGACCCGATCTCGCTGGCGATGACCCGGCTCTACGTCACGCTGAGCCTGCTGCCACTGAAGCCGCCCGAGCGCGACGAGCGCGGCGACGTGCCCGGCTGGGTGATGATCACGGTGATGACCGCAGGACTCGTCGGGGGTCTGCTCGCCATCGCCCGGCCGCAGCTCAACCAGATGCTGCGCAACGCGCTCGCCGGCGTCACCGGCTGACCATGCCCAGAGTGCGCGACCGTGACCAGCGGGGGTCGGCTGTCGTCGACTTCGTGCTGGTGATGGTCGTGCTGATCCCCCTCGTGCTCGGGATCCTGCAGGTGGGGCTCGTACTGCACGTGCGCAACACCCTGACCTCCGCGGCCTCCGAGGGGGCCCGCCACGCCGGCACCCTCGATGCGGGACCCGCCGAGGGCGTGGCAAGGACTCGGGCCGAGATCGCCGGCGCCCTCTCGGATCGCTATGCGAGCGACGTCAGCGCGCGGAGCGCGGCGGTGGACGGCGCGCCCGGCGTGGTGGTGACGGTCCGTGCGACGGTACCTCCGCTCGGGCTGTGGGGCCCCGGCGTGCCGCTCGAGGTCACCGGCCACGCGGTCGAGGAGGACCGATGAGGCGACACCGGAACGAGGAAGGGAGCGCTCTGGTCGAGCTGACCTGGCTGGGACTTCTGCTGCTGGTGCCCCTGGTCTACGTCGTCCTCTCGGTGTTCGAGGTCCAGCGCGGCGCCTTTGCGGTGACCGCCGCGTCCCGGGCCGCCGCTCGCGCCTACGCCTTGGCCGAGACCGACGCCGAAGGCAAGCAGGACGCCCTGGCCGTCGCCCGCCGTGCCTTCGCCGACCAGGGCATCGAGAACGCTCCCCTCGAGCTCCACGTGAGCTGCCAGGCAGGTCTCACCAGCTGTCACAGCGGCACGGCGGTGATCACGGTGACGATCGAGTCGGGCGTCGAGCTACCGCTCGCGCCCGACATGCTGGGAGGCGGCGCGCCGACCTTCCGGCTCGACGCCACCCACTCGGTGCCCATCGGCCAGTTCCAGGAGCGCTGATGCGCCGCAGTCATCCCCGAGACGAGCGCGGCCAGACCT
Source organism: Nocardioides pacificus (assembly GCF_054775955.1). Lineage (NCBI taxonomy): Bacteria > Bacillati > Actinomycetota > Actinomycetes > Propionibacteriales > Nocardioidaceae > Nocardioides > Nocardioides pacificus. The sequence continues at coordinate 1,812,353 of NZ_BAAHCI010000005.1, forward strand.
CGCTGCTGATCATCGGCTTCGCGACCATCCTGCTGCTGGCTGTCGCGGTCGTCGTCGACGCCTCCGCGGCCTACCTCCAGCGCCAGGGGCTGGCGACCCTGGCCGATGGGGCCGCGCTGCACGGGGCAGACGGGGGAGCGCGCGGGATGGAGACCTACACGACCGGGCTCGCCGACGACCGCCTCGCCCAGGCGGCCTCGGGTGCGAGGGCGGCAGTGGCGGACTACTTCCGAGCCAGCGACGCCTACCGGCGCTACCCGGGGCTGACCTACGAGGTGCGCGCCGACGGCGAGCGGATCGTCGTACGGGTTCGTGCGCCGCTCGACCTTCCGCTCAGCGTGCCTGGCTCCCCGGGCAGCACGATGATCGGGGCCCAGGGCTCCGCGGTGGTCACCATCGAGCGCTGAGCCCCCTGGCAGCGGCAGGAGTTGGACCGGGTGCCTCGGCTTGCCACCATGGAGGGCTGCAGGTGACCCCACTGAGGAGGAACGATGTTCCCGATCAAGCAGCTCGGCACGACCCTCGCCCTGACCGCGGCGACACTGCTGGTCCCGACGGCGCCGACCGCGCAGGCGGCGCAGTCGCGCGCGATCGCCCCGGACCGCTACGAGGGCCAGGCCGTCTCGGCCTCCAACGCCCAGCGCCAGCGTCAGGGACGCAAGCGCCTCGCCACCAACCGGTGCCTCGCCCGTCAGGCTGATCGGCACGCGCTGCGGATGGCGCGCCAGCGCCGGATCTTCCACCAGGACCTCTATCGCGTGATGCGCGTGTGCCGGCTGCGCAGCTCGGGGGAGAACGTCGCCGCCGGCTTCCCCAACGGTGTCGCGGTGGTGAACCGTGGCTGGATGCGCTCCGCCGGCCACCGGGAGAACCTGCTGAGCCCGCGCCACCGGCTGGTCGGGATCGGCGCGGTGAAGCGGAACGGGCGCTGGTACGTCGCGCAGGTCCTTGGCGCGAGGGCCTGATGCCACCCCAGCGCCGTCAGCGCCGCACGGCTCCGCTGAGTCGGTCGAGGAAGGCCAACTCGACAGTGACGACGTCGTCGTGGTCGAGGCCCCCGGCGTACACGTCGTAGTGCCCGCCGCGGCTGCGGTACAGCTCCCCGCGCGGAGCCCGGGCGGCCACCCGCAGTGCCGGACCCGTCGGCGCCATGGTGTCGTCCTGCGCCACCACCATCAGCAGGGGACAGCGCGCCCGACCGGCCCGGCGCACCGGACGGCTGAACGTGACGTCCAGCAGGCTGCGGGCGGTGATCCGGTTGGGCCACGGCGTGCCGTCGGTGGGCTGCAGCCGGGCCAGTCCCAGGAGCGCGTCCTCGGTCGCGATCACCCCGAACTCGTCCTCGCCGACGATCAGCGGCAGGTAGCGCGGCTGCTGCCCCCGGGCAGCGCCCAGACGATCCAGGACGGCCTGGCGCATCAGCCGCAGGCCCCGTGCCGGCGGCACGTTGGTCAGGCCGGCCAACCCGTCGACCAGCGGACACTGGGTGATCGCCCCGGCGAGGTAGGGCTCGCTCGCGGCGAGCTCGACGACGTGCATGCCCGCGAACGACGTGCCCCAGACGAACACGCGGTCGGCGTCCACGTCGTCGCGTGAGCGCGCGTGCTGCAGCACCGACCGGTAGTCCGCCAGTTGGGCGCCGATCGAGAGCAGCTCGCGGGGCTCGCCGCCCGACTCGCCCCAGTGGCGATAGTCGAAGACCAGGCAGAGGTAGCCGGCCGCGGCGAACGCCTCCGCGAACGGCGCGAGCCCGGCCGCCTTGATCCCGCCGATCCCGTGCGCCATCACGATCGCGGGATGCCCGCCGCTCGGGGGAGGAGCGGCGGGCGCGTAGACCCAGGTGTGGATCGCGGTGCCGTCGGCCCCGTCGATAGTGTGCGAGCTACGGGGCGGCAGGTCGGGCATGGCGTTAAGTTACGGTGAGGAACGTATGTCGGTCAACGGACGTGGGCGCCCTCGCGATGCCCGACTAGGTCGTGCGCTGCTCGACGCCGCCTGCGAGCTGCTGGCGGAGGAGGGCTACGCCGGGACGACGATCGAGGCGGTGGCTCGGCGCGCGGGCACGACCAAGCCGGCGCTCTACCGCCGCCACCGCAACCGGGTGGAGCTGGTCGTCGACGCGCTGGTGGACCGCTTCGGCGACGACCCGACGCACGACACCGGCAGCCTGCGCGGCGACCTCGAGGACCTCCAGGAGCACCAGCTGGTCCTGTTCGGCGACCCGGTCGTGCGTGGCGCGTTCGTCGGTCTCCTCGACGAGCTGCGGGGCGACGCCTCGGGAGCCGTCTTCGTGGAGCGCTTCCTCGCTCCCCGGCGTGCTGCCACGACGCGCATCCTCGAAAGGGCCGCCGAGCGCGGGGAGATCGACCCCTGTCAGGATCCCGACTGGATCTGCGACCTGATCACCGGGCCGCTGATGATGCGGGCCTTCCTGCCCGGCCTGCCCCCTCTGGGGCCGCGTGTCGCGAGGCAGACCGTCGAGGCCGCTCTTTCCGCCCTGGGCGCCACAAGTTAATAGCACGCCAACCCCTTGCCAGGGGACTCCCTGCTCCGTATGTTAACGAGGAATCACATAACTCGGCGCTCGGAAGCAGGCATGAAATGACCCAGGTAAGCAGACGTAACGTGTTGTCCCTCGGGGCGGCGCTGGGGCTGACCGGGGCTCTTGCCTCGTCCACCTCGGCCTGGTCGTGGTCCCCGGCGGGATCGATCGCCGGAGCGGGCGCCGGCATCGACCCCCAGTGGGTGTGGGACGACGAGCTCGACCGGATCGTGGCCAACCTCATCGAGGACGGCCAGGTTCCGGCGGCCAACCAGGCGTTCGGCACCTGGGTGAACAACAACGACGCCGTCCCGGCGGGGCTGCCGCCGGAGCTGCGCACGTTCCTCCAGCAGTCCACCAAGCTTCCGGCCTGGGCCGACGTGGCGAAGCTGCGCCGTGCGGCGGACTACAACCGGCGCAAGGACACCTTCTTCTTCGTGCTGTACGGCGTGGGCGGCGGCATCATGAGCACGGTCATCCCGCGTGAGGCGAAGTCGGTCTACTGGTCGAAGGGCGGGGCCGACATGCAGGACCGGGCGGCCAAGACCTTCACCTTCGGCTACGACCAGGCCGAGCTCGGGGGCTACGAGCCGAGTGGTCAGTTCCTCGTCACGGCCAACAAGACCCGCACGGTGCACTCCGCCGTCCGCCATCTCCTCCCGCAGATGCCCAACTGGCGTGCGGTGGCCGACGAGCGCATCCCGATCAGCAACCACGACATCCTCGTCACCTTCCACTCCACCGGCACCTTCGCGCACAAGAAGCTCAAGGAGTGGGGCGTCGCCGGGTCCGCCGCCGACCAGGAGGCCTTCCTGCACTCGTGGCAGGTGGCGCTGCACCTGCTCGGTGTCAAGGACGAGTACATCCCGGCGACCTGGGCCGACGCCCACGCGCAGTCCGAGCAGATCCTGACGCCGATCCTCAACCCGACCTACGAGGGCCGTGAGCTCGCCGAGGTGCTGCTCGGCCTCACCGCCCAGGTGGACCTCGGGGTCACCCGCGGCTTCCTCAACGAGTTCGTGCGCTACCTCCTCGGTGACGAGGTGGGCGACTGGCTCCACCTGAGGCGCGACTACGCGGCCAAGCTCCTCGTCCGCACGGCGTGGCCCGCGTACGTCGGCTTCCGCGAGGGGACCATCAGGATCATGCCGGCCAGCTACTACATGTTCGACCAGTTCGTGCGGGCGCTGGCGATGGCGTTCCTCAACAAGGGGGCGGACGGCAAGACCACGCCGATCGAGATCCCCGACATGAACCGGCCTACCGGCTGAGCGCTCCCAGGAGGAGGGCCGTGACCGCGTCCCTGTTCTCGTCGGTGTCCTGCCAGTGCAGGTAGCGGCCGGCCTCGACGGCCGCGCCGAAGCCGGCGTGGACCAGGGCCCGGGACTGGCGACTGTCCAGTCCCGGGCGCGCCGCGTTCAGGTGCTGCTCCCACCGCTCCACGTGCTCGTGCTGGACGGCGGTGACCGGTCGACGCAGCTCGGCGGGAAGCCCCACGATCTCGGCCTCGGCGACGCTGATCAGGGCGAGGTTCTCGAATCGGTAGGCGACGTAGGCGGCGGCGAGCGCCTCCAGACCCTCCTCCGGGGCGCGCACCCCGCGAAGGGCCTCGCCGACGGCCTGCTCCAACATCGCGGCCGTCTGCAGGCACGCGGCCGCCAGGATGTCGGCCTTGGCCGGGTAGTGCCGATAGATCGCCGAGGCGCCCAGGCCCACCTCGCCGGCGATCTGGCCCAGGCTCACCTGGTGATAGCCGTTCTGGGCGAACAGCGGGATGGCGGCCCTCAGGATCTCGGCGCGACGGCTGGCGGGCTCGGGCTGGGCCGGCAGGTGGACCCCCGCGGCGCGGGCGGTCGCTGCGGCCGGGTCGACCGAGGCCACCCCCAGCGCCGCCTCGGTGAGGACCTCGAGGGCACGAGGCCGGGCGATCGGCGTGTGGTGCAGGGTGATCGAGCCGATCGCGCCGAGCGCCGACGCCGCGCGCAGCCGGGGCTGGGGGCCTCCCAGGTCGCGCTCGAGTGCGACGGCCACCGCGTCGATCACGCCGGCGAACTTGGCGCGCAGCTCCGCACGCTCCTGGGCCTCGAGGAACCGGGCCTCCCAGCGGTAGACCCCGCCCGAGGCGCGGTGGTCGAACGTCACCTTCGCCAGGGCGCGGAGCAGCTCCGGCAGGGCGACATCCTCGGGGAGTCCCGCCCGGACGTCGAGGAGGCGATCGGCCATCAGGATGGTGCACTCGGCGAACAGCGCGTACTTGTTGGGGAAGTGGCGATACAACGCCGTCGCCGTGATGCCGACCTTCGCTGCCACCTCCTCCATGGAGGCGCCGTGATAGCCACGCTCGCTGAAGACCGGGCCGGCGGCGTCGACGATCAGCTGGCGGCGGTTGCGCGGTCGCCGACGCACCGGCGTCTCCTCGACCGTCATTCGACGACCAGCCTCCGCTCCCGTCGTACGACGGCAGTCACCGCGCGCCCCACCGCCTCGGCGAAGTCGTCGCCGGCGAGGGTGCCGGGGGAGACCTGCTCGTCGAGGAAGAGTGCCTGCGATGCCCCCAGTGCGAAGAGGATCCGCCAGGCCGCCTCGGCGTCGGCCGCCGTCGTGCCGAAGCGTCGCTGGAGCCAGCCGACCACGGTGGTCGCCAGGAGGTGACTGCTGCGCACGTTGCGCACCGTGAAGTCGCCGGACCCCTGCCCCTCGACGAGGAACGCGCGCATCGCGGCCCGGTGCTCGGAGAAGATCCCCAGCGCCTCACGCGCGAGCAGCGCGATCGCGCGCTCGTCGTCGGGCTCGGCGTCAGCGCGGGCGAAGGCCGCCGCCGTGCTCTCCTCGATCGCTTCGAGCGCCCGCTCCTGGACGGCGAGCAGCAGCCCGGTGCGGTCGCGGAAGCGGTGGTAGAGCGAGCCGTTGGACGTCCCGGCCGCGCGAGCGACCGCTGCGACGGTGACCGCTTGCAGCCCGCCATCGGCGAGCAGGCCCAGCGTGGCGTCGAGCATCCGGTCCGCTGAGGACGAGCTTCGAGACTGCAGGGGGGCACGCACGGCGACAGGCTACGACCTCTGGACGAAGTGGAGCGCGCGCTCTAGTCTGACGCGCATGAAGCGCGATCACTGGAAGGTCCTCAACGACTCCCTCGACCCGGAGCACGACTACGTCGAGATCTATCGCAACGTCACCATGCACGAGTTCCCCTGGGACATGAACCAGGCGCTGAGCTTCGCGCTCTTCCGCACCTACGCGGTCCCCGGGGTGGGCAGGCTGCTGTTCGAGACCGGGCAGTTCACCGGATCTGTCCAGAAGCGGTACGACGACACCGCGCTGCTGCTCGAGCCGCCCGTGCGGCACGGCTTCGAGGACCCGCGGGCCCGCGCCGCGATCCGCCGGATCAACCAGATGCACCGCAGCTATGACATCCCCGACCACGAGATGCTCTATGTCCTCACGACGTTCGTCGTGGTGCCGAAGCGGTGGCTGGACGACTACGGCAAGCGCCCGCTCACCGACAACGAGCTGCGGGCCTCGGTCAACTACTACCGCCGGCTCGGCAGGCACATGAACATCCCGGGCATCCCGGAGGACTATGCGGGCTTCGCCGACTTTATGGACACCTACGAGGCCGAGCACTTCGCCTTCCATGAGGGCGGCCGTGCCGTGGCCGACGCGACGATGTCGCTGATGCAGACCTTCTATCCGTCGTTCGCCGCTCGTCCGGTCGAGGTCTTCAGTCGGTCGCTGATGGACCGCCCGCTGCTCACGGCCTTCCAGTACGACGAGCCGCCGGCGCCGGTCGTGCGGGCCTCGCGGGCGGCGCTCCGGGCGCGTGGCAAGGCGCTGCGCCTGTTCCCTGCTCGCAGGAAGGGCAAGGTCATCGAGGACCTCTCCTGGATCCGCAGCTATCCCGACGGCTACGACATCGAGCAGCTCGGCACCTTCCCGACCGGCTGCCCCGTGCCCCACGCGGCGTCGTCACCCAGCTGACCCGGCGCCAGATCTCGCTGACCCGGCTCCAGATCTCGGTGACCCGGCTCAAGTTGTCCCCAGGGGTACGGCGTGCCCAGGCGCTGGCGGGCGGGTGTCGGTGGCGCGTGGGAGGCTGGTGACAGCCACCTGCGGGCCACAGGTAAGGATCGATTCACAGGTCGCTGACCTGGGAAAACAGTATCCACAGATTCTGTTTTCGCTCTTGTGTTCGCAGATGCGGGTCGGGAAGAATCGGGGCCATGACCACCAGCCCCGACCTCGGCGAGGTCCTCGCAGAGCTCCTCGGCGAGCCCCGTGAGGAGGACGCCTGGGTCGATGACCTCGACCCGGCCGCGACCCTGGGTGGGCTGGAGTCGATGACCGCCCGGCGCCGCGCCCTGCAGGTCGAGGACCTGCTGCTGGTCGCGCACTGGGCCGACCTGCACGCCAGCGATCCACGCACCGAGCCCGGTGCCAACGGCCGCCGCGTCTGGGCCGGCGGATCAGGGTCCAGGAAATCAGGGTCCAGGAGCGCAGGTGTGGGTGGGGACCGGCTGGTCCGGGTCGGGGGCGAGGGCACCCCGCGGGTGCGTGAGCTCGCCCTGTGTGAGCTCGCGGTAGCCCGCCAGTGCCACCCGCTGGCGGCGCGCAAGGTCACCGCCGACGTCCTCGACCTGCGCCACCGCCTGCCGTTGACGTGGGCCCGGTTCACCACCGGGGCCGTGGAGCAGTGGCTGGTGTGCAAGGTCGCGGCCCTGACCCGCGAGCTCCCGCACGCGGTCGTGGGTTTGGTCGATGCCGCGGTCGCGGCCTGTGTGGCCACCGAGTCGCCCTCGCGGGTGCTGGCGATCTGTGCGGCCAAGATCATCGAGGCCGACCCCGCCGCGCACGCGAAGCGGGTCGCGGCCGAACAGGCCCGGCGCTTCGTGTCCCTGACCCGCACCGACGCCACCGGCCTGCGCCACGTGATCGCCCGGGTCACCGCCGGCGACGCCGCCTGGGTCGATGCCACCGTGGACCGCGTCGCCGACATCCTTGCCACCCAACACCCCGACACCGGCCGCGACCTGCTCCGCTCCCAAGCGTTCGGCTGGCTGGGACGCCCCGCCGAGCTCCTCCAACTCCTCCTCGAAGCCGCACAGCCCGAAGACGAGACCCAGCCCCAGGCACCCGAGGCCCCCTCTCGTGCGTTGGCGTTCCCCGCCGACCTCCTCGACACCCTGCGCGCCATCGACCCGGCCCGGTTGCGTCCGGGCGCGGTGCTCTACGTCCACCTCCACGAGGCCGCCCTGGCCGGGCTGGTCCCCGGCGTCGCCCGCGTCGAGGACCTCGGCCCCCTCGCGCTCACCCAGTTGCGTGAACTGCTGGGGCACACCCAGATCACTCTCAAACCGGTCATCGACCTGCGCGAGACGACCTCGGTCAACGCCTACGAGCACCCCGTCGCGATGCGCGAGCGGATCACCCTGCGCACCCCCGGCGAGGTGTTCCCCCACGCGACCCGGATCAGCCGCCGCCTCGACCTCGACCACGCCACCCCCTACCGGGCACAAGGACCACCAGGCCAGACGCCGCCAGGCCAGACCGGCGAGCACAACACCGCACCCCTGTCCCGCACCACCCACCGCGCCAAGACCCACCTGGGCTACCACCTCACCCAGACCGGCCCAGGCATCTACCTGTGGCGCACCCCCCACGGCCTGCACCGCCTCGTCGACTCCCACGGCACCCACCCCATCGACGCCCGCACCGCCCACCACCTCACCCACGGCATCCACGTCCACCGCTTCACCTGGCGCCAGCTCCAGGCTTTCCGACCGTTCCCGGATGTGACGTAACCTTGCCTGTTGTGGCAGGCCCCGATTACGACCAGAAGATCAAGCAGCTCCAGGCGACGATGCACACCATCGAGCAGGTGCTCGACATCGATGCGATGCGCGTCGAGATCGGGCGCCTCGGCGAGGAGGTCGCCGCGCCCGACTTGTGGGACGACCAGGCCAACGCGACACGGGTGACCGGACGGCTCTCGCTGCTCCAGGGCCAGGTCGACCGGTTCGTCGAGCTCAGCGAGCGCATCGACGACCTTGCGATCATGGTCGAGCTCGCTCAGGACGAGAGCGACGCCGACTCCTTGGCCGAGGTCGACCGGGATCTGGAGAAGATCACCAAGGCCGTCGACGGCCTCGAGGTCCGCACCCTGCTCTCCGGTGAGTACGACGCGCGCGAGGCGCTGGTGATGATCCGCGCCGGCGCCGGCGGCGTCGACGCAGCGGACTTCGCCGAGACCCTGATGCGCATGTACACGCGCTGGGCCGAGCAGCACGGCTACCCCGTGGAGGTCTTCGACACCTCCTACGCCGAGGAGGCCGGGCTCAAGTCCGCCACCTTCGCGATCCACGCGCCCTATGCCTACGGCACGCTCTCCGTCGAGGCCGGCACCCACCGCCTCGTCCGGATCAGCCCCTTCGACAACCAGGGTCGCCGCCAGACCAGCTTCGCAGCGGTCGAGGTCGTCCCGGTGCTCGAGCAGACCGACGAGATCGAGGTGCCCGACGAGGAGATCCGCGTCGACGTCTACCGCTCCGGTGGCCCGGGCGGTCAGTCGGTCAACACGACCGACTCCGCCGTACGCCTGACCCACATCCCGACCGGGACCGTCGTCAGCTGCCAGAACGAGAAGAGCCAGCTGCAGAACAAGGCGTCCGCCATGGTCGTGCTCAAGGCCAAGCTGCTCGCGCTCAAGAAGGCCGAGGAGAAGGCCCACCTCGACGGCCTGCGTGGAGACGTCCAGGCGTCGTGGGGTGACCAGATGCGCAACTACGTGCTGAACCCCTACCAGGTGGTCAAGGACCTGCGCACCGGCTACGAGTCGGGCAACCCGCAGGCCGTCTTCGACGGTGACATCGACCCGTTCCTCGAGGCGGGCATCCGCTGGCGCCGCGGCGCGGACAAGGCCGAGGAGAACTAGCCCGCCGCGGCGGCCGTCACGACGTTCGCACACCACACGTCGGCGCGCTCCAGCAGCGCGTCGGCGGTGCCGTCCGCCGACACCGAGCAGGTCAGCCACGCGTCACCGAAGAGTCCGCGGTACGACGCCTCGGTCGGCGCGCCGGACGCTGATCCCTCGCACACCCGAGCCAGCGACGGCGACCCGAACGCCGGCGCCTGGGCGATCACCCGGCAGCCCTTCTCCCGCCCGAGCTGGCGGACCAGCTGTCCTGCTCGCTCACGCGTGAGGGGTGGGACGAAGACCCAGGCGCGGGCCTGCGCCCCGTCGGCGGCCGTGAAGACGCAGCCGAACTCGTGCGCGACATCGGTGAGGCCCTCCCTCACCTCGAGCGGATCCCCATTGCCGTAGTCCTCCGTCGACGCAGCCGGGCCGCCGAGCGCGTCCTCGACGGCCGCCTGGGGCACGGCGGCGCAGAAGGCGGCCCGCGGCACGGTCATGGTCGTCAGATCGAGCTCGCCGAGCGGCGTGGCCACCACCGTCGGCTCGGCGGCGGGGGGCGTGTCGTCGTCCCCGTCGCCCGTGCAACTGGCTGCGCTCAGCACGACCAGGCAGGCGAGGGCGGGAAGGACTCGGGGCATGCGGGCCAAGATACGACGCCCGGGCTCCGACGGGGGTCCCCGGGGCGTGACCCCCACTCGACTACCCTCGGCCCAGTGATTCGCTTCGAGAAGGTCACCAAGACCTACCCCGGCCAGGGCCGCTCTGCGCTCGACCAGATCTCGGTCGACGTCGAGAAGGGCGAGTTCGTCTTCCTGGTCGGCACCTCCGGCTCCGGCAAGTCGACGTTCCTGCGGCTCGTGCTGCGTGAGCACCGGCCCACCAGCGGGCGGGTCTACGTCGCCGGCAAGGAGATCAACCGCCTCGCCGGCTGGAAGGTGCCTCGGCTGCGCCGTGACATCGGCACGGTGTTCCAGGATTTCCGGCTGCTGCCGAACAAGACCGTCAACGAGAACGTCGCCTTCGCGCTGCAGGTGATCGGCAAGCCGCGCAAGGAGATCAACGCGCTGGTCCCCGAGACCCTGGAGCTCGTCGGCCTGGAGGGCAAGGGCGACCGGCTGCCCGACGAGCTCTCCGGCGGTGAGCAGCAGCGCGTCGCCATCGCCCGTGCGTTCGTCAACCGCCCGATGATCCTCATTGCCGACGAGCCCACCGGCAACCTGGACCCCACCACCTCGGTGGGGATCATGAAGCTGCTGGACCGGATCAACCGGACCGGCACCACGGTCCTGATGGCCACCCACGACGCCGGCATCGTCGACCAGATGCGCAAGCGCGTCATCGAGCTCGAGGACGGTCGCGTCATCCGCGACCAGGCCCAGGGCGTCTACGGCTTCCAGAACTGACCGCACCCTTCCCCCGAAGAGAGTTTCCCCTCCATGCAGCTCCGCTACGTCTTCTCCGAGCTCGGCCAGGGCCTGCGTCGCAACCTGTCGATGCACATCGCGGTCGTGCTCACCCTCTTCGTCTCCCTGACCCTCGTCGGCCTCGGTGTCCTGCTCAACCAGCAGGCGGCCAAGGCGGCCGACCACTGGGGGAGCCAGCTGCAGATCACGGTGTGGCTGTGCACCGCCCAGGACGACAACCCGGCCTGCGCCGGCGAGGTGACCGACGTCCAGAAGGAGGCGATCCTGGCCAAGGTCGAGGAGAGCCCCGAGGTCGCCGGCTCGCACGTGGAGTCCAAGGAGGAGGCCTTCGAGAAGGTCAAGGAGCTCCTCGGGCCGGAGAAGTTCGACGGCCCCAACCCCGCCGCCACGGCCGAGGCCATGCCCGAGTCGATCTGGATCGAGCTGAAGAACCCCGACGAGTACGAGGGTGTGGTGAGCGCCGTCCAAGGCCTGGACGGCGTCTCCGGGATCCGCGACCTGCGTGACGTCCTCGAGCCGATCTACGGGTCGATCAACGCCCTGCAGTGGGGCGCGCTCGGCACCGCCGCCTTCCTCGTGCTCGCGGCCCTGCTCCTCGTGGGCAACACGATCCGGCTCGCGGCGTTCGCCCGCCGCAAGGAGATCGGCATCATGCGCCTGGTCGGGGCCTCCACGCTCTACATCGCCCTGCCGTTCCTCCTCGAGGCCGTGGTGACCGCGTTCATCGGCGTGGCGCTCGCCGCCGGGGCCCTCGGCGGGTTCATGTACTTCGGCATCCACGAGCGCGCGGGCGACTCGCTGAAGTTCATGCCCTGGATCGGGATGGAGGAGTACGGCTGGGCCGTGCTGGCCGTCGCGGTGCTGGGGCCGGTGCTCACGCTGCTTCCGACACTCGTGTTGACCCGCAAATACCTCAAAGTCTGACCTCGCTCGGTTACGGTCGACCCAGTTCATCCTCTCGCCACAAACGAAGGTCTACCGGTGCGCTCCTTCCCCCGTGCCGCACGCCGTCGCCTGCCCGCTGCCACCGCAGCGTTCGCTCTGGCGCTCGGCGCGCTGACGTCTCCTGCTGCCTCGACCTCCGCCACCTCGTCCATGTCGGCCTCCCTGAGGGCTGCCGACGACCTCGAGGACAAGCAGCAGAAGGTCGAGAAGCAGATCGACCGCGCCCACGACGACCTCGACGAGTCCAGCGCCGCCTACCGTCGGGCCGCGACCAAGCTCGGCAGCGCCCAGACCTCGCTCACGACGGCACGCACGCATCTCCAGGAGGTCCGGGCCCGGCTGTTCGCGGCGCGGCTCAAGGACGCCCGGATGAAGGCTGCGCTCGCCAAGGCCGAGGAGCGTCTGACGACCGCCCGCGAGGCACTCGTGACCAGCCAGGACGACGTCGAGGACCAGCGTGGCGTGGTCTCCGGCGTGGTGACCTCCTTCTACAAGGACGGCGACCCCGAGCTGCTGGCGTTCGCCTCGGCCCTCGGCGCGGAGGACCCCGCCGACCTCACCCGCGGCACCAAGGCTCGTGACGTCATCGTCGGCCAGGAGACGCGGGCCTACGACGACCTGCGCGCCACTGAGGTGCTCCTGGGGGTGAAGGAGAAGTCCGTCGCGCGGGCGCGCAACCAGGTCGCCACGCAGCGCGAGGCTGCCGCGGACCAACTGGTGACCGTGCGCGAGACCACCCAGGAGGCGTGGGCGGCCACCGCCAGCGTGCGCAAGCTGGTCGAGTCGCGTCGTACCGCCGCCACGCAGGCCAACCGGATCAAGGCCCGCGACCAGCGCATCCTCAAGCGCCTGGAGCGCGAGGAGGACAAGATCCAGGACATGCTGCGCCGCCGCGCCGCCCAGGCCAAGCGTCAGGCCGGCGGCAACCAGCGGGTCTCGAACCCCGGCGGCTTCCTCAGCTGGCCGGTCGCGAACAGCTATGTCACCTCGGCGTTCGGCATGCGCACGCACCCGATCCACGGCTACTACTCCCTGCACGACGGCACGGACTTCGGCGTGGCCTGCGGGCAGCCGCTCTACGCCGCGGCCGACGGGCGGGTCGCCTCGCGCTACTACCAGACCGCCTACGGCAACCGGCTCATCGTCGACCACGGCTACGTGCGCGGCGTCGGGCTCGCCTCGATCTACAACCACGCGAGCCGGTACGTCGTGGGCGCGGGGGAGCGGGTCAAGCGCGGCCAGCTGATCGGCTACGTCGGCAACACCGGCTGGTCGACCGGGTGCCACCTGCACTACACCGTGATGGTCAACGGCAACCCGGTGAACCCGATGAGCTGGCTCTGACCAACCGACTTGCCACCACTTGAGAGAATGGACCACATGGTCAAGGAGCAGGGCCTCAAGATGGTCGCGCAGAACAAGAAGGCTCGCCACGACTACCACATCGAGGACACCTACGAGGCGGGCATGGTGCTCGTCGGCACCGAGGTGAAGTCGCTGCGAGCCGGGCGCGCCTCGCTGGTCGACGGGTTCGTCGAGATCGACGGTCACGAGGCGTGGCTGCACGGCGTCCACATCCCGGAGTACAGCCAGGGCACGTGGACCAACCACTCCGCGCGGCGCAAGCGCAAGCTGCTGCTGAACCGCCAGGAGATCGACAAGATCGAGCGCCGGGTCAACGAGAAGGGCCTGACGGTGGTCCCGCTGTCGATCTACTTCAAGGACGGCCGAGCCAAGATCGAGATCGCCCTCGCCAAGGGCAAGAAGTCGTGGGACAAGCGGCAGACCATCGCCGAGCGCACGGCCAACCGGGAGAAGGAGGCGGCCCTCGGGCGCCACCTCAAGGGCATGGACTGACGCGTGAGTGAGCCCATCGAGGCCACCCGCGCGTTCGCCCGCGACCTCGGGCTGCCCGGGCTCTTCGACATCCACACCCACTTCCTGCCACCGCGGGTGATGACGAAGATCCGTGCCCAGTTCGACGCGGCCGGACCGCTGATCGGGCGGCCCTGGCCGCTGCGCTACCGCGACACGGACGAGGCGCTCGTCGACACGCTGCGCGCCCTCGGCGTACGACGCTTCACGGCGCTGCCCTACGCCCACCGTCCCGACATGGCGGAGTTCCTCAACGACTGGGCGGCAGACTTCGCCCAGCGCGTGCCCGAGGCGCTGAGCTGCGCGACGCTCTTCCCCGAGCCAGGCGTCGAGGACTATGTCGCTCGTCGCATCGAACAGGGCGCGGAGGTCTTCAAGGTCCACGTCCAGGTCGGTGCCTTCCACGTCACCGACCCGCTCCTCGACCGGGCCTGGGGCGTCCTTGCCGAGGCGGGGACGCCGGTCGTCCTGCACGCCGGCTCCGGCCCGGTGCCCACCGAGCACACCGGCCCCGGGCCGGTCGCCGAGCTGCTGGAGCGCCACCCCGGGCTGTGCCTGGTCATCGCCCACATGGGCGCGCCCGAGTACGCCGAGTTCCTGGGGCTGGCCGAGCGCTACGAGCGGGTCCACCTCGACACCACGATGGCGTTCACGGCGTTCTTCGAGGAGATGGGCGGGCCCTACCCGGCCGAGCTCGTGGCCCGGCTGGGCGACCTGGGCGACAAGGTCCTGCTGGGCTCGGACTTCCCCAACATCCCCTATCCCTACCTCGACCAGCTCGAGGGGCTCGCCCGCCTCGGCCTGGGTGACGACTGGCTGCGCGGGGTCTGCTGGCACAACGCCAACCGGCTGCTGGGCCGGCCGGGGGAATAGTTGTCGCCCCCGGCTTGCTGAAGCACGTAGACTGCCAAGCAGTTCGACAACTCAAGAGGGGCTGATCGGTTTCGACTTGGGACGTTAGTCCCAGGGGAAGCGGGTCGAGGAGCCAGCGTTATCTCGTTAACGATCGCTGGAAACCAATAACTGCCGAAAACAAGCGCAGTAACTTCGCTCTCACTGCCTGAGCAGTGATCGAAGGGTCGGTCTGGGGGCGCCTCCGCTCCAATCGCCGGCCTCATCTAGGAGGCTTGCTGATCAACGCGCGTCAGGGGTGTTGATCGGGACTTTTTCCTGACTGAGTCTGTCGGTGACCTGTTCGTGGGAGCACCGGGACTGAGAAGACGCCATCACGAACTGCACCCGGAGAAGCCCTGGTACGACGCTCGAGGACGCGGGTTCGATTCCCGCCAGCTCCACTCTCTCGCTCGTTCGCCCTCTTGAACGACAGCCGCTCCGACACTCGTCGGAGCGGCTGTCGTGCTTGCGCCCGGGGGTCAGGCGGTCAGCCACCTGACGACGTCGCCGCCGCTCCATCCGTGCGGGTGCAGGGCGCCCAGCTCGCGGGCGCCCGCGAGGTCGGAGCCGAGGGTCACCAGGGCTGGCTCGACCTGGCCCTCGGAGCGCAGTTGAGCAAGGCCGACGTCGGCCGTCAGGGCGTTGCACAGGCAGCTTCGGCCCGCGGTGTCCGCAGCATCACCGCCCTTGCGCACGTACATGTGGACAGGCTCGCTCGGGCACCGGTAGCCGATGGCACCGCTCTCGCTGCGGTACGGCGTGCGCAGGTAGCCGAGGTCGCATAGCCGGGGGCGCTCGTCGTACACCGCCGGGTCGGAGAGTGTCGCCGGCAGCTGGGCCACCTTGAACGGGAATCCGGTGGGGGAGACCCGGGCGTCGGTGCGTACCTGCAGCTGGCCGGAGGCGGCCCGGTCGCGCACGTCGTCGCGCAGTGAGGCATCGAGGCCGGACTCGGCCGCGAGCGCGAAGAGCGTGCCGACCTGGATCCCCGCCGCGCCGGCAGCGAGGGCCTCGCGCAGGCGCTCCGGCGTGCCCTGTCCGCCGGCGAGCCAGAAGGGGATGCCGAGCGCAGCGACCTTGGCGAGGTCGACAGCGTCGCGCGGGCCGTAGACCGGCTGGTCGAGCTCGTCCAGGGCGCCCCGACCCCGCGGTGGAGCGTTGTGGCCGCCCGCCTCGGGGGCCTCGATGACGAACCCGTCGGGGCGTGTGGTGGTGTCGCGGGCGAGGTAGGCGGCCAGAACCGTGGCGGAGATGATCGCCAGGAAGCGTGGGCGGCGCAAGACCGGGACGGGCACCCCGAGCAACGTCGCGGGGTCGACCGTGACGCGGTGCTGCGCCTCGGCACCGAGTACGTCGACACCCACGCTCCCGCTGCGGCCGGCGGCCAGGTCGGTGAGCAGCGTGGGGATCTCGCGGGGGACGCCGGCCCCCATGAGCACCGTGTCCACCCCCGCCAGCATCGCGCC
Source organism: Nocardioides pacificus (assembly GCF_054775955.1). Classification (NCBI taxonomy): domain Bacteria; kingdom Bacillati; phylum Actinomycetota; class Actinomycetes; order Propionibacteriales; family Nocardioidaceae; genus Nocardioides; species Nocardioides pacificus. Next base: position 1,828,409 of record NZ_BAAHCI010000005.1, read on the forward strand.
GAAGGCTGCGGCCGGGGTGGCCATCTGCACCTTCTCCAGGTAGTTGATGCCGACCGGCCCGTCGTGGCCCTCCTTGGCGAGCCAGACCTCGACGAAGTTGCCGACCACGGCGAGCTCCTGCTGGCCCGGTCCCTGGCGCAGCGTGAGCTTGGGGACGGGGCGGTACTTCTCCTCGAGAGCGCGGCCCTCCGCGCGGAAGTAGCGCTCCAGCACCCGGTCGGCCATGGCCGGATCCGGGAACTGGTCGAGCGCCCGGCGCACGGCACCGTCGCGGTCGCCGTCCTGAAGGCGGCGCGCGACGACGGTGTCGAGGGCGGTCCCGGACACCACCCCCAGCTGACCGGCTCGGGAGACGGCACGCGCCAGCCGCCACGAGGAGACGCCGACCCCCATCCCGCCTTGGATGATCGTGCACTGCTGCGGGTCCGACCCCATCGAGGACTCCTGTCCGCTACTTACGGTTACGTAGGTTACGGAACCGTAGGTTGTCATGGCCATTGAGCTGCCCGTAGGGGCCAAGGGCCCGGATTTCTGCCGGTGGGGCGCGCAGATGAGAGGACGTTCATCTTCGTCTCACGGCCGGCTCACTCGCCACGCCCACACTTCGAGGCGTACTCAGGAACCCGCGCAACGAAAGGCACCCCATGTCGAAGATCCGCTCCACCACCGCCACCCTCGGCGCGGCAGCGCTGCTCATCGCCCCGCTCAGCCTCATGTCTGCCCCGGCGCACGCCGACGGGCCGGAGAAGAAGCGGGAGTTCCGCATCGCGGGCGCCGAGATCGACTTCAGCGTGGAGAAGGACGACGGGCGCTTCGAGGTCGAGGTCGACATCGACGACGCACGGCCGGGGAGCCGGTGGCGGGTGATCCTCAAGCACGACGGCAAGCGCTTCCACAACCGCGTGCACCGCGCCGACGGCGACGGCGACATCGAGATCGATCGCAAGCGTGGCGACACGCGTGGAGCCGACGTGTTCAAGGTCCGGGTCAAGCAGGTCGGCGGCGGCGCCAAGGGGCGGACGATCCGGATGCGCTGATCGAGGTCGGGGTCGACCTCCCTGCCTCGCTCATCGCGACTGACGCACCGCCTGATCGACCGAGAGCCGCTTCGACACGCGTCGGAGCGGCTCTCGTGCGTGCTGGCGCTGCGTCAATTCGTGGAGAACCGGGCGACTGTTCTTGATTTGTTCAAGTTCACCCGACAGGCTGTCCCACCATGAAGCCCGAAGAGCTGCTGCGGACAGCCGGACTGCGCGTGACGCAGCCCCGCCTGGCTGTCCTGCGCGCGGTCGGTGAGAGCCCGCACGCGGACACGGCGACGGTCCTGGACGCCGTACGTCGCGATCTCGCGAGCGTCTCCCACCAAGCGGTGTACGACGTGCTGGACGCCCTGACGCGGACGGGGGTCGTGCGCCGGATCCAGCCCGCCGGCTCGCCGGCCCGCTACGAGCTGCGCGTGGGCGACAACCACCACCACGTGGTCTGCCGCCAGTGCGGCGCGGTGGCCGACGTGGACTGCGCCGTCGGCGCCGCCCCGTGCCTCACCGCCGACCACGACCACGGCTTCGCGATCGAGGAAGCCGAAGTGACCTATTGGGGCACCTGCCCCGCCTGCGCCTGACCGACCAGTCCGCACCTTGAGGAAGAGGAACCCCATGACCGACCACCCGGAGCACCCCGAGAGCCCGCAGGGCCTGGACCGGAAGGCGGAGGCCGGCTGCCCCGTCATGCACGACTCGGCCACTGCGGAGGGCAGCGAGAGCGAGAACCCCGCGATCGACTCGCCGACCCCCAAGACGGGTGGACGCCCCCGGTCCAACAAGGACTGGTGGCCCGACATGCTGGACCTCAACGTCCTGCACGCCAACCCGGCCGCGGGCAACCCGCTCGGCGCTGACTTCGACTACCGCGCGGCCTTCGCCCAGCTCGACGTCGACGAGCTCAAGCGCGACATCGTCGAGACCCTGCGCACCTCCCAGGACTGGTGGCCGGCCGACTTCGGCCACTACGGCGGTCTGATGATCCGGATGAGCTGGCACGCGGCCGGCACCTACCGCGTCTTCGACGGTCGGGGCGGCGCGGGCGACGGCGGGCAGCGCTTCGCCCCGCTGAACAGCTGGCCCGACAACGCCAACCTCGACAAGGCCCGCCGCCTGCTCTGGCCGGTGAAGAAGAAGTACGGCCAGAAGGTCTCCTGGGCGGACCTGATCGTGCTCGCCGGCACCGTGGCGATGGAGGACATGGGCTTCGAGAACTTCGGCTTCGCCTTCGGCCGCGAGGACGTCTGGGAGCCCGAGGAGATCTTCTGGGGTCCCGAGGACACCTGGCTGGGCGACGAGCGGTACGGCGACAGCGAGGAGCGCAGCCTCCCCGACCCGTTCGGCGCTGTCCAGATGGGCCTCATCTACGTCAACCCCGAGGGCCCGGCCGGCAACCCGGACCCGCTGGCCTCCGCACGCGACATCCGCGACACGTTCGCCCGGATGGCGATGAACGACGAGGAGACCGTCGCCCTGATCGCCGGCGGCCACACCTTCGGCAAGACGCACGGCGCCGGCGACGCGGACGCCCACGTCGGTCCCGAGCCCGAGGGCGCGCCCCTCGAGAACCAGGGCCTGGGCTGGCTCAGCACCCACGGCAGCGGAAAGGCCGGCGACACCATCACGTCGGGCCTGGAGGTCACCTGGACCTACCACCCGACCCGCTGGGACGGCGAGTTCTTCCACATCCTCTACGCCTACGAGTGGGAGCTGATGGAGTCCCCGGCCGGGGCGAAGCAGTGGCGACCCCAGCACGGCGCCGGCGCCGACATGGTCCCGGGCGCCCACGAGGGCGACCCGCGTCGCGAGCCGCGGATGCTCACCTCCGACCTGGCACTGCGGATGGATCCTGAGTACGACAAGATCTCGCGCCGGTTCAAGGACAACCCCGAGGAGTTCCGCCTGGCGTTCGCCAAGGCCTGGTACAAGCTCCTCCACCGCGACATGGGTCCCGTGGGTCCGCACATGCTCGGCCCCTGGGTCCCCGAGGCGCAGATCTGGCAGGACCCGGTCCCGGCCGTCGACCACGAGCTGGTCGACGAGGCCGACATCGCGGCCCTGAAGGACGCGCTGCTCGCGGAGCTGTCGGTCTCGCAGCTGGTGCGTACGGCGTGGGCCTCGGCGGCCAGCTTCCGTCGTACGGACAAGCGTGGTGGCGCCAACGGCGCCCGCATCCGCCTCGAGCCGATGCGCAGCTGGGAGGTCAACGAGCCGGAGCGCCTGGCGGTCGTCCTCGAGACGCTCGAGCGTGTCCAGCAGGACTTCAACGCCAAGCAGGCCGGAAGCGGCAAGTCGGTCTCCCTTGCCGACCTGATCGTTCTCGGCGGCGTCGCCGCGGTCGAGAAGGCCGCCCGGGACGCCGGTGTCGAGGTGAGCGTGGCGTTCACGCCGGGCCGCACCGACGCCACCCAGGAGCAGACCGAGGTCGACTCGGTGCGCTACCTCGAGCCGCGCGCCGACGGGTTCCGCAACTACGTGCGCAACGGCGAGAAGCTCCGTCCGGAGACGCTGCTCGTGGACCGGGCCTACATGCTCGGCCTCACCGCACCTGAGATGACCGTCCTCGTCGGTGGCCTGCGGGCCCTCGGCGGCAACGTGGGGGACACCGACCACGGTGTGCTCACCGACCGTCCGGGCGTGCTGACCGCAGACTTCTTCGCCAACCTGCTCTCGCCGGGCACCGTGTGGAAGGCCTCCCAGGACAGCGAGAACGTCTTCGACATCGTCGACGCGGCGAGCGGGGAGCGGAAGTGGACGGCCACGGCGGTCGACCTGGTCTTCGGGTCCAACTCGCAGCTGCGGGCGCTCTCGGAGGTCTACGCCAGCGACGACGCCCACGAGAAGTTCGTCCACGACTTCGCGGCCGCCTGGGCCAAGGTCATGGACAACGACCGGTTCGACCTGGCCTGACGCGTTCGACAGCCCTGTTCGACAGCCGCCCCGACTCCTGTCGGGGCGGCTGTCGCGTTGAGAGGACGTGCGGCGCGCTCGTCTCTCACCGGGGTGCGCTGATCGCCTCGCTCACGAAGCGACCGGCCCGGGTGAAGTTCTCCTGCAGGTCGTAGTCGGCCTGCTGGCGCCAGTAGCGGATGGTGGACACATAGACGGCGCCGACCATCTCGGCGAGGAACCGCAGCGGGTAGTCCGCGCGCACCTCCTCGCGCTCCAGCCCCACCTCGAGGATGCGCAGCACCTGCGTCGTGAAGAGATCGGTGTGCTCCGCGACGACGTCCGGCGCCAGGAAGGTGCGCTCGAACTCGGCCGTGGCCGCCCGCAGGTAGCCGGGGCGGCGCTCGGTCGACCTCACGAAGTCGGCGAACAGCTCGCTGACCCGGGCCTGGGTGCTCAGGTCCCGGGCGAGCACGTCGTCCACCAGGAGCGCGAGGTCGGACATGTGCTCCGCGTAGAGCGCATGCACCAGGTCGGCCTTCGTGCCGAAGTAGTTGAAGAACGTGGCGCGCGAGACGTCGGCGCGATCGGCGATCGCCTCCACGGTCGTGAACTGCTCGTGCTCGGCGAGCTCACCGCGCGCGGCGTCGAGGAGGCGCTCGCGGGTCGCGCGCTTGTTGCGCTCGCGCCGCCCCAGCCGATCAATGCCGGGTGGCCCGGCGCCCGGTGACTCGGCGCCCGGTGACTCTGCGCGCTGCTCGTCCATCGTCGCCCCATTTCTGAAACCTGTTCCATTTTGCTGGATTGCAGTCTAACTTTGGCCTCCCATCCAGAAAAGGGAGGCGCGCGTGCCTGAGAGCAGTGTGGTGCCAAAGGGCGCCGAAGCCGAGATCAAGACCACCGAGCTGGACCTCGACCAGGTGGCCCCGTTGCTGGCGGCGTGGATCGGCGACCAGGTCGGCGCGGACGCGACGCCGCAGGTGCGCTCGCTCCGCCGCCCCGAGCACTCGGGGATGTCGAGCATCTCGGTGCTGGTGGACGTGGCCTGGACCGAGGCCGGCGAGGGGCGCAGCGCCGAGCTCGTGGCACGCCTGGCCCCCGAGGACTCCGCGTTCCCGGTCTTCCCCACCTACGACCTGCAGCGCCAGTACGACGTGATGAGGCAGGTCCGGGCCCGTTCGTCGCTGCCGGTGCCGCAGGTCCGGTGGGTCGAGCCGAGCGGGGAGGTGCTGGGCGTCCCCTTCCTGGTGATGGACCGTGCCTCCGGTCGGGCGCCGGTCGACAACCCGCCGTACGTCTTCGACGGCTGGCTCCTCGACCTCGATCGGCCGGGGCAACAGGAGGTCCAGCGAGCCAGCGTCCAGGTGCTCGCCCAGCTGCACAGCATCCCTGACCCGGCCAGCGTCGTCGCGCCGCTGCCGGGCGAGCCCGCCGCGTCGCACCTGCGCCGCCACGTCGACCAGGAGCGCGACTACTACGAATGGACCCGCCGCACCGACGGTCTGCGGATCCCGGTGTTGGAGCGCGCCTTCGACTGGCTGGAGCGGCACTGGCCGGCGGATCTCTCTCCTGACGTCGTGTGCTGGGGGGGATGCTCGGATCGGCAACATCCTCTACCAGGAGGCCTCGCCGGTCGCCGTGCTGGATTGGGAGTCGGCCGTCCTCGCGCCCCGTGAGCTCGACCTGGGATGGTTCCTGTTCTTCCACCGGATGTTCCAGGACATCGCCGAGGTGTTCGAGGTGCCCGGGCTGCCGCACCTGTTCCGCCGTGACGAGGTGGTCGCGCAGTACGAGGAGGCGGCCGGCGCCGCGGTGCGTGACCTCGACTTCTACCTCGTCTACGCCGCGCTGCGCCACGGGATCGTCATGTCCCAGATCGAGCGCCGGCGCGTGCACTTCGGCGAGGTCGAGCCACACGAGGACCTCGACGCCTACGTACTGCACCACCAGATGCTCTCCGACCTGATCGACGGCACCTACTCCTGGGAGAAGTGATGAAGCCCCACCCGCTCGACGAGTTCCCGGTCCACCAGACCCCGCTGTCGATGGCGCGCACCGCGACCACCGACAAGAACTTCTACGACCGCAACTACTTCAACGCCCACGACCGCGACGGCGGCACCTACCTGATCTCCGGGTTCGGGGTCTACCCGAACCTCGGCGTGGTGGACGCCTTCGCGACGATACGACGGGGGGACCAGCAGCGGGCCGTCCGCTTCTCCGACGGCATCGATCAGCGCACCACCGAGAGCCGGGTCGGCGGCTACCACCTCGAGGTCATCGAGCCGCTCGCCAAGGTGCGGATGGTCTGCGAGCACGACGACCTGTCCTTCGACCTCACCTGGGACGGCTCCTTCGACGCGGTCCTGGAGGAGCTCCACATGAACCTCGACGCCTTCCGGCCGATCCTGGAGGCGACGCGCTTCGCCCAGGTCGGCACCTGGTCGGGCACCATCTCCGCCTTCGGCGAGGACGTCGCGGTCGACGACTCGCTGTGGCTCGGCACCCGCGACCGCTCCTGGGGCATCCGTCCCTCGGGTGACCCGGACCCGGCCGGCCGGCTCGAGGCCCGCCCCCGCGAGGGCCACTGGTGGACCTATGTGCCGCTCCGCTTCGACGACTACATGCTGGTGCTCATCGCCCAGGAGGACCCCGACGGCTACCGCACGCTGAACGTCGCCAAGCGGGTGTGGCGCGACGGGCGGGTCGAGCAGCTCGGCTGGCCGCGCTTCGAGACGCGCTACCGCTCCGGCACCCGGATGCCGGTCGGCGCCACCATCACCTCGCACACCGCCGCAGGCGAGACGCTGGTCGTGGAGGTCGAGCCACACACCCACATCAGCCTGACCGCCGGCTGCGGGTATGTCGGCGACTCCCGCTGGCAGCACGGCCAGTGGAAGGGCTACGACTGGGCGGAGTCGATCAGCTACGACCTCGCTGACCAGGACTACCTGAGCATGCTGCCCTACGGCACCCTGGACCACGTCGCCCGCGCCACCTGCAACGGCGACGTCGGGTGGGGCATGTTCGAGCACGCGGCGCTGGGCCGCCACGACCCGTCGGGCTTCGAGGGCTGGGTCGACATGGCGCCCTGAGAGGCGAACGACGAGCAGTCGTCGTGCCCGGTCGGTCAGGCCAGCTGCAGCGTGGTGAGGCAGGTGGGGTCGTCGTCGCCGGTGGCGAAGTCGACCTCACCGGTCTTCCCGTCGTAGGTCACGCGCAGGGTGCCCTCGATGTCGCGGGGCAGCCAGAACCCGGTGAAGCCGTTGTCGAACGTCGTGCGCGTCTCGTCGACGAGCACCTCGTCGCCTGCCTCGTCGACGATCTCGACCTCGATCTCCTCGGCCGACAGCTCGCCGGTGCAGGTGGTCAGCGAGTGGTTGAAGCACTCGTGGGTCTGGTCGACGTAGGGGGCGACCGACAGGTAGAACGTGTCCTCCGGGACGTCGAGGGCGACCTCCTCGTCGCCGGAGGTGAGCAGCAGCTCGCTCGGTCGCACCGACGCCATCAGGTCGGTGGGGCGGTCCTTCCCGCCCAGTCGGTCGAGGTAGTCGATGACCTCGACGGTGTCCATGCCCTCCAGGTCGTAGTCGGCCAGCACCTGCTCGGTGGCTGAGGCCGACGCCGGCCCGGAGGTCGACGAGTTGGGTTCGTCGTTCTCGCTCGAGCAGCCGGTGAGCGTCACGGCAAGTCCGAGTGCGAGCGCGAGGGCGGGGGCGGTCAGCGGGCGGTTCGACATCTTCCTCATGTTGCCACGGTCGCTCATGTCGACACGTTCTCCCTGTGGCCCAAGGTCCCGTCTCCTCGGCCCAAGGTCCCCTTCTCATCCGTTGTGCCCCCGTCGGGCAGGATGCGCCCATGGAACTCACGTACTTCCGCCTCGACGGAGAGGCCCTCGTGCCCACCGACGTGGCCCGTAGCGGCTGGGGCGCCGACCACATCCACGGTGTCGCGGTCAGTGGGGCGCTCGCCCGGGGCATCGAGATGTGCCTCGACGCGACGGGGCGTGACGACCTCCAGGCGGCGCGCTACACCGCAGACCTCTTCCGTGCGGTGACCACGCAGCCGTGCGTGGTGACCGCCGAGGTGGTCCGGGAGGGACCCCGGCTCTGCCTCATCGACGCGGTCCTCACCCAGGACGGGCGTCCGGCCGCCCGAGCCAGCGCGATCTTCCTCAAGCCCACGCAGAACGCGCCGGGCGAGGTGTGGAGCCCTGCGGAGCGACCGGTCCCGCCGCCCGAGGACGTCGTGCCCCCCTCCGACGAGCCGCGGGTGCCCTTCCTCAGCAGCGCGGCCGGCTGGTCGCAGGACTTCCGCGAGCACCAGAACGCCTCGCACAAGCAGTCGTGGACCAATGCGGTGCCAGTCGTCGACGGCGAGCCGATCACGCCCTTCCAGGCGGTCGCGGCCTGCGCGGACGGCATCAACCTGGTCAGCAACTGGGGGACCGGGGGAGTGGAGTACATCAACACCGACATCACTCTCACTCTCGCCCGCCCACCCGTCGGGGTCGAGATCGGCCTCTCCGCGATGGACCGGGTCGAGAACGCCGGCATCGCGGTCGGCACCGCCGCCGTCTTCGACCGCGCCGGCCCGCTGGGCAACGTCGTGGCGACCTCCCTGGCCAACGCGAAGCGCGCGGTGGACCTGGCCGGCAAGATGGCGGAGGACGAGTCGCGCCGCAGTGCGAACGTCTAGCGGGCGACGCGTGAGGGCGGCGCGAGTCCACGATGTGACCCGCGTCTCTCCAGACCCTCCCCTCGGATGAGAACTCGTTCTAGTCTGCGGGCGTGGCCCACAACATCGCTGACCTGTTCGAGCACGCCGTCGACGCCGTACCCGACCGGCTCTGTGTCCGGTGCGGCGATCGCACGCTGACCTACGCGGACGTCGAGGCCGAGGCCAACCGGCTCGCGCACTTCCTCGACTCGCGCGGGGTGCGCCCCGGCGAGCACGTCGGGATCTACGCCAAGAACGGCGTCGAGTACGTCGTGGCGTTCTTCGCCGTGCACAAGCTGCGGGCAGTCGCGGTCAACGTCAACTACCGCTACGTGGAGGGCGAGCTCGACTACCTCTTCGGCGATGCCGACCTCGTCGCGCTGATCCACGACCGGACCTACGCACCGCTGGTGGAGCGGGTCCTGGCCAAGCACCCCGGCGTGCACACGGTGGTGGCCGCCCCCGACCCGATGGAGCCCGACGACAGCTCCGACATCTCCGGGTACGGCGGGGTCACCTGGGCCGACGCCGTGGCCGGGCAGAGCGCGGAGCGCGACTTCGAGGAGCGCAGCGGCGACGACCTGCTGATCATCTACACCGGAGGGACCACCGGCTATCCCAAGGGCGTGATGTGGCGCTCGGAGGACTACTGGCGCTCCTTCGGCGGCGGGATCGACTTCTACTCCCAGGAGCCGCTCGAGGAGATGGACCAGTCCCGGCAGGCGGCGACCAACACGGCGATGCTGGTCTTCCCGATCAGCCCGCTGATGCACGGCGGGGGCCAGGCGGCGATGCTGCTCCACCTCTTCGCAGGCCACGGCTGCGTGCTGATCCCGGCCTTCGACGCCGAACGGATCTGGTCGATCGTCGAGCGTGATGCGGTCAACCTGCTCTTCATCACCGGCGACGCGATGGCGCGGCCGCTGATCGAGTCCTTCGAGGAGCACCCCTGCGACGCCTCGTCGCTGTTCGCGGTGGCCAGCAGCGCGGCGGTGTTCAGCCGGCCGGTGAAGGAGCGCTGGATGGCGGCCTTCCCCCACCTCGTGCTCACCGACTCGGTGGGGGCCTCCGAGACCGGTTTCCAGGGCGTGGGGATCCAGGAGAAGGACAAGCTCGGCACCGAGGGTGTCGTGGTGCCGATGGGGCCCGGCACCGTCGTCCTCGACGAGATGAACCAGCTCGTCGACCCCTCCGCCGTCGGTGCGGTGGGTCGTCTGGGACGCGGGGGGAACATCCCGCTCGGCTACTACAAGGACGAGGCCAAGACCCGCAACACGTTCCTGGAGGTGGACGGCCGGCGCTACTCGGTGCCCGGCGACTTCGCCCGGATCGAGGAGGGCGGCCGGATCACGCTGCTCGGGCGCGGGTCGAACTGCATCAACACCGGCGGCGAGAAGGTGTTCCCCGAGGAGGTCGAGATGGCGCTCAAGGGCCATCCCGACGTCTTCGACGTCCTCGTCCTCGGCACCGAGGACGAGCGCTTCGGTCAGCGGGTGACCGCGCTGGTGCAGCCCCGCGACGGCGCCCACATCGACCTCGAGTCCCTGCAGGCGCACCTGCGTCCGCTGCTCTCGGGCTACAAGCTCCCGCGCTCGCTGGTGCTCGTCGACGAGGTACCGCGGCATGTGACGGGCAAGGCGGACTACGCCAGTGCGCGGACGCTGGTAGCGGCTGAGGGCTGATCCACACAAGGGCTGGCCTCTGGTGGTCTGGACCGGCACAATGGCCCGTCACCTGACCCGACGTCCGGGTCGGCGTCCTGCCCCAGCTCTCGGAGAACCATGTCGTCACGTCGCCCCCGCCCTGCCCTCTGGTCCTTGCTGGCCCTGGCCCTCCTGCCGCTCACGCTGCTCCATGCTCCGGTCGCCGCGTCCGCGGCGGAGCCGACCACCACCGCGCTGAGCGGCACGAGCGCCCCCGCGGATGCGGCGACCACGCTCAGCGTCCTCGTCGCGACCGCCGCCGGCCAGCCGCTCGCGGGAGTGCCGGTGACTTTGGAGCGCCGGGTCGGCGGCGTGTGGCAGCCGCTGGGTGCCGGGCTGGTCACCGACGCCGAGGGTCGGGCCACGACCACCGCGACGCTGTCCCGCGCGGTCGCGGACAACGTCTTCCGGGCCACCTATCCCGGCGACGCGACGTACGCACCCTCGGCCTCGGGGCCCGTGCAGGTGGCCCTGGTGAAGCGGGCGAGCCGCCTCACCCTGGCGGGGCCCAGGCGGTTGGTCGACGAGCGCTCGGCCACCCTCCGGGTGCGCTGGGTGACCGGCGCCGGCGAGCCGGTGAGCGGTCCGGTCCGGATCCAGACCCGGGCCGGCGGCAAGTGGCGCAACCGGGCGCGCGTCCGCACTGACGCCCAGGGCCACGCCTCCCTGTCGGTCCGCCCGCGCAGCGACGGCCGCTGGCGCGCCGTGACGGCGGGCCTGGGCTGGGTGAAGGGCGACAGGAGCTCGGTCCTCGCCATCGACAACGTCCCGCCCGGAGAACCCGTCGCCCTGCCGCGCAACGCGCCGAGGCCCCGCCGCAAGCTCCCCCCGCAGCCCCACGCCGTCGGCGTCGGCGCCAACCCGACCGTGAGCCGCATCTCGGGCAAGGTCTGGCGTCAGATGACCGGCATCTCCTGGCGCCGCGGCTGTCCGGTCGGTCGGGCCGGGCTGCGGCACCTGCGGGTGAACTACTGGGACTACGACGGCTATCGCCGCCGGGGCGAGATGATCGTCGCGGCCTCCGCGGCGGACCGGGTGGCTCGAGCCCTGCGCGGCATGTACGACGCGAGGCTGCCGATCCGGTCGATGTACCGCATCGACCGCTTCGGCTACTCCGCCAAGCTGCGCGGGGGCAACGACTACGCCTCGATGGCGGCCGGCAACAGCTCGGCGTTCAACTGCCGCAACGTCGTCAACAAGCCGGGCGTGCGCTCGCCGCACTCCTACGGACGCTCCGTGGACATCAACCCCTGGGAGAACCCTTACCGCTCGCGCACCGGCCTCGTGCCCAACACCTGGTGGCACAGCCGCAGCCACTCCCGGGTCGCCTGGCGCTCGCGCGACCACCGGGTGGTGCGGCTGATGTCGCAGCACGGCCTGCGCTGGACCTACGGCACCGGCGACAGCCACCACTTCGACGCGCTCACCTCGAGCGGCCGGGTGGTGCGCGACCCGAGATGCTCCGGCGTCTGTCACTGATGGGCCTCGGCTCACGAGCGCGCCGATGAGCTGCGTCTTCTGCGCGGTGTCGGCGGGGGAGAGCCCTGCCGACACCGTGCTCGAGACCGGCGACCTGGTGGCCTTCCTCGACCAGCGTCCGCTCTTCAAGGGGCACGTGCTGCTGGTGCCGCGCCTCCACGTGGAGACGCTGCCCGAGCTGCCGGCGGCGCTGCGCGACCCGTTCCTGGCCGCCGGCCAGCGGCTGGCGACGGCGATGGTCGAGGGGCTGGGAGCCCAAGGCTCGTTCCTGGCCATCAACAACACGGTGAGCCAGTCCGTGCCCCACCTGCACCTGCACGTCGTGCCGCGCACCAAGGGCGACGGTCTGCGCGGCTTCTTCTGGCCCCGGCACAAGTACGCCTCGTCCGAGGAGCGGAGCCAGTACGCCGCGCGGTTGCGGGCCGCTCTAGAGTGAGCGTCGGTCCACCCCCAAGCGTCGAGGAGCAGAGTCTGATGGGTCGTTTTGACGGTCGAGTCGCAGTCATCACCGGAGCCGCGCGCGGCATCGGGTTCGGCACCGCCCAGCGTTTCGCCGACGAGGGCGCAGCGGTCGCCATCATCGACCTCGACGAGGCCGCCGCCTCCGAGGCCGCTGGGCGCCTCGGCGCCACGAAGGCCGTCGGGATCGGCTGCGACGTCGCCGACGCGGCCTCGGTAGACGCCGCGATCGCCCGGGTCGTCGAGGAGCTCGGCGGGATCCACATCCTGGTCAACAACGCCGGCGTCACCCGCGACAACCTGCTGTTCAAGATGTCCGAGGACGACTGGGACATCGTGATGAACGTCCACCTCAAGGGTGCGTTCCTGATGACGAAGGCCGCCCAGAAGCACTTCGTCGAGCAGAAGTACGGCAAGATCCTCAACCTCTCGAGCGTCTCCTCGCTCGGCAACCGCGGCCAGGCCAACTACTCCGCCGCCAAGATGGGCATCCAGGGCTTCACCCGCACGCTGGGCATCGAGCTCGGCCCCTTCGGGATCAACGCCAACGCGATCGCGCCCGGCTTCATCGCCACCGAGATGACCGACGCCACGGCCGCCCGCCTGAAGATGGACGTCGAGGAGTTCCGCAAGCTCAACGCCGAGGCCAACCCCGTCAAGCGGGTCGGCTTCCCCGAGGACATCGCGGCCGCCGCGGCGTTCCTGTGCAGCGACGAGGCGTCCTACATCACCGGCCAGACGCTGTACGTCGACGGTGGCGCCAAGCTCGGCTGAGCCCCCGCGTCAGCGCAGCCTCACCCGGGCGCGCCTCCCCGTCTGCGGGGTGGCGCGCCCGCACACTTGTCAGTGACCTTCCCCAGATCGACCCTGCAGGAGCTCCCCGTGCGCCGTGTCCGTCTGTCCGCCGCCGCCCTGATCGCCGCCAGCATGCTGCTCGCCGGCTGTGGCGGTGGCGACGAAGAAGCCGACGCGCCGAAGGGGCAGGACGTCTCCGAGGGCACCACGCTGAGCGCGGTCTGGCCGCTGACGGGTCTGGACGCCAAGGGCGACAAGGGCGCCTCGCTCGAGCACCCGGTCTTCGTGGTCAAGATCGACAACACGTCCTCGTCCAGCCCGCAGGTCGGCCTGGGCTCCGCCGACCTCGTGGTCGAGCAGCTCGTCGAGGGAGGGAGCACCCGACTGGCGGCCTTCTTCTACTCCCAGCTGCCCAGCGAGGTGGGCCCGGTCCGCTCCATGCGCGCCAGTGACATCGGCATCGTCTCGCCGGTCGGTGGTTCGCTGATCGCCAGCGGGGGCGCGCCCCAGACCATCTCCCGGATCAAGGGCGCCGGCATCAGGATCATCACGGAGGGGGCGAAGGGGATCAGTCGCGACAGCGCCCGCTCCTCGACGTACAGCGTGATGGCGGACCTGGGCGCCATCGCCAAGGCGAACGGCTCCGACGCGGCCCGTCCCGACGACTACCTGACCTGGGGCGAGGAGGCCGACTTCCCGAAGGGACAGCCGGCGAAGAGCCTGACTGCCTCGTTCTCCGGCGGTCACACGACGAACTGGTCCTACGGCACGGGGGGCTACGTCAACGAGAGCTCCTACGCCGCCCAGGGCGACGAGTTCACGGCCGACAACGTGCTGGTCCTGCGGGTTCAGGTGGGCGACGCCGGCTACACCGACGCGGCCAACAACCCCGTGCCCGAGACGATCTTCAAGGGCAAGGGCGAGGCGCTGCTCTTCCACGGCGGGCGGGTCGTCCGCGGGACGTGGAGCAAGCCCGGGCTCGACGGCGCCCTCACGCTGAGCACGAAGGCGGGCCCGCTGACGGTCCCCGCTGGCCGCACCTGGATCGAGCTGGTGCCGGCCACCGGCGGCGACGTCACCTTCCCCTGAGACTCATGACCTGAGGCTCATGACCTGAGGCTCATGCCTCGTCGTCGACCGACGGCAGCTCGACGCCTGAGTCGACCAGGGCCCGCAGGCCGGCGAGGATGAAGCCGATCGCGGTCTCGACCCGCGCGCTCGCGAGATGCGGGTCGTCGCTGGTCGACACGGACTCGCCGGCCGACGACATCGCGCCGAAGAAGATCCGGGCGAAGGTCTCCAGCATGTCCTCGTCGAGGTCCCACGTCCCGGCGCTGAGGACGGCGCGGACGATGTCGAGGATGTTCGCGAAGGTGGAGCGCTCCTCCTGCTCGCGGTAGCGCTCGTAGCCCAGGACCGACGGGCCCTCCTGGATCACGATCCGCCGGTACGTCGGCTGGCGCACGACGCCGAGGAAGGCCCGCAGTCCGGCCAGCGCCTTCTCCCAGGGGTCCTTCTCGTTGCGCAGCGCCTTCTGGATGGTCTTCGACGACTCCGTCTCGACCTTCTCGAAGACGGCCTCGAAGAGCGCCTGCTTGCCGCTGAAGTGGTGGTAGAGCGCGCCCTTGGTGACCTCGGCCCCCGAGACGATCGCGTCCAGCGAGGTGGCGGCATAGCCGTGCTCGGTGAACAGATCCTCGGCCACCTCGACCAGGGCTCGCTTGGTCGAGGCGGAGTACTGGGCGCGCCGGCTGGCGCCGGGAACGGCGGGGACCTTGGGGCGCAGCAGCTTGGAAGCCGAGGACTTGCTCATCCGCGCAGTCTAGGTCCGTCGCGGCCTCGGTGTGCCTGAGGTCACCCGGGGCGTCCTTGGCGGAAATGGACGGTCCACATACCCTGGGTACGTACTCACGGTATGTGAACCCGAGGAGCTGACCCATGACCTGGAAGTCCTTCCATCGCCGCGGTGAGGTGCTTCGTGCCGTGATCGCCGCCGCCGACGCCCGCCAGGACGCCCTCCTGCCGGTCGACGTCGAGGGCGTCGCCGACGCGTTCAGCGACGAGGTCGACCTGCTCGCCGCGCTGCAGCTGCGCTGGCACACCCGGCTGGCCGGCTGCATCGAGCGCGAGCTGATGAGCCAGCCGATGGACCTCGAGCAGGCGGTCCTCGCGGCGTGGCATGCCACGGCGCTCGACCTGCCCGGCGTCCGCGCCATCCTCGACCGCCATCGCGAACAGCCCTCGAGTCCGGCGATGGCGCAGACGATGACGACCGCCACCGGCAAGGAGCACGCGATGCTGGCCCTGATGTCGGGTCTGAGCAGCACGCCCGGCGCCGCCGCGGCCCAGGTGGGAGCCCAGGTCGAGCAGCGTGCGCGTGCGACGTTCCGCCCACCGGCCGCGCCGGATCTGGCGCACGGCCGGCCCGAGGGCGGCCTCCTGGAGCGGATCAAGGCCGCCTTGGCCGCCTGAGCGCCGGGCGCCGCTGGTGACGCGCGTCATGATGGGGGCATGGACGAGCTGCGCGCGGGGACGTTGCTGGTGGCGACACCGGCCCTGATCGACCCCAACTTCGCCGACACCGTCGTGCTCCTGCTCGACGTCGGACCCGAAGGGGCTCTCGGAGTGGTTCTCAACCGCCCCACGCCGGTCCTGGTGGCCGACGTCCTGGAAGGGTGGAGCGACGTGGTCGTCGAGCCGGAGGTGCTCTTCCGCGGAGGGCCCGTCGGCACCGACGGGGCGCTGGCCGTGGGGCGGCTGCGCGACGCCGAGGACGCTCCCGTGGGCTTCCGGGAGGTGGTCGGCACCCTCGGGATGATCGACCTCGACGCCCCGGTCGAGCTCGTCGACGGGAGCCTCTCGGACATGCGGATCTTCGCCGGGTACGCCGGCTGGGGCGCCACCCAGCTGCAGGCCGAGGTCGACGAGGGGAGCTGGTACGTCGTGCCGGGAGAGCCCGACGACGCCTTCCGGGTCGACACCACCGACCTGTGGCGCGACGTGCTGCGCCGCCAGCCGGGGGAGCTGGCCTGGCACTCCACGCGGCCGGTGGATCCTGAGCTGAACTGACCTAGACTCATCGTCGTGAGCACCTTCGGATTTTCTTCAGGCGACACCGACGTCCTCGAGGACCGGCAGACGGTCCCGACCGACGCGGGTGATCACGAGCGCTTCTCCCACTACGTCCCCAAGGACAAGCTGACCGAGGCGATGGTGATGGGCACCCCCGTGATCGCTCTGTGCGGCAAGGTGTGGGTCCCGAGCCGGGCCCCCGAGAAGTACCCGGTCTGCCCGGAGTGCAAGGAGATCTGGGAGTCCATGGAGGACAGCCCCGGCTCGGGCTCCGACGCGTGACGGGACGGCACGAAGCCGTCCCCGCCCCGGCGCTCTCCCCGGCCTATCCGGAGCGCGCCGCCTGGGGGACCGCGCCCTCCCTGCGTGCCTGGCAGTCGGCGGCGATGGCGAAGTACTTCGAGGAGTCCCCGCGCGACTTCCTCGCCGTCGCCACGCCCGGCGCCGGCAAGACGACCTTCGCGCTCACCGTGGCCGCCGAGCTGCTGGGGCGCCGGGTCATCGACCGGATCACGATCGTCGCGCCCACCGAGCACCTGAAGACCCAGTGGGCAGAGGCGGCCGCCCGGGCCGGCATCCCCATCGACCCGACGTACGCCGCGGGCAAGGGCCGCACGTCGAAGGACTACGTCGGCATCGCCGTGACCTACGCCGGGGTGGCCGTGAACCCGCTGGCGATGCGCATCCGCACCGAGAACTACCGGACGCTGGTGATCCTCGACGAGGTGCACCACGCGGGGGATGCGCTCTCCTGGGGCGAGGGGGTCCGCGAGGCCTTCGGGCCGGCCGCGCGCCGGCTCGCGCTGACCGGCACGCCGTTCCGCTCCGACATCAACCCGATCCCGTTCGTCACCTATGAGCCGGGCCCGGACGGCGTGGGCCGCTCGCGTGCGGACTACACCTACGGCTATGCGCAGGCCCTGGCCGACCACGTGGTGCGCCCGGTGCTGTTCATGGCCTACTCGGGCGAGATGCAATGGCGCACCAGCGCCGGCGACGAGGTCTCCGCCCGGCTGGGCGAGCCGATGACCAAGGACCTGATCCAGCAGGCGCTCCGCACGGCGCTCGACCCCGAGGGGTCGTGGATGCCGTCGGTCCTCGAGGCGGCCGACACCCGGCTCTCCGAGGTGCGCCGCCACGTCCCCGACGCCGGTGGACTGGTGATCGCCACCGACCAGGACTCCGCGCGCGCCTACGCCAAGCTGCTGCGCCAGATCACCGGGCAGGCGCCCACGGTGGTGCTCTCGGACGAGAAGACCGGGTCGAAGAAGATCGCCGCCTTCACCGAGAGCGACGACCGGTGGATGGTCGCGGTCCGGATGGTCTCCGAGGGCGTCGACGTGCCCCGGCTGGCCGTCGGCGTCTATGCCACCACGATCTCGACGCCGCTGTTCTTCGCGCAGGCGGTCGGTCGCTTCGTCCGCGCGCGTCGACGCGGGGAGACCGCGTCGGTGTTCCTGCCGTCGGTGCCGACCCTCCTCGGGCACGCCTCCGAGATGGAGGTCGAGCGCGACCACGTCCTGCAGCGCAAGGTCAATGACGACGGCGACATCTTCGCCGCCGAGGACGACCTGCTGGCCCAGGCCAACGCCGGCGAGTCCGCCTCCTCGGAGCTGGAGTTCTCCTACGAGGCGCTCGGCTCCAATGCGACGTTCGACCGGGTGCTCTACGACGGCGGCGAGTTCGGCCACGCCGGCGAGGTGCACGTCGGCTCGGACGAGGAGATGGACTTCCTCGGCATCCCCGGGCTGCTCGAGCCCGACCAGGTCCGCGAGCTGCTGCAGACCCGGCAGAGCGACCGGGCGCGCAAGCAGAAGGAGGCCGCTCCGGCCCCTTCGCCCGGGGACACGGTGGCCGACGTCTCCACCCACGAGCAGCTCGCGGTCCTGCGTCGCGAGCTCAACGGACTGGTCGCGGCGTGGTACCACCGCACCAGCCAGCCGCACGGGGTGACGCACGCGGCCCTGCGCAAGGAGTGCGGGGGACCGGCGGCGGCGATCGCCACCGCCGAGCAGCTGCACGCCCGGATCGACCGGATCCGGGAGTGGGCCCTGCGCAAGAGCTCCTAGGCGGGTCCCTGGCCCCGGCGCGAGCCGCTGCAGGAGTCTCGGGGGGCTTCACCGCCCCGCCTAGACTCGCCCCATGGTGGCCGAGACCTCGCAGACTCTCGACCGTGGGCTGCAGGTGCTCACGGTGCTGGCCAGCACGCCGGGAGGGCTCACGGTCACCGAGCTGTCCGGTCGGCTCGGGGTCAACCGCACGGTCGTCTACCGCCTGGTCAGCACGCTCGAGCAGCACGCGCTGGTGCGCCGTGACTCCCACGGCCGGCTCTATGTCGGCCTCGGGGTGCTCACGCTCGCCTCAGCCGTCCAGCCGGTGCTGCGGGATCTGGCCACGCCGGTCCTGCGCGCCCTGGCCGAAGAGGTCGGCTGCACCGCTCACCTCAGCGTTGCCGACGGCGAGGAGGCGCTCGCCCTCGCGGTCGTCGAGCCCTCCTGGACCGACTTCCACGTCGCCTACCGCGTCGGCGCACGTCATCCGCTCACGCTCGGGGCCGCGGGCCGGGCCATCCTCGCCGGGCGCGAGGCCCGCGGCGTGCGCCACGTGAAGACCTCCGGCGAGCTGCAGCCCGGCGCCCGTGGGCTGGCCGCGCCGCTGCTGGGAGTGTCGGGGCTGGAGGCGAGCGTCGGCATCGTCACCCTGGGTGACCTGGACGAGGCGGAGATCGCCCCGCGGGTGGTGGCTGCGGCCGGCGAGGTCGCCCGCCGGCTGGGCTAGGGGCAGAGCTCGTCCCGGGGCGCCTCCCGGGCGGTGGCGGCCAGCGGCAGGACGCGCAGAGGGATCTGGGTGGCGAGGGCGATCACCGTGGTGCTGCGCACGATCGCCTCGTGGGAGAGCACCAGGTCGATGACGCGCTGCAGATCGGTGTTGGAGCGCGCCACCACGCGGCACCACAGGTCGCCGGCGCCGGTGATCGTGTGTGCCTCGAGCACCTCGGGGATCCGCGCCAGGTGCGCTGTCACCCGGTCGTGGCCCCCCTCGCGGGTGGGGTCCTGACGGATCTCGAGGGTCAGGAAGGCCGTCACCGGGAAGCCCAGCGCGTCGGTCGACAGCTGCGGGCCCCAGCTCGTGACGATGCCGCGGGAGACCAGCTTGTCCAGCCTGGCCTGCGCGGTGCCGCGCGCGACGCCGAGACGCCGGGCCGCCTCGAGGATCGGGATGCGCGGCTCCTCCGAGAGCAGCACCAGCAGTCGGTGGTCCAGGTCGTCCATGGCGCCACCCTCTCGTGTGCCGAGTCACTCTGACAAGCAGATCGACAGGCGATCGTGCTGTTTCTGGACAGGTTGTCCAGTCCGTGCCGACGGTGTTGCGCAGGATGTCGGACCGGGCGAGGGTGACGCCCATGACGACGACGGATGACCACCACGCGCTGACCGCCGACGAGCTCCGGGCCGACCTGACCCTCGAGCAGCTGCGGGAGCTGGTCGGTCTGGTGGAGTACGACGCGAGCAACGACCCCTTCCCCGTCACGGCGCTCGACGCCGTCGGCTTCGTGGTGGGCAACGCCACGCAGACGGCGACCTTCTACCAGCTCGCCCTGGGCATGGACCTCGTGGCCTACCGCGGACCGGAGACCGGCTGCCGTGACTCCAAGAGCTATGTGCTCCGCTCCGGCTCGGCCCGGTTCGTCTTCACCGGCGCGGTGACGCCCGACAGTCCTCTGCTCGACCACCACCGCAAGCACGGGGACGGGGTCGTCGACCTCGCGATCGAGGTGCCCGACGTCGACCGCTGCATCGCCCATGCGCGGGCCAGCGGCGCCACGGTGCTCGTCGAGCCCCACGACGAGTCCGACGAGCACGGCACCGTCCGCGTGGCCGCCATCGCGACGTACGGCGAGACGCGGCACACGCTCGTCGACCGCTCCCGCTATGCCGGGCCCTACCTGCCGGGCTACATCGCCGCCAGCACCCAGGTGGAGCGCCGCGAGGGTCACCCCAAGCGGCTCTTCCAGGCCATCGACCACTGCGTCGGCAACGTGGAACTGGGCCGGATGGACGAATGGGTGGCGTTCTACAACCGGGTGCTGGGCTTCA
Source organism: Nocardioides pacificus (assembly GCF_054775955.1). Taxonomy (NCBI): domain Bacteria; kingdom Bacillati; phylum Actinomycetota; class Actinomycetes; order Propionibacteriales; family Nocardioidaceae; genus Nocardioides; species Nocardioides pacificus. Next base: position 1,848,662 of record NZ_BAAHCI010000005.1, read on the forward strand.
CGAACATGGCGGAGTTCATCGGCGACGACATCGCCACGGACTACTCCGCGCTGATGAGCAAGGTCGTCGCCAGCGGCAACCACCGGGTGAAGTTCCCCCTGAACGAGCCGGCGGTGGCCAAGAAGAAGTCGCAGATTGACGAGTACCTCGAGTTCTACGACGGGGCCGGCTGCCAGCACATCGCGCTGGCCACCAACGACATCCTGCGCTCGGTCGACATCCTGCGCAGCAACGGCATCCAGTTCCTCGACACCCCGGACTCCTACTACGAGGACCCCGAGCTGCGGGCCAGGATCGGCGAGGTGCGCGTGCCGATCGAGGAGCTGAAGAAGCGCCGGATCCTGGTCGACCGCGACGAGGACGGCTATCTGCTGCAGATCTTCACCAAGCCGATGGGCGACCGGCCGACGGTGTTCTACGAGTTCATCGAGCGGCACGGCTCGCTGGGCTTCGGCAAGGGCAACTTCAAGGCGCTGTTCGAGGCGATTGAGCGCGAGCAGGAGGCGCGGGGGAACCTTTGAGCCCGGGCCGTGCACTGGAAGAGCCGCGCCGGATCGCGCATGCTTCCCAGGCAACGGGGCACAGGAGCCGTCTAGGTCTTCGTCCGAAGCCATGGGGGTCATGGATGAGCGAGCTCGTGCTGGCAGGTGGGGTGGGCCCCCGTCAGCTCGCTCGCGTGCTCACGCGCCTGCTTCTCGCCTCGGTGGGCGCCCTGCTCTGGCTGTTGGCCGCTGAGACTGCAGCGCAGGCCCAGGAGGCCCAGGAGGCCCCCCGCGGGCCGGAAGGGGCCGCTGCGCACTCCCAGGCGGCGGAGGCGAAGCCGCCCGTGGCTCAGTCGCCGCAGCCGCAGCACCCGGAGCAGACTCCGCCGGCCCAGACTCCGCCGCCGGTGACAGCACCGGTCGGCCCGCCGTCGAGCGAGTCACCCGGACAGGGCGTCGGGCGACCGGAGTCCCCGGAAGCACCCGGGTCCGTGCCCGGGCGAGGCGCCGATGTGCCGGCGGAGGTCGTCGCCGAGCCTGTCGTGGACGCGGTCGAGGCGATCGCCTCTGTGCCGGGCCAGACGCAGCGGGCTGTGCAGCGCCCGGGACGAGAGCCGAAGCAGACCGCCGAGCCCAGCACCCCGGCTCCGGTCGCCACCACGCCCGCTGCCACGCCTGTCAAGGCCGCCGCCCCGGCTGCGCGGGCCCCCCGGCGCCCCGCGGCGGATCCTGAGCCGCGTCTCGCCAGCCTGCCGTTGGCGGCGACGCCGTCCGGCTCCGGCCTCGCGCCGGTCGGCGATGCCGGCCCCCACGAGCGTCGTACCGCCTCGCTGGTGCCCGTGCCGGCTGCCGCGCAGGACGCCGAGCGTCACGTGGCTCCCGTTCCGACTCCGTTCGAGCCGGACGAGAGGCTGGCCGACCTGATGGCCGGTGGCGATGCCTCGGGCGGCAACGGCGCCCCGTCGCCCTCGGGGGGATCGGTGATCGCCTTCGCGACGCTGGGGTCCTCCCAGCTCCTCCCCGCGTGCGCGGTGCTCACGTGGGACTCGGCCGTGCGCCAGCATGCGCTCCCCACGGGTCCGTCGTACGCGCCCGGCTCCTCGCCTGGCTGACTCCTTCGCTCGTCCTCTGCGACGGACGCGAAGAGCTGGGGTGAGCCCACGGGCCCCCTGTCGAGGCGTCGGGCCCTGCCCGACCTCGGCCCACGATTCCGTCGTCACCCGCGCAAGCAGCGGCTGCGCGGGTGGCGACGGTCAACCCCCCGGATGACGGGTCAGTACGGCGGGCGGCCGGTCCCGCTGACGCGATAGCGACCCCACGGGTCGACGTCGGAGAGGCGACAGGCCGCCGTGGCCCCGCTCGTCTCCAGCACGACCGCCGGCTCCGAGGCCAGGGACTTGACCGCGTCGTCCCGGTCGATGCGGCCATACCAGTGGAACCGGCCGTCGATCGGCTGGAAGGCGCCCTTCAGGTGGACACGCACGTCGAGCTCCCGTTCTCCGGCGCGCAGCGTGGCGTGGCCGGAGTACTCCTCGAGTGGATCGCTGTGGGTCAACGTGCCGTTCCCTTCGTCGCGGTGGTCGGGTCGACCACCTGGATCTCGGTGGCCCCGAGGGGGACGCCGTACTCGGCGGCGATGCCCTCGAAGGCGTGCCACACGAACTCGGTGAGGTAGCGCGACACGGCAGTGCGCGACATGGTCTCGCGCTCCAGCCACCACTCCCCGGTGGCGAGGCCGAGCCCGACGAGTCCGTGTGCCCAGGGCTCGGCCCCCGCCGCGTCGACGCCGAGGGTGCGCAGGGTGTCGCCCAGGACGCGGGCGAACATCGCGGCCACGGCCGCCTTGCCGTCGGCCAGGGGGTCGCTGCCCTCGACGCGCTGGCGGACCAGCAGCAGGAAGACCTGCGGATGCTGGGCGATCGTGGCGAGGTAGGCGTCGACCGCCTCCTCGACGCGCTCGTGGGTCGGGGGGCCGGCCAGGAGCACCGGCACGATCGCGTCCACGACCTCGTGGGCGCCCCAGCGGCCCACTGCGGCGTGCAGCTCGGCCTTGTCGGCGAAGTAGCGGTAGAGCACGGGCTTGCTCACCCCTGCCTCCCGGGCGATCTCCGCCATGCCGACCTCGGGGCCGTGCAGGTCGATCGCGCGCACGGTGGCGGCGACGAGCTCGCTCTGACGCTCCTCGCGGTGGGCGTCCCAGCGCGCGGAACGACCGTCGCCGGTCCGGGCCAGCTGGGGGAGGGGGTTCTTGACCTTGCGTGTCACGTGGGTCACAGTACACAACTACGTGTTACTCGCGGTAACACGTACCCGTCCCTCTCGGAAAGGCTCTCCCATGACGCTGCTCGACCCCGTCCCCGATCGGCTCCTGAAGTCCAGCGCCCGCCTGTCCTACGACCCCGAGGTCGATCTCGACTGGGAGGCCCCCTTCGTGCCCGGTCTGTGGTTCATGCAGCCCGAGCGGCTCTCCCTGCACGGCACCGCGCTGTGGGACCGGTTGGACCAGGACCAGCGCATCGAGCTGTCCAGGCACGAGGTCGCCAGCATCGCCAGCGTGGGCCTGTGGTTCGAGCTGATCCTGATGCAGATGATGGTGCGCGACCTGTACGACGCCGACCCGCGCACCCAGCGCATGCACTACGCGCTCACCGAGGTCGCCGACGAGTGCCGTCACTCGGTGATGTTCGGCAAGGCCATCGACCGGATGGGGGTGCCGGCCTACGGGCCGCCCCCGGCGATCCGTCGGCTGGGCCGCGTCTTCAAGAGCGTCGGCGTCGGCGTCTCGGCCTACGCCTCGATCCTGGTGGCCGAGGAGATCCTCGACCGTTGGCAGCGCGAGATGATGAAGGACGAGCGGGTCCAGCCGCTGACCCGGATGGTCTCCCGGGTCCACGTCCTGGAGGAGGCCCGGCACATGACCTTCGCCCGCGAGGAGCTGGAGCGGATGCTGCCGAGGCTCTCCCGGACCAAGCTCGCCTACCACCAGGCCGCCACCGCGCAGTCCGCGTTCTCGGTCGCCCGTGCCCTGGTCAACCCGCAGGTGTACGCCGCGGTGGGCCTCGAGCCCCGGGCGGCGCGCCGGGTCGCCCTCGGCAACCCCGACTATCAGGACACGCTGGCCTGGATGGGGGAGCGGGTCACCGAGTACCTGGCCGACCTGGGCCTGATCCCCGGACACCAGCGCGCCCTGTGGCGCCGGTCCCTGCTGATGCGCTGATCGGCTGAGGGGCGCTCAGAGGACCTTGGACAGGAACGAGCGGGTGCGCTCGTGCTGCGGGTCGGCGAGGACGGCGCCCGGCTCGCCCTCCTCGAGGATCACGCCGGCATCCATGAAGACCAGCTTGTCGCCGACCTCGCGGGCGAAGCCCATCTCGTGGGTGACGACCATCATCGTCATCCCCTCGGTCGCCAGGTCCTTCATCACCGCCAGCACGTCGCCGACGAGCTCGGGGTCGAGAGCCGAGGTGGGCTCGTCGAAGAGCATCATGTCCGGGTCCATGGACAGGGCCCGGGCGATGGCGACGCGCTGCTGCTGGCCCCCGGAGAGGTGCGCGGGATAGGCCGACTCCTTCTCGGCGAGCCCCACCTTCTCCAGGTTGCGTCGCGCGATGGCGACCGCCTCCTCCTTGCCCCGCCTCCTGACTCGCCGCTGCGCGATCGTCAGGTTGCTCAGCACCGACAGGTGCGGGAAGAGGTTGAAGGACTGGAACACCATTCCGATCCGGCTCCGGATCGCGTCGACGTCCACGTCGGGGTCGGTGATCTCGTCACCCTCGACGAAGATCCGGCCCGAGGTCGGCTGCTCGAGCAGGTTCACGCACCGCAGCAGCGTGGACTTGCCCGAGCCGGACGGACCGATCACGCAGACGACCTCGCGCTCGTCGACGTTGAAGTCGATCCCCTTGAGGACCTCGTTGGACCCGAAGGACTTGTGCAGGTCGATCACGTCGATCGCGGAGCCGGGGCGTACGGCGCGGGTGGGGCGCAAGGTCTCGTCGGTCATCAGCGTGCCTTCTCTGCTCGGGCCTCGAGGCGGCGCACGACCATCGCCAGGGGGACGGTGATGAGGAGGTAGCAGACGCCGACCGCGAGCAGGGCCGTCATGCTCTTCTCCTGGTTGAGCGTGTCGCGGCCGAACTTGGTGAGCTCCAGGGTCGCCGTGCTCAGCCCGAGCAGGTAGACCAGGGAGGAGTCCTTGGTCAGCAGGATCAGCTCGTTGGTCAGCGGTGGCAGCACGATGCGGAAGGCCTGCGGCACGACGATCGAGATCATCGACCGGGTGTGGGACATGCCCAGCGAGCGGGCCGCCTCGGTCTGCCCCTTCGGCACAGCCTGGATGCCGGCTCGGATCGTCTCGGCCATGTAGGCCGCGCCCACCAGGCCGAGGGACACGGTGACCGTCCCAAGGATCCCGCCCGGGACCTCGCGGCCCGGGAAGGCGATCGGGATGCCGTAGTAGAACGCGATGAAGACGACCAGGGCGGGCACGCCGCGGAAGAACTCGATCACCGCGGTGGCGATCCAGCGGTAGGGCCCGACCGAGGAGAGCCGCATCAGCGCCAGGATCAGGCCGACGACGAGTCCGAACGCGAACGCGCAGAAGGTGTAGAGGAGCGTGTTCTTCAGCGCCGTCGTCAAGATGTCTGGGAACATCTCGCGCAGGACGTCGACGTCGAAGAACGCGCGCTGCAGCTCACCCCAGTCCGCGACCAGGGCGAACGCGGCGAAGGCCACGATCAGCAGCGCGTACTGGACCCCACGGGCGATCTGTGCGCGCTTGCGCGGACTCATCGCCATCACTGAGCCGGAGCGTCGCCGAAGTACTTCTCGTAGATCTTGTCGTAGGTGCCGTCCTCCTGGGCCTTGGCCAGCACCTCGTTCACGACCTCGATCAGCTCGTCATTGCCGTCCTTGGCCACTGCGAAGCCGTACTGCTCGCCGGTGTCGAACTCGGCGGCGACCTCGACCTGCGGGTTCTTGGCGACGTAGTCGTAGAGGACCGTGTTGTCGTTGATCCCGGCGTCGACCTGGCCGTTCTTCACCGCCTGGGTGAGCAGGGCGAGGTCCTCGAAGTCACGCAGCTCGACGTCGTCGGGGGCGTTCTCGCCTGCGTACTTCTGACCGGTGGTGCCCACCTGGACGGCGAGCGACTTGCCGGAGAGGTCCTCGAGGGAGGCGATGTCGGAGCCGGCCGGCACGAGGAGCGCCTGCGTGGCGTCGAAGTAGGGGTCCGCGAAGTCCATGACCTCGGCGCGCTCGTCGGTGATCGTCATGCCGGCGGCGGCGATGTCGCACTTGCCGGTGGACATGGCCTGGCCGGTCTCGATCCCCTCGAAGGGCGTGTCGAAGATCTTCTGCTCGAGGTCGAGCTCCTCGGCCACCAGGTCCATCAGGTCGACGTCGAAGCCGACGATCTCGCCACCCTCCTGGTACTGGAAGGGCTCGTAGGGCATGTGGGTGCAGACGGTGAGCTTGCCATCCTCGATCAGCTCGACGCCGCTCTCGGTGGTGACCTTGTCGGTGTCGCTTGCGCAGCCGGCCAGAGCAGCCGCGAGTGCGGTGACGGCCAGGGCGGAGGTGAGTGCACGGGTCTTCATGGCGCATAACCCTAGACCTCGATTGTTACGGGGCGCCTCCCGGTGCTGTGACTTGCGGCACGATGTCGCCCGTGGCGACCTATCTGGCCTTCCTCCGGGCGATCAATCTGGGGGCTCGACGCAAGTACCCCATGGCCGAGCTCCGGGCGGCGCTGAGCACCGCCGGCTTCGGCGACGTGGAGACCCACATCCAGACCGGCAACGTCCGGCTGACCACCCGGATGCGCTCGCGCGCCAGGCTCGAGGAGGCGCTGGAGCGGGTCTTCCTGGCCGACCGCGGCTTCGAGGTGCCGACCATGGTCCTCACCCCGGGCGAGCTCGCGACGGTCGCCGCGGACGCCGCCGAGCTGGCCGCGTCGGGACCCGAGGGCGGTGGACACTACGTGTGCCTGCTCAAGCACGACCCGGACCCCGACGGGGTCGCTGCCCTCGAGGCGCTGCGGTACGACGAGCACCGCGCGGTCGTGCGCGGCCGGGCGGTGCACCTCCTCGTCGGGGCGACCTATCTCGGCAGCGGGCTGGACGCAGCACGCGTCGAGCGGCTGCTCGGACCGGCCACGGCGCGCAACGAGCGGGTGATCAGGGCACTGGCACAGAAGTGGGCCGTCGGCTGAGGTGGCGCACCGAGGCACTGGTCAGCGTGAGCAGCGCGATGCCCACGTAGATCACGCCGCCCACCAGGATCACCCGCCGGACCCCGAAGACATGACCCAGCGGGCCGAAGAGCAGCTGGCCCACGGGCAACGCCGCGTAGGAGCCCAGCGCGTCGAAGGAGTAGGCGCGAGCGAGCACCTCGTCCGCGATGTGCTCCTGCATGGCGACGTGCCAGCCGATGCTGAACAGCCCGATGCCGGCGCCGCCCAGGAAGGCGGCCGTGACGAGGACGCCCAGGTGGGGCCCCGATCCCAGCGCCACGATCGGCAGGCCGGACACGGCGCATCCGAGCATGCCCACCCGCAGGGGGCGCCGCAGGGTGACCTGACTGAGGATCAGCGTCATCGCGAGCAGGCCCGCAGCGAAGGTCGAGAGTGCCAGACCCCATCCGCGCGGCCCGATGCTCTCCTCCGCGAGACGTGGACCCAGGGTGGACCAGGCCCCGCTCTGGATGGCGTTCATCCCCGCGAACGCGAGCACGATGACCCACAGCCAGCTGGTCGTCCGCACGACCGTCCAGCCCTCGCGGAGCTCGGCGACCATCGAGGCGCGTGGGCGCAGCTGTGTGGGGCCGGGCAGTCGCACCCTGGTCAGCAGGGCGGCGGAGAGCAGCCAGGCGGAGGCGTCGACCGCGAGCGCCCACCCCGGTCCGACCGCGACGACGAGCGCACCGGCGACGGACGGCCCCAGCACCGCGATCGCGGCCCTCATCATCGACAGCAGCACGTTGGCCTGCTGCAGCTGCGCCGCGGGCACCAGCTGTGGCACCACGCTGGACATCGCCGGGATGCTGGCGGCCGCCACGGTCCCGTTGACCGCCGCGAGCACCACCAGCTGCCACAGCTGAGCGCTGTCGCTCACCACGAGCGCGGCGGTCGTCGCCTGGCTGAGGCCGGCGACCAGGTTGCTGACCCGCATCACCGTCGCCCGGCCGACCCGGTCGGCGATCACGCCTCCGACGAGCAGCAGCGCCACCAGCGGGATGCTGTGGGCGGCGAGCACGACGCCGAGTGCGCTGGGGGAGTCGTCGGTGGCCAGGACCGCGAACGCGAGTGCGACCGGAGCCATGGTCGTGCCCGCGAGGTTGACCGCGCGGGCAGCCACGTAGCGCCGGAAGTTGGCCTCGCCGAGGGGAGCGGTCGTCCTGCCGAGCGTCATCGGCCCCCCGTCGGCTCCCGAGAACGACCCCTGCGGGAGGGGGTCAGTGCGAGGAGACTACAAACTCGGGCGGGCCGGCGGGTGAATGTCGACGGAAGTCGCGTCCCCGACGGTGGGGATATCGATCCGTGACCGGGACAGGACCGTTCGCTGCTTGACCGGGGCGGGGGCGCGAGGAGTACAAAGTGCTATCGCCGCGGCGCGACCCGCCCCGAGACCCCGCCCCGAGCCTAGGGAGTCCCCATGTCCACGCAGCACCCTGCCGACGCCTCCTCCGCACCCACGACCGCCCCCACCCGACGCACCGTCCTCACGGGCGGTGCGGCGCTTGCCGCCGCCGGGATGGTCGCCTGGCCGACGGCCGCCGAGGCCAAGCCCCGCCTGCGCGGCGAGGTGATCACCCCGCGCACCCGACTGACGGTGCTGGGCACCACCGACCTGCACGGCAACGTCCTCAACTGGGACTACTTCAAGGACGCGGACTACTCCAACCGGACCGGCGACCAGATCGGGCTTGCGAAGGTCGCGACCCTGGTGGAGGCGATCAAGACCCAGCGCAAGGGACAGCCACTGTTGACTCTGGACGCGGGCGACACCATCCAGGGCACCCCACTGGCCTACTACTACGCCCGGATCGACCCGATCACTCAGGGGGCCGTCCACCCGATGGCCCGGGCGATGAACCTGGTGGGCTACGACGCCGCCGCGCTGGGCAACCACGAGTTCAACTACGGCATCGACACGCTGCGGACCTTCGAGTCGCAGCTGCACTTCCCGCTGCTGGGCGCCAACGCCGTGGACCCGGTCACCAAGCGTCCCGTGTTCCCGCCCTACCTCATCAAGCGCTACCGGACCCGCTCGGGCTACCCGCTCAAGGTCGGCGTCCTCGGGCTCACCAACCCGGGCACCGCGATCTGGGACAAGGCCATCGTCGAGGGCAAGATCGAGTTCCCGGGCCTGGTCGAGCAGGCGAAGAAGTTCGTGCCGCGGCTCAAGCGGATGGGTTGCGACGTGGTCGTGATCTCGGCCCACTCCGGCGCCGACACCAGCTCGTCGTACGGCGACGCCCTGCCGTTCCCCGAGAACGCCGCCACGCTGGTCGCCGAGCAGGTGCCGGACGTCGACGCGATCCTGGTGGGCCACGCCCACAAGGAGATCGCCGAGCGCTACGTCACGAACCTGTCGACGGGGCGTGAGGTGCTGCTGTGCGAGCCGCTCTACTGGGGCATGCGGCTGGCGGTGATGGACTTCCAGCTCGAGTGGCGCAAGGGCCGCTGGGTGGTCCGCTCAGCCCACTCGCAGACGCTCAACTCCAACACCGTCGACGCCCACCCGGCGGTGGCCGCGGCGGTGGCCGACCAGCACGCGATCGTCGTCGACTACGTCAACTCGGTCGTCGGGTCGTCGACCACGGAGCTGCTGGCGAGCCGGGCGATGGTCGAGGACGTCGCGATCATCGACTTCATCAACTACGTCCAGGCGGATGCGGTGAAGCAGGCCATCGCCGGCACCGCCGCGGCGCAGCTGCCGGTCCTCTCGATCGCGGCGCCGTTCAGCCGGAGTGCCCGCTTCCCGGCCGGCGAGGTGACCGTCCGGGACGTCGCCGGCCTCTACGTCTTCGACAACACCCTGCTCGCGGTGAAGATCACCGGTGCCCAGCTGGCCGACTACCTCGAGTTCTCGGCGCGCTACTTCAAGCAGGTCTCCGGGCCGGGGCCGTTCACGATCGCCGAGGTCACCAACGCCGTCACCGAGACCGCGCCCAACGGGACCCCGGACTACAACTACGACATGGTGGCCGGCCTGGACGCGGACCTGACCTATGACATCGACATCACCGCGGCGCCTGGCTCGCGGGTCAGGAACCTCGCCTATGACGGTGCGACGGTGCTGCCGACTCAGGAGTTCGTGCTGGCGGTCAACAACTACCGCCAGTCCGGCGGCGGCAACTTCCCGCACGTGAAGACGGCCGAGGTCGTCTACAACGCCCAGGTGGAGATCCGTCAGCTGCTCATCGACTGGGTGATCGAGAACGAGACGATCGACCCCGCGGTGTTCGGGTCGGTCGACTGGCGGCTGGTGGCGGGCGGCGAGGCGGTGACGATCACCGACTGACGCAGCGGTCGGCGGCCTGAGCGCCGGTCGGTCACTCCCCGCGGAACACCGGCCGGCGCTTCTCGCCGAAGGCGCGCATGCCCTCGGCGACGTCGTCGGTGCGCAGCAGGAGGGTCTGCCCGCGACGCTCGTTCTCCAGCGCGTTCTCGAGCTGGTGCAGGGTCGCGGCGTTGACGGCCCGCTTGGTCGCTGCGTAGGCGAGCGGCGGCCCCGAGGCCAGGCGGCGCACGATCTTGGCCACGACGGCCGGGAACTCCTCGTCGCTCGCCACGTGGCTGACCAGACCGGCGTCGTACGCCTCCTGCGCGGTGAGCGGCTCGGCCAGCAGCGCCATCCGCATCGCGCGGGCCCGGCCGATGCTCGCCGCGACGGTGGCGCTGGCACCGCCGTCGGGCATCAGTCCCACCCGGGCGAAGGCCAGCAGGAACGAGGCGGACTCGGTCGCGACGGCCAGGTCGCAGGCCAGGGCCGCCGAGCAGCCGACGCCGGCCGCGACCCCGTTGACGGCGGCGACGACCGGCTTGTCGATGGAGATGATCGCCCGGATGATCCGGTTCGCGCGATCGAGCGCGGTGACGTCGAAGTGCTCGTGGGCGTCCTCCCCGGACAGGTCGGCGCCGGCGCTGAACGCGGCCCCGGTGCCGCTCAGCACCACGACCCGCACCTCGTCGCGGGAGGTCGCCTGCTCGATGAGCTCGGCGATGCCGTCGGCCATCACGTCGTTGAGCGCGTTGAACTGCTCGGGCCGGTTCAGCGTGATCCACAGCGCGCCGTCCTTGACGCGGGTCTCCAGGTCAGCCAACGAGGACACCGGCCTCGCGCATCCGGGTCAGGGCCTGCTCGGTGGTCTCCGGGGCGACCCCCGCGCAGAGGTCGAGCAGCACCTGCGTGGTGAAGCCGGCCGCGGCCGCGTCCAGCGCGGTGGCGCGCACGCAGTGGTCGGTCGCGATGCCGCACACGTCGACCTCGGTGACGCCACGCTCGCGCAGCCAGTCGGCCAGCTCGGCCCCCTGCGCCGTACGCCCCTCGAAGCCGGAGTAGGCGGCCGCGTGCTCGCCCTTGAGGAAGACGGCGTCGAAGGGCTCGGGGTCCAGGTTGGGGTGGAACGCCTCGCCGTCGGTGCCCACCTTGCAGTGCACCGGCCAGGAGTCGACGAAGTCCGGGGTGCTCGACCAGTGGTCACCCGGGTCGACGTGGTGGTCCTTCGTGGCGACCACGTGGGCGTAGCCCGGGGCGTCGGGGAGACGCCGGCTCCAGCGGCGCAGCAGGCTCGCCACGTCGGCGGCCACCCGCGCGCCGCCGGACACGGCCAGCGAGCCCCCCTCGCAGAAGTCGTTCTGGACGTCGACGACGATCAGTGCGCGCACCATGGGGCGACCCTAGTACGGATCTCAGACGTGGATCGTCTCGATCACCGGCTGACCGCGCGACATCGACTGCGCGGCGATCGGCAGCTCCGCGCGGGCCGCCTCGTGGCGGGCCCGGGCGTCGTCGAGCGACTCGCGCCCCACGACCTCGCCCTTGCGGACCAGCTCGACCATCAGCGGCCGGTCGTCGCCGTCGTTGGTGGGCGTCACCCCGACGCCCACGAGCTCGGCCTCGGCCACGCCGGCGGGGCTGCGGCGCCGGACGGCGGACTTGCGGCCACCGATCGAGGCCTTGTCCTTGCTCTTCTTGGCCACCGGCTCCATCTCGCCGTTGCTGCCCTCGCGGGACACCAGCTTGTAGACGAAGCCCGAGGTGGGGTGGCCGCTGCCGGTGACCAGCTGGGTGCCGACGCCGTACCCGTCGACCGGGGCGGCGGCCAGCGACGCGATCGCGTGCTCGTCGAGGTCGCTGGTGACGATGATCCGGGTGTCGTGCGCGCCCAGGCTGTCGAGCTGTCGGCGCACGTCGCGCGCGAGCACCCCCAGGTCGCCGGAGTCGATGCGCACCGCGCCGAGCTCGGTGCCGGCGATCTCGATGCCGAGCCGGACGGCCTCGGCGATGTCGTAGGTGTCGACGAGCAGCGAGGTGCCCGGGCCGCAGCTGTCGACCTGCGCCTGGAAGGCGTCGCGCTCGGTGTCGTGGAGCAGCGTGAAGCTGTGGGCGCTGGTGCCGGTGCTCGGGACGCCGTAGCGCTGCCGGGCGGCGAGGTTGGAGGTGCTGCGGAACCCCGCGACGTACGCCGCGCGCGCGGCCGCGACCGCCGCCTCCTCGTGGGTGCGGCGCGAGCCCATCTCGATGCAGGGCCGGCCGCCTGCCGCGGCTGTCATCCGGGAGGCGGCGCCGGCGATCGCGGAGTCGTGGTTGTAGATCGAGAGCAGCAGGGTCTCGAGGAGCACGGCCTCGGCGAACGTCGACTCCACGACCAGCACGGGGGAGTAGGCGAAGTAGGCCTCGCCCTCCCCGTAGCCCCACATGTCGCCGGTGAAGCGGAAGTCGGCCAGCCACTCGATCGTGCGCTCGTCGACGATCTCGCGCAGCACCGCCAGCGACTCCTCGTCGAAGCGGAAGCGCTCGAAGGCGTCGAGGGCACGGCCCACGCCGGCCACGACCCCGTAGCGGCGTCCCTCGGGCAGCCGGCGCGCGAAGAGCTCGAACACCGAGCGGCGCTCGGCGGTGCCCGCGTGCAGCGCGGCCTGGAGCATGGTCAGCTCGTAGTGGTCGGTCAGCAGGGCCGTCGAGTCGCTCACGGGGGCCAGCCTAGGTCCGCCCTGGCTGTGTCGGGGGCCTGCCGGGGGTGTGCCACGATGGTGCGGTGTCTGTGTTGGTGTCCGCCGCAAGTCCTGTCGAGGTCGAGCCGACGACGATCCCGGACGAGATGACCGTCCTGGCGACCCCGTGGGTCACGATCGTGTGGAACGACCCGGTCAACCTGATGTCCTACGTCACCTACGTCTTCCGCACCTACTTCGGCTATGACAAGGCCAAGGCCGAGAAGCTGATGATGGAGGTCCACGAGGACGGTCGCTCGGTCGTGAGCAGCGGCAGTCGCGAGGAGATGGAGCGCGACGTGCAGGCGATGCACGAGTACGGCCTGTGGGCGACCATGGAGCGCCAGTCGTGACCGGCTTCCAGCGTCATCGCCGCAGCGGTCGGATCATCGCCAACTTCACCGGCTTCGAGGCCGACCTGCTGCGCTCGCTGGCCTCCCAGCTGGTGGAGCTGCTGCGCAACGAGCGCGCGGTCCCGCAGGACGGGGCGGACCCGTTCGAGGCGATGATGGACTTCTCGGGCCCGACGACGGCCCCGGAGGACCCCGTGCTCGCGCGGCTCTTCCCCACGGCGTACGCCGACGACGAGGAGGCCGCGGGGGAGTTCCGCCGGTTCACCGAGGGCGCCCTGCGCGACGGGAAGGCGGCGGCCGCCTGCACGATCATCGACACCCTCGAGGAGGCCGGGCTGCCGCCCGAGCTGACCGAGGACGGGCTGCACATCGACGTCGAGCTCGACGACGCCACGGCCCAGACCTGGATGCGATCCTTCACCGACCTGCGCCTGGCCCTGGCCACCCGGCTCGAGATCACCGACGGCGACGAGGAGTACTGGTACTCCCTGCCCGACGACGACCCGCGGGCGCAGGCCCACGACATCTACGAGTGGGTCGGCTACCTGCAGGAGACGCTGGTCGCCGCCGTCTCGGACTGAGTCGTCTCGGACTGAGCCGTCTCAGACTGACGGCGACCAGGCGCCGTCAGATCACGCCCATCGCCAGCATCGCGTCGGCGACCTGCTTGAAGCTCGAGATGTTGGCGCCGGCCACGTAGTTGCCGGGAGCGCCATAGGCGTCGGCCGCGGTCGCGCAGCGCTCGTGGACGTCGACCATGATCTGGTCGAGGCGGGCCTCGGTGTGGTCGAAGTGCCAGGAGTCGCGCGAGGCGTTCTGCTGCATCTCCAGGGCGCTGGTGGCCACCCCGCCGGCGTTGGCGGCCTTGCCCGGCGCGAAGAGCACACCCGACTTCATCAGGACGTCGGTGGCCTCGGGCGTGCAGGGCATGTTGGCGCCCTCGGCGACGACCAGGACGCCGTTGGCGACCAGCGTGCGCGCAGCGTCGGCGTCGAGCTCGTTCTGCGTGGCGCACGGGAGCGCGACCTCGCACGCGACGTCCCAGACCGAGCCGCCGGCGTGGAAGGTGGCCTTCGGCCGCTGGTCGGCGTAGTCGGCGACCCGGCCGCGCTCGACCTCCTTGATCTGACGCAGCAGGTCGATGTCGAGGCCGTCCTCGTCGACGACGTAGCCCCCGGAGTCGGAGCACGCGACGACCTGGGCCCCGAGCTGCTGGGCCTTCAGCGCGGCGTAGATCGCGACGTTGCCGGAGCCGGAGACGACGACGCGGCGCCCCGACAGGTCCTTGCCCTGGGTGGCGAGCATCTCGCGGGTGAAGAAGACCGTGCCGTAGCCGGTGGCCTCGGTCCGCACCTGCGACCCGCCGTACGCCAGGCCCTTGCCGGTGAGCACGCCGGACTCGTAGCGGTTGGTGATCCGCTTGTACTGGCCGAACAGGTAGCCGATCTCGCGCTGGCCGACGCCGATGTCACCGGCGGGCACGTCGGTGTACTCGCCGAGGTGGCGATACATCTCGGTCATCATCGACTGGCAGAAGCGCATCACCTCGGCGTCGCTGCGGCCCTTGGGGTCGAAGTCCGAGCCGCCCTTGCCGCCGCCGATGGGCAGGCCGGTGAGGGCGTTCTTGAAGATCTGCTCGAAGCCGAGGAACTTCACGATGCCGAGGTTGACCGTGGGGTGGAAGCGCAGCCCGCCCTTGTAGGGGCCGAGCGCGGAGTTGAACTCGACGCGGAAGGCGCGGTTGATCTGCACGCGGCCCTCGTCGTCGGTCCACGGCACCCGGAAGATGATCTGCCGCTCCGGCTCGCAGATCCGCTCGATGACCGAGCCGTGCGCGTACTCGGGGTGCCGCTCGACGACGGGGGTGAGGGACTCGAGCACTTCGAGCACGGCCTGGTGGAACTCGCGCTCGCCACGGTTGCGGTCGAGCACCGTGTCGAAGGCGGACTGGAGATCGGGGGCGAGGCTGGTCATGGGCCCAGGTTACGGAGGCGTTACGCCCTGCTCACAAACGGCGGGCCTCACCGGCCGCGTACCCCCGTCCGGCTGCTGGGCGGTGGTCCGGCATCTGGACGCCCTGACCTACGCTGGCGCGTGTGCTGACCATCGACCAGGCGACGTACGACGCGATCGTCGCCCACGCCAAGCGCGACCACCCCGACGAGGCCTGCGGCATCGTCGCGGGCCCCGAGGGCAGCGACCGTCCCGAGCGGATCGTCGAGATGGTGAACGCCGCCGGCAGTCCCACGTTCTACGAGTTCGACTCCACCGAGCTGCTCGCGCTCTACAAGGAGATGTGGGCCCGCGACGAGGAGCCGGTCGTGGTCTACCACTCGCACACGGCCACGGAGGCCTACCCGTCGCGCACCGACATCGGGCTCGCCAGCGAGCCCGGCGCCCACTACGTGCTGGTGAGCACGAGGGAGCACGGGAATAACGACGGCGCCGTGGAGTTCAGGTCCTACAGAATCGTCGACGGCGAGGTGACCGAGGAAGAGGTCAGCGTCGTCGAGCACCTACCCGCAAGGAGCACCAGCTGATGGCCATCGAGGTCCGGATCCCCACGATCCTGCGCACGTACACCAACGGCGAGAAGGCCGTCCCCGCCGAGGGCGGCACGCTCTCCGCGGTCATCGAGAACCTCGAGACCAATCACCCCGGCATCCGTGAGCGGCTGATCGAGGGCGAGGACCTGCGCCGCTTCGTCAACGTCTACATCAACGACGAGGACGTCCGCTTCATCGGCGGCCTCGAGGCGACGCTCGCCGACGGCGACCAGGTCGTCGTGCTGCCGGCCGTCGCCGGCGGCGCTCGCTGAGCGAGCCGGCCGACCCGATGGAGTCCCTGCGCCCCGCACGTCGCACGTTCGTCCTCGTCGACGGCGAGAACATCGACGCGACCCTCGGGCTGACGGTCCTCAACCGCCGTCCCGAGCCCGAGGAGCGGCCGCGCTGGGAGCGGGTCACCGCCTACGCGGAGAAGCTGTGGGGCCAGCCCGTCACCGGGCTGTTCTTCCTCAACGCCTCCAGCGGCAACCTGCCGACGAGCTTCGTGCAGGCGCTGCTGGCGATGGACTACCGTCCCGTGCCGCTGTCGGGCCGCTCCGACGAGAAGGTCGTCGACATCGGCCTGCAGCGCACGCTGACCGCACTGGTCGAGCGGGACGCCGACGTGCTGCTGGTCAGTCACGACGGCGACTTCGTCCCGCAGGTCGAGGCGCTGCTCGACGGGCACCGCCGGGTGGGCGTGCTCGCGCTGCGCGAGTTCGTCAACCAGCGCTTCACCGCGCTCGGGGTCCAGATCCACGACCTCGAGGACGACGTCGCCGCGTTCAACGTGCCCTTGCCGCGGGTGCGGATCATCCCGCTCGACGACTTCGACCCCGAGCGCTTCCTGCGCTGAACCACCGGAAGGTGCTTGGCATGCGATTCGACAACCTCCTCGACTCGGTCGGCAACACGCCGCTGGTGGGGTTGCCGCGACTCTCGCCGACCCCCGACGTACGCCTCTGGGCGAAGCTCGAGGACCGCAACCCGACCGGCTCCATCAAGGACCGTCCGGGCCTGAAGATGATCGAGCACGGGGAGAAGCAGGGCATCCTGCGCCCCGGCTGCACGATCCTCGAGCCGACCTCCGGCAACACCGGCATCTCGCTGGCGATGGCGGCCAAGCTCAAGGGCTACCGCATCGTCTGCGTGATGCCGGAGAACACCTCCGAGGAGCGCCGTCAGCTGCTGCGGATGTGGGGCGCCGAGATCGTGTCGTCGCCGGCGGCCGGCGGCTCCAACGAGGCGGTGCGCGTGGCCAAGCGGATCGCCGACGAGCACCCCGACTGGGTGATGCTCTACCAGTACGGCAACGAGGCCAACGCGCTCGCCCACGAGGAGGGCACCGGCCCCGAGATCCTGGCCGACCTGCCCTCGATCACCCACTTCGTCGCCGGCCTCGGCACCACCGGGACCCTGATGGGCGTCTCGCGCTTCTTCCGCGCGGCCAAGCCGGAGGTGCGGATCGTGGCGGCCGAGCCACGCTACGGCGAGCTGGTCTACGGCCTGCGGAACCTCGACGAGGGCTTCGTCCCCGAGCTGTACGACGCCTCGCTCATCGACTCGCGCTTCTCGGTCGGGCCGCGCGACGCCGTACGACGCGTGCGCGAGCTGCTCGAGCTCGAGGGCATCTTCGCCGGCATCTCGACCGGCGCGATCCTGCACGCCGCGCTCGGGCAGGCGGCCAAGGCCGTGAAGGCGGGGGAGACGGCCGATATAGCCTTCGTCGTATGCGACGGCGGCTGGAAGTACCTGTCCACGGGAGCCTACGAGGGCACGATCGACGACGCCGAGGACCGGCTCGAGGGCCAGCTCTGGGCCTGAGGGTCCTCTGCTCGCTCGCGATCGCCCTCCTGGTGGGCGCGCTGCTGGCCGCTCCGACGCACGCCGCGGGGCCTGCAGACCCCCCGGAGACCGAGGAGCCGGCCCGGCTCACCCTCGTGGAGCGCCCCTCGATCACCGGCGCGGCGCGCTACACGCGCACGCTCACGGCGGACCGGGGTGTCTGGAGACCGCGCCCAGAGAAGGTGGCCTTCCACTGGCTGCGTGACGGGGAGCCGATCAAGGGAGCTCGCGACCGGCGCTACCGCCTCGCGGCGGCCGACGTCGGCAGCCGGATCTCCGTCCGGGTGACCGCGCGGCGAGCGGGCTACCAGGCGACCAGTGCGGACTCCGCGCGCACCAGGCGCGTCCGGCACCGCGTCGGGGTGCGTCGTACGGTCACCTATCGCGTGGAGACCCGCGGCCGGATCACCACGAGCCTGAAGAAGTTCCGCACGCAGGCGCAGCAGACCTTCGCGGACGCGCGTGGCTGGCGCAGCGGTGGGACGGCGTTCCGGCCGGTGCGCCGCGGAGGCGACTTCACGCTCGTGCTCAGCGAGGCCCGCCGGGTGCCCGACTTCTCGTCGGGCTGCAGCGCCCAGTGGAGCTGCCGGGTGGGCCGCTACGTGATCATCAACCAGGACCGGTGGAAGTACGCCAGCCAGGGCTGGCGCGCTGCGAACGGCAGTCTGCGCGACTATCGGCACATGGTGGTCAACCACGAGACCGGCCACTGGCTGGGGCTCGGTCACCGCGGCTGCAGTGGCCGCGGCAACCTGGCGCCGGTGATGATGCAGCAGTCGAAGGGCCTCGACGGGTGTCGCTTCAACCCCTGGCCGGTGGCCTCGGAGCTGCGCGCGAGCCGCTGATTCGGCGTGCGACAGAGGCAGACAGCGTCGGTGTCCGCGTGGGATCCTGACCCGGACTGTCTGCCACGCACCGCCTGACATGCACCGCCTGACACGCCCGGGGGGCCGATGTACAGCCTGCTCAACGCCTCGACGCTCGGGTTCGACCTGGTGCGCCTCCCCGGAGGCGCAGCCGTCGCCGAGGTGCTCCTCGACGCGCTCGCCCTCCGCGCGGAGGACGTGGCGGGGGCCGACCTGCCTCCGGCTCCTCCTGAGGCCTCCGCACCCCCCGTGCCCCGGGCTGCACAGCTGCTCGGTGATGTCGCCCACGCCCACGGCGACGCGTTGGCAGAGGTGGCGCAGCGGTTGCGCACGGCGCCGATCGGCGGGATCGAGCAGCTGCTCGCGTCGCTGGGGCGCGAGTGGTTCGACTGGGGCGAGAGTGCCTCGACGGGGACGGGCGCCGACATCGAGTGGGATGCCGGGCTGTGGCGCGAGAGCCTCGAGAGCGCGTACGGCGCGGCGGTGCGAGCAGCCTGGCACGGCGCCCCGGTGCACTGGCCGCGGCTGGCGTCGGGCTCGGCCGACCTGGGACCGCAGCGCGCCGAGCTCGCCGCGCTGATGGGGCAGGTGAGTGGTCTGGACGCGGCGGCCTTCGCCGAGCTCGAGGAGGCCTGGGCCACCCGTGACCACGCCGTGCGCTGGTCGCAGGCCATGCACGCAGCGACGTGGGCGGTCTCGCTGACCGGGCGGGAGCGCGCGGCCATGGCGGCGCAGCTCGAGCTGGTGCGGGCGATCAGGTCGAGCGCCGCGGACAGTGCGCACGTGGCCCAGGGCGCGTGGAACTCGCTCAGCGGGATCGTCCAGGTGCTCACGGTCGCGGATCTGCTGGATCGCGCCAGTGCTGAGGCGCTCACCGGTCATGCTCAGGAGATTCTCCGCCCGGTTGACTAAGCATGCGTCGGCGGCAGCCGATCGGGTTGTCGTGCATGCACTGGTGATAGACGACTCCCGAGCGATGAGGAAGATCCTCAGTCGCATCCTCGTCGAACTCGGATTCGAGGTCAGAGAAGCCGGCAACGGCCAGGAAGCCCTGGACTCCGTCGCCGAGCATGGGTGCCCTGACGTGGCGCTGGTCGATTGGAACATGCCCGTCATGGACGGGCTGACCTTCATCAAGACGCTTCGGTCGAAGCCTGAGAACCGGTCAGTGACCTTGATGATGGTGACCACCGAGAGCGAGCACTCCCAGATGGTGAGGGCGCTCGCAGCCGGGGCGCACGAATACCTCATCAAGCCGTTCACCCCGGACGCCGTCGCGGCGAAGCTCGACCTGCTCGGGGTCGTGCCGACCCCTGCGGGCCAGGCCTGAAGAAGCGCCCGGCCTAAAGAGACATCCGGCACCGCCCGAGAACCACTACGGACGCGGGGCCGCTCGAGCTGTTCCCCGACTGTCCGGGACCGGGCAGCCGCCCACCTGCATATCCGCACCATCGGCCCACCGAAAGAGGCACGCACATGGACGACATGGATGAGATCATCCAGGAGTTCCTCGTCGAGAGCTACGAGAACCTGGACCAGCTCGACCATGACCTCGTCGAGCTCGAGCAGGCTCCGACGTCCAAGGCGCTGCTCTCGAGCGTGTTCCGGACCATCCACACGATCAAGGGCACCAGCGGCTTCCTCGCCATGAACCAGCTGGAGTCCGTGACCCATGTCGGCGAGAACCTGCTCAGCCGGCTGCGTGACGGATCGCTGACGTTGACCCCCGAGATCACCAGCGCCCTGCTGGACATGGTGGACGCGGTGCGTCACCTGCTCGCCCAGATCGAGGCCACCGGCGCCGAAGGGGAGGCCGACCACACCGAGCTCGTCGACCGCCTGACGGCGCTCCAGGAGGCCCGCCCCGCCGCCGAGCAGCCGCCGGCAGTGGTGTCCGACATCCCTGCGTCCCCGACGCCATCCGAGGAGGTCGTCATGGACGATCAGACCCCTGTCGAGCCCCCCGTCGAGCCCGTCGTCGAGACGGCGCCGGCTCCCGCCGTACTCGCCCCCGTCGTGGAGGACCCGGAGATCGCCGGGGACCCCACCGCCGCCGAGGGCTTCGTCGAGCGCCGCCATGAGGATGGCCCTCCCTACATCGGTCCCGAGCGCCGCTCGGTCGCGGACAGCACGATCCGCGTCGACGTGGAGCTGCTCGACTCGCTGATGAACCTGGTCGGCGAGCTCGTGCTGACCCGCAACCAGATCGTCCAGCGTGCGGCCAGCCGTCAGGACACCGAGCTGCTGCGCACCTCCCACCGCCTGAACCTGATCGCCGGGGAGCTGCAGGAGGGCGTCATGAAGACGCGCATGCAGCCCATCGACACCGTGTGGAGCAAGCTCCCGCGGGTCGTCCGTGACCTCTCCCTCGCGCTGGGCAAGCAGCTGCGCGTGCAGATGGAGGGTCGCGACACCGAGCTCGACAAGACCATCCTCGAGTCGGTGAAGGACCCGCTGACGCACCTGGTGCGCAACTCGGTCGACCACGGCATCGAGACCGCGGAGGAGCGCATCGCCGCGGGCAAGCCCGTCGAGGGCGTGCTGACGCTGAAGGCCTTCCACGAGGGTGGCCAGGTCAACATCGAGATCACCGACGACGGCGCGGGCATCGACCCCGACAAGCTCCGGGCCCGGGCGGTCTCGCGTGGCCTGCTCACCGCCGAGGCGGCCTCCAAGATGGGTGACCGCGAGGCGCTCGGACTGATCTTCGCGGCGGGGTTCTCCACTGCGGAGAAGGTCACCAACGTCTCCGGTCGCGGTGTCGGCATGGACGTGGTCAAGACCAACATCGAGAAGATCGGCGGTGTGGTCGACGTCCAGAGCGTGCTCGGCAAGGGCACCACGATCCGGATCAAGATCCCGCTCACGCTCGCGATCATCCCGGCGCTCGTCGTCACCACCGACGACCAGCGCTATGCGATCCCGCAGGTCAACCTGCTCGAGCTCGTCCGCCTGGAGAACACCGGCGGCGGCCCCAAGATCGAGAACATCCAGGGCACACCGGTCTACCGCCTGCGTGGCCGGCTGCTCCCGCTCATCAGCCTCCGCGAGCAGCTCGGTCTGCTGCCGTCGCCCTCGGACACGACCTACATCGCCGTGCTGCAGGCCGACGAGCAGCAGTTCGGGCTGATCGTCGACGACATCAACGACACCGAGGAGATCGTGGTCAAGCCGCTGGGCAAGCAGCTGCGCCACGTCCCGCTCTACGCAGGCGCCACCATCATGGGTGACGGCCACGTGGCGCTGATCCTCGACGCGATCTCGCTGGCCCAGCGCTCCGGCGTGCTCAGCGACGGAGCGGCACGACGGGCGGAGCGTGAGCAGGAGGCGACCGTCGTCGCCGACGCGGACCGCGTCCAGCTGCTGCTGGTCGGTCTGTGCGACAACCGGCGCGTCGGCCTTCCCCTCGCGGCTGTCGATCGCCTGGAGGAGTTCCCCGCCGCTCGCATCGAGCGCGTGGGGGCCCACGAGGTCGTGCAGTACCGGGAGACGGTGCTGCCGCTGGTCCACCTGGACGCCGTCTTCGGCGCCTACGGCGAGACGAGCAGCGAGTCCTCCCAGGTCGTCGTGTGCCAGCACGAGGGCGTCCTCGTCGGGTTCGTGGTCAACCAGATCCTCGACATCGTCGACGCGCACCTCGACGTCCGTAGTCCTCTCGACACCGGCGGGCACAGCGGGTCGGCCGTGGTCAGCGGCCGGGTCACCGAGCTGGTCGACGTCGGCCAGGCCGTCAGCGGACTCGACCCCGCACTGTTCGTCCCCCGTGCCGGCTTCGGCAACTCCTTCGATCTCGTGGCGGTGTGATCATGTCCGATCAGTTCTGCACGTTCCTGCTCGACGGCCACCTCTTCGGTGTCCCGGTCGAGACCGTCCAGGAGGTCCTGCGCCAGCAGGAGATGACCGTGGTGCCCCTGGCCCCGGCCGAGGTCTGTGGCCTGCTCAACCTGCGCGGCCAGATCGTCACGACGATCGACCTGCGCGTGCGGATGGGGCTGCAGCCCACGACGGGAGAGGCCACGCGGGTCAACGTCGTGGTCCGCACCGCCGACGGCGCTGTGAGCCTGCTCGTCGACCAGATCGGCGACGTCCTCGAGCCGCCCGCAGCGAGCTTCGAAGACGCCCCAGACACCGTGCCGGCGGCCATCCGAGCCCTGGTGGAGCGCGTCTCCAAGCTGGACGGCCAGCTGATGCTGGTCCTGGACACCGAGCTGGCGGCCACGGTCGGGGACGCCATCCCCGCCTCGGCCTAAGGACTCTTCCCTCCCTGCCACACCACCCTCCGTTGCGCGCTCGGGGCGCTCGATCCCAAGGACTTGATGATGAGCACTCCGAACAACCGCCGCGGTGCGTTCTTCCGCAACCTGGGTGCCGGGCGCAAGCTGCTGGCTCTCGCTCTGGCCTGCCTGCTGCCCGCTCTCGTGGTGGGTCCGCTCGCGATCTTCTTGATGAACGACGTCGCGAAGGCCAATGACGATGCCCTCGCGATCGGGCGCATCGAGGCCAAGCTGCACCATCTCGACGTTCGCAACAGCGAGCTCAAGTCGAGTGCCTATCGCTCGTTGCTCGAGGAGGATGTCGAGGCGGTCGCGAAGGACGCGGCCGACGACGTCGACTCGGTGAACGAGGTCTTCGACGAGCTGCGCGCCATCAAGGTGTCCGGCGAGGACCTCGGCGGGGTGCTGGACGACCTCCGTGCGGCACTGGACGAGAACAACGCGTTCATCGATGACATGGTGCAGACGGCGCTCACCGACCCCCGGGCCGCGCGTGCGATGCAGCCGCAGGTGGCTGAGTCCAACTCCGCCCTCGACGTGGTGCTGGAAGGGATGCGGCAGGGTGCGGCCCAGGGGGTGGCCGACAAGCACGCCGAGGCCGACAAGCTGGAGTCCGAGCTCACGACCGTCGTCGTCACGGCGCTGGTCATCGGCGTCGCCCTGGCTGGTGTGCTCACCTGGTTCATCGCCCGGATGATGACCCGTCCGCTGGGCCGCACGGTGACGGTGTTGGAGGCGGTGGCGGCAGGTGATCTGTCGCAGGAGCTCGAAGTCGACTCGACCGATGAGGTGGGTCGGATGGGTACGGCGTTGAACACGGCGCTGGGGATGTTGCGTGAGTCGATGGCGGCGATGGGTGGGAATGCGCAGGCGTTGTCGTCGGCGTCGGAGGAGCTCTCGGCGGTGTCGGCTCAGATGACGGGTTCGGCGGG
>NZ_BAAHCI010000006.1:0-44829 GCF_054775955.1 Nocardioides pacificus
GTCTTACTCCAATGATGTTACGCGTCCACTGTGCGGTTTTGAAACAACAACCACTGTGCATTCACTCGGATATATGTGAATAGTGCCCATAGATTTGAACACGCACCACCACGCCCGTTTTATTCGGTGTTGGTGGGTGGGTTCGCCAGAGTTACGGCGGCCATAGCGTGGGGGAAACACCCGGTCCCATTCCGAACCCGGAAGTTAAGCCCCACAGCGCCGATGGTACTGCAATCGAGAGGTTGTGGGAGAGTAGGACGCCGCCGGACAACACTTCGGTAGAGGTCATCACCAGCATTAGGTTGCTGGTGGTGGCCTCTTCTGCATTTCGGGGTCTCGACGTCGGTCGCTAGCGCGACCTGCTCGACCACCGAGCCCCTGTTTTTCGTGGGTCGTGCAGGTCGCGTACCGAAGCCCGGTTTTCGTTGGTCGAGCAGGTTGCGCAGCAACCGACGTCGAGACCCACCAGTCGTCCACAGCCCCGCCGCTGACGTGCCCTCTCCACAGGGACCGCTGCCTGCCCCCGTCCAGCCCTGACGCCGGCCATTCTGGACGCGGAGGTGACGAGGATGTCGACACAGGAAGCCGCGGTCGAGGCCGCGGCAGGATTCAACGAGGTGCGCCTGATCGGGCGCGTCTCCCAGGTGCCCGAGCGGCGCGAGCTGCCGAGCGGGGACGAGCTGTGGACCTTCCGGGTGATCGTGCCCCGGCCGGTCACGAGGTCAGGTCAGGCGCGCGGCCCGGCGGTGGACACACTCGACTGCGCGGCGTGGAGCGGGCGCGCGCGGCGATCAGTGGCCGGCTGGTCCGCCGGGGACGTCGTGGAGGTGACAGGACCTGTGCGTCGTCGCTTCTTCCGGACAGGCGCAGGGGCTGCCTCCCGCGTCGAGGTGGAGGTGGTCACCGCCCGGCGACTTCGTCGCGCACCGACCTCATGAGGACGCCCACGCTGGGCTTCGGCTGGAACGACGTGGCCTTCTCGGGCAGGAGCCGGTGATGCGCGACGATCTCGCTCACGAGGTCGAAGTCCGGGGCCGGCATCAGGATGGCAAGGCCCTTGTCGGCAGCCGTCTTGGCGAGCGCCTGCTCGACGGAGTGGTGATAGCCGACGCTCGCACCCGAGCCGGGCAGCGCCGCGAGCACCTTCTGATGGAAGACTTCCACGGCGCCGCGTTGCGGGCTGGTCTCGGCCCCGAGGAGGAGCGAGCCCCACCGTTCACCGTCGGTGACGACGAGGGTGTCGGGGCACAGCGCAGTGACAGCAGCGCCCTCCGCGCAGCTGACGAGGTCGAAGCCGGCGTCGCGGGTGGCGCGGGTGAGGTCGTCGAAGCTCACGCCGCCCAGATGACGGTGAATCGGGCCGAGGAACAGGGGGCTCTCGTCCTGATCGACGAGCATGGCGAGCCCGCGATCCCAGGGGGTGCCCGGGTGTCGTTCCTGCAGGGCCAGGTAGGCGGCGTACCGGTGATGGCCGTCTGCGATCAGCGCGTGGGAGCGGGCGAGTGCGGAGGAGATGGTCTCGAGGGTGCCACCATCGCGGATCGCCCAGATCCGGTGCTGCTGCTCGGCGCGATCGGTGAAGGCGTGGTCGGGGGGACGGCTGGTCCTGACCCGACGCATCACGTTCCTGACGGCCAGAGGCCCACGGTGGACCAGCAGGATGGGGGCCGGGTTCAGCTCCATCTCATACATGCGCTCCGCGAGCTCGGCGACCTGTTCGGGGTGGATCCCCTCGTGGGGCGCGATCGCGCGCTCGGTGCCGCTGCCTTCGCGGTGAGAGAGGCCGACGGCGCCCACCAGACCTCGGATGGTCAACCCACCTGCCGTGTACTCATGGAGATAGAGGGCAGGGGACGGGTCGTGGTGCAGCCGACCCTCCTCCTCCCAGCGCTTCAGACGTTCGGTCACACCGCGATAGGGTCGCGCGAAGGCGCGCGCGGCCGCCGGCTCCCCGATTCGGCCCTGGTTCAACATCAGCGCGCGGAAGGGGTACAGACGCAGCGGAGTCGCCACGAACGGCGGGCTCACCACGCTGCTCGACTCCATCGAAGCATCGTATTGCGCGGCACCAACCCCGGAAGGAGCGGCATGTCCCTGCTCGGCTCGTCAGCGGAGGCACTCACCGTCGACTACGACCTCGCCATGCTGGACCTGGACGGCGTCGTCTACGTCGGCCGTGACGCCGTGCCAGGGGCGGCGGCGCATCTCGAGCGCGCGCGTGCGGCCGGCATGCGGCTGGCCTTCATCACCAACAACGCCTCCCGGCCACCCGCGGCCGTCGCGACCCACCTCGAGGAGCTGGGCATCCCTGCGGAGGCCGAGGACGTCGTCACGTCTGCTCAGGCCGCCGCCCGGGTCCTGGTGGAGCGGTTCGGGTCAGGAGCCCGGGTGCTGCTCGTGGGTGGGGACGGACTGGGAGAGTCCCTGAGGGCCGTCGGACTCGAGCCGGTCGTCAGCGTCTCCGACGAGCCCGATGCGGTCGTCACGGGCTTCGGGCCCGACGTGCGGTGGCACCAGATCATGGAGGCGGCCGTCGCGATCCGGGGCGGCCTGCCGTGGGTGGCCAGCAACACCGACCTGACGTTCCCGACCGCGGCCGGCCTGGCCCCCGGCCACGGCGTCCTCGTGAGGATGCTCCAGGAGTTCACCCAGGTGTCCCCGGTCGTGGCCGGCAAGCCGCAGCGGCCGTTGCTCGACGAGACCGTACGACGCTTGGGGGCCGCACGCCCGTTGATGGTGGGGGATCGCCTGGACACCGACATCGAGGGCGCCACCGCGGCCGGGATCGATTCGCTCCTGGTGCTGACCGGGGTCACCGGGCTGCCTGAGCTGGTGGCCGCCACACCGGAGGTCCGTCCGACCTACCTCTCGCCCGGCCTCGAGGGTTTGCTGGAGACGCACCCGGCACCGGATGTGACGCCCGGCGAGGTGCGATCCCAGGGCTGGTCCGCCCGGGTCGAGGCGGGTCACCTGGTCGTCGACGGTGGTGGCGATCGCTCGGCGTGGTGGCAGACCGTGGCCGTCGCCGGCTGGCGCCACCTCGATGAGACGGGGGTGGTCGTCGACACGTCGCGGCTCGTCCCGCCGGCCACGGCCGACGAGCCGTCGACCGATAGCCTCAGCGCATGAGCGAGTCCCACGAGAGCGCCGGTCGGACCGGGCTCACCGCAGTCGATGCCGTCCTCGACTCCCTCACCCGTCTCGACGAGCTGTCGTTGGAGGAGCACGTCGGCGTCTACGAGGCTGCCCATGAGCAGCTGCGCCGCTCGCTCGACACGCGCCCGCACGCGGCGATGCGCCCGGACTCTCAGGCCGGGAGCTGAGGAGCGTGCCTCCACGTCGTCTCAGGCTGGATGCCGAGCTCGTCCGGCGCGGCCTCGCGCGTTCCCGCGAGCACGCGAGCGAGCTCGTGGCCGCCCGCCGCGTCAAGGTGGGGGGCGCCGTCGCCAGCAAGCCCGCGACGGGCGTCACCACGGACGCGGCCATCGTCGTGGTCGACGACCCCGACCGGCCCGACTACGTCTCGCGGGGCGGGCACAAGCTCGCCGGTGCGCTGTCGGCCTTCGCGGCGCACGGCCTGGAGGTGCGCGGGCGCCGATGCCTCGACGCCGGCGCCTCCACCGGGGGCTTCACCGACGTGCTGCTCCGCCTCGGCGCGGCCGAGGTCGTGGCCGTCGACGTCGGTTACGGCCAGCTCGCCTGGCGACTGCAGCAGGACGACCGGGTGCACGTGCACGACCGGACCAACATCCGCGACCTGAGCGTCGAGACGATCGGCGGTCCCGTCGACCTCGTCGTGGGTGATCTCTCGTTCATCTCCCTCGAGCTGGTCCTGGACGCCCTCATCGGCGCCACTCGGCCCGACGGCGACCTGGCCCTGATGGTGAAGCCCCAGTTCGAGGTCGGCAAGGACCGCGTCGGCAAGGGAGGCGTCGTGCGCGACCTGGATCTGCGCGCAGAGGCCGTGACGGCGATCGCCGAGAGTGCCGCCCGGCGAGGGTGGGGTGCACGGGCGGTCACCACGAGCCCCCTCCCGGGTCCGTCGGGGAACGTGGAGTTCTTCTTGTGGCTGCGACGAGGAGACGCGGCCATCGGTGGCGACGAGATCGCGGCCGAGGTGCAGCGCTCACGGTCACTCGGGGTGTCGGGTGAGAGGGTGGAGACGTGACCCCGCCCGCTTCTTCCGACCGCCGTGTCCTCCTGCTCGCCCACACCGGGCGCGAGGAGGCGCGGGAGGTGGCGCGCGCGTTCTGCAAGTCCCTCGTCGGGCACGGGATCAGAGTCCGGCTGCTCGCTCATGAGGCGCCCGACCTCGGCTTCGGCCCCGTCGACCCGATGACCGGCCCGACGAGCGACCCGCTGGTCGAGGTGGCGGCGGAGGAGGACGGGGACCCGGTCGAGGGGTGCGAGCTCGTCGTGGTCATCGGTGGCGACGGGACCATCCTGCGTGCCTCCGAGATGACGCACGCCAGCGGCACGCCCGTGCTCGGGGTGAACCTCGGACACGTCGGCTTCCTGGCCGAGGCGGAGTCCGACGACGTGGAGTCCACGATCGATGCGATCGTGAACCGCCGCTACACCGCCGAGGACCGGATGACCCTCGACGTCCTCGTCTACCACGACAAGGAGCTCGTGGCGCAGACATGGGCCCTCAACGAGGCCAGCGTCGAGAAGGCCGCGCGCGAGCGGATGCTCGAGGTCGTCGTCGAGATCGACGGTCGCCCCCTCTCCCGCTGGGGCTGCGACGGCGTGGTCTGTGCCACCCCGACCGGGTCGACCGCCTACAACTTCAGCGCCGGCGGCCCGGTCGTGTGGCCCGGAGTCGAGGCGCTGCTGATGGTCCCGATCAGCGCCCACGCGCTCTTCGCCCGACCGATGGTCGTCGCACCCACGTCGGTGCTCGCGGTCGAGGTCCTGGATCGGACCGGCGGCGGGGGAGTCCTGTGGTGCGACGGCAGACGGACCGTGGACCTTCCGCCCGGCGCCCGCATCGAGGTCCGCCGCGGCGTACGCCCGGTGCGCCTGGTGCGCCTGCATCAGGCGCCGTTCACCGACCGCCTGGTGGCGAAGTTCGACCTCTCCGTCGAAGGGTGGCGGGGGGCGGCGGAGCGACGGCGCCGCGAGAACGGGGACCAGCGTGCTTGAGGAGATCCGGATCAGCTCGCTGGGGGTGATCGAGTCCTCCACTCTCGAGCTCGGCCCCGGTCTCACCGTCATCAGCGGTGAGACCGGCGCAGGCAAGACCATGATCGTCACCGCCCTGACCCTCCTGCTGGGCGGACGCGCCGACAGCGGCGCCGTGCGCTCGGGTGCGCGCTCCGCACGCGTGGAGGGGGTCGTCCGCGCCGACGCCCTGCCGGAGTTCGCCGCCCGGGTGGAGGAGGCCGGCGGCGAGGTCGAGGACGACCGCGTCGTGCTGGCTCGCAACATCTCGGCCGAGGGACGCTCACGCGCCTTCGTCGGGGGCGCCTCCGTCCCGGCCGCCACGCTCGCCGAGGTCGCCGAGCCCCTGGTGGCGGTGCACGGGCAGTCCGACCAGCACCGCCTGCTGCGAGCCTCGGCTCAACGCACCGCTCTGGACCGGTTCGGCGGCGCCGAGATCGCCGGCCTGGCCGAGCGCTACGGCCGGCTGCACGCTGAGCTGCTCACCACCGAGCGCGAGCTCGACGAGGTCGTGGCCACGGCCCGCGAGCGGGCCCGCGAGGCCGACCTGCTGCGCTTCGGACTGGGCGAGATCGAGGCCGTCGAGCCGGAGCCGGGCGAGGACACCGCACTCGCCGCGGAGGAGACGCGCCTGGGCTTCGCCGACACGCTGCGCACCGCGGCGGAGCAGGCGCGCGAGGCGCTCTCCAGCGAGTCCGGATCCCCGGACGCCCTCGGAGCGACGTCGATGGCGCGCACCCTCCTGGAAGGGGTCCGCGAGCACGACGGCGAGGCCGCCGAGCTGGCCGACCGCCTCGCCGAGGTCAGCTACCTGCTCTCCGACGTGGCCGCGGACGTGGCCTCCTACGCCGCGCGTGTCGAGAGCGACCCGGTGCGCCTGGCGACGGTGTCCGAGCGGCGGGCTGCGCTGACCGCCCTGACGCGCAAGTACGGCGAGAGCATCGACGAGGTCCTCGAGTGGAGCCGGACCGCGGCCGAGCGGCTGCTCGAGCTCGACTCGACCGACGAGCAGATCGAGGGACTGCGCGCGCGGCAGGCGAGTCTGCGCAGCGACCTCGCGGACGCAGCCCGGGACCTCTCGGCCGCCCGGACCTCCGCCGCCGGGCGTCTCGCGGACGAGGTGACCGCGGAGCTGACCCGTCTGGCGATGCCGCACGCACGCATCGAGATCGCGGTGCGTCAGAGCGAGCAGGAGCCCCCCGCAGCCGATGGACCCGCCGCCTCGCCTGCAGCTGGCGCGCCGCTGAAGGTGGGCAAGCGGTGGCTGCGCTTCACCGCGTCCGGCGTCGACGAGGTCGAGCTGCTCCTCGCCGCCAACTCCGGCGCCGACGCGCGGCCTCTGGCCAAGGGCGCCTCGGGCGGTGAGCTGTCTCGCGTGATGCTCGCGCTCGAGGTGTCGCTGGCCGGGACCAGTCCGGTCCCGACCTTCGTCTTCGACGAGGTCGACGCCGGCGTGGGCGGCAAGGCGGCCGTGGAGATCGGGCGTCGGCTGGCCCAGCTGGCGCGGACGGCGCAGGTCCTCGTGGTCACGCACCTGCCCCAGGTCGCGGCGTACGCCGACCGGCACGTGGTCGTCGAGAAGTCCAGCGACGGGACCGTCACCACCTCCGGCCTGACCGTCCTGGGCCCCGAGGACCGGCAGCGTGAGCTCTCCCGGATGCTGGCCGGGATGGACGACTCCGACACCGCGCTGGCACACGCCCGCGAGCTGCTCGAGAGCGCGCAGCCGGCCCGCGCTCTGGGCTGAAGTCGAGCGACTCGCCCGGTCGCCGCGGTTGCGAGAAGGGCCTCCGTCCGGTTGAGAAGATGGCGCGGTCATGAAGTTCTCCGTACGACCACGCACCCCTGCCGCTCTCCCCGGGATCGTCGGGACCGCTCGCGCCGAGAGGCGCACCCGGATCCTGATCTCGCGCGTGCGGCCCGGTGACGTCGCTGTCCTCGACCACCTCGACATGGACCGGGCCACCGCCCAGGGCCTGGTCGACGCCGGTGTGGTCGCCGTGCTCAACGCCTCCCCGATGATCTCGGGGCGGTACCCCAACCTCGGCCCCCAGGTCCTCGTCGACGCCGGTCTCCACGTCGTCGACGGCATCGGCGCCGACGGCTACGCCGCGGTGCGCGACGGCAGCAGCGTCCGCATCGACGAGGGCTCGGTCCACGTCGGGGACCTTCAGGTGGCTCAGGGGCGCGTCGTCGACGCCCAGGTCGTGCGCGAGGAGATGGAGAGCGCCCGAGCCGGGCTCGGGACCCAGCTCGAGAGCTTCACCCACAACAGCACCGCGTTCCTGCGTCGTGAGCAGGACCTGCTCCTGCACGGTGAGGGCGTGCCGCGGCTGGCGACGAGGATCGAGGGCCGCCCGGTCGTCGTGGTCGTCGCCGGTCACGAGTACCGCGCCGAGCTCGCCGGCATCCGCACCTACATCCGCGAGCAGCGTCCGGTCCTGATCGGTGTCGACCGCGGGGCCGACGCCCTGCTGGAGGCCGGGCACCGGCCGGACGTCGTGGTGGTCAGCGGAGACGCCGACGAGGACGACGCGCCGTCGGCCAAGGCGCTGCGTCAGGCCAAGGACGTCGTCGTCCGGGTGGCCCGGGGAGCAGGGCGCGATTCCAGCGAGCAGCTGGAGCGTCTCGGCGTCCGTCCGGTGCGCTTCGAGTCCGGGGCGACGTCGGAGGACGCCGGACTGATCCTGGCCGATGCCGGCCACGCCAGCCTGATCGTCGGCGTCGGCATGCACGCGACTCTCGCGGAGTTCCTCGACCGGCAGCGCGCCGGTCTGGCGAGCACCTACCTCACCCGGCTCAAGGTCGGGCCTCGACTCGTGGACGCCGAGGCGGTCCCCGCCCTCTACTCCGGCCGGGTGCGGCCCCGACACGTCTTCGCCGTCCTCCTGGCCGGGCTCGTGGCCCTCGCCGCCGCCATCGGCGTCACGCCCGTGGGCCAGGAGTGGACCACCGACGCTACCGAGGGTCTCCAGGACCTCTTCGACTATCTGCAAGGACGCATCTCGTGATCTCGTTCCGCCACCATCTCGTCACGCTCGTCTCGGTCTTCCTGGCCCTCGCGATCGGCGTCGTCCTCGGCGGCGGCCCGCTCTCGGAGGTGGGCAGGGGAGCCGGGGACGAGGCCGACCGCAAGGCCGTCTCGGCCCGCGAGCGCGCCGCCGACGCCACCAGCGCGGTCTCCTACGCCGACACCTTCGCCACCACGGTGGCACCCGCGGTGTACGGCGACGGCCTGGCGGCGCGGGACGTCGCCATCGTGACGCTGCCCGGCGCCGACACCGAGGTGGTGGACGCGCTGACCGCCCAGATCGCTGCAGCCAAGGGCCGGATGGTCGGCGTGCACACGCTGCAGGAGACGATGCTGGACACCAGTGAGAAGTCGCTGGTCGACACCCTGGGGAGCCAGCTGGTCACCCAGGCCGGCGCCGACGCGGCAGCCCCGGACGCCACGACGTACGAGCGCATCGGGGAGCTCCTGGGCCGTGGCATCGCCACCAAGAGCGTCGAGGGCGAGCCCGTCGACGCGACCGGGCGCGAGATCCTCGAGAGCCTCGCCGGCGCCGGCCTGGTGAAGCCCTCCGCCGACGCCGCCCAGCGGGCCCCGCTGGTGCTGGTCGTGCTCGGAGACGAGCCGGCCGGCGAGGAGGGGGACCAGACAGACAGCGACTGGGCAGACAGCGACTGGGCGGGCAGCGACGCGATCCTGGCCGGGATCAGCCGCGGGCTGCGCGCGGCGGCGGCCGGCGTCGTCGTGGTCGGCACGACCGACTCGGGGGCCGAGGGCCAGCTGGGGCGGCTGCGCGAGGACGAGGTCGCCGCCCAGATCGCGACTGTCGACAGCGTCGAGCGACCGCTGGGTCAGGTGACCACGGTCCAGGCGCTGATCCGGGTTCTCGGACGAAGTGCGGGCTCCTTCGGAGCGTCGGGTTCGGACGGAGCCGTCCCTCTCCGGTAGGCTGCAACTCCGTGAAGAACGCGACGCCGACCAAGCACGTTTTCGTGACCGGAGGAGTCGCCTCCTCCCTCGGCAAGGGGCTCACTGCCTCCAGCCTGGGTGCTCTGCTGAAGTCCCGCGGTCTCCGCGTGACGATGCAGAAGCTCGATCCTTACCTGAACGTGGACCCGGGCACGATGAACCCGTTCCAGCACGGGGAGGTCTTCGTCACCAACGACGGGGCCGAGACCGACCTGGACATCGGGCACTACGAACGATTCCTCGACACCGATCTCAACCAGATCGCCAATGTCACGACCGGCCAGGTCTATTCGGCGGTCATCGCCAAGGAGCGCCGCGGGGACTACCTCGGCGACACGGTCCAGGTGATCCCGCACATCACCAACGAGATCAAGGACCGGATCCGCGCGATGGGCGGTGACGACGTCGACGTCGTCATCACCGAGGTCGGTGGCACCGTCGGCGACATCGAGTCGCTGCCGTTCCTCGAGGCCGCCCGCCAGGTCCGCCACGACGTGGGCCGCGACAACTGCTTCTTCATCCACGTCTCGCTGGTGCCGTTCATCGGTCCCTCGGGCGAGCTGAAGACCAAGCCCACCCAGCACTCCGTCGCAGCGCTGCGCTCGATCGGCATCCAGCCCGACGCGATCGTCTGCCGCGCAGACCGGGAGATCCCGGCCAGCATCAAGGGCAAGATCTCTCTGATGTGCGACGTCGACGAGGAGGCGGTCATCACCTGCGCCGACGCCCCGTCGATCTACGACATCCCCAAGGTGCTGCACCGCGAGGGCCTCGACGCCTACCTCGTGCGCCGCCTCGACCTGCCCTTCCGCGACGTCGATTGGACGGTCTGGGACGACCTGCTGCGTCGGGTGCACCACCCGAAGGAGGAGGTCACCGTCGCGCTGGTAGGCAAGTACATCGACCTCCCCGACGCCTACCTCTCCGTCGCTGAGGCGCTGCGCGCCGGAGGCTTCGCCCACGAGGCGAAGGTCAAGCTGCAGTGGATCCCCTCCGACGAGTGCGCCACGCCCGCAGGCGCCGCACGCATGCTGGGTGACGTCGACGCGATCTGCGTGCCCGGCGGCTTCGGCATCCGCGGCATCGAGGGCAAGCTCGGCGCGCTCACCTATGCGCGCACCCACGGCATCCCGACGTTGGGCCTGTGCCTGGGGCTGCAGTGCATGGTGATCGAGTACGCCCGCTCGATGGCCGGTCTCGAGCAGGCCGCGTCCACCGAGTTCGACCCCGAGTGCCCCGAGCCGGTCATCGCGACGATGGCCGAGCAGAAGGAGTACGTCGAGGGGGCCGGAGACCTGGGCGGCACCATGCGTCTGGGCCTCTACCCGGCCGCTCTCAAGGAGGGGTCGGTCGTGCGCGAGGTCTACGGGGGCGAGGCCCTGATCGAGGAGCGCCACCGGCACCGCTACGAGGTCAACAACGGCTACCGCGACCAGCTGGAGCAGGCCGGGCTGGTGTTCTCCGGGACGTCGCCCGACAACAACCTGGTCGAGTTCGTGGAGCTGCCCCGCGAGGTGCACCCCTACTACGTCGCCACCCAGGCCCACCCGGAGTACCGCTCCCGCCCGACGCGTCCGCACCCGCTGTTCGCCGGACTGGTGGGCGCTGCCATCGAGCGCCAGCGCGAGCTGCGCTTCCCGATCGACGAGGAGGGCCTGCGGGCTCCGGCCCTCGACGAGGCCTGAGATGGGAACCGACCCCCTGGCGGACACGCCGACCTCGTGGCCGGTGTCGCGGAGCAACGACCTGCACCGCGACGGGTGGGTCGTCGCCCTGCGTGAGGACTTCATCCACCGACCCGGGCACGAGGACCACGAGCCGTTCCGGCGGCTGGTGGTCGAGCACCCCGGTGCCGTGGTGATCCTCGCGATCGACGAGCAGGACCGCGTCCTGTGCCTGCGCCAGTACCGTCACGCCGCGCGTCGGGAGTTCGTGGAGCTCCCGGCCGGGCTGATCGACGGCGAGGACGAGGACCCGCTCGACGTCGCGCGCCGCGAGCTGCGTGAGGAGGCCTCGCTGCAGGCCGAGCACTGGAGCCACCTCGCCACGACGTACGCCTCCCCGGGGATCTCCTCGGAGCAGGTGCACTACTACGTCGCGACCGGGCTGAGCCACGCCGACCGGGGCGATTTCGAGCTCGAGCACGAGGAGGCGGAGATGGTGACGTTCTGGGCGCCGTTCGACGAGCTCCGGGCGGCCGTCCTCGACGGTCGGGTGACGGACTCGCCGGTCGCCGTCGCCGTGCTGATGTACGACGCGAAGCGCCGCGGCTGAACGCCTGAGCCGCCCCTGGGGGGAGTAATGTCGCGCCGTCGCCACAACGACGTGGCGATTCTCACGTCAAGGAGCACAGGTGAAGGTCGGCGTCCCGAAGGAAGTCAAGAACCACGAGTACCGCGTAGCGATCACCCCGGCCGGCGTGCACGAGCTCACCGTCCACGGCCACGAGGTCGTGGTCCAGGCGGGGGCGGGGCTCGGCTCGTCGATCCCCGACGAGGAGTTCGTCGCGGCGGGCGCCAAGACGCTGGACTCCGCCGAGGAGGTCTGGGGCTCGGCGGACATGGTGCTCAAGGTCAAGGAGCCGATCGCCTCCGAGTACGCGCTGATGCGCGAGGACCAGCTGCTCTTCACCTACCTCCACCTGGCCGCCATCAAGCCGCTCACCGAGGAGCTGCTCGCCCGGCGCGTCACCGCCATCGCCTACGAGACCGTGCAGACCGAGGACCGGGCGCTGCCGCTGCTCGCGCCGATGTCGGAGGTGGCGGGACGGCTGGCGCCGCAGGCCGGCGCCTACCACCTGATGCGCGCCGGCGGCGGGCGCGGTGTGCTCCTCGGCGGCGCCCCCGGCGTCTATGCCGGGAAGGTCGTCGTGATCGGCGCCGGCGTTTCCGGCATGAACGCCGCCGCGATCGCGCTCGGCATGCAGGCCGAGGTGCTCTTGATGGACAAGGACATCTCCAAGCTGCGGGCGGCCGACCGGATCTACCAGGGCCACCTGCAGACGGTGGCCTCCAACGCCTACGAGGTCGAGCGGGCCGTGCTCGACGCCGACCTGGTGATCGGCGCCGTGCTGGTCCCCGGCGCCAAGGCACCGACGTTGGTCTCCAACGAGCTCGTGTCGCGGATGAAGCCCGGCTCGGTGCTCGTCGACATCTCGATCGACCAGGGCGGCTGCTTCGAGGACTCCCGCGTCACCACCCACGACGACCCGACCTACCGGGTCCACGACTCGATCTTCTACTGCGTCGGCAACATGCCCGGCGCCGTGCCGCACACCTCGACGTACGCACTGACCAACGTGACGCTGCCCTACGTCGTCGCGCTGGCGGACAAGGGCTGGCAGCAGGCCTGTCGCGACGACCGCAGCCTGGCGCTGG
Source organism: Nocardioides pacificus (assembly GCF_054775955.1). Lineage (NCBI taxonomy): Bacteria > Bacillati > Actinomycetota > Actinomycetes > Propionibacteriales > Nocardioidaceae > Nocardioides > Nocardioides pacificus. Next base: position 12,520 of record NZ_BAAHCI010000006.1, read on the forward strand.
GGCTGAACACGCACGCCGGTCAGCTGACCAACGCGCCGGTGGGCGAGGCCCACGGCCTCGAGGCCGTCCCGTTGGACGGTGTGCTCCACTGAGCGAGTCCTCCCGGCCGAGCCCGCTGGGCCGCGCCGTCCGCACCTACCTCGACCACCTCGGCGTGGAGCGGGGGCTGGCGGCCAACACGCTGTCGTCGTACCGACGCGACCTGCGCCGCTACCTCGGCTTCCTCGCCGAGGCGGGTGTCGAGGAGCTGGACGCGATCACCGAGGCCACGGTCTCGGCGTTCCTCGTCCGGCTGCGCGAGGGGGACGCCGATCACCCGCCGCTGTCGGCGAGCTCGGCGGCGCGCACGGTCGTGGCGGTGCGGGGGTTCCACAGGTTCGCGGTCCACGACGGGCTCGCCGCCGTCGACCCGGCCAGCGCGGTGAAGCCGCCGACGCCGGCCAAGCGGCTCCCGAAGGCGCTCCCGCTGCGCGACGTCGAGGCGATCCTCGAGGCGGCGGGGGCTCCGGGGACCACGCTGTCGCTGCGCGACCGGGCCCTGCTCGAGGTGCTCTACGGCACCGGGGCGCGGATCTCGGAGGCGGTCGGGCTCGACGTCGACGACCTCGACCCCGTCGACGGGACGGTGCTGCTGCGCGGCAAGGGTGGCAAGGAGCGGCTGGTGCCGGTGGGGTCGTTCGCACGGGAGGCCGTCGAGGCCTACCTGGTCCGCGCGCGCCCCGAGCTCGTCTCCGCAGGGAAGGGGACCCCGGCCCTGTTCCTCAACGTGCGCGGGGGACGGCTGTCGCGCCAGAGCGCATGGGCGGTGCTCGCGAAGGCGGCCGAGCGCGCCGGCGTTGAGGTCGACGTCTCGCCCCACACGCTGCGCCACTCCTTCGCCACGCACCTGCTCGACGGGGGCGCCGACGTGCGCGTCGTACAGGAACTCCTGGGGCACGCGTCGGTGACCACGACCCAGGTGTACACACTGGTGACCGTGGACAACTTGCGCGAGGTCTTTGCCGTGGCCCATCCGAGGGCTCGCTCGTGACGGGGGAGAGACGCCTCGACAAGCTGGCCCCGGCGATCAAGGACGCCGACGCCGACCGGCTGTACGACGTGTTCTCCGCGTGGGCGACGGCCGGGGGCACCGCGCCGTACCCCCACCAGGACGAGGCGGTCATCGAGCTGCTCAGCGGCAACAACGTCATCCTCGCGACGCCCACAGGCTCCGGGAAGTCGCTGGTGGCGACCGCGGCGCACTTCGCGGCGTACGCGACCGACCGGGTGAGCTTCTACACCGCGCCGATCAAGGCGCTGGTGAGCGAGAAGTTCTTCGCCCTGTGCGAGGTCTTCGGGGCCGAGAACGTCGGCATGCTCACCGGGGACGCCGCGGTGAACTCAGACGCCCCGATCATCTGCTGCACCGCCGAGGTGCTGGCCAACATCGCGCTGCGCGAGGGGCGCCGTGCCGACGTCGGGCTCGTGATCATGGACGAGTTCCACTTCTACTCCGAGCCCGACCGCGGCTGGGCCTGGCAGGTGCCGCTGCTGGAGCTGCCGCAGGCGCAGTTCCTGCTGATGTCGGCGACGCTCGGTGACGTCTCCGGGTTCGTCGACGACCTCACGCGTCGCAACGGCCGCGAGACCTCGGTGGTCGACGACGCCGAGCGCCCGGTGCCGCTGAGCTTCCGGTGGGCGATGACGCCGCTGCCCGAGACCGTCGAGGAGCTGGTGACCACCCACCAGGCGCCGGTCTACGTCGTGCACTTCACCCAGGCCAATGCCATCGACCATGCCCGGACGCTGCTGGGCACCCCGATCGCGACCCGGGAGGAGAAGGACCAGATCGCGGAGCGGATCGCGACCTTCCGCTTCGGGGCCGGCTTCGGCAAGACGCTGTCCAAGCTGCTGCGCCAGGGGATCGGCGTGCACCACGCCGGGATGCTGCCGAAGTATCGCCGGCTCGTCGAGCAGCTGGCCCAGCTCGGCCTGCTCAAGGTCATTTGCGGCACCGACACCCTCGGGGTCGGCATCAACGTCCCGATCCGCACGGTGCTCTTCACCGGGCTGGCGAAGTTCGACGGCACCCGCCAGCGGATCCTGCGCTCGCGGGAGTTCCACCAGATCGCCGGGCGGGCCGGACGGGCCGGCTTCGACGCCGCCGGGTACGTCGTCGTCCAGGCGCCCGAGCACACCATCGAGAACGAGAAGGCCCGCAAGAAGTCCGAGGCCAAGAACGCCGCCAACCCGAAGAAGAAGTCCAAGCCGCAGCTGAAGAAGCCCCCCGAGGGCACAGTGGTGTGGACCGAGCAGACCTTCGACAAGCTCGTCAACGGCTCGCCGGAGCTGCTGGTGTCGCGGATGAAGGTCGACAACGCGATGCTGCTCAACGTCGTGGCCCGCGAGGAGGACGCCTTCCCGGTCTTCCGGCGGCTGCTGCAGGACAACCACGAGGAGCGTCGCCAGCAGCTGCGGCTCAGTCGCCGGGCACTGCGCCTGGCCCGCAGTCTGGTCCGCTCCGGGGTGCTCACGCGGCTCGACGAGCCCGACGAGTTCGGCCGGCGCTACGTGCTGACGATGGACCTGCCGATGGACTTCGCGCTCAACCAGCCGCTGGCGCACTTCGCGCTGGCGGCGATGGAGATCCTCGACCCCGAGTCGGAGACCTACACCCTCGACATCGTCTCGGTCGTCGAGTCGGTCCTCGAGGCGCCGCGCCAGATCCTGATGGCCCAGCAGCACGCCGCCCGCGGCGAGGCGGTCGCGGAGATGAAGGCCGACGGCCTGGAGTACGACGAGCGGATGGCGCTGCTGGACAAGATCACCTGGCCGCAGCCGCTCGCCGAGCTCCTGGGCGCGGCCTACGAGCTCTACCGCCAGGGCCACCCGTGGCTGCGCGAGGACGCACTCGGCCCCAAGACGATCGTGCGCGAGATGTACGAGCAGGGGATGGGCTTCACCGACTTCGTGAAGCGCTACGAGCTGGCGCGCTCCGAGGGGCTGGTGCTGCGCTACCTCACCGACGCCTACCGCACGCTCAACCACACCGTCCCCGACGCGCACCGCACGCCGGAGCTCGAGGACCTGATCGAGTGGCTGGGGGAGACCGTGCGCCAGACCGACTCCTCGCTGCTCGACGAGTGGGAGGCGCTCAGCGCCCCGGACGCCGACCCCAACGCCGTGCGCGACGCGGTCGCGCACGCACTGGACCAGACCGCTCCGGGCTCGTCGCGGCCGATCACCCAGCAGGAGCGGGCGTTCCGGGTGATGGTGCGCAACGCGGTCTTCCACCGCGTCGTGCTGGCCGCCCGCGACGACCTGGACGCGCTCACCAAGGGGGAGCGTGCGGTCGCCGACCGCTTCGACCCGCCGCGCGAGCTGCAGGTGACCCGGAGCGCCTGGGACGAGGCCCTCGAGGCCTACTACGCCGAGCACGACACCATCGGGATCGACGCCCAGGCCCGCGGCCCGCAGCTGTTCCAGGTGGAGCCGGGGCACGCCCCGGCACCGGGGACCGACGACGAGACGCCGGTGCGGGTGTGGAAGGTCCGCCAGGTCCTCGACGACCCGGAGGGCCACCACGACTGGGTGCTCGAGGCGACCGTCGACCTGGACGCCTCGGACGAGGCCGGCGAGGCGATCGTGTTCGCGACCGGGCTGCGCCAGCTGTAGGGCCGGCTGTAGGGCCAGTTGTGAGGTCCTGCTGGGGGACACCCGAGGTTGTGGGGCGGATCACCCGGTCCTAGAGTCGCGGGCATGCCACCCGCGGTGTCGCTGAGTCGACAATTACGATCAAGGAACCATGGCCGACCCGACGACCTCCTCAGGAGCTGAGCACCGCGTGAGTGAACACCTGCCGTTCCAGAGCCCCGCCGCGTCGGCGGTCCTCGGGCCCACCGGGCGACCGCTCCCGAACATCCCGGAGCCGGGGCCGCGCACCAGCACCGGCAACGCCCGGGTGATCGCCCTGTGCAACCAGAAGGGCGGGGTCGGCAAGACCACCACGACGATCAACCTCGGGGCGGCGCTGGCGGAGTACGGCCGCAAGGTGCTGCTGGTCGACTTCGACCCGCAGGGCTCGCTGTCGGTCGGGCTCGGACTCAACCCCCACGAGATGGACCTCAGCGTCTACAACCTGCTGATGGAGCGCGACGTCACCGTCGACGACGTCGTGGTGCCCTCCGGCGTGCCCGGGATGGACCTGCTGCCCTCCAACATCGACCTGTCCGCCGCCGAGGTGCAGCTGGTGCACGAGGTCGCCCGCGAGCAGAGCCTGCAGCGCGTCCTGGCGCCGGCCCTGTCGCAGTACGACATCATCCTCATCGACTGCCAGCCCTCGCTCGGCCTGCTCACCGTCAACGCGCTCACCGCCTCCGACGGGGTGATCGTGCCGCTGGAGTGCGAGTACTTCGCGCTGCGCGGTGTCGCGCTGCTCAAGACCACGATCGACAAGGTCCAGGAGCGGCTCAACCCCAAGCTCGAGATCGACGGCGTGCTCGGCACGATGTTCGACGGGCGCACCCTGCACGGGCGCGAGGTCATGGACCGGCTCGTCCAGGCGTGGGGGGACAAGGTCTTCCACACCGTCATCCGCCGCACGGTGAAGTTCTCCGACTCCACCGTCGCCGGCGAGCCGATCACGTCGTACGCTACGGCGTCGGCGGGGGCGCAGTCCTACCGCGACCTGGCCAAGGAGGTGCTGGCGCGTTGTCCCGGCGCGTGAGCCTTCCGTCCGCCGACGACCTCTTCCGACCGACCGCCCCGGCGCAGACCGAGGAGGCGGCCCCCGCGGCTCCGGCGCCCGCTGAGCCGGAGGCTGAGCCGGCGCCCACGCCCCGCAAGCCCAGCGGACGGGTGCGCCACGACGAGAAGATGACCGTCTACGTCACCTCCGACGAGCTAATGGACCTCGAGCACGCCCGGCTCGCCCTGCGCAGCCGGCACGGGCTGGCCGTGGACCGCGGCCGGCTGGTGCGCGCCGCCATCGCGCTGGCGCTCTCGGACCTCGAGGCGGAGGGCGCCGACAGTCTCCTTGTGCGTCGCCTGAGCGAGGAGTGACGAGCCCCGTGGCCGAGCAGCCGGTGGCCCAGCAGCCAGTGACCCAGCAGCCGGTTGCGGAGCCCGGCTTCGCCGTACGGCTGACGAACTTCGAGGGCCCCTTCGACCTGCTGCTGAGCCTGATCGCCAAGCACAAGCTCGACATCACCGAGGTCTCGCTGTCCAAGGTGACCGACGAGTTCATCGCCCACGTCAAGGCCGGCGGTCCGGTCTGGGACCTCGAGCAGACCACGTCGTTCCTGCTGGTCGCCTCGACGCTGCTCGACCTCAAGGCTGCCCGGCTGCTGCCCCAGGGCGACGTCGAGGACGAGGAGGATCTGGCGCTGCTCGAGGCGCGCGACCTGCTCTTCGCCCGGCTGCTGCAGTACAAGGCCTTCAAGCAGGTCGCCGCGGTGATGGCGCGCCGCCTCGCCGACGAGTCGCGGCGCCACCCGCGGGCGGTCGGGCTGGAGGAGCGCTTCGCCACGCTGCTGCCCGAGGTGCTGATCGGCATCGGCCTGGAGCAGTTCGCGGCACTGGCCGCGAAGGCGCTGGCGCCCAAGCCGGTGGTCGAGGTGTCGCTGACGCACATCCACGCCCCGAGGGTCAGCGTCAAGGAGCAGGCCACCCTGGTGGTGGACCGCCTGCGGCGCTCGGGCACGATGACCTTCCGTGCCCTGTGCGGCGACTCGCCCGACACCGCGACGACGGTGGCCCGCTTCCTGTCGCTGCTGGAGCTCTTCCGCGAGGGCGTGATCGCCTTCGAGCAGATCACGCCGCTGGGGGCGCTCACGGTGCGCTGGACGGGCGGTGACGCCGACGAGATCGAGATCAGCGACGAGTTCGACGGCGAGTCCGCCGGGGCCGGCGACGAGGAGGGGACCGATGACTGACGACGCTGCGGCGATGACGTCCGAGAGCGTGCCGCGCGCCGACCTGCGCCCCGCGCTCGAGGCGATCCTGATGGTGGCCGACCAGCCGCTGGACCGGATGGTGCTGGCCACCGCGGTCGGCTACCCGGCGGGCGAGGTCGACCAGGCGCTGAGCGACCTGGCCCGGGAGTACGACGAGCAGGGACGCGGCTTCGAGCTGCGCCACGTCGCCGGCGGCTGGCGGTTCTACACCCGCGAGGAGTACGCCGGCGTGGTCGAGGCGTTCGTGCTCGAGGGTCAGTCGGCGCGCCTCACCCAGGCGGCGCTCGAGACGCTGGCCGTGGTCGCCTACAAGCAGCCCGTCTCCCGCGCCCGGGTGTCGGCGATCCGCGGCGTCAACGTCGACGGTGTCATGCGGACCCTGCTCACCCGCGGGCTCGTCGAGGAGGCCGGCCAGGACGCCGAGACCGGCGCCCACCTCTACCGCACGAGCAACTACTTCCTGGAGCGGATCGGGATCAGCTCGCTCGACGAGCTTCCCGAGCTCGCGCCGTACCTGCCCTCCATGGACGACATGGAGGACGACCTGGCCGCGCTCGCGGGCGGGCCTGTCGCGGCGGAGCCGCCCGTGACCCATCCGGTGGCGCCGCTGCCGGACACCGACGAAGGGACCACCACGCCGTGATCGAGACTGATGACGAGGGCCTGATCCGGCTGCAGAAGCTGCTGGCCCAGTCGGGCATCGCCTCGCGCCGCAAGTGCGAGGAGCTGATGCTCGAGGGCGAGGTGGAGGTCGACGGCGAGGTCGTCACCCGCCTCGGCACCAAGGTCGACCCGCGCACCGCGGTGGTGCGGGTCTCCGGCCAGCGGCTGCCACCGATCTCGCCCCACGTCTACCTCGTGCTCAACAAGCCACGAGGCGTCGTGTCGACGATGTCGGACCCCGAGGGGCGCCGGACGCTGCAGGACCTCGTCGAGGACCGGCCCGAGCGGCTCTTCCACGTCGGCCGGCTCGACACCGACACCTCCGGGCTGATCCTGCTCACCAACGACGGCGACTTCGCCCACCGGATGGCGCACCCGTCGTACGAGGTGAACAAGACCTACGTCGCCGAGGTCGAGGGCGTCGTCGCCAAGGAGACGCTGGACGGTCTGCGGCGCGGCGTGCGGCTCGAGGACGGGCCGGTGACGGTGTCGCGGGCCAAGCTGATCCAGCACGGCCAGGGCGACGCCAAGGGGCGCACGATCGTCGAGATCGTGATCCACGAGGGCCGCAACCGGATCGTGCGGCGGATGCTCGAGCAGGTGGGGCACCCGGTGCGGAAGCTGACGCGGACGGCGATCGGACCGGTGCGGATGCAGAACCTCGCGCCCGGCAAGCTGCGCGACCTGACTCGTGAGGAGCTGGGGGCGCTGCTGGACAGCGCACAGCTGTAGGTGCGTACTACAGCGAGCCTGTCGAGGCAGGTGCGCTCGGGGGCGCGACAGGCCAGCTGGTGCTGACCTGGGACTTCGAGACCGAGGGCGGGGCGGCCGCGGTGCACGAGGCCGTGGCCGACTTCCTGACCGCTCGTCGGAGCGTTCTGGAGGACGGCCGGGCCGAGGTGTTCGCCTACTACCGCGAGGTCGCCGACCAGGCTCGTGAGCAGGGCTGCGGCCACGACCTGCCCGACATCCCCGGTCCTGAGCAGGTGTGGGACCACGTGCAGATCGGCGACGAGTTCCAGGTGATGCTGGGCGATGACGGAGCCATGATCCATGTCCTGGTGGAGTGCGAGTGCGACTGGGATCCCGAGCACGGCCTGCAGCTCGTCCTCCACCGTGACCGGCTCAGCAAGGCCGGGCCCTGCGACGGGAACGTGGACTGAGGGTCGATCCGGAGGAGAGAGCCCGAGCGGCTCTCGATAGCCTTGTCCGGCGACCGGTCGCCCGGTCCACCCCAGCGAAGCCGGACGAGGAGCAGTCGTGACCCAGGAGCAGGCCCCCGAGCAGGGGGCCCTGGTCGGTCCCGTCCGCGTCATCGGCGTCGGGCTGCTCGGGACCTCGATCGCCCTGGCCTGCCGCCGCGCCGGCCTCGACGTCCTGCTCTCCGACATCTCTCCCGAGCACGTGCGCACCGCCTCCGGGCTCGGCGCCGGTCGGGCCGACGACCCGATGACCCCGGTGCAGCTGGTCGTGGTGGCCGTGCCGCCCGACCATCTCGGTGCGGCGATAGTGGCGAGCCTGGCCGACGAGGGCGCGGTGGTGACCGACGTCGGCAGCATCAAGAGCGCGCCGCTGCGTGTCGTACGGCGGGACGCGGAGGCGGGGCGGGTCGCGCGCTACGTCGGCGGCCACCCGATGGCGGGCAGCGAGCGGTCCGGGCCGCTGGCCGCCTCCGCCGCGCTGTTCGACGGGCGCCCCTGGGCGATCACGCCCCACGAGACGGCCGACCCGGCCGCCGTCGCGCTCGTGGAGGCGCTGGCGCGCCTGTGCGGCGCCGTCCCGGTGCACCTGACGCCCGAAGAGCACGACCGGGCGGTCGCGCGGACGTCCCACCTGCCGCACCTGCTGGCCTCGCTGGTCGCCGGACGGCTGGCCGACGCGCCGGCCGAGCACCTCGCGCTGTCGGGGCAGGGAGTGCGCGACGTGACCCGGGTGGCCGGGGGAGACCCCGGCCTGTGGCAGCAGATCGTGTCCGGCAACGCCGAGGCGCTGCTGTCGCTGCTGGGAGAGGTGCGCGGTGAGCTGGACGCGCTGATGAGCGCGGTCGAGTCCGGCCAGCGTGACGCCCTCGGGGCGCTGCTGGCACGCGGCGTGGCCGGCACCCAGGCGATCCCCGGCAAGCACGGCGGGCCCGCCCGGCCGATGCAGGCGGTGTTCGTGTCGGTGCCCGACGCGGCCGGCGAGCTCGCGCGGCTCTTCGCCGACGCCGGCTCGAGCGGCGTCAACATCGAGGACGTGCACATCGACCACGACCCGGGCCGCCCGGTCGGGCTCGTGGAGCTGGTGGTCGACGAGGCTCAGGCGGAGCGCCTGATCGGCTCTCTCGAAGCACGGGGCTGGGTCACTCAGCGGTAGGCTGCGGGCTGCGCGCGCCCTCATCCAGGGCGCGTACCCCCATCGAAGGAGCAGTCGCAGTGAGCAGCACCCCCGCGGACTCCCGCACCGGCGTGGTCGTCGCGATCGACGGCCCCTCGGGATCGGGCAAGTCGAGCACCTCGCGGGGTGCGGCCAGCCAGCTGGGACTGCGCTACCTCGACACCGGTGCGATGTTCCGGGCGATGACGTGGTGGATGATCCGGATGGGCGTCGACGTCCACGACCCGGCCGCGGTCGCCGCGCTGGTCGACCAGCCCGACATCCGCTCCGGCACCGACCCGGTCGCGCCGTCGATCCTGGTCGACGGCGTCGACGTGGGCACCGCGATCCGCTCCGACGAGGTCAACGCCGCCGTCAGCCCGGTCAGCGCGGTCCCCGAGGTCCGCACCCGACTGCTGGAGCTGCAGCGCGAGGCGATCGGCGCCGGGGGCATCGTCGTCGAGGGCCGCGACATCGGCTCGGTCGTCGCCCCGGACGCCCAGGTGAAGGTCTTCCTCACCGCCGACCCCGGTGCCCGGGCCGCCCGCCGCGCTGCCGAGGAGGGTGGCACCGACGTGGCCGCCACCCAGGCCTCGCTGCTCGCGCGCGACAAGATCGACTCCGGCCGGGCCGTCGCCCCGCTCATCCAGGCCGACGGAGCCGCCCACATCGACACCACGGCGTACTCCCTCGAGCAGGTCATCGCCCAGGTGGTCGCGCTCGTGGAGGCGGTCGAGGCACGAGCGTGACGGCACGTCGCACGCGGGCGACCCGCGGCGGGGCCCCGCACGCGGACCTTCCCCGCACCACGGACACCCGACACCCACCTCTGTGGCTGCTGCGCGGGGGACGGCCGGTCGCGGAGTTCCTGGTGCGCCGGCTCTACCGGACCCGGGTCCACGGACTGGAGCACCTGCCGCGCCGCGGTCCGGTGATCGTGGCCGCCAACCACATCGGCGTCGTCGACGGCCCGCTGCTGGCGGCGCTGACGCCGAGGCCGGTGCACGTGCTGACGAAGATCGAGATGTTCCACGGCCGGGCCGGGGGCTTCTTCCGGGCGAGCGGCCAGGTGCCGCTGGACCGCTTCTCCGTGGACGTCGCTGCCGTGCGCACATGCGTGCGGGTGCTGCGTGACGGGGGAGTCGCCGGCATCTTCCCCGAGGGGCGGCGCGGCCCGGGGAACCTGGAGCGTTTCCACCGCGGGGCGGCCTACCTCGCGCTGATCACGGGGGCGCCGGTCGTCCCCGTCGCCTTCCTCGGCACCCGGGAGCCCGGGGCCGGAGCCAACGCCCTGCCGCGCCGCGGTGGGGCCATCGACGTCGTGTACGGCGCGCCGTACCGGGTCGCGGCGCAGCCGTGGCCCCGCACACGGGAACAAGTGGGGGAGGTGTCGCTGTTGCTCAGGGAGCACATGCTGGCCCATCTCCACGCGGCCCGTGCGCTGACGGGGCAGGACCTGCCAGGTCCACTGCCCCCAGGAGAAATCGAGGACGACCCGCAGACCGGTGTCGTCGAGCAAGGAGCAAGATGACTGAGTACGACGCGTCCCCCGACGCCACGACGCCGGACTCCGGCGAGGAGACGTCGCTGGGGCCGGTGCCGGTGCTCGCCGTCGTCGGACGTCCCAACGTCGGCAAGTCGACGCTGGTGAACCGCATCATCGGCCGCCGCGAGGCGGTCGTGGAGGACCGCCCGGGCGTGACCCGCGACCGGGTCTCCTACGACGCCAACTGGAACGGCCGCGCCTTCACGGTCGTCGACACCGGCGGCTGGAACCCCGACGCCGAGGGCCTGGCCGAGCGCATCGCCGCCCAGGCCGAGATCGCGATCGGCCTGGCCGACGCCGTGCTCTTCGTCGTCGACGCCACCGTGGGCATCACCGACCATGACGAGGCGGTCGTCAAGATCCTGCGCCGCTCCAAGAAGCCGATCATCCTGGCCGCCAACAAGGTCGACGACCAGAAGACCGAGGCCGAGGCCTACGGCCTGTGGAACCTCGGCCTCGGTGAGCCGCACCCGGTCTCCGCGGTGCACGGACGCGGCTCGGGTGACCTGCTCGACGCGATCCTCGACGCCCTGCCCGAGACGCCCCCCGAGTCGTGGGACCCGCCGGGCGGCCCGCGCCGGATCGCGATCGTGGGACGCCCCAACGTCGGCAAGTCCTCCTTGCTCAACAAGCTGGCCGGCGAGGAGCGCGTGGTTGTCGACGACGCCTCCGGCACGACCGTCGACCCGGTCGACGAGCTGGTGCAGTTCGCCGGGCGCTCGTGGCGCTTCATCGACACCGCGGGCATCCGCAAGCGGGTCAAGACGGCGTCGGGCCACGAGTACTACGCCTCGCTGCGCACCACGACGGCCATCGACCGGGCCGAGGTGGCCGTGCTGGTCATCGACGGAAGCCAGAGCATCTCCGAGCAGGACATGCGCATCATCCAGACGATCCGCGAGGCCGGCCGGGCGCTAGTGATCGCCTTCAACAAGTGGGACCTCGTCGATGACGAGCGCCGCTACTACCTCGAGCGCGAGATCGAGCGCGACCTGGTGCAGGTCGGTTGGGCCCCGCGGATCAACATCACCGCGCGGACCGGCTGGCACATCGACCGGCTCGCCGTGGCGCTGGACAAGGCCATCGAGGGCTGGGAGACCCGGATCACCACCGGGCAGCTCAACAACTTCCTCGGCCGTCTCGTCGCCGAGCACCCGCACCCGGTGCGCAGCGGCAAGCAGGCGAAGATCATGTTCGGCACCCAGGCCTCCACGGCCCCGCCGACGTTCATCCTCTTCACCAGCGGCAAGCTCGACGCGTCGTACGAGCGGTTCATCGAGCGCCGTTTGCGCGAGGAGTTCGGCTTCGCCGGATCGCCCATCGTGCTGACCCAGCGGGTGCGCGAGAAGCGCAAGCGCTGACCCGATTCCACACGTCGGGCGGGGCTGCGGTAGTGTTCATCCCGCTTCGCCCGACAGTGTCGGACGGAGCGTTCGGGCTGTAGCGCAGCTTGGTAGCGCACTTGACTGGGGGTCAAGGGGTCGCAGGTTCAAATCCTGTCAGCCCGACCGAAAAGAGGCCTCTGACCTGCGGAAACGCTGGTCAGAGGCCTCTTGGATTCTTGAGTCACGGAGCCCTATTCCGCGTTTACTCCCCATTAACTCTGGCGCTCGTGCCCCGTTTTGATGCCTGGGGATGACCTGGGCGTGGGCAATCAGAAGCGTGGACGGGGCTCGCAGCACCGCCGACGCCTCGGGCCCCTGCCGGGTGAATCCCGACCCTGCCGGGTGTCGGGGGGATCAGCTTTCGTCCGGGGCTGACGAGTCGTCGGAAACGGTCGTCGTGGACTTGGCGGCGAAGGCCTGAAGGATGTGCGTCACGTCGGGTGTTGATCGGTCCTTCTCGATGTAGAACTCCTTGGTGATCGCATCCGATGAGTGCCCAAGGATGCGGGCTGCGGTGTCTGAGTCGACGAGGCGGTCGATCAAGGTCGCGACGGTCTTGCGGAACGTGTGCGGGGTGACCCAGTCGAAGCCGGTCTCTGCTCGTATCGAGCGCCAGCGCCGCTCGATGTTCCCGACCTGGTGCCAGGTGCCGTTGCGGGTGGTGAAGACCGCGTCGTGGCGATTGGCCGGTTGCTCGATGCGGCGCCTGATCAGAACGTCGACGGCGAACGGGGGCAGCGCGATGGTGCGCTTGGAAGCATCCGACTTCGGCTTCGCCTTCCGGTAGGTGCCCTTTCCCGTCTCGGTCTTGATGGTCCCGCTGATGGACACCGTCGGTGGGGCGCTCTCCAAGTTGATGTCTGACCAGCGGATCGCGAGGACCTCTCCGATCCGGCAGCCGGTAGCGAGCAGCAGATCGACGATGTCGGGCATGTCCTGGTTCGGCTTGGGGCCGGGACGTCGCTTGGTCATCCAGGCGTCCACGGCCAGGCGGAGGGCCTGGAGATCCTGCACTGAGAGCGCCTGGACGTCCTTCTTCTGACCTCGAAGCCGCGATGTGGAGGAGACCGGATTGGCTGGGATCGCGTCGTCGATCACCGCGGCGTCGAGCATCATCTTGAGGACCGTCTTGGTCTTCTTGCGGCGACTGGGCGAATCCTGGGACCTGATGAGTCGCTCAAGGCGTCCAGCGGTGGCCTCACGCAGGCGGATACTGCCGATGGCAGGGTTGATGACGTTGTCGATGATGCGTTGGTACTCGTTCGCGGTGGTCGCTTCCGAGCGCTGATCAGCCCGATACAGCGAGAGCCAGACGTCGGCCACCGTGCTGATGCGCATGTCAGAGCCGATGAGGTCACCGGAGGGGGCGCTTCGGTCGGCGATCTTGGTCTTGAGCTCTCGCACGGCGGCGGCCGCGCTTCGACCGGTCCCCGTGATCTCTCGCGTGACGCCGTCGAGGTCTCTAAAGCGCGTTCGCGCGCGGTACACGCCGGGACGTACCTGCTGCGTCGTGATGCTCCCGAATGTTCCGATGGGGAGCGGGGGGCGAGCCATGGGGCGCTCCTTCGTGACCTCTGAGCGCTATCGATGGCGTGGACCGGAGCGTCGTGACAGGGAACCCAACCCGTTGGATGTCGATGACCGCTCGCCCCTAGAGCCCGGACGGTCGTCGTTCTCCAGCTCTGTCTCGAGGTCGAGTGCCTCGGCGTGGGCCTCGATCCATGCATCCAGGTCCGAGCGGCGGTACCGCAGAGCACCGCCCGCCTTCACGGCGCGCGGGCCGAATCCCGGTCGTCGGGTGCGCCAGGTGTACAGCGTCGACTTCGCGATCCCGATGTAGTCAGCCGCATCGGTGATGTTCATCGTGGCGGGGATGAGAGCGAGTCGCCCCCGTTCAGTCGGACCTCGCTCAACGGAAGGGGCCGTGGCCGCTCCGCTCAGATCGGTGACGGCATCCTCGGGGGCGCGTTCGCGGGCCCGGGGAACCGTCGTTCGGTATCCAGCGATGCTGAGCATCTCTCTCGCCTGTGCCATCTCTCGTCCTCTCGTCTTGATGTGGTGGCCCGGTGGTCGCAGACCGGTGGCTTGTGGTGCTCACCTAGGTGGCCCGACGGATGCTGAGGGATCAGTGCCGCTTGCGGACTGGCCGCCTGGCACGTTGTGGCCGGGCGAAGGTACTGGCGGGCGGCGCCCGGCAGGTGGGGGGTTGCTGGTCGCTGCGAGACAGCTGCCTCGATGGGTGCCGCAGTTGGAGTGCGCGAGCAGGGCCAAGGGCGCCGCTGCCATGGCCGCGGACTCCGTCGCCGCACTCGCCGAACGCAGGGCGTCCCGTACGGGCCGCGGCACCGGGACGGTGCGACGCGCGAGGATGTCGGCGGCGGAGACCCATACGACGTCACTCTCCGTCGTTGCTGTGGCCAGCCCGGACTCGACGTCGTTGTGCGCGCGGCGGGACAGGGCTCGGGCTGGGCCGGTGAGGCTGGGGGTATCGGCCTTCTCGGCGACGACGTGTGCGAGCTCGGAGCCGGTCTCGATCGCACGCAATGTCGTCACGGCGCTCTGAGCGAGTCCTGGCCGGGTGGCGATGACCTCCGATGACGCCACGGCCGTGGCGTCCTGGGTGATCTGGCGGTAGGCGGCGCGGACCTCCGCGGCCGCGCGGGCCAGTGGCTCCTCGAGTTGTGCGCCGGGGAGGGCGAAGTCGCCCCATCGGCGGGCCAGGTTGCTCCAGGAGCGGCCAGCTTCTGATATCGCGGGGATCAGATGCTCCGACGGCTCGAGGATGCCGGCGGTCGTGGCCGCATCGACGAGCACCATGCTGGCGCCGGCGATGAGGCCCTGGGTGCGGGTGATCAGCAGGATGTTGGACGGCTCGAGGTCGCGGGCCAGGGCGCGGTGGGACTGGATGTCCCAGGCCGCCAGTGCCTGCGCCAGACGACCGTCGTCGACAGGCCGGATCGCCTCGCACGCGAGGGCCTGGGTGAACCCCTGGGTCAGGTAGCTGCGCGCGGTGTTCTCACACGCCGACATCCGGTCGACCCAGACCCCGGTGGGTGCGATGGCGTAGGGGGAGAGGTGTTGGGCGAGCTGGACACGACGGCCGGCGCCGCGTGCAGCGCTGACGCGTTCGCGGCCGTTGTCGTACAGGGCGACGGTGACGGCGTGGGCGGACAGGTAGAGGCCGTGCATGATCCTGGTCCGGGCTGCCTCGAGGTCGCGGTGAGCCTCGGTCTGCTGAGGCTCGATCTCGGCGCCGTAGCGGCTCACCAGCGCCGCGGCGTTACGCAGGGTCTGGGCCATCTGGTCGAGGCGGAGGTTCGCCGGGCCCGGTCCCGGCCAAGCAGTGCGACCCGCCAGGCTGGCCTGGATGGTCGAGGCCTGCGCGGACAGACTGATGATGGGGTGATCCCGCTCGGCGACGCTAGGCGGGCGAGCCGGCAGCGAGGCCCACAGGTCCGCCGCTGCCGCGACCATCGACGGCCAACTCCGTAGCAGCGTGGCGGCATCATCGCCGCTGACATCCATCAGCAGTTGCCGAGCCAGATAGTCGACGTCGACGAGCATCTCGCCGACGCTGCGCACATCGTGCGAAGTCGCCGGGATCTGAGTGACGTCGAAGAGCTCCTGGTCGATGGCGGCGTACGCCAGGCGCCGCTCAGTAGCCAAGACTGCGAGCTTCCCGGACGAGGTCGCACAGGTCGACGACCAGCTGCCAGCCGCGAACCAGCTCTGCCCGGCGCACCGGTAAGGGGCGGATCAACTCCTCGGCCTCGATGAGCAACTGCAGCGGCGTCCGCCCCTGGAGCTCAGGGAGCGGGGCGTCGTGGGGCGGCTCTGCGCTGTCAGCCAGCAGGGCGCTGGCATGGGAGTGCGCGAGGTAGATGCCCAGGCCAAGGTCGTGTAGCGGTGAGTCAGGGGCGGCCTCGTCGGCGTCGTCCCACACCTGGACCGCGGCCTGGTGCAGCAGTTGGGCGATCAAGCCAAGCCGGTGCCAGGTGAGGTCAGCCTTGACGGTGTCCACGAGCTCTCCTCTCAGTCGAAGGCCGCTCATCCATGAACCCACGTTCCGTCCGCGGCCCGCTGCGCTCAGCGCCGGGCTGTGGATAACTCGGGTGCTGTCGGCACCTGGGCACAAACTGGTCTCGTTCGCCTATGTCATCCGGGGCCCGCCGCACGATCACCGCGAGCAGAGCCCACGGGATCAGCGCTGGTGCTTCACGATGGAGGAGGGCCGAGATGAGGTACTCGACGACCGTGCTGAAGGCCGTGACGCTGGTCCCGACACTCTTGGTGAGCTGCGTGCTCACCGTGGTGGTGTGTGCCCTGCTCCCGCCGGTGCTGGGGCTGGCGGCATTCATGGCTGCGGGCGGGCTGGTGGTCGCGCTGGCGCTGGGGAAGCTGCAGGAGCCCGCAATCGCGGCGTTGACGCGGTCGCGGCCGGTGACGGAGACCGAGTCCGCAGTGATGGCGCCCGTGCTGGCCGAGCTCGTCGCTCGCGGCGTCGGCGTCGACGCGCTGTTCGTGCGCCGGGTGCAGCGACCGAGCACACCGGTGGCGGCGGCGATCGGCCAGCACACCGTGGTCGTCACCCCTGGGCTGGTC
The DNA here is from genome assembly GCF_054775955.1 of Nocardioides pacificus. Taxonomy (NCBI): domain Bacteria; kingdom Bacillati; phylum Actinomycetota; class Actinomycetes; order Propionibacteriales; family Nocardioidaceae; genus Nocardioides; species Nocardioides pacificus. The sequence goes on from NZ_BAAHCI010000006.1 coordinate 29,004, forward strand.
CAGGCGACGTACCGGGGCGCGGTGACCGGCGTGGAGGTGGCAGCCGCCGTGGCCTACGCGGTCGGCCGGCGCCAGGTGATCTCGCCACGACTGGATCTGGTCCTGCTTGCCGCGACCATGCCGTGGCGGCTGATGGTGGCCGCGGGCCGCGGCGTCGGCCGGGCCGTCACCTGGCTTCCGTTCCTGCGGCTCTCCTGGGCGCTGCGCGGCCTCGTGGGGGTCGTCTGCGTGGTGCAGTCGGTCGTCGAAGACCGAGCCCTGGCTGGTCTGCTCGGGGGCGCGGTCATCGCGCTGACCTATCTGGTGCCGGAGGCCGGCCGACGCATCGAGCTCCACACGGAGGCCGAGGCGGACCAGTTCGTGCTCTCGCTCGGCCTCGGTCCCGTACTGGCGGGGCTGCTGCGGCGCTACGGGCACACGATGACGCTCGAGCGCATGCAGCGCCTGGAAGCGCCCGTCGAGCAGCCCGGGCGGAGGCATCTACGCCTGGTGCACGGCTGAGCGTGCCCTGGCTCTGAGGCGGCCAGCGGCGGGCTACTCGTCGTCCGGGAAGCCAGAACCAGAGTGGTGCACGCAGCCCCGCCCGTCGCCCTCATGCGGCTCGTGGTTCAGGCAGGGCAGCGCGCCCAACCGGTGCGAGCAGCCCATCCGGTGGCTGCTCGAGGATCCGACTGTCAGTGCGCGTTCGACGATGCTGGGGATGCCCACCTGCGAGCCGCTGCGCTCGGGCATCAGGGCGCCGGCCAGTGGATCGGGGGCGGCGCTGCCAGGTGCTGTGAGGGTGGCGACACCCGGAACAGTCTTCTCGGCTGGGGAAGTGCTCATGGTCCACCTCGCTTTCTCCTCACCTAGGTGGGAAGTAGCTTGGTGAGCGAGCAGTCGGTCACTAGTGTTCCTCGGCGATGGTCTCCGGAATCGACCCCGACGCGTTGCGGGCTGCTCGCGAGAAGGCAGGGCTGACCCAGCATGAGCTGGCGCGCCTGGTGGGAGCGGCTGGGGGTGAGCGCATCTCTCGATGGGAATTGGGCATGTCGACTCCGCGCCCCGACTTTCTGGTCAGACTCGCCAGGGCCCTCGACATCGAGACGCTGCGGCTGATCCATCTGGACGGCGATGTCCCCGATGTCCGGGCGCTGCGCCTGCAGGCGGGGCTCACCGTTCCCGAGCTCGCCGCGTCGGTGAGCGTGGCGGTGCCCACCTACTACGCCTGGGAGCAAGGGCGCTGGACCCGGCTACCGGCGGCGGAGACGATCGAAGCGCTTGCCCGCGCATTCGGTGAGTCCGTCGACGTGGTGGGCGCCGCGTTCCTTGAGGCACAACTGCGACGCCAGCGCAGCGCGACAGCCTCCTCCTGAACGAGTTCGTAGATGCAGGCGGGTCCGCGCGCTTATCCACAGGGATAAATTCGTTCTGGGCGAGTCCGACGAAATGTGGTCCCATGGAATCCGGATCGTTCGGAGGCGTTGGTACTCGGTCCCACCGGGGGGATTGAGCCGCGAGACCCTCCGGTCAGGACTGGGCGATGGCACTTCGGGGGCGGTCACCGGTTGATGGCGAGCCGGTCGATAGAACTGCACTAGTGCTGTCGTGTCGAATGGGCGCAGCGCTGATCGCCCCGGCCCGTCTTGACACGTAGGTGAGCGAGACACGAGAGGACTCGGGATCCATGTCGCAGAACACCGCTCAGGGCCTGTCCGTCGAGGCTCCACCCAGGAGCACTCCCATGACGAGTCTCAACAACACCGCGCGCCCGCGCCCCAAGCAGCGTCGCAGACCCTGGGTGTTCGCGCTCTGCGCGGCCCTGGTCGCCGCAGGAGGGCTGGGGACCGCCTTCGCGTTCACCTCGGTCAACGACACGCAGGAAGTGCTCGTGGTCAGCCGCGACATCAAACGGGGCGAGACCATCGAGGCCGGCGACCTCTCGGTTGCACGGCTGAGTGTGGACCCCGTGCTGAGCCCGGTCGCCGGGAACCAGAAGCCGGACCTTGAGGGCAGCCGCGCCGCCGTCGATCTGTGGGCCGGCGCCCTCCTGACCGCAGACTCCGTCACCGACACTGTGGTGCCGAGGGAGGGGGAGTCCCTGGTAGGCGTCAGCCTCAGCCCGGCACAGATGCCCTCAGAGCCGCTGTACTCCGGCGACGCCGTCCGGATCGTCACCACGCCCGGCGACCAGGGTGAGGTCAACAACGAGGAACCGGCCACCATCGAGGCGCTCGTCGTTGGTGTGAGCCGTGTGCAGGAGACCGGCGAGACAGTCGTCGACGTCTCGGTCCCCGCAGGCGACGCTGCCGACCTGGCCGCCCGCGCCGCGACCCGACGGGTGGCATTGGTCCTGGACGCGCGGGAGCGCTGAGCGATGGCGCTGATCGTCCTCGCCTCTGCCAGCGGTTCGCCAGGCGTGTCCACCACGACGCTGGGTCTCACCCTCAACTGGCACCGTCCCGTGCTCCTGGTCGACGCAGACCCGACCGGATCCTCCGCAGTCCTCGCGGGCTACTTCCACGGAACCCAGGAGCCCACGGGCGGCCTGATCAACCTCGCCCTCGCGCTGCGCGAGGGCGCACTGTCCGCCGCCCTTCCTCGCGAGACGCTGCTGCTCGCCCCCGACTCCCCGGCGGAACGGGCGCCCTGGTTCCTGCCCGGCATCCGCGACCACGAGCAGGCCCCGAGCCTGCTCGCACTGTGGGAGCCGCTCGCCGAGCAGCTGCGCGCGCTGGACCGCCACGGGCAGGACGTCATCGTCGACGCTGGCAGGCTCGGTCTCGCTGGGTGGCCGCAGCCGCTCATCGCCGCCTCCGACTTGACCCTGCTGGTCACCCGAAGCTCCCTGCCCGCGCTGGCCGGGGCACGCTCGTGGGCCAAGACGCTGCGCGATCAGTTCGCGGCCGTCGGTGGCCTCTCACGACTCGGGGTCCTCCTCATCGACGAGGACCGGCGCTGGCCGGCGGCTCCCCGGGGCGTTGCACGCGTGCGTCCCTACACCGCGCACCACATCGCCAAGGCGCTCCAGATTCCCGTCACAGCATCGGTGGACTGGGGCCTGGAGGCCGCGGAGGTCTACTCCCACGGCGCCCGCAAGCCCCGGAAGTTCGAGTCCTGCGAGCTCGTGCGCAGCTACCGCACCGCAGCATCGGTCATCCAGTCCACCCTCACCGCCAACCAGGCAGCCCTCGCGCACCCCATCGGAGGACGCGCATGACCACCGACGGACGCCCGTCCGCAGCCGCAGCCACAGCGCGCGGGGCCGGGGCCGATGAAGGGCCCGAGCCGCGGCAAGCAGACGGCTACCCACGCTCGGCCTTCGCGCACGGCCGCGCTGCTCACGGCGACGCGCCCGCCCCGCAGCACCCGCCGAGGACCAGTGAGGACCACGACCCCTCGACGCTGCCGCTCTTTGCCGGCGTCTGGAGCAGCGCGGAGCAGCTGTCGTCGGGCCCCACCCGATCAGACTTCACCCTCCGACCGCTGGTCACGGTGCCTGGCGAGGAGCCTCGCGCGTTCGTCGCCCCCGATCACGCCGTCGCTGACGTGGGAGAGATCGAGCTCGACTGGGAGCTCATCGCCCAGTACCGGGCCGAGATCTCCTCCCGGCTGACCGCTCGTCTGGACAAGGAGGGCGGCCGGATCACCGACGAGGACCGTGAGCAGATGGGCCTCGACGTCATTGAGGAGTTCATCAAGTCCGAGGCTGAGACGCGCGTGTCGACTGGCCGACCGCCGTGGAGCCGCCAGCACGAGAACGCCCTCAAGGCTGCGCTAAAGGCCGCGCTGTTCGGACTGGGCCGGCTGCAGCCCCTGGTCGATCGCGACGACGTGGAGAACATCATCGTCATCGCTCGCGGTCCGGTGTGCGCCGTCTGGCTGGAGCTCGACGACGGCACACTGATCGAGGCCGCCCCGATCGCTGACTCGGAGGACGAGCTGCGCGAGTTTCTCGCCGACCTCGGCTCCCGGCAGAATCGCCCGTTTACCGAAGCCCGGCCCCACCTGGACCTGCGCCTGCCCGGTGGCGCCCGCCTCGCGGCCGGCTCCTGGGTGATGGCCTACACCTCGGTGGTGATCCGCAGGCACGGGCTGCGCGAGGTGTCGATGGACGAGATGGTCCGCGACCGCAAGGCGTGCGGCGCGGTTCTGGCCGATTTCGTCGCCGCCTGCGTACGCGCCGGCAAGAGCGTCGTCATCTCCGGGGTCCAGGGCTCGGGAAAGACCACCTGGGTCCGCGCGCTGTGCTCGTGTATCCCGCCCTGGGAGATGATCGGCACCTTCGAGACCGAGTTCGAGCTCCACCTGCACGAGCTGGTCGACCGGCACAAGATCGTCCACGCCTGGGAGCACCGACCCGGCTCCGGCGAGGTGGGCATCGACGGCCGCCAGGCCGGTGAGTTCACCCTCGAGGAGGCCATCCACCACTCCTTCCGGTTCAATCTGGCCCGCCAGATCGTCGGCGAGGTCCGCGGCCCTGAGGTCTGGAACATGCTCAAGGCGATGGAGTCGGGCCCGGGCTCGATCAGCACCACCCACGCCCGCAGCGCTGAGCACACCATCGAGAAGCTTGTCTCCTGCGCCATGGAGAAGGGCCCACAGGTCACCCGAGAGCTCGCGATCAGCAAGCTCGCCGCCGCCATCGACATCGTGATGTACCTGCGCTGCGTGGTCGTCCCCAACGACGACGGCACCTTCCGCAAGCAGCGCTGGGTCGAGGAGGTCCTGGTCGTCCAGCCGAGCATCGACGCGGCGCGCGGCTATGCGACCACTCCGATCTTCGCCCCGAACCGGTTCGGTCAGGCCGTCGCCACCGGAAAACTCGACCACGTGCTCGCCCAGGAACTCGCCCGCCACGGGTTCGACCTCGAGGCCTATCAGGCCGAGTCCCATGCACACCCGGAGGTGGTGACCTCATGACCGTATTCCTGCCCGCCGTCGGCGGGGCGCTCATCGTCCTCGGTTTGATCGGCATGGTCTACGCGTTGATCCCCGTCCCTGCGGCGGCGCCTCGGGCGCCCAGTGCCGTCACCCCGTTCGGCCGGGCGGGCGGCTGGGTCACCCGGCTCACCCCGCGCACCCGGAGGCTCGTCACCGGCGGTGCTGTCGCCGGCCTCCTGGTCGCGCTGATGACAGGCTGGGTGATCGCGGTCGTTCTCGTCCCAGCCGCGATCGTGGGCCTCCCGTTGCTGCTCACGCCCCCGCCAGCCGCGACGAGTATCGAGAAGCTCGAGGGGCTCGAGGAGTGGACCCGGTCGCTGTCGGGCAAGCTGACGGCCGGCCAATCTTTGCGATCTGCCCTCATCAAGTCGCTGCAGTCGGCGCCCGCGCCCATCGAGCGGGAGGTCGGGCTGATGGTCTCCCGGCTCTGGAACAACACCGCCACCACCGAGGATGTGCTGCGCGCCTTCGCCGAAGACCTCAACGACTCCACCGGCGACGTGGTGGCCAGCCAGCTGATCCTGGCCGCCAGCGGGCGCGGCCAGGCCGGTCTGGCCAAGGCACTGGACGCCCTTGCCGAGACGGTCGCCGCCGACGTGCGTGCCCGCCGCCAGATCGCCGCCGACCAGGCAAAGCCGCGTACCACCGCCCGCACCGTCACCGTGATCACCCTTGGCGTCCTGGGCGTGCTCGCCCTCACCGGCGACTACATCGAGCCGTACAGCAGCCCCCTCGGTCAGGTCATCCTCGCGGTCCTGCTCTGCGCCTACGTCGCCACGCTGCTGTGGATGCGCCGGATGGCGGTGGCCAAACCGCTCCCGCGCTTCCTCGACCTGCCGGCCCGCAACGCGCAACGTGCGGTGCACGGGCACAAGGAAGGTGCGCTCGCGTGACCGGCCTCCAGCTCGCGCTCACCAGCGGCACCCTCCTCGGGCTCGCCGTCGCCCTGCTGGTGTGGCGCATAGCCCCATCCGACCCCGATCTCACCGACGCGCTGGACCGGCTCTCTCCTCGCCATGTCGTGCTCGGCCACGGCCCCGGCGCGCCCGCCGTGGAGAACAGCGCTGAACCCAGATCTCTCGTCGACCGGATCGGCTTGTGGGCGATGAAGAACCTGCCCGGGTCAGCGTGGGCACACACTCCACGCAAGGACCTGGCCATCCTCCAAGTCAACGAGACCAGATTCTACGGCGAGAAGGTCGTCTGGGCCCTGCTAGGTCTGACCATGCCGCCCCTGTTCGCGGGCTTCTTCGCAGTGATCGGGCTCCCGCTCCCATTCGTGATCCCCACCATTGGCTCGCTCGGGCTCGCCGCACTGTTCTGGTTCATGCCCAACTACAACGCCACCGACGACGCCAAGAAGGCCCGCATCGAGTTCAGCCGTGCCTTGGGCGCCTACATCGACATGGTCGCCACCGGCGTGCGCGACGGATCCAGCGGCCAGCAGGCGCTGCGCACTGCCGCCGAGGTGGGCGACACGTGGGTGTTCAAACGGATCGAGAGCGAGCTACGCCGCGCCCGCTACATGACCCGCGCCCCGTGGGAGTCACTGCACGGGCTCGCCGCTGACCTCGCAGTCCCCGAACTCGACGACCTCGCCGACATCATGCAGCAGTCCGGCCAGGACGGCGCCCAGATCTACAACAACCTGCGCGCCCGAGCCACCGCACTGCGTTCGGCGATGCTCAGCGCCGAGCTCGGAAGGGCCAACGCCGTCTCCGAGCGCATGTACATCCCCGCCAGCCTGCTCGGCATCGTGTTCATGGCGATCCTCGTCACCCCCTCCATGCTCCGATTCGCGACCTGACAGCGACGCGATTCCCGGGCCACACGAACTCCGCCCCCAGAAAGGACAACCCGATGATGAAGCTCTTCATCACCCTCCAGGTGGCGGTCCTCGCCGTGATCACCAACATGGAGGACCGCATAGTCAAGCACCGACCCGGCGAGCGCGGATCGGTCACGATCGAGCAGGTCATCTGGGCCGGCGCGGTCATCCTCATCGTCGGCATCGTCGTCGCCGCGATCAGGGCGTTCGTGACGAGCGAGGCCGGAAAGATCAGGTAGTCCGCCCATGTTCGCCGACTCCCGCCGCCGACGCGGGGACGAGCGCGGCTCCGTGGCCATCCAGATGGTCTTCCTGATGCCCGCTCTGTTCCTGGTGATGTTCCTCGGCGTCCAGGGCGCTCTGTACTACCACGCCCGCGAGGTAGCGCTCGCGGCCGCGCAGGAGGGCGCACGCGAGGCGGGCAGCGAGAACGGCACCCGCGAGTCCGGAGTGGCCACCGCCAACGGATTCCTTCGCGATGCCGGCGGGTCCGACGTGATGACCTCGAGCAGTGTCACCGGATCACGCACCACGACAACGGCCATGATCACCGTCACCGGCAAGTCCATGAGCGTGATCCCTGGCTGGCGCGTGAGCATCCGCCAGAGCGCCAGTGTCCCGGTCGAGAGGCTCACCGAATGATGACGACGAGCGTTTGGGCCCACGCCTTCCGCGGGAGCCGGGGCGAGCGCGGATCGGTGGCCATCGAGGCCGCGATCGGTGCCCCGGCCTTCGCGCTCTTCGTGGCGATGATCGTCCTTGGCGGACGCGTCGAGATCGCCAAGCAGTCGGTGGAAGCAGCCGCGTACGAGGCGGCACGAGCAGCCTCGATCGAGCGAACCCAGAGCGCGGCGGTCGCCGCCGCCACATCCTCGGCCGCAAGCGGCCTACAGGACCAGGACGTGCACTGCACCAACACGAGGATCACGGTCAACGCTGCCGCGTTCAACGCACCGATCGGGAACACCACCCAGGTCAGCGTGACAGTGACCTGCGCGGTCAACGTGTCGGATCTGAGCATCCCCGGCGTACCCGGCACCCGCACGATCACCGCCACCGCGAGCAGCCCCGTCGACGCCTACCGGGAGCGCAGATGATGGGACACCTGATCCGACGACAGAGCGATGAGCGGGGCTCCATCAGCGTCTGGTTCGCCACCGCGTCATTGGTGATGATCATCCTGGTCGGGATGGCCGTCGACCTCGGCGGCAAGGTGCACGCCCAGCAGCAGGCACGCAGTGCCGCGGCCCAGGCAGCGCGCACCGGCGCCCAGGAGGTCCAGGGCTCGAGCGCCATTCGCGGCGAGGAGCTCCGCGTTGACATCAACGCCGCCAAGTCCGCCGCTCAGGGCTACCTCAGCGCCGCCGACGTGCAGGGCAGTGTCGCCGTCATCGGAGGCGACACCTTGATCGTGCGCACCACCGACACCTACGACAGCAAGTTCCTCGCCATCATCGGGCTGAACTCGCTGAGGGTCACCGGGCAGGCATCGGCACGGCTCATCCGCGCCCAAGGAGGCGTCGAACAATGACTACGCCCACCCCGCGCCAGCGGCTGACCGGACTGCTCGCCACGTTCGCCGTCGTCGGCATCATCATCGGCCTCCCCGCCCTCCTCCTCGCGATCGGAGCCAACCCGATCCCCGACCAGGCGCCCAGCTGGGAGCGCGTCAAGGACGCACTCCTCGCACCCGATGACGGCACCCTGGTCTTGAGCCTCTTCGAGGTGATCGGCTGGACCGCGTGGGCCCTGATGACCCTCAGCCTGGTGGTGGAGACCTTCGCCCGGCTCCGCAGAGTCGAGACGCCACCCTTGCCGGGTCTCGGCCGGCCGCAGAGCGCGGCTCGCGGCCTGGTCGGACTCGCTGCTCTGCTGTTCATCGCAGCTCCGGTGGCTGCGCCAGGCACCAACACCGGCCCGGCAGCCGCGGCCACGCCAGCGACCGCGAGCCACACCCAGGCCAGGATCGTCGACCAGACGCCCTCCCTGCACGCGGAGCGGGTCGAGGCGAAGGGGGAGCCCGCGACGCTCGCTCACGCGGTCAGGCCGGGGGAGAGCCTGTGGTCGATCGCTGAGGACCACTTCGGTGACGGCGCGCGCTACAAGGAGATCGTCGCGCTCAACCGCGACCTCCTCGGCTCCCAACCCAGCTTCCTCGAGCCCGGCTGGGTGCTGAAGCTGCCCGCCCCGGGTGGCGGAGCTTCGGTTCGCGCCTACTCCGTGCGGCCCCATGACACGCTCAGCCACATCGCCCACGAGCAGCTCGGTGATGCAGACCGGTGGCCCGAGATATACGAGGCCTCCGCCGGCATCACACAGCCCGGCGGCGCCCAGCTGGTTGATCCCGACGCAATCGAGGTCGGCTGGAAGCTCAACCTCCCCGGAGCCCAGCCACGTGCCGGCCACGACGACCGGCAGCCACAGCCACATGGGGAGGGCAGGCCTGAGACGCCCGCCCGGCCTGAGATCGGGCAGCAGCCGGCGGGTCCTCCGTCCGAAGAGACGCCGGCGATCCCCGCGCCCCAGGCCCCGAAGAGGCTGGACCTCGAGGTGCCGCAGGGCGAGGGGCCGACCGAGCCGGCCGTCGACGTGCACCAGACCGACGACGCTGAGGGCTCAGTCCTCGAGGCGCCCTGGGTCCTCGCGGGTCTCACCGGTGGGGGCGTGCTGCTGTCCGCCGCACTGCTGTCAGCGCTACGCATGCGCCGGCGCGCCGCCTTCCGGAACCGGCCGCCAGGTCGGGCGATCGCCACTCCGTCACCGGAGCTGGCGCCGGTGGAGATGACCCTGAACGCGACCGGACGCGCCGCAGCCGCCACCGTCGAGTTCGCCGACGAGGCTCTGCGTCGCCTTGCGGCCTCGGTGGGAGCTCAGAGTGCCACGATGCCGCCGCTCGCAGCCGTGGAGCTTGCCAAGGGCAAGCTGACGTTGCATCTGAGCGCCCCGGCCGCCGTACCGGCTCCGTGGGTGGGCAGCCCCGACCAGACTCACTGGCACGTCAGCACAGACACCGCGGCGGAAGACCTCGGCCCCGACACCGGCTCCGTCGAGGCGCCCTACCCGCTGCTGGTCACCATCGGCGTGAGCGACACCGGGGACACGTGGCTGCTGAACTGCGAGGAGCTGTCCCTGCTGACCATCAGTGGCGATCCCACCCATGGCCGCGACTTCGCACGCCACCTCGCCGCGCAGCTGGCCGTCAACCCCTGGTCGCGCCGCGTCCGCGTCGACTGCATCGGCGTGGCTGAGGAAGCCATCGCCATGGACGACCGGATCACCTACTACCCGACCGGCGCGGCCGGGACACCGGCGACCGCAGACATCCTCGCCACCGCGGTCACCGCCGTCGACCGGGCGAAGCGACACAGCACCGACGTCTCCACCGCCCGCACCGGCAGCGTCGACGACGACACCTGGCCCGCCAGGATGTTGCTCCTCGACGCCGCAGCCGGAGACCCCGACGACCTCGAACAGCTCCTGCAGCTGGTGAAGGACCACGTCGGCCAGACCGCGACCTCCGTCGTCGTCGCCGGAGAGCGTCCGAACACCCCCGGCGCGGTGCTGCACATGACCAACACCGGTCGCGTCGTCCTCGAGCACGCCGGGCTCGACCTCATCGCCGTCGGCCTCACCAGCGACGAGGCCCGCGGATGCGCTCTGGTCTACGCCCAGAGCGAGACCCCGGCCTACGTGGACACACCCGTGGACGAGACCGCCGCCGACGGCTGGGAGGCCTACACCGACTCCTCCGGCGCTCTGCGCCGCGAGTACACCATGCCGCGCAACACACCCGAGAACGCGATCGATGAGCCGCTGTCCTCCCTTCTCGAGCTCGATGACGAGGACTACATCCGGGAGAGCCCCATCGTGAAGGAGGACCTCGAGGTCCTCGCGCCGAAGGTCCCCGCCTGCGTCCGTGGCCAGGTCGAGGAGAAGGACCCCACCCTGGACCAGGACATCGCAGACTGGTTCTCGACCGACTGCAACCGGCCCCGGCTCACCCTGCTCGGCCCAGTCACCGCGCGCACCCACGGCAAAGCGCTCGCCAAGCGCAAGCCCTACTTCACCGAACTCCTGGCATTCCTCGCCCTGCACCGCAAGCACGGCGCAACCCGCGAGCAGATCCGCGAGGCCTTCTCCATCTCCGACGGCAAGGTGCGCGACTACACCAACATCGTCCGCGACTGGCTCGGCCCGAACCCCCACACCGGCGAGGACCACCTTCCCTATGCGGACAAGGCGCCGGCCGCCAGACTCACCGGGGTCAACGTCTACCAGGTCGACGACGGCCTTCTCGTCGACCTGGACCTGTTCTCCCGGCTTCGCAAGCGCGGCCAGGCCCGCGGGGGCGCGGAAGGCGTGGCCGACCTGTGCACAGCACTCAAGCTGGTAGGGGACGCCCCGCCGTTCAGTCAGCTGCGAGAAGAAGGATGGGAGTGGCTGGTCAACGAGCCCAACCGCGTCGACCAGATGGCCCCTGGCTGGATCGCCGACGTCGCGCTCATCGTGGTCACCGAGGCGATGGCCGTCAGCGCCCTCAGCAAGGCCCGTGCCGCCGCCGATGTCGCCCACCGCGCCGACCCCGACGGGGAGAGCACCCGTCTGTGTCTCGCCCACGTCAGGAAGGCCGAAGGCGACCAGTTCGAGGCCGACCGGATCTTGCGCGACGAGATATGCAACCGGTCCGACGACGGCGACGCGCCCACGGAGCTGTCCGAGCGCACTAAGACCATCATCCGTACACACGGCTGGCTCGCGAGCTGACCCAGAAGAGGATCACCAGCACATGACGACGTTCAACCAGGAGTTCAGCGTCCGCTACGCCGCGGCGGGCGGCGACCGCCGCGACGTTGACGCCCACCGCGTCGCACGAGCCGTGTTCTGCGCGACACCATCCGCACCCTCTACAACGACGATAAGAGGCTCGGAATCGACCAGCGGTCCGTCATGACCCCGCACAGAGGAGGAGAGAGCGCATGAGGAAATACCACCAGTCTGCACCCGGGGGAGTGGCCCTCGCTCTTGCGCTTGCCCTGACATCCTGCGCCGATGACGCCGAGCCCAAGGTCCAGACGCCGAGCGAATCCCCCTCCCAGACACCGACAGCCACCCCAACTCCGAAGGCACCTGAGGATGAGGCGGCCGCTCAGCTGACGAAGTACCTCACGGTGAGGGATCGCGCGTACCGAACGCGAACGATCGACTTCAACACCCTCAATCCAGTCGCAACCGGCGACGTGTTCATCGAGGTGCAGGAGTCGGTGGTCGACATGAAGCAGGCCGACGTCACCGAGACGGGCAGCTACGTCCACACGCTCACGGCGCCTCGGAACCGAGGGACCTCGATCGAGATTACTGACTGCGAGGACCGAACGGGAGTGACCGTGAAGGTGAAGGGCAACGTGCGGAAGCCCGACTACACGGCTCCGGATGGCAACCCGCTGCGCAACCCTGCGCCGGTGAAGTACGTCCTCGTGAAGGACAAGGGCACTTGGAAGGTATCCGGGTCCGACCTCCTGTGGGACCAGTCATGCTGAGGCGCTTCCTTGCTCTGCTGGCAATTCTCGGATCATTGGTCGTGGTCGTGGCCGCTGCGGTCCCATCGGCGGTTGCGGGCTGTGTCGTCGACAAGGCGACCGGCGAGGTCGACTGTGAGGAGGAGGACGGTGGCAACCCCGGTGGAAATAGCGGCGGCGGTGAGGCCACGGGTGGCTTCTCGACCTGCATGTTCGGTGACACGGAGATTCAGTGCTCCCGGGGTGGTGGAAGCTGGAGCAGCGAGCACATGTGTTACATCGTTTCGACGCCAGTCTCTCCTCAGCCGGATCCGCCAGCGGGCCAGTCCGACAAAGACGGCGACTGGCACCCGTGTATCCAAGCGCCTCCGTATCAGGGATCAAACCAGAATGCGTGGGTGGAGACCGGCGAGGTCCTTGTCAACCCCGAGGACCTGGCGCGCCGGGCGATCGCTTCAATGGATCTTGACCCGGTCAAGATCGGAATCGTGCCCGAGCCCGGGCAGGACCGGGTGGGCCTGGTCGGGCTGCCGGTGTGGATGTGGGTCGAAGACCCGACGGACGACACATTCGGGCCGATCACGGCTTCGGCCAGCGAAGGGCCTGTATCGGTCAGTGCCACCGCCAGGGTCTCCAGCATCGTGTGGGACATGGGCGACGGCACCAAGGTCACCTGCACCGGCCGCGGGACCCCGTACGCCGACCACTACGGCAAGCAGGATTCACCGACTTGTGGGCATCGCTACGAGCAGATGAGCGACGACAAGCCACACGGCGCGTACCCGGTCACCGCGACGAGCCATTGGGTGGTCGAGTGGACTGGCGGGGGCCAGTCCGGAAGCATCGAGTTCGACCTGACCACCGCCCCCTTACCAATCCGCATTGGCGAGGCTCAGGCATTAACACAGTGAGAGAGTGATGACCCCCAGCTGACCGGCGACGTTATGCACCCAGTTGCTGAGGCGTTCACCGGGGTCCTCGAGATCCTGGACGCCATCTACGTGCACGCCCATCAAGACCTCCCGGTCCACGGTCGACCCTCGTGGTCGTCGATGTGCTCCCAGACTTCGGGACCCCGTTCTGAGACGTACACGCCGGGGGAGGGGCGCCGGTTTCCACAGGCCGGTGCTCAAAGGCCCCCCATCGACCAGACGCCGGCGCAACAATGAGGACGCCAGGCAGAGCCCGCGTCCCACACTTCAGTTAAGGAGCACCAGCTGATGACTGCCGCTTGTGAGCGTCCGCTGCACGAAGGCCGGCCCATGCTCCGCGTCGACGGCGAGCCGGGCTCCGAGGAGCGCTGTGGGCTACCGAAAAATCATGAACGCACCGGGGTGCCCCAACGCGAGTGCCTGCCCGCCAGCGAGTGCCTGGGGCCGCTGGAGGGGGAGGGCTGATGATCTTGACGACCGATCCCCGCTACCTGGCCCACTTCACCGACCCGGTCTATGCCGATAACGGTTCCGAGGGCGCCCCCTTCGGATTACAACAAGGCGCCGACATGCTCTACGACTACGAGGTCGCAGGCCACGACATCGCGGGAGGGGGCGAGCATCGCCACCCTCATGCCCTGGGACACCATCGAGGGCGCGTTCGCCGCAGCGGAGAACGGCGACATTGACAGCCTGCAGCTCATTTACGCGGCCGGGTTCCTCCTCCTGCGCTACACCGGGCAGATCACTCAAGACGTCTACCAGGTTCTGCGCTCAGCGCTGCTGATGATCGCCGACGACCTGGAGCATCACGCCGAGGTGCGCGGTGACTCGCCCCCCGACCGTCCGGACGTCGAGAAGATCCGCTCAACCGTCCTCCCGGATCTGGACGCGTTGTGGCCGCACCACACTGACACTCCCCGAGGAACCGGCCCTTCGCTCTCGACCATGTGTGGCCCAGTGGGGCTGAGTTTGGGCAAGTCTCTGCGGGGGCCGCATGGCGCGCCTAGCCTCAGGAGACACATCTGGATTTCGCTCTTGGGGGTTGCTCGTCATGGTTGGTCGTCTCGCTGGTGCGTTCTTCGCGCTCGTCCTCATGCTCGCCGGTCTGGCGACGTTCCCGGCCGCCCACGCAGTGGCCGATCGTGACTGCGGTGACTTCAACACCCAGCAGCAGGCCCAGGACTTCTACCTCTCCCAAGGCGGCCCACAGTCCGACCCGCACCGCCTCGACGCCGATAACGACGGCCGGGCCTGCGACTCGCTCCCGTGCCCCTGTGGCGCCTCCGGCGGCGGGGGAGGGACCGGTTCTGGAAGCGGCTCCGGGTCACAGGCGACGCTGCGTCAGAACGCGAAGGTCGTCAAGGTCATCGACGGCGACACCGTGCGGGTCCGACTGCTGCCCCGCGGAGGTCGAAAGGACGTGCGACTGATCGGGATCGACACCCCCGAGGTCCACGGCGGGGTGCAGTGCTGGGGGCCGCAGGCCTCGGCTGCGATGAAGCAGATGCTGCCCGTGGGGACCCGGGTCAAGCTGGTCTCGGACCCGACCCAGAAGCTCAAGGACCGCTACAACCGGCTGCTGCGCTACGTGCTGAAGGGCAAGAAGGACATCAACCGCGCCCAGCTCTCCCGGGGCAACGCCCGCGTCTACATCTACGACCGCAAGCCCTTCAAGCGCACCCGCGCCTACAAGAGCACCCAGGCCCAGGCCAAGCGCGCCGACCGCGGCATGTGGGGCCACTGCTGAGCCTCACCGCGATCCCTCAGCCGTAGCCGAGTCTGCACCACGGGAGCGGGCTTCCTGGGCCCGTTGGTGGAACGCACGCGCGGCCGCGATGACCTCAGCGTCCACCCGTCTGATCCAGTGCTTGCCGCCGTGGACGGTGTAGGGGATCCGGCCAGCGCGGAGCAGCTGGTAGACCCGTTGGATGCTCACCGAGAGCAGCGCCGCGACCACTGGCGCGTCGAGCCACACCTGCCCATCGGCCGGTGGCGTCATCCAGGCAGCGCGCTGCTCCTGGCGCACACGCTCGGCCTCGACACGCTCCGCATCCTCGGCCGCGAGCTCGCCCGCCAGCCGACGCGCTGACGCCGCGTTGATCGAGGGGAACTTGCGGGCCAGCCCCTTGCGCTGCTCTAGCCGGCCCTCCTCGAGGAGACGTGCGACGACCGGCCGCGAACACCCAAGGACTTCCGCGGCCTCGTCGTAGGTAATCCACTCACGCACCACGTTGGAACTCCGAACTTCTCAATTTCGCTATGACCTGCGAGTTCCTATGTCTACAGGTCCGCGGAGTAGTTCGGCGCGACGAATGGCGAATCGTTCGGCTCTGGGGAGAGCCCCGGTCCCGGTTTGCGCCGGGTCCAGATCCCCAGGTTGTCCTTGCTTGTCAGGACATGCCTGAGTGTTAGGGGATGCGGCTGGTGCCGGGGTCCGGTGTGAAGAGTTCCGTCGGTGTTGATGTGAAGCCGCTGAATCCGATGCGCGAGATCGCGTAGCGGTCAAACCTGCCCGTCTCCCAGAGCTGTTCGACGGCCTCGCTCGCGTCGTCGTCGCTCTCCGCGACGACGACGAGACGCTATCAGCGGCATGAGCGGATGGCTTGCACCTGTTCGTTCGGGTC